>NZ_LMOF01000005.1:169855-608176 GCF_001423215.1 Rhizobium sp. Leaf321 | reverse complement strand
CCCGGTAGCTCGTCAGGCTCATAACCTGAAGGCCGCAGGTTCAAATCCTGCCCCCGCAACCAACAAAACGTGTAAATTCGAGCACTTCAAATATTTGCTCTGGAGCTCCTCGCCATAATGGTCGAGGAGTTTTTTTCCGTTTTTTTCACCTTATCAATCTCGGCAGCCACAAGCCGCGCCATGAGAACGTTGCCAGCGGGCGCGATTAAATGTTGCTCCATAACACCGAGGACCGCCCATCAAAGCCAATGAAGTTGGCAATTGAACTATGCACCTACGGGGATGATGGCTTATCGCCGAGTGTTCGCAAATTACCACCGTCTGGATCAGGACGCGAATGGCAACCTCGACATTCGGGATTGGACTGCTACTTCAGTCCGGCAATTTGTTACAGATAATCGTCCGCCAGCACGTCGATGCAGGCGAGCCGAGACCACCTTCTCACGCGTGCTTCGAGTTCATCGTGCTGAGCGTCGGGGATGGCAAGGCGCGGCCGGCGCTCTGTGTGTTTGGCGTGAAAGGCGGTCAATCGAATGGACTGAACCCTCGTCGTTTTGGCAATGTCGGGAGATACGGAAAGCGCTCCGGCCAACGCTCCCAGCATCCTGTTTCGGTCCCTGGCTGACGTTCGCAAAAGATGCCATATCTGTAGACGAGAGGTGGATTTCATTGCCACTGACTCGATTTTTTGCCAGTCTGTCCCCTGGATAATCTCGGCCACGACATGATCGAAGCAACTCTACAGGGATGACTGGAATAGTATGACAATGTTGAAAAATATCCCGAAGCATCTGAGTCCAGACGTTCTTTGGGCACTCGCAGCAATGGGGCATGGTGATTGTCTCGTAGTGGTGGATGCCAATTATCCAGCATATTCCCGTCATCAACGCGTCTTGCCGATTGTAGGGGTCCCTCTCGTTTCAATCATCACCGATATATTGAAGCTGATGCCGGTCGACGATTTCCTCGAAAAGCCCGTTGTGAAAATGGTCCCTGACGGCGACCTCGGCTACGGCACGTCGGTTCATGACGATGTCGCAAAAATAGTAAACGAAATAGAGCAGCGGGAGGTTGGCTTCCAGCCCGTTGAGAGGACGAGATTCTACGATGTGGCGGCTGGTGCATTTGCTGTTGTCGCGACTACGGACGATCGACCATTTGGATGTTTCATTTTCACAAAAGGCGTCATCCGATCTGTCTAATTTGCATCCAGCGGTTCAATTTACCAGCCTTTTCATGTGGTCATGCCGCCCATCGAGCGCAGGATCGAACCTGCGAGCATGACTCAGTAATGCAACGTGAAGTGGCTGCTGATCGCGATCTCGCCTAGAAATATAGAGGAAAGAGCGCTTGCCTCATCATCGGTCACGCCAGCGGTTCGCGTGTTGATGCTTTCTCCCCCAGCCAGGCTGCGGCTACGCCGACGGCCAACACGGCGCCTGTAAAATTGCCAAAGCCTAAGAGTTGCGACCGCCCAAACGAGCAGCGCGGAAGATTCGGCTGAAGCCAGCCGTTGAAGGGGAGGCGAAGATTGCAACGCCTACCGCAGCGTCGGCAAGACCCCTCCGACATATTCCGCAAAAGCAGTATGTTGGTCGGAACCACGGTCAACAATAACTGATTCCTGCCCACTGGAAATGCCGTGACGCGCAACGCCGCCGCGCACCGGATGGATACAATGCCGGTATACTTTTGGGAAACCCGCAGGCGCGCGCCGTCCGAAATAATCCAGTTCCACGATGTGGAGGTTGCACTCCTTCAACATCGGAGTTGAGAACTCGCCGGTCCAGGCCGCTCGTTGGCCCAGTGCAATGTTCTCCGCTCCAATCTTCCCGGAGGTCTCCGCGTGCGAGGCCGTCGCCTCGCGCATGGAGTAGAAAGGCGAAATGACGAAACGCTGAATGGGGGATCACGCATCGCGTCAGCGGCTATCGGCCCTCGACAAAGGTTTCGCCTCTGCCATTGCCTTGTTCATCTTCCAACTGATGCCAATCCGCGCACGTGGCTTTGGCTGTTTTTATTCCAGGTGTTCGGCTGCAATCGTCAGATGTGCCTGTAAATCCTCTTGTCAGCTCACCAGCACGCGGGCGGTCGGTTCGTCGGTGATCAGGCCTTTGAGGCGGCGGCTGCGCAGGACGGCGCGGATCGAGGCAAGCTTTTGCAACCCGCCCGCGATTGCTACGATGCGGGTCTGTTCAGGCGTTTCGAGATCGACCGAGAGCGTGCGGGCACTGAGCGTCGTTTCGAGGACGCGGCCATCTCCATCGAAGAAGTGGCCGAGCATTTCCCCGACAGCGCCGACGGCGGCGATTTCCGTGATTTCCCGCCGTTCGATCATACCGGAGGCAACAAGCTGTGCGCTGGCGTCTGCCGTTCCGATGCCGACGAATTTGAGGCCGGCACCGTTCGACATGTCAAAGATTTCCCGCACGCCGCGCTGGGCCAGCAGGATTTCGCGATCTTCTGCAGAGTTGGCAAAAAAGGGTACTGGCATCACATAGGATTGCGACCCGGTCTTCTCCGCCAGATTATACATCACGTCATGCGGATTTGCGGCGTAATTGCGGGTGAGCCCACCAAGCAGTGATACGAAGCACACGCCGGTCGCTTCAAAGCGCGGCATTTGGCGCACCGCAGCAGCCAGTGTGCGGCCATGGCCAAGGCCGATGACTTTGTAATCGCCACCCTCGATCGTGCGGCGCAGGAAGCTGGAGCCGGCAAGGCCGAGCGCGCGAAGCGGCAGGCCGTCCTCTCCCAGATCCGGCGCCACCTCGCAGGTAGCGAGCCCATAGCGATCGCAAAGCTGAGCTTCCAGTTCGGCGCATTCGACGATGGCGCCATCGATCGAGACCTTGACGGCACCGTCGGCCACCGCGCGTGCAATGAGTCGATGCGCCTTAACAGAGGGCACGCCGAGCCGTTTTGCCACCGCAGCCTGCGTCAGTCCGCCAGCGTAATGCAGCCAGGCCGCGCGGATCGCCAGGCTTTCTTCGGGATCGCTGTCACTGCGGCGGGCCATTGCTCTTCCTTCTGCTGCTGTCTGTCGTCAGGCTGGTCAAGACAAGGATCTCCTGCAATTCGCCCTCTGCGCCGTTTCCTGCAAGAGCCGCTGTCTGATGAGATCGGATCAGATATGCAGGTCCTTGATGCCGCTCTCGATATGGGGTGCCCAGAAGGCAATGCTTTCGGCGATCTGGGAAATCACCTGACGGTCGTTCGGATCGCGCTCCTTGAAGGACAGTTCTAGGCAGATCTCGTTGTTCTCCGCGCCGCCTTGCGCAAAGGCTTCGAGCAGCGGCTCGGGATGGATGCGGCCCTTGGCGTTGAATTCGGCGATGAACGGCCGGTGACCGCCCTTGTCCATCAGGCTCTGCTTGATGTGGATGATCGGCGACACTTTTGGCACGGCGCGGGCCCAGGCATAAGGGTCGAAATCGTCCGGATTGGCGGAGGTGACATCGCCGTGGTCGATATCGGCCATCATCCACATCGGGATCGCCATATTCGCTGATGTCAGCCGATCCTGAAGGTGAAGACAGCCTGCGATCGTTTCGCCGAATTCGCGCCCGACGCTCATCGGTTCCCAGAACAGGAAGGAGAGGCCGGCACCCTTGGCATGTTCCGCCACCTCGGCCCAGCAGTCGATGGCGATCTTGATCAGCTCTTCGCGACGGGCCGGATCATCGAAATCCTTATAGGTGAAGATCGCAAACTGCGTGCCGACGGAGGTGCCGCCGAGATCGGCGGTGATATCGGCAAAGGTCTTGAACCAGTCGATATAATAGCGCCGCACATCGGCATCCGGATGGCCGAAATGGTTGAGGCGGCCATAGGGTCCGGTCATGCCGCTGGTCACGCGAACGCCGGTGCGGTTAAGGGCAGTGCCCATCTCCCGCGTCAGGCGGCGGATGACGGGCGCCGGCCAGCTCGGGTTGATGAACTCATGGGTCAGCTGCAGGTCGCGGACTTTCAGGTCGCGCGCCACCGTTTCGATGAGATCGGCCGGCTCGGCAAAACGGTTCACCAGCGGGTTTGTGTTGAGGGAAAGCGTCAGCGGCATGGGCGGTCTCCGGTCTCAGGCGGCACTGGCGAGATTTGCTTCGTCAAACCAGGCGGTAAAGGCAGCCTGTTCTGCCTCAGTCAAGTGCAGGTAATGTTTCGTGCGGCGGTAGAGCACGTCCTTGGCTGTGCGTGCCCATTCGCTTTTCACGAGGTAGCGCACCTCCGCCTCGTAAAGCTGGCCACCGAAATGCCGGCCTAGATCTGCAAGACTATCTGCCGTGCCGGCAATCTGGCGCGTGCGCGTGCCGTAAAGGCGGCCGTAATGCTGCAGAAGCGCACGCGGCATCCATGGATAAAGATCACGTAAGGTATTGGCAAAACTCTCGTAGTCAGCATTGGGCATGTCGCCGCCAGGAAGCGGCGCCGCTTCCGTCCAGTTGCCCCCCATTGTGGGAAAGACCTGGGTCAGCTTCTGCATCCCGCGCTCGGCAAGCTCGCGGAACGTGGTGATCTTGCCGCCGAACACATTGAGGAGCGGCGCGCCGCCCGTTTCGTCGAGATCAAAGACATAGTCGCGCGTGACGGCCGACGGATTGCCCTTCCCATCGTCAAACAGGGGCCGCACGCCGGAAAACGTGTGCAGCACATCCTGGCGCCGGAGCTTTTCCTTGAAATACCGGTTCACGGCAGACAGGAGATACTCGATCTCCCGCTCGTCGGCACTCACCTCTTCGGCACGGCCTTCATAGGCAATATCGGTGGTGCCGATCAGAGCCTTGTCTCCCTCGTAAGGGTTGATGAAGATCACCCGCTTGTCGTGGTTCTGCACCAGATAGGCCTGCGGCCCTGCCCACCATTTGGGCACGATGATATGGCTGCCCTTGACGAGGCGCACATTGCGCGCCGAGTTGGAGCCGGCCACCCGGCCGATAATGTCCGATACCCACGGGCCGGCGCAATTGGCAATGCAGCGGGCGCGGAATTGGCGAGTTTCGCCGGTCAGAACATTCTTCGTGGTAATGGACCAGGCGCTGTCTTCGCGCCGTGCGGTGACGGCGGCTGTGCGGGTCAGAACCTCGCAGCCCTTTTCTGCGGCATCCACTGCGTTCAGTACGACCAGGCGCGCATCGTCCACCCAGCAGTCGGAGTATTCAAACCCCTTGGTGTAGTCGTCGAGGATCGGTGCGCCTTCGGGATCGCGGGTGAGATCCAGCGTACGGGTACCCGGCAGTTTCTTGCGGCCGCCGAGGTGATCGTAGAGAAAGAGGCCGAGCCGTACCAGCCAGGCGGGGCGATCCTGCGGGCTATGCGGCAGAACGAACCGCATCGGCCAGATGATGTGCGGGGCGGCCTTCAGCAGCACCTCGCGTTCGATCAGCGCCTCGCGCACCAGACGGAATTCGTAGTATTCGAGATAACGCAAACCGCCATGCACCAGCTTGCCGGAGCGGGAGGACGTGCCTTCGGCCAGATCGTCCTTCTCGCACAAGACCACTTTGAGGCCGCGGCCGGCAGCGTCGCGCGCCATCCCGGCGCCATTGATGCCGCCGCCAATGACGAACAGATCGATCATCTGTGTTTGCGTGCTCATGTCTTTTTCCTCTGAAGTGTCGCATCGCGGGCCGCCGCCAGCCTCGTCCAGGCGGGAACAAGCGCGTGACGCGCGGATTGGAAAGCGGGAAACAGCCGATCATAGGTGGCGGCAAGTTCTGCGTTCGGGGTCTCCGGTGCAGCAAGCAGCGGCGTCACCCATTCGCCAACGCAGGCGTTCATGTCGGGATAGGCGCCGATGGCAACGGCTGCCATCATTGCGGCACCCGCAGCGCCTGCCTCTTCACGATCGGAGACGCGGACCGGCGCGTTGATCGCAGCTGAGAGAACCGCGCGCAGACCGCGCGAGCGCGCCGCGCCGCCGCTGAGGCGTAGTTCCGAGGGAAGGCCGCCCATCGCCGCATAACAATCGCGCATCGCCATGCCGAGACCTTCAACCACGGCGCGCACCAGATCCGGGTAACGATGACTGGCCGAAAGGCCGATGAAACCTGCACGGGCCTGCGCGTTAACGAAAGGCCCACGCTCGCCAGCTTCGGAAATGTAGGGATGGTAGGCGATCTGGCCGGGAGTGGATTTTTCAAGCCAGCCCTCGATACGGCCCATCAGGTCGCGTGGTGTGATCTCCTGTCCCATCTCGCGCAGCAGGTCTGTGCCAAGGCTTAAGACCCAGTCGAGATTGAGGGTGGCGGCCATATTGGTTTGGGCCTGCACGACCGTATTCGGTACGGGGAGCGCCATGACATATCCGGTGCCTTCGGCGTTGAGATGTACGCCAGCGATATTGGTTGCCCGCATGTGGACGCCGGTCGAGCCGACGATGGAGCAGGCGGTATCGCCGGTACCACCATAAACGCCGGCACCCAGCGCCGTCATCACCATGTCCACGTAACCGAGGCAAACGGGCGTGCCCTCCAGCAAACCCGTCTGTTTTGCCGCCGTCGCTGTCAGCGGATTGAGGGTCTGCGTGCCCTCGATGATTTCAGGCAGCAGATGGCGGCGGTGGCCAAGACCCAGCGCGTCAAAAACCTGGTCCTCATAACCGCGCGTGCGGAAATTCCCGAAGGTAAAATTTGCTTCCGACGGATCGGTGGCGCGCACGTCTGTGAGGTTGAGATAAAGCCAGTCCTTGCAATGGAGGGCAACGTCGGCAGAATCGAGAAGTTCTGGAAAAAACCGGTCCATATGCGCCATTTGCGCACCCTGCTGGCAGGTGTTTAGCCCTGTACCCGTCAGTTCGAAACGCGCCCGGTTCTCAGTCTTTGCGGCAAGCACATCAACGGTCGGGGCCGCGCGGGCGTCAAGCCACAACCAGGCATCGCCAACGGGCCGGTTGTCGCGGTCGACAAGCCAGGTGCCGTCGCCCTGAGCAGTCACGGCAACCGCTGCCGTCCGACGGGAAAGATCGGTGATCTGCTCGCCAAGACCCCGTAGCGCCCGCGTGCAATCGGCCCAGGTTCTGTCGAGCGGCTGCGTCGCGGATCCATCGGAACCGGACAGGTAGCTGTTGGGCACGCTGGAGGACGAGATCTGCCGGCCTGCCAGATCGAAGGCCACCGCCTTGATGACCGAGGTTCCGGCATCAATGCCGATGATCACATCACGCATGGCGCATACCGCGGATCGTCGCATGGACAGGGACGCACAAAGGCGCCTTGGAGATAGTCTTCATGCAGTTTCATCCTCCTCCGTGCGATACCGTTGCATCCTGTCGAAGGCATTCCTCACCCCGCGCCCAAGATCGCTCGCACGTTGATGATACATATCACAATGATAACAAAGAACATGATTTTTTTTGCAGACGCGGAATTTTTTTTCAGCTATGCTACAAAGCTATAGGGTTTTCTCGTTGCTTGCGTGCGGCCGGCGCTGTCTCGCTACATGCGACAGTCTTTTGCGCTGGTACGCTCGCCTCGGCCACCGGCAGACTTTAGCGCGGTCGCATCGTGGTTTGCGGATTTTTGTTTAAGTTCAAGACATTGCTGCAAGTGCGTTGTGTCGGTCCGCAAGAGTGCTCTGCCCTCAAAAAGCGTCGGGCGACTTGCACAATCGGCGGCCGGCGCGCCTGGAAGGCCTTCGGATCTGGCGAATGTGCCGTCGATCCCGTGCAAGATCTCACCTCCGCGTGAGCGATCTCGCAAAAAAGCACCTGTCTTCAACATAACATACTTGACGGCCTATATAACGTGAATATAGCGTAGAGGGATGAAGCGATCGTAGGGCCTGGAGGAGGCGCTGCGGCTATCAAGAATGGGAGGAGGCCATGCTGCTTTACGCCGCGCGCTGCACGCGTTTGCCGCCGATCAGGAAGGCCCGGCTTCGGGCTGCCTTCCTGCTTCTTTCCATACTCTTTCAACATCGGGCGAAAGGCGAGGCCGGCTCATGAGCACCCTCCAATCTTCAGTCGCCGCATTGCGTGCGCGCAAAGCCAAGCAATCGTCGAAGCGCACGGGTGTCGTCCTTGTGGGTGCCGGCCTGCTTGTTCTGTCTGCCATCGCGCTCGACACGACGGTTGTCCATGTCGGGTCGGAAGCCGATGTTCGCCAGCAGGCGTTTTCGCCCGATACGTTCGGCACAAAGGAATTTCCGCGTGTTCAGTCGGTGGTGGTGGAAAAGGCTGCCGACGCCGTGGCGATCGCGCCGGAAGTGCTTGCCGACAAGGCAGCTGCCGGCAAGAAATACGGCACCGCGTCTACGACCGGTACGGTGATGATGGTCGAATTTTCCGGTGTCGTGGGCGAAGGCAAGTCCGGCATCTATGAGGTGGCTGTCGCCGGAATGCCGGCCGATATCAAGCTGCGCATGCAGACCGGGCCCGCCATCAACGGCACAGATCTGCGCGATGCGCCGGGCGATATCGCCTTCGGGTCGTTCAAGAACCAGATCGAATACCAGGACGCCGGTTCGGCCATCAACCGCGCCATGAAGGCTTCGGTGCTCGATCCGATCGATACGTCGGCGCTGACGGGCAAGACGGTCGAAGTCGTCGGCGCCTTTCGCCTCGTCAACCCGAAAAACTGGTTGATCACGCCGGTGAAGGTGGATGTGAAATGAGCGAGCCAGAGACGAAAGGCCCCCGCCGCGGCGATGTCGTGCTGTCGGCGCGCAACATCGCCAAGTCGTATGGCAACATCCATGCTCTCAAGGGCGTGAATTTCGATATCCGTTATGGCCAGGTCACCACGCTGTTCGGCGAAAATGGTGCCGGCAAGTCGACGCTGATGAAGATCCTGTCTGGCGTCGTTCAGCCGACATCGGGTGAAATCGTGCTGGATGGCGAGGGGGTGAACTTTACCTCGTCGACCGAGGCGCGTGACCACGGCATCTCGATCATCCACCAAGAACTCAGCCTGGCACCCAATCTTTCGGTGCGCGACAACGTGTTCATGGGCCGCGAGATCCAGGGCGCCACGGGCGTAGATTTTGCCGAGGAAGAGCGTCAGGTGCGGCTTCTGCTCGAAGAGTTGGAAGAAGACATCGACCCGCTGACGCCCGTAGAAGACCTGCGTCTCGGCCAGCAGCAGATCGTGGAAATCGCCCGCGCGCTTTCAATCGACAGCCGCATCCTGATCATGGACGAGCCAACCTCGGCGCTTTCGGCGGCCGAAGTCGAGGTGCTGTTCAAGGTTATTCGGGATCTCACAGCCAAGGGCGTATCGATCGTTTATATCTCGCACCATCTCGAAGAAGCGCTGGAAATCACCGATCACGCCGTCGTGCTGCGCGATGGTACCATGACCGCTTATGCGCCGCGCGCCGAGATCGATCTGGAATGGATCGTGCGCAACATGGTGGGCGAACATTATGATCTGGGATCCCCGCCGTCAGGTTATGATTTTGGGGAAACGGCGCTTTCAGTGGTCGATCTGACGGTTGCCGATCCCAATGCCGGCTTCAACCTAGTGGACCGCTTGTCGCTCGATGTGAAGGCCGGCGAAATCGTCTGCATCTACGGGCTGATGGGGGCAGGGCGCACCGAGTTGCTGGAAACGCTGGCCGGCCGCCTCAAGCCGAAATCCGGCAGTATCTTTCTGGAGGGCGAGGAAATCTCGTCTCTGTCGATTGCCGATCGCATTGCCTGTGGTCTAGCGCTCGTGCCGGAAGACCGCCAGCGCGATGGCCTGGTGCAGACCATGAGCGTCGGTGAAAACATGTCGCTCGCATCGATCATGAATTTCACCCGCGGCCTCTTTACCAGCCGGCGGATCGAGCAGTCGCTGATTGCCGATACCATCCGTAAGGTCACCGTGAAGACGTCTGGCGGTGGCGCCCCCATCGGCTCTCTTTCGGGGGGCAACCAGCAGAAGGTGGTCATCGGCAAGATGCTGGCGACCGATCCGACCGTGCTCCTGCTCGACGAGCCATCGCGCGGCATCGATATCGGCGCCAAGGCAGAAGTGTTTAAGCTTCTGGCAGAGCGCGCGCGCACCGGTCTGGCGGTGGTATTTTCCACGTCGGAAGTCAGCGAGTGCCTGTCGGTCGCACATCGCATCATCGTCATGCACAAGGGTCGCATCTCGGCCGAGTTCGATTCGAGCGTCACCAAGGAAAAGATCATGGCTGCCTCCGGCGAGTCTGTGGCTGCCTGATGCCGTCAATTGGGGAATTCTAGACCATGAACCAAGCCATCGCACCGAAAGCCGAAACTGCCAAAGTCGACAAAGCTGGCGGCATGAGCATTGGCCAACTCCTTTTGGAGGGGCGCGCCTTCTTCGCCCTGATCCTCATCATTGCCGTGTTTTCCTACCTGTCGCCGAACTATTTCACCGTCGCCAATTTTCTCATCATGGCTTCGCATGTCGCCATTTACGGTATCCTTGCCATCGGCATGCTGCTAGTGATCCTGAACGGCGGCATTGACCTGTCGGTCGGCTCGATCCTTGCACTCTGCGGGGTCGTTGCCGGCGCCATGATGCAGGGCGTCGAGCTTTCGGCCTTCGGCGTCATCCTTTACCCGCCGGTCTGGGCGGTAGTGGTGCTGACCTGCCTGTTCGGCGCTTTTGTTGGCGCCATAAACGGCATCCTGGTCGCCTGGTTCCGCGTACCGGCCTTCGTTGCAACGCTCGGCGTCATGTATGTTGCCCGCGGTATCGCGCTGTTGCAGACCAATGGCCTCACCTACAACAACCTGTCGGGCCGTCCCGAACTTGGCAATACCGGCTTCGACTGGCTTGGCTTCAACCGTCTGGCTGGCGTCCCCATCTCCGTCATCGTTCTGACCGTGATCGCCCTCTTGGCCGGCCTGATGCTTGCCCGCTCGGCTTTTGGCCGCTGGCTGTATGCATCTGGTGGCAACGAGCGGGCGGCAGATCTCTCCGGCGTGCCGGTCAAACGCGTCAAGATCACCGTCTATACGCTCTCCGGTATCCTTTCGGCCATTGCCGGGCTGGTGCTGTCATCACAGCTGACATCTGCTGGCCCGACAGCCGGCAGCACCTATGAACTGACGGCAATTGCCGCTGTGGTTGTCGGCGGTGCGGCACTGACCGGTGGTCGCGGCACGGTACGCGGCACGATGCTTGGCGCTTTCGTCATCGGTTTCCTTTCCGATGGCCTGGTCATCATCGGCGTCTCGTCCTACTGGCAGACCGTTTTCACCGGCTCGGTTATCGTGCTGGCCGTCCTCATGAACACAATTCAGTACGGCTCCGGCGCACGCAAGGGCTGACGTCCAAGAACTTGTCCGCAAAGGCCTGTTGGGAGGGTACCGCGGAAAGGATGCCTGAAGAGGCGAAGACTGCAACATTCCAATGGGAGTAGAAAATGTTGAAATCCTTTCAGAAATTCATGCTTGCCGCCGTCGCGACAGGCCTCATGACGACAGCTGCCATGGCAGACGGCCTGATCTCGATCATCGTCACGGATCCGGCCAACCCCTACTGGCGCACCGAAGGTGAAGTTGCCAAGAAGACGGCGGAAGGCCTTGGCTACAAGGCGAATGTCGCCGCCCACAAGGGCGACACCAACACCGAATCGACCCTCATCGATACGGCGATCACCAACAAGTCGGCCGCCATCATCCTCGATCCAGCCAATGCCGATGGTTCGGTCGGCGCGGTGAAGAAGGCTGTTGCCGCGGGTATCCCGGTCATTCTCGTCAATGCCGAGATCAACCAGGAAGGTCTTGCCAAGGCGCAGCTCGTTTCCAACAACGCGCAAGGGGCAGCGCTTGGTGCCGAAACCTGGATCTCGATGGTCGGCGAAAAGGGCACCTATGTGGAGCTGTTCGGCAACCCCGCAGACAACAATGCCGCGACCCGCTCTAACGGCTACGAAACCGTCATTACCCAGTATCCGGACATGAAGAAGGTCGGCAGGGAAGTGGCCAACTGGGATCGCACCCAGGGCTACCAGAAGATGCAGTCCCTGCTTCAGGCCAACCCGAACATCAACGGCGTTATCGCCGGCAATGACGAAATGGCGCTGGGTGCGATTGCAGCGCTGAAGGAAGCCGGCAAGCTCGACAAGGTCAAGGTCGGCGGCTTCGACGGTTCGCCGGATGCGGTTGCCGCCATCAAGTCTGGCGAGATGCAGTATACGGTGCTCCAGCCGGTTGCCGTCTTCTCGGCCGAAGCCGTGAAGCAGGCCGATTCTTTCATCAAGACGGGCAAGACCGGCGCTGCCACCGAAAAGCAGCTCTTCGATTGCCTGCTGATCACCAAGGACAACGTCGACAAGTATACCGGCCCGTTCACGCTCTCGCAGTAAACGGATACGATCTATCCGGGGCCGCACTCGCTGCGGCCCCGACCTCTTGCGATTTCAGCTCTTCTTTGCGCGGAAGATCATTCCAACCGGTGGCGCCCCGCTGAAGACGTGCTAGATGTCGATTGCACCAGAGGCGCGTATGGCGTGCGGATGTTCCCTGTGAGCGAGCAGCGGTGCGACAGACCGGAGCCATGGAGATGTGCGTTCACCAGTTCGCGCGGTTCTCCGGGAGATGTGGGCAATAAGCATGCGCGACCAACAGGAACGTCCTCTCGAGCGCCTGATGGGCGAGGAGATTTCCAGCGATAGCCGCCAAGCCCGCCAGATCGCTCGAAGGCAGCTGGTGGCCGAGGCCGTGATGGCTGAGGGCACGATGCGCATCGAGGATCTGACCGAGCGGTTTGGCATCAGTCTGATGACCGCTCACCGCGATCTCGATGAGTTGGTGAGCCGCGGCCTGCTCCGCAAGACACGCGGCATTGTCTCAGCGGCACCGACAAGCCTCATCGAATCCAGTGACGTCTATCGATCCACGCGGCAGGCATCCGAAAAGCGCGCCATTGCTGCTGCTGCTGCCGAGTTTATCCAGCCGGGGCAGGCGATCTTCTTTGATGATTCCACGACCGTTTTGCAAATGGTGCCGCATCTTTCAGCGCGCGTGCCGCTCACGGCGATTACCAATTCCATCACGATGATCAATGCCCTGCGTGAGGTAAGCGACCTGACGCTGCTCTGTCTTGGCGGGCAGTTCCAGAACTGGTGCAATGCCTTCATGGGACCCGTGACCACCAACGAGATCCGCCGCCTGCGCCCCGATCAGGTGTTTCTCTCCGTATCCGCCATCAGTGAAGACATGCTGTTTCACCAGTCTCCGGATATGGTGGACATCAAGCGGGCCATGTTCGAATGCGCCTCGCGCCGCATCCTGCTGGTCGACCATACCAAATTCGAGCGGCGCGCGCTGCATGCCATGGGATCGCTGGATGAATTCGACGTGGTCATCGTCGACAGCGCCACGCCTCCGCGCACCATCGAGCGGCTGCGCGCGCGGGGCATCAATCTCGTCGTTGCCGCACCAAACGGCAATGCGGATGATACAAAGAGTGATTTGTAACCGTACATCTTGTGAAGTTAACAGTAGTGTGCTCGTTCTAACGAAGCGGGCCGTCTGCCCGTGCGGGCCGGGCGCCTGACATCTCACGCATTGCGCCGGCCAGACAAGCGGATCTTCGACCACGCGATGCATTTTTTCGGAGCTTCCGATGCCCTGTCTGCTTGGGATCGACAATGGCCTCACCGTCACCAAGGCGGTTGTCTTCGATGAGACGGGTGCCGTCCTGTCGGTGGCGCGGCGACGTATTCCCCAGATCATGACAAAAGCCCGCCATGTCGAGCGCGATATGGCAGGCCTCTGGGCGGCAACCGCCGAGGCCATTTCGGACGCGATTGCCGAAAGCGGCCGGCCGGCATCCGAGATCGCAGCGGTGGCCGCAACCGCTCATGGCGACGGGCTCTACCTTCTGGACCGCGACGGCAATCCGCTCGGCCACGGCATCCTGTCTCTCGACAGCCGCGCCGGCGACATCGTTGCCCACTGGGATGGCGATGGCACGGCAGAGGCGGCGCTGGCCTTGAGCGGCCAGCGGCCGCATGCATCCGCGCCGGCATCACTTCTGGCCCATATCCGAGAGCATGAACCTGAGCGGTTTGGTGCCATCGGAACGGCGTTTGCCTGCAAGGACTGGCTGCGTTACTGCCTGACCGGCACGATCGGCACGGACCTGACGGAAGCCAGCACTTCCTTCACCGAAGTAGCGTCGCAGGCCTACGCGCCTGACATCCTCGAGCTCTACGGCCTCGGCGCGCTTTCCGGCGCTCTGCCGGAAGTGGCGCTGCCGGATGCGGTGATCGGTGGCGTGACACCGCAGGCAGCGGCTTTGACCGGGCTTGTCGCCGGAACGCCTGTTGTCGCCGGCCTGCATGATGTCACGGCCTCGTCGCTCGGCATCGGCGGTTATGGCGTGGGTCAGGTGGCAGTGGTGGCCGGCACCTATTCCATCAACGAGACTGTCTCGACGCGCCCCGTGGTCGATGCCCGCTGGTTCTGCCGAAACGGGTTGAGGTTCGGCGAGTGGAACAATATGGCGATTTCGCCGGCGTCTGCGG
Organism: Rhizobium sp. Leaf321; assembly: GCF_001423215.1. Lineage (NCBI taxonomy): Bacteria > Pseudomonadati > Pseudomonadota > Alphaproteobacteria > Hyphomicrobiales > Rhizobiaceae > Rhizobium > Rhizobium sp. Leaf321. The sequence continues at coordinate 593,749 of NZ_LMOF01000005.1, read as the reverse complement.
CAAACTATGACTGGTTCCTCGACCGCCTGTGTAAATCCGACCAGAAGGCGGCAGAGGTCGAGGGTGCTTCCATCCATGAGCGTCTCGGCCGCGAAATCGGTGAAGCAATCGAGCGTCCCTCGACGGTGCTGTTTCACCCCTACCTGTTCGGCTCTCCGCATGGATCGACGGCCAGCGCCGGATTCCTCGGCCTGCGCGGTTGGCACGGCCGGGCCGACATGCTGCGGGCGGTGATCGAGGGTATTGCCTTCAACCATCGGGTTCATGTGGGCGACCTGCGCCAGGGTTTTGAGATGAAGACGGCAAAGCTGACGGGCGGCATCTCCCGCAATCCGCTTTTTGCGCAGTTGTTTGCCGATGTGCTTGGGATGACGGTGACCGTCACGGACACCGAAGAGGCCGCAGCCTGGGGAGCCGCACTCTGTGCTGGCTCCGGTATCGGGCTTTTTTCCTCCCCGACGAATGATCCGCGCGATCTGGCCTCCGTCGGCCACGACTACCATCCCGACCCTGTACGGCAAAAGGCGCTCGACGAGCGGTATGGCCTGCATAGCGATCTGGCGAAGGCGCTTGCGCCGCTCTGGCCCCGTATCGAAGCCTTCAGTTCGGAGGGCGCGGAATGACCGCTGATACCCGCCGCGAGGCCATCGCCGCTTATGTGATTGAACGCGGCGAAGCCCGTATCGACGATCTCGTGACCGAATTCGGCGTCTCGCGCATGACGATCCATCGGCACGTGGAGGACCTGGCAAGGCAGGGCGTGTTGCGCAAGCTGCATGGTGCCGTCAGCGCCCAGCCGTCAGGCGTCTATGAGAGCCTGTTCAGCTTCCGCAAGACCCGCTCGCTTGCCGCCAAGGCGGCGCTGGCCAGGGCTGCGGTTGGCGAGATCGAGCCGGGGAGCGTGATCCTCATCGATGATTCCACCACCGTCAACGCGCTCGCGCCGCATATCACGGAGGTGAGGCCGCTCACCGTCGTCACAAACAGCCTTGATCTTTCGGAACGGCTGAGCGGGGTTGATGAGGTGAAGCTGATTTGTCTCGGTGGCGAATATCACCCGACCTATCACGCCTTTATCGGCCATCTCTGCGAAAGCGCCTTGTCGCGCCTGCGCGTCAATCTCTTGATCTGCTCGGCGTCGGCGATCAGCGGCACCTCTGCAATGATCCAGGATCCGCTCGTCGTGCGCGTCAAGCAGGCGATGATGGCTTCCGCCGTGCGCAAGGTTCTGATGGTGGATTCGGAGAAATTCGACCGGGTGGCGCTGCACCTTTTTGCCGATCTCAAAGAGTTCGACGTGGTTTACGTCGATGATCGCCTTCCCGTAAAAACAGCCGATGCCCTACGGGCGGCCGGTGTTAGCCTCAAGCTGGTGACGGAAAATGACTGATATTGAAGACGTGGACGTTCTGATCCTTGGCGCTGGCATCAATGGAGCCGGGGTGTTTCGCGATCTCTGCGAGCAGGGGCTGACCTGCGTCATCTCCGACAAGGCCGATTTCGGTTCCGGCACCTCGGCGGCCCCTTCGCGCCTCATCCATGGCGGAATCAAATATCTTGAGACGGGCGAGTTTCGCCTTGTCGCGCAGTCGACGCTGGAGCGCAATCTTCTCCTCAAGAACGCGCCGCATTGCGTCAGCCGCCTGCCGACGGTGATCCCCATCTTCTCCTGGTTCAAAGGAATTCCGGCAGCACTTCGCACGCTCTTCGGCTCTACAACGGCGCCGCGAAGCCGTGGCGCGGTGCTGATGAAGATTGGTCTCGCGCTTTACGATTTCTATGGCTCGCGTCATCGCATGATGCCGCGCCATTCGCTGTGGAGCAAGGCGCGGGCACTCGCCACCATTCCGGCGCTCACGCCGCGCATTGTGGCGGCCGGCCTCTACTACGACGCCAAGATCAGTCATCCGGAACGGCTGGTGCTGGAACTCGTCGAGGATGGCCTGCGGGCAAGTCCTTCGTCACGTGCCCTAAATTATACGCGGATCGGTGGCACGGATGGGCAGGCCGTGGTCCTCGTCGATGAGGACGGGAACGAGCAGCGTATTCGCCCACGCCTCGTCATCAATGCCGCCGGCCCCTGGATCGACCGGGTCAGTGAAGATCTGGGTGTAACCTCCCGCCTGATCGGCGGCACCAAAGGGTCCCACATTCTTCTCGATCATCCGGATCTCATCGAAACGCTCGGCGGGCGGATGATCTATTTCGAGGCGGATGATGGGCGCATCTGCCTCGTGTTCGATTATCTCGGTAAGGCGCTGGTCGGCTCGACAGATATTCGCGACGACGACCCGGATCAGGTCACCTGCAGCGATGCCGAGATCGATTACCTGCTGCAGAGCCTCAGCGGCCTGTTGCCGGGTCTTTGCTTCGACCGCAGACAGATCGTCTATACCTATGCCGGCATCCGCCCGCTCCCGGCCTCCGATAGCACGGCCCCCGGCCTCATCAGCCGCGATCATTCGGCACCGGTCATCGAGCCGGAGGGGGAGAGACCGTGGCCGATTGTCTCGCTCGTCGGCGGCAAGTGGACGACATTTCGCGGCTTTGCCGAGGAAGTGACCGACATGGTTCTGGTCCGGCTTCAGCAGACGCGCCGCATCAGCACGCAAAGCTTGGCGATTGGAGGAGGACGCGGTTTTCCGCGCGAGAACGAGCGGGGCAAGTGGCTGGACATGGCCTGCTCAAGGACCGGCGTGGATCAGGCTCGCGCCGACACGCTGCTATCGCGTTATGGCACGACGGCGCTTGCCATTCTGGAAGCCGAAGGGAATACGCCCACCATGCTGGCGGATGCACCGGATTATTCATTTGATGAATTGGCCTGGATTACGGGCCATGAGCAGGTGGCGCATCTGGACGATCTTGTGCTGCGCCGCACGGCGCTTGCCATCACCGGCCGCCTCAGCGGACGCGATCTAGATGCCATGGCAGATCGCATGGCGGCGCAGAAAGACTGGAACCCGGAGCGTCTTGCGGTGGAACTTCGCGCCACCAAGGCAAGACTTGCCGCGCGTCACGGGTTTTCGTTTGCTTGAGCAGCTCGGCGACTCCGCCGGCCGCACTTGCCTCAAACCGGTATATTCAAGACCAGCCGAATACGTTTCGTGCCGAGACGGCACCGATGGGTTGTTTTGTTTCCAACCGCGTCAGGCGGCAATACAACGAAAACCCAGTACTCTCTCTTTTATCCAGAATAACACGTCCTGCGCGTATTTATTTAGGTATTCAGAAGCGCTTTTTCCTCGAACCGATTGCCGCGTTTTTTGTATCCATCGCGGTCATGGGATTGATGCAGATTTTGGTATGAACTCAATCTGTTAGACTGCAAGCCTACGAGAGTTTCTAAGTTCGCTTTTAGGGACTTGCATATGGATAAGCTCCAGTCTGTTAGCCTGCGCCGAGGGAAAGCAGACTAAATTTTCGATGGAGGCTCCTGTCCGGAGCAGGGTCACCAAGCCGCGCGCGATCAATCGGGCTTCCCTCCAAAGCATCTTCCTAGTGTCTAAGAGGAGATAGCGCCGAAAAGCTTGGTCCTTGCCCGATGTCCCAACACTCCAACTAGACACATGGCCTAAGAATTGCGTGTGACCGGGAGATAGTGAGCCGGGAGACGTCATTGGCAGTTTACGCGCCCATCCAATGCACCGTGATTGCGCTGAGCTGCATCGGAATGAGAGCGATCAGCGCATTTTTGCGCCATGATAGGACCAAAGCACTTGTGTTGCCGGTTACTGCCGTACGCGATCTCGAAGTAAGGCAAGCCCTGATCGTCGTGAGCAACAGGAGTGCGTCTTTGCTCCGGGGTCGGGGGGCTGCGTCAAGCGTGGGTCGCTTGCATCTCGCATGCCATTGCTCTGTTGCCCCGGCATGAGCAGATCAAAAATCACCACCGACCTGACGATCCTGATCATCGACGAGAACGCCATCCGGGGTTCGATCATCGAAGAGGGTTTGAACGAGGCAGGGCACCTGAATGTCAGGGTCATCCATGAAATGCAGGGCGTGGCGCGGCTGATCGAGACGATGGATCCGGATGTCATCATCATTGATATCGAAAATCCAAATCGTGACATGATGGAGCACATGTTCCAGCTCACCCGCATGATTTCGCGGCCAATTGCCATGTTCGTGGACAGATCCGATACGGCGGCGATCGAGGCTGCTGTTGATGCCGGGGTTTCCGCCTATGTGGTCGACGGGCTGAAGAAGGAGAGGATCAAGCCGATCCTCGATATGGCGGTGAGCCGCTTCAATGCCTTCAGCCGGCTGCAGCGCGAACTCGCCGAGGCACGCAGTGCGCTTGAGGAGCGCAAGGTCATCGAGCGGGCCAAGGGCATTTTGATGAGGATGCGGGGGATGAGCGAAGAACAGGCATACGCGCTGCTACGCCAGACGGCGATGAACGAGAAGAAGAAGCTGGCAGACATCGCGCAAAGCGTCGTCACGGCTGCAGGAATGCTGCTTTGAGCGCGGCATCGATCGGAGAATGCTGGTGAGTGCTCGTGTTTCCATGCAATCTGGCGACAGCGCCGTCAAAGCGCCGTCACGTGTCCGCGGCAAGGAGCAGAGGCTTCTGCGCGCGGGATACATCCCTTTGATGGATGCAGCGATCCTGATCGTTGCAACCGAACTCGGCTTTGCGGAAAGGGAGGGACTGCGTCTCGAACTGGTACGGGATGTCACCTGGGCCAATGTGCGGGACCGGCTGGCGTTTCGTCAGTTCGACATTGCCCATATGCTGTCGCCGATGCCGGTCGCCTCCATGCTGGGGCTGGGATCCAATCCTTCGCCGACGATCACACCCTTTTCGCTTGGCCGCGGCGGCAATGCCATCACGCTGTCGGCGCGGATCTTCGAGCGGATGAAGTCGTTGACAGGGCTTGCCGATGATGCGGGCGCGCTTGCCAATGCGAAGGCTCTCGCGGCTCTACTCGCCGACATGCGCGCCCGCGGCGAAGCCATGCCGACGCTTGGCATGACCTATCCGTTTTCCTCGCACAATTACGAGTTCCGCTACTGGCTGGCAGCTGGCGGCATCAATCCGGACCGCGACGTCAAGCTGGTCGTGGTGCCGCCGCCGCTGACATCCGATGCGCTTTCGGCAGGCGCGATCGATGGATTTTGCGTCGGTGCGCCCTGGAACATGATCGCCTCTGAACGCGGGACTGGCAGGATCGTCGCGGCCAAGCAGGACATATGGCCTCTGGCGCCGGAGAAAGTGCTGGGCATACGGCCGGAATGGGCTGAGACCAATGCCGATACGGTGTCGCGCCTCATTATTGCGCTCGACAGGGCGGCGCGGTGGTGCGACGACGCCCAGAATCACAACGAACTCGCAGACATCCTCAGCTCTCCCGATTATATCGCCGCGCCAACAAGCATTATTCGAAGCATCTTGAGCGGCGAGTTCAATCTGGATGCGCAGGGTACGACGCGAGTCGTTCCCGACTATTTTCTCTACCATGGCAAGGCGGCAAACTATCCGCGGCCGGACCAGGCAAGCTGGATCTATAGCCAGATGATACGCTGGGGCCAGACCGACTTCAGCGAAGAAGGCATGGCACGGGTCAGGAGCGCCTTCCGGCCCGACCTCTACGAGAGCGCGCTGGGCGCAAACGCGGCCACCCCGGATGAGCCGGGCGAACGAAGTGCATCGGGATATGATGAATTCATGGACGGGGAGATTTTCGACCCTCGTGATGTGCAGGCCTATGCGGAGCATTTTGCGGTTCGCTCGACGTCATCAGGCGACGACGTGACCGAAGCGTAATCGCGCGGTGCGCAAAGCTAAGGCATCTGCATCGAAAGTCAGGCTTCATAACGTGCAGCGCCGTTTTCGCCGCGATTGGTCGCGCATTCGGCAACTGCCGGAAAATGCGAGCTAATAGTTCTCGTTGATGGCTGGATTTCGAGCTGGCACGATGTTTGCTTGTATCTAATTGTCCGCGGTCAATGGCGATCGCAGGACAGATGAGCGCCCGATCAGGCGCAAATACCCATCCGACACCGACGTCGCATGCTCCCTTGCCGTCCGGCGCTTATCGCCCGGACCCGGCAGACGGGCACGCGGCGTTTTTTTGTTTCCGGATCTCCGTCACACCAGAGGGGCACAACGCTATGACGAAGACTACAGGAATGAACATCAACCGCCGGCAGATCCTGAAGATCAGTTCTGCCGTTGCTCTGGCAAGTGCTGTGCGCGCCGCATTTCCGTCCGGCGCCTTCGCCGCCTCGGCAGGTCCGGAAGTCAGCGGCCTCAAGATCGGCTACATCGCGCTTACCGACGCCGCGCCGCTGATCATTGCGCAGGAAAAGGGCCTGTTTGCCAAGCATGGCCTGCCGGATGTGGAAGTGCTCAAACAGGCATCCTGGGGCGCGACGCGCGACAATCTCGTGCTCGGCGGTGCCGCCAACGGCATCGACGGTGCGCATATCCTCACCCCGTTGCCCTATCTCATGTCCACCGGCAAGGTGACCCAGAACAACGTACCGGTGCCAATGTCGATCGTTGCCCGCCTCAACCTCGACAGCCAAGGCATTTCGGTTGCCAAGGAATATGCCGGGACCGGGGTCCAGCTCGATGCTTCCAAGCTGCGGGAGGCGTTTGCCGCTAAGAAGGCTGCCGGCAGCGAGATCAAGGTCGCCATGACATTTCCCGGCGGCACCCATGATCTCTGGATCCGCTACTGGCTTGCCGCCGGCGGCATCGATCCGGACAAGGACGTGTCGACGATCGTGGTGCCGCCGCCGCAGATGGTGGCGAACATGAAAGTCGGCAACATGGACGCCTTCTGCGTCGGCGAGCCTTGGAACGAGCAGCTCGTCAACCAGGGTATCGGCTTCACTGCCTGCACCACCGGCGAGATGTGGAAAGGTCATCCGGAAAAAGCGCTCGGGCTTCGCTCCGACTGGATCGAGAAGAACCCGAATGCCGCGCGTGCGCTGATGATGGCCGTCATGGAAGCCCAGATGTGGGCCGACAGCATGGACAACAAGGAAGAGATGGCCGCCATTCTTGGCAAGCGCCAGTGGTTCAACGTCCCGCCGAAGGATGTCGCCGGCCGCCTCAAGGGCACCATCAACTACGGCAACGGGCGCCTTGTCGAGAATACCGGGCTGGAGATGAAGTTCTGGAAGGACCATGCCTCCTATCCGTTCAAGAGCCACGACGCCTGGTTCCTCACCGAGAACGTCCGCTGGGGCAAGTTCGCACCCGATACCGACATCAAGGCGCTGGTCGACAAGGTCAACCGCGAGGACATCTGGCGCGCGGCAGCAGCCGATCTGGGCATTGCTGCCGCCGACATTCCGGCGTCGAGCTCGCGTGGAAAAGAGACCTTCTTCGACGGCAAGGTCTTCGATCCGGAAAACCCGAAGGCCTATCTCGAGAGCCTGACGATCAAGGCAAGTGCCTGAAGCAGCGGCCCCTCACGCGGCAGCGCATGGGGGGCCTGTTTTGTCCAGAACGAACATCACTTGAAGGGATCACCATGACTGCAACAGCCCGCAAGTCAGACCAGGCGACAACGCCAGAAACGCCGGCGGCGTCGGAGAAAAGCGCGACCGTTGTCATGATGGTGCAGCCCTCAGCCCGCAAGCTCAACATCCGGCGCGCCGCCACTGCCGTCTGTCGCAACGTACTGCCGCCGCTGGTGGTGCTGATCGCGCTCCTCGCCATCTGGCAGATCGCCTGCTCCGGTGCTGGCGCTACTTTGCCACCGCCATCGCAGGTCTGGATCGACAGCTATGACCTGATCGCCCATCCGTTCTTCGATTTCGGGCCGCAGGACATAGGTCTTGCTTGGCGCGTGCTGATCTCGCTTCAGCGTGTCGCGATCGGCTTCGGGCTTGCAGCAGTGGTCGGCGTCTTCCTTGGCGCCCTTGTCGGCCAATCGGTCTGGGCCATGCGCGGCCTCGACCCGATCTTCCAGATCCTGCGGACGGTGCCACCGCTTGCCTGGCTGCCGCTCTCGCTCGCCGCCTTCCAGAATTCCAATCCGTCGGCGATCTTCGTCATCTTCATCACCTCGATCTGGCCTGTCATCATCAACACCGCCGTCGGCGTGCGCAACATTCCGGATGACTATCGTAACATCGCCCGGGTTCTGCGCCTCAATCAGCTCGAGTTCTTCATCCGCATCATGGTGCCGGCGGCGGCCCCTTACATCTTCACCGGCCTTCGCATCGGCATCGGCCTGTCGTGGCTCGCCATCGTTGCCGCGGAAATGCTGACTGGCGGCGTCGGCATCGGCTTCTTCATCTGGGATGCGTGGAATTCCTCGCGCCTCACCGACATCATCGTGGCGCTCGCCTATATCGGCGTGACCGGCTTTGTCCTCGACAAGCTGGTGGGCCTGCTCGGCTCGATCGTCACCCGCGGCACCGCCAGGAATTGAGGAGACGGCCATGAGCGCCTACCTGAAAATCGATCACGTCGACAAGAACTTCGAACGCGCCGGCACAAAAACAGAGGTGCTGAAGGACATCTCGCTCACCATCGACAAGGGCGAGTTCGTCTCCATCATCGGTCACTCCGGTTGTGGCAAGTCGACCCTGCTGAACCTGATCGCTGGCTTGACGCGGGTTTCCGCCGGTGCCGTCCTGCTCGAAAACGTAGAGGTCAATGCGCCGGGCCCGGAACGCGCCGTCGTTTTCCAAAACCATTCGCTGCTGCCCTGGCTGACCGTCTACGAAAACGTCAATCTTGCGGTCTCCAAGGTTTTCGCCGGCAGGAAGACGCGGGCCGAAAAGCATGACTGGGTGATGCGCAACCTGGACCTCGTCCAGATGGGGCATGCCAAGGACAAGCGCCCTTCCGAAATTTCCGGCGGTATGAAGCAGCGCGTCGGGATTGCCCGCGCGCTCGCCATGGAACCGAAGATCCTCTTGCTCGACGAACCTTTCGGCGCGCTCGATGCGCTTACCCGCGCCCATCTGCAGGATGCGGTGATGGAGATCCATTCCCGCCTCGGCAACACGATGATCATGATCACTCATGACGTCGACGAGGCCGTGCTGCTCTCCGACCGCATCGTCATGATGACCAACGGCCCGGCCGCCCGCATCGGTGAAGTGCTTGACGTGCCAATCCCGCGGGTACGCGACCGCATCGCGCTCGCGGCCGACCGAACCTACCTCAAGTCCCGCGAAGCTGTGCTGAAGTTCCTCTACGAACGTCACCGCTTCGTCGAAGCTGCGGAGTAACCGACATGACGGAAAAGATCGTTATCATCGGCAACGGCATGGCACCCGGTCGCATGCTGGAAGAGCTGTTCGAAAAGGCCCCTGGTCGTTTCGACGTGACCATCTTCAACGCCGAACCGCGCGTCAACTATGACCGCATCATGCTGTCGCCGGTTCTGTCCGGCGAAAAGTGCTACGACGACATCGTCATCCACAATGACCACTGGTACGCCACCCATGGCGTGACCCTGCACAAGGGTGCCAGGGTCACTGAGATTGACCGCCAGGCGAAGACGGTCACCTCGGCCAAAGGCATTACCGCTTCTTACGACAAGCTTGTCATCGCCACCGGTTCTCTCCCATTCATTATCCCTGTTCCGGGCCACCAATTGCCCGGGGTTCTCGCCTACCGCGATCTCGCCGATGTCGAGAAGATGGTCGAGATTGCGGGCGCCAAGGGCCGCGCCATCGTCATCGGCGCCGGTCTGCTGGGCTTGGAGGCCGCTTACGGGTTGAAGCGGCAGGGCATGGAGGTGACCGTCATTCACCTCAACCCGACCATCATGGACCGTCAGCTCGATCCGCCAGCCGCCTATCTGCTCGAAAAGGCGCTGACCGAACGCGGCATCGACATCATCACCAAGGCCAATACCAAGCAGATCCTCGGCACCGACAAGGTGGAGGGTATCGAACTGGACGACGGCCGCGTCATCACCGGCGATATGGTGATCATGGCCGTCGGCATCCGCCCGGCCTCGAGCCTTGCCAAGGATGCCGGCATCGCCGTCAACCGCGGCATCGTCGTCGATGACGGCATGATGACCTCTGACCCGAACGTCTTTTCGCTCGGCGAATGCGCCGAACATCGCGGCATCTGCTATGGGCTCGTTGCGCCCCTTTATGAGGCCGCAAGGGTTCTTGCTGATCGCCTCATCGGCGGTACCAGCGAATATCATGGCTCTGTCGTCAACACGAAGCTCAAGGTCACCGGCATCAACCTGTTTTCGGCAGGCGATTTTGCCGAAGCGCCGGACCGCGAGGAAATCGTGCTGCGCGATGCGTCCGCCGGCATCTACAAGCGGCTGGTCCTGAAGGACAATCGCATCATCGGCGCGGTACTCTACGGCGAGACGGCGGATGGCTCTTGGTTCTTCGACCTGATGAAACGCGGGACCGATATCTCGCAAATGCGCGACACCCTGATATTCGGCCAGTCCTACCAGGGAGGGTCTCCGCTGGACCCTATGGCGGCCGTTGCAGCCTTGCCGGATGATGCGGAAATCTGCGGCTGCAACGGCGTCTGTAAGGGCAAGATCACCACGACCATCACCGGCAAGGGTCTGACCTCGCTGGATGACGTCCGCGCTCACACAAAGGCATCCGCATCCTGCGGTTCCTGCACCGGCCTCGTCGAGCAGCTGATGGCGCTGACGCTGGGCGATGCTTACAACCCGGCCGCCGTCACGCCGATGTGCACCTGCACCGAGCTTGGCCACGACGACGTCCGCCGCCTGATCAAGGCGAAGACCCTGAAGACCATTCCGGCCGTGATGCAGGAACTGGAGTGGAGGACCTCCTGCGGCTGCGCCAAATGCCGCCCTGCGCTCAACTACTACCTCGTCTGCGACTGGCCGGACGAATATGCCGACGACTACCAGTCGCGCTATATCAACGAGCGTGTGCATGCCAACATCCAGAAGGATGGCACCTATTCGGTCGTGCCGCGCATGTGGGGCGGTGTAACGAACGCCGCGGAACTGCGCGCCATCGCCGATGTCGTCGACAAGTTCGAAATACCGATGGTGAAGGTGACCGGCGGCCAGCGCATCGATTTGCTCGGCATCGAGAAGGAAGATCTGCCGGCCGTCTGGGCCGACCTCGGCAAGGCCGGATTCATCTCGGGTCAGGCCTATGCCAAAGGCTTGCGCACGGTAAAAACCTGCGTCGGTTCCGACTGGTGCCGCTTCGGCACCCAGGATTCGACCGGGTTCGGCATCCGCGTCGAGAAGTTCATGTGGGGCTCGTGGACACCGGCCAAACTGAAACTTGCCGTCTCCGGCTGTCCGCGCAACTGCGCCGAAGCCACCTGCAAGGATATCGGAGTGATCTGCGTCGACAGCGGTTTCGAGATCCATTTCGCCGGTGCCGCCGGTCTCGACATCAAGGGCACGGATGTCCTGGGTCTGGTGAAAACCGAGGATGAGGCGCTGGAGCATATCGTGGCGCTCACCCAGATGTATCGCGAGCAGGGCCGTTACCTTGAGCGCATCTACAAATGGGCCAAACGCATCGGCCATGACGAGATCCGCCGCCAGATCATGGGCGATCCCGAAAAACGCGGTGCCTACTACGACCGCTTCGTCTTCTCCCAGACATTCGCCCAGGTCGACCCCTGGTCGGAGCGTGTCTCGGGCAAGGACAAGCACGAGTTCAAGCCCATGGCGACCATCAGCTACAACCAGGCAGCGGAGTGAGGCCATGAACAGCAACTGGATGACGATCGGTCGAATCGACGACATTCCGCTGCGCGGGGCGCGTTGCGTAAAGACGCCGCAGGGCAAGGTTGCCGTGTTTCGCACGGCCGAAAACGAGGTCTTTGCAATCGAGGACCGTTGCCCGCACAAGGGCGGTCCGCTCTCCCAGGGCATCGTCCATGGCAAGGCCGTGACCTGCCCCTTGCACAACTGGGTGATCTCGCTTGAGAGCGGCCGCGCACTCGGCGCCGACGAAGGCTCCGTCGCGACACTGCCGCTGCGCAACACGGACGGCGAATTGTCCATCCTCCTGGAGAGGCGGCTGGAAGCGGCCGAGTGAACACCCCCATCCTGCATATTCCCAAGGAGGCAATGATGCTGTCAAAATCAGACGTGACCGAGATGATCTACGAGAAGAAGCGGCAGGCCGGCCTGAGCTGGGCCTCGATTGCCGAAGGGATCGGCATGAGCGAGGTATTTGTTACCTCGGCCTGCCTTGGAATGAATGCGCTGCCACGCGTGAAGGCCGATCTTCTGGTGCGCGATCTCGGTCTGCCCCAGGAATGTGCTGTCGTCCTGGCGGAGTTCCCGACCAAGGTCTGGGGTCGCGATATCCCTACCGATCCCTGCATCTACCGGCTCTACGAGATCGTTGGAGTTTACGGCGAGACCCTGAAAGAACTCATCCAGGAGAAATGCGGGAACGGCATCATGAGCGCCATCGATTTTGACATGGTGGTGGAGAAGGTTGCCAATCCGAAGGGCGACCGCATTGAGATCCGCATGAGCGGAAAATATCTCGGTTACAATAGTTGGTGAGATGCGGGAAGCCACCATGTCCGGTGTAACCAAGACGAGCTGCCCCTATTGCGGTGTCGGCTGCGGCGTGATCGCCGCAGTCGACGACGAGGGCAAGATCAGCGTGTCGGGCGATCCTGACCATCCCGCGAATTACGGAAGGCTTTGTTCGAAAGGCTCGGCGCTGGCCGAAACGCTGGATATGGACGGTCGCGCACTTTACCCTCAAGTTCATGGCGAAAGAGCCGGCTGGGACGAAGCGCTCGATCTCGTTGCCGCAAACTTCCAGCGGGCCATCGCCGATCACGGCCCAGATTCCGTTGCCTTCTATGTTTCCGGGCAGATGTTGACCGAAGATTATTATGTCGCCAACAAGCTGATGAAGGGGTTTATCGGCTCCGCCAACATAGACACCAACTCACGCCTGTGCATGGCCTCGTCCGTTGCCGGTCATCGCCGCGCCTTCGGCGCCGATACCGTCCCGGCCTGCTATGAGGACCTGGAGCTGGCGGATCTGGTGGTCCTGGTCGGCTCGAACATGGCCTGGTGCCATCCTGTCCTTTATCAGCGTCTGGCGGCGGCCAAGGCTGCCCGTCCTTCCATGAAGGTGGTGGTGATCGATCCGCGCAAAACCGCGACCAGCGACATCGCCGATCTGCATCTGGCCGTGCGCGCCGATGGCGACATCGCCCTGTTCAACGGGTTGCTCAACTATCTGTCCGAGACCGGAGCGGTGGATGAAAACTACGTGTCGAGGCACACATCCGGCTTCCCCGAAGCGTTGATGGCAGCGTCACCCGGCTCTGTCTCCGACCTTTCGGAGGCGACGGGCGTGTCCGGCATGCTCATCCGCCAGTTCTACCGTCTCTTCGGAGAAACCGAGAAGGTCGTCACCTGCTACAGCCAGGGCGTCAACCAGTCGGCTGTCGGCACGGACAAGGTCAATGCCATCATCAACTGCCACCTGGCGACAGGCCGGATCGGCCGGCCCGGCATGGGACCTCTGTCGCTGACCGGCCAGCCCAACGCCATGGGCGGACGCGAAGTCGGCGGCCTCGCCAACATGCTGGCGGCCCATATGGCAATCGAGAACCCGGTGCACAGGGATCGGGTGCAGCGCTTCTGGAATTCACCCACCATCGCCGACAGACCCGGCCTGAAAGCCGTCGACATGTTCGAGGCGGTGGCGGACGGACGGATCAAGGCGGTCTGGATCATGTCGACCAATCCTGTCGTTTCCATGCCCGATGCCGATTCGGTCAAGGCCGCCCTGCAAGCCTGCCCCTTCGTGGTGGTCTCGGACATCCAGCAGGATACCGATACGGCACGTCTCGCCCATGTCCTGCTTCCGGCCACCGGATGGGGCGAAAAATCCGGCACGGTGACCAATTCCGAAAGGCGGATCTCCCGGCAGAGACCGTTCCTGTCCGCGCCGGGCGAGGCCCGCGCCGACTGGTGGCAGATGGCTGAGGTCGGGAAACGCATGGGGTTCGGCCCGGCCTTCGATTACAGCGGCGAGGCTCAGATCTTTGCCGAGCATGCAGCCCTGTCCGCCTTCGAGAACGAGGGCGAGCGCGATTTCGACATCGGCGCTCATGCCGTAATCAGCCACGGCGCCTATAAGGAGCTCCAGCCATTCCAGTGGCCCTTGCGTGGTGACGGTTCAAAGCTTGCCCGTTTCTTCGCCGATGGCGGTTTCTTCACTGCCGATCGAAGGGCGCGCCTTGTGCCGGTGGAGACACCTGCGCTTGAAAAGACGGACGGCCGCTTTCCCTTTACCCTCAATACGGGCCGGATCCGCGATCACTGGCATACGATGACGCGGACGGGAAAGAGTGCCCGGCTCTCCGCCCATATTGCCGAGCCCTTCTGCGAGATCCATCCGGCAGACGCGGCACAAGCCGGTATCGGCGACGCCGACCTCGTGCATGTCGAAGGCGAAAACGGCAGGTCGATCATCGTGCGCGCCCTGTTGACCGAACGCCAGATGCGGGGGTCGGTCTTCATTCCCATGCACTGGACCGGCGAGACGGCGCCGAGTGCCCGCGTCGATACGCTGGTCCCCTCCCGCGTCGATCCGGTGTCCGGCCAGCCTGCCTTGAAGATGGCGCGCGTTTCCGTTGCCCGCCACGAGGCGCAGGCGCATGGTTTTCTGGTGACGGCGAAGCGTCCGCTCGACCTTCCGTTTGCCTATTGGGCGATCGCGAGAACCGAAGGCGGTTACCGACTGGAATTTGCGGGCGACCCGCCCGCCGATGGCTGGGAGGACTGGTTGCGGCGCAGTTTGCAGCTCGACGAGCGCCAGGACTTCTCCGGTTACCTTGACCGGCAGGCCGGGGATCACCGCCTGCTCGCCTTTGACGGAGAGCATCTGCTGGCAGCCTTGTTCGTGGCACCGGAACCGGTCAGCGTATCGCGGCAATGGGCGGTCGAGCAGCTGAAGGAGCGGCATCTGGACAGCCGCACCCGTTCCATGCTCATAGCCGGCCGTCCGGCAGCGGGGCGACCGGACAAGGGCGCGATCGTCTGCTCTTGTTTTTCGGTCGGTATCAATGAGATTAGTGCCGCCGCCCATCGCGGTTGCCGTTCTGTGGAAGCCGTCGGCCTAGTCTTGAATGCCGGAACCAATTGCGGCTCCTGCCGCCCCGAAATCAGGAGGATCCTGGATGCGACGCAAACCCTTGCAGCAGAGTGACGGAAACGAACGCATCGCAGCACTCGCCAAGCTGCCGGTCTTCTGGAACCTTTCGGGCAAGCGGGCGGTCATGGCGGGTGGATCGGATGGCGCCGCCTGGAAGGCAGAGCTTCTGCAGGCCTGCGGCGCTGAGGTAGAGCTGTACTGCGAAACCGCTGAGCTTGGCGACACGATGAAGGCGTTGGTCGAGCGGACCGGGCTGACGCATCATGACCATCCCTGGCATTGCGGTATCTTCACCGGGGCATCGCTGGCGCTCGCCGACTGCGAGACCGAAGCCGAGGCGCAGGCCTTCTACTGTGCGGCGCGCGCGGCCGGCATCCCCGTCAATGTGATCGACAAGCCTGCCTATTGCCAGTTCCAGTTCGGCTCGATCGTCAACCGGTCGCCAGTGATCGTGTCGATCTCGACGGATGGAGCGGCACCGATTCTCGCCCAGGCGATCCGCCAGCGGATCGAAACACTGCTGCCGCCGGCGCTGAAGCAATGGGCAAGCCTTGCGCAGTCGCTGCGGGAGGCGGTCAACCGCCGGCTGTCGCCAGGTCCGGCAAGACGCCTTTTCTGGGAGCGTTTCGTTGCCCGAAGCCTCTCGACCAACGAGCCACCAGCGCAAGATACCGCGGACCGGTTGCTGGCCACCGCCGAGCAGATCGCTTCGGTTCCGAGTTTGGGATCGGTGACCCTGGTCGGTGCGGGGCCGGGAGATGCCGAACTGCTCACGCTCAAGGCCATGCGGGCGCTGCAGGCCGCCGATGTCATCCTGTTCGATGATCTTGTCTCGCCGGAGGTGCTGGAACTGGCGAGGCGTGAGGCAAAGCGGTTCCTCGTCGGCAAGAGAGGCGGACGCGAAAGCTGTCGCCAGGATGACATCAACGACATGATGGTGCGGTTCGCAAAGGACGGCAAACGCGTTGTCCGGCTTAAATCCGGTGACCCGATGATCTTCGGGCGGGCAGGCGAAGAAATCGCCCGGCTGCATAGCGAGGGCATCGCCGTAGACGTGGTGCCGGGCATTACCGCAGCGTCGGCCATGGCCGCGTCGCTGAAGACATCGCTCACCAACCGCGACCACGCCCAGCAGGTCCGCTTCGTCACGGCCCATTCGCGGGATCATGAACTGCCCCAGACCGTCGACTGGGCCTCGCTCGCCAAACCCAACCAGACCTCCGTGTTCTACATGGGCGGACGCATGGCAGGCCAGATCGAGCAGCGCCTGATGGACAATGGGATGACAGCTGACACGCCCGTTGTCGTTGTCTCCTCCGTCAGCCGCCCGCACGAACAGCGCTGGTCTGGCCCGCTCGCAAGCCTTGGCGATGCCATGCGCACGATCGGCGTCGAGGAGCCTGTGCTGATCGGGGTCGGAGAGGTGTTCGGCGCGGTTGCCGGAGAACACCGTCAAAGTTTCGACCAGGAAGGGCAGGAGCATCGGGTTGGAAGCGTTTAAGCGATGCTGAGCGACGTCGCTGGGAGGGAGCGGCAAACAAAGGATAGGCCCTGAATGCGCCGAGACTTGCAAAAGTTGCTACATTCTACTTCCGTGCGCCACGTGGCAGTAACTTCAATGGCCTGCCGCGACGCCGGCCGGTGTCGTTCGTCCTTGCAACCAACGCAGTGTGTGAAAACTGACGCACGATCGGATTTGGCTTGACCTAGCTCCGCGCTCTGATGCGATCTCGACGAAGACTTACGTTCGGCACGGATCTCTCTTAAATAGTGCGTCGATCTGAGGCGCGTTTTGAGAAAACGATTGCCAGAGGAGCACGGCCAGAACGAACATCACATTCCAGGCAATCACCACGTCCGAGAGGAAGTGGCCTCCGAACATCACTCGGTTGAATGAGAAGGCTGCCGCGACAATGCCGACCGCTGCGAGATAAGTTGTCCGGTGTCTGGGGGTGACGAACACGACAAGTGTGAGCAGCGAAAAGGCGCTTGCGGCCTCTCCCGAGATGAAGGAACAATTCCTGACGCATTGGTCGGTGAGCTGCCACGGAGGGGTAAAGATCGCACTGCCGCCGAATTCGTCGAGTGCTCTTGGACGCGCTCTCCCGACCAGCATCTTGATGACTTGAACGCCCAGCCCCGGACCTGCTGCAAAGAACGTCAGCACGAATAACAACTTATGCGGTGCGGCTGAGTATTTCGGGTTCCTGAGGAAAGGACTTGCAAGCAAAAGCACGATTGCAAACCCGATCACGACCCAAGGCAGAAGCCTGTTGAGGTCACGAAACGCAATGAGGAAACTGTTTTCCTCGAAAGCGAAGCCCGCGATGGGATCCCAGAAATAACGACTGACGATCAGGTCGATTTCCGGCACAGTTGCAAAGATCAGCGATACAAAACCCAGAAGCATAAGCGCCTCTGGAAGCAAACGGTGTGCTTCGTCTTCAACGGTCTTCGGATTTGCTTTTTGAACGTGGTTGAGATCAGTTGCGTCCATGGGTGGTTCCTATGTGAGGACCACGTTCTCTCGCCGGATTATCAAGATTTGACCGAGAACCGGAGAAGAGCATGTCAAAGTCAGAGAGTTTGACGATGATCTCATCGCTCGTGCTGGTCGTCGAGGACGACCAAGAGATTGCTTCCCTTATTGAAAAATATCTCGCAAGAGCCGGCTACAGGACGGTAAAGGCTTCGACAGGCCTTACGGCTCTCACCCATGTCCAGAGATTACAGCCCGACCTGATCCTGCTCGATATCGGCCTGCCTGACATCGATGGCTTCGATCTTCTGGCGAGGGTCCGGGCAAATTCCAGCGTGCCGGTCATCTTCCTGTCGGCGATGGATGACAGTACCGACAAGTTGCTCGGCCTGAAGCTCGGCGCCGATGACTATGTCACCAAACCGTTCAACCCGCAGGAAGTCGTGGCGCGGGTGGGCGCTGTCCTCAAGCGCACCAGAGGCGTTGGCGCTCATGAGGTTGTCCGGCACGATGGGGTCGAGGTTCAGCTGGAGTCCCACATCGCGATTGCATCGACGGACAAAGGCCGGGTCGAACTGCCGCTGACCGCAACGGAGTTTCGCCTTCTCGTTTGTTTCGTCCGGTCGCCGTTCAAGACCTTCGAAAGAGCATCCCTGCTGGACGCGTGCATGCCCGAAAGCGATGCGCTCGATCGAACCGTCGATACGCATATCGCTAATCTCAGGCGAAAGCTGGCGAGTTGCGGCCTGGACGGCTTTATCGTTGCCGTGCGCGGGATAGGCTATCGTTTCGCGAGGTCGACAGGTGTCTAGACCGGCTCTATCAACACTGACGGCGGCTCTGGTTTCCGTCATTCAACTGATGACCATCGCGCTCCTCTATATCCTGACCGACTGGTATATCGATCATGCCGAATTATCGGCACTGGACGCGCTGCCCCCCGATGCGAAACGTGCCTGGGTCAGCATCAACAATGGCGAGATCCCCGCACCGAGCGATCTCGCGGCACTCGCGCCGCTCTATCCGACACTGGAAGAGGCGACCGAGGCGTCCCCTGTCGAGGGTGTTTTAGGTTTCGGATTTCTGCTGATCGTGTTTACCAGCGGCATTGGCGTCGTCCTGGCCTACCGGCTCGTCGCGCCGCTCACCCGCCTGACGGCCGCAGCCGAAAAGATCCGGCAGGGCGATTTTCAGGTCACGGTCGAACCGGGCGCAACCAAGGAAGTCGAAACGCTTGCGATCACCATCAATCGCATGGCGAGCGAGTTGCTTGCATTGGAGACCCGCCTGAAATTCAACACGCGCGCGGTGGCCCACGAATTGCGCACACCACTGACGGTGCTGCAGGGCAATCTGCAAGGCATGACTGACGGCGTCATTCCCGTCAGCGAAGCCCAGTTGCGTGCGCTTTTGGCGCAGACACGGGGCATGTCGCGGCTGGTGGACCAGCTGAACACGCTCTCACTGGCGGGCACGATCGACTTTGTGACCGCGACCACGGCGACCGACCTGGCCTTGCATGCTTTGGAGACGGTGACCCTGTTCCAGATCTCCGCAGGCGGTGATGTCAATTTCCGAACCTACCTTGCGCCCGCACCGGCAATGATCGATCCGGACCGTTTCCGCCAGGCTATCCTCGCTCTTATGGAAAACGCACGGCGATACGCGGGCGATTTCGGGCCGATCGATGTTCACACTGGGGTGGATGACACGGGGCGGTCGTTCATTTCTGTCCAGGACAAGGGTCCAGGACTACCAGACTATGCGCAGCACTCCTCTTTCGACATGTTCTGGAGAAGCGAGAGGCTCAGCGGTCGTGGCACGAGCGGCTCAGGGCTTGGTCTGACGATCGTCAAAGCGATTGCGGAAGGCCACAATGCCCGCTTGGAGGTCGGAAACAATCCTGACGGCGGCGCATACGCCAAGGTTACATTTGAGGTCGCGTAGACCTAAGCGATCCCGAGGACGCTCCAACTGAAATGGAGTCGAACAGCGCCTGCCTGTCGCACCGGGTAAGAATCTACCGCTTCTGACCGGCAGCGGAAATGCCTCCGCCTTGCGCCTCAAATTCGGTCGTCAAGCACTGCATCGCTCAGTTCAGACAGTTGGCCTAGCTTCGTCACGTCGTCGGTGTGCATCGTCCATCCTGTTGAACGTAGCTTCCGGGATGGGGCCGCTGTTCGCACAATCCCGTATTCGCTACTTCCCTGAAACAGAAGTGAAGCCTTGCCTGCAGCGCTCATAGCGCTCGACGAGGGACAATTTCACGCAAGTGGCGATGACGAGGAGACGTTTCATGGCTGGAAGCGGCAAAGCAACGGGCGCTGTCCTGATCGGCCTGGCGCACGCCCATGCCGAAGCGCCACCGGTCGACGTGATCATCGTCGGAGGTGGGTCCGCCGGAGCGGTGCTTGCGACGCGCCTCAGCGCCGATCCTCATCGCACCGTACTGTTGCTGGAAGCGGGGCCTGATTTTGCGCCGAGCGCCTATCCGCAGAGCCTGACCGATGCCGGCACTGTGCGGACTCCGAATTTCGATTGGCACTATCACAGCGATGACACGACAAAGCTCGGCCATGACATTCCATTGCCGCGGGGCAGGGTGGTCGGTGGCAGTTCCGCCGTCAATGGCACGGTCGCCATGCGGGCACGGCCGTCCGACTTCGCACGCTGGGCGGCGCGTGGGATCGAAGGCTGGTCCTGGAACGATGTGTCGGCCGCTTACAAGGCTTTGGAAAACACCCCGACCGGCGACGATACCCTGCATGGTCGATCCGGCCCCTTTCCGGTCCGGCAGCGAACCCTCGAGGAACTGACCGCGTCCTCGCGCGGCTTCGTTCACGCCGCGTGGGCCTTGGGTCTGGCTGACGTTTCGGATTTCAACAGCGCGGCTGCGGACGGGGCAGGGGCCTATCCGCTCAACGTCGTCGACGAGAGGAGGATGAATACCGGCATCGTCTATCTCACCGAGGAGGTTCGCGCCCGCCCGAACCTCACCATCCGCGGCGAGACAGAAGTGGATCACGTTGTCTTCAGCGGCAATCGGGCCTCCGGCGTCCGGCTGGTGACGGGAGAGGTTTTGACCGGCGGCGAGATCATCCTGTCGGGCGGGGCGTTCGGAAGCCCGGCCATGCTGCTGCGCTCCGGCATCGGGCCTGCCGGCGATCTCCGCGCGCTGGAGATCCCTGTTCTGGTGGACTTGCCGGTCGGCGCGCGTCTCCAGGACCACCCGTTCTTCTACAACGTCTACGCACTGAAGGCCTCCGACAGGGCCATGAGCCCCGCAGCCGGTGCGCTTGTCTGGACGGGCTCATCGTCCGCAACCGGCGGCGATCTCGACCTCCAGGTATCCGCGACCCACTTCATCGACCCGAAGGCGAGCCCGACGGGCGGCGCGATCGTTCTCGCGGCCGCGGTGACGCTGCCAAAGTCGCTTGGCAGCTTCCGCCTGGCCTCGCGAGACCCGCGCGTTGCGCCGCGCATCCACTACAATTTCTTCGACGACCCGAGCGATCTCGACAGGATGTTGGAGGCGGTCAAGCTGTCCCGCGAAATCGGCAGAACCGAGCCTTTCGCGTGCATGGTCGATCACGAGATGGCCCCGGGGGACGGCGTGCACAGCGACGCGGACCTGCGCGCCAACATCATCGCCAACATTGCGGCCTACCAGCATCCCACCTCAACGGTTCCAATGGGCATCGACACCGACGAGACCGCCGTTGTCGATGCCTTCGGGCGCGTGCGCGGCACCGAGAACCTCCGCGTCGTCGACGCCTCCATCCTGCCAGACATCCCGTCGGTTCCGACCAACGTCACCACCATCATGGTCGCCGAGCGAATCGCCGCACGCATCCTCGCCTAGCCGATCGGATCGAACGGTCAAGCCGACGGTCTCGCCCATCATCGCCCACATACGAAGGAGCATTGTCATGACATCTCTCAAAGGCAAGGTGGCGCTGATCACCGGTGCATCGCGCGGCATCGGCCGGGCGATCGGTGAACGGCTCGGCCGCGAGGGCGCAACGGTCGCGATCAATTATCGCAGCCGTCCGGAGGAAGCGGCGGAAGCGGTGCGGGCCGTCGAGGAGGCCGGCGGCGTGGCGCGTCCCTTTCAAGCCGATGTCGCCGATATGGCGGACATCCGCCGGCTGTTTGCCGAGGTCGATACGGCCTTCGGCGGCCTCGACATCGTGGTCGCCAATGCCGGGCTGCCGTTCATCGGCGTGCCGGTCGTCGACGTGAAGGAAGAGGATTTTGACCGAATTTTTGGTCTCAATGCCAAGGGCTCGTTCTTCGTGCTCCAGGAGGCGGCCAAGTGGGTGCGGGACGGCGGAAGGATTATCGACATCTCGACCTCGACCACCGCGTTCACGGCACAGGGCATGGGCCTGCACGCGGCCTCGAAGGCCGGATCGAAGCTGATCGTCGAGGTTCTGGCGATAGAGCTGGGTCACTGCGGGATTACCGTTAACTCGGTTATGCCCGGCGCAACCAACACCGAGTTCATCAAGGATGCGCCGCAGGAAGAGCGTGACCGGATTGCGGCCGGGTCGCCACTCGGACGCCTTGGCGAACCCGACGAGATCGCCGATGTCGTCGCCTTCCTAGCTTCCGACCAGGCACGCTGGCTGACGGGGCAGCATGTTCTGGCCAACGGTGGAGCACGGGTATGAGCAAGAGCTATGTCGCCGTCTATACCGCGACCCTTGCCGCAAGCTCGGAACGGATCTGGTCCGTCGTTCGCGATTTCGCAGCGGTCGCCTCGTGGAACCCGATTGCCCGTGAAAGCCGTCAGGTCGCCGACGGAGAACGGGAGCTGGTCACGACCGACGGGACGACCGTCCGCGAGCGGCTGATATCCAGTGATGACGGGGCGTGTCATCTCACCTACCAGATGGTGACGTTTCCGATCCCGGTCAGCGAGCAGACGAACCAGATCCAGGTTCGTCCCGGCGAGAGCGCCGATGAAGCCAGCATCCGCTTCGAGGCGTCGTTCGTCCCGGTGAATGGCGTCGATTCGGAGGTGGTGATGGGGATCAACCTCTCGGCGTTTGCGGCGGCATCTAGAGGGCTGGCCCATCATCTCGGGGTTGCGCTTGTCAGGGCGTCTCTCTAATGCTGGTCGTGGTCTCCTTGGAATTGGCCCATCAAAAACGGCCTTTGGCGGTCTTTGCGCCGATCTCGTAAAGGGACTGAACCCGTGCTCGACCTCAATGATTTCCGTACCTTCGTCCAGGTCGTCGACAGCGGCGGCCTTACAGCTGCAAGCCGCAGCACAGGCGTTGCAAAGTCGACCCTCAGCCATCGGCTGCAGCAGCTTGAAGCCGCCCTCGGCGTCCGGCTGATCAATCGAACGTCACGGGTGCAGACGCTGACCGAAGCGGGCACTCTCTTCTATCGCCACGCGCTTGTCATGCTTCAAAACGCCGACATCGCGGAGAACGCGGTGCGCCAGAGGCTGGAGGAGCCGACGGGGGTCATCAAGTTCACGACGGCGATCGCGACCTCAGTCTATGTCCTGCGGCAGATCATACCGCAGTTCGCAATCGACCACCCGAAAATCCAGCTCGTCCAGCACACGGGCGACGAGCAGACGGACATCATCGGCGGCGCCTTCGATCTCGCGATCCGGGCTCACGAGGGGCAGATGACCGATTCGGCCCTGGTGCAGCGGACGCTTTCTCCGGCGCCCTGGTTCATTTTCGCAGCACCGGGCTATGTTGAGCGTCGCGGCGAGCCAAAGACACCGGACGACCTATCGGAGCATGACCTTCTGGCGATGCACCGTGCCGGGCAGGCAACCGTGTGGAAGCTCAGCCATCCCGTGATCGGCGACCGGGTGCTTTCCGTCCAGCCACGAATGGCGGGCAACGACCTGATCATGCTGAAACAGGCTGCGGCAGACGGCATCGGGATCGCGGCGCTTCCCGGTTACATCTGCCGGGAAGACGTGGCTGAGGGCAGATTGCAAAGGGTCATGCCGGAATGGCTGGCCGGCAAGGCGGAGATCACCGCCGTCCTGCCGTTCCGGGATTACGTACTGCCATCGGTGCGCGCTTTTCTCGACTATCTCATCATCGAGCTGCCGAAAGTGGTCAATCCGGATTCTGATCCCGTTTGATCCGCCTTTTCGTCAGCATTCTCATTTGGAGCCTTTATGTTTGAACCTAAGCCGCTGCACTTCGTGACCCTTCTCGGAAGCCTGCGTCATAAATCCTACAATGCTGCAATCGCTCGCTCCCTGCCGTCTCTCGCCCCCGAGGGCGTGACCATCACGGCACTCGGCTCGGTCGGCACGTTCCCGCTCTACGACGAGGATGTGCAGGCGGCAGGGTTCCCCGCTGAGGTGACGGCGATGGGTGAGGCGATCCGTCTCGCCGACGGCGTAATCATCGTCACGCCCGAGTACAACTACTCGGTCCCGGGTGGCATCAAGAACGCGCTGGACTGGCTTTCACGGCTGCCGAACCAGCCGTTTGCCGGCAAGCCGGTGGCCATCCAGACGGCGTCAGCCGGCATGCTCGGCGGCGCCCGGGCTCAGTACCATCTCCGACAGATCCTCGTTTATCTGGATGCCGCCGTTCTCAACAAGCCGGAGGTCATGATCGGGTATGTGGCAGCCAAGGTGCACAGCGAAACGCTGGAACTGACCGATGCCGAAACCCGTCACTTCCTGGAAAAACAGGTTTCGGCCTTCGCGCACTTTGCGCAAAGGTACCGAGTCTCAGGCTGAACGCCGCCTGCAACGCGTGCGGATAACCGACGGACCAGGCGCCTTTTGGCTCAGTAGGTCGGAACCCGCATTTTCGTCGCCTTGTCCTCCGGCGGATACGGAAAGGCCGCCTCGGCAACCGTCGCTTTGAGAAACGACCTTTTGCTCAGGCCGAGAGGCGTGGCTTCACCTCGCGGCCGAGCATTTCGATCGACCGCAGCATCGCCGGCTGGTCGCTTGCCGCGGAGCTCATCTGGAACGTCAGCCGGTCGATGCCGCCGAGGTCCTCGGACGTCTGCCGGATCTTTGCCGCCACCGTATCGGGATCACCGACGAGGAACGCGCCGCCGGGCCGAACCAGGTTGTCGAACTGCGCGCGCGTCGACGGTGCCCAGCCACGCTCGAGGCCGATCTTGGTGAACATCGCCTGCCAGCCGGGGAAGAAGCGATCCTCCGCCTCGCGGTCCGTCTCGGCCACGAAGCCGAGCGCATGAATGCCGACGCGCAGTGCTTCGGGCGCGTGCCCGGCGCGTGCTCCGGCCTCCCGGTAGAAATTGACCAGCGATCGAAACCGCCGGAATTCCCCGCCGATGATCGCCACCATCAGCGGAAGACCAAGGATACCGGCACGGGCGAAGGATTGCGGCGTGCCGCCAACCCCAAGCCATATGGGCATCTTTGGCTGGGCAGGACGTGGGTAGACACCCTGGCCGTCGAGTGGCGCCCGAAACCGGCCGGACCATGTCACATTGGTCTCGTCGCGCAGGGCAAGCAGCAGTTCCAGCTTTTCCTCCGACAGGGCATCGTAGTCGTTGAGGTCGAGACCGAACAGCGGATAGGCCTCGATCGAGGATCCCCGACCGACGACGATTTCAGCCCGTCCCCGCGAGATGAGGTCCAGCGTCGCGAACTCCTGGAAGACGCGGACGGGGTCTGCGGCGCCAAGCACCGTTACCGCGCTGGTCAGCCGGATCGACTTCGTCCGCGCGGCGGCGGCGGCAAGGATGACGGCCGGTGCGCTGTCGAGATAGTCGCCGCGGTGGTGCTCCCCAATGCCGAACACGTCGAGGCCGGACGTATCGGCCATCTCGATCTCGTCGAGCAGGAAACCCATGCGATCCATGGCGCTGACACCCTTGACGGTTGCCGCAAAACTGTCAATTCCGATTTCCAAAACCATAGTTCCTTCATTTGCAGTCGATCGCCGGTGATGCGCTCGTTTTAAGTCATGGGCTCCGGCATCAGAAGGGACACGAGCAGGACGCTAAGTCCAGCACGTTGGACAGAGGCAAACGCCGCAAGCGCCATGTCAGAGGGATTTCGCGGCAGTCGCCGATAGCTCTTCCAGATCGAGGTCCCGCTCCAGGTCATGCAGCGTTTCGTCACTGATCTGGTGGGCGCGATGAAGGCGCACGAGTTCGGCCCGGCCGGCCCTTACCGCCTCGAGGACGAGGTCGTAGTGGGCCGTGATCTCGTCTACGAAAGTGTCTTCATCGTCCGCGTTCTGCAATGCCTGGTCGGCGCGCCGCTGGAAGCCCTCGAGCAATCGCGGGTGGGCAAGCGTTCCGTCGTCGGTATAGGCCTGCGACCGGACGGCGACGAGCTGGGCTGCTGCGACCGCCGCTTCCGCCTGTGCAAGGCTCAATGCCGGGCGCACGCCCCGATCAGACAGGTTCGCCGCGCGGATAACCAGCCCAAGCGTCGTCCCCTGGAGAAGAACAGTGACGAGAATGGCGGCGAAAGCTGCGACCAGCATGAGGTCGCGACCTGGCATTGTTTCGGGGACGGTCAGGGCAACAGCGAGGGTGACCACGCCACGCATGCCCGCCCAACTCATCACCGTCGCGGCCCTCGGGCCAAGCGGGTCGTCGATGGGAAATCCTATCCGGTTGAGCAGCGCAAGAACGGCGTCACAGCCGAAGATCCAGACGAAACGCGCCAGCGTCATCGCGACGATCACGCCCACGACCGGAACCGCCATGGTGGCAAGGACAGTCTCGAATCCCCCGACGCGTTCCAGCACGCCACGCAGCGAAAGACCGATGAGGATGAAGATCATGGCCTCCATCAGGAACACCATGACGTGCCAGAAGGCGCCGGCGCGGATGCGAACGCTCGCGGTAAAGACGACGTGCTGGTACCAGCCGAAAACCAGGCCCGCGGTGACTGTGGAGATGACGCCCGAGACGTGGACCGCTTCGCCAGCCAGATAGGCGGCCCAGCCGAGGATCAGGGAGGCAAGGATCATCAGGGTCTCGTCGCCCAGCCGCCGGAGGAGGAAGGTCCAGGCCCCACCCACGACGGCGCCGACCACGACGCCGCCAATCGCCAGGAAGCCGAACTCGAGGCTCGTATCCACGGCATCAAAACTTCCCGTCAGGGCTGCCGCGACAGCGAAGCGGAAAAGCACCAAGCCGCTGGCGTCGTTCAGGAGGCTTTCACCCTCGAGAAGCGTTGTCAGCCTGCGGGGAAGCTTCACGCGCTGCAGAACCGCCCGTGCCGAGACGGCATCCGGTGGCGAAACAACGGCGCCAAGGGCGAAACAGGCGGCCCAGGGCAGCGCCGGGACCAGCCAGTGAACAACAAGTCCCACCACCAGGGTGGTGAAGACGACCGCGCCGATGGCCAGCGACAGAATGCCGGCGCTGTGGCGGCGGAAGGCGGCAAGCGCGGTATAATAGGCCCCGTCCATCAGGAGCGGCGGCAGGAAAAGCACGAGAACCAGCTCGGGATCCAGCTCGATCACCGGCAGTCCGGGAAGGAAGGCCAGGGCCCCGCCGCCGACGAGAAGGGCGACAGACGGCGGAAGCTTGGCGCGTTCGGCAAACCAGTGCAGGGCGAGGATCGCGAGAAGCAGGGTGAAAACCAGTTCGAACGTTTCGGCCGGATGCATCTCTCTCTCCCCAAGGTGCCAATCTCTCTGATGGCGGCATACCTCCAGAGTATAGGGCCAGTCGCCCAAAATTTACGGTATGTAACAGATCAATGGATGTGCATTGCTGCTCCTGCACCCGTAGGTATTCGAACAGCTGCTTAAGGCAGTTACTCTGAGCATTTGCGACATAGCAAGAACGGCCGCCTGATCCCAACGCTGCTGATGAACCGACCATGTGGTTCGTCGCGGGCATGCAGACCAAAAGATAGGATGGGTCGCGATAGCGGGCCACACCTGATCAAGTTCGCGGTGCCTCAGGCGGGTTGGATGCCGGCTGACGTCCTGATCGATGGGCCGTCAGCCTTGTTGTGTGCAGTCGAGGGATCAGCGGGCGATGAAGCCGCCGTTGATGAAGAGGGTCTGCGCGGTGACCCAACTGCCGCCTGGGCTGACCAGGAACTCGATCAGCGGGGTGATCTCGTCGATTTCGCCGAGCCGGTTCTGCGGGCTCATGCCGGAGAGGAAGGCCTTCGATTCCGCGCTTTCCACCGGGTAGAAGAAGGAGGTGTTGAGCGGGCCGGGTGCTACGGTGTTGACGGTGATGCCTCGGTGGCCGATCTCCTTGGCAAGCGCGCGCGTGAAGTGTTCGAGCGGCGCCTTGGAGCCCGCATAGATCGCGTATAGCCCGGTCGTTGCCGCCTGCAGCGTCGTGCCGATGTTGATGATACGGCCGTTGTCGGCGATCCTTTTTGCGGCTTCCTGCATGCAGAAGAACGCCGCCTTGCTGTTGATTGCGAAGCTCTGGTCGAAGTCGGCCTCGGTGATCTCGACAAAGGGCTTCTTGACCACCTTGCCGACCGTGTTCACGACGATGTCGAGCTGGCCGAACGTCTTGTCGACCGCGTCGAACAATCTCGCGACATCGGCGACTTGGGTCAGGTCGGCGCTGAACAGAAGGGGCTCGGCACCGTGATGCTTGATCTCGGCGGCAGTTTCTTCCGCTTCGCCGCGGGAGGCCTCGCCGTGATAGTGGACGGCAACGCCGCGGCAGCCGTTGCGCGCCAGCATGACGGCATAGGCCCGACCCTGGTTGCGCGTTGCACCCATCACCACTGCAACCTGGCCGTCGTTATTTTTGATCATGTCGCTGGTCGTCATTGTCTTTCTCCTTGTTGATGACCAAGGAATAGGCGACATGGAGGGGGTGCGGCTTTCAGGATACGCGCATCGTTGTTAGTAAATCCGCACGCTGGACGGGAAACAGCCATGTCAGATGCCATTCCGCCCGAAGCACCGCATGTCGCCACTGCCGACACGCCGGTGCCGAACTGGGGTCGGCTCGTCCGGTCGGAATTCGGGACGGCGGCGTGGAACCGGCGGAACGCAGGCGAGATCAGCCAGTCGATCCCCCATCATCTCGTGCTCTTGTCGTTCAAGCCCTTCAGCAACCGCGAGTCACGCCTTGGCGGGACGCGGATCCGCACCGCCTCGGCTGCGAGCGGATGCTGTGAAATCGTTCCGGCAGGCGCAGATTACTGGGCGCGCTGGCATGAGCCCAAGGAAGTGGCGGCATTCTCGCTGTCGCAACCATGGCTCGACGGTCTCGCCCAGTCCGACCTCAACCTGCCGGCCGCAACCGTCGTCGCGGATGCCTTGCCGGTCGTCGACCGCCGCGTCGGACTGCTGGGCGGCATGCTGCGTGAAGAGCTGCGTTCAGGCACGCATGGCACGATGGCCGGCCTCGAGCTTGATTCGCTCCTCAACCTGCTTGGCATCCACCTCATCCGGCAATATGGCGTAGCCCGGCCCCAGAGGGATCTGGGTGGGCTGTCTGACCGGCAGTTCCGGCAGGTGCGCGATCACATGCAGGCGCATATGACACTCGGTGTCAGGCTCGAGGACCTGGCCTCGCTGGTCGGGCTTTCGTCGAGCCAGCTGCTTCGCTCGTTCAGGCGTCGAACGGGAACGAGCCCGCACCAGTACTTCACCCGACTTCGCCTCGACGAGGCCCGTGCACTGATCGTCAACGGACCGCTGCCCCTGGCAGAGATCGCACTTACCTGCGGCTTCTCCAGCCAAAGCCACCTGACGGCCATCATGCGCCGGGAAGACGGCCTCACCCCCGGCGCGCTGCGGGTGTGATGAGGTCCGGATTAGTGAGATTTCCGACGGTCTCATGCTTTGCAATTCAGCCGGTGAACGGCCGAAGTTCGCGGCGCAGGTTCTAACGATCTCGGGCAAGCCAGCGGGAAGGTCGCGTTGATCGGCTCCAGCGCGGGCGACATCGGGACCAAAGGATATGGCGTCTACGGAGCCACAACGACTGATGTGCGCTCCTTCACCCGCACCTGGGCCAACGGGTTTGCTCCGAAAGGCATCCGTGTCAACGTCGTAAGCCGTGGCCCAAACGATACGGCCTTGATGGCCGCAGCCCCGCAAGAGATCCGGGATGCGCTTCTCCGGTATGATCCCGCTAGGGCGCATGGGCCGGCCAGACGGGGTTGCCGCCGCCGTCCTACCGGGAGCGTGGATCAAGCGCGTCGCGCAGACCGTCGCCGAGCAGATTGAACGACAGCACGGTCATGAAGATTGCCATGCCAGGCCATAGCGCCATCCAGGGAGCGTTGCTCATAAACCGCTGGGCGGAATTCAGCATGGAGCCCCAGGATGGTGCCGGCGGCTGCAAGCCGAGGCCGAGGAAGGACATGCTGGCTTCGGCGATAATCGCGGATGCGATCGTCAGGGTCGCCTGTACCATCAACTGGGGAAGGATATTCGGCAGGATATGGCGAACCGCGATCCGCCAACGTGGATTGCCGACGGCACTTGCCGCTTCGATATACTCTTCGGCCCGGATCGAAAGAACCTGACCGCGGGTCAGTCGGATAAAGAGCGGCATGGCGGTGATGCCGATTGCGAGCATCGCGTTCGTCAGGCTTGGACCGAGAAAGGCGGCCAGTGCGATTGCAAGGATCAGGAACGGACAGGCGAGCATGGCATCCGTAAACCGGCTGATAAAGCCATCGACCACGCCGCCGAGAAAACCTGCCGCAAGCCCGAGGGGCACGCCGATTGCCATCGCGATCCCGACCGAGGTGAGTCCTGCCAGCAACGAAGCGCGGGTGCCCCAGATGATGCGGGAAAGTATGTCGCGGCCAGCCTCGTCCGTGCCGAACAGATGCGCCATTGACGGTGCCTTGCGAACCGCCGTCCAGCTCTGGGCTGCCGGGTCGTAGGGTGCAAGCAGGGGGGCAAGAATGGCGACGGCCACCACGAACAGCACCACGAAAAGGCCGACGAGCGCACTCTTGCGCTTCGACAGGCGTCGCCACAGGCGACCATGGAAAAAGTTCGTGACGGGGCTGATCTTGGGGGAGACAGCAGGTTTGGTCGTTGCGATCGTTGGCACGGTCAGCCTCTCAGTCTCGGGTTAACAAGGATATACCCGATGTCGGCCAGCAGGTTGAGGGTGATGTAGAACAGCGAGGTGACAAGCACCACGCCTTGGACCACAGGATAATCGCGGGTGAAGACCGCATCGACGATCAGCTTCCCGAAGCCGGGGATCGTAAAGATCTGTTCCGTCAGCACGGCGCCGGATAGCAGGGCGCCGAACTCCAGCGCACCGAGCGTGATGATAGGCGTCAGCGCGTTACGCATTGCGTGCTTAAATACGACGACCCACTCGCTTAGACCTTTGGCCCGGGCGGTGCGGACATAGTCGCTTTCCAGCGCCTGCAGCATGGCGCCGCGGGTATGGCGCATGATGACGCCGGCAATCCCGGTGCCCAGAACGAAGGCGGGCATGATCGTCGTCATAAGGTTCATCTTCAGGTCTTCCCACGGGCTGACGAAGCCGGAGGCGGGAAGCCAGCCAAGGTACACCGAGAAGAACATGATCAGCATGATGCCAAGCCAGAAATTCGGCAGCGAGATGCCGGCCAGCGAGACGACATTGGTGGCGTAATCGACCGGAGTGTTCTGGCGCAGCGCCGAAATTACACCTCCGGTAATGCCAAACACCAAAGCAAGGACAATTCCCATCACGGCGAGCTGCAGTGTCACGGGCAGCTTCAGAAGGATAAGTTCGAGAACCGGGCGATTATGGCGCATGGATTGCCCAAGGTCACCGGTCAGGACGCCCTTCACCCAGTAGAGATATTGCACGAGCAAGGGCTGATCGAGATGATACTGGGCGCGGATTGCGGCAAGCGTCGCTTCATCCGGACTTTCTCCCGCAAGCACAAGCGCCGGGTCACCAGGAAGCAGATGCTGGAGCGAGAAGATGATCAGCGACAGCAAGACGATGGTCGGAATGAGCTGCAGCAGACGACGTGCAAGAAGCGAGGTCAAGGGTTTAGCCTCCGGTCACGGTTGAGGAGGGCGTGGTCGTCATCCGGGCTGCAGCCATCGCTTCGAAGGCTGCAAAAAGCTTTTCCAGCTTCGGATCGCGAGGTTCGCGGGTGATCTCGGCCGTATCGAGTTCGGGTAGCTCTCGCCAGAAGGCGCACGCATTCGCATGGCCGCTTGCCTCAACATCGAGCTCCATGCTGACCGCCCTGCATTCGGGTCGCGCGTGGGGACACCGCGTATGCAGCCTGCAACCTTGCGGAGGCGACATCGGGCTTGGCAGATCGCCATGCAGGCGCGCTTCCTTCGAACGCTGCTGGCTGGGCGGGGCGGCGACCGGTATGGCAGACAGCAACGCCCGGGTATAGGGATGGCGCGGGGTCGCGAAAATTTCGTCCGACGTCCCGATCTCGACGATCTTGCCGAGATACATGACCGCAACGCGGTCGGCGATGTGTTTCACGACGCTCAGATCGTGCGAAATGAAGATGAACGCCAGACCCAATCGGTTCTGCAGGCTCTTCAGAAGGTTCAGGACCTGCGCCTGGATCGACACGTCGAGGGCAGACACGGCCTCGTCGCAGATGATTGCCTTCGGTTCGGAGGCAAGCGCACGCGCAATCACCACGCGCTGACGCTGGCCGCCGGAGAATTCATGCGGATATCGGCTGGCCTGCTCTGGACGAAGGCCGACCATTTCGAGCAGTTCCGCAACGCGTCGAGCGCGCTCGTTTGGCGGCACGATATCGTGCAGCATCAGCGGTTCGCCGATTGTCTGGGCAATCGTCATGCGCGGATTGAGCGAAGCGTAAGGGTCCTGGAAGATCAACTGCACATGCCGGCGCTGGCGGCGCATCGCCGCATGGCTGATGTTGGTGATATCCTGACCATCGATCAGGACCTGACCGTCGGTCGGCTGGATGAGGCGCATCAACAACCGGCCGAGCGTCGACTTCCCGCAACCGGATTCGCCGACGATTGCCAGCGTCTCGCCGGGCATCAGTGACAACGACACGTCGTCGACAGCGCCGACGGACGCCAAGGGCCGGCCGAAGACGCTGCGTTTGACGACGAAATTCTTGCCAAGGTGACGCGCCTCGATGATCGGCGTCTTGGCTTTCAAGAGGGCTTCAGTCATGGGACGAGGTCCTGCAATGGCGCACGCCAGCAGCGGCTGAGGTGACCTGGGGATATTTCCATCAGGGTGGGCATCTCGGCGCATTTGTCGATGCTGAACGGACATCGCGCCCGAAACCGGCAGCCGGACGGTGGGTTGGCCATGTCCGGGACCGTGCCGGTGATGGCGACAAGCTGTTCTCGCTTCTCGTCCAGACGCGGCAACGAACCGAGAAGACCAACGGTGTAAGGATGCTGGGGAAAGGTGAAGAGGTCTTCGACCGAGCATTGCTCGACAACCTGACCGGCATACATGACGATCACGTCGTCGCAGGATTCCGCGACAACGCCAAGATCATGGGTGATGAGAACGATGGCAGTTCCGGTCTTCTGCCGCAGTTCCCCCATCAGTTCGAGGACCTGGGCCTGGATCGTCACGTCCAGCGCCGTCGTGGGTTCGTCGGCGATCAACAGTTCCGGCTCGCAGGCAAGCGCCATGGCAATCATCACGCGCTGGCGCATGCCACCGGAGAGATTGTGCGGATACTGGCGGTAACGCGTTTCCGGTGATGGGATACGCACCAGCTTCAGCATGGCGATGCCGCGCTCTGTCGCCTCTTTCTTCGAAATCTGGCGGTGACGCAGTATGACTTCGTTGATTTGCTCGCCGACCGTATAGGACGGATTGAGAGAGGTCATAGGCTCTTGGAAGATCATTCCCATCCGGTTGCCGCGCAGGCTGCGCATACCGCTCGTCGTTTCCTCGAGCAACTCGCGACAGGCGAAATTGATGCTGCCGGACACGCGTGCTGTGTGTTCGGGGAGGAGGCGCATGACGGCCAGGGAGGTCACGCTCTTGCCGCTGCCGGACTCGCCGACGATCGCGAGCGTGCGCCCTTTTCGAACGTCAAAACTCACGCCGTCGACGGCAGTGACGGTACGCGTGTCGTCTTCAAAGACGACACGCAGATCATCGACCCGCAGCACCAAGGCCGCGTGGTCGTCAGCCCGATCCGATCGGGCTGACTTGTCTTGGATGAGATCAGATGAGGTGCTCATTACAGCCTTAAGCCATCAATTCTTCCGGCTCACACCACTCAGGCGGATGATGCCATCCGGAGCGGGCGCAAGGCCGGTGATGTTGGAATTGTGCGCGAAGATCCACTGCGAATGATACATGTAGACGATCGGAAGGTCCTGCTGGAGGATCGCGATTGCCTTGCTGTATTCTGCCTTGCGGGTCTCGACGTCTCCCGATGCGCGGGCTTTCGCCAGGATCGCGTCGAGTTCCTCGTTGCAGTAATGCGCGTCATTGGTCGGAGCACCGCAGGACAGCATCGGCGTGATGTTGAGGTCTGGATCGACGCGTCCGCTCCAGCCGACGAGATGCGATTGGAACTTGCCCTGGCGAGCAACGTCGAGCAGTGTCATCAGCTCAGTCGGCTTGATCGAGACGTTAATTCCGACTTCGGCAACCATCGCTTGGATGAGCTGGGCAACCTGCTGACGTTCGGCATCGGTGGGCACCAGAAGTTCAAGATCGACGGATTCGACGCCGGCTTCCTGCATCTTCTTTTTGGCAGCGTCCAGATCCCGCTGCGGAATTGGGAAGTTCTTATCGTAGTACTGATTGGAAGGCGGGAACGGCTGGTTGCCGATGCTCGCCTGACCATCGAATACGACATCGCTGATGGCCTGGCGGTCGATTGCAAGGCTGAACGCCTCGCGGATTGCTGCCTTCTTGCCGGCATCGAGGTTAGCCCCCTCGCCACCAATGCTGAATGTCACGCCGTAATATCCAAGTCCGACGACCGGCTCCACGGCCAACGATGAATCCGCCTTCACGGCTTCGACTTCGGTCGCAGCGAGCCGTTCGATCAGATCGAGCTGGCCGGAACGAAGGTTGAGCAGCCGCACGTTCGAGTCGGGCATGCCGCGATAAACGAGCCGATCGAAGTGGTATTTGTCGGCGTTGTAGTATTTTGGGAATTTCGCAAGGACAATGCGGTCCTGGATCACGCGTTCGGCGAAGGTGTAGGGGCCTGAACAGACGGGAGCATCGGTGAACTTCTCACCGAGCTTTTCAGCTGCAGTCGGGCTAACGATCATCCCGGCACGGTCGCTGAGAGCTGCCAGCAGTGGTACCGATGGCTGTTTCAGGTTGATCTGGACGGTTGTCGGATCGACTACGTCGACGGTGCTGATGGAGCTGATTTCGGGTTTGCGGCGCGAGAACTTGGCATTGAGAGCCCGCTCGAGATTGTACTTGATTGCGGCGGCGTCGACCTTGGTTCCGTCGTGAAAGACGGCATCGTCGCGCAGTTTCAGCGTCAGTGTCTTGCTGTCGTCACCCCATTTCCAGCTGGCAGCCAGCATCGGGATGATCTCACCCTTCTCATCGATATCGACGATCTTGTCACACAGCGACTGAAGAACGTGGCGGCCAACGAAGCTCCAGTTGGTTGCGGGATCAAGCGTATCCGGATCGTCCTGCAGGCCGATATTGAGCGTCGATTGAGCAGCCGCCGGGGCGGCCGTTGCCTGAATGCCTGCAAGCGCCAGTGTGGCGGCCAGTGCGAGATAGTGTGGTTTCATCGCTATTCCCTCTCTTATTCGAAAAGTCTCATTCATCGTGCAACGGCGTAGCCCTGTACGCCCCGCGGATTGGCGCCGGCCTTTACGAGTTGCACGTCACCGTCCATTTCGCGGGCAACTGCCGACAGACGCCCTTCCGACCATGCGTCGCCCACTGTGATCTTGTGTCCGCGTGCTGCCAGATCCTCGCAGACCGTTTTGGAGAAGCGTGATTCAAGCGTCACCGCACCGAGGCTGATTTCTCGCGGCCAGAAGGAGCTCGGCAGGTGATCGGTATGGAATGACGGAGCGTCGATCGCCTCCTGCAGGTTCATTCCGTTGTGCAAGTGGCGCAGCAGCATGATCAACTGCCACTGGTCCTGCTGATCTCCGCCCGGAGTTCCCAACGCCATGTAGGGCTTGCCATCGCGGAAGACGGTGGTGGGCGTTAAGGTCGTGCGGGGTCTTGTCGATGGCATCAGCGACGAGTTGAGACCCTCCTCCAACCAGAACATCTGGCCGCGGGTCGTGAGGCTGAAGCCGAGACCTGGAATGACGGGGCTCGATTGGAACCACCCGCCGGACGGCGTGGCAGAAACCATGTTGCCCCATCGGTCGATAGTGCTGACTTGCACGGTATCGCCGCGCTGAGCACCCTCGCGGGTCAGCGCCGGTTCACCCTGCCGGTCGTTGGGCAACGGCTGCTCGCGCGCGACCGTCGGCTCGCCGCCGCCAAGCCCGGGCTGCATAATTGTACCCACAGCGCGCAGGGGCGGCAGGTTGGGGTTGCGACCGTCAGGCGAGCCTGGACGCACCTCAAGAGATGCAGAGCGACCAATCAGAGCGCGACGGATGTCGGCGTAATCTGCAGACAGGAGTGTCGCCATCGGCACGTCGACGCTATCGCCATACCAGGCATCGCGATCGGCCATCGCAATCTTCGCGGTTTCAACAACGAGATGCACGAACTCTGCGCCCATCGGGTCAAGGTCCGCGATGTCGGTTCCCTTGAGGATCTGCAACATCTGCAAGAGGACCGGCCCTTGAGACCAAGGTCCGCATTTGAACACTTCACAATCGCCGTAAGTTACCGACACCGGCTTCTCGATCGATGGCGTATAGTCTGCCATGTCCTGCGCTGTGATCAGGCCCTTGTGTCGTCGGCCTGAGACATCCCATACTTCCTGCGTTTCGCAGAACTGCTCGATCTGTTCGGCAACCGGTCCGCGATACCAGAAATCCAGGGCGGCATTGATCCTCGCCTCGCGGCTGCCGGCCGATTTCGTCTGATCGAGGATCAGTTGGTACATGTCGGCAATGTGCGGGTTACGAAAGAGCTTGCCCGACTGGGGCAGGGCACCGCTTGGCAGATAGACGGCGGCCGATGTTGGCCAGTGCGTCTGAAACAGCTCCTGCATCGATGCGATCGTGTTTGCGATGCGCGGCACCAGCGGGTGACCAGTCCTTGCATAGTAGATCGCCGGGGCAAGAACCTCCTCGAGTTCAGCCTGTCCGTAGTCCCGCAAAAGCGTCAGCCACGCGCCAAAAGCGCCCGGGATACAGGCTGCGAGAAGCCCTGTCCCGGGAATGATGTCCAGACCAAGTTCCTTGAAATACTGAATGGTCGCCCTCGCAGGAGATGGGCCCTGACCGGAAATGACAACCGGAGCATCGGCGCCCGCTGGGGTGACGATAATGGGAACTTCGCCGCCGGGGCCGTTCAGGTGCGGCTCCACCACCTGCAGTACGAAACCAGCTGCCACGGCCGCATCGAACGCCGTGTGCCCTTTTTCGAGAATAGACATACCAACGGTCGAAGCCAGCCAGTGGGTCGACGAAATTGCCCCAAAGGTGCCGCGCAGTTCCGGTCGAGTGGTAAATGTCATTTGCTTCACTCACTCCTCGTGTGAAGGCGGCAGCGGAGACAGGACCATTGTCTATCTCCACTCAAATTGCCTCCAACGTCCCTTTGGGATACAATCCCGTCCTCTGTGGACACATTGTATATTATTCGGGTGCATGGCAAGTCAGTTGTGTAATTTACTTTCGTCGCGATAGGATGGTGTGTGACCTTGTGGGGAAGGAAACCTATGCTGGATGGACGGACGCCACTGAAAAAAGCTCGTAGCGATGTTATCGCCGACCAGCTGGAAGAAGCTGTGATTACCGGGGAAATTGCTGCTGGATCGAGGCTCGACGAGAACTCTCTCGCGGTCCAGTTCCAGGTGTCTCGCACGCCCGTCCGTGAGGCTCTTCGCATCCTGTGCGGCCGGGGACTGGCCGAGCGGGAAGCATTTAAGGGCGTCATTGTCACCCAGATTTCTACGGAGCGCATCGACGAAATGTTCGAGGCCATGGCGGAACTGGAAGCGACATGCGGCAGGCTGTCGTCCCAGCGCATGACGATGCGCGAACGGGCTGAGCTGGAAGCCATGCATCGTGAGATGAACGGCCTCGCACAGGATGGAGACCACGTTGGCTACAACGCCGTCAACACGGAGTTTCACAGCCTGCTGTTTCAGGGTTGCCACAACAGGGATCTGATCAGTGCAGCGCAAACGCTGCGGTTGAAGCTTGCACCCTTCCGGAAATATCAGCTGAAGGACGTGGGGCGTCTGAAACGATCGTGTGACGAGCATCAGCAAATCGTTGACGCGGTTCTCGAGCAGGATGCGAAAGCCGCCGAAAACGCGCTGAGGCGGCATTTGGTGTCCGCTGCGCAGGAGGTTTTGGTCAGGCGTCAGCAGCAGAAGGTAAAGACCATCCAGGACAATGATCCGCTGGATAATAAGGAGGCTCATGATGACGCAGGATGATGAAAAACAGGCCATCCGCGACGTCATTGGCGTCATGCAGCAAGCGTGGAATACCGGCAACTTTCATGGCTACATGGCTGGCTTTGCCAACCCGGATGTCGTCTTTGTTTCCCGCGGCCGCGTCCAGAAGGATTGGCAGGCGACGCTCGACCATTACATCAGCGATTATGGCGGGTCCGAGGGTTCGCAAGGTCAGCTGACCTTTTCCAAT
Source organism: Rhizobium sp. Leaf321 (assembly GCF_001423215.1). NCBI lineage: Bacteria > Pseudomonadati > Pseudomonadota > Alphaproteobacteria > Hyphomicrobiales > Rhizobiaceae > Rhizobium > Rhizobium sp. Leaf321. Next base: position 555,517 of record NZ_LMOF01000005.1, on the reverse strand, counting down.
ATCCGCATCGAAATCCTGTGCGATGACGCAGCGCAGCTCATCAGCAACTACGAGCTGATCCGCCCAGCGGGAAATCAGACGGGAGTGAACACGCGGCTGATACGCAAGCGCGAAGGAAGGTGGCTGATCGCCCTCAACCACGTTTCGCAGGTCGAGATGTAATATATGGCGTATGCTTGTTCGCTCAGTCGACTTGTTGTCGCTACCGATCTGACATCAAGGGATAACAGGCAAGCTTTGCTATTGCCGACTGGGTTGCTGATCGTCAGGCGCGCGCCCATGGTAGCCGTCGGATCTAAACCTACGCAGCGGGATGGCTGATGCGCGTTTTTCTTGTTCGCCACGGCGAATCCCTCGGTAACCTCGACGAACGGGCTTACAGCCAGTTTGGCGATCACAACGTACCGCTGACGCAATGGGGACATCGCCAGGCCGCCGAAGCCGGGGCTGTGATCGCGGCCTATATGTCCGGCCTGACCGGGCGGGGGGTGCAAAAGCTGCGCGTATGGTACTCACCGTTCCTGCGGACACGGCAAAGCAAGGAGGCGCTCCTTGAAGCCTTGCCTGTCGAACGCATTGGCAAGGTGCGCGAGGACTATCTGTTGCGGGAGCAGGATTTCGGCCTCTTTACTGAAATCTATGACCACGCCGAGCGGAAGCAAAAGTTTCCCGACGAATTCGAGAAGTGGGCGAGACTGCGTAGCAACAGCGGTAAATTCTACGCCCGGCCGCCGGATGGCGAAAGCCGCGCCGATGTTGCACAGCGCATGCGGTTGTTCCTGCAGACGATCATGCACGAGGCCCGACACGGCCACGACAACGTGGTGATCGTCGGCCATGGTGTCACCAACCGGGCCTTCGAGATGAGTTTTCTGCAGCATCCTGTCGACTGGTTCGAACGTTCGGACAATCCCGGGAATGCTGACATCACTCTGATCGAGGGAACGCGCGAAATGGGATACACCTCGACGCTGTTGCACCAGGCGACCGACCGTCAGCCTGGTCAGAACGATCTGCGACAGGCGTATGGCGCAGAGCTAACGATCAGGCCAGAGCCGGAGGCCTGAAATGCCTTTTCCAAACTGGACCTCGTTTTCGACGACGATAGATATCAAGCTGGGTATGCGTATCCCGATAACACCCACCGAATGACCCTGCAGCTCGATAACCGGGCTCGCTTGTCGGGTACCGCGAGCGGTGGCTGGTTCCGTTCAACGTCCCGCACATCAGCGATGGTGACGTACTGAATGCCGGTGGCGGCAAATACCAGCTTACAATCGACTAATCGCTATTTTGGGCATTTGCCTTTGATATCAATTGTCATCGATGAGATTCTAGGCACGGTAACCAAGCCTCAATACGTTTTCTCTATCAGGTTCGGTATCGTCCTACCTTTGAGCCTTGGCAGTTTTCCTGCAGCTCATTCAGCAAGATATCGAGGCCTACGTGAGGTTTTTTGGAAATTTGAAAATAAGGACGCGGGTCGTTCTCGTAGCGTCGATCCCGACCATTGCGTTGATCGCTGCTGTCGTACAGGACAATATGAAGCGCCTTGAGCAGGCTTCGGAAGCGCAATCTGTCGCCGAAATTTCTTCGATGGCGCCCGTTATTGGCTCAGCCATCCATGAAATCCAGAAGGAGCGCGGTGCTTCCGCTGGTTTCGTCGGTGCCAAGGGCCTCGGTGAGTTCGGGTCGCTCCTGGAGAAGCAGCGTCTCGCAGCGGATGCAGCACTCGCCAGTTTCAAGGCCTTGAACCTGACGACCAGCGAAGCTCCGGGTGGCCCTGAATTGCAGCAGCTTGCGCTCTCGGCCCAAGCCAAGCTCGACCAGCTCAAGACAATGCGTGACGAGGTTACGGCGTTAAAGGCAGGCGTGCCTGATATTGCGTCCTATTTCGAGGATACGATAGGTAGCCTCATCAAACTGATCGGATCCATGAGTTCGCTCACCAGCGACAGCACGATCTCAAACCGGATTGTTGCCTACTCGGCTCTTCTGCAGGGTAAGGAACGCGCTGGTCAGGAACGCATGATCGGCACTGCAGCATTCGCGGCCGGTAGTTTCTCGCCGGAAGGATATCAGCAGTTCGTGAAGTTTGGCGTCATGCAGAACGTCTACTTTGCGGATTTCAACAGCTATGCAGGCGCACCGCAGCGTGCCGCGCTTCAGACGGCCCTTGCGAGTGATGCCGGTCAGCTTGTCGAGAAGCAGCGCAGCGTCGCGCTGAAGGCTCCGTTCGGCGGACAGATGGGTGGAATTTCCGGTGAAGACTGGTATAAGGCTTCGACCAACCGCATCAACGCGCTGAAGACAGTGGAAGACCAGACCGGTCTGGAGCTAAAGGATTATGCGTCCGCTTCGGCTGCGGTTCAGCACAGGAATTTCCTGATTTCGGTCTTCACCTCGCTGGGCGTTCTGGCGGTCGTTGCTGTTCTCGCGACCATCGTCACCCGCTCCATCACCCGTCCCGTCACGCGGATCGTGCAGACGATGCGTGAGCTCGCGGCCGGCAACGCACAGGCTGAAATCGATGCCATTGCAGATCGAAGCGAAATCGGCGACATGGTCAAGTCTGTTGCCGTCTTCAAGCAGAACGCGCAGGACACCTTGCGCATGGAAGCGGAAGCGCAGGCTAACCGTTCGATGTCCGAACGTCAGCGCCTCGAGCAGCACGAGCGTCAGGCGGAAGAAGCAGCCGAAGTGCAGTTCGCAGTCGATACGCTCGCCGTTGGCCTCGGTGCCATGGCGAATGGCAAGCTGAACCATCGGATCGACCAGGCGTTTGCAGAACGCCTCGACAAGATCCGCGTCGACTTTAACGGTGCGATCGAGCGTCTCGAAGATGCGATCGTGGACGTCAGCGGCAACGCGCAGGCGATCTCGGCCGGTTCGAACCAGATCCGCTCCGCGGCTGACGACCTGGCAAGGCGCACCGAACAGCAGGCAGCATCTGTCGAGGAGACCGCAGCAGCCCTTGAGCAGATCACCACCACGGTTGCCGACACGACGCGTCGCGCAGAAGAAGCAGGTCGCCTGGTCAGTGAAACGCGCAAGAACGCCGAGCACTCGGGCCTCGTGGTGACGAACGCAATCAACGCAATGAATGCGATCGAAGCGTCATCCAACGAGATCTCCACCATCATCGGCGTCATCGACGAAATCGCGTTCCAGACCAATCTTCTGGCACTGAATGCGGGCGTGGAAGCGGCCCGGGCAGGTGACGCCGGCAAGGGCTTTGCAGTCGTCGCACAGGAAGTTCGCGAACTTGCGCAACGGTCCGCAAGCGCCGCCAAGGACATCAAGAGCCTGATCGCCAAATCCGGTGAACATGTCAGAAGCGGCGTTTCCCTTGTCGGCGAAACGGGCGAGGCGCTTGGGCAGATCGTCGATCAGGTCAAGGCAATCAGCGTGAACGTCCTCTCGATCGTGGAAGCCTCGCGCGAACAGTCTACGGGTATCAAGGAAATCAACCATGCCGTCTCGTTGATGGATCAGGGGACGCAGCAGAATGCCGCTATGGTGGAAGAATCCACCGCAGCGAGCCATTCTCTCGCGAGAGAAGCCGAAACGCTCTTCCAGCTCGTTGGTATGTTCGAGACAGGATCAGTGGCAGGTGGCATTCACCACTCGCATCAATCCGGCGACGCTCCAGCTCCTTCGAACCGGTTGATGACCCGAGTGACCTCGTCCTTCTCCAGACGCGTGGCATAAGCTTCACGGCATCCCGGCTAACCTCCCAAAGCACACGCAGAGAGTGAACCGTAAAAGCCGCCGAAGAAATCCTTTCGGCGGCTTTTGTATGAGGCTGATCCGTGCTGGTTGGTGAAAAGAAGCTTCCAGCTGTCACGACATCTTTCGCTTGATCTGCAGCCGCCAAGACACCCCCAGCCACGTGCTCGTGTCATCGTGGCCGCGATGGACGAAGTGACAGTGAGAGACGCGTTCCTCAAACATCTTCTCATGCTCGCGCAAGATTTCGGCCAACGTCGCCAATCTTCAGCGAGATGCCGTCCCGTCGAAGGTTTCTCGCATCGCCTTGAGGATCACGACCGCGGAGGCAGCGCCCGGGTCGATATGGCCAAGCGAGCGTTCGCCCAGTCTTGCGGCGCGACCACGAAGCGCGATCATGGATTGCGTTGCTTTGGCGCCCAATTCTCCCGCTTCGCAGGCCGAGGACCAAATGTGTCCGGGTTCGCCGGATCTCGCCTCCGCCGCATCGGCTGCCGGCATCCAGGCATCGAGCATGGTCTTGTCTCCGCGCATTCCTTTGCCCCGCTGCTGAATGCCGGTTGTGATGGCTCTCAGCATCGCGACCTGGCCAGCGGCATCGAGAGGTCGATGTGCGTTCATACGATCGGATGCATGGAGAAAGCCGGTCGCATAGAGCGGGCCCGTGGATGCGCCTACCGCATCGAGAAACGTGGTCGCAGCAGCCGTCATGACTTCGGCGGCAGTCATGCTGTCGAGATCGCTCCGCGACAATTCACTCGCAACAGCGCTGAAGCCAAGCGACATCGTGATGCCGTGATCGGCGTCTCCGATCGCCTCATCAAGCTCGGTCAGGTAATCCTTCTCCTTGGCCACCGCATCGGAGATCTTGTTGAACATTCGGCTGAGTAAGCGCGCATCGTTTCCGTGCACCATGTCCCTCCAACTGTTGCACTGTGCCATTGAAAGCCTGCCTTACCCTATTTTCAACGCCGCAGTGTCGCAGGGATGATGGAGCAGAGTAGACAGATCGTCATCGAGATGAAGGATTGAGATCGAGGCGCCGACCATATCCAATGATGTGCAGTAGTGGCCAATCCAGTTTGCTTCGATCTCGATGCCCTTGGCCTTCAGCCTCTGCTCGACACGCCTGAACAGAATATAGAGCTCCATCAATGGCGTTGCACCGAAGGAGTTGACCAGTACGGCGACACGGCTGCCTGCGATCGCCCCCATCTCGTGAAATATGCGATCGATAATCTTGTCCGCAATCGCGTCGGCATTCTCGATCTTCTCGCGACTGACACCCCGTTCGCCATGGATGCCGATCCCGAACTCCATCTCGTCTTCCCCGATCTCGAAACTCGGACGGCGCGTCTGCGGCATAGAGCCGGCTTCGAGTGCGACACCCAGCGTGAATGTGCGGGAGTTGGCCTTGCGTGTCAGTGCTTCGCACGCGTCGAGGGAGTGACCGCGGTCGCAGGCTGCACCGGCGATCTTGAAGGTAAAGAAATTGCCGGCGACACCACGTCGGCCGTCCCGGTCTTCCATGGAGGACGACGCGACATCATCGGTGGTCAGGACCGTGCGCACCGCGATGCCCTCGGCCTCGGCCATTTCTGCCGCCATCTCAAAGTTCATGACGTCCCCGGCATAGTTGCCGTAGACGAAAAGCACACCGGCATCACCCGAAGCGGCCCGGGCGCAATGCAGGATCGGCATCGGCGGCGGGGAGGAAAAGACATTGCCGACGGCGACCGCATCCGCCAGCCCCTTTCCCACATAGCCGAGAAAGCAGGGTTCATGACCGGAGCCGCCGCCGATGACAAGACCGACCTTGCCGGGCCGCGGACCTTCCCTGGCTATCAACGCCCGGTTGGATTTTCCGGCGGGCATCAGATGTTTCTGATGCGCCCGAACGACGCCTTCCAGCATTTCCTCAACCACATGATCCGGATCATTGAGGAACTTCTTCACGCGATTGCGCGTCCGCGTCCCTGTCCCTTGGCTAGACGGGCTTTCCGAGCGAGGGCGCTGCGCAAGCATCTGGTCGATCACGGTCACGCCGTCGGCATTCAGAATACCCCGTCCGGTCGCCGCATCGGTGATCAGCACGTTGACATAGCCGCCGCGCAGGGCAGCGAGGATCGCTGGCACCTTGTCGAATCCTCCGGCCGCAGCAACGCGGAGGCCGACCGATTTGAGCATGTCGAGTGACATGCCGATCAGGCGCTCGTCCAGCGGCCCTGCCACCGGACGCCCCTGGCCGTCGATGAAGCGGCCAGAGACGGCGCCGACGGCGCCCTTCGCGAGATAATCCTGCAGCGCCACGTCTTCGAAAAAGCCGCTTGTGTGAATGGTCGAATTCGGCCTCAGTGACGAGATGCCAAAAAGTGCCTTGTTGGCACGCGACAGCATGCCGAACTGATCGGCCACCAGCGGCTCTTCCAACAGAGCGTCACGCATCGTTCGAGACGAGAGGATGGCGGGGGCGGATATGTTGACGAGCCTGCCGCCAACGGCCCCGGCGACAGCCGCTGCGCAAAGCTCCGGCGTATAGGAAAAGCTTGCCCGTGTTCCGCCCGCCGCCTGAATGACCGTGACATCCTGCAATCCGGGAACATGGGCAGCTTCGCCGATCGCAAGCATTGTGCGCCCCCAGGAAACGGCGACTGTATCGCCCGACTTGATCAGACGCTGCAATGCCTGGCCGCCGGCAGCACCGATCCGTTCGATCAGCGATTTGCCGGTTTCTTCGCTGGGGACGACAAGACAGTCGACGAGCCCGAAATGCCGCTTGAGTTCGCGCGCGATGGTCAGTGACGCAAGCCGGGCGGGTTCGATGGCGATGTTGACGATGCCGCGCTCACGCGCCTCTGCGAGATAGTTGTTCACCGTGGCGCGCGACACACCCATCGTGGCAGCAATATCGCCTTGGGTAAGACCATCCTCGTAATAGAGCCAGCAGGCCCAGACGAGGGGGTCGTCGCCATATCTCAGAGACATGCCCTCGCGGGCGTGTTCGACATCGTTGGTGCCGATCATCGCCTTGCCGGACTGCTGTGTCTTCACTGGTGTCAATCCGAAACGTGCTCCGACAGTCGATACGGGGCCGAGCTATCCGGGCCGCCGGAATTTTTTAGGACAATTTATCGATGTTGGCTTCTTATTTCTGGAATTCGACGGCGACCTGCCCGAAAAGGCAGGTCGCCCGGTCCTGGGGGAGGTTTGCTGAGTTCAGGGCGCCTGCAACTTGCCTGACACGCCCTTCGCGATTTCCTTGAGGATTAAGGCGCATGACGTGGCACCGGCATCGAGAACGCCAAGCGAGCGTTCGCCGAGACGGCTGGCGCGCCCGATCTTCGCGACGAGGTCGATGGTGGAATCACGTCCCTTGTCGGCGGCTTCGGTCATCGCCGCCAGCGCGTCAGCAAAGGACTGTCCGCCTGCGACCGTGCTGTCGAACGCTTCGATGGCCGGCACGAACGCGTCGATCAGCGTCTTGTCGCCAACCTTGGCAGAACCGATCGACTGAATGCCGGCAAGGCCCATATGAAGCATTGTCGAGAAGAGGCGAGCGTCAACGACATCCTTGCCTTCGAGCGTTTCTGCGAACTCGGTGAACATCACGCCGTAAAGCGGACCCATAGAGCCGCCAATCTCCGTCATCAACACAGTGCCGAGCGTATCGAAGGCTTCGGCCAGCGACACGTCTTGGGTCTTGAGGCGCTCGGACGTCATGCCGAAGCCCTTGGCCATGTTGACGCCGTGGTCACCATCACCGATCTTGCCGTCGATCTCACTGAGATAGGCGCGGTTTTCGATGATGCGGTCGGCGATCGCAATCACGATATCGCCCGCGTGGGCATTGAGGAAAGTCTGCATCGCCAGGTCCTTAAAGCAGCATGGTGCAGCGCGTCTCGAGATCGAGAAGCGGCTTAGTTTCGTCGTCGAGCGCCATGACCGTCAGGGTCGCTCCCACCATTTCGAGCGACGTGAAATAGTTGCCGATGAAGGTCTTGTAGACCTTCAGGCCACGTGCGGAAATCTCGGTTTCGATCGTATCGTTGAGGATGTAGAGTTCGTTGAGCGGCGTCGCGCCGAGGCCTGACACGAGCACGGCGACTTCGACGCCGGCCGGCAGGTCATGATCGTCGAGCACGATCTTCACCATGTCCCTTGCAACGTCTTCGGCTTTTTTGAGCGGTTCGACCCGCACCCCAGGCTCGCCATGGTGGCCGATGCCGACTTCCATCGTGCCGGGCTCGATCTGGAAATTGGGATGGCCGACGGCGGGAAGTGTGCAGGGGCCAAGGCCGACCCCGATCGACCGGCAGTTGTCGATCGCCTTCTGCGCGACGGCGCGAACCTCCTCGAGCGAACCGCCCTGGCTGGCCTTGGCGCTGCCGATCTTCCACATGAAGATCTCACCGGCGACCCCGCGGCGCTTCTCCCGCTCGGACAGGGGAGCCGAGCAGACGTCGTCGTTGGCGACGACCGTCAAAACCTCGATTCCTTCCTTGGTGGCAAGCTTGGTTGCCATCTTCACGTTCATGTTGTCGCCGGCATAATTGCCGTAAAGGCACACCACTCCTGCGCCTCCATTCGCCTCGCGGAATGCGTCAGAGAAGCTCTTGGCCGTCGGCGAGGAGAAGAGTTCGCCAACGGCGACCGCATCCAGCATGTTCTTGCCGGTGTAGCCCATGAAGGCGGGTTCATGACCCGAACCGCCGCCGGTGACGATGCCGACCTTGCCTTTGACGGGGGCATTCTTCGCCACGACGACACGTGGGTTTTCCGCAAGCCGGACGATATCGGAATGGGCCTTGACGAAGCCCTTGACCGTATCTTCGACGACAAGATCAGGATTATTGACGAAACGCTGCATGGTTTGTCCTCAGAGAATTGTGTAACCGCCGTCGATCAGGAGATCGGCGCCGTTGATCATGTCCGCACCATTGGAGACAAGAAAGACTGCCGCTGCGGCGATTTCCTGCGGGTAGGCGAAACGGCCGATCGGGATACGCTTCTTCGCATTTTCACCCTTTTCGCCGGCCCAAGCCTTCTTTCCGAGTTCCGTCAGCACGACTGTTGGCGAAATGGTATTCACGCAGATACCGTATTTTCCCCACTCGGCCGCGAAGGTCTTCGACATGCCGATGACGCCGAATTTGGAGGCGCAGTAGGCGACGTGCTCCTCGATTGCGACGGTGCCCGCCTGCGAGGCGAGATTGACGATCTTGCCGCCCTTGCCAGCGGCGATCATCGCCCTTCCGACTGCCTGCGTGAAGAGAAAAGTGCCCTTCAGGTTGATGTCGATCGTCTTATCCCAGTAATCGAGCGACAGATCCTCGGCCGGAGCGAGGAAGACGACCCCCGCGCTGCTGACGGCTATATCGATGTGGCCGAAGGTGTCGAGGACGCCCGCGATCGCCTTCTCGACGGAAGATGCCTGCGAGACATCGCAGACGAAGGATTTCGATGCGCCACCGAGTTCGGCCGCTTTTGCTGCGGCCAGTTCGGCATTGAGGTCAAGCACGGCGACGGTCGCGCCCTTTTCGGTCAGCGCGTCGCAGACGGCAGCGCCGATGCCGGATGCGGCGCCGGTGACGACGGCAATCTTGCCGTTCAGGGGGAAATTCAGGTCGATCTGGGGAGCGGTATCACTCATGTCTTCAAGCCTTTGCGACGGAGACGGGAGGGGCGGCGGTCACCGCCCCTCCCTTGGATCGAAAACGAAAAGTATCAGTTACGGGACTCGAGCAGCTTGTCGGCGTTTTCTTTCGTGACAGGCGTCCAAGGCACGAGGTAGTCCTTCTCGGCGCCATCCGCCCACTTCATGTCCGGATACTGGGTCCAGATCTTCGATTCGGGCTTGTAGTCCTTGTTGGCGGCCTTGATGGCGACGTCGAGAGCGCCCTGAGCCTGGGCGTTGGCGTCCTGCAGGATGGAAGCCATCTCGCCGCGCTTCACCGAGTTGATCGCATCCGTCACGCCATCGACGCCGGCAATCGCGAAGTCTTCAACCTTCAGACCTGCAGCCTTGATTGCCTCGATCGCACCGAGTGCCATTTCGTCGTTCTGGCCGATGATGCCATTGATCTGGCCCGGATGGGATGTCAGCCAGTTTTCCATCAGGGTCTGAGCTTCGGCGCGCGACCAGTTGCCGGTCTGCTTTTCGAGAACCTTTACGTCCGGGCAGGCAGCGAGTGCCTTTTCATTGCCTTCCAGGCGCTGGATCTGGCCGGACTGGCCGATCGGGCCTTCGATGATGACGAGATTGCCCTTGCAGCCCATCTTGTCCAAGACTGCCTTGGCTTCGAGCTCGCCGGCTTCCACGTCGTTCGAGCCGACATAGGATGTGAGGAGATCGGAATTGACGCGGGCATTGGAGCCGACAACGGGGATGCCGGCATCATGGGCCATCTGCACAGCGGTCGCGCCGGCCTCGATATCCATCGGCACGAAGATGATCGCGTCGAATTTCTGTGTGATCATCGTGTTGAACTGTTCCTGCTGGACCAGCGCGTCATATCGGCCATCGAACACCGTGACATCGACCTTGCCGCTCTTGACGGCCGGATGTTCCTTCAGAGCCGCCGACCAGATCTGCATGAATTCAGCATTGAGACCATAGGTGGTCGCGCCAATCTTGAGCTTCTTGTCCTGCGCCATTGCGGGTGCCGAAAGCATCGCCGCACTGGCGACGAGAGCAAGCAAAAGTTTCTTCATTTTCTTCTCCTCCACGGAATGTCCGGTCGCCGTTTTGACGCGCGGTACATGTCGGACCGTTTCGCGATCCGAATTGTTCTGGGGTCAGGCCCCTTGATTGCGTTTTTGATCCAGCATGACCGCACCGACGATCAGCGCCCCTTTGAGGACCTGCTGGTAGTAAGATTCGATGCCGAGCAGATCGAGACCGTTGTTCATGACGCCGATAATGAGCGCGCCGATCAGGGTTCCCGTGACGCGACCGACACCACCCGAGAGGCTGGTACCGCCGATGACCACGGCCGCGATGGCGTCGAGCTCGTAGGCAACACCGGCCTGCGGCAGGCCGGAGCCCGTGCGAGCGGCAAGGATCATACCGGCAAGACCCGCAAGTGCTCCCGAGATGCAGTACACGGCGAACTTGATGCGGGTGACGTTGATGCCTGAAGTCACGGCGGCATGCGGGTTGCCGCCGACGGCGTAGATATAGCGGCCAAAGCGCGTGCGGTTGAGAACCCACCAAGAGGCAATGAAGACGACGGCGAGAACGACGACCGGCATCGGGATGCCGATAATGTTGCCGGTTCCAAGCCAGCGAAAATCCGGGATAAGCGCCGGGACAGGTCTGCCGCCGCCATAGATCAGCGTCATGCCGCGTGCCGCCGACAGCATGCCGAGGGTGGCAACGAAGGCGGGGACGGAGAAGCGCGAGACGATTACACCGACGACCATGCCGCATGCGAGACCGACGAGAATGCCCGCCGCGAACGCGACGAATGCCGGATAGGGGCCGCCCGCAACGCCGGCGGTCGCTGAAGTCGTCGCAAGGCTCGCGGCCACCATACCAGCGAGCGCTACGACCGAGCCGACGGAGAGGTCGATGCCCCGGGTCAGGATGACGAATGTCATGCCGATCGCCAGCACCCCATTGATAGATGTCTGTAGAAGCACGTTCGAGATATTGCCGGCGGTGAGGAAGTACTCGTTGGAGACCGACAGGATGAATGCCAGGAGCAGGAAGGCGAGAAAGATGCCGTATTCCTGGATGAGCAACTTGCGGTTATCCGAACCGAACCATGCGGCTGCCGGCTTGTTTTCTGTGGCGGACACTGTTCTTACCTCTTCCCATGCCGATCGAATCTTGAAAATGCGCGTCTGGCCCAGTGACCCGGGCCCGTCACGTAGAAAGGTGCACCAACGCCTGCGCGTCTGTCTCCGCGCGCGGATAGATGCCAGTCGAGCGACCGTTGCGCATGACGAGGATGCGGTCGGACATGCCCAGCACTTCGTCGATTTCCGATGAAATCATCACTACGGTTCCACCGGCCTCGGCGAATTCGCAGATGATGCGATAGATCTCGCGCTTGGCGCCGACATCGACGCCACGCGTCGGTTCATCGAGCAGAAGCACCTTGGGATTGCGCAGGAACCACTTGCCCAGGACGACCTTTTGCTGATTGCCGCCTGACAGGCCCGAGACCGGCATCGTGTCGCGGGCCGCCTTGATCGCAAATCTTTCGATCATGTTCCGGCTGGCAGCCTGCTCGCCGCGGCGACGCATGACGAAATTGGGGCTGAGTTCCGGCAGGCTGGCAAGCGCAATGTTGCCTCTGACGCTATCGGTCAGATTGAGCCCGGTCAGCTTGCGGTCCTCGGTAACGAAAGCGAGCCCGTGCTCCATCGCGTCAGCCGGCTTGCTGACCTTGACCGGCGCGCCATCGATCCTGATTTCGCCGCTATCGAGACGATCGAGACCAAAGATGCAGTTGAAAATTTCCGACCGGCCGGATCCCATAAGTCCGTAGATCCCGAAGATCTCACCCTTGCAAACCGAAAACGAAATGTCGTCGATCTTGCCGGCGGCTGTCAGCCCCGTAACCTGTAGGCCATCCGTTTCCGTCGGCGTGTTGGTCTTGATATATTCCTCGCCCAGTTCCCGACCGACGATCATCTTGATCAGGCTCGGCCTGTCGATATCAGCCAAGTCACCCGAGCCGATATAGGAGCCGTCGCGGAACACCGTGTAGGCATCCGCGATCTGGAAGATTTCTGACAGGCGGTGCGAGACGTAGACGATACCCTTGCCGGCGGCCTTCAGCCGTTCGATCGTTTTGAAGAGCTGCTGCGCTTCCTTTTCGCCGATTGCCGATGTCGGCTCGTCCATGAAGATGACTTCCGCATCGTGGCTGAGCGCCTTGGCGATCTCGACCAGTTGCATCTGCGCAACCGAAAGGTTCATCATGAACTGAGTGGGACGGATCTGGAATTCGAGCTGATCCAGCAACCGCTGGGCGTTACGGTTCATCGTCTTGAAGTCGACGCCGCCGAAGCGCCCGGAGGGTTCGCGACCAAGATAGATGTTTTCCGCCACGGTCATATGAGGGACAGGGCTCAGTTCCTGTTCGATGATCGCGATGCCGGAGGCGAGCGCTTCGGCTGGGCCTGAAAAATCGACGTCCTGACCGCGACGGCGAATGGAGCCGGCATCGCGCTTGTAAATGCCCATGAGGATTTTGAGGAAGGTCGACTTTCCGGCGCCGTTGCCGCCACACAGCGCGTGCACCGAGCCCGGCTTCAGCTGAAAGCGACCCTCACGCAATGCGGCAACGCCGCCGAAGGACTTCTTCAGTCCTTCCACCTCAAGCAGATATTCCACGCTAATTTCCTCCGATGATCCTTCCGCCCGATGAGCGTCGGACCAATCACTGTCTGGGTTAACCGCCCTCCAGCGGCCAGCACGTGACATTTGTCAGATAGTTTTCGACAAATGTCAACATGCCTTCATTGTAGGCTGAAGGTGTCCCTATGGTGAGCAAAAATCCTGTTTTTATCGTTTTAAAACAGACGGATGGACTGCTTGGTGGGGAGAGCGAGACCTTGGGGGCGAAGGGGCGATACGCGCAAGAAAGAAGCGATAGCTGCTGAAAATCTCACCAAACAGCACTTTTCTTTTTCAAACCGGTCGCTATTCCTAGGTCAACCGATGCGCCGAATTTGGCGCCCATCGAGCAAAAGGATCCGATGATGAAAGCCTTGGTACTGGAAGAAAAGGGCGTTCTCGCCCTTCGAGACATTGACCTGCCGCTGGCGGTCGGAGCTTCGGAACTGAAGATCAAGATTCACACGGTTGGCGTCTGCGGCAGCGACGTACACTACTACACGCACGGCGCAATCGGACCGTACGTGCTGCGTGAGCCAATGGTTCTGGGACATGAGGCGGCAGGCACGGTGATCGAGGTCGGCTCGGCCGTTTCCGGTTTCAAGGTTGGAGACCGGGTGTGCATGGAACCGGGAATACCGGACCTCTCGTCGCGCGCATCCAAGCTCGGCATCTATAACGTCGATCCCAGCGTCCGGTTCTGGGCAACGCCGCCGATCCATGGCGTTTTGACATCCGAAGTTGTCCATCCCGCGGCGTTCACCTACAAGCTTCCCGACAACGTGTCCTTCGCCGAAGGCGCGATGGTGGAGCCATTTGCCATTGGCATGCAGGCTGCAGCGCGTGCCCGCATCGCCCCCGGCGATGTTGCGGCGGTGATCGGAAGCGGCCCGATCGGGATCATGGTCGCTCTGGCGGCGCTCGCTGGTGGGTGCAGCCGCGTGTTCATTTCCGATTTCAGCGCACCGAAACTCGCCATCGCTGCCCAGTATTCCGGTATCACCCCTGTCAATATCGGGGAGGAAAGCTTCGCCGAGGTCATCGCACGGGAAACCGACGGCTGGGGCGCCGATGTTGTTTTCGAAGCCAGCGGCAGCCCGAAGGCCTATGACGGGATATTCGACCTCGTTCGCCCGGGTGGAGCTATCGTGATGGTCGGCCTGCCGGTGGACAAGGTTTCGTTCGACGTTGCAGGCGCGATCTCGAAGGAAATCCGGATAGAGACGGTCTTCCGCTACGCCAATATCTTCGACCGGGCGCTGCAGCTGATCGCATCCGGCAAGGTGGACCTTAATCCGCTGATCACCGAGACTTTCGATTTCGACAAGAGCATTGAGGCCTTTGAGAGGGCAGCAGCCGGTAACCCGTCAGACGTCAAGCTGCAGATCCTTCTGGGTGACGCCGCGGTTTAGGAAAATCCGATCAGTTCTTTAGACCGGTGGCCGGGAAAGCATGGGATCGTCACGCGAAATCATGCCGTCCCGGCTGCGGCTTTTGCGATGTGACGGTAGGACCACCGGGACATCTCAACGATAGACCTGTCTCTTCGGTGCCAACCGATCGTGAGTGCGGAGGCCGGCCTTAAAGCCGACCTCCGGTTCTGTTACTTGCCCGAGGCCTGGGCAGAGTACATGTAGCTGTCATAGCTGTATTCGGCGACGCGGAACCACTCGAAGGACTCGTCCCTGAACTTCTTCCAGCCTGGATAGATCTTTGCCCATGCCGGATGCTTGGCGCTATATTCCGCGTAGAGTTCGAACGTCGTCTTGTAGGCGGCATCCATGACATCGCGTGGCAGCGGTCGCAGTTTGACGCCCTTGCCGACAAGCGAGCGGATCGCTGCAGTGTTCTTCACATCGTAGAGTGCCTGCATGTTGATGTTCGCCGCCTTGCAGGCGGCATCGAGTGCGGCCTTGTAGGCGGGAGGCAGACCCTCATACTGTGCCTTGTTGATGAAGAAGTGGATCGTCAGACCACCTTCCCAATAGGCCGGGTAGTAGTAGTTCGGCGCAATCTGGTAGAACCCGAGGCGTTCGTCGTCATAGGGACCGATCCACTCGGCCGCGTCGATTGTTCCGCGCTCGAGAGCCGGATAGATATCGCCCCCCGGTAGCTGCTGCGGCACCACGCCGAGCCGAGACATCACTTCGCCGGCGACACCGGCGATGCGCATCTTGACGCCCTTGAGGTCGGCGACGCCCTTGATCTCCTTGCGGAACCATCCACCCATCTGGGCACCGGTGGCCCCGCCGGGGATGCCAACCACGCCATAGGCAGAGAGAAACTCGTTATAAGCCTCATTGCCGCCGCCGTGGTAAAGCCAGGCGTTCTGCTGACGACCATTGAGACCGAAGGGGATGGTCGAGCCGATCGCAAATGTCGGATCCTTGCCGGTGAAATAGTATCCGCAGGTATGAGCGATTTCGACGGTGTTCGCCTTCACCGCATCGATCGCCTGCGGTCCGGGTACGAGTTCGCCGGCCTGAAACACCTGAATTTGGAATTTCCCGTCGGTGATCTTCGACAGTGTCTCCGCCATGACGGTTGCGCCGCCGTAAATCGTGTCGAGGTTGTTCGGGAAGCCCGATGTCAGGCGCCATTTGATGCTCGGCAGTTCTTGGGCAACCGCCGGTGCGGCGAGTGCGGTCGCGGCGACTGTTGCAGCCCCTCCGACTGCGCCTTTCGTCAGGAAATTGCGTCTGTTGATGGTTTCCGTCATTGCGTTTCCTCCTCCTCAGGTTCGGCAGTATCGAACGCACGCTGTGCGATCAAAGCGTGTGTCTAGTTTTTCGGTGCGCCGAAGCTTGGCGTCGGGGAACCGAAATCTGGTGCAGGGATATCGACGGCCGGGGCGGCGGGATCGCCGGAAGACTGCTCCGGTGCGCCGAAAGGCTGGGTCGGTGTTCCAAACGGGTTAGCGCCATCGGCACCCGGCATCGGTACGTTGAGCTCAATCGTCGATGGATCGACGACGGCAGATCCTGATTTGTAGTGAGTAACGAGACCCGGAAAGACGATGACGACGACGACCATGACGAGCTGGATCGCCAGGTAGGGCAGGGAGCCCATGTAGATCTGGCCGGATGTGACCGGCTGGATTGTCGCACCGGTGATGCGATCCTTGTAGGCCCGTGTCGGAGCGACGGAGCGTAGGTAAAACAGCGAGAACCCGAACGGCGGATGCATGAACGAGGTCTGCATGTTGATCGCCAGCATCACGCCGAACCAAATCAGGTCGATGCCGAGCGCATCGGCAACCGGTGCCAGCAGCGGGATGATGATGAAGGCCAGCTCGAAATAATCGAGAAAGAAGGCCAGGAAGAATACGAGCAGATTGGCAACGATCAGGAACCCGATCTCGCCGCCCGGGATCGACGTCATCAGGTGCTCGACCCAGACGTGACCATCGACACCGTAGAAAGTCAGCGAAAACACACGCGCGCCGAGCAAGATGAAGATCACGAAGGAGGACAGTTGCGCCGTCGCGTAAAGGGCCGACTTCACCATTGCCAGCGTAAGCTTGCGATTGAAGGCTGCAAGAAGCAGAGCACCGACCGCGCCCATCGCGCCGCCTTCGGTCGGCGTCGCAAGGCCGATAAAGATTGTGCCGAGAACGAGAAAGATCAGCACGAGCGGCGGCACGAGCGAGGTGATGACCTTGGCCACAAGCTTCCAGCCACGAAGCGATCGCGCCTCGATGGGAAGAGCCGGCACGCTTGCCGGACGCAGGAAGGACATCAGGATGATGTAGCCGGTATAGGCGGCAACCAGCATGAGACCGGGCACGAGTGCGCCCTTGTACATGTCGCCGACCGACCGGCCGAGCTGGTCGGCCAGAATGATCAGCACGAGGCTGGGCGGAATAATCTGGGCAAGCGTTCCCGACGCTGCGATCGTGCCGGCCGCGACCCGTCGGTCGTAACCATATCGCAGCATGATCGGCAGCGAGATCAGGCCCATCGAGATGACGGAGGCCGCAACGACGCCTGTGGTGGCTGCAAGGATGGCGCCCACGAAGATGACCGCGAAGGCGAGCCCGCCGCGGATCGGGCCGAACAGCTGGCCGATCGTATCGAGCAGATCCTCGGCCATTCCGCTTCGTTCGAGAATCAGCCCCATGAAGGTGAAGAAAGGAATGGCGAGCAGCGTCTCGTTCGACATCTGCCCGAAGATGCGGTCAGGGATCGCTCCGAACAGGTTGATGGGCAAAAGGCCCATTTCGATGCCGATGAAACCGAAGACAAAGCCGACAAAGGCGAGTGCGAAGGCAACCGGATAACCAAGCAGCAACACGACGATCAGTGATAGAAACATGATCGGCGCGAGATTTTCCGCAAAGAATGCAAACATATGAGCGTATCCTGCTACGAATTAGAGCGCTTGCGCTTCGGCGTCGGCGAGAGCGACGGCGTCGGGCATCGCACCGCTGAGGATCGCTAGCCGTTTAATCAGTTCCGACAGTCCCTGGAGTGCCAGCAGTCCGAACCCAATCGGGATCATGGCCCAGACTGGCCACAGCACCAGGCCACCGGTATTGTTGGAGACCTCTCCGCTCACATATTTGGCGATGACGATCGGCCAGGACAGGTAGATGGTGACGAGGCAGAACGGCATCAGGAAGAAGATTGTCCCGAACACCTCGATCCAAAGCTGCGCCCGTCTGGGGAGCTGACCATAGACCAGATCGACCTTGACGTGCTCGCTACTCAGCAATGTCCAGGCCGCCGCCAACAGGAAGGCTGCGGAGAAAAGGTACCATTGCGCCTCGAGCCAGGCATTTGAGCTCAGATTGAAGACTTTTCGGGTCACTGCGTTGATGGCGCTGATCAGCACTGCCGCCAACAAAAGCCATGAAACGGCTTTACCGAAAAGCGTGTTCATCGCGTCGATAGCGCGCGACACGGCGAGTAGACCAGACATTACAAACCCTCCCAGGCAAGCTGCCCGAAGGCAGCTGTCCCATGCACTACTATCGCCGCAAATCACACGCGACAAGAGCATTATGACAAGAGGCCAATCTAGCGGTCTGGGAAAAGGCTTCGATACACGTTGCTATGGGCTGGAACAGACAGTGACGCAGGGAGCGCAAACGTCCCCGCTGATTCTCGATTTCGACGCTTATTCTTTTCGCATGCAGGGTGAACGCGTGACGCGCATGACGAGCGATTTTTGTCGTTAATTCATTGACTTTGAGAAAAGAGACCTGGTTGCATCCGCCGTCGCTTCGGGCGACAATCGACGGCTAGCGCACCGACGGCAAGCAAACGGGCGCCTAGGGCGCCCGTCGCAATACAGATCCGGAGCGGCCTTATTCGGCCACAACCGTCTTTCCGCCTTCCCACTTGTAGACGGAAAAGCTCTGCGAGCTGAGATCGCCGGTTTCACCGTAGGTCAGTTCGCCAATGGCAGTTTTGATACCGGTGCCATCCTTGAGCGCGGCAGCAACTGCCTCAGCGTCGTCGGTGCTGCCAGCCTTGGCGATGCCGGCGGCGATGACCTCGACGGCTGCATAGGCGTTGAGGGTAAAGGCTTCGGCGGGGATCTTTTTTGCAATGAGCGCATCGGCCGCGGCCTTGCTGTCGGTATTCTTCAGCGCGTCGGCAGCGTTGGTGAAGATCGTGCCGTTGGCTGCGTCGCCGCCGGTGGTGATGAACTCGCTGTTGGAAAGGCCGTCACCCGCGATCAGCTGCACATTCATGCCGGCATCCTTCATCTGGCGCACCAGAAGGCCTGCTTCTGGGTGATAGCCGCCGAAATAGAGGACTTCGGTGCCTTCCGACTTCAGGCGTGTCACCAGCGCGCTAAAATCCTTGTCGCCCGCCGTCAGCGCGTCGTTGAAGACTTCCGTGATGCCGGCCGCATTCAGCGATGCCTTGAAGGCATCGGCGAGACCCTTGCCATACTGCCCCTTGTCGTTGAGGATGGCGATCTTCTTGTCCTTGAATTTCTCGACCACGAATTTCGCGGCAACGTCCGCCTGCTGGTCGTCCCGGCCGCAGGTGCGAAACACGGTGGAAAGGCCACGCGCGGTCAGTTCCGGCGAAGTGGCTGTCGGGGTAACCATCAGTGCACCGTTTTCGGCAAACGCGACCGAGGCGGGGATAGAGACGCCCGATGTGACAGGGCCAACCACGAAACGGATATCGTCGGCAATCAGCTGATTGGCGGCAGATACGCCCTGTTTGGGTTCGCCGGCATCGTCGACAATTTTCAGCACGAGCTTCTCGCCGTTGACGCCGCCCTTCTTGTTGATTTCCTCGACCGCGGTTTCAGCGCCGTTCTTGATCTGCGCGCCGATCGCAGCAACCGGGCCGGTCAGCGGCGCGATGAGGCCGACCGTGATGTCGGCGTAGGCAAGCGGGGCGAATGCGAGTGTGGCAGCGAGTGCCGCAGTGATTGTCTTCAATGTCATGTCAGTCTCCTGGGATGCGGACCTCCCGACCCGCGTGCTAATGGTGCGCCGAACCCGCTCAAACCGTCGGCAATGCCATGACTGGTGGAAGAGGGAGGGCGCGTCCGGTCCGCGCGTGGCCATATTGAGCTTCTCCGTGCGTCCAACAATTTTCCTAGAAATATTGGGCCGGTGACGCAAGAAGATAACGGGAAGCAGTGACCTCTTGATTGAATAATTCACGGCTTCTTGTGGGGACGTGATGGGCCGCTGCAGCCGTCCCCTTTCATACCGGCAACTCACACGACGGAACCAACCCAGATTCGGGCAGCCGTCCATGGCGCCCGCCGGCGATCAGGCGGATACGTGTCTTTCTCCACACTGCGCCGCGGTTCGAAGACGACGACGGTGGGCATATTGCTGATAGTGGCGACTCAGATGCTGAAAGCGGCTCCGATCAGCGCCCTTGTGTAATCGGCTTTCGGGGCGTCAAAGATCGCGTCCGTATCGCCTTCCTCAACAATCTTTCCGTTGTTCATGACGATCACATGATCCGCGATGGCCCTGACCACGGCAAGGTCGTGGCTGATGAAGACGTAGGAAAGGTTGTGGTCGGACTGCAGCTTGCGCAACAGGTCGATCACCTGTCCCTGCACGGACCGGTCGAGTGCCGAGGTCGGTTCGTCGAGGATAACCACACGCGGCTTGAGGATCATCGCGCGGGCAATCGCGATGCGCTGGCGCTGACCGCCGGAAAATTCGTGCGGGTAGCGATTGCGCGCCTGGGGATCGAGCCCGACTTCGGTCAGGGCGGCGATCGCGCGCCGGTCTCGATCCGCCTTGTCTAGCGAAGGCTCGTGGACGAGCAGACCTTCGGTGATGATCTCGCCGACTGTCTGACGCGGCGAGAGAGACCCAAAGGGATCCTGGAAGACGAGCTGCATCTCCTTGCGCAGGGACCGCATCTGCCGACGGTCGAAGCCGGAGATGTCGGTCTTGTCGAAGCGGTAATGACCATTGCTGTGGAGAAGCCGGAGCAGCGCGCGCCCAAGCGTCGATTTCCCCGAGCCGGACTCACCAACGATACCGATCGTCTGGCCCTGCCTGAGCTTGACGGTGACGCCGTCGACGGCCCGGAAACTCTTTGGACCCTTCGAAAAAAGTCCGCGGCCGATCGGAAAATCGACCGTGACATCGCGTCCCTCCAGGATGATCGGCGCGTTTTCCGCCGGCGGTTGCTTGCGACCCTGCGGTTCGGCATCGATCAGCATGCGGGTATAGGCGGAAGTCGGAGCCTCGAAGATCTGTGATGTGGCTCCCTGTTCCACCACTTCGCCGCGCCGCATGACGACGACACGTTCGGCAAAATGCCGGACAATGCCGAGATCGTGGGTGATCAGCACAATCGCCATGCCGAAACGCTCCTGGAGCGAGCGCAGCAGCTTCAATATTTGCGCCTGGACCGTCACATCAAGCGCCGTCGTCGGCTCGTCGGCGATCAGGACGTCGGGTTCGTTGGCAAGCGCCATGGCGATCATGACGCGCTGCCGCTGGCCGCCGGACAGTTCATGCGGGTAACTGTCAATGCGGCGGGCGGGATCGGGAATGCCGACCAGTTCCAAGAGTTCCAGCACGCGGCTGCGGGCCGCTTTCCGGCTGCCGCCGCGGTGGTAGACGATCGGTTCGGCGATCTGGCGGCCGATCGTGTAAAGCGGATCGAGCGAGGTCATCGGCTCCTGAAAGATCATCGTGATCTTGGCACCGCGGATCTTGTTGAGCTCGTTATTTCGCAGTCCGACCAGTTCCTTGCCCCGATAGGCGGCGGAGCCAGTGACGGTGCCGTTTCCAGCGAGCAGGCCCATAATGCCCATCATCGTCTGGCTCTTGCCGGAGCCGCTTTCGCCGACGACGGCGAGCGTCTCGCCGGCACGGACATCGAAGCCGATGCCCTTGACCGCATTGACCGTGCCATCCGGCGTCGTAAAATTCACTTTCAGGTCGCGGATCGAGAGAATGGTGTCTTTTTGATCGGTCATGTCAACGATCCTTCGGGTCGAGCGCGTCGCGCAGGCCGTCGCCGATAAAGTTCAACGAAAACAGCGTTGCCACGAAGAAGATGGAGGGAAAGATCAGGAGCCAGGGTGCCGACTGGATATTGTTGGCGCCTTCCGAAATCAGAGCCCCCCAGCTGGTCAGTGGCGCCTGAACCCCGAGCCCGAGGAAAGACAGAAAGCTTTCCAGGAGGATTACCTTTGGAACCACGACGGTGACGAAGACGATCACCGGTCCGATCGTGTTCGGGATGATATGCCGGCGGATAATTTGCCAGTCGCTCAGGCCGAGCGCTTGGGCAGCGCCCACGAATTCCCGGCGCTTCAGCGCCAGCGTCTGGCCTCGCACGATGCGCGCCATGTCGAGCCATTCCACAGCGCCGATCACCAGGAAGATCAGGATGAAGGAACGACCGAAGAAGACGACCAGGACGACGACAAGAAAGACGAATGGCAGAGAATAGAGGATCTCGACGAAGCGCATCATGACATTGTCGACACGGCCGCCAAGATAACCCGCGGTCGCGCCGTAGAGCACGCCGATGCCAAGCGAGACGAGGCTGGCCAGCACGCCGACGGCAATCGAGATCTGGCCGCCGAGCATGACACGGGCAAGCAGGTCGCGGCCGTTCGGATCCGTGCCGAACAGGAAGTATTCCCGGCTGACATTCCCTTCGACTTTGAGAACGCGCCCGTCTTTTTCGGTCGCCACTACCTTGGTGTCGTCGAACTCGTTGGCACGGTCGAAATAACGCGTCGTGCGTGGATCGATCGGATCCTCGGCGCTGATGGTCGCGGAAAAGATCTGGCCCGTCACCTCGAACGCGTCGAGGTTGACGCGGGCGCGCGTCGCGACGCCTTGCATGGCGCCCTCCAGCGACGCCTCGTCTGGCCGCGGCTCGAGACTTGGCGCCACCGTCACATAGGAAGAAAAGACCTGGTCATAGCTATGCGGCACAAAAAGTGGGCCGAGATAGGAAAAGAGCGCGATCAGAACGAGCATCACGCAGCCGCCCATCGCCGCCTTGTTGCGACGGAAGCGGATGGCGGCAAGCTGGAAAAGACTGCGGCTTGTGCTCTGGGGCGGGGTGGAAGCCGGATCGGTGGCGATATCAGTCATGACGGACCCTCGGATCGAGCAGGCCGTAGAGAAGGTCGACCAGGAGATTGAAGACGATAACAAAGATGGCGATCAGAACGACGGTGCCCATGACCAGCGTATAGTCACGATTCAGCGCGCCGAGCACGAAATAACGGCCGACGCCCGGAATGGTGAAGATGGTCTCGACGACGGCCGAGCCGGTCATCAATGCGGCGGCACAGGGTGCGAGATAGGAGACGACCGGCAGCATGGCGCCGCGCATGGCATGCGTGATGACGACGATCCTTGCCGGAAGGCCATAAGCGCGCGCGGTGCGGATATGGTCGGCATGCAGCGCCTCGATCATCGATCCGCGCGTCAGCCTGGCGAAAACGGCAAGCTGCGGCAGCGCTAGCGCGATCATCGGCAGGAGCAGGAACGAGAACGAACCATCGCCCCAGCCACCGGCCGGCAACAGCGCAAGAAGAATTGCGAAAATAAGCGTCAAAACCGGGCCGACAACGAAATTCGGGATCGTCGTACCCATCGTCGCAAGCGTCATGATGGAAAAATCGAGCACGCTATTCTGGCGCAGAGCCGCGATCGTGCCGAGCGTCACGCCGCCAATCAGGGCCAGAAGCAGAGCGTAGAAACCGAGTTCAATGGAGTAGGGAAGGCCTTTTCCGATCAGTTCCGCGACGGTGTTGTCCTTGTAGATATAGCTTGGACCGAAATCACCCTGTACGGCATTGCCGATATAGGTGAGATATTGACGCCATAACGGCTGGTCTAGCTGGTAGGTCCGCATGATGTTTTCCATCGTTGCGGGTGGCAGCGGACGTTCCAGGTTAAAGGGACCGCCCGGAGCAAAACGCATCAGGAAGAAGGAGATCGTCACGACGATGAAAAGCGTCGGGACGGCGCTCGCGAGGCGGCGCAGGATAAAAGACAGCATGCAGTAGTCTCCTGCGGGATGGCGTCCGAAACGCTGTCGGACGCCATCCCGTGTCGATTATTCGGAAACGCTCAGGAAGCGGCTCAGGTGTTCATTGGCAGCATTGTCCTGCCAGCCCTTGATGCGGTCCGAAACAAGCCACAGATCGGCCTGGGTCAGGAAGGGAGCAATCGGCTGGTCGCGCATCAGGATTGTTTCCGCCTCATGCATGATCTTCGATCGCGCAGCCGGATCCGTTTCCGCATACGACTTCTTCATCAGATCGTCGAATTCCTTGCTCTCGTAATGCCCGTAATTGAAGGTCTTGTTGGTCGAGAGGTTCAGGGCGAGGAAGTTTTCCGGATCGGCATAATCGGCAACCCAGCCGGCACGTGCCACGTTGAACTTGCCGCCTTCCTGGAGATAGGCGTAGTGCGAGGAGACATCGAGATTGCTCATCGTCACCTTGGCACCGAACGTGTTTTTCCACATGTCGGCAACGGCGGTGGCGACACGTTCGTGGTTCGGGTTGGTGTTGTAGCGGACCTCGATATTGAGCGGCTTGCCGCCTTCACCGTAACCGGCTTCCTTCATCAGTTCGATCGCCTTGTCTTCGCGGTCGAGCTGGGAAAGTTCTGCGAAATCGGCCTTGGCGGGTTCGCCATAGTTCGCCATGCCCGGCGGCACCAGCGAATAGGCGGGAAGCTGCGACCCGCTATAGATCTTCTTGGCCAGGAAATCGCGGTCGACGGCCATGGACAGGGCCTGGCGGACACGAACGTCGTTGAAGGGAGCCTCGCGGCCATCGAAGACGTAATAATAGGTTGCAAGCGTCGGCGACACGTGCACCTGGTCCTTGTAGGCCGAGCGCAGCCGCTCGATCTGGTCGGCGGAGAAGTTATAGACGAGATCCATTTCCTTCGCCTCGAAGCGGCGGACGGATGCGGCCTGGTCGTCGATCGGGTAGAAGATCACCTTGTCGAGCTTGACGTTGGCGGCATCCCAGAAATTGGGGTTCTTTTGGACAACGAGGCTGTCGTTCGGCACGTGGCTGACGAGCTGGAAGGCCCCGTTCGACACCATCGTGCCTGGCTTGACGAAATCGGCGCCGTTCTTCTCAAGGCTTGCCTTGGAGACAGGCAGGGCAGTCTGGTGAGCAAGAAGTTCAAGGAAGAAGGGGGTCGGGCGCTCGAGGGTGATCTCGAACGTCTTGTCATCGACGGCCTTGATGCCGAGTTCCTTCGGATCGGCCTTGCCGGTGTTGACCATTTCCGCGTTCTTGATCGGGTAGAGGATGTTCGCATATTTCGCGGCGGTCTTCGGATCTTCCACGCGCTTGAACGAGAATTCGAAATCCTGCGCCGTGACGGGCGAGCCATCGGACCACTTGGCATTCTCACGCAGCTTAAACGTGTATGTCAGTCCGTCTTCGGAGACTTTCCACGACTCCGCTGCACCCGGTACAATCTTGCCCGCCGCGTCGTAGATCGTCAGACCCTCATAAAGATCCTTCAGAATGAAGGCTTCGATATTGATCGAGGTCTGGGCCTGATCGAGCGTTTGCGGTTCGCCGGAATTGCCACGATGAAGCACCGTTTCAGCAAATGCCGGTGCCCCAGCCAGCAGAGTTGATCCGAGCAAAGCGACCGCTGCCGCACGCATGAGACGAGATGACATACCGTTATCCTCCTGGTTTTCCGTCCGATTGGGCGAGTGAATGCCAGAAATATCGGAACCGCAAGGCTTTTTTGCTCTCGACTCAAATGCGGAGTGTATATCCGCGCGCCTCGACTAACCTCATAATTGCAGGGTCCTGCAGGGGCAATAGCCGGGGTATCCTGACCTGGCATCCGCGCCAGACCGTGAATCGAGAAAGCAGCGACATTTTACGTTCAGGTAAACCGAGCAGCGAATACCATGGTGTCGCGATCAGGGTGCTTGGAGTAATTTTATTGCAGGAGCACAAATGAAAGCGGTTTCCACCGATCTATCTCGATACAATCAGGGAGGGCATGGTTGGGCATCATCGGACTGCCATATGCGCCTCTCGCAATATGACGATCCGGCACCCCATCAGCGGCTCTCAAACATCGGGGACGGTGTAACGTCGGCTATCACGGGCAACGAGCCGATGAGGCAAAGCGTCACGAATCTGCACGCTCCGCGGCTCATCCCTTCAACAAAGCGCTTCGGCCAAGCATGCGGGAGGTCGCGCCTAGTGGCGCTTTCTTCTGGAGATCTTGTTGCCGTGTGGACCGCTGACGACCGGCGTCCTGTCACGATTTTCGGTGACCAGGGTTCGCCACCGGTCGAGACGATCGCCTGCAAGTTCGCCGCTTGCGACTGCAGCCTGAACGGCACATCCGGGTTCGTGGACATGGCTGCAATCGCGAAACCGGCACTGCGATGCCAGTTCGGCGATATCGGAAAAGAAGACATCGATACCGTCGGCAACATCACTTACATACAGCGTCCGGATCCCGGGTGTATCGATCACCCATCCGCCACCCGGTAGCGCGTGCAGCGATCGTGCCGTCGTGGTGTGTCTGCCCTGCGAGTCGTATTCCCGGATCGTGCCGGTCTTCTGTGTGTCCGACTGAGACCCGACGAGCGAGTTGACCAGGGTTGATTTCCCAACGCCCGACGATCCCACGAGCGCGCAGGTCTGTCCCTCGCCGCACCACGGCGCCAGGAGTTCGCGTGCCTCTACCGAGCGTCCGTTCAGGAGGATAACGGGCAGGCCAGGCTGCAGTCCCTGCGCCTGGACCCGGAAGACGTCAGCGTCTTCGGTCGTGTCCGCCTTTGTCAGGACGATCACCGGGTTGCTCCCGGCTTGTTCGGCCAGGATCAGATACCGTTCCAACCTTGAAAGGTTGAATTCGGCGTTGCAGGACGTCACGATGAACAGGGTATCGACGTTGGCAGCAACCAGTTGCGGGATCGTGTCGTTCCCCGCACGTCGTTGAAAGAGAGTTTTCCGTTCGAGACGGCGAACCAGCATGCCGCTGATCGGGTCGGCGAGGATCCAATCGCCGACCGCGAAATCGGCTGTGTTGGCGTTGGCTGGGAGCTCGAGGGCGGCCGGACCATCGGCATCAATAGCCTCCACGCGCGACCGGTGGACGGAGGCAATGCGCCGCGGCGCGAGTTCGTCTTCATCGGATGTGAGCTGATCCGAAAAGAAGTCCGACCAACCAAGTCGTTTAAGCGCTGTCATGTGAAGGGGGTCGATCAAAGGAAGGTCGCAATCTTTGGAGCTGTTAGGGTTGGACGGGGCCTGTTGGCTTCGGTTTCCCTTGGCTGCGCGAGAAGTTTGGCCGAAAAGAGTCTATGAGCGTCGGTGCGTCGCGGACGGAGGCAAGTTCTTTTGGACGCTGGCATACACAACCATCCTCTTCAGACTGTATGCGCGGGGCAGTTGGCGGACAAGCCCTAACGAACCTCGTCGTGCGGGACGGGTCTGCAGAGCAGGTCAAAACTAAAGGTTGACTTGGCGGCCCTTCGTCTCTATCTTTGGTTTATCGATCTTTTGCTTGCTGAACTTTGGTTACCGCGCGATTGGCACCGCGCTCTGAACGAACTTCCCTCTCAAAATCAATCGTTACACTCATCCGTTCGGCTTCGGTCCTACGGTCACTCAACATTGCTTTGAAAGGGTTCATCATGACCACAGGCACAGTAAAATGGTTTAATTCCACCAAGGGTTTCGGCTTCATCGAGCCTGACAACGGCGGCGCTGACGCGTTCGTCCACATCTCTGCCGTCGAGCGCGCGGGAATGCGCGAAATCGTAGAAGGCCAGAAGCTTGGCTACGAACTCGAGCGCGACGCGAAGTCGGGCAAGATGTCGGCCTGCAACCTTCAGGCTGCCTAATCGTACCTGGTTTCGTCCTTGACCACGGATGTACTGGCACCGACGACACCAAGTTATCTGAGAGGCCGGGCTTATAGCCTGGCCTTTTTTGTTGGCTCGCTCAAAGCAGGCTCAACCACAGGAAAATCCATGACACAGACCCATTCGAAATCCAGACAGCAGGCCGAGATTGCCTTCGGCAACACGCAGACGCAGTTCTTTGCCCGAAATCACGCCGTCGCGGAAATGGACTCCCTCGTTGCGGCGCGCGAGACGAAAACACAAAGGCTGCGGCAGGCACGCCTCGCGAAGGATGCCGACGACATCGCCAAGGCATCCGCAGGCCTGATCGCAATGCGCGCCCGCAAGTCCGACCTTTAAGGATGCCATCTTGATGGACCAGAACACCGAGTGGACATCCGGTCAGCTGCGACGCGCGATCAAGGCGGCAGGCGTGGCGCTGTGGACCTGGAACGTCGATACGGACGCGTTCACGATGGACCAGCGTGGATATGCACTATGGGATTTGGAGGTCGATGGCGTCCTGTCCTTTGAGGACCTGTCGGCCAAGGTCCATCCGGCCGACCGCGATCGTGTGAGGGCAGCGTTCTCGGCAACACGTGCCGTCGTTGGACCTTACGAGATCGACTTCAGGATCATGAGCGATGTTGAAGTTCGCTGGATCTCAGCACGCGGTCAGGGGAGCGATGAGGATATTCTGGCTCGGCAGATGACCGGCATCTTTCTCGATGTCACAGGCCGCAAGCAGGCTGAAGAAGGGCATGAGCTTCTCGCCGGAGAAATGAGCCACCGGGTCAAGAACCTGCTCGCCATCGCGTCAGGGCTGACGCAGATGACATCCCGGTCCTCGAGTTCGATCGCCGATATGACCTCACAGCTCACTCTAAGGCTAACCGCTCTCGGCCGTGCTCACGACCTTGTCCGGCCTTTACCTGGCGGGCAGGGCAAGGCCGCTCTTCTCGGTGACCTGATCACGATCTTGCTCTCCCCCTATGACGAGACGGCGGCGTTTGCTGGCCGTATTCGGGTAGCAGTTCCAAGGATGGGCGTGGGAGAGGCGGCAGCCACAGGCCTCTCGCTGGTGATCCACGAACTCGCCACGAATTCACTGAAATACGGCGCCCTGTCAGTCGGCACCGGAACACTGGATGTGTCCGGATCGGTCGAGGAGAACAATCTGATGGTGACCTGGATCGAGCAGGGCGGGCCCGAGGTTGTCTTCCCACAGGGCCCGGCCGGCTACGGTAGCAGAATGCTGGACCGTACCATGTCCGCTCACCTTGGAGGAACGATCTCCTATAACTGGACACCGGACGGAGCGCTGGTCACGCTTATCATCGATACGAGCCGGCTTGCCTCTTGACCGCTTGGAAAAGGCCTCGGCCGCAAGCCTTCGCCGGAAAACCGACGAGCTAACGCGCAGCTGTTTTGTCGTTGAACGTCTGCGCGGTCGCCTCGGTTGCCGGTCAATAAGTTAGCGTCCGCTTGTAACCGAAACATGGGTAGATGAAGCGCGCTGATCAGCGCTTTTCGACATCGACTCGAAGCGCGCAACGATCAGATCAAGGTCATACGGCTTGGAGAAGAATTGTGCCGAAGATGGCAGATCGATCTCACCGGGCGTGATGCGACCGGAGGCAACCACGATCCCTGCGTGGGGGAAGCGAGCCGCGACTTCGTGGGCAAGGTCCACACCCGTGAGAAGGCCGGGCATCTGGATATCCGTGAACAAGAAGTGAATGGTCCCGTCATCGATCTTGTCCAGGGCCTCGTCCACCGTGCCGGCTTCTATGACCTCGAACCCCGCATCCTCCAGGGCGTCTGTGACCGTCATCCGGATCAACACCTCGTCGTCCACCACGAGTACTTTGCGCATGTCCCACTCCCTGCATGTGGCCCTACAACAGACCGACGCGGTTATCGTTCCAAAAAACGCAGTGGGTATCAGACAACTGCATTGGCCTTTCCGGCTAGTGCGTTGGATTGCAGTGGCAGTGGCAGCTTTCGGTGAGTAGCACGGAGATGGCAGTATCCTTTGGTCTGCTTCGGGTGTGGGGACAATCTTTTGTAGCCGATGGGCGATCGGCGGCGCTTTCAACACCACGGCTGTGACCGAAGCGGCCACCCAGGGAAAAGACGCAAACATGTTGGTCGTTGCGCTGCCGGCCGACGGCCAAAAGACAGAAATGCACCCTACCGGACATCTGAACACACGGTTGTGTTCAGATGTCCGGTGTGGTCTGGCGCACGTACGTCGCGCGCCTTGCTGCAACGCGCAGGATTCATGTCACGAGACCGGTACCGGCTTCACGAAGCCGGTGTCAGGATCTTCTCGGCCATGTACGGGCGTGATTTCGCGGCTGAGAACGATCTTCTCAACGCGCTTGATCTAGACGTAATGTCATTGGATGAATTAAAGACCCTTTGCCAAAACGGGTTTGCACCCTCGGCCGCGTGACCATCGTAAGCCTTCGATCTATGCTTCACCGTCCGGCAAATGGACCGAGCAGCTTTAGGTCGAGGCAGGGGAGGTAGGAGCGTCAACGCGCTTCTCCTGTCCCATACCCGAATTTCTCCAAGCCGCGACGCGGATGCGTCGGAGGCAAACAAGGTTGCATTCACAATGAGCAACGCGTTCCTCGCACATCTCTCCACCGAACTTGCGGGTCTGAGGTCTTCGGGTCTCTACAAGACCGAGCGGGTGATCGTTTCCAAACAGGCCGGCGAGATCGAAGTCGCATCTGGTCGCAAGGTTTTGAATTTTTGCGCCAACAATTACCTTGGCCTTGCCGACAACGCCGAACTGGTGGAGGCCGGCAAGAACGCGCTGGATCGTTACGGCTACGGCATGGCATCTGTGCGTTTCATCTGCGGGACGCAGGAAGAGCACAAGCAGCTCGAAGACCGGATTTCGAAGTTTCTGGGATTGGAGGATACGATCCTCTATTCGTCCTGCTTTGATGCCAATGGTGGATTGTTCGAGACGCTTCTCGGCGAGGAGGACGCGATCATATCGGACGCACTCAACCACGCTTCGATCATCGACGGAGTGCGCCTCTCCAAGGCGAAACGCTTCCGCTACGCCAATAACGACATGGCGGCGCTGGAGGAGGAACTGAAAAAGGCCGAAGGCAGCCGGTTCAAGATGATCGCCACAGACGGCGTGTTTTCGATGGACGGCATCATCGCCAATCTTGCGGGCGTCTGCGACCTTGCCGAGAAATATGGCGCCATGGTCATGGTCGATGACAGCCACGCCGTTGGCTTCGTCGGCAAGCACGGTCGTGGCTCGGCGGAACATTGCGGCGTCGAGGGCAGGGTGGATATCATCACCGGCACGCTCGGCAAGGCGCTTGGCGGTGCATCGGGCGGCTACACGTCCGGCAAGAAGGAAGTGGTCGACTGGCTGCGCCAGCGCTCGCGTCCCTATCTGTTTTCCAACACCCTCGTTCCGGTGATTGCGAGCGCCTC
Source organism: Rhizobium sp. Leaf321 (assembly GCF_001423215.1). NCBI lineage: Bacteria > Pseudomonadati > Pseudomonadota > Alphaproteobacteria > Hyphomicrobiales > Rhizobiaceae > Rhizobium > Rhizobium sp. Leaf321. The sequence continues at coordinate 524,638 of NZ_LMOF01000005.1, read as the reverse complement.
GCTGAAGGTGTTTGACCTGATCGACAATGGTGACGCATTGCGCGCCCGGCTAGAAGCCAATTCCCGCCTCTTCCGCGATGAAATGAGCAAGCTTGGGTTCACGTTGGCGGGCGAGGGGCATCCGATCATTCCCGTCATGCTCGGCGATGCGTCGCTGGCGCAGGACATGGCGGCGAGGATGCTGGAAAAGGGTGTCTACGTCGTCGGCTTCGCCTTCCCGGTCGTACCGAAAGGCCAGGCGCGTATCCGTACCCAGATGTCGGCGGCGCATAGTGAGGACGATGTGCGCCGGGCCATTGCGGCGTTCGAAGAGGTCGGCAGGGAACTGCGCGTGATCGAGTAGACGCCCGGCCCGAACCGATCCAACTCATTGACAGGAATTTTTCGATGACCAACATGATGCGCGCCCTCGTCAAGTCGACAGCCGAAACCGGTCTCTGGATGGAGCATATCCCTGTTCCGGACCCCGGCCCCAACGACGTGCTGATCCGGGTGAAGAAGTCCGCGATATGCGGCACCGACGTTCATATCTGGAACTGGGACAGTTGGGCCCAAAAAACCATTCCGGTGCCGATGGTCGTCGGCCACGAGTTTTGTGGTGAGATCGCGCAGGTGGGCTCTGCGGTCACCAAGGTCCAGGTCGGCGCGCGCGTCTCCGGCGAGGGGCATATCGTTTGCGGCAAGTGCCGCAACTGCCGCGCGGGGCGCGGACACCTTTGCCGCAACACGTTGGGCGTGGGTGTCCACCGGCCCGGATCTTTTGCCGAATTCGTCTGCATTCCCGAAGACAATGTCGTGCCGATCCCGGATGATGTGCCGGACGAGATTGCCGCGATCTTCGATCCGTTCGGCAACGCCGTGCACACCGCTCTCTCCTTCGATCTGGTCGGCGAGGACGTCCTGGTGACCGGAGCCGGTCCGATCGGCATCATGGGTGCGATGGTTGCCAAGCGCTCCGGCGCCCGCAAGGTCGTGATCACCGACATCAACCCGGTGCGTCTGGCACTCGCCGAAAAGCTCGGCATCGACCACGTCGTCGATGCGTCCAAGGAAAACCTGTCGGACGTGATGAAGCGCATCGGTATGACCGAGGGCTTCGATGTCGGTTTGGAAATGTCGGGCGCGGCCCCCGCATTCCGCGACATGATCGACAAGATGAACAATGGCGGCAAGATTGCGATTCTCGGCATCGCGCCGACCGGGTTCGAGATCGACTGGAACAAAGTGATCTTCAAGATGCTCAATCTCAAAGGCATCTACGGGCGGGAAATGTTCGAGACCTGGTACAAGATGATCGCCTTCGTGCAGGGCGGCCTCGACCTTTCGCCTCTTATTACCCATCGCATTGGCATCGACTCCTTCAGAGACGGGTTCGAGGCCATGCGCTCCGGCAATTCCGGAAAGGTCGTCATGGACTGGTGAAGCCAACATGAGGTCCAACAAAAAGCCGACCGATGGGGCAATACCATGTCGATCAAGACTATAGGGCAGGCGAAGCTCTTCTGCTTAGGCCCTTTCGGATTATGACCATCTTGCCGGAACAGGGAGCAAAGGAAAACTGGAACCGTCGGATGGTCTTTCTGGCGCTTCCCATCATTCTCGCAAATCTGGCTCAGCCGATCCTGTCACTTGTCGATACGATGGTGGCGGGACATCTCCCGGGGTCTTTCTTTCTCGGCGGGGTCGCGCTGAGCGGCGTGCTGTTCAATTTCCTTTTCTGGAGTTTCAGTTTTCTGCGCATGGCAACGACCGGTCTGGTCTCCCAGGCGTGGGGTGCCAAAGATAGCACGCTCATGCGCATGCATCTGTTTCGGGCGCTGCTTATCGCCGCTGCCGGCGGTGCCGTGATCATCCTGCTGCAAAAGCCGATCATCGAGATCGGACTCGGATTCCTCGGCGGCAGTGAAGCGGTCTACCGGAGCGCGTCGGATTATGCATTCGCCAGAATCTGGTCAGCGCCTGCGACGCTCGGAAATTTTGTCCTTCTCGGCTACCTTCTCGGTTGCCAGCGCGTGATGATCTCACTGGCGCTACAAGTCGCCCTTAATATCGTCAACTTGCTCGCAACTCTCACGCTGGTTCTTGTTTTCGACTGGGGTGTCGCCGGGATAGGGGCGGGGACCGCCCTTGCCGAATGGGTGGCCTTGATCGCAGGCCTCTTCATCATCAAGCCATTCGGTGCGCATCCCGCAGTGCGGATGAAAGAGCTGCTGGACGGGTTGGCGCTTCGACGGCTGGTCGCGGTAAACCGGGACATCTTTCTGCGAAGCTTCTTCCTTCTGCTCTGTTTCGGCTGGTTTGCCCGCAGCGGTGCCAAGGAAGGCGACACGATCCTCGCCGCCAATGCCATCCTTCTCAACCTCCACGGCTTTACATCCTATGGGTTGGACGGGTTTGCGAATGCCACTGAAACCCTTGTCGGTTCAGTCATCGGTGCGCGGCAAAAAAAGGCGCTCGCCCAGGTGATCAAGGCCGCGTTTGTGTGGTCGGGTCTGGTGGCGTTTCTGTTTTCGGTCGTTTACGCCTTCGCTGGCTCATCGATCGTCTCGCTCCTCACCGATCAGGAAGATGTTCGTACCGCCGCCATTGCCCTGCTTCCCTTCCTGATCGCGTTGCCGCTCGTTTCCGTGACCAGCTTCATGCTTGATGGCATCATGATCGGAGCCATGCGCGCCCGCGATATGCGCAACAGCATGATCATCTCCACCTCCATCTTCATCGCCACCGCTTATGGTCTGCAGCAGGTCTGGGGAAATGAAGGTTTGTGGACAGCGATGATGATCCTGATGATAGCGCGTGCGGTAACGCTCGGCTTGAAACTGAAAGAGACATTTGCGCAGGTGTAGCGGCAATTTGCACAGCGTTCAAAGCGGCGAAAACGACAAGGGGCGCAGTACGGTGTGCTGTCCTTCATACCCACCGACGAACCTCAACGGATCAGCGTGACGTGGAAGCAGGGCAAGAGGACCTTCTGTCGAACCGGAAAACGGCTCGAGCAGCGCGACCGCATCAGGCGGCGCATGCCCGGTCACCAATCCTGCACAGTCAGGGGCAAATAAGGGCGTGCCTGCGGGCCGTGGGCCATGCTGCCTGTGACGGTCGGCGACGGCCGTGTCGAAAACGGGTGATCCGCGCCCAAGCGTCGCCAGATAGTTGTGCTGCTGCAACACCATCGGGAAAGCCTGGGGGATGAAGCCGTTTACCCAAGCCTCTTCATTCGAGAGTGCGGCGCGGCATGCTTCGCGTTCAGCCCAGTCCGCATAGGTCCAGAGATGGTGGATCACGTTCAGAGGGCCGGTTTCCGCCTGCCAGTAGCCGAGAAGTGGCAGGTGCCGTGTCACAAGTGGAAGCCCGAGGTCTGCAAGCAGCGCGAGGTACTCGCCGGTTGCGCCCGGCTTTAGCTGATAGGTTCGCCATTCGTGGATCATCACCGTCTCCCATCGCGTCAGTCTGGCACGCCGGACCGCCCGCGAACATGGATAAGGTCTGCAAGAGATTGGACAATTGAGCCTATCAGCTGTCGTGTCGTGCCGCCTGTTTGCGATAGGTCCCCGGAGAGATCCCGACACGCTGGGTAAAGAAGCGGTTGAAATAGGCGGGGTCGTCGAAACCGGTCATATGGGCCACCTGCGCGACGCTACTCTCGGTATAGACGAGGTAGCGCTTGGCTTCCATCAACAGCCGCTCGTAGAGCAGGTCCGACGCGGTCTTGCCGGCGCGCGCCTTGCAGGCAGCATTGAGCCGCGCCTGCGTCGCCGCCAGCTCTTTCGCGTAGAAGGTCAAGGATCGCTCCGTCCGGAAGTGGCGCTCCAAAAGGGCCCTGTAGCGCAAAAGCAGATCATAACCCCGGTCTGGCGTGGATATACCGGTCTCGTCGTGGGTGATGTTAAGCCTCAGCACGATCACGAGCAGCCGCATGTAGTGCGCCATCATCGATATGCGCCGGCCGGGTGCCGACCAGATGAATTCCCGATGCAGCCAGTGAAACGTATCGACGACGGCCGGAATGCTGACGCCGGTTCCTTCGATCGGGTAGACTGCCGGTCTCGATGCGGCTGTTTCGAGCCGCGGGTCCGAGCTTGACGCTGCCTTCAGGCAACCGAGTGCGGCCGTCACCACGTATCCGTCAGTCCCCGGATCAAAATCGATCTGGTGAACAATTCCGGCTGGAACGACCATGATCGCAGGCGCGGGTATGAATGAGATTTGATCCTCCATGCGGATCGTTCCACCCCCCTCTCTAACGAGCAGAACCTGCATGTGGTCCGGGTGGGCATGCGGACGAATTCTCCAATCGTTTGGCCCGCTGCGGTCACGCAAGGGTTCGATATGCAGGAAGTCCAGATCGACGTCGGCACCCTGATCGCCATAGAGATAGTAAAGCGGAATGCCGCCTGCGGCCAAGCTTCCCATGTGTCCTCCTCATTATCTCCCTGGCAAATAGTGCAACAATTGCGCGACGGCGTCCATTGGTCATCCCCGGTATGCGGGTTAGCAAGATCTCCATCAAACGCGACCGGGAGAAGCGGATGGAGCCGAAGAGGGAGGAGGGGCACGTCTGTGACGTGCTGGTCGTCGGATCGGGCGCGGGAGGGCTTGCCACCGCGATCACGGCGAGGAAACACGGCCTTTCCGTGATCGTGATCGAGAAGGAGCCTGTGTTCGGAGGCACGACGGCGTTTTCGGGTGGCGTGCTGTGGATACCTGGAAACCGGCACGGGAAATCGAACAACCCGAGCGATACGCGCGACGCGGCGCGCCGTTACCTCAAGGCCGAGACCGGGAACTGGTTCGACGCGCAAACGATCGACGCGTTTCTCGAGGCCGGTCCGAAAATGCTCGACTGGTTCGAACGCGAGACGGTGGTGAAATTCGTCCCCACGCTTTACCCGGACTATCACCCGACGGTAGATGGCGGCGTCGATGTCGGGCGCTCGGTGCTGGCGGCGCCTTTCGACAGCAGCGTGCTCGGCAGCGATCTTGCGCGGCTGCGGCCGCCGCTCGGCTCGATCACGTTCATGGGCATGATGTTCAACTCGTCCAATGCCGATATCAGGCATTTCTTCAACGCCACCAAATCGCTGACCTCGTTTTCCTACGTGATGAAACGCCTTGTCGCGCATGCCGGCGAGGTTGTGCGTCACGGCCGCGGCGTCCAGGTCACGAGCGGCAACGCGCTGGCAGCGCGGCTGGCCGCGGCCTGTCTCGATCTCGACATTCCGATCCTGACCGAGACGCCGGCGCTGCGGCTGACCAAGGACGGTGGTCGTATCACCGGCGTCGAGGTCGGTGGCGCGTCACCCGGCCTTATCATCGCCCGGCGGGGCGTAGTCCTTGCCTGCGGAGGATATGCGCAGGATCTCGCGAGGCGAGCCGGGATCTACGCCCATCTCAAGGCAGGCGGTGAGCATTTTTCGCCGGTACCGGAGGGCAATAAAGGTGACGGCATCCGTCTCGGCGAGGAGGCAGGCGGCGCATTCGATGCCGGATTCGCCCAGCCGGCCGCGTGGATGCCGATCAGCCGTGTGCCCGGCAAAGGCTATTTTCCGCATCTGCTCGATCGCTACAAGCCGGGCATGATCGCCGTTCTGTCCAATGGCCGGCGATTTACCAATGAGAGTGAGAGCTACCACGATGTCGGCGCTGCCATGGTTGCGGCGGGCGAGGGGGGCGCGTGGCTGATCTGCGATCATCGGGCGATCCGCAAGTATGGTCTTGGCCACGCAAAGCCGGCGCCGGTGCCACTCCGGCCGTGGCTGCGAAACGGCTACCTCAAGAAGGGAAAGACACTTGCCGATCTTGCCAAGGCCTGCGCGATCGACGCGACGGGTCTGGTGGCGACCGTGGCCGAATTCAACCGGGGCGCCAGGCAAGGCCTAGACGAACAGTTCCATCGCGGCGAGACCACCTTCAACCGGTACCTCGCCGATCCCGACCACAAGCCCAACCCTTCGGTTGCGCCTGTGGAGCAAGGGCCGTTCTACGCCGTCCGGCTGGAAATCGGCGACCTCGGAACGTTCGACGGACTGAAAACCACAGTGGAGGGCGCGGTCGTCGATCGGGATGGCCGGGTGATCGATGGCCTGTTTGCGGTTGGTAACGACCGGGCTTCGATCATGGGCGGCAATTATCCCGGTGCCGGGATCACGCTCGGCCCGGCAATGACATTCGGCTGGATCACCGGGCGCTATCTCGCAGGGATCGCACCGGCGGCGACGGGGGAGGGAGACGCGGCATGAGCTGGCTTGGACTGGAGGGAAAGACGGCCGTCATCACCGGCGCCGGAGGCGGCATCGGTCAGGGGCTGGCGCGCGCCTTCGCTGCGGAAGGTGTGCGGGTCGTGCTGCTCGACCGTGACGAGGCGCAGACGGCGTCGCTCGCTGCCGAACTGGGTATGGGTAGTTTCTCGCTCAAGTGTGATGTGTCGCGGGCAGACGACGTTGCCGCAGCGGCGGAGGCGGTCGAGGCGCAGGGAGGCGCTGATATCCTCATCAACAACGCCGGAATTCTGCGGCCCGGCCCGCTCGAAAGCGTCTCCGAGGCCGACTGGTCGGCGATGCTTTCCGTCAACCTTACGGGTTATCTCGTCACCGCTCAGGCGTTCGGTCGCGGCATGATGTCCCGCGGACAAGGTGCCTTGGTGCATGTCGCGAGCATTTCGGGCAGCTACCCTCAACCTGCAAGCGGCGCCTATTCCGCGTCGAAGGCGGCAATCCTGATGCTGTCGCGCCAGCTTGCCTACGAATGGGGACCCAAAGGCATCCGCTCGAACACGTTGAGCCCGGGACTGGTGCGCACGGCGCTTTCCGAAACCTTCTACGCCGATCCGCAGGTCAAAGCGCGACGCGAAGCCATGGTCCCCGTCGGCCGTATCGCAAGCCCCAAAGACCTGGCAGATACAGCCTTGTTTCTCGCCTCGCCGCGCGCATCCTACATCACGGGACAAGACATCCTCGTCGATGGGGGGCTGTCGCAATCGCTGATGGGACTGGTACCGAGGCCTGGTTATGCGTGAAGCCCTCGTCACCGGCGGCGCCGACGGGATCGGCCTGGCAATTGCCCGAGCGCTTGCTCAAAGCGGCCACCGCGTCACCATCGCCGATATCGACGGCGATAAGGCTGCTGAGCGGGCGGTCGAATTGGGCGATGTCCATCGCGGCATGGCCTGCGATGTGACCGACGAGGCGCAGGTGGAAGCGGTCGCGGGTTCAGCGCCGTTCGATGTGCTGGTCAACAATGCCGGGATCGGCGACAGCCACCTGCCAACGCTGGAGCAGGGGATAGAGGCGTTCCGTCGCGTCCTCGACGTGCATTTGGCCGGCACGTTTCTGATGTCGCGGGAAGTAGCGCGTGGCATGGTCGCGCGTAGCGATGGCGCAATCGTCAATTTGTCCTCGATCGCGGGACTGACGGGCCTTCCCAAGCGCAATGCCTATGGCGCTGCCAAGGCGGGGATCGTTGCCATGACGCGGGCGATGGCCTGCGAGTGGGCTGGACGTGGTGTGCGGGTCAATGCCGTTGCGCCGGCTTTCGTGCAGACGGCGCTCGTGGAAAAGCTGGCGACCGCGGGCCGGATCGATCTGCCAACGCTTCGCCGCCGCACGCCGATCGGGCGACTGATCATGGCCGAGGAGGTGGCGGCCGCCGTCAATTTTCTAGCCTCTCCAGCGGCATCGGCGATCACCGGCGTGGTGCTGCCGGTCGACGGCGGCTGGACCGCGTTCGGTGATTTCGGCGACGCGTCCCATTAGCAACGCGTCGCTCCAAGGACTATCTTGACCGTCGGGATCGATCAGGCGGCATCCTCGATGTGACCGCCGAGGAACAGCTGGCCGACACGCGGGTCATTGAGCAGCTTTTCCGACCTGTCGAACATCCGCGTCTGGCCGAGTTCCAGCACCAGGCCATAATCGGACATGGCGAGTGCCGCCTTGGCATTCTGTTCAACCATCAGGATCGTCACGCCCTGGTCGCGCAGGCGGATCAGCGTCTGGAACACTTCCTGCACCAGATTGGGCGACAGGCCGATCGAGGGTTCGTCGATCAGGATCAGCTTCGGGTCGAGCAGCAGGGCGCGGGCGATCTCAAGCTGTTTCTGCTGGCCACCGGAGAGCTCGATGGCCTTCTGGTCCTTGCGCTGGCGCAGCATCGGGAACTGGTCCATCACCTGTTCCATCCGCATTTTCACCCGCGCCTGATCTTTGGCGGTGATGCCGCCGAGTTCGAGATTGTGCAGCACGGACAGTTGCGGCACCACATTGCGGCCCTGCGGCACGTAGGTGACGCCGCGGGCAATCATGTCGGCCGGGCGCTTTCGCGTCACGTCCTCGCCTTCCAGGTGGATGGAGCCGGAATTGATGTTGAGCAACCCGAAGATCGCCTTGAACACCGTGGATTTGCCAGCCCCGTTCGGACCGATCACCGTGGTGATGGACGCTTTCGGTATGCTGAAGGACGTCCCGTTGAGGATGGTGATACGGCCGTAACCGCCATTGAGGTTTTTCAGTTCCAGCATGTCAGCCTCCCAGATAGGCGTCGATGACCAATTGGTTCGCCCGGATTTCAGCCGGTGTCCCCTCGGCGATGATCTCGCCCTGCGCCAGCACGATGACGCGGGTGCAGAGCGACATGACGAATTCCATATTGTGTTCGATGACCACGAAGGTCGTGGCATGTTCCCGGTTGTAGGTGATCAGCCGGTCCTTGAGGTGCCCAAGCATGGTCAGGTTGACGCCGCCTGCCGGTTCGTCGAGCAGCACGATCCCGGGTCCGGCCATGAAGGCCATGGCGGCATCGACAAGCTTTTGCTGGCCATAGGAGAGCGAGCCCGCCGGCGTGTCGCGGTAAGGCGTCAACCGGAAGAACTCGATCAGTTGTTCGGCCTTTTCCGTCAGTCCTGCGTCCGATTTGCCGAACAGGCGCGACAGCATCGAGCCTTCATGCTCCTGGCCGGCAACAATGATATTGTCGAGCACCGTCATGTTGGGGAAGACCGAGAGTTGCTGGAATGTGCGTCCGACACCCAACAGCGAAAGGTCTGCAGGCCTTACGCCATCGGTGGACTTGCCGTTGATCTTGCAGTGCCCCTCGGTCGGCTTCGACTGGCCAAGAATGCAATTGAACAGCGTCGATTTGCCCGATCCGTTCGGGCCGATCAATCCGAGGATCTCGCCTTTATGCACATCGAAGCTGACCTGGTGGACGGCTCGGATGCCGCCGAACTGCTTCGAGATGTTGTGAACCGAAAGAATGACCTCCTGGGTCGCCGCATTCATAGCTGGACTCCCTCTTTGAGATCCCGGCGGGCTTCATGCCTCGGCCGGAACTTCTCGGTCAATTTTTGACCGGCGCCGATCAGGCCGGTTGGCGAAAACACCATCAGGACGATCACCAGCGTCGAGTAGATGATCAGGTAATAGCCCTCGGTGAACCGCAGCAGTTCCGGCAGGAGGATCACCACGGCGGCACCCAGCATCGGGCCGAAGAAGAAGCCGGAGCCGCCGACCACCACTATCAGCAGGATTTTCAGCGAATGGATCAAGCCGAAGCTGCTGGGCTCGATGAACTGCACCAGCGGGGCCTGCAGCGCGCCTGCAAGACCGCCAAAGGCCGAGCCGATGGCAAAGGCGAGCAGGGTCTGACGACGAACCTTGAGGCCAAGGCTTTCGGCACGGATCGGATTTTCGCGCAGCGCCTTGAAGGCTCGCCCCCAGGGAGAGCGCAGGATCCACCACATGGCGCCGGCCGAAACGATGAAACAGACCAGCGTGAAATAGTAGAAGGCGATGTTGCTGTCGGTGGTGATGCCGAAGAATGACGGGCGGGGCATGCCGACAAGGCCGAACGAACCGCCGGTGATCTCTTCCTCGTTGCGCAGCACGAGGAACAACAGCGTGTTGAAGGCAAGCGTGACGAAGGCGAGGAAGTGGTGCTGAACCCGCAGCGCGGGGTAGCCGAGCAGCAAGCCGACCGCGAAGCATGCTGCGATCGACACGATCACGGCCAGTCCCCAGTGAATGCCGTTGAGTGTCATCAGCGCGGTGATGTAGGCGCCGATGCCCATGAAGGCGGCCTGCGCCAGGCTGACTTGGCCCGCGTAACCGAGCGTCAGGTTGAGGCCCATGGCAGTGATCGAGAAAATCAGCCACGAGGCCAGCGTGTAGACAATGTAGTTGCCCTGACCGATCGGAGCGGCGACGAGGGCAGCAATACCCAGCAGAAGCAGAAACGGTTTCAGGCGGATCATACGGTTCTCCCTTCCGAGGTGCCGAGCAGGCCCTGCGGACGCAAGAGGATGATGGCGATCAGCAGCAGAAGCGGCATGGCCGAGCGGTACTGGGCGGAGATGTAGACGGCGGACAGATTGTCGATCACGCCGATCAGCAGACCGCCCACCAGGGCGCCGCGGATCTGGTTGAACCCGCCCACGATGGCGGCGATGAAAGCGACGAGGCCGAGCGTTTCACCATTGGAAAACTTGGCGAGATAGATCGGCGAGATCAGCACCGAGGCCACGGTGGCAAGGCCGGCATTGATCAGAAATGTATAGAGCACCATGCGCTTGACGTTGACGCCGAGGATTTCGGCGACCGCCGGATTCTGGGCGCTGGCCTGCATGCATCGGCCGGTCCGTGTTCGGTTGAGAAACAGCTGCAGGCTGCCGATTGCGAGCATCGAGACAACGAGATTGCCGATATCCTGCATAGAAACGCTGGCGCCGGCGATCTCGTAGACCGTCTGCGGAAAGATCGCAGGGAAGGGCTGGGCGGTCGCGCCGTAAAATTCCTTGACGCTTTCCTTCATCAGGAGGCCGAGCGAAATGGTGGCGATGACCAGCGGCAGCGTTCCGTGCGGCAGCATCGGTTCGACGATCAGCCGCTTGAAGGCCACGCCGAGGATAAGAAGCGACAGCGCGAGCGCCAGCGCCACGGACGGCCATAGCGGCAGGCCAAACACTGTCATACCAACCAGCACGAAAAACGCGGGCAGCATGACGAACTCGCCTTGGGCAAAGTTGATGGTTTGCGATGCCTGCCACAACAGGGTGAAGCCGACTGCCGCAAGCGCGTAGATGGAGCCGGCGGCGAGACCGGAGACAATAATCTGGATAAACTCGGCCATGGGGTCGTCCTCACGGGCTGGTAATCGGCGTGACGTGCAGGATTGATGACGACGTGCCGGCGGCGCGAACCGCCGGCACTTGTCTCGTCATGCGATCGGCATCAGTTCGGCGGCAGCACCGCCTGGACCACCTGTTTGCCGTTCTCGACTTTCACGACAAAGCTTTCGCGCGACATCTCGCCGGTATCGTCCCAACTCACATCCATCAGGACGCCGGGGTGCTCCTTGGCTGTCAGCTTGAGACCGTGCAGCTTTTCCGCGATGGCCTTGCTGTCCGGCTTGCCGACCATTTCCGTGACGTATTTCAGCGTCCAGGCGGCGGTGTAGCCTTTGATGGCATTGTGGTCGGGCGTGTACTTGAACTTCGTCTTGAAGCGCTCGACCATTTCCTTGACGGCGGGGATATCGGCATCGGGCGTCAGGCCGACATGGCCCATAGCGCCGTTGGCTGCATCGCCGGCAAGTTCGATGACCTTGTGGCCGATCAGAGTAGTTTCGCCGAGAAGGGGTTTGTTCAAGCCTTGCTTGCGGGCCTCGCGCAGGAAGCGGGCGCTTTCTTCCTCGGTGTAATAGATGAAGAAGGCTTCGGCAGTGGAGCCCTTCAGCTTCAGCACGTCGGCGGAAAAGTCAGCCTGCGCCTGTTCGGATGGCACATCGACGACGATCTCGATATTGGCAGCCTTCATCGCATCGACGAAAGCCTTGTGGCCGCCCTTGCCGAATTCGGTATTGGCCCAGGCGACGCCGACCTTTTTCAGGCCCATCGTCTCGGACATGTATTTGGCAAGTTTCGGCACGCCCTTTTGCGAGCCGAAGGCGGTGCGGAAGATGTAGGGGTTTTTCATGGCGACGATGGACGGGGCCTCGGAGCCGGTGAACTGCGGAATGCCGGCCTGACGGGCGACCAGCATGTTGACCACGGTTGATGACGAGAACACCGTTCCCATGATCGCGTAGATGCCGTCGTCGATACCCTTCTGCACCATGGCGCGCGAAACCTGCGGGTCGGTCTGGCTGTCATATTCCAGAACCTTGACCGGCTCCTTGAGGATGCCGCCCTGCGCATTGATTTCCTCAAAGCCCATCTTCACGCCATCGCGGAAGTTGGTGCCGGCCGCGGCACCGGGTCCGGACAACTCGACGATCGAGCCGACCTTCAGTTCGGCAAGCGCCGGCATTGCGCCGAGCGCCAGTACCATTGCAGTCGTGGTGATTAGTTTTCTGATCATGACCTTCCTCCTTGGCTGATCGATATTTCCGTCCCGGCGGCCAGGTCTCCTCCCTTGTCGCCGTATCCCTCCTGCCCGTGCGTAAAGCCGGGCCTGCGGTGTCTTCGTCTCGATCGCCTAGGCGTCGATCGTGCGTGTCCCCATCAACAGATCGGCCAGCAGCACGGCCTGGGCGTCGAACATGCCTGACCCGGACATGGTGCCGCAGCCCTTGTCGCGGGCAGCAGCAATCAGCGGCGGCACGGCCGGTCGCGTCACGACGTCCGAGACGAACTGGTCTGAGGTCAGAAGATCCGTCTGCACCGGCAGGGGATCGGTCTCCCGCATGCCAAGTGGCGTGGCATTGGCGACCAGTGCAAAACCGCGTGGATCTGTTGAGCCTATCCGCGCACGACCCGGAAATGCCTTGTTCAACTGCGCGATCAACGCATCGCGTTTGTGCGTGTCGAGATCGTGCAGGGCCAGTTCCGAGGCGCCGCGCGCCAGGATTTCGTAGGCGATGGCCGCTCCGGCGCCGCCGGTACCTACCAGAAGCGCAGACTTGCCGGCGATCTCGAAGCCTTGGGCCGCGATACCGTCAAGGCAGCCGTGTCCGTCGGTCGCGTCGCCCACCCAGTCGTCGCCATCGCGGATCATGATGTTGACGGCGCCGGATGCCTTTGCGCGGGCCGATATGCGGGCGCAGAATTCGAGGCAGGGGACTTTGTGCGGTACCGTGACAATGATGCCCGCGACATTGCGCATGCTCTTTGCCTGCGACAGCCAGCCGGCCAGGTCTTCGGGGAGAATATGGACCGGTGCGACGATGCCGTTAAAGCCGCGATCGGCCATGATCTGGCTGAGCGAAGCGGGCGATTTCACCTGTCCGATCGGATGGCCGATGATCGGGAAGAGCTTGGTCTCCCCGTCGACCTTTATATGTATACTCACGCCTTCCTCCCCTCGGCATGCGATCCGACCCTTGTCCGGTCGTTCTCAAGCTCGACAAAAACATAGGCCCCTTCGTCGGCAAATGGACGATGGGGGCGAAACGTTGGACTATTCAACACCGGCGGTCTCCTTCAGTTCGGCCAAGGCCCGGGCGATGCCGTTGCCGACAGTCGTGACAGGCTGATTGCCGAGGATGTGCGGCACCGGGTCCGACGCCAAATCGGCGGGAATACGCAAGGGCGGTCCGCTGATCCGGATCTCGTTCCAGCCGGACTGGTGACTGAGTTCGGCGACAAAATCGGTCATCTCCACCGTATGGCCGGCCATGGTCAGAACGGTCGCTCCTTCCAGCGGCACTGTCATCGCGGTCGAAAGGATCCGGGCCACGTCGTCGACGTAAACGAAGCCGACGCGGCCGGAAAAACGGATTTCAGCCGGTTCGCGGCGCACGGCTGCTCCAAGCGCGATCGACGGACCAGCCGCGATGCCAGCGCTCTCGCCGGGGCCGTAGACGATGTAGGGGCGAAGGCCGAGGCTCGGGATTCCGTGGTCGAGCAGATAGGCCCGCGCCATGCCTTCGACCGCAAGCTTTGTCGCCCCATAGACCGTCATCGGCCTTGGATTGACGGCATCGTCGAGTCCGAACACGCCGGCCGAGCTCAGATAGGCAACCGGTAGGCGCTTTGCCTTTGCCGCCTCGAACACGTTGATGCTGCCTAGAAGATTGACGCGCGTGCCGAGCGCCGGGCTGCGGGCACAATCGACCGTCATCAGGCCGACGAGATGGACAATTCCGTTGCATCCATCGGCAGCTTTCGCCACCGCGGCGGCATCGGTGATGTCGCCCGAGACGATCTCGACGCCATCCGTGACGGATAGTCGTTCCGGCTTCGGAGCCAGGTCGAAGATCCGGACCCGGTGCCCGGCCGCCTGCAATGCCCTGACGGTTCGCAGGCCGACGAAGCCGGTTCCGCCGGTCACAAGGACGAGGCTCATGCAGCCTCTCCCTTGCGAGCAGCGACGGCGCGGCGGGCTGCATGACGGGCGGCGATGGCCCCGAACACGATCGCCGGGCCAACCGTGATGCCTGGGCCGGGATAGACCCCGCCCATCATCGACTGCAAATCGTTGCCGCAGGCATAAAGGCCCGGAATTGCCGATCCGTCGCGGCGGAGAAGCTGAGCATTTTCGTCGCCGACCAGGCCTATGGCCGAGCCGATATCGCCAGGCCAGAGTTTGACGGCATAATAGGGAGCCGTCTCGAGCGGCCCGAGTGTCGGATTGGGCCCATGCGTCGGATCGCCATTGGCCTTTTCGTAGACGGTGGTGCCGCGGGCGAAGTCGGCGTCCGTGCCGGTCCTTGCATAGGCGTTCATCCTGGCCACGCTGTCGTTCAGGCCGGCAGCGTCGATGCCGAGCTTTCTGGCGAGTTCGTCGAGCGTCGCAGCCTCGGTCAGGTAGCCATCGGCAAGATAGGGGGCAATGTTGGCACCACCGGGCCGGATCATCCCCATGCCGTATTTCTTCAGCGCCGCAGCGTCGGCAATCAGATAGGTGGGCACATGGCTGCCGTCCTTGTTCGCCGCATACATGGCCGACACGAACAGGTGGTAGCTGGTGCTTTCGTTGACAAAGCGACGACCGTCTCGGCCAACCGAGATGATGCCGGGTTTGGAACGGTCGAAGACGAAATGCGGAAAAACCGCCATCGAGCCATCGGCGCGCTTGCGATGCGAGACCGGCGCCCAGAAGCACGGCTGCGCCGCCGTGTCGCCGTGATAGGCGCCCGCGGTAAAGGCGAGATCATGCAGCGTGCCCGTATGACCAGGCGCCGACGGGCTGAATTCGGGCAGTGGTTGCGGCAACTTGTCTGCACGCATGGTCGGGTGACGGGCAAAGCCGCCGGAGGCGAGGATCAAACCGCCCGTGACGTGAATCTGCCGTTCGGTATCCTTCTGACGGAGTGTCACGCCTGTTACGCCGTGAGGCCCGGTCGTGAACGCCAATGCCTCGGTTTCGGTGAGGATGGTGACCCCGAGCTTTCGCGCGGCAAGCAGCATCCTGCCGATGAGAGCATTGCCCATCACAAGCCGCGTTCCGCGGCCATGGCGGATCTTGTCCAGGTAGTAATGTCCGATCAGTCGAGCCGAGTAAGCGGTCGACTTCGCCGATTTGCCGATTTTCATCAGATGGGCGATGTCGTCACGGTCCACCATGAGGCCGCCGAGAATGGTAAATTCCGGGATGGGCGGACGGATGAGATGCAGGTCTTTCCCGAGCGCCGATGCATCGAACGGCAAAGGTTCGAGAGCCCGCCCGAAGGACGTGGCGCCCTCGAGCTCGTAAAGATAGTCGGGGTGAAACGGGCGCGCACGGAATTTGACGTCCGTTTTGTCTTCCAGCGCATCGACCACGCCTGTCCCGGCTGCAACAAACGCATCGCGCACGGATTTGGAGCTGTGGTTGCCGACAGCGCGATCGAGAAAGCCTGAAACCTTATCGCGGCTGTCGTCGGCACCCATGGCCTGCGCGTGACGGGTAAGCGGAATCCACGTGGTCGCGGCGGAATAGGAGGTCGTGCCGCCGAGATATTCGGTGCGCTCGACCAAAAGGACACGTGCGCCTTCCATTGCGGCAAAGATGGCGGCAGACATGCCTCCTGCGCCAGCTCCCAGTACGACGACATCGTAATCCGGCCCGACCTCCGTCAATGCATGTTGCATGTGGCAATCCTCCCAAAAGACGAGACAGACCAATCTTCTATGGCCACCATCACAAATAATGGAATGACATTCAAGAATAAAAACCAGTTCCATTTTCGTTATTCGTCTGATACCTCACATTCGATCGGGGAGGATTTGGATGGGACGTGTAATCGACATTGCGGTAATTGGTGCCGGTGCCATCGGCCGTACGCATATCGATACGCTGGCCGGAATGCCCCGTTTTCGCCTGACCTCGATCGTCGACCCGATGCCGGCGGGAGCTGTTCTCGCCGCCTCGCTCGGCATTCCCTGTCTTCTTTCCGCAGAGGCGTTGATCGATTCGGGTCTCGCTCGCGCGGCGATCGTTGCTACGCCGAACGAGACGCATCTCCCCGTATCCGAAGCTTTGTTGCGGGCCGGTATTCCTGTGCTTCTGGAAAAGCCGGTCGCCGAAAGCCTGGCTTCGGCGCTGAGGCTGATCGCGATTGCCGACGAGACCGGTCTGCCGCTTCTGATTGGCCATCACCGCCGCCATAACCCGATCATCCGCGCAGCCCATGCGGCGATTCATGCCGGCCGGATTGGCGATCTGGTGATGGCGACCGTGACCTGTTCGCTTGCCAAGCCAGCCGGATATTTCGAGGC
The DNA here is from genome assembly GCF_001423215.1 of Rhizobium sp. Leaf321. Taxonomy (NCBI): domain Bacteria; kingdom Pseudomonadati; phylum Pseudomonadota; class Alphaproteobacteria; order Hyphomicrobiales; family Rhizobiaceae; genus Rhizobium; species Rhizobium sp. Leaf321. The sequence goes on along the minus strand of NZ_LMOF01000005.1, from coordinate 508,008 downwards.
CGCGTGGCGCAGAACTCCGGGCGCCGGCGGGCCGTTGCTGATCAACATGGTCCACGAAATCGATCTGCTGCGGCATTTCTTCGGCGAGATTGCGCAGGTCCAGGCGATCGCCAGCCATGCGCGCCGCAGTTTTGCCGTCGAGGATACGGCGGCGGTCAATCTCTCCTTCGTCAATGGCGGGAGCGCGACCCTGTGCATATCCGATGCAGCGGTCGGCCCCTGGGCCTGGGACCTGACAGCGGCCGAAAATCCGGCGCGCTTTCCGGCTCATCCGGTAGCCGCCCATCATTATGCCGGCAGCAAAGCTGGCCTCTCGCTGCCCGATCTGACGCTCTGGGAACCGAGGGGCGAGCCGGACTGGACTGAGAAGTTGCGGCCGACAGTACTCGATGTCATCCAGGCCGACCCCTACGAGCGCCAGCTTTCCCATTTTGCCGATCTGATCGACGGGTCAGGCACGCCGATCGTGTCAGTACGGGACGCGACGGCCAACCTGATCGTGCTCGATGCGATCCGCGCGGCAGCCGATACCGGACAGTCCGTCACAGTTGACCTTTCACCGCTCGAAAGCCTTAGTGGAACCGTGTTCAACAACGGAATGGGTCCATGAGCAGCGTTCTCGGAAAATCCCTCGCCATCATCGAACTGCTGGTCAATCATCCGGCCGGCCTCACCGTGTCGGCGATCGCCAGCGAAATCGATCAGCCGGCAAGCGGCGTACACCGGACTTTGCAGGAGCTCGCGCGGCTAGGTTATGTGCGCCAGGCGCAGGCGCAGGGCGATTACGCCCTGACCATCAAGCTGCCGGCCATGGGCGTCGGGTTTCTCGGCCGTGCCGGCATTACGGATGTGGCGCAGCCGGTGCTCGACGAACTGGCGGCGCATTCCGGCGAGTTGATCCGGCTTTCCGTCATCGATGGCGACCGTCTGACCTGGGTGGCGGTGGCGCAGGGGGCAACACGTGGCCTCCGTTACGATCCGGGCCAGGAACAGGGCGTGGTCGTGCATCTGGCGAGTTCCGCCGGCGGTAAGGCGTGGCTTTCGTCGATGAGTGATGAAGAGGCGCTGTCGCTTGTCTCCGGCCAAGGGCTTTTGCGACAGGCGGAAGGCACGGGACCGAACGCCCCGCGCAGCCTTACGCTGCTGTTGGAACAACTGGCTGAGGCCCGCGCCCTCGGTTACGCGACGGCGGTGGATAGCTATATCGCCGGCATGGCGGCGATGGCCGTTCCGGTCCGGTATCACGGCCATGGTCAGGTGCTCGGATGTCTCTCGATCGCCGGCCCGGCCGTGCGGATGACCGCGGAGCGGATGGCGGTGCTCGCACCCCGGCTCCAGGCCGCGGCCATCGAACTCGGCGAGGCAGCCTCGGGATCGCAATATTTTCAGGCAGTCGTGAAGGCGGTTGAGCCGGCCAGAGGAATGGAACGGAAGACCGCGTAGCAACGCGCCGTTCCACTGTCTTGTCCGGGCATGTACGTAAGGCGGGGATGGATGGAACGGCAATCTGTGATTACCATGACCTGTGATGTTCTCGTCATCGGTTCCGGCGCTGCCGGGCTCGCGGCGGCGGTGACGGCAGCGCACTACGGCTGCAAGGTCATCGTCGCTGAAAAGGCTTCTGTTTACGGCGGTACATCGGCTTGGTCGGGCGGCTGGCTCTGGATACCCCGCAATCCCCTCGCGCGCGCCGCCGGAATAGACGAACCACCGGACGGACCTCGCGAATACCTGCGCAGCGAACTCGGCAACCGTTACGGTGATCCGCGCGTCGCGGCCTTCCTGGACAATGGTCCGGAAATGGTTTCCTTCTTCCAGGATCATACGGAGGTCCGCTGGGTGGACGGCAATCGCGTGCCGGATTTCCACGACACGCCCGGTGCTCTGAAGGGTGGCCGGTCGGTGACGGCAGCTCCGTATGACGGGCGGCGGCTCGGGCCATGGATCGACAAGCTCCGCCCGCCGCTCGACGTCGCCAGCCTCTGGGGCATGGGGCTCGCAAGTGGTGCCGACATCGGACATTTCTTCAAGGCAACCCGCAAGCCGCGTTCGGGGCTCTACGCAGCGGGCCGTCTCGTCCGGCATCTCCGCGATCTTGCCCTGCACCGGCGCGGCATGCATCTCGTCAACGGCAATGCTCTTGTTGCACGCTTGTTGCGATCAGCGCTCGATCTCGGCGTGTCGATGATGGAACAGGCGCCGGTAAAAGAGCTGTTGCGGAATGGCGATCGGGTCGTCGGCGCGCGGCTGGGCACCGACGGTGGCGATACGATCGTTCATGCGGCGCGGGGCGTCGTGCTGGCGACCGGTGGTTTTCCGCATGACCGCGACCGTCTGACTGCGCTTGCCGGATCGGCCGGCGGCGGCGAGGGGCATTTTTCGGCCGCACCCAGCAGCAATACGGGCGACGGATTGCGGCTGGGGGAAACCGTCGGCGCCACCGTTTCCGCAGATCTCGCATCGGCCATGGCGTTGGCGCCGGTGTCGCTGGTGACACGGCCGGATGGCAGCGTTGCCCATTTCCCGCATCTGATCGAACGCGCCAAACCCGGCATCATCGCCGTCAACGCGTCGGGCAGACGGTTCGTCAACGAGGCGGACAGTTATCACGACTTCACCAAGGCGCTGCTCGATGCGACGCCGCAGGCAAGCCCGCCCGTTGCCTGGCTGATTGCCGACCACAAGGCACAGCGGCGCTGGGGCCTTGGATGGGCAAAGCCGTTTCCGTTTCCTCTCGGCCCCGCGATCCGTTCCGGCTACCTCAAAAGAGGCCGAACGCTGGCCGAGCTTGCCGCGGTCTGCGGCATTCCCGAAGCAGCTCTCACAGACACGGTCGCGACTTTCAATCGACATGCCGAGCGTGGCGAAGACCCCGAATTCGGGCGTGGCCGGTCCGCCTACAACCGGGTCCAGGGCGATGCCGACCACGCGCCCAATCCATCGCTTGCCCCGCTTACACATGGGCCGTTTTACGCGGTGAAAATCGTGCCCGGATCGCTCGGAAGCTTCGCCGGCCTACGCACCGATCCGCAGGCCCGGGTTCTGGATGCGGGCGGCGAGGCAATCCCCGGTCTGTTTGCTGTCGGCAACGACATGACGTCGATCATGGGCGGCAATTACCCGTCCGGCGGCATCACGCTCGGTCCGGGCATGACGTTCGGATACATCGCCGGTCGCGTTCTGTCCGGCCAGTCCGTCACGGTATCGGAGACACTTTCACAGGAGGAAATGGAATGAGCCTTTATGAACTCGCGACGCTCGACACGGTGATCTTCGGCGCTGGCAAGGCAACGCCTGGGATCGAAGCCTGGGTTGCCGCAGGCGAGGGGCGCCTCTGCGGAGCCTGGGGCACCGATATCGGCTCGCTGAACCGTATCTTCCTGCTGCGCGCCTTCGACAGTCTCGATAGTCTCTACGGCGAGCGCGAGCGGGCGTTGCGTAGCGACAACCCCTTCGGCTGCGTCGAGCAACTGGTTTCGCTCAGCATGGAAAGCTACCGGGCGCTGGAATTCCTGGCTCCCGTCGAGGCGGGCACGTTCGGTCCCGTCTATGAATTCCGCACCTATCACACCCGGATCAACGGCATCACGCCGACCGCGGAAAAATGGGCCGATGCGGTGCCCGCGCGCGAGGCCTATTCGAAGCTCACCGTTGCCATGTACGGGCTCGATGGCAGGCCGCGGCTCACCCAGATCTGGCCCTATGCCAGCCTTGCCGCCCGCACAGAGGCACGCGGGAAGTCGGTCACCGACGGAAAATGGCCACCGAAGGGCGGGCCGGACTGGTTGACACCTGAAATGACCAGCCAGATCGCCATGCCGCTGCCCTTCTCGCCGCTGAAGTGAAGGCGTCGATCGGGCAGGCCATCATCGCGACGGCCTGGTACGATACGTCTGGACGTCATCCTACCGCTCTCCGTGTCCAGCGAGCGTTGCTTTTCTGCGTGAAGGCGGACCGGGATCAGTCCTATAGATTGGCCGTATAATCCATTGTTCAAACGCCTGCGGGTGCGCTTAAAGAGACCCCAAGATCTACGGAGGATTTCATGCGCACCCAAGTCGCCATCATCGGTTCAGGCCCGTCGGGTCTCCTGCTTGGCCAATTGCTGACCAATGCCGGTATCGACAACGTCATTCTTGACAGGGTGAGCAAGGACTACATTCTTGGCCGGGTGCGGGCGGGCGTGCTGGAGGAAGGCATGGTCAGCATGATGGAGCGTGCCGGCGCGGCGGACAGGATGCACCGGGACGGCCTGCCGCATGACGGGTTCTCGCTTGCCTTCGACGGCCGCGACCACCGTATAGACCTGTTCGGGCTGACCGGAAAGCGCGTGCTGGTCTACGGCCAGACCGAAGTCACCCGCGACCTGATGGATCAGCGCGAAGCCTCCGGCGCAACCACGATCTATAGTACCGAAAACGTAGCGCCGCATGACTTCGATGGAACGAACCCGTACGTGACATTCGAAAAAGAGGGCGTCAGCCACCGGATCGACTGCGATTTCATCGCCGGCTGCGACGGTTACCACGGCATCAGCCGTAAATCGGTGCCGGAGCACAGTCTCACGACGTTCGAACGGGTCTATCCGTTCGGCTGGCTCGGGATCCTGGCGGATGTGCCGCCGGTCAGCCACGAACTGATCTACGCCAATCACAGCCGCGGTTTCGCACTGTGTTCGATGCGCTCGGCCAGCCGCAGCCGCTACTATATCCAGTGCGGACTGGACGAGAAGATCCAGGACTGGTCGGACGAGCGCTTCTATGACGAACTGCGTCGGCGGCTGCCGGCTGAGCATGCGGAAAGCATGGTCGTCGGCCCCTCCTTCGAAAAATCGATCGCGCCGTTGCGGTCCTTCGTTGCCGAGCCGATGCGGTTCGGCCGCCTGTTCCTGGTCGGCGATGCCGCCCATATCGTGCCCCCGACCGGCGCCAAGGGGCTGAACCTTGCAACCAGTGACGTGTTCTACCTGTTCGAAGGTCTGCAAGAGTATTTCGCAGAGAAATCAGCCGCGGCAATCGACGCCTATTCGATGCGAGCGCTCAAGCGCGTATGGGGCGCCGTGCGCTTCTCTTGGTCGATGACGACGATGATGCACCGCTTTCCCGAAGCCGGCGAGTTCGACCGGAAAATCCAGGAAGCGGAACTCAATTACCTCGTAGGCTCGAAGGCTGCCGCAACAGCACTCGCCGAAAACTATGTCGGCATGCCCTATTAGGCTCCGTCGGAAAGAGTTGTCGGCCGAAGCTGCGGTGCGGCGGCCATACACGTCGATCGCGATCATTGCTCATCGCAAACGTGATAATCTGTTGTATTCGTCGACATGAGTCATACACTTGACGGGATGGTCGGGGCGTTCCTGATCGTCGGCAGCCGCAATATCGGTTGTGTGTCCCACTGGATATTTTATGTTGAATTGACAGCAGACGAGAACGATCGATTGGTAGATACGCACGACAGTCCTTTCACCACTCAGAAATCAGTACATCGGCGGAAAGCGTGCAGCGCTTGTGCCAATTGCGATGTGCGCACAATGGCTGTTTGTGCTGCGTTGGCTGACGAGGAACTTTCCGAACTCGACAAGATCATGACCTCTCGGCATCTTGCTCCCAACGAGATGCTTGTGAGTGAAGGCGACCCTTTGCATCGGACCTACAGCCTTACTGCAGGCATGTTGCGACTATCGATCGCGCTCCCCGATGGACGCCGCCAGATCACCGGCTTTCTGCTGCCGGGCGACTATCTTGGCCTGGCGGATGAGGACGTCCATTCCTCCACGGCGGAAGCGATTGGTTCAGTCCAGCTCTGTTCGTTCTCGACGCGCGAAATGCATGCGCTGATGGAACGCTACCCCAAGCTGAAGGACCGGCTGCATTCCTTTACCCGCTCGGCGCTTCGCCAGGCCCGTGACAATCAGATGATTCTCGGGCGCCTGGCGCCGGTCGAAAAGCTTGCGAGCTTTCTTCTGGCGCTGTCGGCAAGGGCTGCGGAGCATAAACTTTCCGCCAATCCTCTGTCCCTGCCAATGTCGCGGACCGACATAGCGGACTATCTTGGGCTGACGATCGAAACCGTCAGCCGCTCCTTCACCAAGCTGCGCAATACGGGCATGATCCGGCTGCCCGATCCGCAAACCGTCGAACTGATCGACATGTCTGCGTTGGAGGCCGTTGCAGGCATCAACGTTCACTGATCTTCGCGCAGACGTCCGTCCGTCAGATGGAGGATGCGGTCAACGATCCCGAACGGCAAGTGCGCATGGCTGATGAGGAGGACGGTTCGTCCCACCGTCGCGTTCCTGAGATCACTGAAGAACGAGAGTTCGGTTTCCCGGTCGAGACCGCTGGTCGGCTCATCGAGAACGAGGATCTCCGCCTTGGACAGAAGTGTTCGGGCGAGGCAAAGCCGCCGTGCCTGTCCGACGGAGAGTGTATGACCGGCTTCTCCGACCGGCGTTTCCAGACCGGCAGGCAGACTGCGCACAAAATCGGCGAGACGCGCCTTGCCGAGAGCGAACCAGCATTCGTCATCGCTCGCTCCGTTGCAGCCGATCCTCAGATTGTCACCGATCGTGCCGATGAAGACCGGCGCGTTCTGTTCGAGCAGGGCGATCCTGGCGTGGAGATCGGACTGCGCGATGTCGCGGATATCCGTACCCGCAACGCGCACGGCTCCCGCGATGGGATCAGCGAGGCGCAGGAGAAGGGCGCCGAGTGTGGATTTTCCGGCGCCGCTTTCCCCCATGATGGCGACGCTGCTTCCGGCGTCCACCGTCAGATCGAGGTTCCGTAGGACAGGCCGCCGCGGATCGTAGCCGAAGGTCAGGCCTTCGATTGAGATACTTCCCCCGGCGGGAAGGGCTGCCGGATCGAGCGTATCGACGACAGCAGGTGGTGTCTCCGCCAGTCTCCTCAGTCGCTCCGCCGCGGCGATCGCGCTGCCGAACTTTGCGACCTGACGGGTGACGGCCGCCGTTGCCTCGAAGCTCCCGAGCGAGGCGAGAAGAAGGCCGATGAGAATAGGGCCGCTGATCAGGCCACGTTCCAGAGCCGTCAGCCCGGTCAGCAATGTGCCGACGACTGCAAGTCCTCCGAGGACGGCGATTGCTGCTGACGCCGATGCCGAGGCACGGGCGAGACGCAGCCTCGTCCTTGAAAGATCTGCAGCGATTGCATCGGAGCGTGCCCGCATCCGATCGGCAGCACCGAATGCAATCAGATCTGCGTGGCCGTCGACCATGTCGAACGCCGCCACACGCAGTTCGGTCGAGAGGTCTATGATCCGGGCGCCCAGCCGGCGCGTTCCGCTTGAAAGCATTATCGGAACGACAAACAGCGCTGTCGCCATGACGACCGCGTAGAGGATGGCAGCTGCCGGCAGCATGACGGACAGGAAAACGGTCACTGCCGTTGCTGTGAGTACACCCGTCACGAGCGGACCGGCTGCGACGATGAACACACTGTCGAGCGCATCCACGTCTGCCGTCAGACGGGAAACCGCATCGCCTTTGCGGAGCGCTTGGTTGGCTTGATGCACGCCGGGACCGAGGCGTCTGAACAGCCATTCTCTGATGTCGGCCAGTACTCGAAGCGTCGTGTCGTGACCGACGAGCTTTTCGCCGTAGCGCGACAGAATACGCAGCATCGACAGGCCGCGGACGGCAGCCGATGGGCCGAATAGGTTAAAGCTCATGGCAGCCGTGGTCAGGAATGCCGCGGTCAGGAACCAGCCGGACAGGCCCAGCAGAGCAACGCCCGCGAGAAGCGTCGCAAGCGAGAGGCCAAGGGCAATGGCGAAGCCTGCCAGATGCCGCCGAAACAGCGGGTGGAAAGACAGGAGCGCTCTCATGCGGCAAACTCCCGACCAGAGGAAACGACAGACAGGGTCGGCTTCATTGGCAAGAGATGTCCGTTCTCGAACCGCACTGTCGCGTCCATGCGGGAAGCGACCGTCATCGAATGCGTGGCAATGATCATCGTCCGCCCTTGGGCGAAACCCTGGAGGCGATCGAGCACGGTCGCTTCCGTCTCGGGATCGAGATGCGCGGTCGGCTCATCGAGCAGGATGATGGACGGATCCGTGAGATAGAGGCGGGCCAGGCCGACGCGATGAGCCTCGCCGCCCGACAGGCCGAGACCACCTTCTCCGATGCCGGTGGCAAGGCCGTCCGGAAGGCCATCGCTGAACGCCGTGACCAGGGCCAGATCGGCCGCGCGGCGGATCTCGTCGTCGCTGGCGCCGGGATTAGCAAGGCGGATATTGTCGGCGATCGTGCCGTGGAAGAGATGCGGTTTCTGACTGACGAAGGTCAGCATCCGGCGGAGCTCGCGCTCATCGATCTCGTCAAGCCGGCGATTGCCGAACTCGATTGTTCCTTCAGTGCGCGCAAGCCGTGCCAGCACATTCAGCAGCGTCGACTTGCCGATGCCACTTCGGCCGACGAGGGCGATATGCTGGCCAGCCGGGATGGAAAGTCTGCTCGATGTGAGCAGAATGGAGCAACCGTCCGGCGTTTTGATGCTGAAATTGGTGGCGAGGATCGGGACCGCAGAGGAAACGAGACGCACCGGTGCCGGTGGGATTGTCGCAGCCGCGGGCATGGGAAGCTCGCCGAACTGGCGCACGATCTCGGCGACCGCCCCCTTGGCATGGGCGCGGTCGTGGTAATGGGCGGCGAGTGATCGCAGAGGAAGATAAACTTCCGGAGCCAGCAGCAGACAGAAGAGCCCGGATTGGAGCGACAACTGCGTACCCGGCAGGTCGACCATGCCGAGATAGCTGAGGCCGACGTAAAGTGCGACGCCGGCAACGCCAAGCGCTGCGAAAAATTCGAGCACTGCCGATGACAGGAACGCGATGCGCAGCACGCGCAGCGTCCGCCGGCGAAGCTGGTCTGTCGCCTCGTGCATGGCGCCAGCCTCGATCTCCATCCGACCGAACAGCTTCAGCGTGAGGAGACCACCGAGACGATCGGCGAAATATTCCGACAATCGCGACAGCGCATTGGCCTGTGCATCGCTCGCGGCCTGCGCCCCGAAGCCGACAAGCGCCATGAACAGCGGGATCATCGGCGCAGTGAAAAAGAACAACAACCCGACCACCCAGTCGAACGGCATCACTGCTGCAGCAAAGACGATGGGGAGCAATGCGGCCTGAATGGTTGCGGGCAGGAACCGCGAAAAGAAGCCGTCCAACGCCTCGACCTGATCGACAACCGTGCTTGCAAGCGCGCCGGACGACCGGTCTTGTCTCCAGTCCGGACGAGGAGCGAGCAGCCGTGTGGTCAGGCTGTCGCACACCGTTCGCTTGATCTTTTCGGCAGCGAACGATCCCGCCACTTCGGCAGCAAAGGCAAGGGCGGTACGGAGAGCAAGGAGGGAGGCGAAACCGAAGATCTGCGGCCAGAGCTGGTCTAAGGGAACGCCATCCTCGATCGCCCGGCCAAGCACCTGCGACAAAAGCAGCACCTGCCCGATCAGCAGCAGGCCGGAGAGTATAGGGAGTGCGACCGCGATGCCGAGGGCGATGCCGCCGTGTCGGCGCAGGGCGGAAAGCGCTTTCCGGTCGCCGCCATCTTCACCCATTTCCTGCTCGTCTGTGATTGTGGTCATCGGTTTCCGCACTGCCCTGATCGTCGTGGGACTATCTAATCCGGCATGCAGGAGGGCTCATTGATTGCAATCAATGCACGGGGCCCGTGCGGTGGATTATGCCGCTTTCAGACCGGGGATTTCGAACCGGAAACCTGAAAACAGGCGGGTAGACACATGATCGACTTTACGGTTGTCGACCTTTCGCGACTGCAGTTCGCGGCGACGGCAATGTACCACTTCCTCTTTGTTCCGCTGACCTTGGGGCTGTCCTTCCTGATGGCCATTATGGAAAGCGTCTATGTGATGACCGGGCGCGAAATCTGGCGGCGCATGACACTTTTCTGGGGCACGCTGTTCGGCATCAACTTTGCGCTGGGCGTCGCAACCGGCATCGTCATGGAGTTCCAGTTCGGCATGAACTGGAGCTATTACAGCCACTATGTCGGCGATATCTTCGGGGCGCCCCTGGCGATCGAGGGCCTGATGGCCTTCTTCCTGGAAGCCACGTTTATCGGCATCTTCTTCTTTGGCTGGGACAGGCTTTCCAAAGTCGGCCATCTGGCCGTGACCTGGCTCGTGGCGCTCGGCGCCAACTTCTCGGCCCTGTGGATCCTGATCGCCAACGGCTGGATGCAGAACCCCGTCGGCTCGACCTTCAATCCCGATACCATGCGCATGGAAATCACCGATTTCGCCGCTGTCATCTTTAATCCCGTGGCGCAGGCAAAGTTCGTCCACACGGTCAGCGCCGGCTATGTCACCGGCTCCATGTTCGTCATGGCGATCAGCGCCTGGTTCCTGCTGCGGGGACGCCATCTGGATCTAGCCAAGCGGTCGATGGCGGTCGCTGCGAGCTTCGGCCTCGCCTCGGCTCTTTCCGTCGTCGTCCTTGGTGACGAGAGCGGCTATGTGGCGACCGAGCACCAGCAGATGAAGATCGCTGCGATGGAAAGCATGTGGGAAACAGAACCGGCACCTGCCGGCCTCAATGTCTTTGCCATCCCGGGCGTCCGCGAGAACAGCTATGAGGTGAAAATCCCTTACGTCCTTGGCCTCATCACCACGCGGTCACTCTCCACCGAGGTGCCCGGCATCCTGCCGCTGGTCGAGCGTGCGGAAGTTCGCATCCGCAACGGCATGACCGCCTATGCGGCGCTGGACCAGATTCGTGCCGACCGCAACAATGCTGCTGCCCGCCAGACCTTTGCCGATACCTGGCATGACCTCGGTTATGCACTCCTGTTGAAGCGTTACGTCGATGACGTGCCGGCGGCGACCGACGAGCAGATCGAAAAGGCCGCCTGGGATACGGTGCCGGACGTGTCGACGCTGTTCTGGAGCTTCCGCTTCATGGTCGCGATCGGCCTCTACCTGATCGTCTTCTTCGCGGTGGCTTTCTATCTGGCCTCCCGCCACAGGCTTGGTGAAAACCGCGTGCTTCTGTGGATCGCCCTGTTCAGCCTGCCGCTGCCATGGGTTGCCATCGAATTCGGCTGGCTCGTTGCCGAATACGGGCGTCAGCCCTGGGTGGTCGAGGGAGTGCTGCCGACTTTCTATGCCGCGTCGGGCCTAACCCTCGTGGATCTGGCGATCAGCCTCGGCTTCTTCCTCACGGTCTACACGACGCTTGCCGTCATCATGGTTCTGCTGATGCTCAAAATCATCAAGGCAGGTCCGAGCGAAAGAAACGTGCTGATCGATGGCATTCGCGGATCGGCAGTGGTTCCCGAACGCGCCGCCGCTGCGCCGCAACGCTGACCCTCTCATTCGAAAGCAAGGTCCATGTCCCATTTACCTCTCGATTATGAAACATTGCGGATCATCTGGTGGCTGCTGCTCGGCGTCCTCCTGATCGGCTTTGCCATCGCCGACGGCTACGATCTCGGCGTTGGCGCCCTCCTGCCATTTGCGGCCAAGACGGACGAGGAGCGGCGCATCCTGCTCAACCTGATTGGGCCGACATGGGAAGGGAACCAGGTCTGGCTTGTTCTGGGCGGCGGCGCCATCTTTGCCGCCTGGCCGGCCCTCTACGCGGCCTCGTTCTCCGGCTTCTACCTTGCCATGATCGCCATCCTGCTGGCCCTCATCCTCCGGCCGGTCGGATTCAAGTTCCGCGGCAAGGTCAAGGATCCGCGCTGGAGAAGCACCTGGGACTGGGCGCTGTTCATCGGCGGTTTCGTGCCGGCGCTGATCTTCGGTGTAGCGGTCGGTAACGTGCTGCTCGGTGTGCCCTTTGGCCTCGACGGTACGATGAGGGCCCATTACGACGGCAATTTCTTCGGGCTTCTTCGTCCCTTTGCCCTGGTCGCGGGCCTCACCAGCCTGTCGATGCTGGTCATGCACGGGGCCGTCGTCATCGCCATGCGCTGCGCCGGACCGGTCGCCGAACGTGCAACGCGCTTTGGCCGGATGGCGGCCGCAGCCACCGTTGCTCTCTTCGCGCTCGCCGGCTTGTGGGTCGCCTTCGGTATAGACGGTTATGTCGTCACCAGTGTTCAGGAAGCTGCCGGTCCATCCAATCCGCTGGCGAAAACCGTCGTCACGCAGGCTGGAGCATGGCTGAACAACTACCATGCATATCCCTGGATGATCACCGCGCCGGTTCTCGGTTTCGTCGGGTCGCTCGTCGCCCTGGCAGGACTTGGCAGCCGCCGGTTCAAGATCGCACTCGCTGGATCGAGCCTTGCCATCTTCGGCATCATCTCGACCGCCGGACTGTCGCTGTTTCCCTTTCTTCTGCCGTCCTCGATCGATCCGGCCGTGAGCCTGACGGTCTGGGACGCGTCATCCAGCCACCTCACCCTGTTCATCATGCTGCTGGCGACCGTCGTCTTCCTGCCGATCGTGCTAGCCTACACAGCCTGGGTCTATCACGTGATGCGCGGTCCAGTGAACGCGGCCTCGATCGGTCGCAATCCGAACGCTTACTGAAGGAGATCATTCATGTGGTATTTTTCCTGGATCCTCGGCGTCGGCCTCGCCTGCGTCTTTGCCATCCTCAACGCCATGTGGTTCGAGATGAAGGAAGACCGGCGCCTCTCGGCGCTTCCGGACCCCTCAAACAGGCCAAAACGCAGCGCCGTCGGAGATCCGGCCGCATGAAACCGGATATGGTCGAGCGTCTCGCGGAAATGCCGGTTCCACGATACACATCCTACCCCACCGCCGCGGATTTCAGCGAGGCGGTGGGACCCAAGGAACAGGCCGCCTGGCTCGGCCAACTTGATCCGGCCGAACCGGTCTCTGTCTATCTGCACGTTCCCTATTGCCGGCAGCTTTGCCACTATTGCGGTTGCCATGCCAAGGCGGTTCGGAAGGCCGAGCCGGTCGAGGACTACCGGACCACGCTGGAGGCAGAGATCGCGCTGGTTGCCGCTCACCTGCCAGCCCGGCTGAAGATCGGCCGCATCGCCTGGGGCGGCGGCACGCCCTCCATTCTGGGCGAGGCAGGCTTGAGCTCCGTTCTCGGTATGCTCAAGAAGCATTTCGACCTGGAAGACGACTACGAGCATTCGATCGAACTCGACCCGCGGATGCTCGGGCGCGATCTCTGCCAAGCGCTCGGCCGGCTCGGGATCAACCGCGCCAGTCTCGGCGTCCAGGATCTCGACACCGTTGTGCAACAGGCGATCGGGCGGGAGCAGCCGGAAGAAAAGGTGGCCGCCGCTGTCCGTGATCTGCGCGACGCCGGCATTTCACGCATCAATTTCGATTTGATCTATGGTCTGCCGAACCAAACCCAGGAAAGCTTGCTGACGACCTGCCGTTCCGTCGTGGAACTTAATCCGGATCGCATCGCCTTTTATGGATACGCCCATCTACCATCACGAAGGGCCAACCAGCGCCTGATCGATAGCGCATCGCTTCCTGGACCCGTCGCGCGTTTGCAGCAGGCAAGCGCGATCGCGTCTTTCTTCATCCGCGAGGGCTATCAGGCGATCGGCATCGATCATTTTGCCACGCCTTCCGATCGACTGGCGGCTGCCGCAAGAGAAGGTCGGCTCCACCGCAATTTTCAAGGCTACACGGACGACGATCGCCCGACCCTGCTGGGGTTCGGGTGCTCTTCCATCTCGCGGCTCCCCGGTGGCTACACGCAGTCGGAATCCGGTATCGAGGCTTACAAACGCCATATCGCGGAGGGGTCTCTACCCACGCGACGCGGCCACGCCTTTGTCGAGGACGATCATGAACGCGCGACAATCATCGAACGCCTGATGTGCGATTTCTCCGTCGATCTGGGACAGAATGCCGCCGGTTATGCCGACGAACTGGCCTTGCTGCGACCGTTCGCTCTGAGCGGTCTGTTGACGGTGCAGGCGAACCGCATCTCGATGACGGCAAAGGGGAGACCCTATGTTCGCACTGTTTCGGCGATCTTTGACCGGTTCAGAAGCCAGGGGCAAAATCTGTTCAGCCCCAGCGTATGAACGTCATCACTGAACGTCATCACTGACATAATGAATTTGAGGATTTCGGCTTGAGGAGCGGACAGCGCGCCCTCACGAAAGGCAGACGGGATGAATATAAGAGAACTTGATTATCAGGAGTGCATGGCATTCCTTTCAAAAACCCGGATGGGGAGATTGTCCTGCGTCCTCGAAGGCCGCCCGTACACGGTTCCGATTTCTTTCATCATTGAGGACGACTGGTTCTACAGCTTCTCGCTCGAGGGCAAGAAGATCTCGTGGATGCGCGAGAATAACTCCGTCTGCATTCTGGCAGACGAAATCTCCAGTCCGCAACAATGGCGGACCGTTATCGCGAATGGGCAGTTCAAGGAATTCGATCAGGCTGCCGAATGGGCGAAGTATGCGCGTGCATGGTCTCTTCTGCAGTCCAGCAACGCAACCTATTGGTTGCCTGGAGGACTGAAAACAGTAGCGGCCGGGGTGCAAAACAAACCCGTCTACTATGGAATTCGGATCGAAAGCGTCTCGGGGAGAGAGGCTTATCTTTCGAGCGAGAGCGAACGTGTGCCTGGCATGCATCCGCATTGATGCGCGCGACATCAAAGCCGTCCGGCTTCGGCTGCCGCCAGACTTAGACGCGCGCTACTCTGCGGGGTGCTGCTTGCGCGTGTGGAACCGCGCTTTCAGCCAGACCAAAAGATCATCCAGGAATGTGAACACGACCGGGATGACCAGCAAGCTCAGGAAGGTTGAGGTGATGAGGCCGCCGATCACCACGATGCCCATCGGCTGGCGGAAGCTTGAATCGCCGGATACGAGGCTGAGGGCGGCGGGCAGCATGCCGCCCGCCATGGCGATCGTCGTCATCACGATCGGCCGCGCTCGCTTGTGGCAGGCATCCACCAGCGCGTCATAGCGTGACATACCGGCGCGCCGCGCCTCGATCGCGTATTCGACGAGCAGGATCGAGTTTTTCGACACGATGCCCATCAGAAGCAGCAGGCCGATGACCGCAGGCATCGAGAAGCTTGTTCCCGTCAGCACCAGTGGCAAGAGCGCGCCGCCGAGAGCCAGCGGCAAGGCCATCAGGATCGTGACCGGCTGCAGGAAGTCATGGAAAAGCAGGACCAGCACCGCGTAGACGCAGAAGATGCCGATCGCCATCGCCAATCCGAAACTGCTGAACAGCTCGCTCTGGCGCTTCAACTCTCCCTGCTCGACGAATTTCACGCCCTGCGGCAGGTTCTTGTAGCCGGGAAGCTGCGCTGCCTCGTTCGTCACTTCCGAAAGGCTCCGGCCGTTGAGCTCGATCGTGAGCGAGACGTTGCGCGACCGGTCGAGCCGGTCGATCTGGCTGGGGCTGGAGCCTAGCGATATGTCGGCGATGGCGCCGAGCGCGACATTGCCGTCCTTGCCCTCGACCGGGATGAGCGACAGCGCATCCAGCGATTGCCGGCTCGCCGTGTCGAGCATGACCCGGATGGGGACCTGGCGTTCCGGCAGGTTGAGCTTCGACAGGGCCGCATCATAGGCGCCGGCCGTTGCGACCCGAATGGCGTCGGCGATCGCCTTCGAGGTCACACCCAGAGATGCGGCTTCCGCGAGATTAGGGCGGATGGTGATCTCCGGCGATTGGGTCGCGGCCGACGAGGTCACGTTGCCGATGCCGGGCAGCGTGCGCAGGTCGGACTCGAGGCTGGCGGCCGCTTTTTCCAGAAGGTCGGAATCGTCGCCGGCCAGCGTCAGCGTCAGCTGCGTACCATTGCCGCCGGATCCGATCTCAAGACGGACGCCGGGCAAGGTTTCCAGCGCCTTGCGCAAATCCGCTTCGATCTGAGATTGCTTGACGTCGCGGTCGTCGATCGACGTGAGGTTGACGACGAGCGTCGCACTGTTGGTGCTGGCATTCGTGGTGCTGTTCATCCCGCCCGTGGAGGCAGTGCCCGTCGCCTGGAAAACCGAGGTGACGTGATTAACGCCGGCGATGACGGAGGATGCCTTTCGCGCTGCTTCGTCGGTCGATTCAATGGTCGAGCTTGGAGGCGTCGTGATCGTGACCTGGGTCTGGCTGCTATCGGATGCCGGAAAGAACCCGGTCGAGAGATGGCTGAGAAGCAGGATCGTGAACGCCAGAAATCCGACTGTACCGAGCACCGGTATCCAGCGCCGACGAAGCGCGCCTTTGACGGCCCAGAGGTAGGATCGCATCAGGCGACCGTCCTCTTCGTGTGCCTTGCCGCTCGGCTTCATGATGTAGGCCGCCATCATCGGCGTCACCAGACGCGCGACGAGAAGCGAGGCGAGGACGGCGACGGAGGCCGTGATGCCGAACTGCTTGAAGATGATGCCGGGAATGCCGCCCATGAAGGCTGTCGGCAGGAACACGGCGACCAGGGTGAAGGTGGTGGCGATGACGGCGAGGCCGATTTCGTCGGCGGCTTCCATCGCTGCATCCATGGGGCTTTTCCCCATGTTGAGATGTCGCTCGATATTCTCGATCTCGACGATCGCATCGTCGACCAGGATCCCGACCACCAGCGACAGCGCCAGAAGCGTGATCGTATTCAACGAATAGTCGAGCAGATACATGACGAGAAACGTCGGGATGATCGACAAGGGCAAGGCGACGGCGGCCAAAAGCGTCGCCCGCCAGTCACGCAGAAAGAGCCAGACCACGAAGATCGCGATCAACGCTCCCTCATAGACCATATGCATCGAAGATTCGTAGTTCTGCTCGATCGGTACGATCGTGTTGTAGGCCTCTTCGATCGTCACTTGCGGATTTTCTGCCGCGAATGACTTCATCTGTTCGCGGATACTG
The DNA here is from genome assembly GCF_001423215.1 of Rhizobium sp. Leaf321. Lineage (NCBI taxonomy): Bacteria > Pseudomonadati > Pseudomonadota > Alphaproteobacteria > Hyphomicrobiales > Rhizobiaceae > Rhizobium > Rhizobium sp. Leaf321. The sequence continues at coordinate 491,185 of NZ_LMOF01000005.1, read as the reverse complement.
TCGGTAACGGCGACGTCCGAGTATCCCTTGGACCGCTTGATCTGCGCGGCAATGACCGGTTTGCCGTTGATATAGGCAAGCGAGCTGAGATCACTGTGGGAATCGGTAACCGTGCCGAGTTCGTCCAATCGAACCCAGTTTCCGGCCGGCAATGGTATCGGCAGTGCGCGGAGCTGTTCAACGCTGCCGACGGCCGCCAGCGTTCGGACAGACTGGCTTTCGCCGCCGATCCGCCCCTTGCCGCCCGACAGGTCAGACTGCACTGAATCGAGCTGCCCGTTGACGTCGTTTGCAGACAGACCGAGGCCATCGAGCAGATTGGCGTTGAGTTCGACGCGGGCCTCCCGGTCGACACCACCCAGGCGCCCAACTTCGCCGACGCCTTCGACAGCCATCAGGGCACGCGACATATTGTTGTCGATGAACCAAGAGAGTTCCGCCGCATCCAGCGTGTCTGACCGCACCACATAGGTAATCAGCGGCGACGCGTTCAGCGACTGTTTGGAAACCGTCGGTGCGTTCATTTCTTCCGGCAGGTCGTCCTGCGCCTGATCGACGGCGCTCTTTACCTCGTCCAGTGCTTCCTGCGTGTTCTTTCCGACTTCGAAGGCGACGGAAATGCTGACGGAGCCATCGGTAACCGTCGTGGTCACGGAATCCAGCCGCGTCAGGCCCGTCAGTTCGTCTTCGATCTTGCGCGCGACCTCGGTCTCAAGCTGTGAGGCGGCGGCCCCGTCGAGCGACGCACTGATCTCGATCGTCGGAAGATCCATGTCGGGAAAGTTCTGGATGTCGAGACGGTTAAACGCCCACAGGCCGCAGGCCGTCATCAGGACGAACAGCAGGATCGGCGGAACGGGATTGCGGATGGACCAGGAGGAGAAATTCACTTCATCGCCTCCGTCTCGGCTTCGGCGACCGTATCGACCACCCGCACCACGGAACCGTCCGCAAGAAACGCGCCGCCGGAGACGACGACTTCCTCGGTCGTGTCGATCCCCGATACGATCTCGACCCGGTCGCCTTGCCGCCGGCCGGTCTCGACACGCTTGCGGGTTACCGTCGGCTGATCTGTCGCGTTGAGGACGAACGCGTAGGAAAAGCCGTCCCTCAGGGTGACTGCCGTTGCCGGAACTGTCAGCGCATCGGTGGCGTTGAATTCGAAATTGCCGCTGACGAGAATGCCGGTCTTCGGTTGTGGCATTCCGACTGCGGGCTGCAGGGCGACATAGACAGTGACCCGACCGCTGGCGGTCGAGCTCGTGGGCGAGACAAGCCGCACCTCGCCACGGACATCGCCGAGCGGCGTCGGAATGACCGCTTTGGTGCCTTCCTTGACATCGGCCAGCCGCTTGACCGGCAGCTCCGCCTGCCACTCGATGCGATTCTGGCGGATCAGCTTGAACAGTTCGTCGCCGGCGGTCACCACCTTGCCAAGCGACGCGGACCGTTCAGAGATCACGCCATCGTCGTTCGCGTAGACCTTCGTGCGGTCAAGGGTCAGCTGCGCGGATGCCAGCGCGGCCTTCGACGACGCAAGGGCTGCTTTCGACTTGCGCTCCGTGATCAGATACTCCGTCGTCTGCTGGGCGGAGATCGCACCGGAGCCGGTCAGCCCGCGGGCGCGGTCGGCATTCGCGACCGCCTGATCGAGATCGGCCTTTGCCTGCTCGACGCTTGCCTGCTGTTGCTCGAGCTCGGCCTGCGCGGTTTCGGCGTCGAATTGCACCAGCAACTCGCCTTTTTTTACCGTCGCTCCCACATCCGCATTGATGCCGATGATCCGCAATCCGCTGACTTCGGCGGAGATCACTGCTTCATGCCAGGCCGCAAGGCGCCCGCTTGCCGGAATGAGCACCGGCCACTGGGAAACCTCCGGTTTCGTCACGCTGACCGTGAGGGCGGCCGCGCCGGCGGTCGTCTGCGTCGCGTCCTGTGCCCGGCCTGCCGGGGTGAAAGCAAGACAGACGACGCAGGCAAGCGCCATCGTCGTGAGCGGGTGTGATGTTTTAAGCATTAGTTGAGTTCCCGTGCAGAAGAGGCAGCGGCGGTCGGAATGGACCAGCCTCCGCCAAGCGCTTTGTAGAGGGCGATCCAGTATTGGACGGCGTCGCGCCTGATTTCGATGAGAGTGATGGCCGCCGATTGCGCCGATCGGCGAGCTTCTTCGCGGTCGAGAATGCTGACGCCCCCGGACGCCCAGTTCTGGTCCACCGCGCGGAAATAGCGCTGATAGTTGTCGGCAGCGCTTTTTGCGTCGGCGATCCGCCGCAGCGCCGTGTCGACCCGCAACAGCGCCGTCTCGACTTCGGCAACGGCGCCAAGCACGCCAGACTTATAGTTCGCAACCGCGATATCGTAGTCGGCAACCGCACTGCGCACAGCCGCCCGTCGTGCACCGCCATCCAGCAACGGCACCGACAGCGCCGGTCCGAAGGACCAGGGAACGGATCGGCCGGTCACGGTGGACTGGCTGATCGAGATTGATCCGCTGAGGCTGAGGCTGGGGTAAAGATCGGCCTTCGCCGCGCCGACGTCCGAAATCGTTGCGGCGACTTCAGCCTCCAGCGCATTGACGTCGGGCCTCTGTCGCAGGACGTCGGCAGGCACGGCAGTGATCCGCACCGCAGATGGCTGCGGAATACGCCGTTTGCCCTGGTCGAGCAGCTGGCGAACCGCTGGTTCGTCGCCACCCGTCAATTGTGTGATCGATTTGATCAGGATCTCGCACTCGCCGCGCTGGGCCGTCAGGCTTGACGATGAGGCCGCAGCGCTTGCCTTTGCCAGCGCCAGGTCGCCGGTGGAGGTAAACCCCGATTGTGCCGACCGTTCCGTGGCGCGGATGGTGGCCGTCTGCGATGCGAGCTCGTCGCGGTAGAGGCGCTCCAGTTCGCGGCAGGCGCGGTACTGGACATAGTCGTCGCCCACTTCGGCGGCAATCGAAACGCGGGCATCATGCCAGGACCAGACTTCGCCAGCGGCCCGCGATGCAGCGGCGCGCACCTGCTTCTTGGTCTTGCCGAACAGATCGATTTCCCAGGCGGAATCAAGCCCGCCGCTCTTTGTCGTCCCGGCGGTCAGCCTGTTATTGTCGTTACCCTTATTGCCCTCACGGCTTGCCGATGTAGAGCCGTCGAGCGATGGGAAAAGCCCTGACGCGGTGCTGTCGAGCGTGGCGCGCGCCTTGTCGATATTCGCCACCGCTTGCTCGATGGTCGGGTTTTCGCGGTCCGCCATGTACAACAAGGCGTCCAGCGAGGGATCCTTGAAGCTTGCCCACCAAGCCACGAGATCGGCTGTTCGACCGCCATGCGGAAGCGTCGCATGCCAGAAGGCGGCAACAGCTGGCGTCGCCGGCTTGAGAGTGCCAAGGCTCGTGCATCCGGTAAGCAAGGCCGCGATGGCCAGGACTGGTAGAACTGAAGAAAGAGTGCTGCGCATCGATTGGACACCGCCTTAACTGAAGGCCGCAGTATAGGGATCGCCATGTTAATGTCGGTCAAGAGCAGGTTAAGTTAGGTAAAACTGCTGTCTTCGCAGCCTCAAGGTCGTAAAGCTGAAGTTATCGAAGGAGCAAGAGCAGGGCATGACCAAGCTACTATTGATCGATGACGATGCCGAGCTGACCAACCTGCTGGGCGAGTATCTGACAGAGGAAGGCTTCGCGGTCGAAACGACCGCGGATGGTCGCGTCGGCGTGGCCGAGGCCATGTCCTCCTCGACGGATCTGATCGTGCTCGACATCATGATGCCGCGGATGAACGGCATCGAGGTTCTCCGCAAGATCCGGCAGGTGAGCGACGTGCCGGTGCTGATGCTGACGGCAAGGGGAGACGATATCGACCGCATCGCCGGCCTCAATCTCGGAGCCGATGATTACGTCTCCAAGCCCTGTTCTCCGGGGGAACTGGCCGCGCGCATTCGCGCCATCCTGCGCCGCTCGGGCCGAACCGAGCGGGACGGCACCGTCAACGAGATCAGGACGGGCGAACTGGTGCTTTATCCGTCGAACCGCAGGGCGATGTGGCGGGCGGCACCCCTGGAACTGACCGGAACCGAGTTCAGCCTGCTGGAAGTGCTTGCCCGCTCCTCCGGCCAGCTTGTCTCCAAGCAGGAGATATCGTTGCGAGCGTTTGCCAAGCCGCTCACCGCGTTCGATCGCCGGATCGACGTCCACATCAGCAGCATCCGGCAGAAACTCGGCGCCCGCCCGGATGGGCAGCCCTGGATCCAGGCCGTGCGCGGCCGCGGCTACCAGTTGCTGGAAGGCTGACCATGCATCGCCTGTTCTGGAAATTCTTCACCGTCGTCTGGTTGGCCATGGCCGGCTCGATTGCGATCCTGTTTGCGATCAGCACGCTGTTCCAATCACCGTTCGAGGAGGAGGTTGCTGGCCGGGAACTTAGCCTGACGCTGGAGACCGCAGCTCAGGTGCTCCAGTCGGATGGCCTGGAGGCGACGGCCAGGCTGGTGGCGGCGGTTCGGCGGACCGGTCGCGACATCCCGGTTACCGTCACGACCGACGGGCCGGCGATCGATTGTGCCGAACAAAATGAGGAGGCGCTCGTTCGAACCGCCGTGCGCGACGGAGAGTGTTATCGCCTGGAAATTGCCGGCGCAGCGCCGAGCATGATGGCTAAAACCTGGCCTCGGGCTGTTCCGTGGCTGGCAGCCCTTCTGGCGGCAGCAGCTGCGGCCTATTGGCTCGCCCGCTATTTCATTACCCCGGTCGAGCAGCTGCGCTATGGGCTGCGCTCGCTTGCCAGGGGAGAACTGGACGTGCGGATCGCCCACAAGATCGGCGCCAAACGCGACGAGATCGCGTCGCTGGCGCACGATCTGGATATCACCGCTGCCCGGTTGCAGGAGCTCCAGATGGCTCAGCAGCAGCTGTTCCACGATATTTCGCACGAACTGCGCTCGCCTTTATCGCGTCTGCAAGCTGCTATCGGCGTTTTGCAACAGAACCCCGTACGGCTGGCGGTGATGATCGAGCGGATGAGCCGCGAGGTCGAGCGGCTCGACGAACTGGTCGGCGAAATCCTCACTCTCGCCCGGCTGTCGGATCGCGATACACCGAGGTTCGAGCGGCAGACGCTCGACCTTGTCGATCTCCTGCGTGAGATTGTGGACGATGCCGGCTTCGAGGGACAGGCACGCGGGGTAACCGTCCAGTATGAGGGCGTCGACACATTCGTGGCTTCCGTCAACGGCGAGCTGATCTACCGCGCGCTGGAAAATGTGATCCGCAACGCCATTACCCACACGGGACCAAGCACCGCTGTCCGTGTGACGTCCAAGGTCTTGGACCGGAAGCTGATCGTGACCGTCGAGGACGACGGCGAGGGTGTGCCGGAGACGGAACTGGAGGCGATCTTCAAGCCGTTTTCGCAAAGTTCAACCGTCACCACCCGTTCCGGCTTCGGCCTTGGGCTTGCCATTACCCGGCGTGCGGCGGAATGGCACGGCGGGGGCGCAAAGGCAGAAAACAGACCGGCCGGTGGTCTGTCCGTCCAAATCACAATTCCGACCTGTGCTGCCCCACGAAAGCTTGTGGCAGCAAATTAATCGCCCATCGCGGTTCGGCCTTGGCAAATCGGTGCCGCCGACTACTTCACCCGGGAGTCGACAACGACAAGGAGACACACAGGATGACCGCCATTCGCCGCATCGTCTTGGCAAGCCGACCGACCGGTCAGCCCGAGGCTGAGAATTTCCGCATCGAGAATTTCGAACTCCCGGAAGCAGCAGAAGGAGAGGTCACCTTGCGATGCCTCTATCTTTCGCTCGACCCTTACATGCGCGGTCGCATGAGCGACGCAAAGTCTTATGCAGCGCCCGTTCCCATTGATGGCGTTATGGAAGGCGAAACGATCTGCGAAGTGGTGAAGTCTCGCCACACAGCCTTTTCGCCCGGCGATATCGTTCGTGCTCGGACCGGATGGACGACCAATGCGGTTGTCCACGGAGATACCCTGACTCGTGTCGAAACGCACGGCGCAACGCTGACGACGGCACTCGGCGTGCTGGGAATGCCCGGCTCGACCGCCTGGAGCGGAATGAAGTTCATCGGGAAGCCGAAGCAAGGCGAGACCGTCGTTGTCGCCGCTGCCTCCGGGCCTGTCGGTTCGCTGGTCGGCCAGCTTGCGAAACTTGCCGGGGCGAGGGCAGTCGGGATTGCCGGCGGACCGGACAAATGTGCGTATGTGAAAGATGGCCTCGGCTTTGACGCCGTTGTCGATCACCGCTCGAAAGATTTTGCGTCCGATCTCGCTGCTGCATGCCCTGACGGCGTCGATGTCTATTTCGAAAATGTCGGCGGGCACGTTTGGGACGCCGTCCTGCCGCTGCTGAACCAGTTTGCCCGTGTCCCCGTCTGCGGGCTTGTCGCGCACTACAATGGCGCCGGATCTGCGGAAACGGACAGGCTTCCGATCACCATGTCGGCGGTTTTGAGGCGCAGCCTTCTCATCCGCGGCTTCATCCAGACTGAATTCATCAGCCACTTTGGAGACTTCCTCGATGAGGTCGGCCCGCGCGTCGCGTCCGGCGACATAAAGTATCGGGAAGATATCGTTGACGGCCTCGAACGTGCGCCCGAGGCTTTCATCGGCATGCTCACCGGCGGCAATTTTGGAAAGCTGATCGTGAAGATCGCTGACTGACTGGCTCAAGCAGCCTAATCCGGCCATGAATTCGCCATGTGTAACAAAGACTAGACCCCGGACCGTGGCAGCACCGTCCGGGGTCTTCAAAGCCAGGCCTCCCTCTAATTTCAGCTTGAATGATGCACTCGCGTTCCGGTCGACTGGCCAGGTGGTGCAGGCGAATTTAGCGTGGGTTTCAGCCAGTTGAGTTCGGCAACATTTCGTGGCATCAACCGGCACCATTCACCTTTCGAAAGTCGCTGGTTACGATGCAGTATTCCGTATTGACGCGGCGATGGATCTCGGCTGCGATTATCGCGATCGTGTCCGCTCAGCTCGTTGCCTGTGCCAACAGGCCTTCGGCCTCTGTTCTCGATCCGGTCGCGGTCAACCCGGCATCCAGCCGTCAGCTTACCGTCCTTACTGCGACGAACCGGTCGCGGGACGGCGACGGATACTCGTCCCGCCGTAACGCAGATCCGGCCTTCGAAACGTTCACGGTCGCAATCCCGCCCTCGCACCGCCCGCCGAAGATCGAATGGCCTGTCGGTAGACCCGACGCGTCGACGGACATGGTTGTTTCCGAAAGACGCTCTCTCGACCAAAAACAGTTTCTGGCGTTGGCGGACGCGCCCAACAAGGATGGGGCGGTTGGCATCTTTGTCCACGGGTATAACTATACGTTCCAAGAGGGATTGTACCGGCTCGCTCAGGTCGCAGCCGATTCCAAGACGGATGGAAAGCCCGTCCTTTTCTCTTGGCCGTCGCAGGGATCCCTTGCGGGATATCTCGCGGATCGTGACGCGGCCCTGGCTTCGCGTGACACCCTGGTCTGGCTCGTCAAATCGATGGCAGCCAAACGCGATGTGAAACGGGTCATCCTGTTCGGGCATAGCATCGGCGGGTTCCTGATCATGGAAACACTTCGCCAGCTGAAGCTGGAAGGCCGCGGCGACGTCCTCGACAAGTTGGTCGTCGTGCTCGCGGCTCCAGACATTGACGACGATCTGTTCAGGTCGCAGCTGGAGGTCGTTGGGCGGATGCGTACCCCCATCACGCTGTTTGTTTCCAAGGACGACAAGGCGCTCAAGATCTCCAGTTTCATCAGCGGCGAGAAGCCGCGCGCGGGATCGCTCAATGTCGATAGCCCTTCGGTGCGCGACGCAGCCTTGCGCTATGGTCTGCGGATCATCGACATCTCGTCGGTCAAGGCAGCAGATGGCGTTGGGCACGACCGGTACGCCAATCTCGCGCAGCTGGGTCCGCAGCTTGCGCAGGCGGGTGGCGGGGCGGTTTCGGTGCCGGAGGCGGGTGCCTTCGTCTTCGACGTCGCGGCATCGGTCATTTCAAGTCCGTTCAGATTGGCAGGCGCGGTCGTCGGCGGCCGCTGAGCTTGCGGTTTCTGGCGATAGACCAGGGAAGGATGCTTGATCCTTCTCTCTCATTCTTGTGTCCGTGCGTGGTCGCACTTGTCGATTGTCACCCTATGTTGCGTGTGTTGAACCGAGAGACACCGATTTGCGCCGAGCATTCCACTTCCTCGCCCTGACGGGCGTTTTTATCGTCATTCTACTCGTCTCGGCGTGGTCATCGCTGGCACTGTGGTACCGTCTGCCATTGCCGCTCCCGGCAAGAGCGATGTTCGCTGCGCTGTTTGCCGCTCTCGGTGTCTGGACCATCGTCTCTGTGATCCGCCACCGATGGCGGGCTCCGACGGGCGTGTTCTCGGTGGCCTTCGCGATCGTGCTTTCGTGGTGGTTCACGCTCGCGCCCCCAGCGGTAGGAGACTGGTCGCCGGACGTTGCGCGACAGGTCACCGGAACGATCTCGGGCGACACGTTGACCCTGAACGGTGTGCGAGACTTCACCTGGAGAAGCGATACCGACTATACCGAAAACTGGAAGACCAAGACGTATGATCTAAAGACGCTGACGTCGGTTGATCTCTTCATGTCCTACTGGTCGGGACCGCTGATGGGCCACATGCTGGTCAGCTTCGGCTTCTCGAATGGCGAGCACGTCGCCTGGTCCGTCGAGGTCCGCCGCAAGCGCGGAGGCGCGTTTTCGCCGATCGCGGATCTCTTCAAGAGCAATCCGCTTGTGATCGTCGCGGCAGAGGAGCGGGATATTATCGGGGTTCGTACGATCGTGCGCGGCGAGGACGTCCAGCTCTACCGGGTGAACGTCTTGCCGCAGACAGCACGCAACCTCCTGGTCGCCTATGTCGAGGATGCAAACAAGCTGTCCCGCCAGCCGCAGTGGTACAACTCGCTGATGACGAACTGCACGACTGCGGTTGTGGCCATCGTCAGAACGCTTGGAGGCACGGTCCCTCTCGACTGGCGGCTGTATGTGAACGGCTATCTACCCGAATACGCCTACGATCAGGGCATCCTCGACACTGGGTCCCCGATGGCGGTGCTCAGGAAGCAGTCCCATATTGCCGAGAAAGCCAAGGCGGCGGGCATGTCCGAGGACTTTTCAGAGGCGATCAGGCGAGATCGGGTAACCGAACCGCCTGCAACGAACTAGACGCAGCGCCGGGAGCCTGTCACCTTACGACGTATAGGCGTTAAGCGTCTGCCAGACGTCATAGGCCGAGATCACCGTCTCCATCTGCGCCGTATGGCCCGTGACGAAATCGTCGCCGTAGATAGTCTCGTCAGGATATTCGGTGATCAGCGTCAGCGGTACGGTATGGCGATCGTCGACGGACGACAGGCACGGGAAGCCGTTGATGATGCGGAAACCCGTCTCGCCGGCATGGGTTTCGTAGAGTGCGATCTGGCGATTGTTGTAGTCGAGAATGCCTGGAATTGCGCCGAGATGCCGGGTGACGTGGTCGAGGATGGCTTCCGCCTGCTGCGTCCAGCCGGCGTGGTGGCGCATGATCAGGAAGAAACCCTTCGGAAGCGTCCACATGCTAAAACCGCGCGGCACATAGCCGGATAGCGGCCGCGTCCATTCATGCGATGGATAGCCGTGCAGGTTGATATGCAGCTGTGCGCCGCTCAATTCCTGCGCTGTGAAACGGATGGCTTTCTCGTTGAGATGCTGGCCGGAATTTTCCACTGTGCGGTATTCGAGATCGTCGCCGAGCGCGGTGTAGCGGGCGGCGTGGTGCATGTGGCGCGGGTTATCGACACGCAGGCGCTGGTGCAGCGCGTAGCCATCCGGGTTCTCGATCGGCGAGATGGTGAAATGGGCGCCGGCACGCTGCTTGAGCGCACGGGCAGCGCGGATCGCGCCGACAATGCCGGTTGTCTCGTTCGGATGCTGGCCGCCGCTGATCATGACCGCCGCGTCGCTGCCTCTGACGTAACGCGCCGAGAGAACGCGACCGGATCGCGACCGGGCATCGAATTCCTCGCCGCCGATCCCCGCCAGCAATCTCGACATCTGCGACACGGCCGGTGGCTCGCTTGCCGTATCGATTGCCTGTTCCGGGCCATCCTGGAAACCGGTGCTCAGCGGCCGGGTTTCGAGCCGCACGCTGACCTCGCCGTTGCTGCGCACGATCTCCGGCACGATCTGGCCTGGCTTCAGACCACGGTCGCCGAGCGGGCGTCCGGACTTCTTCTGGAAGAATTCCAGCAGCGAGAAATAGAAGTCCTCGTGCAGGGCCTCGCGGAGGCTGACGACCTCGTCGCCAACCGCCAGCGGCATGTCTTCCGCCGGATAGGAAACGGCGATGTTGAGTTCTTCGAAATAGGGTTCTTCGTTGCCCCAGTCGTGGTTTGCGATCGCGTCGATTGCGAGGCTGAACAGGCGCTCGTAATCCGTCTCCAAGCGCTCGCCGGTCGCGCCATCGCGGCTGATCCAGCCGGTCGGGGAGAGATTGGTTTCCCCGACCGCATCTGTATGCACGCGGTTCGGCGCCTGAACCTTCAGCGTTTCCGTCTGGCCGTTGCGGGTGAGCGTGACGTCATAGACCAGTTCGTCATCTTCCCGCGCGATGAACGCGATATCAGCGTCTCCGACAAGTGCCGCAAGCGGATAGGCCTCGAGCCGGAAACGGTTGGCTGGGGCGTCCGCATGAACCGGATAACGCACCTGGATCGCTGTGACGCCTTCTCGGTCGATCTCTTCCAGAAACGCAAACAGAAGCGGCTTGTAGGCGCTGCGGATCCGCGCCGTGACGCCTTTGTTCTTCAACGCCTGTTCGGCGGCACGACGGCTCGTCGTGTCGTCGAATGTCCAGGCCTCGATGGACTGGCCGGGCGCAGCGCTTGCAACCAGCGTGTCGAGCGTACGCTCCAGTTTGGTTTCAAAGATCGAAGTCATGACGCTTAACCCTCGTTGATGCCGTGCTGGTTATCGGGACGTGCGGCCGGTCGGATCGAGACTGTCGCGCAGCCAGTCTCCGAGGAGGTTGAGGCCGAGCACGGTGAGCAGGATGGCAAGACCCGGGAAGACGCTGACCCACCATGCGGTCTGCAAATAGGTGCGGCCGTCGGCCAGCATGCCGCCCCAGCTTGGGATGGTCGGATCGACGCCGAGGCCGAGGAAGGTCAGGCTGCTTTCCAGCAGGATGTTGTTGGCGACGTTGAGTGTCATCAGCACGATCACCGGGCCGATCAGGTTCGGCAGAAGATGCTGGATGATGATGCGCCAGTCCTTCACCCCGATCGCGCGCGCCGAGAGGATGAACTCGCGTTCGCGCAGCGTCAGCACCGAGCCGCGCACCAGACGCGCATACTGCACCCATTGCGACACAATCAGAAGGATGATCGTGTTGGTCAGGCTTCCGCCGACGATGGCGATGAATGTGATAGCGAGCAGAATGAACGGCATCGCGAGCTGCAGGTCGGCAAAACGCATCACCAGCATGTCCCAGAAACCGCGGTAATAGCCGGCGATCAGGCCTACCAGCACGCCGAAGACGACGGCGCCGATGACGGAGGTGAAGCCGACCAGAAGCGAGATCTTGCCGCCGGCGACAACACGCGCCAGCACGTCACGGCCCAGCGGATCGGTTCCGAACGGGTGAGCGGCGGTTGCAAAGGGTTTGGCAAGCCGCGCCATCAGGTCGATCTTGTCGGCGCCGCCCGGAAACAGCAGGTCGGAAAACAGCACTGCGAGGCAGATGACGACGGTCAGGACCGTGCCTAGGATGAATTCGAGGCTTGCGAAGCGCCACCGGCTAGAGGTTTTTGTTGCCATTGCCGGTTACTCCGTGCGGATGCGGGGATCGACGAGGCCATAGGCGATGTCGACCAGAAGGTTGATGCCGACGATCATCAGCGACAAAACGGTGATGACGGCCTGAAGCACGGGAAAATCGCGGGCGCCGACGGCGTCGAAGGCAAGCGTGCCCAGTCCCGGCCAGTTGAAGACACGCTCGATGACGACGATGCCGCCGAGCAGGCCGCCGAACTGCAGGCCGAAATAGGTGATCAGCGGAATGGCGCAGTTGCGCAGCGCGTGCTTGTAGAGAACCTTGTTCTCGCTCAAGCCCTTGGCGCGCGCGACCATGATATATTGCGACTGCAGCGTTTCCAGCATCGAGGTGCGGACAAGACGCACATTCGTCGCGGTCAGGATCACGCCCATGGTGACGGCCGGCATGACATAGCTCGAAAAGCCCGACATGCCGCTTGGCGGCAGCCAGCCGAGCGTGATGGAGAACAAGAGGACCAGCATGGTGGCGAGCCAGAAATTCGGAAACGACAGGCCGATCAGCGAGAAAATGCGGATGGCCTGGTCGGCAGCCTTGCCGCGCGAGGTGGCAGCCTTGATGCCGAGCGGGATCGAAAGCGCGATCGACACGAACATCGAGATAAAGGCGAGCAGCAGGGTCGCCGGCAGGGCATTGCCGATCAGCATCGAGACCGACGTGCCGCCGGAAAAGCTGCGGCCGAAATCGAGCGTGACCAGCCCCTTCATGAACGTCCAGTACTGGACGAGGAACGGCTGGTCGGTTCCGAGCGCTGCGCGAATGCGCGCCAGATCGTCTTCCGTCATGCTACCGCCGCCCTGGAACATCGTGACGGCCGGATCACCGGTCAGGCGAATGGCGAACGAGACGATGAGCGTGATGGCGATGACGACGAAAATTGCCTGTAGCAATCGCTTGATGAGGAAACCGGCCACTGTGTTGTCCTTAAGGAGAAGTTCGGCCCCGCCCGGGTTGGCCCGGGCGGGGTGGCTTTTCAGATGACTATTCGACGGTGACGTCGGTCAGCTTCAGGCGGTTGTCCGGGGGCGCGATGAAGCCCTTGACCCGCTTGTTGATGCCGAAGATGGCGTTGCTGTTGTAGAGCGGCAGTTCGAGCGCGCGTTCCGACGCATAGGCGCCGACTTCCCGCAGGATCTTTTCGCGGGCCGCACGGTCGGTCAGCGGACGCTGCGATTCCAGCAGCTTGTCCAGCTTTTCGTCCTTATCGTACGGGTTCCACTTTTCGCCCGAGTGGTACATCGAATAGGCGGTGTTGTCGTAGTCGAACGTCCAGCCGCCCCACTTCTGCTGGAACATCGCGCCGGTCTTGCCCTGCGGGATGATGTCGTTCAGCAGAACGTTGGTTTCGTAAGGCTTGATGGTGGCGGTGATACCGACCATCGACAGGTAGCTCGAAATGACCTGCGCCACTTCGTTCATCGTCGCATCATTGCCGCGGATATCGATCTGCAGCGTCGCACCAGCCTTCACGCCGGCCTCTGCCAGCAGCATCTTGGCACCGGCCGGATCATAAGGGATTGCCTTGAGATCAGGATCGAAGCCGAAGGAAAGCGCGCTCTGGAAGCTGGTGATCTCGGAGGCCTGGCCGGCGAGGATCGACTTGACGATCGTGCCGCGATCGACAGCCATGATGATCGCCTTGCGCACCTTCGGGTCGGCTGTGATGCCGTCACGGGTGTTGAAGCGCAGCGCGTCGACGGTCGGGCCGGGAACGGAAACGATTTCCAGCTTGTTGTCGCCTTCGATGACCGGCAGCATGCCGATCGGAATGGTCGGCGGGATCACCAGATCGACGCGGCCAGCCTGCAGTTCGGCAACAGCGGTTGCCGGCTCAGCGATAAAGCGGAACTGGAGTTCCGACAGTTTCGGCGCGCCGCCCCAATAGTCGGCATTGGCTTCGAGCTTGATGTCGACCTTGGGCTGGTAGGATACGAACTTGAACGCGCCCGTGCCGACCGGGTTGAGGTTGAAATTGTCCTCACCCTTTTCCTGGATGTATTTCGGCGGAACGATCATCGCGCCGTAACCGGCGAGCTTGGTCAGAAGAACCGGATCGGCAGCCTTGAGCTTCAGGTCGACCGTATAGTCGTCGATGACGTCGATGCTCTCGATCGAGATGTAGTTCGAACGCTGTGGGCCCTTGGCACCCTGTTCGCCGAGAAGGCGCTCGAAGGTGAACTTGACGGCGGCTGCGTTGAAGGGCTCGCCGTTGTGGAACTTCACATTCTGGCGCAGCTTGAAGCGGATCCGCTTTCCTTCGTCGAGTTCTTCCCAGGACTCAGCCAGACCCGGAACGAGCTTCAGGTCCGGACCGCGATAGGTCAGACCGTCGAAGATGTTGGTGGCAACGGCTGCCCACTGCACGAGAAACGTATCGATCGGATCCCAGCTGCCCGGATCCTGTGGGCTCGAAATGGTCAGCTTTCCGGCAGCGAAGGCGGGCGCCGACGCGAAAGCTGTCGAGAGCGCAAGCGCCACTGCGGTCGCCTTCAGTCCCCGTTTGATTGTTGTCATTGATCTGTTCCTCTTCAGATGGTTGCGATTGTGTCGCTGGTTTCAGGCGCTCTTCGCGACGAAGTGGCCTGGATTGATTTCCTCGTGCACGAGGATGGCGGGCTCGTCACCGACGCGCCTCACCGGATTGGGAATTTCGCCCTCGATCATCGCCGATTGGCGGGCGACGGTCGGATCGGCGACCGGTACGGCGGACAGAAGGCGACGGGTGTAATCGTGGGCCGGCGTCTCGAAAACCTGGCGTCGTGAGCCAAGTTCCATGATCTGGCCGAGAAACAGAACCGCGACGCGGTGGCTCATTTTCTCGACCACGGCCATGTCATGGCTGATGAACAGGTAGGCGAGACCGCGTTCGGCCTGCAGATCCATGAACAGGTTGATGATCTGTGCCTGGATCGACACGTCGAGCGCCGACAGCGCCTCGTCGGCAATGATCAGCTTCGGATCGGAGGCAAGCGCGCGGGCAATGCAGACGCGCTGCCGCTGGCCGCCGGAAAACTCGTGCGGATAACGGGTTGCGACATCGGAGGTGAGGCCGACACGTTCCAGCAGTTCGTCGACGCGGCGGCGGACGGCCTTGCTATCGGAGATCAGGCTGTGGGTGTTGATCGGCTCGGCGATCGAGAAGCCGACGGTTTTGCGCGGGTCAAGCGAGGCGAACGGGTCCTGGAAGATGTACTGCACATCCTGGCGCAAGCGGAATCGCTCGGCAGCGGACATCGACGAGAAGGTTCGGCCATTGAAGGCAATGTCGCCGGACATGGCAGACTGAAGCTGCTGGATCGTCCGGCCGATCGTCGACTTGCCCGATCCGCTTTCGCCAACCAGTGCCAGCGTCTCACCGGGGTTGATGTCGAAACTCACTTTCTGCACGGCGCTCAAGCGATGGGTGGCCTTGCCGAACAGGTTCTTCTTGATGTCGAAGCGGACGTAGAGATCCTTGACGGACAGGAGCGGCGTTGCGCCATTCTTGACCGTGTCCTGGATCCGCTCCACGCCGACGACGGTCGGCTTGCCATCCTGCAAAATGGTCAGTGGCAGACGCTTCGGGAAAGCCTCTCCCATCATGCTGCCGAGCTTCGGCACGGCCGAAAGCAGGGCCTGAGTATAGGGATGCTGCGGGTTGGCGAAGATCTCGCGAACCAGACCTTCCTCGACTTTCTTACCCTTCCACATGACGACGACATGGTCTGCCATTTCGGCAACGACGCCCATGTCATGGGTGATGAACACCATGCCCATGCCGAGCGTCTTCTGCAGATCCCGCATGATGTTGAGGATCTGCGCCTGGATGGTAACGTCGAGCGCAGTCGTCGGCTCGTCGGCAATCAGCAGCTTCGGGCGGCAGGCAAGCGCCATCGCGATCATCACGCGCTGACGCATGCCGCCGGACAGCTGGTGCGGAAAGCGGGTCAGAAGTTCTTCAGAGTCGGGCAGGCGCACCATGTCGAGCAGCCGGCCGGCCTCGGCCAGGGCCGCGCTCTTGCTCATCTTCTCGTGTAGGACAAGCACTTCGCAGATCTGGTCGCCGATGGTGAAGACCGGGTTGAGCGAGGTCATCGGCTCCTGGAAGATCATGGCGATCTCCTTGCCGCGGACCGACCGCATCTCTTTCTGGCTGGCTTGCAACAGGTCGCGGCCGTTGAACATGATGCGACCGGATGCATAGTTTGCACCCATCATGTCGGCGAGACGCATGGTCGACAGCGAGGTCACCGATTTGCCCGAACCGGACTCGCCGACCACGGCGACCGTCTGGCCGGCCTCGACGGTAAAGGACAGGTCGTCGACGACGCGGCTTTCGCCGAATTCGACGCTCAGGCGTTCGACCGACAGGAGCGGCTTGCTGTTTTCGGTCATGCTCATGTCCGCGTCTCCGTCGTGCTAGTGGTTCCGGCGTCGTCCGGGGCGATACGGGCAATGACTGCGCCGGCAGTCTGGGAGGATCCGGCCTTTGCCAGTAGGCTGATGATACCGTTAACAGGTGCGGTGACGGCGGTTTCCATCTTCATCACGTCCATCATGGCAAGAACTTCGCCTTCACGGACGGCTGCGCCATCCTCGACATTCCATTGCACGAGCAGGCCGGGAACGGAGGCGCGAACAGCGCCGGCATCATTCTCGGCAGCGTCCGGTCCGGCGCTCGATGCCGTCGCCGGCATCTGGCCCAACAGGCGCAGAAACGTATCGGGGATGCCGATCTCGACACGTTTGCCGTCGATCTCGACATGGCCGCGAAGAAGCCCGCTGGCGGATGCCGGGGCAGGGCGGGCAGCGTCTTCGAGCATCTCGGCGAAATCCGTTTCGATCCAGCGCGTGTGGACGCGGAAGTCCGCGCCTGAGAAATCCGCATGATCGAGCACCGCACGGTGGAACGGCAGGACGGACGGCACGCCCTCGATCGTGAATTCGCTGAGCGCGCGGCGGGCACGGGCAATGGCCTGATCGCGCGTCGCACCCCAGACGACGAGCTTTGCAGCCAGCGAGTCGAACATCGGCGGAATGACCGAACCCGTCGTGACGCCGCTATCGAGACGTACGCCCGGCCCCGATGGCGCCGTGAAATTCGAGATCTCGCCGGCGGACGGCAGGAAGCCGCGACCGGGATCTTCCATATTGATGCGGAATTCGATCGCGTGGCCACGCGGCTCCGGCATCGTGGTCACGCTGATCGGCAGGCCTTCGGCAATGCGGAACTGTTCGATGACGAGGTCGAGACCGGTAGTCTCTTCGGTGATCGGATGTTCCACCTGCAGGCGGGTATTCACCTCGAGGAAGGAGATGACGCCATCGGCGCTGAGCAGGAATTCGACTGTGCCGGCACCGGTATAGCCAGCCTCTGCGCAGATATCGCGCGAGGCCGCGTGGATCTTTTCGCGCTGCTCGTCCGAGAGGAACGGTGCGGGGGCTTCCTCGACGAGCTTCTGGTTGCGCCGCTGCAGCGAGCAGTCGCGTGTGCCGACGACGAGTACATTGCCGTGGCTGTCCGCCAGCACCTGGGCTTCGATATGCCTCGGCCGGTCCAGGAACTGCTCGACATAGCACTCGCCACGACCGAAGGCTGCGACCGCTTCGCGCGTTGCCGATGAGAACAGTTCTTCGACCTCGTCGAGATCGCGGGCGATCTTCAGGCCGCGTCCGCCGCCACCATGCGCCGCCTTGATGGCAATCGGCATGCCGAATTGGCGTGCGAAAGAAAGGGCCTGGGCAGGCGAGGTGATCGCTCCGTCGCTACCGGCAACGAGCGGTGCACCGACCTTTTGGGCGATCGCGCGGGCCTGGAGCTTGTCGCCGAGCGCCTCGATCACGTGAGGGGCTGGACCGATCCAGACCAGCCCGGCATCGATGACAGCCTTTGCGAATTCCGCGCGCTCGGAGAGAAAGCCATAGCCGGGATGCACGGCGTCGGCGCCGGAGCGCTTTGCGACCGCGATCAGCTTCTCGATGTCGATATAGGTTTCCCGGGCCGTGGCACCGTTCAGGGAATATGCCTCATCGGCCTGCGCCACGAACATCGCATCGGCATCGGCGTCCGCGTAGACGGCAACCGAGGTCAGGCCGTAATCCTTGCCGGCCCGAATGATCCGCACCGCGATCTCGCCGCGGTTAGCTATCAGAACCTTCTTCATGGGTATTTTCCTAAGATGGACCGGGGAGCGAAGGCGCTGATCGCGTTGAAACGGATCTTCGCTCCGACAGGGATCTGGCCTGCGAGATCGAGATGATGGCGGGCGACATTGGCAATGACCGGATAACCGCCGGTCAGCGGATGATCGGCAAGGAACAGGACCGGCTGACCGCTCGCCGGCACCTGAAGCGCCCCGCGCACGGTTGCCTCGCTCGGCAACTCTGCGTGGTTCTGGCGCTCCAGCGCTTCACCGGAAAGACGGATGCCGACCCGGCTCGATTGCGGCGTTACCGACCATTCCTGGGACAGGAATGTCTCGACGGCGCTTTGTGTGAACCAGTCTGTGCGCGGGCCCATGACCACGTCGAGCACGACGGTCTCCACAGTGTCCGGCATGTCGAACGCCGGTCGTTCTGGCGCAGCAACGGTCGATCCCAGCACCGGCGGGCGAATTCCGATAACGGCGCCCGCGCCAAGTGCTGCAGGCCCGATCTGCGCCAGGGTATCCGTCGCCGCGCTGCCGAGAACCGGCGTCACGTCAAAGCCGCCGCGCAGTGCCAGATAGGAGCGCATGCCGGCTGTCGGTTGCCCGAGCGAAACGATGTCGCCGTCATCGAGCGCGATTGCTTCGCCATGGGCTACCGACAGCTTTCGGCCAAAGGTGGTGACAATCGTGATCGGCGTGAATGCACCCGTCACCGCAATCACGCCGCGGCCGCGCATGCGAAAACGGAAGCCGCCAAGCGAGATCTCCAGCGCCGGCGTGCCGACCGGATTGCCGACGAGGCGGTTGGCGGCCTTGAAACTGCTGCGATCGACTGCGCCAGATACGCTGATGCCCTGGTTTGCTTGACCAGCGCGGCCGAGATCCTGAAACAGGACCGGCAGGCCGACGGCCAGAACCTCGATTGCGCAGTTTGAATAGCTTGCCGCAACCGGAGCAGTCGCAGTTTTCGCAGGGGCCGAAACTTCGTAGGCTTTGTCGGCCGCCATATCGCGAAAACGCACGCGACTTCCCGGCTGGAGAAGCGAGGCGGGTGCGCGATCGATATCGAACATGGCAAGCGGCGTCGTGCCGATCAGCTGCCAGCCGCCTGGGCTGGTCTTGGGATAGATGCCGCTGAATTCTCCGGCAAGGCCGACGGCGCCGGCCGGAACCCGGGTCCGGGGCGATTTGCGTCGGGGTACGTTAAGCCGCTGATCGCCGCCGGAGAGATAGGCGAAACCGGGCGCGAAACCGGTAAAGGCTGCGACATACTCGCTTTCGCCGTGCAGGCGAATAACGTCCGCGACGCTCATGCCGAGGATGGTGGCAACTTCGCCAAGATCCTCGCCATCGTAACGAACTGGGATTTCGACCAGCGGACCAGACGCCGCCTTGCGCTCGCCACCCGCGAGCGCGGCAACCGCATCCGTCAGCGCATCGTTTGAAATCATACTAGGATCGAACGCAATCAGCAGCGTGCGTGCTGCCGGGATGATCTCGCGGATACCGTCGACTGGGTTGGTTTCCAGCGCATCGAACAGCGCCAGCGCCTCGGCCAGATCGGCGAGTTCGACCAGAATGCTGTCGTCACGCACGGGCAGAAAGCGCATGGATGTATCACGAGGCATGGACGGGGGAGCTATATGCATGCCGGGTTATACGGCCGGCGCGAAGGGCTGGACGGCATGGCCGGATTCTTCCAGAAGCGCGCGCAGCCGCTGCGCGATCGCGACTGCGCCTGGGCTGTCGCCATGCACGCAGATGGACTGCGCATCGATCTTCGTCATCGTGCCGTCGATCGCTTCGATCGCACCGTCGCGGACCATGCGCAGCATCCGCTGGGCCACGAGTTCGGGATCATGCAGGACCGAGCCTTTTTCGCGGCGGGAGACAAGGTTGCCTTCCGGCGTATAGGCGCGATCGGCAAAGGCCTCGGCAACGACGGTCAGGCCGGCACTACGGGCCTGCTCAACCAGCTGTGAACCGGCCAGCGCCATCAGCACCAGCGAAGGATCGATGGCCCGGATTGCGGCGATCACATCGGCTGCCTGCCGCGCGTCGATGGCGATCGTATTGTAGAGCGCGCCATGCGGCTTCACATAGGTAACGCGGGTGCCGGCAGCCTTGGCCAGGCCCTGCAAGGCGCCGATCTGATAGATCACGTCGCCAATCAGTTCTTCGCTCGAAGGATCCATGTTGCGACGGCCAAAGCCTGCCAGATCGCGATAGCCGACATGCGCACCAATCGCCACGCCACGTTCTGCGGCGGCCTTCACTGTCTTGAGAATCCCTGCCGGATCGCCGGCGTGGAAACCACAGGCGACGTTGGCGCTGCTCACCACGTCGAGCATGGCGGAATCGTCACCCATCTTCCAGGCGCCGAAGCTCTCGCCCAAGTCACTGTTGATGTCGATGGTCAGCATACTGTCCGCGCGCCCTCATCCTCGTTGACTAGACGCTAACAAAGGCGAACAATGCTGTCCAGAGTGTTGAACAATTTTTATATGTTGCTCTACAGTTAGGCAAATGCGCAATAATGATGCGTCACCCGCGTTTTGCACGGTTTAGTGGACCATGCGGGTTCGAGTTCGGCTCATTTCGCTTGTGACGGGGTTCGAAGCGCTTTACCGAAAATTGAGACGAGATCCGGAGCGAGGGGCAAAGGCTTGGCTGAACGCAAACTGCAAGGCGCTGATAAAGGCGTACTTTCTGTTCCAGACGGCAACGGTCCAGTGATTGCGCGTCCGGGCGAGCCGGTGCAGACGCTTGCCGAAAGCGTTGCCAGTCGTATCCGCGAACAGGTTATCTCCGGCAGGCTTACTCCCGGCAGTCACCTTTCAGAATTGACGCTTAGCGACGAGATGCAGGTATCACGCAACACGTTGCGCGAAGTATTCCGCATTCTGACCAAGGAAGGGCTGCTGCGATACGAAGCCAATCGGGGCGTTTTCGTTTCGACGCCCAGCATGGCAACAATCATCGATATCTACCGCGTCCGGCGGGTTATCGAATGCTCGGCAATTGCCAATGCGCATCCGCGCCATCCGGGCGTTGCGAAAATGCGGGCGGCCGTCGAGGCGGCGGCACTCTCGCGGGAGACGAAGGACTGGTTGAGCGTCGGTACTGCCGATATCGCATTCCATTCAGCCGTCGTGGAACTCGCCGACAGCTCACGCCTTTCGGCCTTCTACGCACAGATATCCCTGGAACTGCGCCTCGTCTTCGGCCTACTGCGCGATCCGGAGCTGCTGCATGGTCCGTTCATCGACCAGAACCTCGAGATCCTCACCGAACTGGAAGCGGGTCGCGCGCAGGAAGCATCCATCATGCTCGAGGCCTACCTTCTGCGCGCCGAACGGCTCATTCTGGGCGCCTATGCGCGCGTGACGAAGTAACGCTTTCGTCTTCGAATTCGACCATCACGCCGGGCTTCACCATGCTGGCCAGTTCCTCGGCGTCCCAGTTCGTGAGACGCACACAACCGTGCGAGCCCGCCTTATCGATCAGCGACGGCTCCGGCGTTCCGTGAATGCCATAGGTCGGCTCCGACAGATCGATCCATACCGTTCCGACCGGATTGTTGGCACCGCTCGGGAGTGTGAGCTTGGACTTGTTTTGTCCCTGCTGGAAGTTGATTTTTGGATTGTATTCATAGGTCGGGTTACGGGCGACGCCGTTGACCTTATGCTTGCCGGAGGGCGAAGGATTATCCTCGCTCCCGATCGTGGCCGGATAAACCGCGATGATAGCATCCTGATCGTCGTAAGCGACCAGTTGTCCTTCCTTGCGACGAGCTTCTATCCGTTTGACGACGCCGGCGCGGGGCGCACCGATGTTGGCGACCAAGATGGTTTCGCCTGCCTCGAATTTCGCCGATGGGTTCAGCGCACGCACGAGGTCCACGTCCATATGGAACCGCTCGGCGAGCTTTTCAGCGACGCTGGTAAAGCCAAGATGCTCCATCTTGGCCTGTTCGGCATAATCCTTTGGAATCTCGGCGACGATGTCTGCAGCATCATCGGGATCGATCTGGTATGGACCGACGACATGCTGATCGTCCGCCAGACGCGTAACCACGTCGGGGTCGACTTTCCCGTCGACGGGAAGGCTCTGGAGAGCTTCGAAACCCGCGACAGCCTTGCGAACATTGTTTCCGTCCAGGCCGTCGATCACGCCCGGGGAAGCGCCGGCGCGATCGAGGAGAACCTGAAGGTGAATGATCGCTGGATCCGGGGCAGGCTTCTCCTGCTGCTGGACTGGCTCTAGCGGAACAGCCGCAATATCCGCGTTATTGACCACCTCAGCGGTCAATTCCTGCGCTTGCGCGGCTCCGAATGTGATTGAGGATAGAAGCGAGACAAGCAGGATTTTGTTTTTCATGGCGTTAGAAGGCGTGAGTCCGACCGAAGTTCCGTCCTTTTAGAAATTCTGGTCGGGCAAGCGGCTCAGACAGCCAGAGAACGCGGCAGCCGTTATCCTGACGACGGGTTTACAGCCCGCGAATATCGAGCCGTCCCGACTTCTGCATGTCTTCGAACCAGCGCTTTTCGGCGGCCCAGGCATGACCGTCCCAGCCTTCGAACGAAAAGCCCGCCACGATCACAGGCGGTGCATCTTCCGGGCGATTGAGGAGGGTTTCGAACGCATAGACAAAGCCCGAGCTCAAGGCTGCGTCCGGCGCCGCGCCACGTGCCTCCAGCTCCTGTCGGGCCTGATCGTGAACGGATTGCTCGATATAGCGCACGCGTTTTCCGATGCCCTCCAGCAACGACGTCAGCTCCAAGGCGCCGCATTCGTCGCCGGGATCCGAACTCGGCGGAAAAACCAAGGTAATCAGTGCGGCTTTTCGCATCGCGGGGCGATTGGTGAACTCCGGGTCGGCCAGCCATTCAGTCGCCTGTCCGCCGCGGCTGACGAGAACCAGTTCGGAGATCTCCGTCCCCGAGACGTCCATGAACCCAGCGGTATTGTTAAAGCGCGTGACCCAGTCACAGCGATCCGTCATCTGCCCGGCATCGACGAAGTCAGGGCAGTTGCCGATGATCGCGATATGGCTTTCGTCTCGGATGTTTGTCTCGTCCTTCAAGATCTTGCCTTTCCAGACTTGGCTATTGCCTGCCGGTAGAGCGCCATGGTCTCGCGACCGAGATAGGGTCTATCGAAACGGCCGGCTGCCAGCACGGCGCGATGATGCAGTTGTTCACGCAACTGTGGCGACTGGATAAGGGATCGCAAGGAGGCTGCGATGTCCTGGGGAAGCGTTCGTTCCGCGAGTAGCCCGGCTCCGGTCGCTCCGACGAATTCCCGCGCGCTCGGATCTTCAGCCGACGCAACCACGGGCCGCCCGAACGCAATCGCCTCCTGGTAAACCAGTCCGAAGCTTTCGTATCGCGACGGTGCCGCAACGATATGAGCCTGCCGATAGAGGTCGTGAAGCATTTCGTCGGGTTGGCGGCCCAGGGCGGTTACCCGTTCGCGCGCACGAGCGCTCATCTGCGACGGCAGATCGACGGACGGCACGCCGAGCAGATTGACGTGAAACGGAGGAAGTGTTCCGGAAGCGACTTCGGCGGCCAGAATTTCTACCGCACCCATCAGCTCTGCAAAACCCTTGCGCTGTTCCGCACGTCCGACGAACAGGATTCTGACAGGTTTCTCTCCAGCCGGGTAGGGCGATGACTGTGCCGTCTTCAGCAATTCAGGCGGCAGCGAAAGACCGATCGTCCGATGCGGTATTTGGCTATCGATCTTATAGAGGTCGACGATCCGTCGACCGTGTTCGTCCGTATTGGAGATCAGCCCGGCGCTCGACCCTGCCTGCTTCTTTTCCAGCAAGTCCGCAGCCGCCGCGTCCAGCTTGTCTCGAACCGGCAGCTCAGCCATCCTGCTCCAGGCAGCGGGCGTCGAATTGCGCGTCACAAGCGCAAATCCGTGGCGACCCGTCAGCAAACTCGCTGGCGCGTACCAGTTGGTTGCTTCCACCACGTCGAAGGGCTTTGCCGCATGATCACGCAAAACGGCCTGGCGGAACCGCAGCGGTGCGGCGGCGTGACCGATCGCAGCCCATCTGCGCAGGCGGCCGATACGGGATTGATCCGAGATTTCACAACCGACGACGCGAACGCCGTCTATGTCCACGGCTCCCGAGCGATCGAGCGTAAAGACAGTCACGTCGCAGCCCTCGCCAGAGAGCGCCGTAGCGATCTCCCTGGCCGCCGTCGAAAGTCCGCTTGGAGACGGCGGGTAGTCCCAGGCGAGAAGCGCTGTCCGCATCACGACTTCAGCATCCTCTTGTATATCTCGATATAGTCCCGCGCCATGCGGTCTGCGGTAAAGCGCTCCTCGAACCGGGCGCGGATGCGGCGGCGATCGAGGCTTCCCACCTTGTTGACCGCTTCGACTGCCTGCGCTTCGTTCTCGACGATAAAGCCGGTGACACCGTCTTCCACCACTTCGGAGACCGAACCCTTGTTCCACGCAATCACGGGCGTGCCGCAGGCCATGGCCTCGATCATGACCAGACCGAACGGTTCCGGCCAGTCGATCGGAAACAGCAGCGCTGTCGCACCGCGGAGCAGCTCGCTCTTGGCCGCATCACCGACCGGCCCGACATACTCGACACCATCGCCAAGCTTCGGCCGGACATAGGTGTCGAAATAGAGAGGATTGCCGACGTCAACCGTACCGGCGAGCTTGATGGGGTGACCGCACTCGACCGCAACGTCGATTGCCTTGTCCGGCCGCTTCTGGTCGGTCATGCGCCCGATGAAGGCGAGATAGGACCCGGGCTCAAAGGAGGGCTCAAAGCGGTCTCCGTCGACGCCGTGAAGGACGACGCCGGCGCGGTTGGCTTCTGGGATCCCACGTTGCTGGGACGCTGAAATGGCCGCGACCGGCAGGTCGGGGAAGGCATTGAAGAACAGCTTCCGGTCAAGCTCGTCGACGCGCCAATGGATCGTTGTCAGCGATTTCGAGCGCTGATCGCCCAGCAGGGTCGCGTGAAAGAACTCGCCGTGGAAATGCAGGATGTCGAACTCGGCGAGCCGCTGGCGAACCTCATCCAACGTCACGCTTTCGAGCACTGCCGGTATCGAAGGCGGCACGGTGCCGTGTTCGCTCTCCAGAAACTGCAAGCTCGGCAGGGACCCGATACGGGTGACCGGCGTGGTGCTATCGGATGCCGCAAACAGGGTAACCTCACAACCCTGGCGTTGCATCGCTACGCAGAGGTCGTGGATCACACGCTCCGTTCCGCCATGATCGCGGGGAGGAACGGGGAAGATACTTGGTGCAACCTGCGCAACCCTTATCGGCTTCGGGAGTTCCGGTGCGCATTCTAGCATTTTGTATCCTTGTTGCTCAGAAAGGTTGTGTATGTTCGTTCTTCATGTCGCACTTCAAGGGTGTCTGCGCGGAAATAATGTCGAGTATGGGCTAACGGCCGATACCGGCGGGCATATCCGCTACTTGATGGATCTTGTCAGCGCTTGTGAAGCCTCTGACACCGCCTCCAAAATAATGATCGCAACGCGCGCCTTTCACGGCCACGGCGAGGACTATCAGCGGCCTTCCGAGGTCGTGAGCCCCCAGATTTCGATTGTACGGTTGCGTACCAATCGCCCCGATTATGTCAGCAAAGAGGATATGCATGCGGAGGTTGCATCCTTCAGCGACGCGCTGATCGCGCACCTTCGCGAACATGGGCTTCCTGACATTCTCCATGCGCATTACGCCGACGCTGCGGTCGTCGCTGCGCGGATCAAAACAGAGTTGGGCATCCCTTTCGTTTTCACGGGGCATTCGCTCGGCAGGGTGAAAATTGCGGCCATGCCGGAAATCGCATCGGACGCATCCATGACGCATCGTCTTGCGGCGGAAGAATGCGCGCTTGAACAGGCGTCCCTGATCATTGCGTCCTCGCGCGACGAGGCTGAGCTGCAATACAAGGGGTATGACAACTACGACGCCGGCAAAATCCGCGTGCTTCCGCCCGGCAGCGACCTTGATGCTTTTCAGGGCGCCCAGTCATCGGAAACTGTCGAGGTCCAGCTCGCCCGTTTCCTCGCTGAACCGATAAAGCCTGTCTTGCTTGCCATCGCGCGCCCGGTCACCAAAAAGAACCTGATCGGGCTTGTACGGGCCTACGGAAAATCGCCAGCGCTCCAGGAAGCTGCGAACCTTGTGATCCTCGCCGGCAACCGCTGCGAAATCGACGAGCTCGAACCGGATCTCGCGGACAACCTGCGCGAAATCCTTCATCTCGTCGATACCTACGATCTGTACGGCAAGATCGCCTATCCGAAGATGCATCGACCGGATCTGGTGCCAGCCTATTATGCCTATGCTCGCGATCGCGGTGGCATTTTCGTCAATCCGGCACTCAACGAACCGTTCGGATTGACGCTCCTGGAAGCCTCGGCCGTTGGTCTGCCGTTGATCGCGACAGACAGCGGCGGCCCCAATGATATCGTCGAGACCTGCGGCAACGGTGTCTTGATAGACCCGCGCGACGAGGACGGTCTTGCTTCCGCCGCGCTGAAAATTCTGGGCTGCTCCGAAACGTGGCAGACTTACTCCAAGGCCGGCGAACGTGCTGTCGCCTGTTATGACTGGGCTCGACATACCGAACGGTATCACGGCCTGCTCTCGGAGCTGATCGACAAGCCCGCAGCCAAGACGGAAAAGCCCTCGCAGCTACTGATCAGCGACATCGACAACACTCTGGTGGGATCGGTTCCGCATCTTCATGCCTTTGGCAATTGGCGGCGACAGCAGAGTGGATTGTCTTTCGGGGTCGCGACCGGTCGTTCCTTCCACAGCGCCATGGCCATTCTCGAACAGGAGGATGTGCCGAGGCCGGAAGTCATGATCACCTCGGTCGGATCCGAGATATATCACCTTAGCGAGAACGGCGTCTCCTACGAGTATGACCGGAATTGGGCCGAGCGCATCGCCGAGAACTGGGACCGAAGCGGCATCGAGAGAGTTCTGCGCAAGGCAGGCTTCCTCACCCCGCAGGCGTCGCTCGAACAGCGCGATTTCAAGCTCAGCTATTTCAGTGACGGCTCGAGCGGCGTCGTGGCACGCATCAAGGAACTGCTGGAAAAGGCCGGTTTGCGCGCGTCGGTGATCCACAGCCATCGACGGTACCTCGACGTCCTGCCGCTCAAGGCATCGAAAGGGACGGCCGTTGACTACGTCCGTCGTGGTGCTGGACTGTCTGAAAACATGGTGTTCGTCGCCGGCGATTCCGGCAACGATATCGAGATGCTTCAGGCCATCCCGCAGTCGATCATCGTCGCCAACTACTCGGATGGACTGGCCACGCTTCCTGCACTCAGCCATTCCTATATCGCCTCAGAAACCCATGCGGCAGGCATCATCGAAGGCGTTCTCCACTTCCGCAGACAGGCGGAGGCTGAATGTCTCTCAGTGTCCTGACCCTGGTTCGTGGCCGCGAGCGACATCTCGCCAACCTGATGCGCAGCCTTGGGGAGCAGTCGTGCCTTCCCAAGGAGCTCGTGATCACCTGGATGCAGCCGGAGCCTTTCGAGGATCTGCCGAGCCTGCCGTTTCCGGTCAAGCACGTGTTCGTCGAGGGAGAGGACTTGCCGCTTGCCAAGGCGCGGAACGCGGCGGCAAACGCGGCGTCGGGGGATAGACTCATGTTTCTCGACGTTGACTGCATCGCGTCGCCAACGGTTGTTGAGTCCTACTCTGCCGCCTTGAACGAGCATGACGGTATCTGTCTGAGCGAAGTTCTGTATCTGCCTGCCGAAGTGATCGACTTCCGGGGAGACTACGGTGTGCTCGACGAGCTCGGCAAACCGCATGTCTCCAAGCCTCGGTTTCCTGAATTCGGCCGTGTCGAGCAGGAACCGGATGGCGGCCAGCTTTGGGGCCTGTCCTTCGCGCTGCGAAAAAGCACGTGGCAAGCGATCGGCGGTATGGATGAGCGCTTCGTCGGTTATGGCGGGGAAGAAACCGACTTCGCCGCATCGGCAGAGCAGGCCGGAGTGAAGACCTACCGGGTGGGTGGCGCGCGCGTCTACCACCAGCATCACCCGGTCCTCATACCGCCTCTGCACAACTTCGACCCGATCCTTCGCAATGCCCGCCTCTTTCAGGAAAAGCATGGCCGCTGGTGCATGGGCTACTGGCTTGGCCAGTTCCGCGAGGCGGGGCTGATCCGATGGGCGGAGGATGGTGATGCGCTGGACGTCCTGCGCTTTCCGGACCCGACTGAAATTGAGGCCGCGCGACAGCCCGGTACCGTTCTGTATTCATAGGAATTATCGAGTATGAAAAAGCCAATCGCGTTTTTCGCCCATCATCAGGGCCGCGGACATGCCAACCGTATCATGGCCATTGCCGAGCATTTCAGCCAGGACAGGCAGGTCTCTGTTCTGACGGCCGGGCCGGACTATTTCGAGTCCGTAAGCTCAAGCGTCGAAGTCGTCGCACTGCCGAACATGATCGGCGAACCGGTCCCGACCGCGCGGCTGTTCGATGAGCCTACACCATCGGTCATGCACTGCGTTCCCTTGGGCCTGCCGTCGATGCGGAAAACGATGCGCAAGATCGTCGAGCATCTCGACGACCGCGATATTGGTCTGTTTGTCGTGGACGTGTCGTCGGAGATCGGAATGTTGGGTCGGATCTGCTCCACCCCAACAGTTCAGATGCGCCTCCACGGCGACCGCAACGACGTCGGTCATATCGGATCCTACGAAGCGATGGTCGGCATTCTGGCGCCGTTCGACGAGCGTATGGAGCAGCAGGACTATCCGCGCCATCTTCGCGACAAGACGTTCTATACGGGTGGTCTTTGCACCACCCGCGATCAGGTTCTGTCCCGTGCAGAGGCACGCCAGAGACTTGGGCTGCCCTCGGATCAGAAGATCGTGCTGGTCATGACAGGTGGCGGCGGCAGCGGCACGCCCTATGCGCCGCTGACGATTGCCGCACGAGCCGTCCCGGATGCGCTGTGGCTCGTCGCCGGTCCTGTTCTGCGGGAAGGCCATGAGACGGATTTCCCCAATTTGAAGGAACTCGGCTGGGTCGACAACGTCACGGACCATATCGCAGCGGCCGATATCGTTGTGGCCTCCGCTGGCGACAACACGGTTCATGAGATTGCGCGTGCGGCCCGGAAATTCGTGGTGATGCCCGAATGGCGGTATTTTTCCGAACAGCATCGCAAGGCATCCGAGCTCGTCCGACTTGGCGCAGCGGTTTCCGCTCCATACTGGCCGGGAGATTACGAGGGATGGCGGGGGCTTCTGCAGCGTGCCGAAGAGCTCGACACGGAAGCACTTGCAACTCTGCACGAGCCGGCCGCTGCGGCCAGGGCCGCAAACTGGCTGGAAGAGCTCTGCGACCAGCTCTGGATGGGTGGTGCGCAGCATATTGCAAGCCCGTTGCTCAAGGTCGTCTGATCATGGTCACGTTGACGACCGTCCTGCGCTCCGGGGGGCGCTACGAGCCGATCTGGGTGGAACGCCTTGCCCGCGGGGCGAGGCGGCATATTGCAGGCCTTGATCGCATCGTCTGTGTCACGGATTTCAATGAGGCAATGGACGGTGTCGAGACCGTCAAATTTCGCCATGACTGGCCGAAGTGGTGGTCGAAATTCGAGGCTTTCCGTCCCGAGCTCTCCGACGATGTCAACATACTCTGCGACCTGGACACGATCTTCATGTCCTCGGCCAGCGAGCTTGCATCAAAAGGCGATGCCGTTGTGATGGAGGATCATTTCCTGAAGTCTCGAGCGTCGACCGCGTTGATGCGCTGGAACAAAGACGATTTCTCGTTTCTGTACGAGCGGTTCAAACGCGATCCGGATCACTGGATTGCGCCGGGCAGTTGCGGAACCGTTCCCAACTCCGTGCACGGCGACCAGGTCGTGGTCGACCATTTCCTACGCGACCAGCAACCGTTCCCGGGCTTCATCCAAAACGAGTATCCTAATCTACTCGATTTCTACGATCCGGTTCGCAAGAACAGCGGACCGGTACTGATCTTCATTGGGGATTCCAAGCCCGACAACGCGACGGCCGACGTCAAGGACGCATGGCTGAACAGCTAGCACTGTCGGGAAGTGCTAGCTGCTGCCACCTCAGACTGTGAGCACCGCCCCGATTTGAGCCATTGACGCATCCATCTTCAGCACAAGTCCTGTGGGATTATATGCGACATCAACAGATCCCATCGAGCCCAGGCTCGACTTGATCAGTTTTGATCCGAAACCCTTATGCTCTGGAACGGCGACGATGGGTCCGTCCACTTCGATCCAACTAAACTGAAGCCTGTTCTCGCCACCCTGTGGCACGACAGACCACTCGATATCGATATGGCCAACCTCGTTGGAAAGCGCACCGTATTTGACGGCGTTGGTCATCAACTCGTGAAGTACCAGGCCGAAGGACATGGCAGCCTGGGGTCCGAGCATGACGGTCGTCCCACGAACCTTGACGCGGTCGCTGTCCTGCATCCCGATATTGCAGACAGTGTTGGCCACCACATCGCGCAATTCGGCTCCGCGCCAATCCTCTTGCGTCAGCATGTCATGCGCTTTGGAAAGAGCGGAGAGGCGCGACTGGATCTTGTCGCGCGCATCGTCCACCGTCTGGGCATTGCGCAAAGACTGGGTGGTGATGGCCTGCACCACGGCAAGCGTGTTTTTGACCCGGTGCGCGAGTTCGTGCATCAGCAGCTTTTGCGTTTCTTCGGCCTGCTTACGCTCGGTGATTTCGACAGATGCACCCGAAAAACGCACGGGCTCGCCGGAAGAGTCGCGGATAAGACGGCCCTTTGCGTGGACCCAGCGAACACCGCCACCTGGCTGAATGATGCGGTATTCGTTATCGAAGGTCGACTGTCCCTCGAACAACCGCCCCAGTTCCGCTTCGAACGCTGGCATGTCGTCGGGATGGAAATTCCGGGTGTATTCCTCTAGCGGCGCGCCGGCGGCTGCGCGACCCGGTTCTACCGTATAGATTTCGGCGAAGTTGGGGTCGGCATAGATCAGGTTCGTCTTCAGATCCCAATCCCAGATGCCGACCATTGTCGATGCGCCGAGAGCAAGCTGCAGGCGCTCTTCGCTTCGTGAAAGCTTGTCCTGCATGGATTTGAGCTCGGTGATATCGAGCGATACGCCGCACATCGCGACGGCCTGCCCCCGGTCATCGTGGACGAGCTGGCCACGCGCGAGCACCCAGGCCACAACACCGTCGGGACGGATGACGCGGTACTGGACATCGTAGTCCGAGCTTCCTTCCAGGGTTTCCTCCACCGCGGCTTGCATGCGGGGCAAGTCGTCGGGATGGATAGCGTTCTGCAGATCGTCATAGCTGAGGGACTGGTCCCTGTGACGACCGAAGTTTTCCCGGCACACGTCAGAGGTCTGGAGTGCCATCGTCGCGAGGTCGAGCTCCCAATACCCGAGGCTTCCAGCCTCGAGAGTTTCCTTCATCCGGCGCTCGGAGCGAATAGCTGCCTGTTCCGCCTTTTTCGTTCCTGTGATGTCGCGGGAGATGGACAGGATCCGATCGGGCTTGCCGTCTCCTCCAAGGATTGGGGAAACTTTCACTTCCCACCACCGCGAGTTTCCTTTGGCCGTTTCCGCCGTCCCGACAAAGCTACAGCTCCGTCCGGAGCGCGCAGCCTCAAGCGCTTCGCGCGCTGCCGCGTTCCCGTCGTCTTTCCAGAAATCAGGCCAAGGACAGTTGCGGATGGTTTCGAAATCGTCGATTTCCATGACGCGCATGCCGCCAGCGCTCATGAACGTAATGTTGCCGGCGAGGTCGATAACCTTGATACAGTCGTCGCTCGCGGACAGGATTTCCGCCATGAGAGCAACGTCCATCGTGTTTGCCAATGCGACTTCGTGCGGTCGCTGGGATACCGTGTTCATTGTGTATCCGATCGCAAGCGTATGGATATCCGTGTCGAAGTCATTGTCGGCCGTTTCTGAACTGCGAGTGCAAGGTAGCCGCGAGACGGCAGTGGGTGAATGTTGCGGGGAGTTCCCGGTAGTTCAATCAGTCTCAGTCACGATGCAGGCGGCGCGACGATAATGCTGGGTGGAACGGTCAACCCGATGTCGCCGCGCAGAAGTCGCGCGATGTATTCGAGAGCATTCTTCAAGCCGTTCATCGTATACGGCTTTTCGATTACACCGATTGCACCGACGAAATCTTCCGGAATGCGCTTCAGGTTTCCGGTGATGAATACGTACGGGATCCCCCGGTCGGCAAGGTGGCGCCCGACCTCGAGTCCGGTCGGGCCATCGGTCAGATGCACATCGACAAAGGCAAATTCCGGTATCTGGCCTTCCAGAATGGCCAGCGCCTTTTTCCGGTTCATGGCCTGACCGATTACAGAATGGCCCGCCGCCTCGACTTCTTCTTCGAGCTCAAGCGCCAGAAGGGCCTCGTCTTCAACGATCATGATTTTCAAGCTATGCTCCATATCAGCTATCTAGCGGCAAGATGATGCGGACAGTGGTTCGCCGACCCTCTACCTCACGTTCGATCTCGGCCTCGACCTGACGGCAGCACGTCTCCAGCATCAGCCGTCCGAATTCGTTATCCTCTTCGTCGACGTCGACTGGATCGGCCGTATCGCGGACTTCGATGATGAAATGCCCGTTTGGACGATTGACCACGAGGTGGATCTCTCCACCGCCCACGCTCAATCCGCGTCGGACCGCATCGCCAATGAGTTCATTGACGATCAGAGACAGTGGGGAGGCCTTGGCGGCGGGCACAAGAACCGGTGACAGATCCATGGTGATCCGGATATCGTCGCGCCCGAGCGATCTTACAAGGTCGATAACGTGATCGCGGGCGAAGTCGGCGACATCGAAGCGACCGACGTCGTTCGACATGAAGAGCTTGCGTTGCACCGTGCTAAGGGCCTCGACACGGTTGAGGACCGACAGGAGCGTATGCCGGACCGTTTCGTCCCGTGTTTTCCTGGCCTTGAGTTTCACGATCGAAGCGATGGTCAGCAGGTTGTTCTTGACGCGGTGGTCGACCTCGTGGACGAGGGTCGTCTTTGCCTCGAGGGCTTGGGTGAGTTCTGCTGTTCGGGCAGCGACCTCCGCCTCGGCTCTCCGACGCGCCGAAGCGGACTGCATCTCCAACGTCTTGTCGTCCGTGAAATCAAGCTGCGACGCGAAGTAGTAGAGCGGATCGCCCTGATCGTCGAACACAGGGCTGATGAAAAGAGCGTTCCAAAATGTCGAGCCGTCTTTCCGGTGGTTGACGATATCGATCGCGATCGACCTCTGGTCCCTGATCGCTTCCCTTATCTTCTGAACTGCCGCTGGGTCGGTCTCGGGTCCTTGCAAAAAACGGCAGTTGCGTCCCACCAGTTCGTCCGCCGGATATCCGGTCAGGTCACTAAAGGCCTTGTTGGAAAAGATGATCGGATTGTCGTACTGGCGCGGATCCGTGATGATCATCGGCATCCGGGTTGCTTTGAATGCTGCGGAGAAGGGATCCTTGGAAGAATGCTCTGCAAGAAGCTTGTCCCCGGCGTCCTGTGCCCCCCTTTTCGCCGAGATCGAGTCGTTCATGAGCATGCCTAATTTACAATTTGCTTTCCAACGCGTGCTCTTAGCTAAATGTTCCGCGCGGTAAAGCCACACGACGGTTTGGGTGCTTTGTGTCACGCGGCCGCTTCAGAGGCCGCATCTAAACAGCGCACAGATCTCGATCGTCGTGCGGGATATCACCGGGACAACACCAAAGACCGATGCAGCGGGAAACGAGCACTCGGGTGACAACCATCTCATATGATCGGTTCGCGCCGATATCCCTGAGCGCCTCTCGCTTGCTGATCAAGCGCTTTTCAGTAAGTGTAAATAACTGTAAATAAACGTAAATGTCAGATCCCTGATAGGAACCGCGAGGAGCTTTTGCTGTTGTTCGCTTGCTATCAAAGGAGCTGACATTGAAATACTCTGCATACCTCGCGACAGGATTGGTCGGCATACTCGTGCTGACCGGGATCTCCACTGCCAATGCCCAGATGATGGGGGCGAAGCCGCTTTCCAGGGGTGACGTTCAGCTTGTCCAGAAACAACAGGGCAAACAGCATATGCTCAAGGGCCACCGCGGTATGAAGGAACGCCGTCAGGGCTACCGGCGCCACAGCGACGGCTACTGGTACCCGCCCGCAGCATTCGCGTCTGAGGCTCCAAAGAAAAAACCAGGCCGATCCGACAAAGCTCCGTCACCGGTCAGAAAATTCTAGGAGAGAACGTGGCTCATGGGCACTCATCCTCAAGCCGTCAACGAGGTAGTGCCGCGTATTGTGCATAGCTGCACTGCAACATGCTGCCTTTCTACATTCGGATAAATGGAATATCCAGTCTTCCAACGAAGCAATGCACCTCCTCCCGCAGAGCTTCGTGTTCCAGGCGACCCACTCCTCCCAATGGGCGTCTGGCAGAACAGCGGCACTCCTCCTCCCAGCCGTTGTTCGATCTTTTCGAAAAGCCTGCCGCACCTCCTCCCGCGGCAGGCTTTTTCGTTTTGGGCGAGCCATAAGGCGCGCTCGACCGGCCTGCGCTTTGGCGCTGCAGCTTGCGCTTTGTGGCAAACAGGGATGTGAACGAAGGCGATGCGGTTCTTCTTTGAGGTTCACCTGTAGTTTTCGACAACCTTATGCCGTACCGAGCGTTTCGATCCTTTACCGACGTCGTCCAGGGAGAAGCGCGTGCCGCAGGAATTTCGTTTTGAGATGCTAGCTAAGTTCGGCTATGCCGCGCGAGGTGTCGTTTTTCTTCTGGTTGCGGCGTTGGCGCTGTTTTCGAGCTTCGGCGGCGGTCGTCCCGAAAGCAAGTCGGCCATATCGTCGTTGCTGGATCAACCGTTCGGCAAGGTGTGGGTCGGGATAATCGGCATCGGGCTTTTCTGTTTTGTGGCCTGGCGGCTTGCCCAGGCTCTGGCCGACAGTGACGGACATGGCAGCGATGCCAAAGGAATGGTCATTCGAGCAAGCCTTCTCGGCAGCGCCGTGACCTATGTCGGTCTCGGGATCTACGCAATCGGGCTTTCGGTCTTTTCGGGCGGCGGAGGCGGTGGTTCTGGAGAGAAGGGCCTGGCGACATGGATCATGTCCCAACCTTTCGGCTCCTACCTCGCCATCATCGCCGGCATTGGACTGTTCGCAGGAGGTGTCGTTACCATGATAAAGGGCCTGACGCGGAAATTCGAGAAGTATATCAGCATCCCGAGCAACGCCAGCTGGCTCACTTATGTCTGTGTATACGGTCTCGTCGCCCGCGGTGTCGTCTTTGCCGTTGTCGGCATCCTGTTTGCCTATGCCGGCTTCAAGGTCGATCCTGATCAAGCTGGCGGCATGGCTGACGCGATGGACTGGTTGAGCGAGCTGCCGGGCGGTGCGACCATCTTCATCGTCATCGCAGCCGGGCTCGCAGCGTTCGGTATCTATAACCTTGTCGCCGCAAGATACCGGACAGTCCGTGGCCCCTCCATGGCAGACGTCAAGCGCACTGTCAGCCGGCCCTTCAACTAGCCGATCGGGACCGTTGACTGGGATCCTGAACTCAGCTGGTCATCGAAATCGCGACCATCATAAACGCGTGAGGGGGTGGGAACGGTCCGTTCCCACCCCCTCATTTGCTATATCCGGCATGCCACGAAAGCAGTGACACGCCGGGCGATTTATTGCGTTAGGCGAGCATGCGCACCTTGGGTTCGCGATCCCAGTACCGCTTTGCAGCGGCCTTCAGGAAGCCGTCCATCCCGACAACACCGTCATCGGTTTCGACGCCGGCTTTCTGCAGCAGTGGCTGGGCCTCGTTCGTATGGCCGATAGCCTTGAGGTGGCCGAACGCATCCATCACCCACTGGACCGCTGCTGCTTCTCGGGTCAGCATGTCGCTGCCTTCCTTCGAGAGGAGAACCGCGACCGCGTCGAAGAGCTGTGACGGCGAACCGGCGAGCTGACCATCGGCTTTCGTTACGTTGCCGTCGGACAGTTTTGCCTTTCCGATCTTAGGCGCAACGACGAATGCGGTGGCGCCAGCCTGGCTGATGGCGTTCTTCAGATCACTCAATGCCTTCGCATCGGTGCCATCAGCAATAAGGATGCCGATCTTTCGACCCTCGACCGTCTCGACCATGTTCTTCTGGATCGACAGGGCTGGCGACGGATCGAGATCGACCGGTTCCCGTGCAGCCGGATTGGCAGCCGGAAGGTCGATTCCGAGACCATCGGCGACCCGCTGCGCCAACTCCTCGTCAACGTTCAGGAGATTGCCAAGAACGCGCGGCGGAACGTGATCGAACTCGACCTTGGAAAGCTCGAACACGAAAGACGACGCGATATGCGCTTGCTCGGACGCTGTCTGCGACTTCCAGAACATCCGTGCCTGGCTGTAATGGTCGGCAAAGAGCTCGGCGCGGACCCGCAGCTTGTCGCCCTGTTCCTGATCACCTGTCGCCCGTTCGAACGACCGGAATCCAGTTGCGGGACACTCGCGTGGGCCGCCTTCTTCTCCAGCCATTGAGAGGCTGTTGGGTTCGTAATTGGCACGACCCTTCGGAACGCTCATCTGCATCATGCCGTCACGCTGGAAGTTCTGCATGGGGCACTTCGGCGCGTTGATCGGCAGCTGATGGAAATTGGCAGTGCCGAGACGCGATTTCTGGGTATCCAGATAGGAGAACAACCGGCCCTGCAACAGCGGATCGTTGGAGAAGTCGATTCCCGGGACGACGTTCGACGGCAGGAAAGCCACCTGTTCCGTTTCGGCGAAGAAGTTATCGGGGTTGCGATCAAGCACAAGCCGACCGACGATCTTGACCGGCAAAATCTCTTCGGGGATGATCTTGGTGGAGTCGAGCACGTCGTAGGGGAGCTTGCTTGCGAATTCCTCGTCGAAAAGCTGAACGCCGAGCTCCCATTCCGGAAAATCACCACTGTCGATGGCTTCCCAGAGATCGCGACGGTGGTAGTCGTTGTCGGCGGCCTGAAGCTTGAGCGCCTCATCCCAGATCGTCGACTGAACGCCGAGCTTCGGCTTCCAGTGGAACTTCACGAAGGTCGACTTGCCCTCTTCGTTGACGAAGCGGAACGTGTGAATGCCGAAGCCCTGCATCATGCGCAGCGAGCGCGGAATGCCACGGTCCGACATGGCCCATAGAAGCATGTGGGTCGTCTCAGGCATGAGCGACGCGAAATCCCAGAAGGTACCGTGCGCGCTGCCGGCCTGCGGATAGGCGCGGTCAGCTTCCATTTTCACCGAGTGAATGAGATCGGGAAACTTGATTGCATCCTGGATAAAGAAGACCGGAATGTTGTTGCCGACCAGATCCCAGTTTCCTTCCTGCGTGTAGAATTTGACGGCGAAGCCGCGAACGTCGCGAGGGGTATCGACAGAGCCAGCGCCGCCTGCAACGGTCGAGAAGCGGACGAAAACCGGAACCTTGTCCCCTACACGCTGAAACACGTCGGCTTTTGTCACGTCACTGAGGGATTCCGTGAGCTCGAAGTAACCGTGTGCGGCAGAGCCTCTGGCATGCACGATGCGCTCAGGGATGCGTTCGTGGTCGAAATGAAAGATTTTCTCGCGGAGAACGAAGTCCTCAAGCAGGCTCGGACCGCGATTGCCGGATTTGAGACTGTTCTGATTGTCGGAGATCCGAACGCCGTGGTTTGTCGTCAGGTGGGCCTGAGCAGGATGCGAGCCATCGGACGGAACATGCTGGTGGGTCTCGCCGCCTTCACCGCGGTCCGTATCGTATGTCGTCGGGTCAGCCATTGGATGGTCCTTTGCTCGAATTCAATCCAGCAACAGATATGCCCGCGCGACGCTGCGGCAAGCGTCCGTCGGAGAGATTATCTAAGGGATTGCTTTCAAAGCTGCAGGTCAGGCACCGGAGGTGGCTGTGGGCTGGCTCCCGAGAGTGGTCAGTAAAGGCGTCTCGTAGTCCGCTGTGCCGGCATTCGTGGCCTGACCGGCGTTCGATGAGGCACTGCGGTGACGCGGTTCCGGCGGGGAGAGATGCCTATCCCACGCAGAACTTTCCCGATTGCTCTCGTAGCAAAGCAAGCCCTTGCTCTGTCACGAGGTTCATCCTCGGGTTTCCGCGGCGCCCCGCGAAAAGGTCCGGATACTGGGATGACGTGACAAGTCTCACTTCCGTTCGCGGCAGCTTCTGCAGGTGAACACTTGCACCCTTACGCGCAATATCGACGCCCAGCGCACGAAGCGCGTCAGGTGCCGCGATCCAAAGAGTGCCGCTGATGTTCAGCATCCGAATGGTGTGTCCATGGCAGGTAACGGTGTTCATTGCCCGTCCTCAGCCGTCGCGACGTCAGCCAGGCCGTCGCTCGAAATCGCAACGACGACGGCTTTCGCCGGAGAAACAGGTGTATCTTCAACCGCTCCGAAAAATCCTGACAGCATCCGTAAATCCTTCGTGAACCACCGATTATGTGCATTGCACAAAACTAGACGGCGGTTATATACGTGCCCGACTGTATGTAAACTATCCTTGTGCGGAGCACTCGATGCCTAAGGCGTTGCGATCTATCCTGACCATCACCTGCCTCCTCGCCCTCGTCGGGTGCCAGAAGGAAGAAGCCGCAGCACCTCCGGCGCCGCCGCCATCGCCCGTTGGAGTGGTGACGGTACAGCCCGAGACCTTGCCGATCACCAGCGATCTGCCCGGACGTATCGCTCCGACCCGTCTCGCCGAGGTGCGCCCGCGTATCTCCGGGATTATCGTCGAGCGCGTCTTCGAACAGGGCTCCATCGTCAAGGCGGGCGACGTGCTTTACCGCATCGACCCGGCACCGTTCCAGGTTCAGGTCGACAGCGCGCAGGCCACGCTTCGGAGTGCGCAGGCAGCGCAGATGCAGGCTCGCCAGACCGCCGATCGTCAGACCCAGCTCAGCAAATCGAACGTCGCCACTCGCCAGGACCTCGATACCGCGATCTCTGCACTGGCGCAGGCGGACGCTCAAGTCGCCGTCGCCCAGGCCGGCCTTGCCCAGGCCGAGCTCAGCCTGCAATACGCCAATGTCACGGCACCAATCAGCGGCCGCATCGGCCGTGCGCTGATCACGGAAGGCGCCCTGGTCAGCTCGACTGGCTCTGAAAACCTCGCGACCATCCAGCAGCTCGACCCGATCTATGCGGACTTCACCCAACCGGCCGCCGATCTGATCCGCCTGCGCAAGGCGCTGCAGGACGGCAAGCTGATGACGGGACCGAACGAGGCGAACGCCTATCTCATGCTCGACGACGGCACCAAATACCCGGAAACGGGCCGTTTGCTGTTTTCGGAAGCAGCGGTCGATGAAACCACTGGGCAGGTGACCCTGCGCGGTGAATTCCCCAATACCAATGGGGATCTCCTCCCGGGCATGTATGTCCGCGTGCAGATCGAGGAAGGTCTGGAGCGCGACGCCTTCGCCGTGCCGCAGCAGGCCCTGCAGCGCGATTCCGGCGGCCAGGCGAGCGTGCTCGTGGTCGGCGCCGAAGACAAGGTCGAGCAGCGCCGCGTCACCGTCGGTCGTGCGCTTGGCGAACGCTGGGTCATCTCGCAGGGCCTCAAGGCCGGCGACCGCGTGATTGCGGAGGGGTTCCAGAAGACGGCTCCCGGCGCCACCGTTAAGCCTGAGCCCTGGTCCGCGGACAAGCCGGCGACGGAGCAGTCGGCGCAAGGCGACGCCAATGCGGCTCCTGCAGAGCCGGCGAAGAAGTAAGGACCAGGTTACATGGCAAGTTTCTTCATCGACCGGCCGATCTTCGCCTGGGTCGTCGCAATCTTCATCATGCTCGCAGGCGTGCTGACAATTCCGATGCTGCCGATCGCGCAGTATCCGAATGTCGCGCCGCCGCAGATCACCGTCTCCACCAACTATCCCGGCGCTTCGCCAGACGATATCTACCAAGGCGTGACGCGTCCGATCGAAGAAGAACTGAACGGCGTTCCCGGGCTGATCTATTTCGAATCGACGTCTGAATCGTCGGGCCGCGTGTCCATCAACGTCACCTTCGCACCCGGTACGAATATCGGCGAAGCGCAGGTCGAGGTGCAGAACCGCATCGCCCGCGCCGAACCCCGCCTGCCGGGCGCCGTCACATCGCAGGGCGTGCGCGTCGAGCAGGCAGGCACATCGTTCCTCATGGTCGTGTCGCTGACCTCCACGGACGGCAATACTGACGTCATTGGTCTCGGCGACTATCTGAACCGCAACGTGCTTGGCGAGATCCGCCGCGTGCCCGGCGTCGGCAGTGCTCAGTTGTTCGCGACCCAGCGCTCCATGCGGATCTGGATGGATCCCGACAAGATGGTCGGCCTCAAGCTGACGGCCTCCGATGTTACGGCTGCGATCAGCGCCCAGAACGCGCAGGTCGCCGCCGGTCGTATCGGCGCGACGCCGAACCCAATCGGCCAGCAGATTTCCGCAACCATCAACGTCCAGGGCCAGCTGACCAATCCCGAGGCGTTCGGAGCGATCGTGTTGCGTGCCAATCCCGATGGTTCGTCGGTGCGGTTGCGCGATGTCGCTCGCATCGAGGTCGGCGGCGAAAGCTACAACTTCTCCAGCCGCCTCAACGGCAAGCCAAGCGCTGCCATCGGCGTCCAGCTGTCGCCGACCGCCAATGCACTCGATACGGCGAAAGGCGTGCGCGCGGTCATGACCGAGCTGCAGCAGTATTTCCCGTCCGGCATCGAATACGAGATCCCGTACGATACCAGCCCGTTCGTGGAAGTCTCGATCGAGAAGGTCATCCATACGCTGATCGAGGCGATGATCCTCGTCTTCGTGGTGATGTACGTCTTCCTTCAGAACATCCGCTACACGCTGATCCCGACACTGGTCGTCCCGGTGGCGCTGCTTGGCACCTGTGCGGTGATGTATGTCTCCGGCTTCTCCATCAATGTGCTCACCATGTTTGCGATGGTGCTCGCGATCGGCATTCTCGTCGACGACGCCATCGTCGTCGTCGAAAACGTCGAGCGCATCATGGCGCAGGAAAAGCTGTCGCCGAAGGAAGCGACCCGCAAGGCGATGGGCCAGATTTCGGGCGCCATCATCGGCATCACGCTCGTCCTGAGTGCGGTGTTCATCCCGATGGCCTTCTTCCCCGGTGCGGTCGGCATCATCTATCAGCAGTTCTCGCTGACCATGGTGGTCTCGATCCTGTTCTCGGGTTTCCTTGCCCTGTCGCTCACGCCCGCACTGTGCGGTTCGTTCCTCAAGCCGATCAAAGGCGATCACCACGAGAAGAAGGGCGTCTTCGGCATTTTCAACCGCGGTTTCGACAAGGCTTCGCACGGCTATTCCCGCACGGTCGGTGGCATCATCAAGCGATCCGGTCGCTTCATGGTCATCTACGTCGCGCTTCTGGTCGGCCTCGGCTGGGCCTATCTGCAGCTGCCGAGCTCGTTCCTGCCCAACGAAGACCAAGGCTTCCTGATCGTCGACGTTCAGGCACCGGCCGAGGCAAGCACCGACCGCACCACCGAGGTCGTCGCGCAGATCGAAAAGATCGCGCTCAGTGAAAAGGCTGTCGAGCGCATTATCGCCATCAAC
Source organism: Rhizobium sp. Leaf321 (assembly GCF_001423215.1). Classification (NCBI taxonomy): domain Bacteria; kingdom Pseudomonadati; phylum Pseudomonadota; class Alphaproteobacteria; order Hyphomicrobiales; family Rhizobiaceae; genus Rhizobium; species Rhizobium sp. Leaf321. The sequence goes on along the minus strand of NZ_LMOF01000005.1, from coordinate 449,639 downwards.
GGCTATTCCTTCTCCGGCAGCGGCCAGAATGCCGCGCTCGCCTTCATCACCCTGAAGGACTGGTCGGATCGCGGTCCCGAGGATTCGGCTGATGCGATCGCAAAGAGGATCAACGGCCAGATCTTCGGCATCCGCGATGCGATCGCGTTCTCTCTATCGCCGCCGCCGATCCAGGGTCTCGGCAACTCGTCCGGCTTTACCTTCCGATTGCAGGATCGTGCCGGCAACGGCCAGACGGCACTTGGCGCGGCGCGCGACCAGTTGATGGCCGCAATTGCCAAGAGCCCGGTTCTCGCAGGCGTTCGCATCGAAGGCATGCCGGATGCGGCGCAGGTGAACCTCCTCATCGACCGTGAGAAAGCCAACACGTTCGGCGTCACATTCGGTGACATCAACTCGACGATCACCGCAAACCTCGGCTCGTCCTATGTGAACGACTTCCCGAATGCGGGACGCATGCAGCGCGTGCAGGTTCAGGCCGACGGCAAGCAGCGCATGAAGACAGAAGACCTGCTGCGGCTCAACGTCCGCAACGCCAATGGCGGCATGGTGCCGATGGCCTCATTCGCGTCGGTCGAATGGGTCCGGGGCCCGTCGCAGGTTGTTGGCTATAACGGCTACCCGTCGATCCGCATCGCCGGCCAGGCAGCACCGGGCTTCTCCTCCGGTGACGCCATCACCGAGATGGAACGGCTTGCCGGCGAACTGCCGAACGGTTTCGGTTACGAATGGACCGGCCAGTCGCTGCAGGAAATCCAGTCGGGGTCGCAGGCACCCGCCCTGATCGCGCTCAGCGTGCTCTTCGTGTTCCTGCTGCTGGCAGCCTTGTACGAAAGCTGGTCGATCCCGATCTCGGTCATGCTCGTCGTGCCGCTCGGGGTCATCGGTTCGGTTGCGGCCGTCATGATTCGGGGAATGTCGAATGACGTCTACTTCCTCGTGGGTCTGATCGCCATTATCGGTCTGTCGGCGAAGAACGCCATTCTGATCATCGAGTTCGCCAAGGACCTCCGCGCCGAAGGCCGCTCCACATTTGATGCGACGGTCGAGGCAGCGCATCTGCGCTTCCGCCCGATCCTGATGACGTCGCTTGCGTTCACCCTCGGCGTCGTTCCAATGGCAATTGCCACTGGTGCCAGTGCTGCCAGTCAGAATGCGATCGGCACCGGCGTGCTCGGCGGGATGATCTCGGCGACCTTGCTGGCCATCTTCTTCGTTCCCGTGTTCTTCGTCTTCGTGATGAAAGTCTTCCGCGTGAAGGAGCCGAACCACGAAGCAGAAAAGGCAGCTCCCGAACCGGCGGAGTAGGGGAGAGCGGGAAGAGGAGGACAAGGATGAGACGAACGAAAGCCGAAGCGGCCGAGACGCGCTGTGCCGTCCTGACCGCAGCCGAGCAGCTTTTTTTCGAGAAGGGCGTCGCCAACAGTACTCTGGACGAAATCGCGGCTGCCGCGGGTGTCACACGTGGAGCGGTCTACTGGCACTTTGCCAGCAAGAGCGACCTGTTCCTCCAACTCTACAACGCGGCGCAGCTTCCCCGGGTCGACATGAGCGACGCTGCCGGCTCGGGTTGCGAGGATACTGATCCGATCTCGGCGGTGGAAACCATTGCTCTCGACTGGTTTGGGATGCTCGCAAGCGACGTCCAGCGTCAGCGGCTCCTCACGATCCTTCTGAGAACGAACTTCGAACATGAGTTCGAACCTGTCCTGCAGGAGATGGACGCCCTCAGCGCTGAGCACACTAAAAACATGGAGCGCATCTTTGCCAAGGCTGAAGACAAGGGACAGCTGTCACCCTTGTGGACTCCTGCCGCGTGCAGCCGCGCCGTGCACTGGCAGATGAAGGGTATCTGCTGGGAGTGGCTGCTGTTTGGCCGGAAGTTCGACCTCGTCACCCTGGGCGGAGACAGCGTCCGAAAGCTGTTCGCGACCTTCAGGCGCTAATCGTGATGGATGGGGAGAAATCGGCAGGCTCGGTCAAGCAAGTGGACATTGTCGCCGGATCTGTCGATGCTATGCTTTCCCCGATGACCGATATCTTCCAGGTCTATACCGACGGTTCGTTCGACGCCACTTCCCGATCTGGCGGCTGGGCGATCGTCGCTTTCAAAGGCGACGTGCAGATCCATGTCGCCTCGGGGACGACGATCGGCAGCTCGAACAATACGTTCGAGGTGCTGTCTGTCATGCGCGCGGCGTCTTGGCTTGAAGCCGAAGCGACGGGAATGGCTGCGGTGATATGGACCGATTCCGCCCATGTCGTCGAAGGGTGTCTTCGATGGCGGTTCATCTGGCGATGCAACGGCTGGAAGCGGGTAAGATCAAACCCGCACGAACGTCGTCGGCCAATCCCGGATGCAGATGTCTGGCGCGACTTGGACACTCTCCTGGAGCGCAACCCGCTTATAGCAATTCAATTGTGCAAAGGGCATTCCGGGATCCCCGGAAACGACCTGGCCGATGCGGCAGCGAGATCCGCCTTGGGGGGATAAGGCACGTTGCCGGCTCCCGAGCGCGAAAGACCTGCTGAACATGACAGAAGTCATGTGGCGGACTTGCAACTGTGATTGTGCAGTCGCTACTGCAAGATCATCTTTATTAGCTCTTTCCGTTAGCAAACAGCGCGACTCTGATAGTGGATTGAATCACCGATCAGGCATCGGACCACTAAAGGATATGTCATGAACACTCTCTCAAAAGCCCTGGCCACCGTTCTCCTCGCCTCGGCAATCGCAGTCCCGGTGTCTGCCGCAGATCTCGCGCCCATGGAAACTCCGCTTGCCGCACCGGCGACGTCAGGTTTTTACTTTGGTTCGCTGAGCTCCGTAAACTTCCTTGACGATACAGGCTTTGATTTCGGCGCCGCGTCGGTGTCCACCGAGTATGATGTCGGCTACTACAGCGCACTGCGCGCCGGCTATAACTTCGGATCGATGGGCTTCGTTTCGCCGCGCCTCGAGCTTGAACTTGGTTACGGCAGCGCGTCTGTCGACGAACACAGCGTTTCCGGATTTGGCGGCGTTGGCGGTATCGACTCCTACGGCGACGCTCGCTCGTTCCAGGGCTATGTCAACGGCTATCTCGATATCCCGCTTGCAGCTGAAGGCGCAGTCAGCGCGATCACGCCTTACGTTGGCGGCGGTGCAGGTTTCATGAACCTGGAACTGCGCAAGCAGGGCGTCAGCGGAACCGGTACCGGCACGCTGATGGATGATTCCGACACCCAGTTCGCCTACCACCTTGATGCCGGCGTTGGCATCAATCTGCAGGCTATCGGTCTGTTCACGAACACGTCGCTGTTCGACAACACGACGTTCGATATCGGGTATCGTTTCACAGCTGCCGACGATTTCAACTTCGAGGCCCGCGACGGATCCACGTCGAGCACCGACTTCCGCAGCCATGCTGTGACATTCGGCCTGCGTCGCCAGTTTTGATCTGAGGGTCTGGCCGGTTTCGCGACCGGCCAGACCTATTCTGCTTGAGACGTTTCAGATCTCGCCCTCGGGCTTTTCGCCCTTGGCGTCTTCAAGGCCTTTTTCGGCCTTCTTCAGCAAATCCTCACGGTCCTTGTCGGCATTCTCGCTCGTGCGATCCGCATCGCTTCCGGTCTTTTTGTCGTCACTCATTTTATTCTCCTTCTGGTCAGAGATTCACGATGGCCAGATGGTCCAGAACATAATTCCGACCACCACGATGAACGACAGCGGCAGCGCCAGGAACCGCAGCATGCCAGTGCCTGTGTTGTCCCGGCCCAGCCAGGCGAACCACCAGTCCGGGCCTTGATTTCCGCTCTGTGACATCAGCGCCCTTTCACTTGGTTGTGCCGTATCCGGGCGTAGCCGTTTTCTCCGAGGCGTCTTTGCGTTCCTGCTCCGGAGTACGCGTCGTGTCGACGCTTTCCTTGAAGCGCTGGTGCCCATCATTTTCGATCAGCGTTTTGTCGGCGTCCTCGGTAACCGGTGGGTTCTTCACGGTCATTCCTTCCAGTCCTGTCACGACGAGCTCATGAGCCCGTAGATGACGATTGCGATATACAGGCTGAAGGCGCCGAGCACGTATATGCCAAGCACGACGATCACTCCGCGCCCTAACAGTCCCTTCTTCTTTCGGACTTCAGGCGGGTCTCTCATTTTGTCGATACTGGGTTCATCTTCGGGCTTCATCGCATTTCCTTTCATTCAAGGAGGCGAACAGTCCGCGAGCCGCATAGTTCCGGCCGTTTCGAGGCGCAGCGGAATGTGAGGACAATCCGTACGGCATATCCGCCAGTGCCGCCTTCTTTTGAAATTTAAACGCAAAATTTCGGCGAGACGTCGATCTCGCCGAAATCCGGTGTTTACCCTGCGTTTACTGCTGCGGTTCGTGGAACGGACAGCCGTTGAACTTGGCTCTGAAGTCGGCAGAGTGGCGGTAGGTTTCGTTACGTGCCCGGTTGATGCCGCCGAGAGGCTGGTGATCTGCAAGGCCGGTCCAGACGCTGAACCGCATTTGCTCGTCGACTTTCTGCACCTTGGCGTCGCTCCAGCTATCCTGCGGAGCGGCGCTCAAAGTTGCAACGGTCACGAACGGAGCTTCGTCTTCCTTCCATTCTACGGTCGGATCCTCGATCGGTTGCGCTTCGATATCGCGACAAAGCTGGACCTGGAATTCCCACAGGCCTCGCGTTTCCTGCATTTCCGCCTGGACCGTCTCACGGATGGCGTTCTCGCGGACGCTGGCATCGATTTCGGTTCCGGTGCGCTTGGTCAGATCCGGTGAGATCGGCTTCACGCGGAACTTCGCGACGTAGTCACCATAGCGGAACGGCGTGACACTGAAATAGGTCTCGCCGAGCGGATCGACATTCGGCGCGCCGCCGAGCGACTGAATGGTGGGGCTCGTCACGCCGACGGCTTCGAGGCCCTTGTTGACGGTCTGAAGCACGCTGGACATCACGGTCTTTGTGCCTTCCAGCTTGTCCGTGGTCTTGGCAAGGAGCTTGAGGCTGGAGAGAAATTTCTTCGGATCCGGCGTCTGGAAGATCGGGCCGTTGACCATCACGAAGTCCTGGTTATTGCCGTCCGCGCCAGGCAGGCGGGTACCCTCGACGCCGACAACCTTGATCGCCAACCCGCGTGGAAGAGCAACAGCGTCGGGCAAGATGTCGCCGGCGTTTGTGGAAAGACGCATGTAGACCGGATGTTCGCCCGGTTTGGCAAACAGACCTTGCGCAAACTCGGGCGGCAGCCCGTCCTTGACGGTCATTGTACCCTCAAGAATGCCGTGTGCTTTTGCGTGCACGGACCGAACGGCATGGCCGTAATCCTCGGCAGTCTTTTCAAGAATGATGTCGAACTGATCGATTAGACCCGAGATCGTCTCGCGCTCATCAGGTTTGACTGTTTCGAGGTCTGGGGAATAACGGACGGGCGTGGCTGCAATCATCTGGCGCTCCTTCAAAATCGAAAAACGCCAGAATAGTGCTTCTGGTTCCAGCTCAAGCTAATATGCTCGCCGGCTGAGGATGCGGCCCATCGGGGAGCCGCATCCCGAGTAGTCACTCAGGCGCTACGGGCCTGCTGTGGGTGTTTGCCCTCTTCGAATTCCTCGACGATCTTCGCGCAGAAAGCCGGCAAATCCTTCGGGGTGCGGCTCGTCACGAGCCCCTTGTCGACAACAACTTCCTTGTCGACCCAGATGCCACCAGCGTTCTCAATGTCCTTGCGAACTGTCGGATACGATGTCACCGTCCGGCCATTCAGGACGTCTGCTTCGACGAGAAGCCACGGTGCATGACAGATGACGCCCACGGGTTTTGCCTGCTGGAAGAATGCGTGCACGAAGGCGATCGTCGCCTTGTCGGCTCTCAGCTTGTCGGCGCCCACGCATCCGCCCGGAATGACGAGGCCGTCGAACTCGTCAGCCGAAACATCACTGACCGTCTTGTCAACGGTATAGCTGCTCCCGGCGTCGAGGTCGTTGTTGTTCGTCTGGGCCTCGCCGCTTTCAAGGCCGATGACAGTGACCGTTGCACCGGCTGCCTCGACCGCGTCTTTCGGCTGCTTGAACTCGGGCTCTTCAGTGCCGCGCGGAGCAATAAGAATGGCGATTTTTTTGCCTTGAAGGGTCATCGTGTTTCCTCACTTTTCTTGATGTGGAGGAGCGTTAATGACGGTTGGCATGAAAAGTTTCATCCAGCCGAACACTTCGACTTGTCACCTTGCTCTGCCGCCAGTCGAAGTTTCCGGAGGCGCTCGCTTTTTTCCTCCCGACGTCGCCGTTCGTCATCTGCAGTCTCGCGCGCAACGGCATTGGTGTGCTCGAAGGCGGCCGCGCGTTCGCCCATGGTCAGCGTTGTCCTGATCCTTGAAACCATCGTATCCATCTCTGTGATTGCTTCCCCAATACATGGGACTCGTTGAGCGCCTCATCAACATATTGCGCCTGTACGGTAGCGGACCGACACGACACGAAGGCACGCGGGACATCGCAGTTCGCGGAGAAATCCCCATATCAGCCAGGGTGAAATCCGGCTCGTTGCTGTTTGCTCAGTCTGGACAGATGGGGAACATCTTTCGATGTCGGTTGTTCTGTCAATGTGCGCCGCTTTCCGCGGGGCAGGAGATTTAGATGCGTAAACGCGTAGCCATTATTGGATCGGGTCCGACAGCCATATTCGCACTGCAGGACCTTGTGAAATGCAGCGCCTCTCTGGATATTGCAATTTTCGAGCGAACCGACGTCGCCGGCAAGGGAACACCCTACCAGCGGGGCATCAACGACCTCGCGATGCTGTCGAATATACCGAGCATCGAGGTTCCGGCTCTGCCGGTGATGCTCCACGACTGGCTGGCACTCCAGTCCGACGAGTACCTGAACGAGATTGGTGTTGCTCGCTCGGAAATCACAGACCGTGCATTCTATCCGCGTGTCGTGGTTGGCGATTATTTCAGATCTCAGTTCGACGCGATCATAGACGCATCGCGGGCCTCCAGGCATACGGTCGACGTGTTTGAGAACGCATCCGTCGACGACGTTCAGCCTGTCGGTGATCAGTTCAAATTGTGCCTGAGCCCTGAAAACGGCGGCGCAGAGGCGCTGTTCGATTACGTCGTCATTGCGACAGGACATAGCTTTCCGTCCGAACCTGAGACGTCGCCCGGCTTCTTTGAGGCGCCATGGCCCGCGACCGCATTGCAGAGCATCCCGAGCGGCAAGATCGGAATTTTGGGGACTTCGCTGAGTGCGATCGATGCCGTCATGACGGTCGCAACCAAGTTCGGTGAATTCACCAAAAGCAAGGGTGGCGAACTTAAGTACTCCGTCAACGCGGACGGCCAGGCTCTTGATATCGTGATGATGTCGCGCAAGGGTCTTCTTCCCGAAGCCGATTTCTATTTTCCGATCCCCTATCTTGCGCCGAAGATCTGCACGCAGCAGGCGGTCGATGACCGCATCGCGCTTGGCAGCAGCGGACTGCTCGATGACATTTTCGAGCTGTTTCGCCAGGAACTTGCTGTTGCCGATCCGGACTATTCCAAGGCCATCGGTCTAGACGGCTTGACTGTCGACACGTTCGCCGTTGCGTATTGCGGGGTTCGCGACAAGGAAGACCCGTTCGAATGGGCGGCGTCTAACCTTGCCGAAGCCAAGCGGAACTATGCCCAGAAGCACACCGTTCCGTGGCGCTACGCTATTCTTATTACCCATGAGATCATCGAGACGGCGGTCGGCTTTATGAACGCCGACGACCTTGGCCGGTTCAACCGGAACTTCAAGAGCATTTTCGCCGACGACTATGCGACCGTTCCGCACCTGTCGATCGAGCGACTACTTGCGCTTCATCGGAGCGGTTGTCTTGGTATCGTCGCCCTTGGCGATGACTCGGAGATCGTGAAAGAAGGTTTGGAACGGGGCGCTACTGTCGGAATCGCCGGTACGACCATGCGCTTCGATACGTTTATCGACGCCACGGGCCAGAAAACTCTGTCGGCGACCGACCTGCCATTCCCATCCCTCATAGAACGAGGGCTGATATCCGAGGCAAAGACGATGACAGCCATTGGCAATCACCGCCGTACGGGCGGGATTGACGTGGACGACCAGTGCCGACCGCTGATCGCGGGCGTGCGACCGGTGAGGCGACTGTACGTCCCGGCTGTCTCATATCTTCTGCACAAACGTCCGTTCATTCAGGGCATCACAAGTGCTGCCGAACTCGGACAGATCGTTGCAGCCTCCATCATTGCCGAGGTGACAAGACCGGTCCGCAGCCGCCGCGTCAGGTCATCCGCCCGCGCACAGGCGCCGGGTGAGATCGCAGCGTAGGATCTGCGTGCTAGTGAGCGTTGGGCGACTGAAGTGATAATCCCGCCTCTCGAGGCGGGATTTCTTTTTCAATGCCTGCTCACCTAGACCATACGCGGTTCTCGCTGACGGTGTGGGGTTTTTGATTATGCCAACTGAAACCACTCTAGCTAGGCGGCAGCGGAGAGGCACGCTTACAACCTTGAGCAATGACGTACTGTGGCATCATAACAGCACGATCGCGCCGACCGGCGTCAGCGTGGCCGGCAATCTCTCGGCTGTGACCCGGACCTGCGGATGACGAGCAGCAGGGCTCCCCTAAGATGCGTGTCGGACGAGAAACCTTCAGGACTGACCGAAGGGGAACGCAACGAAGCCTCTGTCTCATTCCTGAGAGCAGAGGCTTGTTTCTTGAGATGGAAGTCGGCTGGTCGAAGAAAACCAGGCCCTCAAACGCTGAGCTTATTCTCTGCTTCAGCCGGCTGTGGCGTTTCGAATGGCATCGATGACTGTCGCGAGAACGTTTTGACCTTCGTCGGTAATCTCCGCTCTTTTTCCGTCGATACGGATGAGGCCGCCGTCTTCGAGTTCTGCCTGGCCCTTCGAGCTTGCGTGATGACCAGCACCATCGTCCAGAACGACTTCCTTTACGGGGTCACCGCTGAGGAGTTGATGATAGGCCGCAAACACCAGGATGGAACGCGCATCGTCTGAAAGTTTCATAGGGATCTACCGTTTTGCTTGAGGATGAAGGGATGGTGCCCCTTCCAATCACACTGTCGATGTTGGGTCGTCTGCGGGGACCTTGCCATCCGGGGTCAGCTCATCGACCGCGCGGGGAAGATCCTTGCTCAGCCGCGAAAGTATCTCATCTCGCGACAGTCCTGTTTTCGCTGCCAGTTCATCGAGAACTTCGGGTCCGATCGCTTCGGCAAGCTGATCCCCATCTATATCCTCGTTGGATCCGGGCTTGACCCAAGATTCGGCCTTCTGACCATATCCGTTCTGCTGGAAGGTTTTCAGGAGGTCACCCAGACCACCACTCAAGACACCTCCTGACGCAAGTCCTCCCAGAATTCCGCCAAGGCCGCCTGCTTCCTTGCCGCCCGTAAGCTTGCCGAGCAGATCCTCAAGGCCACTTGTCTGCCGGGGATTGGTCTCCGGAGCGGTGTTCGCTCCAGCCGGTTGGGTCTTGTTCACGCCCCTTAGGAGCTCTGCGATTTTGTCCCTGTTCTGAAATCCAGCAACGGCGAGTACGCCGAGCAGTGCTTTCAATTGACCGCTTGCCATGGTGTTCTCCTCGATTTCGCAGCCATAGCCGGGATGGCGTTAAGGCTTCATGCAAAGCAAACGACCAGTCGGCGGCGAGGTTCCTGCACGGGAACCCGTTGGCCGAACATTTGCTGCGGGGAGAGGGTTCGGGGCGGGTCTGAATAACTCCTAAGGTGAGTTGATGCGGCCGCCAATCCACTGCCGTAGCCCAAAAAAACGAAAACCCCGCCATTGCTGGCGGGGTCTCTCATTTACGCACCGGTGATGATGTTAGCGGCAAACCCGGCGTGGGCCCGAGTTTGGCTGGTAGGTATTGTCCGAAGCGCGATACGAGCGGTAACGCGCTGCGCAGCTGCTGCTGCCGTTGCGGTTCTGCGAAGCGATCGCACCACCGATGAGGGCACCTGCAGCCAAGCCGCCGATGATGGCGCCGGTGTTGCTGCGACGACGGTTGTCGTAGCGACGGTCATGGCGGCGGTGGTTGCTGTAACGGTTGCGGCGATCATAGCGGTCACGACGATCATAGCGATTGTTGTATCGACGCTCGCCACGGGGGACGTAACGGCGGTTGTCGTTGCGGTACTGGACCTGCTGGACGTCAGCCGCCGGTGCAGCCGCGGTAATCGCTGCCTTCGGCATGGCCTGCGCGGGCACGTATCCGGTAAACGCGGTCATGATCGAAATGATTATAATTGCGAGCTTTTTCATCTGTCTCTTTCATTGTTGTAAAACGGAGATAGGGCGAATCTCCCGTATGGGTAGAGCGCTGGTTGAACTTGTGAACACGTCCACGACACAAGCGTTTGCGCAAACACCGGTGTCAGAGTTCGACCGCAGCTGGTGGTCCGCGGAAGGCATCGAGTCGGTCTGGGGCCTGGAGCCTCACGGGCGCTCCCGATCGCGCTGACTCGTAGATTGCTTCCATCACAACATGATCCTGCACGCCTTCCTCGCCGGGCGTTCGTGGCTTGCGGTCCTCGATGATGCAGGTCGCCATGTGGTCGATCTCGGCCGCAAACTGGTTGTTGAGCGCGATCTCGACCTTTTTCTGCACGGATTTTTCGCCGTCCAGTTCGGTGACAGTCAGGCTCTGGCCGTCGTATTTGTAGGCGTTCGCCATATCCACCGTGGCCTTTTCGAAATTGAGCCGCTGATGCTTGTCGTCTCGCGCGCCATAGCTGGTGAAGCAGTTGGCGATGAAATTGGATGGGAAGCGCAAGGTGAACGAGACCGTTTCCTCGACCTCGGCATAGCGCGGGTCACCTTCGGGGCTGTATTGCGTCGCCATGACTTCGACCGGTTCCTCACCTGTGAGGAAGCGTGCGGTGTTCAGGCAGTAAAGCCCAATGTCAGGCAGTGATCCGCCACCGGCAAGAGCCTTCTTGTGCCGCCATTGCTCGGCACCGTTTTCGGCAACCGTCTGAACGTTGATCGCGGACATGCCGACAAGGCGGCCATAGGCTTTGCTGCGGACTTTTTCGGCGAGGTAGAGGTTGGCGGCTTCGTACTGGATGCGGTAGGCCACCATCAGCTTGACGTTCTGCTCTTCGCAAACCTTGACCATTTCCTGCCCGTCCGCCGAGCTGATCGACATTGGCTTCTCGCAAAGGACATGCTTGCCTGCCCGCGCTGCCCGTTCGACATATTCGCGATGCATGCTGTTGGGCAGAACGATGTAGACGGCCTTGATGTCCGGATTGGCCTTGATGGCGTCGAAGCTCTCGTAATCGTAACAGGCATCCTCGGTGATTCCGTATTGCCGCGCGACCGCCGATAGCTTCTCCGGCGTTCCGGACACGAGCGCCACGAGTTTCGATTTTTTCGTTTCGCCAAAGGCGGGTAGTATTTCTTCGAGGCTGAGACGACCGAGAGCTACGACCGCAAAGCCGACCCTATCTTCCAGAGGAAGCGGCGCTGACGGGTTTCCGCTCGGGGTCTCATCGGGCCCGCGCCATTCCGGGAACTTGACCTTGCCGTCCTCGACCATGCCGGTGTCCACCTGCGTCGGTGCGGGGTAGCTCTGAGCGCCGGCAACCGTCGTGGACAACACCACCCCCGTTGCGCCCGCGGCTCCAAGTTTCAGAAGATTGCGTCTGTTGAAAGCGCTTGCCTGATCCATGCCGGTCTCCAAATTGCTCGCCGCCTCACAAACAACGCCGTTTCGCGGATGTTCCTTTGCATTCCGCGTTTGCTGGATGCGGAATATGGCTTGGGTATGCGGGTACGGTGTAAGTAATCGGCCGGGCGGGCATGCCAAGTCGTCGCGACGCCGACCCTTCTCGCAACTTGCCTCTATTTCCCTTCCAAGAATTGCTGGTTGCACCGAGAAGCCTATATCCCCGTAAGGACCTCATGGAAGGAGCTATGCGTGATCCCGAAAAAAGCACCGCCCGTTACTCTCGTCATCTTCGGCGCCACCGGCGACCTGACGCGTCGCCTGCTCATTCCGGCGATCATCAATCTGACACGCAGCGGCCTGGTCGGAGACGATCTCGCTATCCTCGGTGTCGGGATCGATGAAGGCGACGACGAATTTCTGCGCGGTCGGCTCGATGAGTTCCTCACCCATCTCAGCCCAGACGGCGAAGAGCCGACCCGCAAAGACGACGCCTGGTTCAGTCTGCGATCCCGCATTTCCTATATGAGCGGCGATTTCACCAGGGACGATATCTATAAGGCGATTGAAACGCGGCTTGGATCGACGGCGAATGCTGCTTTCTACCTCGCCGTCCCGCCCGTTCTGTTCGGACCGATCGTCGAGAAGCTGGCAGTGCATGGCCTGATGCAGGAAACCGAGACATGCTTCCGGCGCGTCGCGATCGAGAAACCCTTCGGGACCGATCTTGCCTCGGCGAAGGCTCTCAATGCCCGTATATTGTCGAATGTCGAGGAAACCCAGGTCTACCGGCTGGATCATTTTCTCGGCAAGGAGACTGTGCAGAACCTGATGACGGCCCGTTTTGCCAACATGATCATCGAGGGCCTGTGGAGCAACACCTATATCGACCACGTTCAGATCACGGCGGCGGAGGTTGTCGATGTCGGCAGTCGCGGCAAATTCTACGATGCGACAGGCGCTCTCCGCGACATGGTTCCGAACCACCTGTTCCAGTTGCTGGCCATGATCGCGATGGAACCCCCGAACAGTTTCGATGCCGAGGCTATTAGAAACGAGAAGGGCAAGGTGCTGAAAGCGCTGCGTGTCTATTCGGCTGAAGAGGCTGCCGCAAACAGCGTGCGCGGCGCCTATGGTTCGGGCGATCTCGGCGGCAAGTCGTTGTCAGCCTACGGGGACACCAAGGATGTCGCGCCCGACAGTCGGACCGAAACCTATGTGGCCCTCAAGCTTTATGCCGACACATGGCGCTGGGCCGGTGTACCGTTCTACTTGAGGACGGGAAAGGCTTTGACCGCCCGCGACACGGAAATCGTCATCACGTTCAACAAGGTCCCATTTGCCCAGTTTCGCGAAACGGACGTGACGCGTCGTCTGCCGCCCAACCGGCTCGTCATCCAGGTTCAGCCGGATGAAGGGATGAGCATGGAAATCTCGATCAAACGCCCCGGCCAATCCGTCGAGACGGTGCCGGTGACGCTGGATTTCCGCTATTCCGACAGGTTCGACATCGGCAACACGACGGGCTACGAATCCCTGATCTACGACCTGTTCATCGGCGATCAGGCGCTGTTTCAACGCGCCGACAGCATCGAAGCCGGATGGGCTGCCGTCCAGCCTTTCCTGGACGCCTGGGTAGAAGACGGCTCGGTTCCAGAACCCTACGCCCCCGGCAGCATGGGCCCAGCCTCGGCCGATGACCTTATCCGCAAAGACGGTCGTGAGTGGCATGAACTCGGGGTGGTGCTGCATCAGAGGAAGTGAAGCGGTGATTTTGTGTGAAGACCGTCGGTGTCTAGAAGCCCGACTGGTTTTTGTTTTCCACAGGTCTTCGAAATTTTTCGAAGTTATCAAATGCCGTGCGCGATGAACCCATCCTGTTGATACGATGAGTGGCGGGTAGCGGCCGAGGCAGCCACAACGGGACCAATTCCGTTAGTGCTCGCAGTTGAAGGACAGCTTCTCACGAGACTTACGAGGTAAAACTATTCCGCTTTGGAATGGGCCATCACCAATTTTCATTGGACGTGTCTGTCTCTCCGCGACATCATGATTAAATCTTATACATGCATAAATTTTATGCATATCGGACGTTGTCGTGGTGCTTATCGAAATGCCTCAAAGCCAACAGCCCCTTACCTATCTCGTGCAAGCTGACGAAATGCATGTCCTGCATGTCGAGGAATTCGGGAGCAAAGACGGTGTTCCGGTCGTCATCCTGCATGGAGGGCCAGGTGCCGGCATCTCGCCACAGCAGATCAAGACATTCGATGCCTCTGCGTTCCGCATCATCACTTTCGATCAGCGGGGCGCAGGGAAATCTACCCCTCATGCCGAGCTTACCGGAAACACGACCGATGCGCTCATCGAAGATATTGAGGGTGTCCGCACGGCGCTCGGTATCGAACGGTGGGTGGTCGCCGGCGGTTCCTGGGGCAGCTGCCTGGCACTTGCCTATGGACAGGCGTATCCGCAACGGTGCCTCGGCTTTCGCCTGCACGGAATTTTCCTGGCCGGCCCGGACGATATCGACTGGTGGTTTAACGGTGTCCGCTCGATCTTTCCCGAGGAATGGGAGGAGTTCGCGGACTTCATTCCGGAAAACGAACGCGGTGACCTGCTATCGGCATACCACCGCCGCCTGACGAGCGGAAACCCGCAGGTGGAAGCCGCCGCCGCACTGAGCCTCCGCGGCTTTTCAGCGAAGACGCAGACGTTCCTGCCGGATCCTGCCCATGTCGCCGCCCTAATGGATCCCAAGGCGGCCCTCGCCGTCGCCCGCATCTTCACCCACTACTGCGTCAACGGTGCGTTTCTGAAGCCGGGGCAGCTGCTCGTCGATATCGACCGCATCCGGCATCTTCCCTGCCAGATCGTGCATGGCCGCTATGACACGGTGACGCCGATGCTTTCAGCGTGGCGGCTGCATCGAGCCTGGCCCGAAGCCGGCTTCACCATCGTTACGGAAGCCAACCACCAGTCGACCAAAGGCCCGCTCTTCGACGAGCTCAAGGCCGCCTCCGAGAGGCTGTCGCACCAGCTGGCCGACAACCGAGACCTCAATCTGGAGCATAACCATCGATGACGAGAACGATCGACGCATCCGCGATCCTGCCATTCATCGGGATCGGCTCCGTCAAATCGCCGGCGGTATCACCTGATGGGCAGTGGCTTGCATACCTATCGGACGCCACCGGGTTTCACCAGATCTGGATCCGTCCATTTGCGGGAGGGCAGGCACGTCAGCTGACTGAAATGCCGGAACCCATCGGGGCTTTTGCCTTCAACCCGAAGGGACCGCAAATCCTCTTCACAATGGATTGTGGCGGCGATGAGCGTCATCAGCTCTGGCTGCTCACGGACCTGACGGCAGAGCCTGTTGCGCTGACATCCGCCACGACCGTGGTGCATCTTTGGGGAGCCTGGTCGCCTGAGGGAACGCGTATTGCGTATACTTCCAACGCTCGTTCACCCTATGACATGGACGTCCACGTCACCGACATCGCGAGCCGCGAAACGAAGGTTGTCCATGTCGGCAGTGGCATGCGAGAAGTTCTTGCGTTTATGCCTGACGGACAGTCGCTCCTGCTGCGCGAATCCCTGCGCTCCGGCAACGACCAGGACATTTATCGTCTCGATATCGCCACCGGCTCTCTTGCGCCGCTGATGCCGCATGACGGCAAGGCTCGCTATCTTGCCGCCCGGCTTTTCAAGGATGGCACCGGTGGACTGACAATCAGCGATCAGAATCGCGACTTCATGGCCATCTCGAGGTTTTCGGCCGAAGGCGGCGAGACCACGCCTGTGCTGGAGTTCTCAGGCTGCGATATCGAGGCGATGGCGCTGTCTCCCGGTCAGGACCGCATCGCTTTCCTAGTCAACGAGGATGGCTGGAGCCGGATCGGCATCGCAGATCGCGATGGTGGCAATTCAATCCGTTTCGACCACCAACCCAGCGGCGTCATTACCTCTGTCGCCTTTACGCCAGATGGTCAGTCGCTCGTCTTCCCCCTGGAAAGTGCGTCGAAGCCCTCATCTCTCTGGAAGGTCGACCTCGCGACTGGCCAGTTCGAACAACTCGTCGCGCCACATACGAACGGCTTCGATGGCGGCGACTTTGTCGAACCGGTTGTCGAGCGCTTTGAAAGCTTCGATGGTCGCTTGATCCCGGCATGCGTCTACGTTCCGGCATCGCCGCCTCCGTTGCTGGGATACCCCGTGCTGTTCATCGTGCATGGCGGCCCGGAAATGCAGTGGCGTCCGGATTTTCGCGCCGACGTGCAGTTCTTGCTGAGCCAGGGCGTCATGGTCGTTGCGCCAAACGTTCGCGGCAGCACCGGTTATGGCCGCTCCTTCCATCAACTCGACGATCGCGAAAACCGGATGGATACCGTGTCCGATCTGCGGGCGATCAGGCTGGCGATCGGTGCCCGTGACGACGTCGATGACGATCGCATCGGCGTGTTCGGCCGCTCCTATGGCGGGTTCATGGTCCTTTCGGCGTTGACGGAAGATCCGGACCTCTGGTCGCTCGGCGTGGATTTTTACGGCGTCGGAAACTTCCTCACCCATCTGCGCGCAACCGGCCCCTGGGGACGGCAGCAGCGGGTTGCCGAGTATGGTGATCCGGCTGTCATGCGCGAAGCACTGGAGCGGTTCTCGCCGATCAACCGCATCGACCGCATGAAGGCACCCTTACTGATCGTCCATGCCAACCGCGATCCGCGCGTCCCGATGGGCCAAAGCGAAGACGTCTATTCCTGCCTGAGCGGCCTCGGACATGACTGCGACTATCGGCGGATCGACCATGAAGGGCATGGTTTCGCCCGGCTGGAGAACCGCCGCACCGTGTTTTCCGCGTTTGCCCGTTTTCTACAAAAACACCTTTAACAGCAGCCTTCTTGGAGAGTTTTGATATGCAGAACAGCGAGCCGATCTGGGATCTCGTCGACGAACACAAGGCGGAATTCGAAGCGCTCAGCGACCGCGTCTGGGGAATGCCTGAAATCGCCTATACCGAATATGCGTCTGTTGCCGAGCACGCAGCCATGCTGCGCGAGCAGGGATTTCGGGTCACCGAGAATGTCGCTGGCATTCCGACGGCCGTGATGGGCGAAGCGGGCGAGGGTGGACCGATCATCGCCATCCTCGGCGAATACGATGCGCTTCCGGGCCTCAGCCAGGAGGCAGGGATTGCCGAGCCGAAACCACTGCCGGGCAACGGTCACGGCCATGGCTGCGGTCACAACCTCCTCGGTTCGGCCGCCATGCTTGCCGCGACGGCGATCAAGGATTGGCTGGAGAAATCCGGCACCCCGGGCCGTGTGCGTTATTACGGCTGCCCGGCTGAAGAAGGTGGTGCGGCAAAGTCCTTCATGGCACGCGAAGGTGCTTTTGATGGCGTCGACGCGGCGATTACTTGGCACCCGAATGCTTTCACCGAAGTCGCCCGCGCGCAGTCGCTTGCCAATACGCGCATGGATTTCCGCTTTACCGGCCGCGCCTCGCACGCCGCCGCAGCACCTCACCTCGGCCGATCGGCGCTCGATGCCGTCGAACTGATGAATGTCGGCGTCAACTACCTGCGCGAACACGTGCCGGAATCCAGCCGTATCCACTATGCCATGCTCGATTCCGGCGGCATCGCGCCGAACGTCGTGCAGGCGAAGTCAGCCGTGCGTTACGCCATCCGGTCCCGTGACCTCAAGGGCATGCTCGACCTCAACGAACGCGTGAAGCGCGTGGCACATGGTGCGGCGATGATGACCGACACGACGGTCGAAATCTCCATCATGAGCGCGGTCTCCAATCTGCTCGGCAACCGGCCGCTGGAAGAGGCGATGCAGCGCATTCTCGAACGGCTTGGCCCTGTGCCTTTCGACGCCGCCGACAAGGCGTTTGCCGCTGAAATCCAGGCGACGTTGAGCGACGAGGATATCGACAACGCCTATCTGCGCACCGGCCTGCCTCGCCGCGAGGACACGCCGCTATGCGATTTCATCGTGCCGCTCGATGTTCATGGCGAGCCGATGATCGGTTCTACCGATGTCGGCGATGTCAGCTGGATCATGCCGACCGTCCAGGCCCATACGGCGACGATTGCCATCGGCACGCCGGGTCATTCCTGGCAGGTGACGGCGCAGGGCAAGATGCCGGCCGCCCACAAGGGCATGACCCATGCCGCCAAGATGATGGCCGGCACGGCGATCGAACTTCTGGAGGACGCGGAACTGCTGGCAGCCGCCAAGGCCGATCATCAGGCGCGCCTGGGAAAGACGGCATACGTCTGCCCGATCCCGGAAGACGTCAATCCGCCTCTTCAGCCACGCCCGAAAGAGGCTGCCTGAGATCCAACTGCCGGGGGCGGAAAAGCCCTCGGCCTCAAATCAGCGTTCAAGATTCGAAAAACAAGGGGAACTGAAAGCATGATGACGAAACACTTTGCCAAACATAAGAAGGCGATTGCCGCCGCCACTGCCGCCGCATTGCTCACCTCGATTGCTCTGCCTGGCCACGCTGCGACGCCGGCTTCGGCACTTGTCATGGCCTGGAATGTCGATGCGATCAGCACGTTCGATCCGGCTCAGGTCGGCGAGGTCGTCACCAACGAGCTCCTGCAGAACACGTGTGACTCCCTCGTCGACTTCGACCCCAAGGATGAATCCAAGGTCGTACCGCTGCTTGCGAAAAGCTGGGACGTGTCCGAAGATCGCAAGCAGATCACCTTCCACCTCAATGAAGGCATGAAGTTCCCGAGCGGCGAAGCCGCCACAGCCAAGGAACTCGCCTGGTCGATGCAGCGCGTCGTGATGCTGGGTTACGGCAACGCCGCGACGCTGACGGAATACGGTTTCACCAAGGACACGGTGAAGGACCGGATCGTCGCCAAGGATGACAACACGCTGGTCCTGACGCTCGACAACCCCTATCCGACCAACCTCATCCTGCAGGCGATCGGCGCGAACCGCGTTTCGGCGCTGCTGGATCAGGCGACGCTCACCAAGAACGAAGTCAACGGCGATTTCGGCAACAAGTATCTTGCCACCAATACCGCCTGCGTCGGGCCTTACAAACTCGTGCAATGGAATGCCGGTGAATCCATCGTACTCCAGGCCAACGACGATTATTACGGCAAGGCGGCCAAGCTCAAGCGCGTGCTCATTCGCCACGTCGCCGAGCCGGGCACCCAGCGCCTGCTTCTCCAGAAGGGTGACGTCGATATCGCCCGCGACCTGTCGCCGGACGATCTGGCCGATCTCGACGGCAAGCCCGGCCTGAAGGTCGAACGTGTCCTGAAGCCGCAGCTGTTTTTCTGGACTTTCAATGCGCTCGATCCGGTTTTCAAGGACGAGAAGGTGCGCCTCGCGATGCGGTACCTGATCGACTATGACGGCCTTGGCAAGTCGGTGATGAAATATCTCGGCGTGCCGCGTGCAAGCTTTGCACAGCTCGGCGCCACCGGTGCGCTCGATGCCGAACAAGGCCAGCCCTTCAAGCTCGATATCGAAAAGGCCAAGGCGCTTCTGACTGAAGCCGGCTATCCCAATGGCTTCGAGGCAAACGTGCTGATCGGCACGCTGCCGCACTCGGCGCCGATCGCGCAGAGCATCCAGCAGAACGCCTCCAAGGTCGGGGTTAAACTGAACCTTGAGCGCATGGCCAATTCTCAGTTGTTTGCCCGTATTCGTAGCCGCGAATTCCAGACTGGAATGCTCGCCTGGCAGACCAGTGTACCGGATGCGCACGGCAACGCCTCGCGCCTGATCTACAATCCGGACAACCGCCCGGAAGCCAAGCTGACGCAGATTCCGGCCTGGCGCTCAGCCTACCAGAACGAAGACTTCAACAAGCGGATCAAGGAGGCGCTTCTCGAAGGCGATCCGGAAAAGCGCAACCAGATCTACTACCAGCTGCAGAAGGACACGATGCAGCAGGGGCCGTCGGCGATCATGTTCCAGATGTATAACATCCTCGGCATCAGCGATAAGGTTCAGAACTGGACCTGGAACGGTTTCCGCGTCTACTACGATATGGCCTCCAAGTAAGGCGGGCCACCATGGCGGACATCACCCACTCGGTTCCCCGCAGCGATGCGGGGAACGGTACGAAGTCAAATCCGGTCCTCGTCGTCCTGAGTATTCTTGGTAAGACGCTGCTGCCGGTCTTCGTTACCCTTTTCGGCCTCGCGGCGCTCACATTTTTCATCGGCAGAATGCTACCGATCGATCCGGTTGCCTCCATCCTCGGCGATAACGCCACACAGGAGGCCTATGAAAAGATGTCGGCAGCGCTCGGCATGGATAAACCGCTCTGGTACCAGTTCGGTGTCTATCTCAAGGGCATCGTGGTTCTCGATTTCGGCGACGCACTGACGACGGGCAAGCCTGTGATCGACGATATCGCTCGCGTCTTCCCGGCAACGATCGAGCTTGCAACTCTCTCGATCATTATTGGGACCGGACTTGGGATTCCGGCTGGCGTTCTGTCTGCCATGTACCGTAATTCCTGGCTCGACAACGTCATCCGCTTCACGGGCCTGATCGGTTATTCGGCCCCGAATTTCTGGCTCGGCCTTATGGGATTGGTACTGTTTTACGCCACGCTCGGCTGGATCGGCGGGCCGGGACGCATCGATTTCATTTACGAATTCGATATCGAGCCGATAACGGGCTTCTACCTGATCGACACGGCGCTCGCTGGCAATTGGGAAGTGTTTCGCAATGCCTTCGGCCACATCATCCTGCCGGCTTCGATCCTCGGCTTTGGCGCGCTTGCCTATATCAGCCGCATGACGCGCAGCTTCATGATCGAGCAGCTGAGCCAGGAATATATCGTCACCGCGCGTGTCAAAGGCCTGTCCTGGGCGAGTACCGTCTGGATCCACGCCTTCCGCAACGTCGCGGTTCAGGTGATGACCGTCGTTGCGCTCTCCTACGCCTTCCTGCTCGAAGGCGCGGTGCTGACGGAGACGGTGTTCGCCTGGCCGGGCTTCGGCCGCTACCTCACCAACGCACTTCTCGTCGGTGATATGAATGCCGTGGTTGGCTGCTCGCTTCTCGTCGGTGTCATCTTCGTGACGCTCAACCTGATCTGCGATCTTCTTTATCGCGTCTTCGACCCCAGAACCCGCTGAGGCCGCCATGACTGACAAAGCCATCACCCCTTCGACCGCGCTGCCCGCCAATGCCCGAACGGGACTTGGCGCCTGGCTGCGCGCGCCGGTTCCGACCTCGCCCTCGCATGCCCGCATGCAGCAACTGTGGCTGCAATGGCGGCGGTTGCGCGCCAACGGTTCTGCCCTGTTCGGATTGTGCGTTATCGTCTTCCTGTTGATCGCGGCGACGTTTGCGCCGCTTCTCGCGACACACGACATCTACGATCAGAACCTCGCAGCACGCTTGCTCGCTCCATCCGCCGAGCACTGGCTGGGAACCGACGAACTCGGCCGAGACGTCTACAGCCGGCTTTTGTTCGGTGCCCGCATCACGCTTTACATCGCGCTTCTGACTACTGTCATCGTCGCACCGATCGGGCTTATTGTCGGCACCACCGCGGGCTATCTCGGCGGCTGGGTCGATACGGTCCTGATGCGCATCGTCGATGTGTTTCTCGCTTTCCCCAACCTCATCCTCGCGCTTGCCTTTGTCGCAGCGCTTGGTCCTGGCATCGAGAATGCGATCATTGCCATTTCGCTTGCCTCATGGCCGCCGATCGCCCGCCTTGCCCGTGCCGAAACCCTCACTGTTCGGCACTCGGATTATATCGCCGCCGTCCGCCTTCAGGGCGCGTCCAGTCTTCGCATCATCTTCAGCCATATCATGCCGATGTGCATTCCCTCCGTCGTGGTGCGCGTTACCCTCAATATGGCGGCGATCATCCTGACGGCGGCGGGCCTCGGCTTCCTCGGTCTCGGTGCTCAGCCACCGAGCCCCGAATGGGGCACGATGCTGTCGTCGGGCCGCGAGTTCGTGATGACCAGCTGGTGGATCGCTGCCATTCCCGGCACCGCCATCCTCATCACCAGCCTTGCCTTCAACCTGTTGGGCGATGGCCTGCGCGACGTATTGGATCCCCGCAATGGATAAGCCGCTGATCGACGTCAAGGATCTGACGATCCGCTTCGAGACCCCGCAACGCAGCTTCGATGCGGTGCGCGGGCTGTCCTTCACCATCGGCCGTGAAAAGGTCGGCATCGTCGGCGAGTCCGGATCCGGCAAGTCGCAGACCGGCCGTGCCCTTCTGAAGCTGACGCCGAAAGTCGCAAAGATCACCGCCAGTCATATGCGCTTCAAGGATACCGATCTGCTTGCAGCCAGCGAAAGGGACATGCGAAAGATCCGTGGCAACCGCATTTCGATGATCCTGCAGGACCCGAAATATTCGCTGAACCCGTTGATGCGCATCGGCCAGCAGATCGTCGAAGCCTATCGCCTTCATCACAATTCGCCGAGAGCGGAAGCGAAGGCCAAGGCGCTTGCCATGCTCGAATCCGTGCAGATCCGGGATCCGGAACGCGTCTTCAAGCTCTATCCGCATGAAGTGTCCGGCGGCATGGGCCAGCGCGTCATGATTGCCATGATGCTGATCCCCGAGCCGGATCTGATCATCGCCGACGAACCGACCTCCGCCCTCGACGTGACGGTCCGCCGCCAGGTGTTGACCATTCTCGATGAACTGGTAACGCGCCGCGGCACCGGCCTGATGTTCATCAGCCACGACCTCAATCTCGTGGCGGATTTCTGCGATCGGGTTCTGGTCATGTATGCCGGTCGCATCATGGAAGACCTGCCGGCGAAGGATTTGCACAAGGCGCAGCACCCCTACACGCAGGCGCTTCTTAAAAGCCTTCCGCGGCTCGATGTCGAGGCCGACGAACTGACGGTGCCGGTGCGAGACCCTGACTGGCTCGATGGTCCTGTTTATCGCAACGGAGTTCTGGCATGATCGCAGCAAGACCCCTTATCGAGGCGATCGGTCTCTCCATCAGCTTCGGCCCGCACCATGCCCGCACCCGCGTTGTCGACGACGTTTCGTTCCGGATCGCAAAAGGCGAAGCCTATGGCCTGATCGGTGAATCCGGTTGCGGCAAGTCGACCGTTCTGAGGGCATTGTCGGGCCTCAACAGCGAGTACCATGGCGCTTTGACGCTTGCCGATCGCGAGCTGCCGAAGAAGCGCAGCAAGGATTTCTTCCGCCGCGCGCAAATGGTGTTTCAGGATCCCTATGGCTCGCTTCATCCGCGCAAGATCGTCGAAAAGGTTTTGTCGGAACCGTTGCGCATCCACGGCTTCGATCGACATTCTGAACGCATCGCTGAGACGCTCGACGCCGTCGGCCTTGGTGCGTCCTTCCGGTATCGTTATCCACACGAGCTATCGGGTGGCCAGCGCCAGCGTGTAGCGATCGCGCGGGCGCTGATCGTTGAACCGGAAATCCTGCTGCTCGACGAACCGACCTCCGCACTCGACGTCTCGGTGCAGGCGGAAATCCTCAATCTCCTGAAGCGTCTGCGGAGAGAGCGAAACCTTACCTATCTGATGGTCAGCCACGACCTCGCCGTCATCGCTCATATCTGCGAGCGGGCCGGCATGATGTACAAGGGGCGTATTCTCGAGGAGCTGACATCGCAGCAGATCCGACAGTCCGAAGCGAAGGAAGACTATACGCGGGAGTTTCTTCAGGCGAGTGTCGAGGCCGTTGCCTGCTCGCCGGAGGTGGCGGCATGATCGCTGCTTCATCCGTTGCCAATCCCGGAAAGGATTGGGAATTGCACGGGAGCGAGACCGAGGCGGGATTTGATGGCGATGGGCTCGATACTTTGCGTGCGTTTGTGGCGACCCAGCCGACCGACATGCTTCTCGTCGTCAGGCAAGGAAAGGTGGCGCTGTCGCTTGGCGAGCCAGACCGCAAATTTCTCTGCCATTCGATGCGCAAGAGCTTTCTCGCAGCCCTGATCGGCTTTGAGGTCGAGGAGGGGCGGATCGATCTTTCTGCGACGCTCGAACATCTCGGCATCAACGATCGCGAAGGGCTGAGCGACATAGAAAGGCAGGCAACGGTCTATGACCTCCTGACGGCACGCTCCGGCATCTATCACCCTGCCGGATACGAGACGCCCTGGATGCGGCGCATCAAGGAACCTCGCCACTCGCACGCGCCGGGCACGTTCTGGTGCTACAACAATTGGGATTTCAACGCCCTCGGCACGATCTTCGAGACGTTGACGGGCGAAACCGTGCATCAGGCATTCGCGCGACGGATCGCTGGACCGATCGGCATGCAGGATTTCACCCATGCAGGCGATGAGCGGGATGGCTGGCGCGAGAGCTTCGATATCAGCGAGCACCGGGCCTATCCGTTTCGCATGTCGAGCAGAGATCTCGCACGCTTCGGGCAGCTGTTTCTGCAGCGGGGCCTCTGGAGCGGTACCTCGGTTCTGCCCTCCGGTTGGGCACAGCAATGCGTTATGCCCTATTCGCATGCCGGCACGCATGGTGGTTATGGCTATATGTGGTGGCTGGAGCGGGAAGGCGTCTTCCTGCCGAGCGTTGTGACGCCGAGAGGGAGTTATGCGGCAATGGGTGCCGGCGGGCATTATTGCATCGTCATCCCGGCACTCGACATGGTGGTCGTCCATCGCGTCGACACCGAAATCCAAGGGCGTGAGGTCACGCGTTTCGGCATGGGGAAATTGTTGCGTTTGCTCCTCGCGGCCATGAACGATACGTCCTGATATCCTCCCCACACCGCCCCAAGATACCTCGTCCTGAAACGCGCTCCTCGGCGCGGCAAGGACTGCTTTTTCATTTTCAGCAACGGGCCTTCGAACATGACCGTCATCGAAACCATAGCGAACTGGTGCTGGGCACCACCGACCAGCAGCGATACGGCCCGCCGTCTGGCGCGAGAAGCGATCGCCGATACCGTTGCCTGCCTTTACGCTGGTCGCAACGACATGAGCACCCGTGCCGTTGCCGATGCGTTCGGCCGCCAAGCAGACGGAGAGGCAGCGCTCGTCACCGGTGGGCGGCATTCGCAATCCGTCGCGGCTCTGGTCAATGGGACGGCGGCACACGCACTCGACTACGACGATAATTTTCGCCCCGGGATGAGCCACGCTTCGGCGGTCATCTTGCCGGCACTGCTGGCCGTTGCCAATCGCGCGAGTGCAAGCGGCTGCATGCTGGTGGATGCCTATCTCGTTGCCCTGCAGGCGCAGGCATTTGTGGGGAGCGGTGTTGCCGGTTCCCACTACACCGCCGGCTGGCACGGGACCTCGACCGTCGGCAGCATCGGCACGGCTGCGGGCGTTGCCACGCTGCTGGGGCTCGATGCCGCCGGTATCGCGCGCGCTCTTTCGCTCGGCGCCAGCATGGCATCTGGCACAAAGGGTCAGTTCGGCACGCCGGTCAAACCCTTCCACGCCGGCATGGCAGCCCGAAATGCCGTGGAGGCAGCTTTGCTCGCTGCGCAGGGCCTGAGCGGCCGCCTCGATATTCTCGAGGGCGAGCAGGGGTTTCTCGAAATGTTTGGTGGTATCGGTCCTCTAGGCTACGACATCAATACTATCGCTCAGACCCGAGAACACACGATCGAAACGACGGGCGTGATGCCGAAAATGCACCCATGCTGCGGTTCCACCCACATGATCGTCGATGCAGCCCTCGACCTGATGCAGATGGAGCAATTCGATATCGACGCGATCGTCTCGGCCGAATGCCATGTCGGAATCGCAAACTATCGAAACCTTGCCTATCCGGAGCCGAGGGACGAGATGCAGGCGCGGTTTTCCATGCAGTATTGCCTAACCCTTGCGCTTCGCAGGAAGACGCTTGTCCTGTCGGATTTCACGCCTGCCGCGATCGAGAGTTTTGCAAGCGATCCGCTGCTAACGAAGATCTCCATGACACATTACAGCGCTGAGGAAGAGGCTGCCGCCAAATCCAATCTGCCGCACAGGCTGACAATAACGCTTTCTGATGGAAGGATTCTGGAAACGCAACGCGCAGCGGCCCGCGGCGGCCTCGCCAATCCCTTCCAGGATGATGCGCGTCGCGCAAAGATCAGCAATTGCCTCGATGATATGGAGGATGTCGAGCTCATCCAGACCAAGCTGAACCAGTTGGACGACCAACCCGACCTGCATTTCCTGGATGTGCTTTTCGATGGCCGTGCCGCTGCTGCTTGAGGCAGTTTACGGCAGGGCAACCCGGTCGGCGAGCATGCCGACCTCTTCCGCACGGCTCCAGAACCGGCCGACGCTTTTGCATCTCAGCCGGAAGGAGCGGTAGAGCCTAATCTCCACGATCATGTCATAGGCGGAGTCGGCAGCTCTCACGAGTTGCTTGTTCTTGAGCTCGTTGACGGCAAGGCTTTCGGGTATCCACGCAACCCCGTGGCCCGCGACGGCCATTGCTTTCAGGGCAGCAGACATGGCGTTCTCGTAAACGGTGTTGAGCTGGAAAGGTGCTCTTTCAAAGATCGCTTGTGGCAGTGCCTGCGCGAAGAAGGAACTATCCCGGTAGCTGAGATAATTCACCGGCGCCCCGCCGATCGTGAGTGGGTGGATCGGCTGCCCTGCCTCGTCCGGGGCGGAAATGGCAATCACGCGTTCCGAGCCCAGCGTCAGATAGGGGTGCTCCGCGAGATCGCGGATCGCCGGCACGCTTTCATGCGCATAGGTCAGAAGGAAATCGCATTCGTTGCGGAGCAGCTTGGAGACATTTCCGGAAAATGAGGAATAGGCTTCCGAAAACCGCGTCCGGAACGGCTCCCCCAGTGCCTCGACCTTCTCCATCCAGAGCGGGAAGAATGTTAGGACCAGAGTACTCATCGTTGCGAAGGAAATTACTTCTTCAGGAGCGCTGTGAGTTCGCAGCGTATCCTCGCGCAGCGAGGAAATTGTATCGACTGCCTTGCGAGCCCGCGGCAGAAAGCTTTCGCCGGCCGGTGTAAGCCGCACCGGATAGGTCGAGCGATCGACCAGCGTCAGTCCCGCCCATTGCTCAAGCTGCATGATGCGGCGGCTGAGGGCTGACTGTGTGATATTCCTGTCTTTGGCTGCGGCCGTAAAGTTCAAGAAATGGCCGAGAGACAGGAAGTCCTCTAACCATCTGACTTCCATAGAAAACCTCTGTATTGCTTTCGAAACAAACCATTACACGGCGCCTCGCGACCGGCAAGCGGTTACATTCGGCGATCAAGGCCACCTCCGCTATCTGCTGTGTCGATCAATTGCTGACAGGTTGACAGTTGATTGAAGGTAGACGCCGTCATTCGATGTTCGATGCGATAGCGGAACTTTAAGGGCCTCTGCCCAGCTTTTTGCAGGGCGGATGATGGTCGATCCTGCGACCAGAAACAATCACCACCCTACTGGCCAGTCGAGCCGCCGCTACGCGTGTCTACCTCACCGTACCCACTGCATCCCGTCAATCTGGATGTCTTGTCCCGTGAGGAAGTTCGGCTCCGATGTCGCGAGGAAGGTGACTACGCTTGCGACATCCTGTGGGGTGCCGACGCGCTTCATAGCAATGCCGGCGGCGAGTTGGGCTTCTCGGGCGTTGATCATGGCGTTCGGCCGTTCCGTCTTGATCACACCCGGGCAGATGGCGTTGACGACGATTTCGTGGGCGAGTTCCTTGGCGAGCGCCCGGGTCATGCCGAGAATACCGGCCTTGGCCGACGTATACGCAAACTTGCTGACAGCGCTGGTGACGCCGCCGGTATGGGCGTTCATCGACGACATATTGATGATCCGGCCGCCGCCGTTGCGGCGCATAAGGGGTACGGTCGGCTGGATATAATTGAAGGCACCCTTGAGATTGATATCGATCGTCGTGTCGAACTCGTCCTCGGTGATCTCCTCGATGCCCTTCGGCATCGGCTTTCCGGCATTGTTGAACAGCACGTCGATACGGCCCCAGTGCGCATCGACTTCGGCGACGATCTCGGCGGCGCGTCGGTAGTCGCGCACGTCGGCGACGAAGGTCAGTGCCTGGCGGCCGAGATCGGCAATTTCGCCGGCGGTGCGAGCCAGATCGTCCTCGATCAGGTCGACAAGCACGATATCGAAACCGTGCTTTGCCAGATCCAGCGCGCAGGCGCGACCAATGCCGCGGCCGCCACCGGTGACGAGAGCCACTTTGCGTGTCGTTTCAGCCATCGGCATTCTCACTGGCAAAGCGGGCAATGTCGGCATGGGTGCCGAACCATACGTCGTCGTGCTGCTTGATGTGCTGGATCAGCTCTTCAAGGATGAAGATGCGCGAGCGGTAACCGGAGACATGCGGATGCATGGTCAGGAGAAACAGGCCGCCTTCCTGATAGGCACGGTCGAACTCGCGCTTGAAGATATCGAGAACGGCCGGCGGCGGCGTGTAGGGGCGGTGGGCGGTAAACCGGTTCATGTTGAAATAGACGGCGTCGTCGCGGATCCACTCGACCGGTAGCTCGACCATGCCGGTCGGTACGCCATTCTCGACCAGCTCGTAGGGATCGTCATCGGCCATCAAGGATGAATCGTAGATCAGGCCCAGTTCGCGTTCGATCTCCAGCGTCACGGCGGAAAAATCCCAGGACGGCGTGCGCATGCCGACGGCACGTATGCCGGTGATCTTTTCCAGCGTATCGGCGGCGCGCAGATGCAGTTCGCGCTCCTTGTCCGGCGGGACCTTGGTGTTCACCTCGTGGATCCAGCCATGCAGGCCGATCTCGTGTCCTTCTGCGATGACGCGTTTCTGCTCGTCCGGATGAAGGAGGGCTGCAACCGCCGGCACGAAGAATGTGGCGGGCACGTCGGCCGCCTTCAGCGTTTCCAAAATGCGCGGTACACCGCGGCGATTGCCATATTGGCCCCAGGACAGGCGACCGATGGATTCGCCGCCGTCACGCAATTCGTTGGTCTCATGGTCACTATCGAAAGAGAGTGCGACGGCGCAGCGGGCGCCATTCTTCCAGGTCTTCGGCTTCAGCGAACGGCCGGCCCGCACCTTGTCGACCTTGCCGCGCCAGGTCGCTTCGTCCCATTCCCAGGGTTCCATATCCCGTCCTCCGTTTAAGTCATTCGGCTGCCTGCGGCAGCACCGGTACGGCCGCCAGCAGTCGCTGCGTGTAGGCATGCTGCGGATCGGCATAGATGGCGACGGCTTCGCCCTCCTCGACGATCCGGCCCTGATACATGATGGCAACGCGGTCGCAGAGGTGGCGCACCACCGACAGGTCGTGGCTGATGAACACCAGCGACAGGTCGAGTTCGGCGCGAAGTCGGATCAGGAGGTTGATGATTTGCGCCTGGATCGACACGTCGAGCGAGGCGACCGGCTCGTCGCAAACGATCACATCCGGCTGCATGGCGAGCGCCCGGGCAATGGCGATGCGCTGGCGCTGGCCGCCGGAAAACTGGTGCGGAAAGCGGTTGGAAAAGCTCGGATCGAGACCGACGGCCGCCAGCCATTGTCCGACATAAACCGCCGCCTCGGCACGGCTCACCAGACGGTGGGCGAGCGGCCCCTCGGCGATGATGTCGCCGATGCGCATGCGGCCGTTGAGCGAGGCAAACGGATCCTGGAAGATCGTCTGGATGCGGGTCGTGATCTTTTTTGGCGCGCGGCCGGTGCTCATCACCGGCTTGCCGTTCAAGCGGATCGTGCCCGATGTCGGCACGGTGATGCCGGCTGCCATACGACCGAGTGTCGATTTACCGGATCCGGATTCGCCGACGAGGCCCAGAACTTCGCCACGCTTGACCGTCAGCGAGACACCGGCGACGGCGTGGACGACATTGAGCGGCTGTGACAGACCGGACTTGATCGCGAGGTTCCTGAACAACCCGGCCGGCTTTTCGAAGCGTTTCACGACATCGTCGATGACCAGATAGGGACTTCCGAGGGGCGGCAGGTTGGCGGTTGCCGATTTGCGCGGCGGTGGTGCCGCGTCTGCGATACCGCTGCCGCGCAACAGAAGTTCGCCGGGTTTGGCGCGCGAGGGCAGGGCATCGAGCAGTGCGCGCGTATAGTCGTGCTGCGGTTTCGTCAGCACGCCGAGTGCCGGGCCGATCTCGACGATGTTGCCGGATTTCATGACCGCGACGCGGTCGGCGATCGAGGAGACGATGGCAAGGTCGTGGCTGATCCAGATCAGCGCCGTGCCGAGCTCGGAGACAAGCTCCTTCATCTCGGCGAGGATTTCCGCCTGGATCGATACGTCGAGCGCGGTCGTCGGCTCGTCGCAGATGATCAGTTTTGGCCGGTGCAGAAGCGCTATCGCAATCGCCACGCGCTGGCGCATGCCGCCGGAAAACTGGTGGGGAAAGAAATCAACCTTGCGTTCCGGATCGCTGATGCGGACTTGGGCCAGCGCCTTGATGGCGCGCTCGCGGGCATCGGCACTGCTGATCTTTTCGTGGGCTTCCAGCGCTAGCTTGATCTGCGTGCCGATGCTCAGAACCGGGTTCAGCGTCATCATCGGGTCCTGGAAGACCATCGAAATGGTCTTGCCGCGGATGGCGCGCAACTCGTGGGACGGCAGGCCTACCAGTTCGCGACCTTCGAGCTTGATCGATCCCTCGACAATGCGGCCGGGTTCGTCGATCAGGCCGATTATGGAAAAGCCGGTGATCGACTTGCCGGAACCGGATTCACCGACGAGACCCAGCACCTCTCCCGGCGCGATCGAGAAGGAGACGCCGTCGACGGCTTTGACTTCGCTGCGCCCGCTTGGGAACCAGGTCTTGAGATTGGTGACTTCGAGAAGCGGCGTCGCCGGTGTTGTCACTGTATCGGTCATCGGCGGAGCCTCGGGTTGAGCTGGTCGCGGATCTGGTCGCCGACGAGATTGAGTGAGACGATGAAGATGATCAGTGCCAGGCCGGGGTAGATCGAGATCCAGTAGCGACCAGAGAGCAGATACTGGAAACCGTTGGCAATCAGCATGCCGAGCGACGGTTCGGTCGGCGGCAGGCCGACGCCCAGGAACGACAGCGTCGCTTCAAGCGAAATCGCGCTGGCGATCTGCACGGTGGCGACCACGATTAGTGGTGGCAGCGAGTTGGGCAGGATATGCCGCAGCACCACGCGCCAGGGCGACAGCGGGATGGAGAGCGCTGCCTCGACATAATCCTTCTGCCGTTCGGCCGCCGCCGCACCATGGGCGGTCCGGGCAAAATAGGCGTATTGGGCAAAGATCAGCGCGAGGATCAGCTGGTAGCGACCCTGGCCGAGAATGGCGGCGATGACGAAGGCGAGCAGAATGGCCGGGAACGACAGCTGCAGGTCGACGATGCGCATGACAAGGCTTTCGAAGCGACCGCCGATATAGGCGGCGGCACAGCCGACCACGGCACCGATGACGAACGCGGTGCCGCTGGCGATGATGCCCATCTGCAGCGAGATCCGCAGTCCGTAGATGATGGCGGACAGAAGGTCGCGGCCTTGCGAGTCCGTTCCAAGCCAGTGGGTGTAGCCGCCGGTCCCGACATAGCCCGGCGGGCGCCGTGCGTCTCGCAGCACCAGATGCGCGAGGTCGTAAGGATCCTGAGGCGTCACCAGCGG
The DNA here is from genome assembly GCF_001423215.1 of Rhizobium sp. Leaf321. Lineage (NCBI taxonomy): Bacteria > Pseudomonadati > Pseudomonadota > Alphaproteobacteria > Hyphomicrobiales > Rhizobiaceae > Rhizobium > Rhizobium sp. Leaf321. The sequence continues at coordinate 418,410 of NZ_LMOF01000005.1, read as the reverse complement.
CGCAATCAGGGCGATGAACACGATGACGAACACGAAGACCGCAGCGCCCGTGGCAACCTTGTTGCGGCGGAATTCATTTAGAAAACGGGAGAGTGGAGTGTCGCGCATCAGGCACGCCCCTTTCTCAGACGCGGATCGAGCAGCGCATAGGTAAGATCGACCACGAAATTGATGACGATGAACAGGAGGGCGACAAACATCAGGTAGGCGACCATGACCGGTCGATCGAGCGAGGTGATGCTGTCGATGATCAGCTTGCCGAGGCCCGGCCAGGAAAAGATCGTTTCGGTGACGACGGCAAAGGCGAGCGTCGAGCCGAGTTCGAGGCCGAACACGGTGACCAGCGGAATGGAGATCAGCCGCAGCACATGGCGGCTCAGCACCGTGAACTCCGAAAGCCCGGCAGCGCGGGCGAATTTCACCGTGTCGCTCAGCATCAGTTCGCGAGTGCCGGCGCGGGCAAGACGGATCATCAGCGAGAACTTGAACAGTGAGAGGTTCAACGCCGGCAGGATCATGTGGGAAAGGCCATCACCGGTCAGGAAACTGAAGTCGACGCCGAACAGGCTGGCGGTCTCGCCGCGTCCGCCGGCCGGCATGCAGCCGCATTGCACGGCAAACACCATGATCAGCATCAGGCCGAACCAGAAGGTGGGGACGGAAAAGCCGAGGATGGAAAGTGCCATGATGGCACGCGAGATCGGGTTGTGCGGCTTGTAGCCGGCATACATGCCGATCGGAATGCCGACGAGGCTGGCAAACAGCACGGCGGCCAGCGTCAGTTCGAGCGTTGCAGGCAGCCGGGTCAAGATCAGTTCGCTGACCGGCATGTTGTAGACAAAGGAGCGGCCGAAATCGCCGTGCAGGATACGCCCGACAAAGGTGAAATACTGCTGCCACAGCGGCTGGTCGAGACCGTATTGCGCGATGACGGCGGCGCGGATGTCTTGCGTTGCGTCCGGCGAGATCAGCACGTCGATCGGGTTGCCCACGGCATAGACGCCGCAGAATACCAGTGCCGACATGGCAAGGACCACGATCAGCGCCTGCCAAAGCCTTTGCAGGATGAATCCAAACATTCGTTCCCTGTTCTCCCGTCTCGTGCGGGGTTCGAAAATGTAACGCGGGTCAAGCGGTGGTCAGTGCCAGTCGCCTTCCAGTAGTGCGCGGGTCTCGGAAACGGCGACCTCCCAGATCGCTGCCATGTCTTCATCGGGGCGTTGGTAGAGACCGTGATAATTGCCGTCACCGAGCAGTTCGCGCTTCTGCGCAGCGCCGACGCGGGCAAGCGCCGCGTAGTCGATCTGTGGCTTGGCAGTCGTCGGCTGACGCGCGTCGGTGGTGCGCGTCCAGGGGAAATTCTCCATCCAAGACGCGTGCGATGCGGCGGGATCGGTCTGCTGCACCTTGGCCAGCGTCTGCGGCGCCCGCCACCAGTCGTGGAACTTCACCGACGCGTCGGGGTGAGCATTCAGCCATTCGGAAATCACCACCGTCGCCGGCGTGTTGCCGCCATGCCCGTTGACGATCAGGATCCGCCGGAAACCGGAGCGGTAAATGCTGTCGAGCAGATCCTCGATGACGCCAATATAGGTGGCGAGCGACAGCGTCAGCGTTCCCGGAAACGTTGCGAACGAGGAGGCAAGGCCATAAGGCACGACCGGAAAGACCGGGATGCCGAGCGGCTCGGCGGCATCGACCGAGACCTTTTCAGCCAAGATCATATCGGTCGCGAGACTGAGATAGGCATGCTGTTCGACGCTGCCGATCGGTAAAATGCAGCGATCGTCCTCTGCGACGCGCTCTTCGACTTGCATCCAGTTCATGTCGGCAATCTTCAATTCGCTACCCTCGTTCTCAATCTTCTTGCAACTGCGCAAAGAACGTTCTGTTTTTCGCATGGCCGCACAATATTTGTGCTTTCCGATGCTTTGTGTCGCCTGAAGCAAAGTTCCATACGGGACTAAAAAAAGAAATTGACAGCCATTTAAACGATCGTCAAGTTCCATACGGGACTAAACCTCACGAAGCTCGAAAGCGACCGAAGAGTGCGACAGACGCGTGGACCGACACTGGAGACTCTGCTGCGAGAGGGCGGAAAAGCCGCCGCCGGCACGCATGGCGTCGAGGATCTGGTGTCCGTGAAACTCTGGCGGAACCCGTGCTGGCTGTCCTTCCGGTTCAACTTTCTGGCGCTGCAGTTCAACGAGCCGATCTACCGACTGATCGAAAAGGAACACGGCCTGGCGCGGCCGGAATTCGTCGTCATCTATTCGCTCGGCCTGTCCGACGGACTGACGGCGAGCGCGATCTGCAATTCCTCGGGCTTTCCGAAGAACACGATCAGCCGGGCGATCCAGAAGCTGATCGACAAGAACATCGTCCGTCGCGAAATCGACCAGGCGGACCTGAGAAGTTTTGTCCTCTACATCACCGAGGAGGGCAGACGCATCGTCGATCAGGCCATGCAGCCGATGGTGGAGCGCGAGAAGGCTATGATCTCGTCGCTGACGCCGGCCGAACAGCTGATGTTGTCGGAACTGCTTGCCAAGGTCGTCGTCGATTCACCGAACTGGCCACCAATGACAACAATAGAGGAGAACGAAGAATGACGGCTTCCAAGACATTCCGCACCATCGTGCTCGCCGCCGCCCTGCTCGGCGGTGTTTCGGGCGCAGCCCTTGCCGCCGACCTCACCATCGGCGTGCGCGCCGGTCCGCTGTCGATCGATCCCGATTTCACCGCTGCCGGCACCCATGCCGAGGCGATGAAGCACATCTACGACTCGCTGATCAAGTCGGGCAACAATCTGGAACTCGAGCCGGGCCTTGCCACCAGCTGGACCGCGATCGACGACACGACCTGGGAATTCAAGCTGCGCCCGAACGTCAAATTCCATGACGGTTCGGACTTCACCGCCGAGGACGTCAAATTCTCGATCGAGCGTATTCCGAAAGTCGCCGGCCCGAACCCGACAACCATCTACGTCCGCCGCGTCAAGGGCGTCGAAATCGTCGATCCGCTGACGATCCGCGTCAAGACCGACGGACCGGCGCCAACCCTGCCCAACGATTTCATTCGTCTGTTCGTGGTGTCCCATATCGCTGCCAAGGATTATTCCGACAGCGCGGAAAAGGCCTCGCAAGGTTTCAATTCCGGCAAGGCCGCGATCGGGACCGGTCCTTACAAGTTCGTGTCCTGGACGCCGAAGGAGCAGCTGGTTCTTCAGAGCTTCGACGGTTACTGGGGCGGCAAGGAGCCGTGGGACAAGGTGATCCGTAAGGAGCTTCCCAACGACGCCGCCCGCGTTGCGCAGCTGAAGGCCGGCCAGGTCGATCTGATCGCCCGTATTCCCGCATCCGACGTGCCGACGCTGGAAACGGATTCGAAGCTGACGATCGTTCGCCAGGACAGCGTCTACCTGTTCAACATGGCTTTCGACTTCCGCGAAAAGTCGCCGCAGGTGAGCGCCAAGAACGGCTCGCCGCTGCCGAAAAACCCCTTCATCGATCCCCGAGTGCGTGAAGCCTTCGATCTTGCGATCGATCGCGAAACCATCACCGAGATCGCCATGGAAGGCATGGGCACCGTCCAGTCGCAGCTCGTGACACCGAACATCTTCGGCTACAATCCGGATGTGAAGCCGGCACCTTCCGATGTCGAGAAGGCAAAGAAGCTGCTTGCCGACGCCGGTTATCCCGATGGTTTCAAGGTGACGTTCTCCTTCACCAACGACCGCCTGCCGGGAGACAAGGACACCGGCACGACGATCGCCCAGATGCTGACCGCGATCGGTATCCAGGTGGAAGCCAACGCACAGCCCGGCGCCGTCTATTTCCCGGCCAACACGCGCGGCGATTATTCGCTGACCATGTCCGGCTGGGGCACGCTGACCGGTGAGGCGAACTACACGCTCTCATCGCTGGTTCACACCAACGATCCGACCAAGAAGCTCGGCGCCTTCAACATCCGCGGTTACTCCAACCCCGAAATGGACAAGCTGATCGAGGCGGCCGGTGTCGAGATGGATGCGGGCAAGCGCGAACAGTACCTGAAGGACGCCAACGCGCTGGTTGCTTCCGATCGCCCAAATCTTTCGATCGCTTCGATCGTATCCGCCTGGGGCATGAAAAAGACCATCACCATCGTGCCGCGTTCGGACGAAGACACACTGGCCATGAACATCAGGCCTGCGAAATAGCCTCCACGCCAACCGGAGGTAAACTTGGCCGGGCAGTTCTGCTGCCCGGCTTTTTTATTCATGGGAAGGAGAAGATCATGGGCAAGATTGCACTGGCGATCCATGGCGGCTGCGGCGTGATGGTAAAGCTCGGCCTCAGTGAGGCGGAATGGGAAGCGGCGCGCGTCGATCTCGGTCATGCGTTGAAGGCCGGATGGGCGGTGCTGAGCACCGGCGGCTCGGCGCTTGACGCCGTACAGGCATCGGTTGTGGTGCTGGAAGACAGCCCCCATTTCAATGCCGGCTATGGCGCAGCGCTCAATGCTGCCGGCGAGCACGAACTCGACGCCTCGATCATGGATGGCGCGACGCTCGAAGCAGGCGCCGTGACGCTGGTGCGGCGCATCCGCAATCCCGTCAAGGCGGCGCGGCGGGTAATGGAAAAGGGCGAAGCCGTGCTGATGGGCGGCCACGCGGCCGACGAGTTCGCGAAGGTCGAGGGGCTGGACGTCGTTGAACCCAATTATTTCACCACCGAGAAACGCGTGAAAGCGCTGGCTGCGATGAAGGCGCATGCGGCGGCCGGCACCGCTGCAGCGGCGAGCGAATCCGAAAAGCACGGCACGGTGGGTGCCGTCGCGCTCGACAGTGCCGGACATCTGGCGGCCGCAACCTCCACCGGCGGCTATAACAACAAACCGGTCGGTCGCATCGGCGATACCCCGATCGTCGGCGCCGGCACCTATGCCCGTGACGGTCTCTGCGCGGTGTCGGGCACCGGCAAGGGAGAGTTTTTCATCCGCTATGCCGTCGGCCATGAAGTCGCAAGCCGCATCGGCTATCTCGGCGAAACGGTGGGGCAGGCGGCGTCGAAGGTGATCATGGAAGACTTGAAGCCGCATGATATCGGCGCCGGACTTGTGGCGGTCGGAGCGGACGGATCGATCGCCGCACCTTACAACACCGACGGCATGTTTCGCGGCTGGGTCACGCCGGACGGCGAATTCTTCGTTGCCACCCACGACGTGGTGTTCAGGATGGATTGACGCGACCCGAAGGCTGCGGAGGCCGCTGCAAGGCGGCCTCGCGGCGCTTAGATTGCGCTTGCGATCTTGTCGGCGATGTAAAGTTCGCGCAGCTTGAGAGTCAGAGGCCCCGGTTTGCCGTCGCCGACGGGTTTACCGTCAATACGCGTGACGGGCATGACGAAGTTCGTGGCCGAGGTGATGAAGGCTTCCGCGGCATTCATCGCTTCATCGGGTGTAAAGGCGCGTTCCTCGTAGCCAATGCCGGCCTTTTCCGCGAGATCAAGCACGCTTGCGCGCGTAATGCCGTGCAGGATGGCGTTCGACAGCGGGCGGGTGATCAGCCTGCCACTCTTGTCGATGATATGGGCGGTTGCCGAGCTTGCCTCCGTGACGAAGCCGTCCTCCACCAGCCAGGCGTCATCAGCGCCTTTCTCCATCGCCTGCATCTTGGCCATCGAGGGATAGAGCAGCTGCACGGTCTTGATGTCGCGGCGCTCCCAGCGCCAGTCGGGCATCAAAGCAACGGACAGGCCGGTGGCGAGCTTGGGGTTTTCGATCACCGACTTCGCCTGGGTAAAGAGAACCAGAGTCGGCGTCGGCGCCTTCGGAAAGGCGAAGTCGCGATCGGCGGGGCCGCGCGACAGCTGGAGGTAGATCAAGCCTTCCTTGAGTTCATTGCCGCGGATGATCTCGCGATGAACCTCCAGAAGTTCGCTGGCCGAAATCGGCAGGTCCAGGCCCAGCTCCGCTATCGAGCGCTTCAGACGGGCGGCGTGGCCGTCATATTCAAGAAGCTTGCCATCGATGACGCCGGTCACTTCGTAGATGGCATCCGCGAACAGAAACCCGCGGTCGAACACCGAGACCTTCGCTTCGGCTTCGGGCAGCCATTCGCCATTCAAATAAACGATACGGGACAAGACAATCTCCTTCAGTATGTCGGGAATTCAAAACACATCGCCGGCGGCTCGCTTCAGTTCGGCGATGAACCCGTGCAGCAGGCGCGAGCGCGGTATGCCTTTGCGGGTAATCAGGACGGCCGCGACTTCGCGGGGCGGCTGGAAGGGCAGTTGCACCAACCCCTGCAATGACTGGTAGGCGGCGCTATAGGGATCGACGACAGCTGCCCCGACGCCAGCTCCGGCCAGAACCGCAGCCGTTGCGCAATAGCGCACCTCGACCCGCGGCTCGTAGTCGATGCCCTCGCGATCGAAGGCATCGCGCAGCATCTGGCCCATGCGCGATTCCGCTTCGAGGCCGATAAAACCGTGTTCGGACAAATCACTGACCGTCACCTCCTGCCGACTAGCGACCGGGTGGTCCTTCGGCACGAGCGCGACCATATGGGTGCGCGACAGGATCTCTACGTTCACAGACGGATGCCGTTCCAGCGCGATCGCAAGACCGACGTCGGCGGCCCCGCTCTGCACAGCTTCGATGACGTGTTCGAGCCGGCGGACATCGTAAGCGACGGACACATCCGGACGATCTTTCAGGAACCGTGCGAGCGCCACCGGTGCGACCGTATTACCAAGCGGCGGCGTCGACATGACACGCAGCCGTCCCGATGTGCCATGCCGGATCGAGCGGGCGCGGGCGGAAAAGCTGCGCAGCATGCTGAAGACAGGCCGCACCTCTTCAAACAGAAGCGTGGCTTCTTCGGTTGGCTCAAGCCGCCGGTGCAGGCGCTCAAACAGCGTTATACCGAGCTGGTTTTCCAGCTGGCGGATGCCGTTCGAAACGGCGGGCTGGGAAATGCCCAACTGCTCGGCGGCCTCGACGGTCGTTTCGCAGCGCATCATGGCCCCGAAGATCTCGAGGAGGCGCAGGGAGATATCCGGTTTCTGCTCGATTTCGGTCATGGCGTTCAGGTGAGAACTGCGCCAAGCGCCATCGCGACGGCGGCCTGGGTCGGGTCGATCACGCGGATGCCGAGCTCCTCTTCCAGTCTGCGGCGATGGCCGGACATGCCGGCACAGCCCAGCACGATCGCGCCGGCGCCCATCTGGCGCAATTTCAGCCCGGCCTTCACGAGTGCCGCGTAGCTTTCCTCCCCATGGCCGCTATCGGCGACGCTGATCGCGCCTTCAAGCGCGACCTCGCCGGCAAGCCTGCCATCGACGCCGAGGCGGCGAAGGTTGCGCATGTGACGGGGGATCGAACCTTCGGCGACTGCGATGACGCCGAAGAGATCCGCAAGCGCCAGCGCGCTCAGCACGCCCGCATCCTGGATGCCGTAGACCGGCTTTTTGGTGATCGACCGGGCAAGGTCCAGCCCGGGCTGCGAATAGCAGGCGAGCACATAGGCTGATGCATCCGGTCGGGTTTCTATCAGGTCGGCGGTGCGCAGTGACGCTTCATCCACATGGCGCTGGCTGACGACGCCGGGCGGACCCTCATCGATCGTGACGCATTCGATGACGGGACCACCCGGAAACTGCACCGGGGAGAGCGCCACGCGCAGGCCTTCGGTGACGCTTTCCGAACTGTTCGGGTTGATGACGAGGATCGGGCCGACTTTTCTCATGGGGCGATCTCCACGCCGAAGTTCTGCGCCGGATCGAATTCCTTGGCGCGGTAGCCGGGCTTGCCCGTCAGGTCGACAGGGCTGCGGGCAATGAAACGGCCACGACCACGGTCCGCCTTCAACTCGCCGTTCTCGACGATGACATCACCGCGGTTCATGGTGAGGACTGGCCAGCCTTCGATCTCCATGCCCTTAAACGGTGTGTAGTCCATATTGTCGTGCTGATCGGCAAGCGTTGCCTTGCGGCGGGCTTCCGGGTCCCAGATGCAGATATCGGCTTCGTAGCCGGGTGCGATCGATCCCTTTTTAGCCATACCGAATGTCTTGGCCGCATTGGTGCTTGAGAGTGCAACGAACTGCTGCAGCGTGATGCGGCCTTTAGCGACGCCCTCCGAAAACAGATAGGGCAGGCGCATGGCGATGCCGGGCATGCCGTTGGAGATCTTCGGGTAGTGCGCATCGGCACCATTGGCAAATTTTCCGCTGGCATCGAAACGGTAGGGCGCGTGGTCGGAGGAGACGCTTTCGAACGTGCCTGACTGCACATGTCGCCAGAGCGCTTCCTGCGTTGCCGCGTCGCGGAGCGGTGGAGAGCAGATGAATTTCGCCCCTTCCATGCCGGGCCGATCGAGATCATCACGGGTCAGCGCCAGATATTGCGGGCATGTTTCGGCAAACAGTTTCGTGCCGGCGAGCTTTTCGCGCTGGACGATGGCAGCGCCGCCAGCCGTTGAGACGTGGACGATGAAGAGTGCTGCATCTACCAGCTTTGCCAGCGAGACGGCCCGGTTGATCGCTTCTTCCTCCGCAAGCTCCGGACGGCTGATCGCGTGGTATTTTGGCGCGGTCAGCCCGGCCGCCGCGAGCCGCTTGTTCATCCACTTCACCATGTCGTTGTTTTCGGCATGGACCATGGTGAGCGCCCCATGGGTTTTGGCAATCGTCAGGATATCGAGCATGCCGCCGTCGCCGATATTCATCAGGTCGTAGGTCATGAAGACCTTGAACGACGTGATGCCCCGCGCAAATACGCCCGGTAGCTCTGCAAGGACATCAGCCGAAGGGTCGGAAATGATCAGATGATAGGAATAGTCGAGCACCGAGTGCGGCGCGGCGCGGCCGTCATAGGTGGCGATGACTTCGGCAATCGACTGGCCGCGATGCTGAGCCGCGAACGGGATGAATGAGGAATTGCCACCGAAGGCGGCGGAGACCGAGCCCGAATAGTAGTCGTCGGCGGTCATCACGCCCGCGGAGCTTTCCTGGGCGATATGGGCATGCGCCTCGATGCCGCCGGGAACGACCAGCTTGCCGCCGGCATCGATCCGGCGGCTTCCTCCAGCGATCTTCTCGCCGATCGCCGCAATTCGACCGTCGGTAATGCCGATATCGCCATCGAATATGTCGGATGCGGTGACGATGCGACCGCCATGGATGACCGTATCAAACGCTGTCATGTCGGTCTTTCCTTACACTTCGATGATCACGCCGGTCTGGCTCGTCAAACGACCGTAGTGCTCGATACGACGATGACGCTCGAAATCAAAGATCGTCTTCTTGCCAAAGTCGCATTTGGAGAAATCGCATTCGGCGATGATGAGCTCGTCTTCCTCGGTGACGGCGCGGGCAAGAACGAAGCCGTCAGGGTCGACGATGATCGAGCCGCCCATCAGCGGGTGACCGTCCTCGTTGCCCGCCTTGGCGACGCCGACGACATAGGTCGAGTTCTGGTAGGCGCCGGACTGCATGGAAAGGTCGGAATGGAAAAGCCGCTTCTCCAAACCTTCGGCGCTCATCTGGCTGTTCACCGACGGCGTGTTGTAGCCGATCGTCACCAGCTCGACGCCCTGCAGACCAAGGCAACGGAAGGTTTCCGGCCAGCGGCGGTCGTTGCAGATCGCCATGCCCATGATGACGCCTTCGTTGCGCCAGACGTTGAAGCCGAGATCACCGGGTTCGAAGTAGCGCTTCTCGAGATGCTGGAAGGCGCGCTCGGTATCGTATTCGGAATGACCGGGAAGATGCACCTTGCGATACTTGCCGACGATATTGGCTTGCCGGTCGGTAACAACAGAGGTGTTGTAATAGTGTCCGTCCGGCGTCTTCTCGCCGTAGCCGAAGGTGATCGCGATGTTGAGCTCGCGGGCGCGATCGAACAGCGGCTGCGTGGCGGCGTTCGGCATTTCCGTCTCGAACCAGAAATCGATTTCGGCCTGGTCTTCCATGTACCAGCGGGGAAAGAAGGTCGTGAGCGCCAGCTCCGGGTAGACGACCATGTCTGCGCCCTTGGATGCGGCTTCATCGAGAAGCGCAATCATGCGGATGACGACGCTTTCGCGGCTGTCGTCTTTCTGGATGGCGCCGAGCTGGGCACCTGCGATCTTCATGATGGTCATCGGAGTTTCCTTTCGAAAGCGATCAGGCGGCCAGGCGCCGCTGGAAATGACTGACGAGGCGCACCAGCGGCCACAGCAGCACGAGATAGATGAGAGCAGCCAGCACAAGCGGCGAGGCATTGTAGGTGACCGACCGCGCCATGCCGGCATTGTAGAGAAGCTCGGACAGCGAGATGACGGAGGCAAGCGAGGTGAGCTTGACGACTTCTACAGTGTTGGACAGCAGGTCCGGCTGCACGTTGCGGATGGCCTGCGGCAGGACGACATGGGCAAGCGTCTGTACCGTGCTGAGGCCCGTCGACTGCGCAGCTTCCCACTGTCCCTTGGCAACCGAGATGAGCCCGGCGCGATAGACCTCGGCGTAATAGGAGGAGTTGTTGAGCAGGAAGGCGATGACGACGGCGTAAAACGGCGAGATGTTGACCCCCGCAAAGGGCAGGCCGGCATAGATGAAGATGAGGAGCACCAGCGGCGGCAGGGCGCGGAAGAGATCGGTATAGGCGATGGAGATCCAGCGCAGCCAGCGGCGCTCGCTCATATTGCCGAGCGCGACGAACAGGCCGCCGATCAGGCCGAGCAGGATCACGGCGCTGCACAATTTGAGCGTCATCCAGAGGCCGGATATCATCAACGGCACCGACTGGCGCATGATGTCGATATTCAAGAACTGGTCGATGAAGATATCCATGTCAGCCTCCTATCGCTTCTTCCAGGCGGTCCGGCTTTCCAGCCAGCGGGCGAAGACCACCATCGGCAGGAAAATCACCAGATAGGCGACGACCGACATGGTGAGCGGCGTGGCGCTGCCGGAAAAACTCTGCGCCGTCGTGGCGCTGGACAGGATTTCCGACACGCCAATGGCCGAGCCGAGCGCGGTCATCTTGGTGATGGCGAGCACGCGGTTGACGAGCGGCGGAATGGCGAGACGGACGGCCTGGGGAAGGGCGACATAGGCAAGCGTGCGGGTGAAACCGAGCCCGGTTGCAATGCCCGCCTCCCACTGACCCTTCTCGACAGACGAGAACCCGGCCCAGAATATCTCTTCGGCAAACGCTGCAAGGGTCGCCGCCAGAACGAGGAAAAGAACCATCGGGCCGGACAACTGGATGCCGATCGACGGGAAGCCGAAATAGAGGATCAGGATGACGACCAGAGGCGGCAGGGCGCGAAAGATATCGGCGTAGCAGATGATGAAGAAATTGAGCGTCTTGACGCCATAGCTGCGCAGGCAGGCGAGCGCGAGGCCGGCCAGGATGCCAGCCACGATCACCGCCGAGGCAATCTGCAGGGTGACCCAGATTCCGGCAATGATGTCAGGCGTATATTTCGCCATCACCACCGGGTTGAAGAAGGTTTCGAGGAACCGGTCCATCGCCGTTACCCGGAAACGCGCGAAAGGAATGCGCGGGTGCGATCGGCCTTCGGGTTGCCGAATAGCTCGTCCGGCGTGCCTTCTTCGACGACGACACCGCCATCCATGAAGACAACCCGGTCCGCGGTCTCGCGGGCAAAGCCCATCTCGTGGCTGACGACGACCATCGTCATGCCCTTGGATTTCAGGTCCTTCATCACCTTGAGGACGGAGCCGACCAGTTCCGGGTCGAGCGCCGAGGTCGGTTCATCGAACAGCATGACTTTCGGGTCGAGCGCCAGCGAGCGGGCGATCGCCACGCGCTGCTGCTGGCCCCCGGACAGTTCACCGGGATAGGCGTCGGCCTTGTGCGCCAGGCCAACCTGTTCGAGCATGTCCATCGCCCGCGCATCGGCCTCTTCCTTTGAGCGCTTCAGCGCCTTGCGCTGGGCAAGCGTGACATTCTTGAGGACACTCATATGCGGGTAGAGGTGAAAGCCCTGAAACACCATGCCGATCTGCAGCCGCATCCGGTCGAGATCGCGGCGTGTACCGGCCATGATGTTGCGGCCGTTGACGATGATATCGCCCGATGTTGGCTCCTCGAGCCGGTTGCAACAGCGCAGCATCGTGCTCTTGCCGGAACCGGATGGCCCGATGACGAACACGAGTTCGCCTTGGCTGACCTTAAGGTCGATCTTCTTGAGGACGGTGGTGGTCCCGAAGCGCTTTTCCAGCGCGACGACTTCGAGCATTGGGCGATTGGCCATGTTGGCACCTCCGGCAGGCACGATGCGGACATATCTGCCGGCTGGATTCCAACCGCGATCTCATATGGGAGAGACGATTGGCGGCCGGCTGCCGCATCCTGTCTGATCAAGGGGGAGGGCAGGCGACTGAAGCGCCTGCCCGTGCTGCAGAGCGTTACTTCAGGTTATCGCAGGAGGCCTTGTGGTCATCGTCCTTGTAACCGTCGAAGCCGGGCGTCCCGAAACCCTTGGTCGGGGTGACGATCGTCGTGCCTGCTTCTGGCGTGACGCCGAACCACTTGACCGAAAGCTTCGCCATCGAGCCGTCGAGCTTCAGGCATTCCATCGCACGATCGACGAGATCGCGGTTCTGCTCGTCTCCCTTGCGGAAGGAAAGGGCCCAGACGAGGCCGGTTTCGTATTCGAAGGAGAGTTTCAGGCGCGGGTTCTTCTTGACCGCCCACGCAGCGGCAGTGTTGCCGGCAAGGTTGGCATCGGCGCGTCCAGCAATGACGGCTGCCACGGCGTCGGTATTGGTACCGTAGCTTTCGACCTTCCAGCCGAATTCCTTTTCCTTCTCCCGCAGGAAGCTGTCATAGGCAGAGCCCTTGTTGACGGCGATCGTCTTGCCCTTGAAGTCTTCCAGCGTCTTGTATTCAGGCGCATTGGCCGGCACGACAAAACCGAAATTGGTGTCCATGAAGCCTTCGGTAAAGAGAAGGTTCGCGGCACGCTCCTTGTTCACGGTGACGGGTGCTACAAGGAAGTCATAGGTGCCGGCCTGCAGCGCTGGGATGAGGCCGGAGAACTGCGCTCCGGTCAGATCGACTTTCTTGCCCAACCGTTCGCCGATCAGGTTTGCCATATCGACGTTGAAACCCTCGATCTTGCCGTCGAGGGTTGGCATCGCGTGCGGCGCGAAGGTCGCGTCGATCGCGGTCTTGATCGTGTCTCCGAGGGAGTAGGCTGGCGTGCAGGCAAGCAGAGTAGCTAAGCCGACAAAGCCGGCCCTGATAGATGGTTTCATCGATGTTCTCCTACTGGCGGCTCCAGGCCTTTGCGGCCCTTGTTGACGCCAGTGTTCCACCGAACCTGCTGCGCTGCAATATAATTGATTATTATAATCGAACTAGGATTATACGATTTTCAAATAGTGATTGTGTCGATGGTCGTCGTTGTCGCAACCGGCCAATGGCGCCTATTGCGTCAGCTCTGAAGAGGCTGAGGCTCTTTCGGAAGAAGTTCGCCTTCGATGCGGTAGTGCAATCCATCCGCGCGGTAGTCCACGTTGGCGACGCCGTTGAAATAGGTCGGCACAACGCGCTCCATCAGGCGGGAGCCGAACCCACGCCGCGTCGGTTCGCTCACGGCCGGCCCCTTGCTTTCGATCCATGTGAAGGCAAAGCCGTTTTCGCCGGGCGCCGTCCAGCGGATCTCGACCTTGCCGTCGGCCGTACTGAGCGCGCCATATTTGGTGGCATTTGTCGCAAGTTCATGGATTGCCAGTGCCAAACCCATGGAAGGTTGTGCTTCGAGCACCATCGGAGGCCCGAAGATATCGAAGCGGTCGGGGCTGTCCTGGTGCGGTTCGACGGATGTCCGTACAATCGTCTCGACATCTGCTGCGGACCAGTTCGTTGCCGTCAGCGTATCCTGTGCCCGGGCAAGTGCGTCGATGCGGGCCGACGCCATTTCACCGGCAAGCTTCACGTCTGTCGCATTGCGCAGGCTCTGGGATACGACGGCTTGAACCATCGCCAGCGTGTTCTTCATTCGGTGGGACAATTCGCGCTGCAACACACGCTGTTGGCGCTCCCGTTCCTTTTGCTCGGCAAGAAGGCGCTGCTGTTCGCGCACCAGATCTTCGCTGCGCAGACGTTCTTCCTGAAGATCGTCGACCGCCTTGTGCATGACCTGGATCAGCAGAATGTCCACGATGACCACGCACGCGTAGAAGGTCAGAGCCACGAGGACCGACCCGTTGATCTCGAACATCGCAAACGGCGGTATAAACCAGTACCAGGCAGCCACGCCACAGGCCACTGCGCAAACGGCCCCGGGCCAGACGCCCGCCAGAAACGTCGTCAGGATTACCGCGGGGAAGAAGGTCAGATACGGGAAGCCCGGCGGCAGGAGATGGTCGCAGAGAAACCGCGCGTAGAGCGCAAGCCCGAACGCTGCAACCGCCACTCCCCAGCGCTTTCCCGGGGAAGCGCGGACATGGTCGCTCATCTCGAACAATTGCATACGTAAGGGCTTCATTCCAAGTGGGTTCCCGCGGCGTTGCTTGTTCTTGGCTTGTTCGGGGTGTTCCGTCAATCAGCAACTAGAAAGGTACGTGATGTCCGACGGGATAAGGGACAAGTTTGGCAACACCGGTGAAAGCACGGCGTATGCGGACAACAAACGTGACGAGCACGTTGAGGCATCAGAGGCGCGATATGCGGGGACAGGAGGCGCTCCGCGAGACTGACAGATCGTCAGCCTCCGACGCGGGGTTCTGACAAAAATTCGCGGGCCCACAGTACGGGCCCGCGCTATCGTTGATCAAGTCAAACCGTAAGGCCTCAAGGCCTTCGCGCCGCCAGAATGAGTCGCTCGAAGAACTTCAGCTGCTCGTCGCAGGTCTGGGCGACCGTCTCAAATATCAGCCGGTCTTCCCGCCGGATTGCCGCAATCTTCTTCGTCAGGGCCGAGATCACCCTTGCCGGCATCTTGGCAATGGTCATCGCAATCGCCTTCGGTCCGGCTTCGAGTTTGGCGATACCGAGATGGCCTGCTGCAAGCTGTAGCCTGGTTGTGCGCAACAGCAGCAGCGTCTCCTGCGGCAATTCGCCGAAGCGATCCTCGAACTCTTCTTCCAGATCATTCACGTCGCGCTGTGAGGATGCCCGCAGAAGTCTGGCATAGAGATTGAGCCTAACAGCCGGATCCGGCACGTAATCCGCCGGTATCGTGCCCGCGACGTCGAGATGCAGGATTGCGCGCTTTCTGGTGGCCGAAAGTCGTTTTCCCAGTTTCGCGACGGCACGCGCGAGAAGCTTCTGGTAAAGGCCAATGCCGATGACCTTCATATGCCCGGCCTGGTCCTCGCCGGCGATGTCGCCCCCGCCGCGCAGATCGAGATCGCGCAGACTGATCGCAAGCCCGGCGCCCAGGCGGTCGTTCTCTACGAGTGTCAAAAGCCGCAAGCGCGTTTCCTCGGGCAGTTCTGCACCTTCTTCCGTCAGAAGCGTGGTCATGCCCTGCGCGCCTCCACGGCCGACCCGTCCACGCAGCTGGTGCAGCTGGGCCAAACCGAAACGCTCCGCATTCCAGATGAACATCGTATTGGCGCGCGGCACATCGAGGCCGTTTTCAATAATGTTGGTGGCGAGAAGGACATCGCCATCGCCGTCCGCGAAACCGACGATCGCTTCGTCGATCGTCGCCGCCGGCATCTTGCCGTGCGCGACCTTAACCGAGAGCTCGGGAACAATTTTGCGCAGGATCGCCTCGACGGCTTCGATATCCTCGATGCGCGGCACCACGACGAAGCTTTGTCCGCCCCGGCGGTATTCTCGCATCAATCCGGTGCGCATCGATGCGTTGTCGAATGCTGCAAGCGATGTGCGAACGGGCCGGCGCCGGGCGGGCGGAGTCGTCAGGAGGCTGACCTCCTGAACTCCGACCATTGCCGACTGCAACGTGCGCGGGATTGGTGTTGCCGACATGGCGAGCGTGTGGAGGGTCGGCGCGAGCGCGCTCATGGCCCGTTTGTCCTTGAGCCCGAACCGATGTTCCTCATCCACGATCAAAAGCCCGAGATGCGCAAAGCGCACGTCTTTTGCAAGGATCGCATGGGTCGCGACGATAACGTCGATTTCACCCTCGGCCAACGCCGCCTTGACCTGCTTCGCCTCGCTTGGCTTGACGAGCCGTGACACCATTCCGACGGAGATGCCTGTCCCTTCGAAGCGTCGCTTGAAGGTGGCGAAGTGCTGACGTGTGAGAACAGTCGTCGGGGCGATGACGACCACCTGGCCGCCCGCAAGTGCTACCGCTGCTGCGGCGCGCAGTGCAATCTCTGTCTTGCCGAAGCCGACATCGCCGCAGACAAGGCGGTTCATGGCACGCCCGGACGCGAGATCGGAAAGCGTGGCCTTGATGGCTTCGGCCTGATCTGGTGTTTCGGCGAAAGGGAACCGTCGGGTGAAGGCTGAAAATTCGGCGCGGGGAGGAATGAACGTCTCGGCCGGCGAGGCCTGCCTGTGCTTTGCGATGGTCGAAAAATGACGCGCCGTCGATTTGATGTCCGCGACAATCTTCTCGTGCTTCTTTTGCCAGGCGTCGGTGTGAAGACGATCGAGCGAGACCGCCTCGGGTTCGGAACCGTAGCGCCACAGCTTTCCGAATTCTTCCATCGGAACAAGCACGGAAGCACCTTCGCGATATTCCAGACGGGCAGCGTCACGCGCGACACCTGCAACGGCGATGCTCTCCAGATCTTTTAAAATGCCAATGCCGTGATCTTCGTGGACGACGACGTCGCCGATCCGAAGATCTGGTTCGCCAAGAAAGGAAGTTGCACTTGAAACATGTCGGTGTTCGTCGCCCGCGGCGATCACAGCAACATTTTGCGCGACGTCGAGGAACCCGTGATCGAGGGCGCAAGCAAGCTTCAAAAGCGCGCCGGAGTCGGCGTCCATCACCTGCGTCCAGCTGTCGACGGACCGAGGCGATACGCCAGCTGCTTTCGCGACACGGCGGCAAAGCGCCTCTGATGCCTTGCCATGCCCGGAAATTACAACCTTCATTCCATCGCCCAGGCGTTCCTGTGCAAACTTGACCAGTGCCTTGCGCGGGTCCGCATCCGACGCCCCGGAAGGCAGGTCACCCCCTTGGTCGAGATCCAGTGCGCTGGTCTGCACGCCGGTGAAGCGCTGTTCCCACTCCTCGCTGTCAAGATAGAACGAGCAAGGAGAGGATGTTCCGGTCTCACCGAAATCCGTGCGGGACTGGCGGGCGTCGTCGATGATTTCCAGATTCCGTGCGACCCGGTCTGCTGCGCCCGGAGCCGCAGTCAGAGCGGCATTGCCGAGGATATCGAAAACCGTCACCATGTCCGGGTAAAGGCGGGAAAGCTGGCGCTCCATCGTCTCAGATTTTGGAGCAGGGGCTACCGCAATGACGTCTGCGAGTATGGCTTCGGATGCCGGACCGAAGCTCAACCGTTCAAGGTAGCTCTCGGTTCGCTGCGAGACGCGGTCAAACCCACGCAATTCGGTCACGTGATCGTCTTCCGACAGGACGATGCGCATTGGGCCCGGGGCGCCGGCGGGATAGATGTCGATCATCCCGTCGCGCACCGCCAGTTCGCCGGGATCGTCGGCAACGCCCTCTTCCACATAGCCTGATCGTCTGACGAAATTCAGGAATGCCTCGCGATCGAATGGATGGCCGACCACCAGTTCGATCTGGCCATCTGCGATGACCCCCGCCGGCGGAATGCGCTGCAGCGTCGCGTCGATCGATGTCAGCAG
Source organism: Rhizobium sp. Leaf321 (assembly GCF_001423215.1). Lineage (NCBI taxonomy): Bacteria > Pseudomonadati > Pseudomonadota > Alphaproteobacteria > Hyphomicrobiales > Rhizobiaceae > Rhizobium > Rhizobium sp. Leaf321. The sequence goes on along the minus strand of NZ_LMOF01000005.1, from coordinate 400,657 downwards.
CAGTCGCGGCGTGTCGCTTGGCCTGGCCCATATCCGCAATGCGTCCATGCGTCGACCCATGCAGTGCCGCGAGGGCGGAACCCGATCATAGGGAAGGCAGTCCCAAGGCGGCAGAACAATGAATTGGACCGAGGGAAAGAGCGCTGCCATGGCATCCGCTATTTTTTGCGCAGCATTTTCGCTCAATGCCACGTAGCAGAGCGAACGACCGGAGCTCCGGAGCGATGCCTCAAGCCGGGTTGCCACCAAACCCGGCGGCAGTTTCAGATGCGGGGTCTGTTCGGATGCGGGGAGGGGAGAGGGGGCGTTTTCATTTCGGGACTCAACGATACTCACATGAACCTGCCATTCTCGCGTCAGCAATTTTATCAGGCTGCAAGAACTTAGTTTGTCGCGCCCTGTTCCCTTCGAACTTTGCGTTTTCTCTTCACGCGGTCAGGCCGCCATGACGGTGAGACATCAGCGACCGGATGCCGCGTTGCCGTGCACGGAACAGGTCGATGACGAGCGGGTTATTCGACCTCACGGATAGGAGAACCATGTGAAAGTGTTCATTTACGGCACCCTGAAAAGAGGCTTTGCGCTTCACGATAAGGGGCTTGGGAATTCGGAATATATCGGGGATGTAGTGACGGTCGAGCCCTACCCCCTGTTGATAGCAGCACCATTCTACGGGCCGATGATGCTCGAACAACCGGGAATCGGTTTGCAGGTGACAGGGGAGTTGTTTGAAGTCCCTGAAGACGATCTGCCGGTTCTGGATAAGCTGGAAGACGTTGGTGAAGAGGGAAGTTTCCGGGCAATGCTCAAGGTTCAGGCATCGGGCGGCGGTCTCGTTCATGAAGCCCTTGTCTTTCTGAAAGACGAGAACTGGCTCGACCCCATCCATTCCGGTTTCCTGTCCGCCTATAACGACCGCAGATTTATCCCGCCATGGGACCGGTAACGACAAGACAAGAGGGACGTCACGATGCGCTACGAGGCAAAGCCCGGCGATGTCAGCCTATTCGAAAATGAAAAAGCCGGCCACGAGCGCGCACCGGACCACCGCGGCTATTTCATCGCTCACAGAGATATCAAGGCCGGAGAAAAGATCGAAATGGTGCTGTGGGCCGGAAGGCCGAACAGTTCACGCTCATTTGGTGGCAGACTATCCGACGACCAGAAGGCGATCGCGTCGGCGGTTCCCGATCCGGTGGATCTGTTTGGCAACCCTTTGCCAAAGCCACCGAAAGCGTGACGCTACGTTCTCGTTCGATTTGACGTCTTAAACCACCGCTGTGCTCTCGCTTCGCGTCTCGGTGGAGGAACTATGGCTCCGGTTGCTGGTTACGGGGCGTGTCAACGAGAGGGATACAGTGATGAAATTTGGACTTCTTGGCGTCGCGTCGGTCGCGACGGCGGTATTCTTGAGCAGCGCAGCCTATGCACAGCAGGGCGATGGAACCGAAGTCCAGATCACGACCAACGTGTTCAAGCCAAACAAGATCCCGGCAACCGCGGAACGGATCGCCACCTTGAAGGCGCCGGAAGGTTTCACCGTTGAGCCTTTCGCCCAGGGTCTCGGAAACAGCCGCATCATCGCCGTGTCGGATAAGGGCTATATCTATGTCAGCCGCCGCGAGGAAGGCGACGTGCTGCTGCTGAAGGACGAGAACGGCGACGGCAAGGCCGACGGCGCTCCGGTGAAAGTGGCAGCGCGTGCGCAGGCCCACGGTCTGGCAATCAAGGATAACAGGCTGTATCTCGTCACGGTCAAAGAGGTGTTCGTCGCGGACATCAAGGACGACGGCACGCTCGGGCCACTTGAAATGATCATTGGCGATCTGCCGGATTCCGGACAGCATCCCAACCGCGTCATGGAGTTCGGTCCTGATGGCATGCTCTACATAAGCGTCGGTTCCACCTGTAACGCCTGCAACGAAAGCAATGCCGAAAACGCAACGGTGCTCCGGGCGACCCCTGATGGCAAGAGCCGCACCATCTTCGCGTCCGGCCTTCGCAACACGATCGGCTACGACTGGAACCGCGAGACCGGTGAACTTTGGGGGCTCGACCATGGCATCGATCTCCTCGGTGATGAGGTGCAGGCAGAAGAGCTCAACCTCATCGAACAGGGAAAGCAATATGGCTGGCCGCATGTTTACGGAGCAGGCGACATCTATCCGCAGTCGACACCGGTCGGCGGCGTGACCAAGGAGGAGTGGAAGGCGCAGAGCGATCCGATGAAACTCGGCTACACGGCACACGCAGCCCCCATGCAGATGAAGTTCTACAGCGGAACGTCGTTTCCGGCCGAGTTCTCGGGCGATGCGTTTGCGACCATGCGCGGATCCTGGAACCGTAACCCGGCATCCGGATACGAGATTGTTCGCATTCACTTCGAAAATGGCAAGCCGAAATCCTTCGAACCTTTCGTCACCGGCTTCCTCAGCGATGGTGGCAAGACGCATTTCGCACGACCGGTCGGACTGGCCGTCGCCAAGGATGGCGCCTTGCTGATGGCCGACGATGCAAACGGTGTCATCTACAGGGTGGCTTACACCGGCGACGCGCAAAAGGCACAAGCGCAGCCCGCTGCGCCCGCTGAACCTATGAAGGCGCAGGCCGCCAAAGGTATCGATGTGCCACTTGCCATGGATCGCCCGGAGACCAAGACGGAAGGCAGCGTATCCGTCTCGTCCTCGTCTTTTGACAACGACGACCTCATGCCGCAGCGTCATAGCGAATATGCCGAGAGTGTCTCACCGGCGATCAGCTGGAAGACCGTCCCGAAGGCTGCCTCCTACGCGATCATCGTGGAGGATCCAGGCTCCTCACCGACCAAGCCGTTTGTTCACTGGCTGGCGTGGAATATCCCGGCAACGGTGACGTCGCTGCCGGAAGGGTTGCAGGAACAGCTCCGACTCGTTGAACCGGAAGGCGTCCTTCAGGGCCGCAACACATCCGGCAGTCACGGCTATTTCGGACCGAAGCCGCCGGCCGGCGACCCGGCGCATCACTATCACTTCCAGGTGCTTGCGCTCGACAAGATGCTGGATCTTCCCCCGACATCCGACCGGGATGCTCTTCTCGCCGCAGTGGCCGGTCATGTGATCGGCAAGGGTGAGATCGTGGGTCGCTACCAGCAGAAGGTCGATCCTCCGAAGAAGTAAGGCTTCGTCCGATCACGCCCCACTGCAACGCTCAGCAGGAAGCGATTGTCTTGGAAGAGGAGGCCGTACTGGTATCAGGCCGCCTCTTCTTCGATTGCGAGGTCTCGCAACAGGGTGTGGATCTGCTCGCCGCTCAGCCGCGACGGATCGAAACCGCTTGACGAGCCGACGTCGGCGAAGCGCTTTGCGTGGGCTTCGGATGTCCCGATAAAACCCATTGCCCAGTTCGGGAAATACCGATGGCTGATCGGGTCCACGGCCAGCAGCGAAACTTCGCCGTGGCGTTCGTCCTGCTGGATGCGCTCGAATGCGGCTTCCACCCGCTCGAGCGGACCTTCCAGAACCTGGGCGAAGCAGCCCGCGTTGAACAGAAGCGCCCCGGTGATCTCGTCACGGAGATTGTTCACCCGACTTTTCGCCAGGATCTCGTCGACGTTTGAGCTAAACGCCGCACCATCGTCGCCGATCTGGTTGCGGCTGTAGTAGACCAGGCGATACAAGCTGTTATCCATTATCAGTTCCCCTCTATAAAACGTGTTGTGCCAGGAACGCCGGAATCTGATCCGTGCCCATGGGCCGTCCCGTCAGATAGCCCTGCACATGGGTGCAGCGTTCGCCACGAATGCGCGCCAACTGTTCCGCCGTCTCAACGCCTTCAGCCGTGATCGACATCCCGAGGCTCGTCCCGAGATTTGCGATTGATCGCAGGATCGCCTCGCTGTCTGCGTCTTCACAGGCGACAAACGAGCGATCGATCTTCAGTTTGTTGAATGGAAACTTCTGCAGGTAGCTCAAGGACGAATAGCCAGTGCCGAAATCGTCCATGGAGATTCTGACGCCAAGCGCGCGCATGGCATTCAGCGTCTGGATGACGTTATCCGTGTCATCGAGCAGGGCGCCCTCGGTAATTTCGATTTCCAGGCGATGGGCTGGCAATCCCGAGTGCCTTAGCGCCGATGCGACCGTTTCCAGCAGTGTGTCCGCCTTGAACTGAAGCGGCGAGACGTTGACGGCGACAATCATATCATTCGGCCAGGACATTGCCTCCAGGCAGGCTGTACGCAAAACCCATTCGCCGATCTTGACGATCAGGCCGTTTTCCTCCGCAAGCGAGATAAAGGAAAGAGGCGGGATGTTGCCTTTGACAGGATGTTCCCACCGGAGCAGGGCCTCGAAGCCATCCACGCGTTTGGTCGAGACATCGAGGAACGGCTGATAGTTCAGCTTGAACTGCTTCAGGGCCAGCGCGCGGCGGAGATCTATCTCCATTTCCCGACGTCCGAGGAGTAGAGCGTCCATCCCGCTTTCGAACATGCGGTAACGTCCGCGCCCGGCCTTCTTTGCCTCGTAGAGAGCAAGATCACCGTTGCGGAGCAGGTCGTCCGGCTGGAGCGCATCAGCGCCAAAGGCGACGCCGACGCTTGCGCCGATATTGATTGTATGACCGTTCAGAACATAGGTGCGGCCGACAAGGTCCACGATCCGCGAACCGAGTTTCTCGGCCGCAGCAAGATCGTCGACATCATGTTGGAGGATCACGAACTCGTCCCCGCCAAGACGCGCAACGACATCGCTTTTCCGGCACGCGGCCTTGAGGCGGTCGGCCACCTTTTTCAAAAGAAGGTCGCCTGTTGCATGTCCCAGCGTGTCGTTGACCATCTTGAAGCGGTCAAGATCGAGGCAGTGGACGGCGATCGATGAAGAGTTAGAACCGTTGCTCAAAGCGGACGACAGGTGCGACAGCAAGGCGTTCCGCTTGGCAAGGCCCGTCAGTTCGTCGACATCGGTCTTGATGGCGATGCCCTGGTTCTGCGATGCAGGTCGCAAGTCAACGAGATACTGCCCGTCGTCGAAGGATACGAACGCGGCATCGAAGCTCTCACCGCTATGGATGGACGTGACTAAAAGCGGGGCGGAGCTGGTGTCGGGCAGGTCTGTGCCCAAGCCCGTAAAAAGCGCGTGGACGGCGCCCCCGGGAAATGCGCCGAATGAGACTTCGCTCGCCTTGTTGGCGTAGACGACGAGACCATCGGATCCGACGACCAAGACCGGGCGCGGCAGCAACTCAAGTATTTTCTCGGTGTTGAGAAGCTGAAACGGATGAGGTTCCAATGCGTGGAGGATAGACGTCACAGCGTTCATGGTCGGTTACCGTTCGGAGTTGACCGAGAGGTAATCCGCAAACGTTTCCAGGCAATGGATGCCAAGCCCCGGAACGTGACTGTTTGTCGAGAGAGGGTTATCGATTGCTAAAGATGGACTGATGGCGGCAGGAACGGCACGCCGCGCAGGATGCTCGCCTCCACTTCCGGCAACCTGAACGCGAGACTACCCAACCTAGATTAGGTAATAGGAATATATTATTGAGCAACGCTTGAATGTATTATTACAAAGGCTTATTCTTGTTTTTTGCCAAGTCTTAATTACTAATTTAACAATTGTTTGCGATGAAGGTTGACCAATCACCTGTATCGCAAGGCTTCGTGATGTTCGATTTTTTCGGCGCAAACTCTAATCAAATCCTTTCAGCTTTAGACCTGTCCTTCGCGATCATCGAGTTCGATACCGAAGGACGCATATTGCGAGCCAATACAAACTTCTGCGATCTGATGGGATATAGCGAGCAGGAGATTATCGGTCAGCATCACCGGATTTTTGTCGACGGAGATTACGCTGCAACGCCTGAATACAAAGCCTTCTGGAGCAAGCTTCAGGGCGGCACGTTCGAGTGCAGCGAATTCAAGCGCATTGCGAAAAACGGCCAGGAAATCTGGATCCGCGGCAATTACAATCCGGTGAAGAATGGCAGCGGCAAGGTCTTGAAGATCATCAAGTTTGCCAACGACATCAGCGAAACAAAGATGAATGGGCTCGACAGCGCAGCCAAACTTTCAGCTGTTTCCCGCGCGCAGGCAACCATCGAATTCACGCCCCAGGGTGAAATCCTTACCGCCAACGACAACTTCCTGTCGGCGCTCGGATATTCCTTGAACGAGATCGTGGGTAAGCATCACCGGATCTTTATGGACCCGACCGAAGCGGCATCCCCGCAATACACGCAGTTGTGGGAGCGCCTTCGCGGCGGCGAATATGTTGCCGACGAGTTCCGCCGCATCAGCAAGGACGGCCGTAGCGTTTACATCCAGGCTTCCTACAACCCCGTTTTCGATCCCAGTGGCAAGGTCATCAAGGTCGCCAAGTTTGCCACCGATGTTACCGGCCGGGTCGAGAACGTCGAGCGCCTCGCGGAAGGCCTGACGCGTTTCGCCGATGGTGACCTTTCGCAGCAAATTGCAAAGCCGTTTATTCCATCACTGGAGCGCCTGCGGACCGACTTCAATGCGGCGTCGCAGAAGCTGAAGCAGGCCATGGTGATGGTTGCCGAAAACGCGAAGGCTATTTCGGCCGGTTCCAATGAGGTTCGCACATCGGCGGACGATCTGGCGAAGCGGACCGAACAGCAAGCCGCATCGGTCGAGCAGACCGCAGCTGCTCTGGAAGAGATCACCACGACCGTGAAGGATTCCAGCCGACGTGCCGAGGAAGCCGGCCAACTGGTTGCCCGCACGAAGGAGCATGCCAATCATTCCGGTGACGTGGTGCGTGAAGCGATTGGTGCCATGGACCAGATCGAAGCGTCGTCGAAGGCAATCTCGAACATCATCGGTGTGATCGACGAAATCGCCTTCCAGACAAACCTATTGGCGCTGAACGCCGGTGTTGAAGCGGCGCGCGCAGGGGAGGCCGGAAAAGGCTTTGCCGTCGTTGCGCAGGAGGTGCGGGAACTCGCGCAGCGCTCTGCGACAGCGGCCAAGGAAATCAAGACACTCATCACGGCCTCCAGCACGCATGTCGGAAACGGCGTCTCGCTTGTCACGAAGGCAGGCGCCGCCCTTCGCGAGATCGCAACCCATGTCGAAGGTATCAACGGCGACATCACCGCGATCGTCGAAACCTCACGCGAACAGTCCACCGCGCTGACCGAAATCAACCGTGCGATCAACACGGTCGATCAGGGCACACAGCAAAACGCCGCCATGGTCGAGCAGCAGACAGCTGCGAGCCATGAAATGGCAAGGGAAGCGGCCGCGCTGTTCCAGTTGCTCGAACAGTTCAATTTCGACAACGATCGGGCCCCGGGCCAGACACTGCAGAAGCGCAATCCGATCGCCCATCGCCCCGTCCCTTCAAGACCGGTCGCACAGCCCATTTCGGATCGCCCGGTAGCCGTCGCAATGCCGCGCAAGATCGCTAACGCCTCGTCTTCCGCTGCCCTGGCGGTTGCGGACTGGGAAGAATTCTGAGTTAACAATAGGCTCCAAGCCGTTGAAAATAGGCTGTTACCGCCGCGAGCCTGTATCACGCTCGCGGCGGTTTCGCCATCTCGTTTTGGTTTGCTAGACGTTGCGCTAATGTAGCAAAGCTCATCGCGTCAGATGCTTCAGCGTTGAAGCTTGATCGCGCGCTTACTGTATCTCGTTGACGTAGCGGTGGTCCGCAGTCGTCGCCCGGTGCGCAGAGATGAGCACCGGCACGGCCATCTGGTCGTAGGCCACTTCGTCGATCGTCATGACTGCGGCTGGAAGCGTCAGGTTCAGCCAGCGTGCATCATCCTCCGATGCCAGGTCCGCGCCGATCTGTTCACGGATCGCCGAAATCCGGATCCCGTAGTTTTCCAGGAGATGCAGATAGAAGAGCGGCGGGATGTCCTCCTGCTTCTGCGGAAAGCCGGGGACGCGCTCGCGCGGCAGCGTCAACGTTTCGTGCATGATTGGCCGGGCGTCAATATAGCGGACGCGGTGGAAATGCACGATCGGCCGGCCCGTTTCAATCTGCAGCTTCGCCGCTGTTTCGTCCGAAGCCTCGCCGAATTCCAGCGACGTGACCTTCGTAACGGATTTGCTCAGCGAGCCGTCCAGCCCGTGAAGACGAAAATACTGGAAGAACAGGCGCAATCCGTGCTGCGGTTTGCGTCCGGTCACGACGGTCCCGGTCTTGCGGCGTCGGCTCAAAAGTCCGTCGTTGGTGAGATCCATCAGCGCGCGTCGAATCGTTCCGACAGCAACGCCATAGGTTTGCGCCAGGGCAATCTCGCTCGGCAGCACGGAGCCGGGCTCCAGGGCGCCGATCATGATCGCCTCGGTGATCTGTCGTTTCACGACCTCATAGAGAGGCAGAGACAGGTCGCTCAGTCGGGCGGCATTTGCTGAATTATCAGGCAATGAATTGCCTCTTCTTTGGAGTTGACACGTGATGCCGATCTACGCTGTATTACTATATAGTTTATATTAATGAGCCGAGTTGTGAAGGCTGCCGGAATGCGGAGGACGACCGAGATGAGCCTACAGCAACCAGGCACCACTTCTGAGCCCCTGACGTCTGCCATGGCAGCGATTGACCGCGATGTCGAGATGGCCGTGCAGGATCTTGCACGGATGGTTGCGGTCGACACCACCTTTCCGCCGGGCGAAGGCTATGGCGCGTTTGCCGATTTGATGACCGAGTTGCTGATGCCGTTCGGCTTCGAATTCGAGCGTGTGACGGTGCCTCACGACCTCTGGTATGTCGAGGGCGGACCGGCGTCGGGCGAACGCATCAATCTCGTTGCGAGGCGCGAAACGGACCTGCCTGTCTGCGGTCTCTACTATCATGTCGATACGGTGCCTGTCGCTCCCGGCTGGAGCCGCGATCCGCTGAAGCTGACGGTCGAAGGCGATGACCTTTTCGGGCTTGGTGCTGCCGACATGAAGGGCACAATCGCTGCGACGCTTCTGGCGCTTCGGGCGGCACGCGAATGCGGCGTTTCTCTCGCTTACGATCCGATGCTGCTCCTGTGCACGGATGAAGAAGGCGGTCTGTATCCCGGCATTCGCTATCTCGCGGAACAGGGCATGCTCAAGGGGCATATCCTCAATTTCAACGGAACGGCCGCACCACGCATCTGGGCGGGCTGCTTCGGGATCTTCAACCTGCAGGTCACGATTACCGGCCATGCGGTCCATGCCGGCGAGGGCAATCGCACCGGCGCGGGTGTGAATGCCATCGAGGGCGCCTTGCCGGTTCTGAATGCGCTCGCAGCGCTGAAGCCTGACGTGGCCAAACGCGCATCCAAGCTCGCGCCGCCGCCGCATGCAACCGGGCCGCTGCGGCCACAGCTGACCATATCCGCGGTGAACGGTGGCACGGCGGGCGGGCAGGTTCCGGCCGAGGTGAAGATCCTCGTCAGCCGTCGATATGCCCCGGAGGAAAGCTATGAGGACGCGCGCGCCGAGATCGAAGCGACGATCCGAAATTGCATCGAAGGGACAGAGCTCGGGCTCAAAGTCGATCTTGTCGGTCATCTGATCCCGACCGACGATCCCGATGGCCCGCACTGGCCGCGCTGGCAACAGGCGCTTTCGCTCGGCTTCGGATACAAGCCGAACGATTTTCAGAAATGGGGCGCCGCCAGCTGTTCGGACTTCGGCTATGTCCAGAAGGCCGGCTTTGGCCCTGAAGTATTGCTCGGTGGCCTCGGCCGCCCGGAAAGCTGCATCCACAGCCCGGAAGAGCACACGACCCGACAGGACATCATCGCACTCGCAAAAAGCATTCTCGCCTATCTCGCGGCGGATTTCGCTGCCGAGGCCATGCCCGAAAGTCGCATATAACCATACCAAGCAGCATCGAAGCATAAAGGGAACGATAAACATGCTGGAAATGAAACGCCGCTTCTTCCTGGCCGGCACCGCCGCCATTCTCGCAACGCCATCGCTGGGCTTTGCCCAGGCCGCAGCACCGGCCAAGGGCGGTACGCTGAAGATCTCCGTCGACCAGGCCGTCAGCGTCATCCACCCGCTTCTGACCCGCGTCAACCCGGAATACCTGGTGACCGAGCTGCTCTACAGCAACCTCACCCGTCTCAAGGTCGACATGTCGGTCGAGCCGGATCTGGCCGAAAGCTGGACACCGAACGAGGCGCTCACCGAGTGGACGTTCAAGCTGCGCACCGGCGTTACCTTCCATGATGGCTCGCCGTTCACGGCCAAGGACGTCGTCGCAACCTTCAAGGCAATCCTTGATCCGGCGACAGCATCCCCCGGCCGCAACAATGTTGGCCCGATCGCCGATATCGTCGCCGTCGACGACGCGACCGTCATGTTCAAGCTGACCGGCGCCTATGCCGACCTTCCCGTCTCCATGGCCTATACAAGCGCCCGCATCATTCCGGCTTCTATCGCCACCGGCGACCTGAAGAGCCTGTCGACCAAGGCCGTCGGTACGGGTCCGTTCAAGCTGGTCTCCTATGAGCCCGATCGCCTGATCGTCGTCGAGCGCAACGAGAAATACTACGATCCGGCTCGCCCCTATCTCGACCGTGTCGAGGTGCAGGTCTTCCCGGACATTTCCGCTGAAGGTTCCGCGATGATGTCGGGCGATATCGACATCGTCTCGACCATCCAGCCGACCGAATATCTGCGCCTTGACGGCAGCGATGGCGTCGACGTGCTGCGCACGCCGTCCGGTCAGTTCTGCAACATCAACTTCGGTTGCGATACGGCGCCCTTCAACGATCCTCGCGTTCGCCGCGCCATCGCACTGACTGTCGACCGGGAAGCAATGGTCGGTTTCGTCACCGAAGGTTTCGGAACAGAGGGTAACGATACCCCGCTCAACGGCTCCTACCAGTTCTTCAAGGGCGTCAAGCAGCGCGAGCAGAACATCGAGGAAGCCAAGAAGCTGCTTGCAGAAGCCGGGTTCCCGAACGGTTTCGAAGCCACCCTTGTCGCCTCCGACCGCCCCGCGGTCCGCACCCAGCTTGCCGTCGCGCTGAAGGAAATGGCCAAGGAAGTCGGCATCACCATCAACGTGCAGACGATGCCGCATGCGACCTACCTCGAGCAGGTCTGGAAGAAGGGCTCGTTCTACGTCGGCTTCTACAACATGCAGCCGACACCTGATGGCATCTTCAAGCTGCTCTACACGTCGGACGCATCCTGGAACGAGACGCGCTGGAACAACAAGGCGTTCGATGCCTTGGTGAACGAAGCGCGCGGAACGATCGACACCGACAAGCGGACCGAGCTCTACACCAAGGCGCAAGAGATCATGAACGAGGAGGTTCCCTCGATCATCCCGTCCTTCTTCGACGTCCTCTCGGCCAAGCGCAGCTGGGTTTCCGGTTACGAGGCGCATCCGCGCGCATCCGTGTTTCGTCTCGACTATGTCTCGCTGACAGCAGACGCACCGAAGCGCGGCTGATCTCAAAACCTGCCGGACGCCACCGGGCGTCCGGCTCTCTTGTACGAGGAACACAACCCTGTCCCCGAATTACATAGCCAAGCGGCTGGTGATGATCGTCTACACGCTGTTCGTCGTGTCGCTGATCGTCTTTGCCATAACCCAGGTCCTGCCGGCCGATGCGGCCGTCATGATGTTGGGCGAAAACGCGACCCAGGAAGCGCTCGACGCACTGCGCGCAACCATGGGCTTGAATGCGCCGATCTGGCAGCAGTATCTGACCTGGCTGTGGCATGTGGTTCAGGGTGATCTCGGAACATCTCTGCGCACCGGCCAACCGGTCGGCCCTGTCATGTTCGAGGCGCTCGGTCGTTCGCTGCTTCTGGCCTTCCTGTCGATCGGCCTGATGCTGGTTCTCGCCATTCCGCTCGGCATCATCGCCGCCATCCGTCGCGGCAAGGTCGCCGACATGGTGGTGAGCCTGATCTCCTATGCGGGCGTCGCACTTCCGGAATTCGTGACGGCGACGGTGGCCGTGCTGTTCTTCGCCGACTGGCTGAAGTGGCTGCCGCCAACCGGTTACGTGCCGCTGACCGAAGACTTTTCCCGCGGGATCACCCATCTCGTCCTGCCCGTCTGCGTCATCTCGATCATCCTGATTGCCCATGTCTCGCGCATGGTGCGATCCGAACTGGTGGACGTGCTGCATACCGATTACATTCGCGCTGCACGGCTCAAGGGGATTTCTCGCGGACAGGTTCTGCGCCGCCATGCGCTGCGCAACGCGCTTCTTCCCACCATCACCATTGTCGCGCTCGATGTGGGTTATCTTCTGGGTGGCGTCATCGTCGTCGAAGAGATCTTTGCTATTCCCGGTATCGGACGCCAGTTGATCGTCGCCATCCAGGCCCGCGACCTGCCGGCGATCCAGGCCGGCGTGCTGATCATGGCTGCTACCTATTCAGTCGTCAATTTCATCGCCGACATCCTCTATGCCTGGCTCGACAAGAGGATCCAGTATGATTGATTTCACGAAACGTCTGTTGAAGACGCCGCAGGGCGCGATCGGAATTTTCCTCGTCGTGTTCGTGCTTCTAGTCGTCGTCTTCGGTCCTCTGGTCGCGCCGCACGATCCGGAAAAGCTGTCACCTCTTGCACGCTATAAAGGTCCGAGCCTCACCTACTGGCTCGGCACCGACCAGTATGGTCGCGATATTTTCAGCCGGCTTCTGATCGGAGCGCGGGCCACCGTCGTCATGGCGGTTCTCGCCACCATCGTCGGCACCCTGATCGGGGCTCTGATCGGAACCGCCTCCGCCTTTCTCGGCGGTCGTGCGGACGAGTTGATCATGCGCACCATCGATGCCGTCATGTCGATACCGAGCCTGCTGTTTGCACTTCTGGTGGTCAACCTTCTCGGCTCCAGCACCGTCAATGCGCTGGTCGCCGTCGCCATCGCTTTTGCGCCGGGCATGGCCCGCATCACCCGCAGCGTTGCGCTGTCGGTGCGAAAGCAGGACTACGTCAACGCGGCCGTCGCACGGGGCGAAAGTGCCGGCTACATCATCCGTCGCGAAATGCTGCCGAACGTGATTGCACCGATCATCGTCGAGATGACCATTCGCGTGTCCTTCGCGGTGATGCTGTTTGCGACCTTGAGCTTTCTCGGTCTCGGCGCCCAGCCACCGGCTGCCGAATGGGGACTGATGGTATCGGAAGCGCGCCGCTACATGCATCTTTCCGCCGGCATCCTGATCTGGCCGAGCGTGGCGATCGCCATCGTCGCCGTCGGTTTCAACCTCCTGGGCGACGGTCTCCGCGATGCCCTAAATCCGCGGGCCTGAGGTGAAAATAATGACCAATACTGAACACCCTTCGCCCGATACGCCAGTTCTCACAATCGAGAACTATTCGCTCGATTACGAGACCGCGAACGGCCCGTTTCACGCGCTGAAGAACATCGATCTTGCCATCAACCGCGGCGAGATCCTGGGCCTCGTCGGCGAGTCCGGATCCGGCAAGACGTCGCTTGCATGGTCGATCATGCGCTACCTGCCCAAGAACGCCCGCGAGCCCGGGGGACGTATCTTGCTGGGCTCCGACAATCTGATGGAAAAGGCGGAGCGTGAAATGGAAACGTTTCGCGGACGCCGTATCAGCATGGTGTTCCAGGATCCGAGCACGTCGCTCAATCCGACCCTCTCGCTCGGCAAACAGTTGGCCGAGGTTCTCGTTCGCCACCGCGGCCTGTCATGGCAGCAGGCGTGGACGGAAGGAGAGGCGCGGCTTGCCCATGTCGGCCTCAAGACGCCGGCACAGATGATGCACCGCATGCCGCATGAGGCATCGGGTGGCGAAAAGCAGCGTGTCGTCATCGCGTCGGCGTTTGCCTGCAATCCCGAATGCATCATCTTCGACGAGCCGACCACGGCACTCGACGTGATCACCTCGCGTCAGATCCTCGACCTCTTCGTCGAGCTGCAGGCTGAAACAGGCGTCGCCTCGCTCTACATCTCCCACGACCTTGCACTGGTCGCCCGCACCGCCGGCCGCGTCGCCGTCATCAAACGCGGCGAGATCGTCGAGCAGGGCACGGTGCGTGACATCTTCACCAATCCGCAGCAGGACTATACCCGCGAGCTGATCAACGCGGTTCCCGATCCGGCCCGCCGGCTGGTAAACGATGATGTCGCTCCGACGGAGAAGCCGCTGGTCGAGGTCGAGAATGTCAGCGTCCATTTCGGTCGCAAGCCGTTTCTCTCGGCACTGACCGGCCGGAAGACCGAGCGCGTGACCGGCAACAATGCGATCAGCCTCAGCATCAGTCCGGGAGAAATCCTCGGCATTGTCGGAGAATCCGGCTCGGGCAAATCGACGCTCGCCAAGGCGATGACCGGTCTCAACCGGTTCGAGGGCAAGATCCGGTTCGAAGGACGCGAGATCCGCAATCTCGGCGATATGGACAACGCCTATCGCAAGGACGTGCAGATCATCTTCCAGCACCCGGATGCCTCGCTCAATCCGCGTCAGAAGATATTCGAGATCCTCTCGCGCCCGCTAAAACTGTTCGGCGATGCCAGCGATCTCGAGCGGCAGGTCGGTGACATGCTGGAGCAAGTGCGCTTGCCGCGCACCCACGCAAACCGCTATCCGCATCAGCTCTCGGGCGGCGAGAAACAGCGCGTGGCGATTGCCCGTGCCTTCGCCTCCAAACCGAAGCTGGTCATCTGCGACGAGATCACCTCTGCGCTCGACGTCTCGGTGCAGGCCTCGGTCGTGGAGCTGCTGCTCGAACTGCAGAAGGCCAGCGGCACGGCATACCTGTTCATCACCCACGACCTCAACCTGATCCGCCAGATCGCCCACCGGATCGCCGTCATGTATCGCGGCGATCTGATCGAGGTGGTGAAGGCGTCCGAGATCGATAGTCCCGACCGGGCGGAATACACCCGCCGCCTGATCGAGGCGGTGCCACGCGCCGCCGCTCAATACCAGTAATACCGCATCAAGGAGCATGACAATGGACCCGAAGTCCCTCGTGGATCGGATCGACGACAAGGCCTGCCTCGATTTTCTGTCGAAGATGGTTCAGCACAAGAGCCATTCGGAGACGGAGGGCGAGAAGGTTCTGGCACGCTGGATGGCGGCTGAGCTTACAAAAATCGGCGTCGAAGCCGAGTTGAAGCCCTTCGACGATGGGCGGCGGTTCAATACGATCGGTCGCCTGAAAGGCCAAGGCGGCGGCAAGAGCCTGCTGTTCAACGGCCATCTCGATACCAATCCGGTCACCGAAGGCTGGACGGTCGATCCCTATGCCGGTCTCATCGACGACAAATTCATCTACGGTATCGGCGTTTCCAACATGAAGGCCGGCGATGCCGCCTATTTCTGCGCGGTGAAGACGCTGCTTGAAGCGGGCGTCAAGCTCAAGGGCGACGTGATCCTGACCTTCGTCGTCGGCGAATTGCAGGGCGGCGTTGGCACACTTGCGGCCATCAAAAGCGGCGTGAAGGCCGACTATTTCATCAACAGCGAACCGAGCGATCTCGTTGCCGTCACCATGCATGCGGCAGCACTGAGCTATGTCATCGAGCTGACCGGCGACACCCGCCACCTGTCGAAGCGCGAGGAATCCGTCGATGCGATTGCCGCGGCCTGCGATATCATCCCGCGCATCAACGCGATGACCTTCAGCGGTGCCAGAAGCGATGTCCACCGCTCGATCAACCGTGGCCATGTCGGCGTCGTCCACGGCGCGCTCGGCCGCGACCTCGAGGAATGGCGTCCGCCGCAAGTGGCCGACTTCGTTCGCCTCAAAGGATCGTGCCGCTATGCGCCCGGCCAGACGCAGGAAGGCGTTCTCGCCGATCTCGACAAGGAGTTGCGGGCACTTGAGGGCCGGTTCCCGGGCCTGAAGGCAAAGCTGGTTCCCGAGATGATCGAAGGCCGTCCGTTGATGCCGCCCTTCGAAGTATCGCCGGATAGCCGCATCGTGACCTCGATCAATGCGGCCTATGAGGCCGTCCGCGGTGAAAAGCAGCCGACCGGCGCGATCACGCCGACGCGCTTCTATGGCACCGATGCCGGGCATCTCTACCATGAGCTCGGTATGGAAGGCATCGTCTGCGGTCCGGGTGGTCGTTACAACACCATGCCGGACGAGCGTGTCGACATCGTCGATTTCCTCGACATGATCCGCGTCTACATGCTGACCATCCTCGATATCTGCGAAGTGGCCTGAAACCTGGTCTCCCGGGTGAAACGATCGCAATATCGCCTTCTCCCGGGAGGCCATCTTCCCATCTGATACGGACTTTCGATGCATGGCTTCATCGCGCACGGGGCAGCAACGATTTTGCCGGCAATCGACCCCGAGCGACGCAGGGGCCGGGCGAGCCCGTCGAGACTTACTTTAGCTCAACGACGCCGTCAGCGATATCGGGCACCGCCGGAATGATACCGCTTGTTACGTACCACTCAGCCACGGCATTGATCTGCTTCACGTCCGTTTCGGAAACGCCGGTCGTCGGCACCGCGTTGTTCTCGCCGATCTTTGCCCCGAGATCGGCGGGTACGTTCATTTCCTTCGCCCAGATCGCCCCGGCCTCCGGCTTGTTGGCGACTGCCCAGGCGTTTTCCGCTTTGATGACATCGAAGACGAGCTGCAGCTGATCGGCCTTGTCCATGGCGAATTCGCGGCTCGCGACAAGAACGACAGCGTTGTCGGACCTGATGGCGGCGCCATCGGCGATGACCGTGCCGTCATAGGCCTTTTCCGCGATGGTCAGGAACGGATCCCAGGTCGCCCAGGCGTCGACATGGCCCTGGCTGAAGCTTGGGCCACTGTCGCTGGGGCTGAGATAGACGCGTTCCACGCTTGCAGGATCGATGCCGTTCGTCTCCAGACCGCGCATCAGCAGATACTCTCCCGTCCCCCCGCGGTTCACGGCCACCTTCTTGCCCGCGAGGTCCCTGATCGTGGCGATGCCGGAACCCTTCGTCGCCACGATACCCTCAGACCCTGACGCCATCTTCTGATAGGCAAAGATCACCAGCGGGATCCTGGCCGAGAGGGCTGCGATCGCCGAGGTCGAACTGCCGGCGGTGATATCGATGCTGCCGGCGTTGAGTGCTTCGAACGCAGGTGCGGCCGCCGGGAAGGGACCCGCCCACTCGACCTTGATGCCTTTTTCGGACAGCGCCTTTTCCAGCGTTCCGCCGGATTTGACGAGCGTGATGTCGTTGGGTCCCCTCAACCAGCCGATCCGCACCACCTGATCGGCTGCCTGGACAGGAGGGGCAAACACGGCGGCGGCACTGAAGAGGGTGACGGCGGCAAGGAATGTACGCTTGGAAATCATAGCTCAGTCCAATCTGCGGTTTTCACATGGAAGTCAGTCTTGCGTGGGGAGGACGCCGAGCTCTTCCAGCAGCGCCGCTTCGATGCGGCCCGTTCTGGGGTCGTCGCGGCGACGGGGGCGGTCGATATCGACATTGATTTCGCGGATGAAATGTCCCTGATCGAGCACCAGGATTCGGTCTGCAAGCGCCACGGCCTCCCAGACATAATGGGTGACGAGTAGCACCGCCGGGCTATGTTTGCGCCACAGCGCGAGGACGAGCTCATGCATCCGCAACCGCGTCAGCGCGTCGAGCGAGGCAAAGGGTTCGTCCAGCAGCAGCAATTCGGGTTCACGCACGAGAGCCCGCGCAAGCGCCGATCGCTGCGCCTCGCCGCCCGAGAGCGTCAGTGGCCAGGCGTCGATCCTGTGCGACAGGCCGACTTCCTCCAGTGCATGTGTGGCGAGCGTCCGGGCATCCGGGTGTCGCAGACCGAGCGCGACGTTGTCGATGACGCTTTTCCATGGAAGCAGGCGCGGTTCCTGGAAAACCACCGAACGCCGGGTGGTCAGCTGCAGCCTTTCGGCCGCGGCGGTATCGAGACCGGCGAGAATGCGCAACAGCGTGGTTTTTCCGGAACCACTGCGGCCGAGCAGGGCGACGAATTCGCCGGGCGCCATGGCGAGGTCGATGCCGTCGAGAACGGCCGCGCCGCCAAACGAGCGGGTGAGTTGCCTGATGTCGACGAGGGGAATCAACCGAACACCTCCGGACGCCAGCGCAGCGCATAAGCCTCGATCATGCGTACGAGACCATCGGTCAGCAGGCCTAAGATGGCGTAGACTAGAAGGCAGACGACGATGACATCTGTCTGCATAAAGTCGCGGGCATAGGAAATCGTGTATCCGATACCACTGGAGGCATTGATCTGTTCGCCGACGACGAGGCTGAGCCAGGCGACGCTGAGGCCGTATCGGACGCCCACGAGCAGCGAGGGCAGGGCGCCAGGAATGACGATATGGCGAATGATGCTTGTCGTGCCGAGGTCCATCGTCTGCCCCGCCTCGATCAGCTTCCTGTCAATGCCGCGAATGCCGCCATAATGGGTGAGGTAGATCGGAAAGATGGCGCCGAAGGCGACGAGCCCGATCTTCGGCATCTCGCCGATCCCGAACCAGAGGATGAACAGTGGCAGAAGACCCAGGAACGGCATGGCCTTCAGCATCTGGATCGGCGGGTCTATCACCGCTTCTCCGAACCGAGACAGGCCGGAGATCAGAGCCAGAACAATCCCGGCGACGAGCGCAATCGAAAAGCCTGCAAGCACCCGCAGGAACGATACGATCAGCCCGTTGATCAGTTCACCGGACGCGATGAGGCGGCTGGCTGTCGCGACGATGTCGCCCGGTCCGGCCAGAATGCGCGGCGACAGCAGTCCCGTCATGCTGGCGATCTGCCAAATGACAAGGAGGGCAACCGGCGAGGCAAGCCGCGACGCGAACTGCGCCAGGCGTCCGGCCCTTGCAGGACCCTCGATAGCTCGGCTCATGCTGGCCACCATTTGTGGAAGTGGTGGACCGGGCCATGCCCGCCGCCGATCGAGAGGTTTCTTCCGGCAATGAGAGCGTCCTGAAGATAGGTCTTCGCAGCTCCAACGGACTCGTGCAGCGACAGGCCGCGGGCGAGGCCGGCGGTGATGGCCGCCGCAAGCGTGCAACCGGTGCCATGGTCGTTTTTCGTATCGACACGGGGAGAAGAAAACTCCGTCACGCTCGACTGATCGAACAGGAGATCGATGCTGTCGCGGCCGCACCCGTGACCGCCCTTCATCAGCACGGCACGGGCTCCGGCGTTGAGGATGATCTCCGCCTGACGGGTCATGTCGGACCGGGTTTCGGCGACCGGCATGCCGGTCAGCAGTGCAGCTTCCGGCAGGTTCGGCGTCACGATCGTCGCTTTCGGCACGAGGCTGGCGATGAGGGCGGAGATCGCATCTTCGCGCAGCAGCCGATCGCCCGAGGTCGCGACCATGACGGGATCGAGGACGACGGGACCGCTAAAGTGTGTCAGCCCCCCGGCAACCGCGTGGATTGTTTCGCAGCGGGACACCATGCCGATCTTGATCGCATGGACCTCAATATCGGCGAGCACGGCGCGCATCTGCTCTCGGATCATCGTCGCCGAGATGTCTTCGACGGCGCTCACGCCCCGCGTGTTCTGGGCGGTCACGGCGGTGATGACGCTGGTCGCGAACACACCGTGTGCGGAAAATGTCTTGATATCGGCCTGAATGCCGGCGCCTCCGCCACTGTCGGAACCGGCGATTGTCATGGCAACGGATGTCATCGTTTCACCTCGCTCAGAGCATCATCCACCCGGCGCCGAAAACTGCGGCAGGCGTCTGCAGGGTCCGGTGCGCGGAAGATTGCCGAAATGACCGTGACACCGTCGGCCCTCGCGTCGATGACGCTCCGCACCTGCTCCAGCCCGATGCCCGCGATCGCGCCGACCGGGAGGGTCGGATCCAATTGTCGCAATCGTTCGCGCAGATCCCGAAAACCGTCGAGGCCGACCGGTGGATCGGGGTTCTGTTTCGACAAGGTCTCGAATACCCCGCCGATACAGGCGTAGCTCGCCTGCGCCCGGCCGGCGCGTTCCGCATCGGCACGTGTCTTGACGGTGAGGCCGATGATGGCGTCGGGGCCGAGCAGCCGGCGTGCGGTCCCGGCATCCATGTCGTCAGCACCCAGATGCACGCCGTCGGCGCCTGAAGCGAGCGCCACATCGACACGATCGTTGATCACAAGCGGCACGCCGGTGCCATCAAGGGCCGCCTTGATGCTTTTGGCCATGGCGATCATCTGCCGGGTGGAGCCGTTCTTGTCGCGGTACTGGATCAGCGTCGCGCCATTTCGGGCGGCGATCGCGGCGAGGTCCACGAGATCGCCGATATCGGAAAGACCCGCATCGACGATCGGGTTCAGTCGGAAATCAAATCTCATGGTCGATCCTTCCGTGCAGACTGAGCTCTTCGGCCGTGAGCGATGACAGCGCATCCAGGAAGGCAACGGCGAAACTACCGGGGCCGCGCGCGTGCCCGGCGGCCTGTTCGGCGGCGACGCCGGTCGTCGCTAGTGCCGCAGCCGCCGCAGCCATGGCTTCCGGTTCGACGGCCAGATACGCTGCGATGATGCCACCTGACAGGCAACCGGTCCCGGTAACATCCGCCATCCATCGGTGGCCGTTACGAACAGTGCCGGTTCGCGCGCCATCCGTCAGGCGATCGTGAGCGCCGGTCTCGATTTTCAGTGTTTCGCCAATGCCTCCGAACAGCGCCATCTCCGCGCTGTTGCCACGCAGCACTGTTGGGCGGCGGGCGATCAATGTCTTTGCAAACTCCAGCCGCACGGGGGAATAGTCGCTATGCACGGGATCGAGGACCCAGGGTTTTCCGGCCTCTGTGGCGACTTCGACTGCCAGTTCGATGACCTTGCGGCGGTCTGTATCCAGCGTGCCGAGATTGACGACGAGGACATCAGCCTTCGAGACGAAGCCGACGATTTCGTCCGGGGAGGAGGTCATCGAGGGGATGGCGCCGATTGCAGTGATGCCGTCAGCAACGAATTTCTGCACCACCGTGTTCATCAGGCAATGGACGCGTGGGCGCCGGGCCCGCACACGTGCCAGGAGATCGCCGGCCTGTTGCGTCGTCGGGGAATTGTTCATTGTCATCACCGGATTTCGATCGCTAGATCTTCGACCGGCGGCGCCTGCGGAATGAGGCCGCTCGCGGCCATGAACTCACCAAAGCGCTGGTAGCGACCCCGATCCAGCGCTGCAGGCCGTTTGGCGAAACGCGGCAGCGTGTCGGTGAACGCCTGACGATTGAGCGGGTCGTCGAGGTTGGGATAGGCCTTGGTGAACAGCTTCCAGGAATCATCGGGGTGATTGGTCAGGAAGATTGCAGCCTTCTCGACGGCTTCGAGAAAGCGGGGCAGGCGAGGATCTGTCGCCAGCACGTCGCGCGTGATGAAGATCAGCTCGTCGTAAACGGGAACGCCGTGTTCTTCCGGAAAGAAGGAACGGGCCTCGTGCCCTTCGATCCGCATCTGCGTCAGTTCGAAGTTTCTGAAGCCGCCGAGCGTGGCGTCGACCTTGCCGCCGATCAGCGATGGCGAGAGGGCGAAATTGACGTTGATCAGTTCGACCTCGGTAAGCCCAATGCCTTCGCCCTCGAGCATGCGCTTCAGCATCGCGTCTTCGAAACCCGTGACGGAAAAGCCGACCTTCTTGCCGCGCAGATCCTTGAGGCTCTTGATCGGGCCATCGGCGAGAACCGTCACCGTATTCAAGGGCGTTTCGACGAGGGTACCGATCCGCTTGAGCGGCAGGCCGACTGCACGATCGAGATAGAGGTTCGGTTGGTAGTGGATGCCGATATCGGCCTGGCCGGCGGCAACGAGGCGAGGCACCGTCGATGGGTCGGCGGGAGGCACCAGCTCGACATCGAGGCCGGCGGCTTCGAAATAGCCGTTTTCGGCGGCAATCACGAGCGGCGCATGGTCCGGGTTCACAAACCATTCGAGCATGACGGTGAGTTTTTCTGCCGCCTGGCTAGCGGACGCAATCATGCTCACGGATAGGGAAATGGCAAAGGCCAGAAGCATGCGTTTCATGGGTGGTCGTCTCTCCTCACGATGATAACTGTGTCTGTTGTTCGGTCTCGATTGCCCAATGGGGGCGTCCCTTTACGAGACGGTCGAAACCCAGGCGCAGCGCGACGCTGGTCAGGGCCAGGATGGTCATGGCTGCGAAAACGGTGTCGGTCTGCATCCGGGCGTTCGCCTGAACCATGACGAAGCCGAGCCCGGCTGAAGCCCCGACCCATTCGCCGATCACGGCACCCAGCGGCGCGAGCGGCACGGCGACGCGCAGACCGGACACGAGCGCCGGCAGCGCAAGCGGTGTTCTGAGCCTCACAAGGATCTGCCAGGGCGTCGCTCTTGTCAGCGCGGCGGCTTCCAGAATCGCTGGTTCCGTCCGCCTCAGGCCATCTGCGAAGGCGGAGGCGACCGGGAAGAAGATGACGAGCGTCGTCATCATCACTTTCGACGCCATGCCGAAACCGAGCCAGAGCACCAGGATGGGTGCCAGCACGAAGACCGGAAAGGTCTGCAGGATAAGGATGATCGGCCAGGCAAGCCTGCCGGCCCGCGGGAATGCCACAACGAGAAACGCAACCGCCGCACCGAAAATGCTGCCTGCGATGAGACCTGCAAGGATTTCGCTCAGGGTGACGAGCGTGTGGTGGGCGAGGAAGCTGCTCTGACGCACCAATGCCTGCACCACCGCGAGCGGTGACGGCAAAAGATAGCGTGGCGGCGAAAAGACCTGAACGGCTATCTGCCAGCCTACCAGCAGCAGAAAAAGCCCGAGGGCTGCAAACCGGGACTGCATGTCAGCGACGCGGGTTGAAACCGTCGAACCGCATTCGTCCTATTCGGGTATTTCTCGAGAGCGTAAGCATGGCTGATCTCCTGACCTTGACATCATGGAGATCCAGGCGAGCGGAGAATAAGAAAGAGGTGCGGTATTGCGCCGTTTCCGTTCCTACGCCGGTATGACCCGGATCAGGTTCAAGGGTCCGGCTCACCGCCATCTCAGCACCGTTCGATGCTCCCCTCGGAATGACGCTAAGGTTGGACAAAGAAACGGCCTTTGTCAATCGCTTGCGATCGCTGTCCGGCAGAGCCTGCGCGGCGAGCTGACAAAAATTTTATTCTATGTCATCCGCCTCCCGGAAACCCGGGGCCCGTCCGCTGGTTATGTCTTCGCAACTTAGGAGGAGCAACCATGACCGATAGAGAACAGGAACAGCGCGAACGGGCCTACAGACTGTGGGAGGAAGAAGGCCGTCCTGAAGGGTCCCATGACGATCACTGGAAGCGTTCCGAGCATCCAGCCGACATGTCGGATCAGGAAAGCGACGATGTGACCAAGGTCAACCAGCAGGCTGATGCGGCGTTTGGTGGAGAGAACGATGCAGCGGCCGACGATGCCGCCACAATCCGGCCTCCGTCGTCAGTCGCGCCGGACTGACGACGACCGCGGTAGTCTGGATAGGTATCAGACCTGCCCTGCATGAAAGGGGTTGGCACAACACCTCGAAATATCGGCTGCCGATAGTTCGGCCGTCGACACACTTCAGCCGTCACAAAACCCGTTCGTCCGGTCCACTTTATGCGTCGTCGGGCGATCGAGAACCTGACCGAAACACACGACGGCCACCCGTTTTCCGGTGGCTTTCGCCAGATACATATAGTCGTCAGCGCGTTTGACATAGGTTTGCGGCGTGTCTTCGGCCTTTAGGAACGTAACGCCGACCGCGGCACCCGTGAATGTCACCTGGCCATCGATGGGGATCGGCTTGAACACCCTTTCCATCGTTTCCTGAATATGGGTCTGCATATCGCCCGCAAACTTGCGATCCATGTCGAGAAGAATAGCAAACTCGTCTCCTCCGACCCTGGCGATGAAATCCGTCGCTCGGAAACTTTCGCGAAGTCTCGCCGAGATCGTTCGCAGGACTTCGTCGCCTGCGGAATGCCCCAGACTGTCGTTGACGATCTTGAAGCCGTTGAGATCGATGTAGGCGATGGCGAGCTTTCTGTCATTGAGCAGGTTGCGGGCAACCTCTCCGGCAACAACCTCATCGAAACAGGCTCGGTTTGGGAGACCTGACAGGGCATCGGTCTGCGCGGAGGTTTTCAGAGCGCTTTCTATAGCGCGCTGCTGCCTGACGCGGGCAGACACATCGACAATGACCTCCACATCGAATGAAACGCCATCGACGATCGTGCGTTGCGCAGAAATCAGGGTTGGGATGATCGTACCATCCGAATGAGCAATCTCAACATCTTCGAGCTCGTAGGCGCCGTCCTCGCGCAATAGCCGGTGACGTCTGTCGCGGGCGGGATTGTCGATCGCGGCACCCTCGGAAATCAGCTTCTTTCCGTTGATCTCGTCCCATTTCAGGCCGGTGAGCTTCAGATAGGCATCGTTGACTTTGACGTAGCTCGAGGTTTTCGTGTCGCTCGTCGTGATGGCCATGGCAATGGGCGCGGACTCAAACATCCTCATCAGCATTGAGATCAAGTGTTGCGTCGGCAGGACATCAGCCTGGTCCGGATCATGCCAGACATGAGGAGCCTTCACGGATACTTTCCCGTCCAGCGGGACCTCCGTGGGCACGATCTCGGTGATGGTGCCGTACCATTTCGCGATCTTGCCGGTCGCATCGCGATGAGGCTTTGCCCGACTGACCATCCATCGCCAGCTGTCGTCGTGCAGACGCATGCGAAACCTGGTTTCGAATGGGTCGCCGGATGGCAGCCATCCAAGCCATTCCCGCCGAACCCGCAAACTGTCGTCCGGATGCATCCGACCGTACCAGTCCGCGATCCGGTCACGCATCCTGGACATCGTCGGGTCTGGCGTTGGCCCCATGAAATTGACAATGCCTTCGGCATCGCTCGACCAGGGAATGTTCGGGCTGAGTTCGATCGACCATCGTGCGTGGTCTTCCGTCTCGGTCAGCGCCTTTTCCATCGACTTGTGACCGGTAACATCGATCGCCGTGACCGAAATGCCGATCGGCTCGCCCGCGTCGTCATCGACCCGCTGGTTCACCACGAGGAGAATGTTCTCACTTCCGGGCGGACGAT
Organism: Rhizobium sp. Leaf321; assembly: GCF_001423215.1. Lineage (NCBI taxonomy): Bacteria > Pseudomonadati > Pseudomonadota > Alphaproteobacteria > Hyphomicrobiales > Rhizobiaceae > Rhizobium > Rhizobium sp. Leaf321. Next base: position 375,717 of record NZ_LMOF01000005.1, on the reverse strand, counting down.
ATTCGTCCACAATCAAAGGCTCGCCCGCAAGGACTCGCTGAAGATCTTTGGTGACCCGGCGCGCCTCTCGTGCCGGCATGAAACTGTGAACGGTGAGCCCGATCATCTGCTCGGGCGTTAATCCCAGCATTGCAGCGAACCGATTGTTTACACTGACATGGCGCAAGTCTGAATCGAGAAAGCAGAGACCGACCGGTGCCGCCTCATAGAGCGTTTCCAGTTGATGGACCCGCTGGAACAGCGAGCCGGTTCCGCGGCGTTCCGTGAGTGGCTTCTGCTTGCTGACAGCGAGATGCCGTTCTGTCGCATCACCGTCGACAGGTCTGCCAAACAGCCACCCCTGTCCAACGTCGCAACCAAGGCGCTTCAGCATTTCTGCCTGTTCTTCGGTTTCAACGCCTTCGGCAACAACCGTCATGCCAAGGCTTTGCCCCAGCCCAATGACCGAGGCGACGATTTTCCGGCTGCCGCTGTCATGCTGCATAGAGCGCACGAAGCTTGTGTCGATCTTCAGTTTGTCGAAGGGGAACGCGTGAAGCCGCGTCAGGCTGGCAAAGCCGGTCCCGAAGTCGTCGAGGGAGATGCCCATTCCGGCAGACTTGAGCGATGCTATGTTTTCCCTGACGACTGTATCGTCATCGAGCAGTGCGCTTTCCGTCATTTCGATATGGATCCGGTTCATCGGAAACCCGGTGTCCGAGATTATCGAAGCCAGAAAGTGGAAGAGGTCTGGGTCCTGAAACTGCGTCGGCGACAGGTTGATCGCGAGGACAAAGCCTCCCCTCCAGCTTGCAGCTTTGCGACAGGCATCCTGGACGATCTTTTGCGTCAAAGCGCCAATCAGATTGCTGGTTTCGGCGAACGGAATGAAATCTGAAGGTGCGATGGCACCTGCTTCAGAATCGGTCCAACGCGCAAGAACCTCAAAGCCGATGATCGCACCGCTCTGCAGATCGACAAGCGGCTGAAATGCCGGCCAGATCGCATCGGTTGAGAGGGCGTCGGAAAGTCGTCGCTTTGACAAGATGCCGTCTTTGGCGGACGCGGGTCCTTTCGTCAAAACCTGCGGTGCAGATTTCCGATTTGCCGGACCGATATGTCGACCAGAGATCATGGCACTTTCCACACTTGCGGAAAAGCAATGTCAGAGACCGCTTAAGAATAGATTAGCATGGCTTAATTTAAGAAACGATGCGTATCTGTCGGCATCTACATTGGTTCGATGGCCGCCATGAGCTATGACCCCGATCGTGAGACTACAGGAGCGCGCTGCGGATCTTGCTGATGGCGACGTCGGGATCCGAGCCATAGGGAATGAGCCCCTTCAACCGGCCATCCGCACCGATCAGGAACAGGTCCATCGTGTGGCTCATGGAATAGCCGCCACTCTTGTTCGGCTTCTTTTCCGCGAATGCGCGCCATCCGGCGACCACCCGCCGGATCTCTTCAGGCGTTCCGGTCACCCCCGTGATCCGGTCGGAAAAGGCGGTGACATAGCCGTTCATGATGGCAGGAGTGTCCCGTTCCGGATCGACCGTGAACAGGTAGCTTTTGATCGGCAGGCCGTCTTCACCCAGTTCCTTGAGGTATCCAGCAACTTCATAAAGCGTCGTCGGGCAGGCTTCCGGGCAATGCGTGTAGCCGAAATAGACAAGTGACGGGTTGCCCTTGAAGATCGACTGATCGACCGCTTCTCCCCGATCGTTGATCAGAGAAACGCGGTATCGAATGTGGTGTTTCTTGGCTCATCCTTGAACGTGAAGAAGAGGATTCCGACGAGGACAGTGATGAAGATTGCCGAGATTGTCGTTGCAACCAGCATGAACGGGTTCTTCATCATCAGTCGTGACCTTCATGAGCGGCATGAGGCTTTTGCGCACCGGCAAACGGTCCGACGGCAAAATCGACCTCGATCGGCCCGGCCTTTTCAAAAATGAGCGTGACCGCCAGCGTCTCGCCCTCCTTGAAAGGTCTAGAGACATTCGTGAACATGAGATGATAGCCACCGGGTTCCAGCTTGACGGTAGACTTGGCCGGCACGGGGATGCCCTTGTCCAGTTCCCGCATTTCCATCACGGCGCCGGTCATCTTCATCTCGTGGATCTGGACGTCTTCGGCACGATCCGACTTTGCGCCAACCAGCCGGTCGGCCGCACCGGAGTTGTTGATCGTCAGGTACCCCCCGCCGACCTTTGCCACCGGCAGCATGGCGCGGGAATATGCGGACTCGATCGTGATATCGCCGGTCCCGTGTGCATGCATGTGCTGGGAAGATGCGGTGCCAGGCAGCTTCAATGCCACGGCCGCTACAAGAAATTTCGCTCGGATTGTCGACATGGGTATTCGCCTTTGACGTAGCAGGATTGGTTCTTCTTTCTCCATCAGCTACGAAAAGGAGGCCCTCGGGCCGAGGTGCCGGTCAGCAGAACGAACCGGGTAGGGCTTTCGTTGGTTCCGGAATGCGCGTGCACGATCTCGCGAAGGATAGGATAGCCCAACGTATCGGCGGGAAGTGGCAGGATAGACGCCGTCACATGCCGGCAGGCGTCGCAGGAGATCTTGCTATCGCTCTTATGGTGCTGTGTTTTCCCCGCTTCCGAGGGGAGGCAAAGAACAGGCAGACTTCCGTCGGGGAGGATGTAGGACGCAATCTCGATCGTCTCGAACGAGGCCGCGTTGGCGGTCGGATGGGAATTGGCAAATCCGAGCAACAGAAACGCAAGGCTGCAGAGAATGCGCAACCCTACCTGTCTAATCTGCCCAAAACGCCGGATCATCTCGCCTATCAGCTTATCATGCAGCCCAAGGTCATAATGAGTTACGGCAACCCATGCAATGCGTTGCAACCAAGAGGACATTGTGACGCACGTGAGCGGGCGGGCAGACGACCCGCCCGATCGCGTGCAGCGCTGAATTGGCGTCAGAGGCTCACGCCGCTTTCCCGGTCGAAGACGTAGACAAGGTTTTTGTCGATGCCGGCGCGAAACTGCGTTCCGTGTCGCACGGGATGGTCTCCATCGACGATGGCGGTCATCTGCTGGCCGGCAAATTCAAACAGCACATGCGTCTGGGCGCCCGTCGGTTCGACGAGCAGCGTTTCTCCACCGATATTGTCGCCGCCGGCCGTCAGGTGTTCGGGGCGGAGCCCGAGCTTGACGCTCTGGCCGCGACGGACCTTGCGCAGCGGCGAAATGTCGATTGCGGATCCTTCCGCCAGACGAACGACCGGTCTGTCGTTTTCGCCGTCGATCGTGCCGTCGAGCAGGTTCATCGCGGGTGAGCCGATGAAGCCCGCGACGAAGAGGTTGGCAGGCGTCCGGTAGAGTTCCATCGGCGTGCCGACCTGCTCGATGCGGCCGGAATTGAGAACGACGATCCGGTCGGCAAGCGTCATCGCTTCGATCTGGTCATGCGTCACGTAAATGGACGTCGTGCCGACCTTCTGGTGCAGCGCCTTGATCTCGGTGCGCATCTGCACGCGCAGTTTGGCGTCGAGATTGGACAAGGGTTCGTCGAACAGAAAGACTGCCGGATCGCGAACGATCGCCCGTCCCATCGCGACGCGCTGCCGTTGCCCGCCGGAAAGCTGGCTGGGCTTGCGGTCCAGCAGATCCTCGAGCGCCAGCATGCGGGCAGCTTCTCCGACGCGGGTCGCGATGTCAGGCTTGGTGACACCGGCAAGCTTGAGGTTGAAGCCCATGTTCTCGCCGACCGTCATGTGCGGGTAGAGTGCGTAGGACTGGAAGACCATCGCGATGTTGCGTTCCCGCGGCGTCATAGCGTTGACCACAGTTCCACCGATCGTGATTTCGCCCTCGCTGATGTCCTCGAGCCCGGCGATCATGCGAAGCAGCGTCGACTTTCCGCAGCCTGACGGCCCGACCAGGGCGATGAATTCGCCGTCATCGACCGACAGCGAGATATCGTGCACCACTTGAAGCGCGCCGTAGCTCTTGCGAACGTTTGTAAGGCCAACCGATGCCATGATGCTAATCCCTCATTTCAAGACTTTACGGCGCCGGCGGTTAGGCCTGCGATGATGTGTTTCTGGGCCAGGAAGAAGACGATGATCGTCGGCAGGATGGTGAGCGTGATGAAGGCAAGCACCAGCTGCCAATCGGTGCCGAACTCGCCGCGATAGACCATGATGCCGAGAGGCCACGGATATTTGCTTTCGGTATTCAGCATGATCAACGGCAGGATGTAGCTGTTCCAACTGCTGACGAAGGTGACGATGCCAACCGTAGCCACGATCGGCCGCGATAGCGGCAGCGATATGTACCAGAAGAAGCGGATATAGCCGCAGCCATCGACAAAGGCCGCCTGGAACAGCTCTTCCGGCAGGTTGCGGAAATAGTTGCGGAACAGAAGGATGCTCATACCGAGCCCGAATGCGACCTGCGGCAGGATCACGCCCCAATAGGAGTCGAGCAGGCCAAGATCGCGAATACGGATGAACAGCGGGAGAATTGCCGTTGCTGCCGGAAACATCAGCCCGATCAGAAAGTAGTTGAGCAACTGGTTTGAGCCGAAGAAGCGGATATGCGCAAAGCAGAAGGCCGCCATCGACGAGACGACCAATGTGAGGAACACGGTGACACCGGCGATGATCAGCGAGTTCATCATCTGGCGCCAGTAGCGCTCGCCGAACAGGATATCGATGTAGTTGGACCAGACCCATTCGCTGGGCAGCCCGAACGGATTGAGCCGGAGGTCGCCAAGCGTCTTGAAGCCGCCTAGCGCCGTCGTGACCAGCGGAACCAGCACGACGGCAGCGACCAGCGACAGCGAAACATAGACATAGAGGCGCGTGGCCGTGGACACGCGGACTGTGGACGATGTGTCAGTCATTGCGCATGAATATCCTTTTGTAACCGAAGGCGATCGTTACACAAACGACGAACAGGACGACGCCGACGGCGCTTCCCAATCCGACCTGCATGCGCGTGACGCCGTAGGTGTAGAGAAAGGTGACCATGGTCTGCGTCGAGTTCGACGGACCGCCGCCGGTCAGCGGCATGATCAGGTCGAACAACTGCAGCGATCCGATGATGGCAAAGAAGACGGACAGGCGCACGGTCGATCCGAGCAGTGGCAAGGTGACGTAGCGGAATTTCTGCCAGCCGGTCGCACCGTCGATCTCGGCCGCTTCCATCACGCTCTTGTCGATCGACTGGAGGCCTGCGATGAACAGCATCATGTGGAAGCCGAAATATTTCCAGATGACGACGGCGAGCACCGCGTAGATCGCAAGATCCCTGTCGGCCAGAACATAGGGTGTCGCGACGCCGAGAAAGCCGGCGATTGCGGCGAACAATCCGTAGTCGCCGTCATAGACGAAGCGCCAGATGAGGCCGGCGGCCACATCGGCCAGAACATAAGGTAGAAAGAAGATCAGCCGGAATGCGACGACGCCCCTGATTTTCTTGCCGAGCATCACAGCGAGCCAGATTGCCAGCGGCACCTGCAGCAGCAGGGACACGACGATGATCAGGCCATTGTTGATCAAAGCAGTCGAAAAGGCGGCGTTGTTGAACAGCACCTCGAAATTGCGAACGCCCACAAATTCGGTCGGCGTGCCGTAGCCGTTCCAGCGATAGAAACTGTACCACGCGGCTTCGCCCATGGGCAGGATCACAAAGAGCGTGAACAGAAGCAGGGCAGGCGGCAGGAAGATGATCAGCGCCGGCAATCTGCCACGCGCGGTCGGGCTTTTGTAGCGGACCTTTTCCGGCACACCCATGACGGAGGCGCCGCTGATCTTCGCGGTCATGTTGTTCATCCGGTCTATCCTTGTCGCACCAATTCAGAAGTGCCGTTGCCGGTGACGGCGCTGCCGCCACCGGCTCGTCGGCTTACTCCAGTTCGGTCGCGTCCTGGATTGCCTGCGCTCCCTCTTCGGCTGTCATCTGCCCGGCAAGAATTTCCACCGAGACATCATTGACGACGCGGCCAACCGATGGACCGAGATCCTGGTCGAAGAAGTTCTGGTGCCAGGTGGATGCGGCGAGCTGGTCGGCAGATTCCCGCATCAGCGGGTTTTTCAAGCCTTCCTCGGCATCGACAGCCGCAGGAATGATCATCCCTTCGGAGGCCATCTGCCGCTCCATCTCCTGACTGGTCAGGAAGCGGAGGAAATCGACAGCCGCCGGCGAAGCGTTCTTGCTGACGCCCCAGCCGTTGAGCCCGCCCAGCGTATCGGTGGCTTTGCCGGCGCCGCCTTCGACAATCGGGAACCCGAAGCGGCCGATGTTGTCGGCAGCAAGCCCCTTGCCGTCGCCGGCATTCTTGCGCTGGTTTGGCTCGGTATTTTCAAAGCCGAGAAGCATTGCAGCCCGTCCATCGCCGAACGCACCGAGCGTCTGCGGCCAGTTGGCGCCAAGATAGCCGTTCTGGAAAGGCTGAAGCTTCCCGAGCTCTGCCAGTTGCTCGCCGGCCTTGATCACCGCAGGGTGCATGAAGCCTTCGCCTTCTTTATTCTTGGCGGCTTCGAACACTGCTTCGCCGCCATTGCGCATGACGAGGAAGCTCCAGTAGAAATGCAGCGGCCACTTATCACCGCCGCCGCCCGCAATCGGTGCGATGCCGGCACCTTTCAACGTCTTGACCGCTCCCAGGAAATCGTCCCAGGTCTTGATGTCTTCGGCCTTGACGCCTGCCTTGGCGAACAACTCCTTGTTGTAGAAGAAGCTGACGGTCCCCATGCGGTAAGGGACGGCATAGATCTTGTCATCGAATGTCAGGCCGGCGACGGCGGCTGGCTTGTAGGTCTTGGCCCATTCGCCGCCGTTTGCGTTCATGGCCTCTGTCAGGTTCATCAGGGCGCCCGTCTGGGACTGCTGACGAAGAACGCCGCCACCCCAGCTGTAGAAGAAGTCAGGCGCCGCGTCGGACTGCAGAAGCGTCGGCAACTTGGCCTTGAACGCTTCGTTTTCGAGAAACTGCAGCTGGATATCGACATCCGGATGCTGCGTTTCATATTTCTTGGCGATGTCTTCCCACGTCTTGATATAGGCGGGTACGGTTTCGACGTGCATCCACTTGACGACCGTTTGTGCAGCAGTTGCCGTATGGGTCCCGAAAAGCGTCGAAAGTGCAGTGGCTGCGGCGAGCGCAGTGATCCGAACGCCCGTATAGGACGTTGCGTTGTGGTGATAGGTCATTCTTCCTCCTCCAAAGGGAAACAACCATCCTCAATTTTTCCCTTATGCGGATTAATTCAAACGACATTTGCATCATTGTCAACCGCGCTCGCTGAAGTTTTGCTCACATTGGCTTGACAAGAGGCAGTTCGTCGACGCTATTTAATTCGTGATCCGACATAAATATCGGAATCAAACGTCATAGCGATACGGGCATCCGGCTTTCCATGAAGACTGCAGATCCAGAATTGATGCGGGCGATCAATCGTTTCACGGTGCTGGACAAGATCCGCAGGCGCGGCCCGATTTCCCGGGTCGAGATCAGCGAACGTTCGCAGCTGTCGACCACGACCGTCTCGGCTATCACCGCATCGCTGCTCGATGACGGCCTGATCCTGACAAGGCACGAGGGCGATATCCGCAATACGGCGGCACGTGGCAGGCCGCGTGTGATGCTGGAGCTGAACCCGGATGCGGCACGCGTCGTCGGCGCAAAGATCGCCACCAACCGCCTCGTCTTTGCTCTCACGAATTTCTGCGGCGAGGTTCTGTCGCAGCTTACCATTCCGGTCCGCGTCGACAGGTTGCCGATCGCCGTCATCAGCGATCTGGTCGAAGACGGCGTGCGCCGGTGCATCGTCGATGCCGGGATTTCGCTGAGCAACATCGACACAGTGTGCCTAGGTCTGCCGGGTGTTGTCGAACATCGCACCGGAAAGGTGCGCTCCAGCCCGATCTTTCGCGAGACGGATATCAATTTTGCCGAGGAGATGACGAGCCGGCTTGGCCTACCGACGATCGTCGAAAGCGATGCGCACGCGATCGCCTTGTCGCATCACTGGTTCGGTCAGGCTCGAGATCTCGACGATTTCGTCATCGTCTCGCTGGAGCAGACATTAGGCCTTGCCCTTATTCACAACGGCCAGGTTTTCCGTGGCGCTGGCGGTCTCAGTCATAATCTCGGCGATCTCGTGCTCGGGGCGACATGCGAGGAGACGCTCAGGCTTTCGGCGATTGCGGGCGAGACAGCCATTTTCGGTGAGCAGCAAATGGTCGGTCATTTCGCCGAAGCCGTCAGGCTTGGGCGCGGCATGGCGCATGCACAAGCGCTGATCGCCACCGAGAACAACCCATTGTCGGGCGCTGCCGTAAGGGCCGGCGAAGCAGTCGGCTTGGCGATTGCCAACATCGTCACACTGTTCGGTCCGCCCCGCGTCATCATCGTCGGCTCGACGCTGGGGCTCGGCGCTGTGTTTACCGACAGCCTGCAGCAATCCTATTCCCGCGCGATCCCAAGCTCGATCAGCGAGGTCGCCGAACTGGTTTTCGACCAGTCGACAGATGAAGCCTGGGCGCAGGGAGCGGCGGTGGTCGCGTTGCGCGAGCTTTACGAGTCGCCCTGGGGAACGACTGGTCCCGCTTCGAGCCTCTAGCGCAGGCGAATCACATATTTGCAACTTTGGGAGGAGACTATGCAAAAACTCGGCATCGGCATCATCGGATGCGGCAACATATCGTCAGCCTATCTGAAAGCGATGGCATCTTTCCCGGTCCTCGACATCCGCGGCATCGCGGATCTCAATCACGGTCTGGCGGAGCAGCGCGCCGGCGAGTTCAACCTTTCGGCCCGCAGCATCGATGAGTTGCTCGGCGATCCGGAGATCCAGCTGATCGTCAACCTCACCGTGCCCAAGGCGCATGTGGAGGTCGGTCTTCGCGCCCTTGCGCATGGCAAGCATACCTACTCCGAAAAGCCTCTCGGCATTACCTTTGCAGAAGGCAAGAAGCTCGCGGAGACCGCGAATTCGACTGGTCTCCGGATCGGCGCAGCGCCGGATACCTTTCTTGGCGGTTCGCACCAGACAGCCCGGTCGATCATCGATACGGGCGTGCTGGGAACGCCGGTCGGCGGAACCGCCACCTTCATGTGCCCCGGGCACGAACGCTGGCATCCCAATCCGGACTTCTACTACGAAGCCGGCGGCGGGCCGATGCTCGATATGGGCCCTTATTACATCACCGACCTTGTCAATCTTCTGGGGCCGGTTGCCAAAGTCGCAGGCTTTGCGGTCACTCCGCGCGATGAGCGCACGATCACCAGCGAACCCCGCAACGGCCAGAAGATCCCGGTCCATATTCCCACGCATGTTTCGAGCGTCATGGCGTTTGAAAACGGAGCCGTGGTGCAGATCAGCATGAGCTTCGACGTCGCAGGCCACAAGCATGTGCCGCTCGAAGTCTATGGCACCGAGGGAACGCTGATTGTCCCCGATCCGAACCATTTTGGCGGCGACATCCAACTGCTGAAGAAAGGCGGCAGCTTTGAGCTGCAGCCGACGACGGAACCTTATGCGGACGGCAATTACCGGTCGCTCGGCGTCGCCGACATGGCGCATGCCATCCTGTCCGACCGTCCGCACCGGGCGAACGGCGATCTCGCCTTGCATGTCCTTGAAGTCATGGAAGCCTTCGGGACCGCGGCGGACAGCGGGCAGACCGTCGAGATCGCCACCAAGCCGGAGCGGCCGGCGCCGCTTTCGCAATCCTTGATAGACGGGCAGATCGCCCGCTGACACCACACTGGAGGAGACTGATATGCGCGAAGCTTTGATCGTATGGGGTGGCTGGAGCGGGCATGAACCGCAGGAATGCGCTCATGTCATAAGGGACATTCTTCAGGAAGATGGTTTCAAGGTCTATCTTGAAAACACGACGGAAGCGTTTGCAGATCCTTCCATTCACGACCTGTCCCTGATTGTGCCGATCATGACCATGTCGAAGATCGAGAAGGAAGAGGCGAAAAACCTCGCGTCTGCCGTCGAAAACGGCGTCGGCATCGCCGGTTACCACGGTGGCGCCGGTGACGCGTTTCGCGAATGCGTCGAATACCAGTTCATCATTGGCGGCCAGTGGGTGGCCCACCCCGGCAACATCATCGACTACACCGTCAATGTGACCCGCCCGGACGACGAGTTGATGCAGGGCATCAGTGATTTCCCATACACGTCCGAGCAATACTACATGCACGTGGACCCTTCGAACGAGGTGCTTGCGACGACCACGTTCAATGGCGATCACGCCTACTGGATCGACGGCGTTGTCATCCCTGTCGTCTGGAAGCGCAAATACGGCAAAGGGCGCGTCTTCTATTCGTCGCTTGGCCATGTGGCGAAGGAATTCGACGTGCCGCAGATGAAGACGATCTTCAGACGTGGTGCAAACTGGGCGGCGCGCTGATGGTTGCCTGACGCTCAGTCCACCCGATCTCCGACAAGCATGGCTCGGCTCTCATGAAAATCTCGGCGATAAAGCCCTATGTCACCAAACTCGGTGTTCGCAACCAACTGCTTCTCAAGGTGGAAACGGAGGAGGGGATTTATGGTTGGGGCGAGTCGGGCCTGTCATATCGAGAGAAGGCGGTTCTCGGGGCGATCGATCACTACAGCCGGTTTCTGATGGGTCGCGATCCGATGCAGTGCGGCGCGCTGTGGCAGGAGATGTATCGAAGCCAGTATTTTGAGGGCGGCCGGGTGTTGACGGCGGCGATCTCTGCCCTCGACATCGCCTTTCACGATATCAAGGGCAAGGCTCTCGGAGTGCCCGTCTACCAGTTGCTCGGAGGCCGGCAGCGCGACCGGGTGCCGGCCTTCGCGACAACCTCTGCCGAACCGGAACCAGAGATGGTGGAGCAGGCGCTGCTTTTGAAAGACCAGGGATGGCGGTGCATCCGGATGATCGCCACCGGCCAGGAAAATAGCGATCGTTTCGAACCGCGCGAGTCGATCGCGACGACGGCCGAGTGGGTCACGCGGGTGCGCGAGGCCGTGGGTCATGAGATAACGCTTGGCGTCGAGTACCATCATCGCCTCAGCGTCGCCGAGGCCGCCTCGTTTTGTCAAAAGCTGCCGCGGGGCACTCTGGATTTCATCGAGGAACCGATCCGCGACGAGACGCCCGGTGCCTACGAAGCACTGCGCAGAATGACGGAGATACCGTTTGCTATCGGCGAGGAGTTTTCGTCGAAATGGCAATTCCTTCCCTATGTCGAACGTGACCTCCTGCAGTTCTGCCGCATCGACATCTGCAATGTCGGCGGTTTCACCGAAGCGATGAAGATTGCCGGTTGGTGCGAGGCGCATTACGTCGACCTCATGCCGCATGCGCCGCTTGGCGCCGTATGCACGGCGGCCTCCGTCCACCTTGCCGCAGCCGTCGCCAACTTCGCTTGGCTGGAATGCCGCAACTCACCGACAGAGCAGCTGGGTTTCGGTGACCCCGCAACCTACCAGAAACAGATCGGGATGGACGGAGCCTTCTACCGCGTGCCGGACGAGCCGGGTCTCGGTGTCGAGGTCAATGAATCGCTTCTACAGGCGTCGAGCTTCGAATACAGCGAGCCGCCGCACCTGCGCCGCGATGACGGCTCTTTCACCAACTGGTGAGAGCGGGGCCAACCGTGTTCGTATCGTGGGTGAACGCGGATGCGCGTCCTTGCTTGATCCGCCGTGCCTAATCTCAACGGAACAAAATCCGGCTCCGCGGGTTGTCCTCCGCGCATTCGAAAGTGAATGCAGAACTTGGAGGAACACCATGAAAAAACTTAGCTTTGGCCTCGCTGCAGTCCTTCTTTCGGCATCCGCCGTTCTGGCTCAGACAGAGCCTAAGACGACCGAGACGACACCAGCGGTGAGCACCTCCGGCGAAACCAATCCGGCCGCACCGGTTGCTGGCAAGAACAGCTTCACAGAGGCGCAGGCAAAATCGAGAATCGAAGAAGCCGGTTACGCGGAAGTCTCCGGTCTCAAGCTGGACGACCAGGGCATCTGGCGCGCCATGGGTACCAAGGACGGCAAGCACGGCAACGTGGCGCTGGACTTCCAGGGCAATGTGGTGATGGCGAAGTAATCCTGATCGTCCCAACAACAATAACGAATACGAAGAGGAAATTCCCATGCGTACAATTACTGGACTTTACGACAGCTACGATGACGCCCGCGCCGCGGTGAAGGCTCTCGAAGACGCTGGCGTGTCATCCGACGACATCAGCATCGTGTCGCACAAGAACGGCAAAGAAGATATCGAAGGCCAGGGCAGCAACGCTGCTGAAGGCGCGGGCACAGGCGCTGGCATCGGTGCCGTCGCTGGTGGCGCCGGTGGTCTTCTGGCCGGTCTCGGAATGCTCGCAATTCCAGGCGTTGGCCCGGTTGTAGCAGCTGGCTGGCTTGCAGCAACGGCAGCCGGTGCTGTCGCTGGCGCAGTGGCCGGTGGCGCAGCAGGCGGTATCGTCGGTGCGATGATCGAATCCGGTGTGTCGGAGAAGGACGCCCACCTTTATGCCGAAGGCGTACGCCGCGGCGGTTCGCTGGTCGTCGCCAAGGTCGATGACGACAAGGCAGTGGCTTCTGAAGCGATCCTGACCCGTTCGCGTTCTGTCGATCTCAACGAGCGTCGCACAGCATACACCAATGATGGCTGGTCGCAGTTCGACGACAAGGCTGATCCTTACACACAGGACCAGATCGACGCCGAGCGCGGTCGCTACCGCACCAACACTCCGATCTGATCCATATTCTGAAAGGGCGGTCTTCATGGCCGCCCTTTCTTTATGCCGGGCAATTGCCGGCGACTGCGCAAGGCGGCATCGATCTGTCAACTTGTGCTTTGTCAAAACCAACACGCAGCACCGCAAATTTAGGCTGGGCCGCGAACTCGATAGTCGCACTCGGGTACAATTCGCGTGAAAATAGCCAGCTACAACGTCAACGGCATCAACGGGCGGATCGATATCCTCCTCCAGTGGCTGGAGGAATCGCAGCCTGATGTCGTGTGTCTGCAGGAGCTCAAAGCGCCTGATCAAAAGTTTCCAATCAAAGCCATTGAAGCAGCCGGTTACGGCGCCGTGTGGCACGGGCAGAAATCCTGGAATGGCGTGGCGATTCTAGCGCGCGGCGAAGAGCCGCTGCTGACTCGAAAGGGCCTCCCTGGCGATCCTGACGATGTCCAAAGCCGATATATCGAAGCCCTTGTGAACGGTATCCTCGTCGGCAACGTCTATCTTCCGAATGGTAATCCTTCACCCGGCCCGAAATTCGATTACAAGCTCGCGTGGCTTTCGCGACTGCAGGACTATGCCGCCGAGCTGATAGAATTAGACGTTCCGGTCGTCATCGCGGGTGATTACAACATCATACCGACCGAACTCGACGTCTATAAGCCTGAGCGATGGACAGATGATGCGTTGTTCCGGGCCGAAGTTCGCGATGAATTCAGGGAGCTTCTCGCGCAGGGCTGGACGGATGCCATTCGCAGGTTACATGCCGACGAGCGCATCTACACCTTCTGGGACTACATCCGGAATGCGTATGGGCGAAACGCAGGACTTCGCCTCGACCATTTCCTGTTGAGCCCAGGTCTCGCAGACGACCTCTCGCGAGCCGAGGTCGACACGCATGTTCGGGGCTGGGCCCACACGAGCGACCATGCACCTGTATGGATAGAGTTGTTAGACGATCTTAAAAAAGGAGCTGAGTGATGGAAGGCCATTGGACAAACGAACTTCGCCAGAAGGTTGAGGCACTCGTCGACGAATACGTTGCAGCTGGAGCATCCCAGAGCGATGTGCTCGATGTCATAGCAAAGACAGGGGTCGATCTGCGGTTTCCGAAAACCGAAGATCCTGATCGCGCCAGCGACAAGGCTGTTGTCGAGGAACCCGCCAACGATTGGCCGGCTGCGACGTAAGGCTGCGCGGAGGGGCGTGACGATCACGTTGCCGCGGACTACCATAACCGCCCGGCATGGCGGTTATGGCTCACATATGGGAAGGGAACAGAAACATGACAAAGCGGATCGTTTTCACTGGCGGCACCGGAAAAGCCGGCAAGCATGCGGTATCGTATCTTCTGGCGAAGGGATACTCGGTCCTGAATGTCGATCTGAAACCGCTCGATATGCCCGGCGTGAATACGCTGATCACGGATATCACCGACAGCGGCCAGGTCTTCAATGCGTTGACGACGCATTTCGGGTTCTCCGGCTTCGAAGACGGCGCACCGCCATCGGCACCCGATGCGGTCGTCCATTTCGCAGCGGTTCCACGCGTGCTGATCGAGCCTGATAACAAAACATTCGAAGCCAATGTCATGGGCACCTATAACGTGCTGGAAGCCGCCATGAAGCTCGGCGTACGCAAAGTCGTGATTGCTTCAAGCGAGACGACCTACGGCGTCTGCTTTGCCGAAGGTGACAAGAATTTCCACGCGTTTCCGCTGGAAGAAGATTACGACAGCGATCCGATGGACAGCTACGGATTGTCGAAAGTCGTCAACGAAAAGACCGCTCGCGCTTTTGCCATGCGCTACGGGGCCGACGTCTATGCTCTGCGCATCGGAAATGTGATCGAGCCTGACGAATACGACAATTTCGCAGATTTTCTTGAACAGCCGATGTCGCGAAAACGCAATGCGTGGAGCTACATCGACGCGCGCGACCTTGGTCAGATCGTCCATCTCTGCGTGGAGAAAGACGGGCTTGGCTATCAGGTCTTCAACGCAGTCAACGACACGATCACCGCCGAGCTGCCAACCGCCGAATTCCTCGCAAAATATTGTCCGGATACGCCGGTCTGGCGCGAGATGGGTCGGGATGAAGCGCCGCTCTCGAACCGCAAGGCCCGCGAAGTTTTAGGCTTCCGCGAAGAGCATCCCTGGCGGCGATATATGCTTCGCTGAGCTGCCAGATTGTCCGCTTCCGCGAGGGCGGGGGAGCTTGAAATGGATGCGGACGTCAGCCTATCGGAGGGGCTGGCGTCATCTCCGGCAAGCGGTTAGCAATAGTTCTAGACGAAGCCGCAGCTTCATCTTTGATCGCGAAGGCATAAGGCGCGCCGCTGTCGCATCAGCCTTAGCTGGGGCACGGGGACGAGGGGATGGGAGACGACAACGCATGCTGCAGATAATCGAACAGCTGGAACAACGCAGGGCTGAGGCGCGTCTTGGAGGGGGACAAAGACGGATCGACGCCCAGCACGCGAAGGGCAAGCTGACGGCGCGCGAGCGGATAGAGGTCCTGCTGGACGAGGGCTCCTTCGAGGAGTTCGACATGTATGTCACCCATCGCTGTACGGATTTCGGCATGGAGACACAGAAGGTGGCCGGCGACGGTGTCGTGACCGGCTGGGGCACCATCAACGGGCGCCAGGTCTATGTCTTCAGCCAGGATTTCACAGTGCTCGGCGGGTCTCTGTCCGAAACCCATGCCCAGAAGATCTGCAAGATCATGGATATGGCGGTAAAGGTCGGAGCTCCGGTCATAGGCCTCAACGATTCCGGCGGCGCTCGCATCCAGGAAGGCGTCGCCTCGCTCGGCGGCTATGCGGAAGTGTTTCGCCGCAATGCCGAGGTTTCCGGCGTCATCCCGCAGATTTCGGTGATCATGGGACCATGCGCCGGCGGCGCCGTCTATTCGCCTGCCATGACCGACTTCATCTTCATGGTGCGCGACACGTCCTATATGTTCGTGACGGGCCCGGACGTGGTGAAGACCGTGACGAACGAGATCGTGACAGCCGAAGAACTGGGGGGCGCCACGACCCATACCCAGAAATCCTCGGTCGCGGATGCCGCCTTCGAAAACGACGTGGAAGCGCTGGAAGCGGTCAGACAGCTGTTCGACTTTCTGCCTCTCAACAATCGCCAGAAGCCCCCGGTTCGCCCTGTCCATGACGACCCGTCGCGGCTGGAGATGCGGCTCGATACGCTGATCCCAGATAGCGCGGCCAAGCCCTATGACATGAAGGAACTGATCACGGCACTTGCCGATGAAGGCGACTTCTTCGAGATCCAGGAAGCCTTTGCGAAAAACATCATCACCGGTTTCATTCGCATGGAGGGACAGACGATCGGCATCGTTGCTAACCAGCCGATGGTGCTGGCCGGCTGCCTCGATATCGATTCGTCGCGCAAGGCGGCGCGGTTTGTGCGGTTCTGCGATGCGTTTTCCATTCCGCTGCTTACGCTGGTCGATGTGCCGGGCTTCCTTCCGGGCACGGCGCAGGAATATGGCGGCGTCATCAAGCACGGCGCAAAGCTGCTGTTTGCCTATTCGCAGGCCACCGTGCCGATGGTGACGCTGATAACCCGCAAGGCATATGGGGGCGCGTATGACGTGATGGCGTCCAAACATATCGGCGCCGATATCAACTATGCCTGGCCGACGGCTGAAATCGCCGTTATGGGCGCTAAAGGTGCGACCGAGATCCTGTATAGGTCGGAGCTTGACGATCCGGACAAGATCGCAGCCCGCACCCGGGAATACGAGGAGCGGTTCGCCAATCCGTTTATCGCGGCAGAGCGTGGCTTTATCGACGATGTGATCATGCCGCATTCGTCGCGCCGTCGTATCGCAAGGGCATTTGCCTCGTTGCGCGACAAGCAGGTGCAGACCCATTGGAAAAAGCACGACACAATCCCGCTGTGAGGCTCTAAGCATGATCAAGAAAATCCTGATCGCCAATCGCGGCGAAATTGCCTGCCGGGTCATCCGGACCGCCAAGCGGATGGGTATCGCAACCGTCGCCGTCTACTCGGACGCCGATCGTGATGCGCTGCATGTGAGGATGGCGGATGAGGCGGTTCATATCGGTCCAGCACCTTCCGACCAGTCCTATATCGTCATCGACCGTATTCTCGATGCCGTCGCGAAAACAGGCGCAGATGCCGTCCACCCTGGATACGGGTTTCTGTCGGAAAACCCCCTGTTCGCAGCAGCGCTCGAGAAAGCCGGCATCATCTTCATCGGTCCGCCGGTCAGGGCGATCGAAGCGATGGGCGACAAGATCACGTCCAAGAAGATCGCCGCCGAAGCGGGCGTTTCGACCGTGCCGGGTCACATGGATCTCATTGCGGATGCCGATGAGGCCGTAAAGATTTCCTCCTCGATCGGCTATCCGGTCATGATCAAGGCGTCTGCCGGCGGTGGCGGCAAGGGCATGCGGATCGCCTGGAACGATGCCGAGGCCCGGGAAGGTTTCCAGTCATCCAAAAACGAGGCGAAGTCTTCCTTTGGCGACGATCGCATCTTCATCGAAAAATTCGTGACGCAACCGCGTCACATCGAGATCCAGGTACTCGGCGACCAGCACGGGACCACGCTCTATCTCGGGGAGCGCGAATGCTCGATCCAGAGGCGAAACCAGAAGGTTATCGAGGAAGCGCCGTCTCCCTTCCTCGATGAGCAGACCCGGAAAGCGATGGGCGAGCAGGCCGTCTTGCTCGCAAAGGCCGTTGGTTATTTCTCCGCAGGAACAGTCGAATTCATCGTTGACGGCAACAGGAATTTCTACTTCCTCGAAATGAACACCCGGCTGCAGGTCGAGCATCCCGTGACGGAGCTAATTACCGGCGTCGATCTCGTCGAACAGATGATCCGGATCGCGGCCGGTGAAAAGCTGGCTTTCGGACAGGATGACGTGAAGCTCGAGGGCTGGGCGATCGAAAGCCGGCTCTATGCCGAAGATCCCTATCGCAATTTCCTGCCGTCGATCGGCAGGCTCAGCCGCTATCGTCCGCCAGTCGAGGGCGTCAAGCAAGATGGCACGATCGTGCGCAACGATACCGGCGTCTTCGAGGGTGGCGAGATCTCGATGTACTACGACCCGATGGTCGCCAAGCTCTGCACCTGGGCGAAAGACAGGACGGCTGCGATCGATGCGATGGCGACAGCGCTCGACGGTTTTGAGGTCGAGGGCATCGGCCACAACCTACCCTTCCTCTCGGCGGTCATGAGCCAGGAGCGTTTTCGCTCCGGCAACTTGACGACGGCCTATATCGCCGAGGAGTTTCCCGATGGCTTTTCCGGTGTGCATCCCGATGCGGATGCGTTGCGGACGCTGGCAGTGATTGCGGCGTTTGCGCATCAGATGATCAGGCAGCGGGCGCTGCAGATCTCAGGAACGCTTGCGACCGCTGGCCGCGTGACGGCAAAGGACTGGATCGTGGCACTGGCAGACGCTGAGGAAACGGTCACGATCGAGACCGGATCGGCAGAAAGCGCCGTCGTATTTGCAGATGGCAGTCGCTTCGCGATCTCTTCGGACTGGCTGCCCGGCAAGCGACTTGCCAGTTTTACCATCGGTGACAGAGTTGCCGAAGTGAAAATCGATCTGATCGGATCGGCCATCCGGCTACGTGGGCGCGGTATGGATGTCAGGGCGCGGGTGCGTTCACCGCGTGTTGCGCAGCTTGCACGCCTGATGCCGGTCAAGGTCCCGCCGGATATGTCGCGAATGCTGCTCTGCCCGATGCCCGGTGTCATCACCTCGGTCACGGTCGGCGTGGGCGATCAGGTCGAAGCAGGTCAGACGCTGGCGACTGTCGAGGCGATGAAGATGGAAAATGTCCTGAAGGCGGAACGTCGTGGCGTGGTGAAGCGGGTGACAGCATTGCCCGGCCAGAGCCTCGCGGTTGATGAACTGATCATGGAATTCGAGTAAGGCCCGCCGACGATTTCTCAGGAAACGGTGTCGACGTCCACATACAGGGTCAACGGTTCAGCGGTTCTTGAGAACCGTGCAGGAAACGCCGTGGGCTTTGATTTCATTGCAAAGCTTGACTGCAGCGGCCCGGCTTTCCTCACCGATGCGGGCTGCGTATCGCGGACGACGACCGAAATTTCCGCCGCGCTGGCGCACGATAAGTGCGCGTTCGGCATTAAGCGGCGAGGGCAGTTTCGCAGCCGAGGCCGCAAACAGCCGGCCGGCAACGCCAGGGTTATAATGCGCGGCGAGCTGGACACCCCAGGGCGCCCAGTCGGCTGACGCACCGAGAACCGGATCGTTGATGCGACGAGTGTCCGCCAGCGCGACGCAGGCGTCCTTAAACGGTTTTTGAGGGTCCAGATCGGGTGCGGCAACCGCCGGAGCATTGTCTCTCCAGACTTCCGCGGGATAGCCTGTAATCGCGAAGACGTAGTCCCGCGTCTCCATCGGCAGGCTTCCCGAGGTGAGGAACCTCTGCAGCCGTGCTTCGCCGGCATTGTAAGCGGCCGCCGAGAGACCGAAATTGCCGAACTTACCTCTCATTTCAGCGAGATATGTCGCGGAGGCATCAAGCGCTTCGAGAACGTTGAAGCTGTTGTTCAAACCGCGTAGACGGGCCGTATCCGGCATGAACTGCGCGATACCCTGCGCGCCCTTCGGGCTGACTGCTTCAGGCCGAAACAGGCTTTCACGCCATATCAGGCGGGCGAAAAAGGCGGGCGGGATCTTCTGTTCTGTCGCGAAATGTTCGATCGCGTGACAGAGATCGACGTTGAACGTCTCCTTGGCGATGCAGAGCGCTTCGTCGCCGTCGCGCCGCTCGTAGAGGCACTCCGTCTCTTTGGTTGGTTCCGGAAGTGAGGTCTCGGCAGCGACAGGGTCGGCAAAGGCAGCCGCGACCATCAAAGCGCCAGCGCCCAGAAGTTGGAATTCCCTCTTCAACAAAAACCGCTCTCTTCTATCCGCTTGCATGTCCGCCGCCCAGTGTCACGACAGAGGCGATCTTTGGCGCAGCCTTCTTCTTGACGACATCCTCCAGCGTTACCGGCCGAAGCCCCTGCGCATCGACGCCAACATCAAACTGCCGTGGCAGCGGTTTGAGCCGGCCATGCGAGTGGCCGTGGAGGTTGATCGATTTCTTGCCCATCTTGTTCCAGGTGCGAAACGCGTAGTGGCAGAGGATCAGATGGACATCGTCGATATGAAGCTCATGATAGTGCTGCACGGACGTCCAGCCACTGGCCGACGTCGTGGTCTCCGGGTCGTTATTGCCGATGATCAGGTGTTTGCGGCCGTTGAGCTTCGCCAGTAGCCCATCGCAATCGCCACCGCGTACCGACATGAAATCGCCGAGATGCCAGACATCGTCGTCAGCGCCGACTATATCATTCCAGTATTGAATGAGTGCCTCGTCGTGCGCGACCATGTCCGGGAACGGTCGCCGGTCGATGCGCAACACGCGGGGATCGCCAAAATGAGTGTCGCTGGTGAAGTAGATCATGAGGTTTTAACCGGACCGCGCGAAAAAAACAGCAACATCTATAACGGACATGCTGGTGCTATGCGGTCTCTGTCTTGGCCTCCAGATTTTCTGCCTTAGCTTTGCGACCGCTGAAGATGCGCCGTACGAGCACGAAAAACAGCGGGACGTAAAGCGTTGCAAGGATCGTCGCCGTGATCATGCCGCCGATGACCGCCGTACCGATCGCGATGCGGCTCTGTGCACCCGCGCCGGACGAAATTGCAAGCGGCAAAACGCCGAAGATGAAGGCAAGACTGGTCATCAGGATCGGTCTTAGCCGCAGGCGGGCGGCTTCCATGGCCGAATCGTAAGCGCTCTTGCCGGCCCGTTCCGCCTGTTCCGCGAACTCGACGATCAGGATCGCATTCTTTGCGGAAAGGCCCATCGTGGTCAGAAGGCCGATCTGGAAGTAAACGTCGTTCTCCAGTCCGCGCAACGTGACAGCACAGACCGCTCCGATGATGCCAAGCGGGATGATGAGCATGACCGAGAACGGGATCGACCAGCTTTCGTAAAGTGCTGCAAGGCATAAGAAGATGACGAGAAGCGACAGCCCGTAGAGGATGGGCGCTTGTCCGGCGGACAGTCTTTCCTGGTACGAGAGACTGCTCCAGGCCACCGACGTCCCCGGCAGGTCCGCGGCCAGTTCCGTCATACGGTCCATTGCCTGACCGGAGCTTAGGCCCGGTCCCGCTTGTCCCTGGATTTCGTAGGACTGCAACCCGTTGAACCGCGTCAGCGTTGTCGGCGCCTGGGACCAGCTCGTCTTGGCAAACGAAGAGAAAGGTGCCATTTCGCCGCTTGCCGTGCGCACATACCAGCCGTCGAGATCCTCGACAGCGCCGCGGTGGGCGGCATCACCCTGGACGTAGACCCGCTTCACGCGCCCACGGTCCACGAAATCGTTGACGTAGACGCCACCCCAGGCTGCGCTCAGGGTTGCATCGACATCGGACTGCTGGATCCCGAGTGCGCCGACCTTTTCGTCGTCTATGTCGATCTGTAACGTCGGGACGTCTTCAAGTCCGCTCGGACGTACGCGCGCAAGTGTCGGATCCGCAGTCGCCGCAGCGAGAAGCTGGTCGCGCCGCTGCTTGAATTCCGTCAGGCTGAGATCGCCATTGTTCAAAAGTTGCATGGTGAAGCCGTTGGACTGACCCAGTCCCTGCACCGATGGCGGTGTCAGCGCAAAGAACTGGGCGTCGCGCAAGGAGCGCCCGAGCGCGGCTGTGGCACGCGCCACAATCGAGGCGGCCGCGTTCTCTTCGCCCACTCGTTCGTCCCATGGCTTGAACTGCACAAAACCCTGACCGACGTTCTGGCCGGAGCCGCTGAAACGGAAACCCGAAATCGTAAACAGGCCAGCAATATTCGCCTGCTCCGGTCCGAGGAAGTGGTCTTCGATCGCGGCTGCCGTTTCGACCGTGCGAACACGGGTTGCGCCGGGAGGAAGGGTGTACTGAACCACGCCGTAACCCTGATCCTCGACCGGAAGAAAGCCGCCGGGAAGTTGGAGGAAGAGAAACACGACGGCGCCGACCAGCGCACAAAAGGCGATGATCGAAAGCCAGATCCTGCGGATGGCGATCGTGACGGCCGCGAGATATGTCTTTTGAACCCAGCCGTAACCGCGGTCGAACATCGTCCCAAACCGCCGGATCAGGCCGCCAGTTCGCTTTGGCGCATCCTCTTTACCGCGTGGTTTCATCAGCGTTGCGGTCAGGGCTGGAGTCAGCACCAGCGCCACCACGACCGACAGAACCATTGCGGAGATAACAGTAACCGAGAACTGCCGGTAAATGACCCCGGTTGAGCCGCCGAAGAATGCCATCGGAACAAACACCGCCGACAGGACCAGCGCGATCGCAATCAACGCCGTCTGGATTTCACCCATCGAGCGAAGCGTCGCGTCTCGGGGGCTTAAGTCCGGCTCCTCCTCCATGACTCGTTCGACATTCTCGACGACGACGATCGCGTCATCGACCAGAAGACCGATCGAAAGGACCAGTCCGAATAGGGTGAGCGTGTTGATCGAATATCCGAACAGTGCGAGCACGCCGAACGTGCCGAGCACGACGACCGGGACGGCAAGTGCTGGAATAAGCGTCGCGCGCCAGCTGCGCAGGAAGACGAACATGACGATGACGACGAGAACAATCGCCTCGATCAGTGTCTTCACCACTTCCTCGATCGAAAGCCGGATGAACTCGGTGGAGTCACGCGGGTAGGTGACGCGGTAGCCATCCGGCATGTTTGCCGCTTCGCCATCGATAGCCGCTTTCACCAGCTCGGCCGTTTCAAGCGCGTCCGCGCCGGGGGCAAGCTGAACGGCGATGCCGGATGCCGGATGACGGTTGAAACGGGTGAAGCGCGTATAGCTTTCCTGTCCGAGTTCGACGCGGGCGACATCCGCCAAGGTGACACGTGCGCCGCTTTCGTCCGTGCGGATGACGATCCGCTGGAACTCCTCCGGTGTCGTCAGGCGCGAACGGGCGGTCACGATCGCATTCAGCATCTGCGTGTCGGGGGAGGGTTGGGCGCCGATCTGGCCGGCCGCAACCTGCGTATTCTGCGCCTCGATCGCGGTGATGACGTCCGACGGCATCATCCCGTATGAAAACAAACGACCCGGGTCGAGCCAGATGCGCATCGCGTATTGCGAGCCGAAAAGGTTGGTATCGCCGACGCCGGGAAGGCGACCGATCCGCTCCTGGAGATTGGCGGCAATGTAGTCCGAAATGTCGGAATCCTTCGCCTTATCGGTTTCGTCGTAAACTGCGGCGACAAGCAAAAAGTCACTGTTAGACTTCGTAACGGTGAGACCTTGCTGCTGCACCTGCTGGGGCAGGCGAGAGAGAGCCTGCTGCACTCTGTTCTGAACCTGAACCTGCGCGATATCAGGATCGGTACCCTTGTCGAATGTCACCGCGATCGTGACCTGGCCTTCGGCGCTGGAGGTCGACGTGAAGTAGATGAGGCCGTCGATGCCGGTAAGCTGCTGCTCGATCACCTGTGTCACGCTGGTTTCAAGCGTTGCAGCAGAAGCCCCAGTGTAATTGGCGCGGATGTTCACCTGCGGCGGCGCGATATCCGGATACTGCTCGACCGGAAGCGTCAGGATGGAGCCGATACCACCCAACATGATCACGATCGCGATCACCCAGGCAAAGATTGGACGATCGACAAAGATACGGCTGATCATAGCGCGGGGACCGCCTTGTTCTCTGTTGCTTCTGCGGTCTGCTTCTTACCCACGTCGACAATCTTGACCTTGTCGTCGGGTTTGACCTTGGAGACGCCTTCAACGATGACCCGGTCTCCGGGAGCAAGGCCTTCGGTCACAAGCCAGCGATTGCCGACAGCCTGAGCGACCTGGAGCGCACGCCGCTGGACGGTATCTCCGTCGCCGACCACAAGCGCGCTTGCCTCTCCTGTGGGGCTCCTCGTCACGCTCTGCTGCGGCACAAGGATCGCGTCCTTCGCCTGAGTCTGTGAGAGAACTGCGCGGACATACATGCCTGGCAGGAGGATGGCGTCGGGGTTCGGAAACTCGGCGCGAAGTGTGACGGACCCGGTCGACGGATTGACGGTGACATCGGTAAACTGGAGTTTGCCCGGAAGCGGATATTCCTGCCCGTCTTCCAGTTTCAAACGCACCTCGGCCGTGTCCTTGGACAATTCGCTCGAGGCCATCGCATCTCGCAGCTTTAAAAGCGCGGTCGAGGATTGCTGAATATCCACGAAGATCGGGTCGAGGCGCTGGATGGTCGCCAAGGCCTGCGTCTGCTGTGCCGACACGAGCGCACCTGTCGTTACCAGCGAACGGCCGATCCTGCCGCTGATCGGCGCGGTCACCTTGCTGTAGCGCAGGTTGATCTCCGCGGTCTGAAGCTTCGCATTGTTCTGCGCGACGGCCGCAGTGGCAGACCGGAGTGCTGCAGTGGCATCCGTAAACGCCTGCTCGCTAACCGCTCCCTTTTGCGCCAGGGGCTTTAAACGTTCGAATTCGATCCGCGCGTTGTCTTCGCCGGCCCTTGCGCTTTCGAGATTGGCGCGCGCCTCCGCAACCGAGGCTTCGAACAGGCTTGCATCGATCTGGTAGAGCGTGTCGCCCTTCTTGACGAAAGCACCCTCGGTAAACGAGCGAGCCTCGATGATCCCTGACACCTGGGGCCTGACCTCAGAAGTCTCGAACGGGGATGTGCGACCTGCAAGCTCGTTCACGAGCGGCACGTCTTCTGTCATCGCCGTCACAATCCCGACTTCCGTTGGCTGGCGCGGTGGCTTTGCTTCCTCCTCTGCCTGCAGATTGCAGCCGGCAAGTGCAACGGCACAGCCGATGGCTGCAAGCCGCGGCAGCAACCCCTTCTTCGGGTAGGAGAACTGTGTGGGGATCATCGTAATTTGGCCTGTTCCGTCGCTGCCGAGATGAGTTGCTCGGCAGGTAACGCGGAAGGCGGCAAATCGTACGGTGCTGTTTCATCACGATGTTGCGATGCAATCGCGAGCCGGACATTTTGCGTCCGAGAGGCCTGAGAAAGCTGGCCCATGAGAGCTGGCCTGTCCGCAGTTTCTGCAAACAGTTTCAGAGTAGCTGTATGGTGACTGCTTCGACGAGAATATGATAGATATTCTCTATGACCGTCTGGGAATCCGTTTTGAACGGTGCCGACAGGTTTTTAGAATGTTCCTAAAGTGTTCAAATTATCGGTATCTAATATTATCGTTTGCTAATTTTGCAACGCGGTCGCGATCCCGCCGCCCCCTTAAATCTAGGGGTGTGTCGATTGATATTTTCTATCAGGTCATTTGTTTCGTGCCTCAATGTCATTCGGGCACGAACCGCTTGATGGATAGTGGCGATATCTGCGGCGGCGGGCTTTGCAAAGGTCGTGCCTTGTGAGATGGCTCGCGAGCAAGGATGGAGGCGGAACGAGCTCATGCAAGCGAAATCAACCAGCCAAGATGGTGAACGCAAAAGCGGTATGCAGGCGGATCCGGTCGGGGTTTTGCAGAAGGTTTACGGCTACCCTTCCTTTCGCGGCGACCAGGAGGCTGTCGTTCGCCATGTTGTTTCGGGCGGAGACGCGGTTGTGCTGTTTCCGACGGGCGCAGGAAAATCCCTGTGCTTTCAGATCCCGGCTCTCTGCCGCGACGGCGTCGGCATCGTTGTTTCGCCGCTGATTGCGCTGATGCGCGATCAGGTCGAGGCGTTGAAGCAGATCGGAGTCCGTGCCGCCTCGATCAATTCCTCCATGCCGCGGGAAACGTTCGGCGAGGTCAAACGCGCGCTGGCGGCTGGCAGGCTCGACATGCTGTACGTGACCCCCGAGAGGATCGTGACGTCAGGGTTTCGTGAGTTGATCGGAGACGCCAAGGTCGCGCTGTTTGCAATCGATGAAGCCCATTGCGTCTCGCAATGGGGGCATGATTTTCGCCCGGAGTATCGGCAGCTCGGTGAACTCGCCGACCTTTACCCGGGCGTGCCGCGTATGGCGCTGACCGCGACCGCCGACCCGCATACGCGGGAAGATCTTATCGACAGGCTCACCCTGCGCAATGCCCGGGTCTTCACCGCATCGTTCGATCGCCCGAACATTGCCTACGAGATCGTTGAACGGGATCAACCGCGCCAGCAGTTGCTGCGCTTCCTGGAGAATCACAAGGGATCGAGCGGTA
This sequence comes from Rhizobium sp. Leaf321, assembly GCF_001423215.1. Classification (NCBI taxonomy): domain Bacteria; kingdom Pseudomonadati; phylum Pseudomonadota; class Alphaproteobacteria; order Hyphomicrobiales; family Rhizobiaceae; genus Rhizobium; species Rhizobium sp. Leaf321. The sequence continues at coordinate 349,838 of NZ_LMOF01000005.1, read as the reverse complement.
TCGTCTACTGCCTGTCGCGCGCGAAGGTCGAGGAGACCGCGAAGTGGCTGAGTGCGCAAGGCATCCGCGCGTTGCCCTACCATGCGGGTATGGACCGGGAGGTTCGCGATGCCAATCAGGACGCCTTCTTGAAAGAGGAAGACCTCTGCCTCGTCGCGACCGTCGCGTTCGGGATGGGCATCGACAAACCCGATGTACGCTACGTCGCGCACCTGGATTTGCCGAGCTCAGTCGAAGCCTATTATCAGGAGACGGGCCGTGCCGGTCGTGACGGTCTGCCGTCCGAAGTTTGGATGGCCTACGGGATGGCCGACGTCATTCAGCGCGGCAGGATGATCGACAACGGCACGTCCGGCGACGACGTCAAGCGGGTCGAGCGCGCCAAGCTCAATGCGTTGCTTGCTATCTGCGAGACGGCCGGCTGCCGACGACAGGCGATCCTCGCACATTTTGGAGAAAAGCATGCGGGGCATTGCGGAAACTGCGATACCTGCATCAAGCCCGTGGACACCTGGGACGGAACCGAGGCCGCCATCAAGGCGCTCGCTGCTGTGTATCGAACAGAGGAACGGTTCGGTACCGGCCATTTGATCGATGTCCTGCTCGGCAATGACAACGAAAAGACACGTCGCTTTGGCCATGTGGACATGCCGGTCTTCGGTGCGGGAAAGGATCTGGCACAAAAGACGTGGCAGTCCGTCTATCGCCAGCTTTTGGCCGCAGGCCTTGTGCGCGTCGATCACCAGGCTTTCGGAGCTTTGAAACTGGAGCCTTCGGCACGCGATGTCTTCCGCCACGAGCGGACCGTCCGTTTCCGCAAGGACCCGGTGACCGGCCGCAGGACGGCACGAGGGCAAACGGCAGGCTCGAAAAACCCAAGGTCGCAGTTGGGAGAGACCGATGCGGTCTTGTTTGAGGCATTGCGCAAGATGAGAATGACGATTGCGAAGGATCTGGCGATCCCTCCCTACGTCGTATTCGCCGACGCGACGCTGATCGCGTTTGCAACGCAGCGGCCGACAACCCACGACGCGCTCCTCGGTGTATCCGGCGTCGGGCAAGCGAAGCTTGAGCGCTATGGCGACGCGTTCCTCGATATTATTCGGGCACACGACGGATAATCGAGAGACGACTGGTCGATTGAAAGGTGGAAGCGCGTTGCGAGCGGCTAATGGTCGCCCCGACACTATATCGGGACGACGCCAGTCTTACTGCTTTGTGACTGGAAACGTTCTGAGGCGGTCCGGCGGGCACGTGCCCTCGATCCCGGCGCGTCTGTCCGCTACGTACTGGATTGCTTTCACGACTTCGAGATCGAGGATCGGCTTCTCCATCACGCCAAGCGTTCCCTTCACGCCCGCCCCCAGCGCGCCCGGATCGCTCGTCATGAACAAGACGGTGATGTCGGCGATTGCGAGGTCGCGCCCGATGCCCGGCCCGGTTGGACCGTCATCGAGGTTGACATCGACCAAAGCCATATCCGCTGTGGCCGCAAGCAACGTGGCTTCCGCTCTGTTTCTCGCCACACCGATTGAATGGTGCCCCAACGCTTCGACAGCGTCTTCCAGACCCATTGCAATAATCGGCTGATCTTCGACAATCAGAACATTGAAAGCCATTTCCATTCTCCGTTCATGAACACTTTTGCGTAATCTCTTAGTGAGCGAACGGGCGGAAATGCAGGGTGTTCCAGTTTTCGTCACAAATACTTATGGTTGAGCGTGGTTATCGCGTGATGCCCCACAGAAATCCGATAGCCGCCGCAAGCCCAACGGCTCCGATTGGAGATCTTTGGATACCGCGCTTGATGTCGTCCACAATAAGGCGGGGTTCGTTCGCGTACTCGCGGTAGGTTGCCGGCTCTACGGCTCTGTCCTTCAAACTTTCGAGCTCGGCACGCAGGGCTGTCAGCGTATCTCGTGCTTTGGCAGTTGCCGAGTTGTCGCGGTCGTGGACCGATGCCAGAGCTTCATCGACAAGCGGTTCGTCTGAACTCGTGCTCGGGCCGCCAAAGCCTGTGGCAGTGGACGACGATGAAACAGGATCGGAACCCGGGAAGGTCTCCTCGAGGCCCTGTTGCAGGACTTCGTCTGGAGTGCGGGCGCGTTGTGCTGCCTGTTCGCGAAGAAGAGACGCGGCAGCAGGCGACTGGGAATGATCGGCCATTGGGTTTTCCTTGCTTGTTTGTTTGGGGATCGAGACATCCTCTGATCCGGCTCGTGTTTCTTTGGGTACCGAAACTCGCTCTTCGAGAGCGGTTTCGGGATAGGAGCGAGCCTTCCCGAAACCGAACGACAATGAACGGATCAGATCATGATCTCGCCGCCGGTCACTGGAATGACGGCGCCAGTCATGTAGCTGCCAAGGTCGGACGCCAAGAGAACATAGGCACCTGCCAATTCGGCTGGCTGGCCCGCACGACCGAGCAGGGTCTGCTCGCCGAACTTCGCCGCCTTTTCAGCCGGCATGGTCGAGGGAATGAGAGGCGTCCAGATCGGGCCCGGCGCGACGGCATTCACCCGGATCCCATGTTCTGCCACCATTTCGGCAAGACCAGCCGTGAAGTTGGAGATGGCACCCTTGGTCGAGGCGTAGGCGAGAAGCTGTGGCGAAGGTTGACGCGACTGGATCGACGTCGTGTTGATGATCGAGCTACCCGGCTTCATCAGAGGGACAGCCGCCTTCGATAGGAAGAATGGTGCGTAGATGTTGGTCCGGAACGTCTCGTCCCACTCTTCCGCAGTGATATCGGTAATGGTGGCATAGGTGCGCTGGAAGGCGGCATTGTTGACGAGGATGTCAATTTTTCCGAGCTCATCGGCCGTGCGCTTCACGAGCGCGTTGCAATGCTCTTCCGACTTGATGTCGCCGGGAACGACCACTGCCTTGCGGCCTGCTTCGCGCACCCACTTCGCCGTGTCTTCAGCGTCTTCGTGTTCGCTGAGGTACGAAATCAGGATATCTGCGCCTTCGCGGGCGAATGCGATCGCCACAGCTTTGCCGATGCCTGAGTCAGCACCGGTGATAAGCGCGACCTTGCCCTCAAGACGACCATTGCCCTTGTAGGAGTGTTCGCCATGATCCGGCGCCGGATCCATCAATGCGGTCTGGCCTGGCGGATCCTGATGCTGGGCGGGATGGGGAGGTGTCGGGCGACGTGTTTCTTGCATGGTTTGATCTCCAGTCTAGCGTTCTGAGCAGAAACAAGCTGATCCACAATCGGTTCCGTTGTCGCTCACTCAGCCTCTTCGAAAGCGCTCCAGTCGGGCCGGGGAAACTAAAAGTTGACTTTCGGGAGCGTAGCCGCTATTTGTGGTTTATCGATATTTTGCTTGCTGATCTTTGGTTATTGCGCTTCGAACGAAGCGCCTGAGCGAACTTCCTCTTCAAAACAAATCGCTATCACCTTCTGCAAGATCTCGTTTTGCAGATATCTTCTCTATGCTTTGAAAGGGTTCACTATGACCACCGGCACAGTAAAATGGTTTAATTCCACTAAGGGCTTCGGCTTCATTCAGCCTGACGATGGCGGCGCTGATGCGTTCGTTCACATCTCCGCAGTCGAGCGCGCCGGAATGCGCGAAATCGTTGAAGGCCAGAAGCTGGGCTACGAACTTGAGCGCGACGCAAAGTCGGGCAAGATGTCGGCCTGCAACCTTCAGGCTGCTTAATTCGATTTTTGCTTCGCTTTGACCACGGATGTACTGGCACTGTCGAAGTAGCAGTTGGTGAGGGCCGAGCATACGTGCTCGGCCTTCTTATTTGGCGTCTACCGCCAGGATTGGATAAGAAATGACGGAAACAATGTCGAAGTCGCGCGAGCGTGCGGAAGCCGCATTTGCTCAGACCCAGACCCAGTTTTTCTCCCGCGTCGAAGCGGTCGCAGAATTAAACGCACACGTCGCCGAACGTGACTCAAAGACGGCTCGGCTCAAGGCTGCGCGCCTTGCAAAAGAAATTGAAGACCGCGCCTCGGCGACTGCTGCCCTGATTGCCAAGCGCGCCAAGAAGGCCTGACACCAGCCCGACTTCGAATGAACTCGGCCCGCAGCCTGCGCGGCCGATCTTGTTTCATGCCCGTGGCTCCGACTACCGCTATAGTCGACCAGAGATCACGGACCTCCGATCGTGGGCAGATACGTCTCGACTTCACGCCTTCCCACGGTGTCGAGCACAGCGATATTCTCGTTCCAGAAATCTTCAGCTTCTTTGGTATCGGTTCCCCATGCACGCGTAGCGCTGCGACGGCCACCGAGACGCATATACTGATGGGCCAGCATCGACAGGCCGGACGCAGTCCCAGTCTCAATCGTGGAGTTTCTAACGGGAAGTGCAGATAGCATCCGCTCAAGCGCGTCGTGCTCGGGGCCACGTGGGTGTTGACCCAGGAACACGTCCACTGGAATCCGCGTTTCGTGGCCACCGGACGGCAAGTTGCCACGGTGCGTGACCGTTGCGCGATGGTTCTCGGAAGCAGGATCGATAAACCACCGATCTCCATTGGTGCTGTGCGCAAACTCCTGCGGTTCGTTCATGCTGCCGATCCTTACGAGTTTTCGAGGGGGAGACGCTATCCGGCTTGTGTTCTTGCCGTGCGCCTCGCTTATCAACAGTCACCGCCGCCAATGGTTGCCGGAGGCGTCGAATTGTCTTCGAGCTCCGGCTGCAATCCCCCTAAACTCGTTCCAAAGCCAGAGCTATCCCCTGGCCAACGCCGATGCACATCGTGGCAAGCGCGTATCGCGTACTCCCCAGCGATAGCTCCAGTGCCGCGGTTCCGGCAATGCGTGCTCCGGACATGCCGAGCGGGTGACCCAGCGCGATGGCACCGCCATTCGCGTTGACATGCTCTGCATCATCGGGGATTTCGAGCTCGCGCAAAACGGCGATGCCCTGAGAGGCGAAGGCTTCGTTCAGCTCGACAATCCCGAAATCCTGCGGCGACAGGCCGAGGCGTGCGCAGAGTTTCTGCGTCGCTGGCGCAGGCCCGATGCCCATCACCCGTGGCGGAACGCCAGCCGCAGCGCCGCCGATGATGCGTGCAATCGGCGTCAGGCCATATTTCCGGGCCGCCTCCTGCGAGGCGATGATGAGTGCCGCTGCCCCGTCATTGACGCCGGATGCGTTGCCGGCCGTGACCGTGCCGCCTTCGATCTTGTTCACCGGCCTGAGCTTGGCCAATGCCTCCAGGCTGGTCGCACGGGGATGCTCGTCCTTGTCGACAATGATGCTGTCGCCCTTGCGTTGCGGGACGCTGACAGCGGTGATTTCGCGCGCTAGACGGCCGTTCTGCTGAGCTGCCGAGGCTTTCTCCTGGCTGCGCAATGCAAAAGCGTCCTGATCCTCGCGAGAGACGTGATAATCGATCGCGACGTTGTCGCCGGTTTCCGGCATGGAATCGACGCCATACTGCTTTTTCATCAGCGGATTGACGAAACGCCACCCAATGGTGGTTTCATAGATCTCGGCGTTGCGCGAAAACGCAGTCTCGGCCTTCGGCATCACAAATGGCGCACGGCTCATGCTTTCGACGCCACCGGCAATCATAATGTCGGCTTCGCCGGCCTTGATGGCGCGGGCAGCGGTGATCACGGCATCCATGCCCGATCCGCAGAGACGGTTGATCGTCGTGCCGGATACGGAAACAGGCAGGCCGGCGAGGAGCAGCGACATGCGCGCGACATTCCGGTTATCTTCGCCCGCCTGGTTGGCGCAGCCAAAGACCACGTCGCCGACCGCTTCCCAGTCGACGGCAGCGTTTCGCTCCATCAGTGCCCTAAGAGGTACAGCGCCCAGATCGTCCGCACGGACCGATGACAGCGCGCCGCCGAAACGACCGATCGGGGTACGGATATAGTCGCAGATAAATGCTTCGGTCATCGATCTCTCCTCAAAGCGCCGGTACGACAAGATCGGCAACAGCGCCGTCCACATGGAGCTGCGCGCCGGTCATCGCCTGCAATTCCTCGATGGTCATTGCGGCGAGCTTTTCACGCAGGACAAAACGGCCGTCAGCGATATCGATCACCGCATGGCTCGTATAGACCCTCGTGATGCAGCCGACGCCAGTCAGGGGAAATGTGCATTTGGAGACAAGTTTCGGCTTGCCGTCCTTCGTCACATGCTCGGTGATGACGAAAACCTGCTTAGCACCATGCACCAGATCCATCGCGCCGCCGACCGCCGGCACCCCTTTGGAGCCGACGCGCCAGTTGGCGAGGTCGCCATTTTCGGCCACCTGATAGGCGCCGAGGATTGCAACGTCGAGATGGCCGCCCCGCACCATGGCGAAGCTGTCCGCATGATGAAAGAAAGCCGCGCCGGGCTTGACCGTGACGGCCTTTTTGCCCGCGTTGATCAGATCCCAGTCTTCCTCACCGGCTGCCGGAGGCTCGCCGAAATCGAGGATGCCGTTTTCCGTATGGAAGATCGCCTGTCTGCCGGGCGGCTGATAGCGGGCGACCATTTCCGGAAAACCGATCCCGAGATTGATATAGGCGCCATCTTCGATATCCTGCGCGGCACGCCAAGCGATCTGCGTGTTCGACAGTTTGATGTCTTCGCGGGTGTCCAGTGTCTGAGTTTCGCCGCTCATGCGCTCATTCCTCCGGCATAGGCCACTCCGGCCCGGATGAGTTCTTCTTCTTGCTGAGGGTTTGAAACCTCGACCACCGCATCGACAAAGATGCCGGGCGTGATCACGTGTTCGGGGTCGATGTCGCCGGGTTCAACGATCTGCGAGACCTGGGCGATGGTCGTGGTCGCCGCCATGCACATCAGAGGATTGAAGTTCCGGCCGGCCTTGCGATAGGTGAGGTTGCCATGGGTGTCGCCCAGATGCGCCTTGACGATGGCAAAGTCGGCCTTGAGCCAGCGCTCCTGCACATAATGTCGTCCATCAAATTCGGCGACCGGTTTGCCCTCGGCCAGTTCCGTTCCATAACCCGTCGGCGTGTAGAAGGCCGGTATGCCAGCGCCACCTGCGCGGATCCGCTCGGCGAGCGTGCCTTGGGGGACGAGTTCCAACTCGATTTTTCCGGCCAGATAGGTATCGGTAAAAGCCCGCGGATCGGACGAGCGAGGGAAAGAGCAGATCATCTTTGCGATCATGCCCGCATCGATCATTGCCGCAATGCCGATGCGTCCGTTCCCGGCGTTGTTATTGATCACGGTCAGGTTTTTAGGACCATTGTCGATCAGCGCGTGGATGAGTTCGATCGGCGCACCGGAGCCTCCGAAACCACCGATCATCACCGTGGCACCGTCGGTAACCTTGGACACGGCATCAGTCAAAGTCCGAATTGTTTTATCCATCAGTATCCTCCGCAAACCGCTCCCGCTGCAGAAACAACTAAATCCCATACAGATGGACGGCAAACCATTTGTGCGATATCGTCTCTTTGTACGATTATCGCACAAAAACGAGGCTCTGTTGGACGTCAAGACGAGAGACATGATGGGCGGGCTGGCAAAGGGCCTCAAGGTCATAGAAGCCTTCTCTGCCGAGCGACCGCGTCTCAGCATCGCCGAAGCCTCACAGCTCACCGGCTATGATCGCGCAACGGTGAGGCGATGCCTCCTGACGCTCTCCGAACTCGGCTATTGTGCCTATGACGGAAAATTCTTCACCGTCACGCCCCGCGTCTTGCGACTGGGGACGGGATGCCTGGCAGCGATGCCATTGCCGAAGATCGTGCAGCCTTGGCTCGATGACCTGTCCGAACAGACAGGCCAAAGCACATCCGTTTCCATTCTTGATGAGAGTGACATCGTTTACGTCGCGCGGGCCGCGCAGCGCAGGGTCATGTCGATTTCGCTGATGCCGGGCTCACGCCTTCCAGCCTACTGCACCTCCATGGGGCGGGTGATGCTGTCAGCACTTCCTGTCGAGCAGGCAGAAGATCTTCTTTCATTAAAGCCGCTCGTGGCGAGGACGGCAAAGACCGTGACCGACATCGAAACGCTCAAGGGCGAACTGCTCCGCATCCGTGATCGCGGCTATGCCTGCATCGATCAGGAGGTCGAAATCGGCCTTCGCTCTCTGGCCGTCCCGCTATTCGGCCCCCGCGGCCAAGTCGTCGCCGCGCTGAACATCGGGCTAGCCGCGTCAGAGGAGCCGATGCAGGCTGTCGCTGACCGTTACATTCCGTCACTGCTTAAAGTTCAGAAGGAGCTGACCGGCATATCCGGTTGAATTTGCGGCATATGCCGGCGTTCCAACTCCGAAACCATCTTATTCCCGCGGTATCTCCTGCAGCATCCGGATGATGGCGGAAAAGTCCTCGCCGCCGTGTCCGGCTGCCTCGAACTGGGCGTAGAGGTCGGCCGCGTGGGCTCCGAGCGGTGTCGCGGCGCCGGATTGTTGTGCTGCCTCTTGTGACAGCAGCAAGTCCTTCAGCATCAACGCCGTGGCAAAGCCGGGGCGGTAGTCGTTGTTGGCAGGCGATGTCGGCACGGGACCGGGCACGGGGCAATAGGTCGTCAGCGACCAGCACTGGCCCGATGAGGTCGAGGCGACATCGAACAGCGCCTGATGCGAGAGGCCGAGCTTTTCAGCCAGGCCGAACGCTTCGCAGACGCCGATCATCGAGATGCCGAGGATCATGTTGTTGCAGATCTTTGCAGCCTGACCCGCACCATCGCCGCCGCAGTGGACAATCTTGCGGCCCATGGCTTCGAGGATAGCCTTACCCGACGCAAACGCACTCTCCGAGCCGCCCACCATGAATGTCAGCGTGCCCGCTTCCGCGCCAGTCGTTCCCCCGGACACCGGAGCATCGAGAGAGAGGCAACCCATCGCGCTGCCCAGAGCATGCGCCTTGCGGGCGCTCTCCACGTCCACGGTCGAACAATCGATGAGCAGCGTTCCCTCGGGGATCACGGATGCCAGATCCGACCAGACGGCGAGGACATGCTGGCCCTTGGGCAGCATGGTGATAATGCAGTCTGCATTCAGCACAGCCTGGGGGAGGGTGCTTGCCGCGTTGACGCCATGCGCGCTTGCGGCATTCCTGCTCGCCTCCGAAAGATCGAAGCCCCAGACGTCATGTCCCGCCTTGACGAGATTGGCCGCCATCGGCCCGCCCATGTTCCCAAGTCCAACGAATGCAACCTTGCTCATAGTCCCCCCTTACCGATTGTCCGCCAGGATCATCGCCGCCGCCTTTTCGGCAATCATGATCGTCGGAGAATTCGTGTTGCCCGATGTGATGGCGGGCATGATTGATGCGTCGGCAATTCTCAGCCGGCCGAGTGCTCTCATTTTCAGTCGCGGATCGACGACGCTATCGGGATCCGACCCCATCCGGGCCGTGCCCACGGGATGGAAAATCGTCGTTCCTATTTCGCCGGCAGCGCGCTCCAGATCTGCATCCGTGTCGTACGCCGGTCCCGGCTTGTATTCTTCCGGCTGGTAGCGGGCGAAAGCAGGCTGCGCGACGATGTTGCGGGTCAGCCGGATCGAACTTGCCGCGACACTGCGGTCGGCAGCTGTCGAAAGATAGTTCGGCCGGATCGCCGGCGCTGCTGCAAAATCTGGGCCTTTCAGATGCACGGAACCGCGGCTTTCGGGGCGAAGATTGCATACGCTTGCGGTGATTGCCGGAAAAGCATGAACCGGATCCCCGAAGCGGTCCAGCGAGACCGGTTGGACATGGTATTCGAGATCAGCCGTTTCCTTGTCCGGACCCGACCGGGTAAAAATCCCGAGCTGGCTTGGAGCCATGGACATAGGTCCTGAGCGTTTCAGCGCATATTCCAGCCCGATCGCAGCCTTGCCGAGCCAGCGAGAGGCTTTCTCGTTCAGCGTCGGCACGCCGGTGACCTTGTAGACCAGCCGTAGCTGCAGGTGATCCTGCAGGTTTTCGCCGACCTGTCGCACCTCCTTGACCATCTCGACCCCGGCGTCCGCCAGAACCTCGCCGCGTCCGACGCCTGAGAGTTCGAGCACATGCGGCGTCCCGATCGCGCCCGCCGAAAGCACCGTCTCGCGACGGGCATGAGCCACCTGCGACACGCCATTCTGCTGGAACTCGACGCCTTTCACCTCACCGGTTTCGATGATCAGGCGGCGGACATGCGCCTTGGTGAGGACGCGTAGGTTCGGCCGCTTCATCGCGGGCCGCAGAAAGGCCTTGGAGGTGTTCCAGCGAATGCCCGAACGCTGGTTGACGTCGAAATAGCTCGAGCCTTCGTTGTCGCCGCGGTTGAAATCCTCGATCATCGGGATGCCCGCCTGTTCCGCCGCCTTGCGGAAACTGTCGAGCACCGCCCAGTGCAGACGCTGCTTTTCGACCCGCCATTCGCCGCCTTCGCCATGCAGATCGTCGCCGCCCTTGTAGAAGTCCTGGCTCTTGCGAAACAGCGGCAGCACGTCGTCCCAGCCCCAGCCGGCACATCCCATCTGCCGCCATAGGTCGTAATCGCGCGCTTGGCCGCGCATATAGATCATGCCGTTGATCGAAGAGCAGCCACCGAGCAGCTTTCCGCGCGGATAAAACAGGGAGCGGCCGTTGAGGCCTTCCTCCTTTTCGGTGGCAAAACACCAGTCGGTGCGCGGGTTGTTGATGCAATAGAGATAGCCGACCGGGATATGCACCCAGTGATAGTTGTCGGTCCCGCCGGCTTCCAGCAGCAGCACGCTGTTGCGGCTATCGGCCGAAAGGCGGTTCGCAAGAACGCAGCCGGCGCTTCCGGCACCGATGATGATGTAGTCGTAGGTTTCCATGATCTTCAGCCAATCAGCGGCGATGCTCGAAGCCCAGTTTTCGGCCAAGCCGCGAGGCGTAGAATTCCCCGATCAGGCCGCGCCGGAAGAGGAGGACGCAGACCATGAAGACCACGCCGGTGATGATCGTGACGGGAAATTCCGAGGTCGCGAGGTAGTTCTGCAACGCAACGACAAGCCCGGCGCCAAAGATCGGTCCGATCAGCGTGCCGATGCCCCCAAGCAGCGTCATCAGGATCACCTCGCCGGACATCTGCCAGCCGACATCGGTCAGCGTCGCGAACTGGAAGACGAGCGCCTTGGTTCCGCCGGCAAGCCCGGCAAGCGCCGCCGACATGACGAAGGCGCCGAGCTTGTAGCGGGATACGGAATAGCCGAGCGAGATGGCGCGCTGCTCGTTTTCGCGGATCGATTTGAGGATCATGCCGAACGGCGAGTTGATGAACCGCCAGATGATCGCCATGCCAATCAAGAAGACGGCCAGCACGAAATAGTACATGTTCGTCGTTTCGCTGAGATCGATAAAGCCGAACAGGTGGCCGCGCGGCACGGACTGGATGCCGTCTTCGCCATGCGTGAATTCCGCCTGCAGGCAGAAGAAGAAGAACATCTGCGAAAGCGCAAGCGTGATCATCGCAAAGTAGATGCCCTGCCGCCGTATCGCAAAGAAGCCCATGATCAGGCCAAGCACGGCCGCTCCGAATGCACCGACGAGAATGCCGAGTTCCGGCGACAGACCCCAGACCTTCACGACATGGGCAGTAAAATAGGCGGCTCCGCCGAAGAACGTCGCATGGCCAAAGGACAACAGGCCCGTGTAACCCAACAGCAGGTTGAACGCGCAGGCAAATAGCGCAAAGCACAAAAGCTTCATCAGAAAGATCGGGTAGAAGAACAGCGGTGCAACAAGGAGCAGCACCAGTCCCAACCCGATGAAGATCGCGTAGGTTTTCGTGGCTGTGCCCGACCTCTCTATGCGCGGCGGGGCGGCGGTGTGGATGATGTCGCTCATCTCTGGCATCCTTCCCTAAACATCCCGGCCGAAAAGACCGGCTGGCCGCAGAAGCAGCACGATCGCCATGATCACGAAGATCACGATGCTCGATGCTTCCGGATAAAACACTTTCGTCAGGCCCTCGGCGATTCCGAGCATGTAGCCGGTCAGGATCGCACCCATGATCGATCCCATGCCGCCCACCACGACGACCGCAAAGACGACGATGATGATGTTGGATCCCATCAGCGGCGAGACCTGGTAGATCGGCGCGGCCAACACACCCGCGAAGGCTGCAAGTCCGGCGCCGAGCCCGTAGGTCAGGGTCAGGAGCACCGGCACGTTGACGCCGAAGGCCTGCACGAGGGTCGGATTTTCCGTCGCTGCCCGCAGATAGGCCCCGAGCTTGGTTTTTTCGATCAAAAGCCAGGTGCCGATACAGGCGATCAGCGACACGACCACGACCCAGCCGCGATAGATGGGCAGGAACATGAAGCCGAGATTGGTGCCGCCGGCAAGCTGCGGCGGGACCGAATAGGGCTGGCCTGACGATCCGTAGAGATACCGGAACGTGCCCTCGATGGTAAGCGCTAGCCCGAAGGTGAAGAGCAGACCGTAGAGATGGTCCAGCTTGTAAAGCCGCGATAGCAGAAAGCGTTCGGTGACGGCGCCGAACAGGCCGACGATGAGCGGCGCGAAAACAAGCGCGAACCAGTAGTTGATGCCGAAATACTGCAGCAGCAGCATGGCGACGAACGCGCCGAGCATATACTGCGCGCCGTGGGCAAAGTTGATGACCCGCAGCAACCCGAAGATGACCGCAAGACCGAGGCTTAAGAGTGCGTAGAAAGAGCCGTTGATCAGGCCGATCAGGAGCTGTCCGAGGAAAGCCTGGAGCGGAATGCCGAAAATCATGGTCATGGTGCGGCGCTCCTGGCGTCGTCTGATTTTACCGAAACTGGACGCGAGCGCGTTGCCAGGTCGTCCGTGCGGTGATCCGTTTGCATTGCGACCATGCTCAAACCCCCAGAACCTTGTGCAGCATGTCCATCCTCTCGGGCAGTTCGCCGACGGGAAAATTTGCCACCATTTTTCCGTGATCCATCAGGTAGAACCGGTCAGCGACGCGGCTTGCGAAGCGAAAATTTTGCTCGACCATCAGCACCGTCATGCCGCGGTCTTTGAGCGTCTTCAGGACTTCGCCGATGCGCTGCACGATGACAGGCGCAAGCCCTTCGGTCGGCTCGTCGAGGATGAGCAGTTTTACCCCGGTGCGCAGGATACGGGCGATCGCCAGCATCTGCTGTTCGCCACCGGAGAGTTTCGTGCCCGGGCTGGAGCGGCGTTCGTGAAGGTTCGGGAATAGCTCGTAGATCTCGCTGAGCGGCATGCCGCCTTGCGCAACGACGGGTGGCAGCATGAGGTTTTCCTCGACCGTCAGGGTCGAGAAGATCCCGCGTTCCTCCGGCACGAAGCCGAGACCCGCATGGGCGGTTCTATGCAGCGGAACGCGCGACATGTCCTGGCCCGAAAAGAGGATTTCGCCGCGGCGTTCGCGGATGATGCCCATGATCGTGCGAAGCGTCGTGGTCTTGCCGACGCCGTTGCGACCGAGAATGGTGATCGTTTCGCCCTCATGCACCGTCATGTCGACGCCGTGCAGGACGTGGCTTTCACCATACCAGGCATTTAGATTGGAAACCTGAAGCAGGGGTTGCGCCATCATGCTTCCTCCGTGCCCATGTAAGCCGTGCGGACGCGCGGATCCTGGCTCACCGTCGCATAATCGCCCTCGGCCAGAATTTCGCCGCGCTGCAGTACTGTGACGTGGTGGCAGATATCTGCAACGACGGAAAGATTGTGCTCCACCATCAGCACCGCACGGGTCTTCGCCACTTCGCGGATGATGGCGGACACGGTGCCGATATCCTCCTGGCCCATGCCGGCCATCGGCTCGTCGAGCAGCAGCACTTTCGGATCGAGTGCCAGCGTCGTTGCGATCTCCAGTACCCGCTTGCGACCGTAGGAAAGGTCGGCAGCCAGCGCGTTTCGCTCGCGTTTCAGCCCCACAGTCTCGATCAGATCGTCGGCGCGGGCATCCAGCCGGTCGAGCGAGGAGAGCGGCAGCCAGAACTGTGTCGACAACCCGCTCGGACGCTGCAATGCGACGCGGACATTGTCACGCACGGTCAGATGCGGAAACACGGCCGAGATCTGGAACGAGCGGACCAGCCCCATCCGCGCCACCTTGTCGGGTGGCAGTTTCGTGATGTCGGCGCCCATCAGCGTGATCGAACCGGCCGTCGGCTGCAAAAACTTGGTGAGCAGATTGAACACCGTCGTCTTGCCGGCGCCGTTCGGACCGATCAGCGCATGGACACTGGCGTCGTGAACATCGAGATCGACATTCTTGACGGCTGCGAATGCTCCAAAGCTCTTCGACAGGCCACGGGCGGACAAGACCACCCGTAGCTGCTCGTTAGTCGAGATCGATGCGACTGCCATCGCTCACTTCACCAGCTCGCAACCGGCCTTGGCCGGGTCGAGATAGGCCTCCTTGCCGGGAATGGTGGCAAGCACGTTGTAATAGTCCCACGGTTCCTTGCTTTCATCAGGCTTCTTCACCTGCAAAAGGTACATGTCGTGGATCATTCGGCCGTTGGCGCCGACCGTACCGCCGCGAGCGAAGAAGTCGTCGACCGGCATTTCATGCAGCGCTTTGGCCACCGCGTCGCTTTCGTCCGTACCGGCCTTCTGCACGGCTTTGAGATACTGCGTCACGGCAGAATAGGTGCCCGCATGAACCATGTTCGGCATCTTGTTGGTCCGGGCAAAAAACTTCTTGGCAAACTCGCGGCTCTTGTCGTCGAGGTTCCAGTAATAGCCTTCCGTCAGCGTCAGGCCTTGTGCTGCCTCAAGTCCGAGCCCGTGCACTTCGGCCAGCGTGAACAGGAGCGCCGCCAATTTCTGCCCCCCCTGGACAATACCGAACTCGGCCGCCTGCTTGATCGAGTTGGCCGTGTCGAGACCGGCATTGGCTAGCCCGATCACCTTCGCGCCTGATGACTGCGCCTGCAGCAGGAAGGATGAGAAATCCTGGCTCGACAGGGGATGCCGCACCGAACCGACGACCGTGCCGCCATTGGCCTTCACGTAGTCGCTGGTCTGCTGCTCGAGGGAATAGCCGAAAGCATAGTCCGCGGTCAGGAAAAACCAGCTGTCACCGCCCTGCTTGACCATCGCACCGCCTGTGCCGACCGCAAGCGCATGGGTATCATATGCCCAGTGGAAGCCGTAGGGCGTGCAGGACTTGCCCGTGAGATCAGTGGTCGCCGCACCGGTGTTGATGGTGATCTTCTTCTTGTCCTTGGACAGCGCCTGGACCGCGAGACCGACCGACGACGTTGTCAGGTCCATGATCGTATCGACCTGCTGGGTATCGTACCACTGGCGGGCGATGTTGGAGGCGATGTCGGGCTTGTTCTGGTGATCGGCGTCGATGACCTCGATCGGAACATCCAGAACCTTGCCGCCAAAATCCTCGACCGCCATCTTTGCAGCCTCAACGGACGACTTGCCGCCGAAATCGGAATACACGCCGGACTGGTCGTTAAGGATACCGATCCTGACCTTGCCGTCGGATGCCGTTTGGGAAAATGCAGTGCTGCTGGCGAGCAATACGGCCAGCGGTGTAACAACGGACGCCACAAACGTCTTTCGCATAAGGTCTCCTCCCAGAGATAACAGCGCGCGAATCTGTTCAAATTTGGCGGGCTACCCTCCTCAAAGCAGCTCCTCCTGGGGGTATGGTCGAGTAAAACGAACGTTGACGCAAGGAGGAGCGCGCTATTAATTGCAAACAGCCTCTGTTCAGTTTTGAACAGACACGTGACAGCGTTTGAACAGATAGGGACATTGGAGCGCTAACCGCCGACATGACAGCCAGCCCGAACTTCACCTGGGACGACCTTCAATATTTCCTGGCCGTCGCCCGAACCGGGCAGCTTTCCGTCGCGGCCCGGCAATTGCGCACCAGCCATGCCACCGTATCTCGCCGCATCGACCGACTGGAATTCAGTCTCCGGATCAAGCTTTTCGAGCGCAATCCGCGCGGTTATGTCCTAACCGGAATTGGACAACGCTTCATCGAAGCGGCGGAACGCATGGAGGCGGAAGCGGACCGGTTGCAGATGGATATCTTCTCGGGGAGCGCTGCTCACCAGGGCGTGGTCCGTCTCAGTGCTCCGGAAGGAATTGCGAACTTCTTCCTCGCGCATCAGATCGGTGATTTCACCGTCCAGCATCCCAATCTCTCGCTCGAGCTGGTGACGATCCAGCAGATCATGTCCTTGTCGCGCAAGGAGGCCGACATTGCCATCTCGCTCGATCCGCCGAAGGGCGGACCCTACGAAATCGAGAAGATCACCGACTATCGGCTGAACATCTACGGCGCAAAATCCTACCTGTCCGAGCGACCGCAAATCAAAAGCCGCGACGACCTGCTGCTACACCCGTTCATCGGCTACATCCAGGATATGATCTTTGCGCCGGGACTGGACTATCTTGGCGACGTCCATCCGGGAATCCGGCCGCGGTTTCAGAGCTCGAGCATCTCGGCGCAACTGACGGCGACGCTTCAGGGCCAGGGACTCTGCATTTTGCCGCATTTCATTGCGCGCCGTCAGCCGGATCTCGAGCTGGTGCTGTCCCGCGAGGTGCAGTTGACCCGGCACTACTACCTAGTCCGCCACCGCGACATGAGCCGCATTCCCCGTGTACGTGCCGTCGCCGACTACCTTTTGGCAGTCGTGCAGAACAATCGAGATGCTTTTCTTGGCGAAATAGAAAGCGCCTGAGCAAAACGGATGTGCCCGCCAAACCTGGTTTACCTGGCGTGGCGGGCACTGTACCGAGACAGTAGTCGCGTTCGGAATCAGTGACTGACGATTTTTACAGGGATTGCCTTGGACGCCGGCGTCTTGGACATCTCGTCGTGATGGTCGATTGCGTTCAGCACATTGCATTCGGGATAGTACCCGCCGATCGTGCCGCGGGGAAGCTTGTGCGCTCGGACCGTCAGCCCGCTGAGTTCGCGGTGTTTGCCGTCTTCGAAGTCACTGACGAGCGATACGACCTGACCTTCCCGAAGCCCTGCTGCAGCGATGTCTTCGGGGCACATGAGAAGCACGTCTCGCGTGCCCTCAATGCCGCGGAATCGATCCGAATAGCCATAGATCGTTGTGTTAAACTGGTCGTTGGATCGCATCGTGATCAGCCGGAACCGACCAGGCGCATCCTCGAACGACAACGCGTTGAGCTGATGCGGCGTTGTAAAGACCGCTTTCTTTTCCTCGGTATTCCACTTCCGTTCGTGTGCATCATTGCCGCGATAAAAGCCGCCGGGCTCGAACATGCGCTGGTTGTAATGCTTGAAGTCGTCGGGGTAGGTTGCCTCGATGAGATTGCGAACGAGGCTGTAGTCCCGCGTCCATTCGTCCCATTTCAGCTTCGGGTTATGGTCGAGGGTTGCCTTGGCGATGCCGGTCACGATCGCGAGTTCGCTCTGGAGTTGCTTGGATGCCGGCGTGCGCTTTCCGATCGATCCGGAAATGTGGGAGAAGCTGTCTTCCGTCGTGACGGACTGATTTCCGGTCGCCTGCATGTCGATCTCGGTTCTGCTGAGACATGGCAGGATCCAGGCCTCCTTGCCCGGAAACAGATGGCTGCGGTTGAGCTTCGTCGAGACCATGACCGTCAGCTCCTGCTCGGCCCAGACCCGCTCCATATCGACCTGATCCGGCACGGCCCGAAGTAGATTGCCGCCCAGTGAGATCGTGGCGCGAATGGTTCCTGCCATCATGCCTTTGACCGCATCGACGATGTGCGTTCCGTCCTCGGTCGGAGGATCGAAATCGAACAGTTCCTTCAGTTTGTCCATCGGGATGAGCTTGGTCTTTTCGGCAATGCCGACGGTCCGCTGGCCCTGAACGTTCGAGTGGCCACGCACCGGACAGCAACCAGCCCCCTCGCGGCCGATATTGCCGCGCAGGAGGAGAAGGTTGACTAGCATCGCGATGTTAAGGCCGCCCTGCGAGTGCTGGGTCAGTCCCATTCCGTAGACGCCGATGACGCGCTTGGCGGCAATATAAGTCGCGCCTGCCTCGCGCAGGCCAGCCTCCGTGAGCCCGCTTTCGCGCACAATGTCCGACCAAGGCGTGTCGCGCACGCATTCGATGAACTTGTCGGAGCCCGTCGTATGCTCGGCGATGAAATCGACATCGAGAACGCGCGCCCGGCCAGCGGCAACCGCCGCATCATCGGCCTCGACGACGGTCTTACAGAGACCCAGCATGGCAGCGACGTCACCACCGGCCTGCACCTGCAGATACTGATCGGATATCTTGGTCTCATTGCCCGTGACCATGTCGAGCGGATTTTGCGGGTTCACGAACGACACGAGACCCTGCTCGATGACAGGGTTGAATGTGACGATCTTCGCGCCGCGCTTTTTGGCTTCCTGCAGCGGATGCAGGAAACGTGGACTGTTGGTGCCCGGGTTCTGGCCGAAGAAGAAGAAGGCGTCGGTCTTTTCCAAATCTTCCCATACGATGGTTCCGACCGGCGAGCCGATGACTTTGGTGAGGCCGACGGACGTCGTCTCGTGGCACATGTTCGAGCTCTGCGGCAGGTTGTTGTTGCCGTAGGCGCGTGCCAGCAAGGCATAGAGGTAGGATGCTTCCAGTCCGGCATGGCCGGACGAATAGAAGACTACGCTCTTCTTCTCCAGGCGCTTTAGCGTTGCGCCGATCTTTTGGAACGCCTCGTTCCAGGTGGCCTCTACGTATTGTCCGGTCGCGTGGTCGAAGCGGAGAGGATGGGTCAGGCGACCTGTCATCTCCAGATCGTGGTCTTTCCAGCCCTTCAGCTCCTCCACCGTATGCTTCTTGAAGAAATCAGGTCCGCAACGGGAGTTGGTCAGGTCCCACATGGTGGCCTTGGCACCATTCTCGCAAAACTCGAAGGGGTGATAGTTCTTGGGCTTTGGCCAGGCGCAGGAGACGCACATAAATCCGCCCGGCTTGTTTTGGCGAGACAACGTTTCGAGAAACGCTGGTGGAGGCGAACTCTCGCCGTAGATCCGGAAAATCGACTTTACCGAGCCCCAACCACCTGCAGGGCCTTTGCCTTCAGGATTGCTGATGTTGTCTGCCATGGGTGGGCCTCCGAAATGTTCGCTGAAAGGGATGCTAGGGGCGGCATCGACATAACTCGAAGAAGGCGCGATCGTTCCTCCCGCCGGGCAGTCGTTTCCGAGCGGCTGTCGGATCCGGAGACGGCATACGGCCTCGGTTTCAGGACGAGGCATACCGCAAATGACTGACGTGACGTTGCTCCACTATTCTTCTTGAACCGGCGGCATATATAGGCGTTTGCGTCCGGACGATTGCGGTTGGGCGCGCGAGGCAAGACTAGTTTTAAACAGGGAGATACCGGCCGTGCACCTGCCCAAGATCGTGATCGGAACCATATTCGCCATTGCCGCATCTGCGGCCACGGCATCGGCGCAAGTCGTCGTATCATCAAAGATCGATACCGAGGGCGGCGTCCTCGGCAACATCATTTTGTCCATCCTGAACGCAAACGACATCAAGACGACGGATCGCGTTCAGCTCGGCGCCACACCTGTCGTGCGCAAGGCGATCACCGCTGGCGAAATCGACATCTATCCGGAATATACCGGCAATGCGGCGTTCTTCTTCGAAAAAGCCGAAGACCCGGCCTGGAAGGATGCGGCAAAGGCCTATACTGAGGCCAAGAAGCTGGATTACGATGCAAACAAGATCGTCTGGCTGACCCCGTCTCCGGCAAACAACACCTGGGCGGTCGCAATCCGCAAGGAAGTCGCGGACGAAGGCAAAATCAAGACCTTTAGCGAATTCGGCTCCTATGTTGCTGGCGGCGGTAAGGTCGTTCTGGCTGCCTCCTCGGAATTCGTCAATTCTGCTGCAGCCCTTCCGGCCTTCCAGAAGACCTACGGCTTCACGCTCAAGTCCGACCAGCTGATCACGCTGTCCGGCGGCGACACCGCTGCCACGATCGCAGCAGCTGCAAACCAGACCAACGGCGCCAATGCGGCGATGGTCTACGGCACGGATGGTGGCATTGCGCCATCGGGTCTCGTCGTTCTGGAAGACGACAAGGGCGTCCAGCCGGTCTACCAGCCGGCTCCGATCATCCGTGAAGCGGTTCTGAAGGAGCATCCACAGATCGAAACGCTTTTGAAGCCTGTCTTCGAAAAGCTTGACCTTGTGACACTTCAGGAATTGAACGGCCGCGTGCAGCTCGGTGGCGAACCGCCGAAGGCCGTTGCCGAAGACTTCCTGAAGAAGAACGGATTTCTGAAGTAAAGCTGGCTGTATGATGCATTCCACCCTCAGGGGCGGGATGCATCACCCGGGGGCCAAGGAGGATCGGATTGAAGCTTCGCCTCGATAAGCTGGGTGTCGTCGTGGCGCTGCTGGCGGTCTACGCTGCCTTCTTCGCGCCCCTCATGATTTTCCGTCCCAACCGGATCGTGCCGGGGCAGGGGAAGTCTCTCTGGGAATCCCAGCCGCCCTCCACGTCGATCGCCTTCGTCGTCGTTATCGGCGTCGCGATCCTCATCACACTCTTCAAAACACCTCTTTATCTGAGGCTGTCGGCTGCGGCGGCCGTTCTCGCGGGACTTGCCATCTCCGTCGGTTCCGCCGCGTCGTTTCTGACGCCGGACGGCAATACCTATGCTCGTGTTTCGCCGGCCTCCGGTGCCTGGCTGTTGATGCTTGCCTTCGCTCTGCTCGCCGCCGATGCGATCGCCAGACTGCGGCCAACGCCCGTCGTTCGGATCGCCTTGCTGGCGGTCAGCCTAGCGGGAATAGCGGTCGTCCTGTCTTCGGGTCTCTGGGACGGACTTTCCATCATCAGGGAATATGCGGGCCGCGCCGACGTCTTCTGGCAGGAAGCGGGAAAACATGTGACATTGGCGATCGGATCGCTGATTGCAGCCGTCGTCGTCGGTCTTCCCCTCGGCGTTCTTGCCCACCGAGTCACTTCCTTGCGTGCCGGCATTCTCAACACGCTGAACTTCGTCCAGACGATCCCGTCGATTGCCCTGTTCGGCATTCTCATCGCGCCGCTCGGCTGGATCGCCATCAACGTGCCGGGTGCGGCCGCGATCGGCATACGCGGCATTGGCGCTGCACCCGCGTTCGTGGCGCTGTTCCTCTACTCCCTGTTGCCTGTTGTCGCCAACACCGTCGTGGGACTCGAAGGCGTGCCCCGGGAAGCAAACGAGGCGGCCCGCGGAGTCGGCATGACCGGGCGCCAACGCCTGTTCGGCATCGAACTGCCGCTCGCCATGCCCGTCATCCTGACCGGTATCCGCATCGTTCTGGTTCAGAATATCGGGCTTGCCACCATCGCGGCCCTGATCGGCGGCGGCGGGTTCGGCGTCTTCGTCTTCCAGGGCGTCGGCCAGACGGCAATGGATCTTGTGCTCCTAGGCGCCGTACCCACCGTCGTGCTCGCCTTCACCGCAGCCACCGTATTGGACGCACTCGTCGAACTGAACGCCCCTGTTGGCACTCGAGGCAAAGCCGCATGATCGAAATCGAGACCCTCACCAAGCGTTACGGCGACAATACGGTTGTCGACACAGTGACTATGACGATCCAACCGCGCACGGTAACGGTCATTGTCGGAACGTCCGGCTCCGGCAAGACCACGCTTCTGCGGATGATCAACCGGCTCGTGGAACCGACCTCTGGAACCATCAAGCTCGACGGCGTCGACAATCGCGACCTGCCGGGGTTCGAACTGCGGCGCAGGATCGGCTACGCGATCCAGGGACACGGGCTTTTTCCGCATCGAACCGTCGCGCAGAATATCGCCACTGTTCCGGGTCTGCTTGGCTGGGACCGGCCCCGCATCGACGCCAAAGTAAAAGAGCTGCTCGAACTCTTCCAGCTCGACCCCGCCGATTTCGCGGCGCGTTTTCCGCATGAACTCTCCGGCGGGCAGCAACAGCGCGTCGGCGTGGCACGCGCTCTTGCGGCCGAACCCAACGTGCTCCTGATGGATGAGCCGTTCGGCGCTCTCGACCCGATCATTCGCGCCAAGGCGCAGCAAGACCTTATCAGCATTCAAAAGGTGCTCGGCACGACCATCGTTCTCGTCACGCACGATATGGACGAGGCCTTTCATCTGGCGGACCGGATTGCGGTGATGGACAAGGGCAAGGTCGTTCAATACGGCGCGCCTGTCGAACTGGTTCGACAGCCTGCGACCCCGTTCGTCGAAACGCTGATTGGCGATACGGAGCGGCCGTTCCGGCTCCTGTCGATGCAGACTATCGGTGAGGCCCTCGAGCCCAATCAAGCGACAGGGGAACCACTGTCCGAAGACATGAGCCAGCGAGAAGCGCTATCAAAGCTTTTGTGGACGGGACAGCAGGCATTGCCTGTTCGCGCATCCGATGGGCGGATCATCGGTTCTGTTTCGGTCGAAGGACTGTCCAAGCGCGCGGCGGGTCTGGCATGAGAGCGTGGCTTCCTCTCATGCTGCGGGCGTTACTGCTCGTTCTTCTGCTGACGTTCCTGCTGATGCCCGAATTGTTCGATCCCATCCTGCGCCCGCTGGTTCAGCAGAATGCGCCCGCGATCTACAATCAGGGAAGTCTTCTGACACTCACGCTTCTGCATCTGCGGACGGTCGCCATCGCCACGACAGCAGCGATCCTTGTGGCTGTTCCCATGGCAATTCTCGTGACGCGGCCGATCGGCGCCGAGTTTTTGCCGCTCTCGCGGGGCCTCGTGAATATCGGGCAAACCTTCCCGCCAGTAGCGGTGCTGGCGCTCGCGGTTCCAACGCTGGGCTTTGGTGAAAAACCGACGCTGGTCGCGCTCTTTCTCTACGGTTTGCTGCCGATTTTCGAAAACACACTGACGGGGCTGACG
The DNA here is from genome assembly GCF_001423215.1 of Rhizobium sp. Leaf321. Taxonomy (NCBI): domain Bacteria; kingdom Pseudomonadati; phylum Pseudomonadota; class Alphaproteobacteria; order Hyphomicrobiales; family Rhizobiaceae; genus Rhizobium; species Rhizobium sp. Leaf321. Next base: position 327,124 of record NZ_LMOF01000005.1, on the reverse strand, counting down.
ACCCTTCCGCCGTCTGTCATGGAGGCGGCGCGCGGGACGGGCATGACCGGGTTGCAGCGGCTGTTCAAGGTCGAGCTGCCGCTCGCGACACCCGTCATCCTCGCCGGTATCCGTCTGTCGGTCGTGATCAGTCTCGCCACGGCCACGATCGGTTCTACCGTTGCCGCAAAAACCTTGGGCGAAGTCATCATCGCCGGCCTGCAGGCCAACAATCTCGCCTTTATCCTGCAAGGCGGCCTGATCGTCGGCGCTCTTGCGATCCTCATCTACGACACGCTTTCCGCCGTCGAGCGGATTGCAGCGCGTCTTACGGGCCTGAACGTGCGGTAATTCCGCTTCTGGTAGAGCTTCAACGCTGACAGTCTAGCTGTCCCACTTCGGCCCGACACCGCGGCCGGTGATCAACCAGGCGAGGCTTACCTGCAGGGAGCGTGCGACGATCTCGAGATCGGTTGCGATCGGTGCGTCACGGTCGTTCTCCCAGGCCTCCCAGACACTCCGTTCCACACCGGACATGTGGGCAGCATCATCTACCGAAAGATCAGTCGCATCGCGTGCCAGGGAGATACGCCCGCCGAGCGTATCGCCGGTAGCCTGGTCGAGATCCGTTCCGTCAATAAACATCGTCTGCTCCTAACAACTGGACGCTGGCATCAAGTAGCAAAAGGGCTCCGCGGATAACCGCGAAGCCCGAGGCCTATGTCAGCCGTCTTCTCCAACCCAGGCCTTGACCTGATCCGGATGGTCCTTGATGTATTTTGCGACCGCTTCGTCGTAGGACGTCTCCTGCGCGGTAAACATCCCCGCCTCGAGATCAGCGATCGGCAGCTTCATGCGCGAGAGGAAGCCGGCAACCTTCGGATTTTCGGTCTTGAAATCCTTGCGGGCGAGAACGTCGACATGCTCTGCTTCACCCAACGACTTCTTGGGGTCGGTCAGGTAACGAAGCTTGTACTTTCCGAACATCCAATGGGGGCTCCAGGACGTGGCGACGAACCACTTTTCGCTGCGCATGGCGCGATCGACCGTCGTCAGCATGCCCGCCTCACTGGAGATCTGCAGCTTGTAGTCGTCGAGACCGTAATCCTTCACGGCCTTTTCTGACAACCGTGTCAGACCTGCTCCCGGATCGATGCCCTGCACGATGCCGGAAAGCTTCTTCTGCACTTCAGGCTTCTTCAGATCCTCGATCGAAGCGATCTCGCTTTCCGGGATATAGGCCGGAACGACCCAGCCCAGCTTTGCGCCATCATAGACGGTACCGAGCGTTTCGACCTTGTCTTTCACCTTGTCGTAATAGTCCGCATGGGTCTGCGGCAACCAGGCCATCATCATCGCGTCGAGATCGCCGCGGCTGACACCCTGGTAGAGCGGAGCGACATCGGACTGTACCAGCTCGACTTCCGTGCCGAGTTCATCCTTGATGAGCTTGGCGGCGAGCTTGGTGACAAATTCAGCATCGGACCAAGCGGACCAGCCGATCTTTACCGGCTTGGCGTCCTGCGCCATCGTTGCGGTCACAGATCCACCGATGAGGGTGGCGGCGAGCCCGAGGGTTGCGAGGGTCTTGAACATGTAGTCTCCTTTTTGGGAGGTTTGCAATTGCGGGTTCATCACCCGCACGGTTCGGCGAAGGACTGGATCAGGCGGTTACCGTCACCATATCCTCACGCTCGTTTCTCTTGAAAAGCGCGCGCCAGAGGGCGTTCGGCTTTCTGGATTTCTGGCCGAGGCTCTGGGTGATCCGGTCGAGAATGACGGCCAGGATGACGACGGCAAGACCGCCCTCGAAGCCCGTGCCCACATCCAGGCGCTGGATACCGGTCAGGACCGTGTTGCCGAGCCCGCCGGCGCCGATCATCGAAGCGATGACGACCATCGACAGCGACAGCATGATCGTCTGGTTGATACCGGCCATGATCGAGGGCAGGGCATTGGGAAGCTGGATCTTGAACAGAAGCTGCGTCGAGGTGCAGCCAAACGCGTTGCCTGCCTCGATGAACTCGTGATGTACCTGGCGAATGCCAAGATTGGTCAGTCGCACGACAGGCGGCATTGCAAAGATCACCGTGGCGATGGCACCCGGTACCGCTCCAAGCCCGAAGAACATCGCTGCCGGAATGAGGTAGACGAACGCCGGCATGGTCTGCATCAGATCGAGGATGGGCCGGACGATGGCTGCGACACTATCCTTGCGCGCCATGGCAATGCCGAGCGGCAGGCCAATGATCATCGCCATCAGCGTGGACGCGATCACCAGGGAAAGCGTCTCCATCATGGCGCTCCAAAGACCCATGTGGTCCACCAGCCAAAGTGCGATGCCGGTCAGCAGGCCGAAGCCGAGGCCGACCCGCCAGAGGGATAGCGCGACAAAGATGGCAATGCCGACGGGCATCGGGAGCGCAAGCAGCGCATCCTGGATCGTCCCGGTTACAAAGCCGATCGCCGACGCGATCAGATCGAGAAAGGGGGAGAAGTTGTCGAGGATGTAGTTGACGGCTGTATCGATGCCGTCGCCGATGTTGAAATTCATGTCTGTCTCCGGTTTCTGGCCGGCTACAGCGCCGCCTGCATCATGGGCCGGCAGGGCGCTGCAACAATTCTAAGGTCGTGAATGGAAATCAGCTGGCGCGGTCGAGCGTTTCGAGCAGCGTCGTTTTGCTGATCGATCCGAGATAGCGCTTGGCGTCATCGATGACGGGGACCGGCCAGGCGCTGGCGGCGACCGTGCCGAGAACGTTCGACAGCGGTTCGTCGGCTGCGATTGTCTCGATCCCGGTGAGAAACGCTCCGCGGTAGGGATCATCCGCCTTGGCGCGCAGCTTTTCGACAAGCGATGTCTGGCTGACCATTCCCTGGTAGGTCTTGTCGCGACCGAGAATGATCGCGTATTCGCGGTCGAAGTGCTTCATGCGTTCGAGTGCGGCGGCGGCCGATACACCCTGACGGTCGATGATCGTGACCTGGGTCTTGCGGGCAACATCGCCGGCCTTGAAGACATGGCTGACATCAACATTGCGGAAGAAGGAGCGGACGTAATCATTGGCCGGGCTCATGACGATTTCGTCCGGCGTACCGACCTGAATGACGCTGCCGTTCTGCATGATGCAAATACGGTCGCCGATCCGCATGGCTTCGTCGAGATCGTGGCTGACGAAGACGATCGTGCGGCTTTGTTCGGACTGAAGACGGACCAACTCGTCCTGCATCTCGGTCCGGATGAGCGGGTCAAGTGCCGAGAAGGCTTCGTCCATGAGAAGAATGGTCGGTTCACTGGCCAAAGCACGGGCAAGGCCGACGCGCTGCTTCATGCCGCCGGACAGCTGATCCGGAAGGCTGTCCTCGTAACCGTCGAGGCCCACGGCCTTCAAAGCAACGAGAGCCTTCTGCCGACGCTCGGCTTCGTTGACGCCTGCGACCTCGAGACCGAAGGAAGCGTTGTTGAGCACGGTACGGTTGGGCAGAAGCGCGAAGGACTGGAACACCATGCTGATATCGCGGCGCCGCAGATCGATCAGTTCCTTGCGCGACATCTGGGTGATGTCACGCCCGTCGATTTTTATCGCACCGGATGTCGGCTCGATGAGCCTGTTCAGTAGACGAAGGAGGGTGGATTTTCCGGAGCCGGACAGGCCCATGATCACGAAAATCTCGCCAGCTTTGATCTCGAAGCTCGCGTCGTTGACACCGACGGAGCAACCGGTCGCTGAATGGATTTCGGATTTTGTCTTGCCGGCGCGGATCATGTCCAAGGCCTTGTCAGGCCGCTCGCCGAAGATTTTGTAGACGTTGTTTAGACTGATCTTGGTCGGTGTCGCTTCGAGCGGCGCGTCATTTTCAGTTGCATAAGCCATTAAAAATTTGGCCCGGGCTCGGTAGCGCGGGCATTCTCCTAGACAGTCGGATCTACTCTACGGCGGAAGCATAGGCTTTCCGGCCAGAGGTCGTCCGTGTATTTTATTTGGGCGATATAGCCATCGCCGGCGAAGAACCAATCCGATCAGCGTATCGCGAGGATTGTATCAAGTCAGACGTCACGCACTAAAAGCGCGCTTCAGACGCACATTCGTTATGCGCATCTGCAGCCCGTCCATGACCTGTTTGTAGAGCGAGAGATGTGGATGTCCATCAAAAAATCTAATTTGCATGGGCCGGAAAATCTCCCGAAGCGCGCTCATCCATCGCAGATCCACTGCATCAACGAGCATCTCGCCCTATCGAACCCGGATTTCAGACCGGCCATCACGAAACCGTGAAACAATGAAAATCATGCTCTAGCCCAAATTGCGAACCTCCAGACTTTGTGAGCCAGTGAGCTAGACTGCGACGTGCAATCGTCCCAACAAGCCGATTTCCCGACCGTTACACAGCCAACGCAACTCCCCGCAGTCGCTCTGAGAAACACTCGCGTTGCACTGCGACATGGGATATTTGCATTGTTGGGTGATCGGCGAGTAACGACGTCTGGTCTTTATGAAGCGGTTTACTCAGCGTGGTCTCATGGGCGTTGTCGGGCAGAGTACTTTTATCATCGACAATCTGAGATTGGCGGACGGTCGCCAAGGCATGTCGCTGAGTGTTTCGAACGGCGTGATAGTCGCGATCGGAGAGCAGACCGCACAGCTATCGTCGCCGCGTCTCGATGCTGGAGGGGTGCTGATCCTGCCGGGACTGACGGATGCGCATGTCCATCTCGACAAGGCGATGATCCTTGGCCGCTGCCCGCTGTGTGAGGGGACCCTTGCTGAAGCCGTTCGGCTGACGGCGCAAGCGAAACGCAGCTTTACCGCAGAGGATGTCGAAGCGCGCGGCGCGCAAGTCTTGGAATTGGCTGTGCGTGCGGGTACGCAGCGCATGCGCAGCTTCGTCGAGGTGGATCCACGCGCAGGTCTTCGAAGTCTGGAAGGTCTGCTGCGGCTGAAGCGCAGATGGTCGGGTCTCATCGACGTCCAGCTTTGCGCCTTCGTGCAGGAAGGCCTGACCAACGAGCCTGAAACCATCGACCTTCTTCACGAAGCCATGAGGATGGGTGCGGATCTGATTGGCGGATGTCCTTATACGGACCCTGATCCCGTTGCCCATGTCGAGCTCATCTTCTGCCTTGCCCGTCGTTACAACGTTGATGTCGACTTCCACGCCGACTTCGATCTCGATCCCGTAAATTCCATTTTGCCCGAGATCATCAGGCAGACCGAAGCCTTCGGCTGGGGTGGGCGTGTCACTGTCGGCCATGCAACGAAGCTTGCAGCCTTCGATCCTGACGAGCGTGAGAGGATGGCGCGGAGCATGGCCGAGGCCGGTATCGCTCTCGTCGTCTTGCCCGCGACAGACGCGTTTTTGAACGGATCGCGCGACAACCCGATGCGGCCGCGAGGCATCGCTCCGGCAGCCCAGATGAAGCGCTTCGGGGTGGATGTCGCGCTCGCCACCAACAATGTGCAAAACCCGTTCACACCGTACGGCGACGCCTCACTGCTTCGGATGGCAGGCCTCTACGCCAATCTCGATCAGCTCTCGACGGCAGCTGATATGCACAGCGTTTTCGAGATGGTGTCGACAGATGCGGAGAAGATCACGGGGATGCTGGCGCCACCGATCGCTGTGGGGGCGAAGGCCGAATTCATTCTTGTTGCCGCAGAAACGGCCGAAGATGCGATCCGCCGCAACGCGCCCGTCGTCGCCGCTGTCAAACGCGGCGTGTTGCGACTATGGGCGCCTCTTGCGCCTTTGATCATTCCGGACTGAAACTTTCCTTGTCCCGAGCGCGTAGTAGGAGCGAAATGCTCATTTCGGCGAAACGCATTGAGGACTAATGCAAAAGATTGTCTTGCTTCTGGGGTTTGCGCTCGCGGCGTTCGGCATCGTCGGCGCGCGGCAGGTGACGGCCGATGACCATGTGCCACAAGCGGTCCGGATCGATGTCGGCGGTTACAAACTCAACAGCGTTCTGATCGAGCCGGACAAAAAAGCGGATCTTCCCCCGATCGTTTTTCTCCATGGTGCGAGCACGAGCCTGAAAGATCCCCTCTTTTCGTTCAGGAAGACGTTGCAGGGCAGGGCGCGACTGCTGTTCGTCGACCGACCGGGACATGGCAGTTCCGATATCGGAAGCGAACAGAATATCCTTCCGGATGGCCAGGCTGATGCCGTCGCGCAGCTGATGAGGAAGCGGGGGATCGGCAAGGCCATTATCGTCGGCCATTCCTTCGGGGGCGCCATCGCCGCGGCATTTGCAGTTCGGCATCCGGACATGGTGTCCGGTCTCGTCTTCCTCTCGCCGGCGGTCTACCCCTGGGACGGAAGCGTCGCATGGTATTATTCTGCAGCCACAGCCCCTGTCACGGGCCAGGTCTTCAGTGCGCTCGTCGTTCCACCGGTGGGGCTGCTGGCGATCAAGGGTGCGGCGAGCGCAGTCTTCTCTCCCAACCCTGTCCCCGCCGGCTATATTGCCGAGACCAATGCGTTTCAGGCGCTGAGCCCAACCGCATTTCGCCATAATGCGCGGGAAATCTCGGCGCTCAGCGACTGGGCACGTACCGCCTCGCGACAATATCCGAAGATCAAGGCGCCGACAGTGATCATCACCGGTGATGCCGATGAGATCGTATCTCCCGAAATCCATGCCAAACATCTGGCGCGCGATATCCGCGGCGCAAAACTGATCGTCGTCCACAAGCTCGGGCACAAGTCCGACTACATCGCGAGGGATCTGGCGGTGGCTGCCATAGAAAGCGTTGCGGGCCGACGCAAGGACTTAGCCTCCATTGCAAGGTCGGTGGAGCGACGGATAGCGGCAGATGCAAAGGATTGAACCCGTCAGGGAACGCGAGGGACAGGACCTGACCGTCTGGCGCCGTCGGTGCCGGTTGGGCCTCTTCCTGTTCTATGCCGCAGCGGGCGTCCTGCATATCACCGTGCCGCGGCCGTTTCTCAGCATCACACCCAGCTGGGTCCCTGATGCACCGGAGGTGATTCTTGTAACGGGCCTCTGCGAGATCGCAGGCGCGATCGGATTGCTTGTTCCGTGGTCGCGTCGGTATGCGGGCATTGGCCTGGCGCTTTACGCAGCCTGCGTCTTTCCTGCCAATATCAAGCACGCAGTTACCAGCCTGACTGCGCCAGACGCCTCGCAGTGGCAGTGGCTTTATCACATGGTCCGATTGCCGTTACAGCCTGTTCTGATCTGGATCGCCCTGTTTGCGGCGGGCATCGTCAGGTGGCCGATGAGGGCGAGGGGCTGATCTGTCGCCTCGGCGCGACAACAATTCCGCGCCGGCATCGTGCCGCGCTCGGCGAAGGTCGGAGGATTTCCAACCCGAATCCATCGGCAGCACGACACGACCTTAAGGGTTTCAAAAAGGAAGAGACCATGTCCTCCATTTCCAGAACCGGCTTTACGATACTCTCAGGCGCACTGATCGCCGTCACGCTCGGTGTTTCGGCCTTTGCGGCAGACACCGTCCGGGTCCGCGGTACAGTCGAGAGCCTCCAAGGCAAGACCCTGTCTGTCAAAACCCGCGAAGGCACGAATGCCAAGATCATGCTCAAGGATGACTGGAAGGTGTCGAGCGTTGCCAAGGCCTCTATCGATGACATCAAGCCTGGTGACTTTGTAGGGATCGCCTCGTTGCCGACTGCCGATGGCGGTGACGGCGCTCTTGAAGTTCTGATCTTCCCGGCGGCGATGAAAGGCACCGGTGAAGGCAGCTACGCCTGGGATCTGAAGCCGAACAGCTCGATGACAAATGCGACGGTTGCCGATGCGGTCAAGTCCGTCGATGGCCACACGGTCACCGTGACCTACAATGGCCAGGAGAAAAAGATCTCGATCCCTGAGGGCACGCCGATCGTGACGTTCGCGTCAGCAGTCGAAGCGGATATCAAGGCAGGCGCGACTGTGTTTGTGCCGTCGGAAAAGGCGGCCGATGGCTCCATGTCGAGCGGCCGGGTCGTTGTCGGCACCAACGGCGTCGTGCCTCCGATGTGAACGAGCTCGTCGATCGCCTAGAGATGGCGCAGTTCTATCCGCGCTTCGAAACCGTCGGAGCGTCCTGTCGCCGGAGATGCGAGGATCAACTGTCCGTTCATCTGACCGAGTAGTCGGTCCACAATTGAAAGACCGAGACCGGAGCCTTCGGCTTCGGTCCGGCCACGCCCGAAGCGCTTGCGAATGGCGGCAAGTTCAATCGCACTCATAACCGGCGATCCGTTGGTAATGCGCACTGGGCCACCATCCTCAAGAAACACCTCGACCGGTTTATCCGGTGTCCCGTGAATGAGTGCGTTTTCGATCAGATTGCGCAGCACGATCGCGAACCCGTCTTCGCTCACCGGCGCCGTCAGGCGCGCGCCAGTTGGATGGCGGAGGACCAGCCGGTCGGGATCGGCCATGCCGCGCTGAAAATCGGTCACCACCATGTCCAGAACACGACCAAGATCGACGGCGTGGTCGGCGAGGCCGATGCCCGCCTCCGCGCGAGACAGTTGCAGCATCTTTTCCGCAAGGTGGCTCAGTCGCGTCAGTGAGGCTTCAACCTGGTCGGCACGCCGGCGATGAGGGTTTCCCACAAGTTCGGCGACCAGCATCTGAGTCTGCGCCAGCGCGCCCGCAATCGGCGTTCTCAGCTCGTGGGCGCTGTTGGCGGTAAATTCACGCTCCGCATCAAGTGCTGTGCGCAGGCGCTGCATCAGCCGATTGACCGATGCGGCAATCGGCATCAACTCTTTCGGAAGCGCCGTCGCGTCGATCGGCTCGGTGTTGCCGCCGTCCTTGGTTTCGATCTCCTCGCGCAACGCACCGACGGGACGGACAGCTCGACGCACCACGAACCAGATCGCCATTCCGCAGACGGGAATAAGCAGCAGGAGTGGCAGAAACAGTGCCATGGCGCCTTCGCGAAGCGCTTCTTCTCTGTTTTCGAAAGCGTCGGCGACCTGCACGAAGACACTCCGATCGCCATTCGCCGCGGTATAAAATTGATAGGTGTCGTTTCGCCACAGCCCTGCCTTCAGCGGCGCCTCGAAAGGTTCTGCCGGCGCATCATGGGACCGGATCAGGATCCGCCCGGCCGTGTCTCTCACCTGATAGATCAGGTACTCCCGTTCGCCGCTCGAACTCGCGGTCTGTAGTTGTTGGGGGGAGGCGCCGACGAGGCTGCGATGTTCAAGGTCGTCGACGGCAAGAGGAACCAGTCTCTCGGCCGTATCCTGCAGAGTACCATCGAAAATTTCGGCGAGCTCCTCTTCCATCACAACCAAGCCCAGGCCCACGGCAAGCAGCCAGAGAAACGCCATCACCACAGTCAGCCACAAAATCAGACGCCGGGTCATGGAAGGCGCCGTCTTGGAAAGAAGCATGCTCATCGATCTACCCTAGCCGATATCCAATTCCGCGCAGTGTTGTGATGTGGTCGCGGCCAAGCTTCTTGCGCAAGCGGCTGACATAGACTTCGACGGTATTGCTCTCGATTTCCGAGCCGAAGGCGTAAAGCGCTTCCTCGATCTGCGATTTGGAAACGACCGCGCCGACACGAGACGACAGCGCGTCAAGCACGGCCCATTCCCGGCTGGAAAGTTCGATGACGGCGCCCGTTGCGGTAACGCGACGGTCGGTCGCATCGATCTCGAGATCGCCCACGCGAAGAAGCGAAACCGGACGGCCGCTGTAACGGCGACTAACCGCCAACATGCGCGCCGTCAGCTCACCCAGGTTGAAAGGCTTCACAAGGTAGTCGTCTGCACCGCTGTTCAATCCTTCGATGCGATCTGAAATCTGGTCATGTGCCGTCAGAATGATTACCGGCGTGGTAATACCCTTGGCGCGCAGGCGTTTCAAAAGCGCGATGCCGCTGCCATCCGGCAGGCGCAGATCCAGAAGGACAAGACCGTAGCCGGTCGTCGAGAGGGCGCTCTCTGCAGCGTCAAGCGTCTTGGTCCAGTCGACGGCATGGTCGGCGCTCGCCACATGGTCGCGCACTGCTTCCCCAAGTGTCACGTCATCCTCGACCAGAAGAACTCTCAAGCAGTCTGCTCCATCCCTTTGCCATTTCGCTTCGGCGATCCGGAGACGAGAATAGCCGGAAATCTCAGGAAGTGGAGCGACAATCGTGCGCACACAAGCGAAGCACGAGAGCCCTGTTGCCAACCCAGCAAACGATGTCGAGAAGAACTGTCTGACCGGACTACCACCAGTGTCGAACGGGTCAGAAGTCTGCACGCGCGCTGGCAACGCCGCTACTGTCTCTCACCCGCCGGCACGATGCCATTACGTCAAGGTCCGGCTTGTAGCTCGAAGTCCGAACGGACATCATTCCCAGTACGGTGTGAAACAGATTGTCATGTGAGGCGGGTGCAGCCGCTCGGGAAGAAAGGCATTGCGGATCGGTCGTGGTTTTCAACTCCGACCCTTGCCACAGCACAAAGGGCACGTGGGTCTGCTGCGATGGCGCAACGACATACGGAGCGCCGTGCAGATAAAGGCCATGCTCACCGAGCGACTCGCCGTGATCGGACATGTAGATCATGGCTGGAGCGATGACGTCCTGACGCGCCTTCAGACTGTCGATAACCGACGCGAGGATGTGGTCGGTGTAAAGGATCGTGTTGTCATAGGCGTTGACGATCTCATCGGTTTTGCAATTGCCCAGTTCAGCATTGCGGCATTCCGGCTTGAAGCGGGCAAAGGACGTGGGATAGCGCTCAGAATAGGCGGGGCCATGACTTCCCATCTGATGGAGGACCAGGACGCTGTCGCCCTTGACTGTCGAGAGCCAGCCATCGAGTGCCGCGACCATCCCCTCGTCGAGGCACTCCCTGTCTTTGCAGTAGCGGGGATCGTTGGCATCGGAAAACGAGTGGTAGGCGGTACGGCTTGCAACGTTCTTGCTGCCGGTGTTGTCGTCCCACCATTCCGTTTTGACACCCGCGTGACCGAGGACGTCGAGCAGATTTTCATTCGCGAGGCCGGCACGATGGGAATAGCCGCGCCGTGTCAGGTTGGAAAACATGCAGGGCACGGAAACCGCTGTTGCCGTGCCGCAGCTTGATGTTTCCTTGAAGTAGGTAATGTCTCGGCGGGCGAGCTCCGGATTGGTGTCGCGGCCGTAGCCACCAAGCGAAAAATTCCCGGCACGGGCCGTCTCGCCGACAACGATCACCACGACGCGCGGTCGGCCGGAGGATGTCGGGGCAATGACGCGGGCATCGGTCCCGAGCGATTTCACGACGACGGTTTCGTCCTCGCCGGTCGCCATGGCAAAGCCGATGGCATTGCCGATCGGCACGAAGGGGTTAAGTGTCATCATCAGGTCTTTGTGGAGCCGCGTGACCGAGGCAATGCTGCGAGCGCTGCTCATTCCGCAGGCGAGCGCGACCAGCAGAAGTGGAACGATTGCCGCGCTGTTCCACAAGACTTTGCCGAAGAACGGCCTGTGTTCGATCTTGACCCAGCAGACCAGAAGCGATGGCAGGATGCCGAAAACGGCCATGTGCAGCACGAAGGCCGGTGTCAACAGATGCCCGGCTTCGGATGACGTCGTCTGGACGGCGTTGCGGATCATGTCGACGTCGATGATCGTTCCGAACCTGTCCATGAACCAGGAGCCCGCAGCAGCGCTCACGAAGAGAAAGACCAGAACCGGCTTCAGGACATACTTGAGCGACAACGATACGATCAATGCTGCGAAAAGGCATGCGAGACCGAGTATGAAGGCAGCAAAGGCAAGGTGACTGTCGAAATAGGCGAAAGCCCGCGTGAGAAACATCCGGTTGGTAAAGGCCGCCAGATAGAGTGCACCTGTCACAGCCAGGGTAACGCTACCCATCCGCGGGCGGAAGAAAGGAGGTGCGGTTCTGGACAGACTGGAGATCGGCACTGGTTGATCCTCGGCGATATCGATTGCCACGGATTTGCATCGGATCCTGACACGCACCTGAATGCCCTAGACCAACGGCCACCCTTCAGCTGGGAGTCAGCTTCGTTCGTCATCATTGCCTGAGTGAGAAGCAACAAGGCCTATACTCGGTGAACAGTTTTCGTCTTCGGCCCGGTCTAATTTTCGTGGGCATATTCGTACTGATCGTGTGCTCGATCTCGCTGCTGCGCGATCCCCGGCACGTTCGCAATCCCCAGACGCTACCGGGATCGAACGTTCGACAAACACATATGCCGACGGGTTGAGCGGCCGCATCTTGACCGGCGGATGTCCGGTGCGCCATGTCATAGGGTGCATCTTTTCGGACGACGGGGGCAGGCAGTGGGCGATATCGATCGGGACAGGGCAGAGCGATTGATGCAAGAGGCCGATCTTGACGGCCTGCTGCTATTCCAACCCGAGGCATTCCGCTACGCAATCGGCGCATCCGCTGGCGTCGCAACGATGTGGGGCAGGGCAGGGGCAGCAATCGCTTTTGTCCCCGCGGATGCGGGGCTCGCGCTTGCCGCCGTGGTCAGCGATCACGCCCTGCCAAGCATCCGCAAATCCGCACCTGATGTCGAGCTGCGCAGTCATCGGATCTGGATCGACACCGTCGATACAACGGACGCCGGCTCCATCGCGCAAATCGACCAGTGCTATCGCCGAGGTGGGTCGACGGGGGAAAGGCCTGAAACCTTTGATCGCGAAGCGTCCTTCTGCCTGCTGGGAGAACTGCTTCGCGAGCGCGGTCTATCTGAGGCTCGTCTTGGCGTTGACATGGAGTTCATGCCCGCCGCCGATTTTGCCGCGCTGAAGCACCATCTGCCCCGCGCCTTGTTGACAGATGGATCTGCGGTTCTGCGCCGCCTGCGCTCGGTGAAGACGCCGGTCGAGATCGCTCGATTGCGTCTTGCGGCCAATGCGGCAGAGGCAGGCATCGTCAGAATGGTCGAGGCCATACGGACTGGCTCCTCTGTCCAATCGCTTTCCGACGCTTGGAAATCCGGCGCGAAGGCGTTCGCAATCGGGAAGGGCGTCAGCCTGTCCGGGTCATGGGACTACATCTCCGTTGGCCCGGATCTTTCAGACGCGAACGCAACGGTTGTTCCGGGTGCGCTCATCAAGGCAGATGTAGGAACGCTGGTGGAGGGATATTCTTCCGATAGCGCACGAACCTTCGTCTATGGCGAGGCGTCGCCGCTCGCGAACGATCTCGACAAGATCCTCCTCGAGGCATTTGAAGCGGGCCTCGAGCACATCCGGCCCGGCAATACATTCGGCGCGGTGCATCGGGTTGTCACGGCCGCCATCCGCCGTGGGGGATTGAGCGAATATCATCGTGGGCATTTCGGGCACTCGGTCGGCGGCAGTGCCGGCATCGAGGAATGGCCATTTTTCTCGATGGGAAATGAGGAACTGATCCAGCCGGGCATGGTGGTGGCGCTCGAGACGCCCTTCTACGGGAATGGCTTTGGTGCCCTGATGATCGAGGACCAGTTCCTTGTGACCTCTGACGGCACGGAATGCATGAATAGATTGCCGCGCGGTCTTCAGAAGATCATGCATTGAAGCCTGACGACCGAACGCCCGCGAACGGCATTCTTCAGAAATCAGGGGCCCTCCGCGCACGCCGTTCGTCCTGGTTCTTGCGATGGACACGCAATATTGCACACCCAGACAGTTGCCAAAACTCGATCATTGTTGCACCACCATTGCGCAAAACGAACCGACATCGCAATTGGAACATAGCGGAATGCGTCTGAGATATTCTTTCCTTGGTCTACTTCTTGCCATCGCACCAGCAGCCTATGCCTTGGAACCGGGCACACCCCCCGTCCTCGCTCCGCTCGATCGGCAGGCACAGGCGGCCAATATCAGCGCACAGTTTCTCGGCCGCTACAGCTACAAGCCCGTACCGCTGGACGACGCGCTGTCGGTCAAGATCATGAACAGCTTCATCAAGTCGCTGGATCCGGACCGGAGCTTTTTTCTCAAATCCGATATCGACAGCTTTGCCGCGAACAGCAAGAAGATCGACGATGCGATCGAGGACGAGGACCTGAAGCTTCCCTTCTCGATTTTCAACGTTTATTCGCAGCGCGTTTCAGAGCGCCTGACCTATGCACGTGAGTTGCTGAAGCAGGGTTTCGACTTCACCCAGCGGGAAGAGTATTCCGTGCTGCGAGACGACGCGCCGTGGCCGCAGTCGCAACAGGAAAGCAACGACCTGTGGCGCAAGCGTGTGAAAAGCGACTGGCTGCGCCTGAAACTGGCAGGCTCCCAAGACGCGACGATCCGCGAGACGCTCGACAAGCGCTACCAGAACGTCCTTGATCGGACCTACCGTTATAAGAGCGACGATGTATTCCAGTCTTTCATGGCTGCCTACACGACGTCGGTTGACCCGCACACGGACTATTTCGGGGCGAGGGCAGCGGCTGAATTCGACATCTCCATGAGCCTGTCTCTCGTCGGTATCGGCGCGGTTCTGCAAGAACGCGACGGTTACACCACGATCCGTGAACTCGTGCCTGGCGGCCCGGCGCAGCTCTCCGGCAAGCTCGCTGTCGGCGATCGCATCGCAGGCGTTGCGCAAGGTGAAGATGGCCCGATGAAGGACGTCGTGGGTACGCGCCTCGACGAAATTGTGCAGATGATCCGTGGCGCGAAGGATTCTGTCGTCCGTCTGGACGTGCTGCCTGCAGATACCGGTGAGACCGGAAGCCACCGGGTTATCAGCCTCGTGCGCGACCGGGTTAGTCTCGAAAAACAGGCAGCCCAGAAAAGCATTATTCCGGTCGAGGACAAAGGTGTCACCCGCCGCATCGGCGTGATCACTCTGCCTGCCTTTTACGAGGACTTCGAAGCGAGACGCAAAGGCGAGAAGAACTACAAGAGCGCCAGCCGCGATGTCGCCAAGCTGCTCGTTGAACTCAAACAGGAAAACGTTGATGGCGTCCTGATTGACCTGCGCGATAACGGAGGCGGATCCCTGTCTGAAGCGATTGAACTCACCGGGCTCTTTGTCGGCAAGGGACCGGTCGTGCAGCAGCGCGATGCCAAGGGTAAGGTTGAAATCCTGAAGGACGATCGGTCTGCTCCCGCTTGGGCGGGCCCGGTCGGCGTGCTCATCAACCGCGGTTCGGCTTCGGCCTCCGAGATCTTTGCTGCAGCTATCCAGGATTATGGTCGCGGCGTTGTGATCGGCGAGCCCAGCTTCGGCAAGGGAACCGTGCAGACCGTCGTGGATCTCGATCAGGCGACGCGCAGCAGCGAATCGAAATATGGCGAACTGAAACTGACCATCGCACAGTTCTTCCGCGTCGATGGCGGTACGACCCAGCTTCGCGGTGTGACGCCGGATATCAACCTCCCGGGCCTTTCTGACCCGAAGACGCTGGGTGAGGCGAGCTATGACAATGCGCTGCCATGGACACGTATCAAGCCTGCCAAATATGCCGCAGTCGGAAATGTCGCATCTGTTCTGCCACAACTGCAGACCCAGCACGAAGCCCGAATCAAGGATGACCCGGATTTCCAGCGGTTCATCGAGGACGCTGCCGAACTGAAGCAGCAGCGCGAGAAAAAGGTCATCTCGCTCAACGAGGCCGAACGCCGGGCAGAACTCGCAGCCGTCGCCAGTCGTCTGAAGGCTCGCGAGCAGATCAACAATGGACTGGTCGGCAGCGAAGACGATGGTCTGCAAGCAAACGAACGTAGCTTGAGTGCGGAGATCGCTCTTGAGGATGCGCGCAAGAATGCCAAGGACGTCCTGAAAAACGAGGCGTCTGCGATTGTCGCCGATCAGGCGACCTTGCTGCAAGACAGCAATGCACAGCCCGGGCGCGCCAAGCGAAACTAGTCACCAGCGGGCTGCGGGGTCGTCGGGGTTCAAGTGAACCTTATGACGGTCATTAGAGCAACGTCGAATGACGTCGACAGCGCGCGGTAGCGATACCGTGCGCTGTCGTTAAAGCGAAGGGGAGATGCAGTCTCACCGACGTGGAAAACCCGAGCCGCCCAACAGATAGCATCATCCATTTATCAGATAATATGCATTATGGAACCAACGGATATTGATGGCGTGTAGCAGGCTTAGCGGCCTTGGCTGAGACGGTAGATACGTCCGCTACGGTTCAACGTGCCGCCTCTGAAGCGCCGATATCAGCACGCCATTTCCGGCTATCTTTGCCGACGCGTGAGAGACGAAGCGAGAGAGACGAAGCGTAACAAAGCAGTGGCCGCGGGTTTAAAAAATGCAAATCCTAGTTCAGCCGCGACCATCGGTAGCTTGTAATCCCGGCCGACCTGGGAGCCTTACCAGACCGCGGCTAAAACTCCTCCCACGCCTCGGCGACAGCTGCACTTGTTGGAAAAGAGCTGTTCACTCTCGCCATCAGCTTTCTGGCTGGGGACGGCATATGGGGCGCGCCGTTGGCGTTTCCGGTTCGAGGTTGAAGGTCATGTCCTTTGCTCAACGTGAACCGACCAATCATGGTGAAAAGGTTATCTGCTTCGCGGGCAAGGCTGTTGCTGGCTGCAGTCGATTGTTCGACCATGGCCGCATTCTGTTGCGTGCCCTGGTCCATCGTATTGACCGCCATATTGATTTCCTTGAGCCCGACCGCCTGCTCCTTGGCCGCTTCGACGATGGCGGTGACATTGACGCTGACGTCCTGGACGCGGGAGACGATCTCAGTGAGCGATTTTCCGGTTTCTGCAACAAGCTGAACCCCGTTTCGAACCTGCTCGCCTGACGTGTTGATCAGGGTTTTGATCTCCTTGGCCGCCTTTGCAGAGCGTTGAGCAAGTTCACGGACCTCCTGGGCGACGACGGCAAATCCCTTTCCGGCCTCCCCGGCGCGCGCCGCCTCGACGCCGGCATTCAATGCCAGCAGATTTGTCTGGAAAGCGATATCATCGATGACCCCTATGATATTGACGATCTCGTTCGACGAGCGCTCGATTTCGCCCATTGCCGAAATCGCTTTTCGCACGACGTCGCCAGACTTTTCGGCACTGTCCTTTGTCTCGGTGACAAGGCGACCAGCGGCTTCGGCACGCTTGCTCGATCCGGCAACGGTGGTCGTGACCTGCTCAAGGGCCGCAGCCGTTTCTTCAACAGAGGCAGCCTGTTGCTCGGTGCGCTTCGAAAGATCATTGGCGGCCGACATGATCTGGTTGGAACCCGCCGCGATCGTCTGCGCGTTCTGGCCGACGGTGCGCAAGGTCTGCTCGAGGCGTTCCATGGAGCTGTTGAAGTTCGTCCTCAACACATCAAGCTGCGCAACGAATGCTGCATCGATCCGATGCACGAGGTTCCCATTCGCAAGCTGATCGAGACCATGTTTCAGGTTATCGACAGCGAACTCCATCGCTTCGGCTTCGGCGGCTCTGATCCGGTCGCGTTCAATACGCTCCCGCTCCGAAACGCTGCGGTTTGCATCGGCCTCGGCCTCCAGACGAGCTCGATCTTTCGCACTTTGCCTGAAGACACCAACGGCGCCTGCCATTGTGCCGATCTCGTCGCGGCGGCCCTCGCCGAAGATGCGCACGTCAAGTTTGCCGCCCGCCAACTCGGTCATGGCCCTCGTCATCTCGGTCAACGGCCGGATAACCGCAGAACGAACCGTCCAAACCGAAATCACCACGACGGTAAGACCCGCGAAGGCAATGATCGCCATGACCAATGTCAGGCCAGCCTTCATCTCCTTTCCTGTCGCGAGCGTTTCGGCTGCGACACGAAGCTGAAGCTTCACCAGTTCGTCGATGGGACCACCAAGCGGATCGATTGTCGGATAAAGATCGGCGTCGGCGAAGCGTCCCAAGGCATCCAGATCGCCGGATGCAATCAGGGTCAGCAGGCCTTTCAGCTTTGCATCGGCCGCTGAGCGAGACGCCTCGAAGGTCGTAGCGATCGCCGACTCATCGGCTGTCATCTTCGTGTTGCGATATTCGCGCCATCGCAGGTCGATGACCTTCATGGCGGTCTCGATGTTTTCGGTCGCCTGCCGGGCTGTCAACGTTCTCGCGCGGGCCTTGTGGACCGTATCGACGATGTTTACCGCGTAACTGTCGGCGACCTGCTTCAACTGCGCCAAGGGGATGACGCGATCTTCAACGATGGAATTGGCAAGCTTGCCTTCTTCATCGAGTGCATAGAAAGCAAAACCAGCCATCGACAGTAGCGCCGTAGCGAGGACGAAAAGACAGGCTAGAAGCTTTGTTCGTATCAACATTTTCAACCTCTCATCGGGCATCGACCTGCCACCGGCACAACGGGCCGGAAGTCAGTATGGTCGCAGATTGTGGATTTTGGAAAAACTGACCGTATGCAGTGGCACGGCGTCTTGCTCGCCGGTACCGCAGGGGTCGATCGGAAAAGGAATTCTAGACGATTGGCCCAAACTAAAATTGTTGCCGTTTACCGGGCAGTGCAAATCCTGAAATCGGTCTCGCGCTGACAAAAGACGAGCGCCTACCCACTCCCTCGATTTGTAGGGCAGATTCGTTAAACTGTGGTTACGATGCGAAAATCAGCAATTCGTCTTAATCAAATACTCATACGTTGTGCGATTGAGGCGTAAGTTGCGTTTCAGGTTGTACCTGCTTCCGCAAGCCAAGTTTGGTCGTGCACCGAACCTTCATCTGACAGTCACGGAGCGTCTAGGCGGATGAGTGCGAACGGCGCAGCTATCAGGCGGCGATGAGGCCGGCAGTATTCAAACCTTCGAACATTCGTTCCAGGTTCAGAAAACAGATCATTCCTGTGGGCTGGACGATGATGCCGTCGGAATAGCTCGTCGCGGCACCCGCGTTCATGTCAGGCACAGGCTGCATGTTTTCGACGGGAATCGTGAGGATGTCCGAGACCCGGTCGACAACAAGACCAAAGGCCATTCCGTGGACTTCCGCCACGACGATCGCACTCCGCTCATTGGGTTCGGTACTCCGCATACCGAGCTTGCAGGCGAGGTCGATGATCGGAATCACTGCACCGCGGAGGTTCATCACTCCCAGAACCTCTCTGGGTGAATGCGGGATCGGCGTCGCGGGGCCCCAGCCGCGGATTTCGCGGATCGTCACCGTCCTGACGCAGAACTCCTGGTCGTGAAGGCGGAACGCGATGATTTCCAGGGTCTCACCGGAACGTGCAGAATTGGAAGGATGCAAAGTGTTCATTTCATCGTCCTTGCAAAGCGGTCGGTTGATTTTCGAGTTCGTAGTTCTGTGTTGTTGGTGACGTCATCATTGCAACAGTCAGTGGACCGTCATTTTTCTCCACGCGGGCATCGCTGATTGCGCGGCGGCAGCGTTCAAAGGATTCCTTCGACTGCGAGCACCCAGCGTGAACCGGGATGCAGCTTGTAGGCACTGAAAGCAGGCTTTCCCTGCGATCGGTCTCCATGATTTCGAGAATGACGGACAATGCCTTGTCGAAGGCAGCGACGCAGCGGGGGTCGAAGTGGCTCCCCGATCTTTCACGTATGTGTGCTACGGCGCGATCCACGCTCCACGCCTCTTTGTAGGGCCTTGCGCTCGTCAACGCATCGAAATTATCGGCAATGGCGACGATGCGGCCGGAAACCGGAATGGTCTCACCCGAAAGACGGAACGGGTACCCCTGCCCGTCCCAGCGTTCATGATGACTGCCAGCAATTTCGGCAGCAAGCTGCAGAAGACTCGACTTCGATTCCCGGAGAATATCGCAGCCGACGACCGTATGTCGCTGCATGGCCGCGAACTCCTGTTCGGTCAGCTTGCCGTTCTTCAGGAGGACGGCATCGGGAATGGCGACCTTTCCGATATCGTGCATCGGCGAGGCAAGCCTGATGTCGGAACAAGCCCGCGCCTCCATGCCGTAGGCCCGCGCGATTGCCTCGGAATAAAGGCCTACGCGCCGCGTGTGCCGGGCCGTCTCGAAGTCCTTGTAACTTGCTGCGATAGTCAAGCGGTCAATGATTTCCTCCTCGCGGGCACGCAGCTCAACGACCGCTTTCTCGACCTCGATACGAAGCCACTCGGCCTTGTCGGCAAGCTTGTTGCGCGCGTCCACGAGGGCGACCAGGTTCTTGATCCGGGCCTGAAACTCCAACGGGTTCACGGGTTTCGTCAGAAAGTCGATCGCGCCTGCATTGAGCGCCGCCATGCGCGTCGCCGTATCGGTATCGGCCGTGACAAATACCACGGGCTTGTCGCGGTAATTCTCGAAGCGAACGAGTTCGGTCAATAGCTCGATGCCGCTATAGACAGGCATCTGGAAATCGATGACGGCGATGTCGAATTCGAGCGCTGGAGCATCTGCCAGCACGTCTTCGGGATGAAGATAGGGAATGGCGACGCAGTCCGGCAGTTTCTCGACGAGTCTCGTCAGGAGAGAGAGGTTCGTTTTATTGTCGTCGACAAGTAGAATGCGCATGTGAACGTCCCTTATGCGACAAGGAGCTGCCTGTAGCGGGTGACTGTGTCTTCAAGGTCTGCAAGTACGGTTTCGGTGATTGATGCATGACGGAGGTCCTGAGACCGGTCAGCCACGTCTTGAAGACCGACGCTGCTTGCTGCGCCCTTCAGAGTGTGCAGCAGATGATCGGTATGACGGTGGTCATTGACGGCCAAGGCGGAGTGAAGATCAGTGAGGAGTAGGCTTGCGTCTTCGAAAAAGCTCGACAGGAGTTCGTCGAACGTCTCTTCGCCCAGTGCCTCCACGATCTCCAACCGCCGGGTTTCGAACGCGTTATCGATGCTCGGACTTTGGACAGCCTCCACAGCAGTTTCCGCAGCCGCCTCCAGAGACCCGATGATACCCCGAAGCTGATGCATCGAGACTGGCTTCGACTGGAACCCCGTCATCCCCGCCTCCTCGCAAAGCCGCCTGTCGTCGTCAGAAGCATTCGCGGTCATGGCGATGATGGGAGCATTCCGGCTAAGGCCGTTGGAAGCGCGAATTTGCTTGGTAGCCTCTATGCCGTCCAGCCTCGGCATTTGCATGTCCATGAGGACGAGATCGAAGCGGGTCGTCTCCGCCAGTTTGACGGCTTCCAGCCCGTCGTTCGCGATCGTGACCAACTGGCCGAGATGGGCGAGAAACCCGGCCGCAACCTGCTGATTGATCACGTTGTCCTCGACAAGAAGGATATTCCATGCCTGAAACTGTTGGGGCGCAGCCTTTGCCGCCAAGGCGTCGACAAGACCCTTCTCGGCCGGGTTGGCAGGGATTACGAACCAAAAGATGCTGCCCTCGCCTTTGCGGCTGTTGACACCTATTGTTCCCGACAGCGCCTCTACGATCTGCTTGCAGATGGTCAGTCCCAGTCCCGTACCACCGTATTTCCGGCTGATAGACGCATCGACCTGCGAGAACGGCTGGAATAGCTTGCCAAGACCTTCACCGTCGATCCCGATGCCTGTATCTTCAATCTCAAACCTCAGCTGTGCGTCTTGCGGATCGCCAATCTCCAGCACGCGCAACGTGACGGTGCCCTCGCTCGTGAATTTGATGGCGTTGCTCAACAGGTTGAGAAGAACCTGACGCAGACGGGTGGGGTCCGATGATATGACCGGCGTGGTGAACGAGGTCGGCAGTTCCAGCGCAATGCGATTTCCATGTTCAGTTGCTCTGTCTCGTACCATTTCGACCGTGGCTGTGACGACGGCCCGAACGTCAACCGCGCGGGTCTCGACGTCCAGTTTTCCGTGTTCGATCTTTGCGAAGTCGAGGATTTCGTTGATGATTTCGAGAAGAGCCTGACCAGAACGCCTGATGGTCTGCAGGCCAGGTGCAACTGACGGCGGTAGGGGGGACAACTCCAGTAGTTCCGCAGTTCCGAGAATGGCGTTCAAAGGTGTGCGGATCTCGTGTCCCATCGTCGCCATGAACTGGGACTTGGCGCGGTTCCCGGCTTCCGCCGCGAGATATGACTCCTTCAGCTGGTTCGAAATCGCCTCCAGGCTGAGACCGGCAAGCTGAACTGACTTGAGCTGACGTCGCAGCGTAAGAATGAGGAATACCACGCAGCAGACAAGAAGTGCGACGAGACCCGCCGATTTCATCTGAAGGTCAAGGACTGCGTCCCGAGCCTCAGCCCGTTCGATGCTGACGGTGCTGTTCGTATAGAGAAGCAGTTTTTCCGTATTCTCTACCAGCCTCTCAAACTCTGAATCTGCTGTCTCTAGCTGCACCGGATCCACGGGGTCGCCTGCGGCCAGTCTGTCGAAAACGGCGCTGCGACCGAACACCGCGTCGCGAATGGCAGTGACCTGCTCGGCAACAGCCGCATCCAGCTTGAACTTTGTCTCGAACGAGGTTTTGTCGAGAATGTTCATTCGCGAGTACAGAATGTCGTAGCGCGTCCCGAGAGCCTTGATGCGCTCCGGATTCAGGTCGTTTTCAACGAGCATGATGTGCAGGGTCTCGTGCAACCGGCGCGCTTCCCGGTCGAGCTGGTAGACGGACCACAAAGCATTCTCGCGAATGCCGTCCTGCAGGGCGGAGTATTTCCTTGAGATATCGGCAAACAGAAAAACGAGGCCCAGCAACAGCAACACGGCAAAGCACTGCAGCACGACGGTCGCCTTGCTGGCTTTCCGGATGATATCGCCACTCTGCTGGGCGGCAGTGATCATTCAGCGACCTCGATATCCTTGATCTGCCAGACCGACCGGGAGAAGTATTTCTCGTTGAACAGACCTTGGTCCTTATCGAAAGGATACACGAGGAAGAGCGGGCCCTTGTCGCGGACAGACATCAGCTTGCCGTCCATGCGCGTGGCGAGCATTGTGTCGAGCAAGGTTGCATCTTCCATCGGCAGGTCAGCGGCATAATCGTTGAGCGCAATGACCTTGAGCTTGGTGCCATGGGCCCCCGCTGCCTCGAGTACAGACCGCAGAAGCGGGCCGGAGAACTTGACCACGCCTTCGGTCCAGGGGGTCTCCATTTCACCCGTGCGGCCCGCAAGGGCTTCGAGCATAGGCATGTCGAACTGGGCTTTGCCACCGACGTTGGGATGATCGAGCTTGGTGCCAGTCACCGTAAGCACCACCTTGCCTTTCGGCAAGTCAAGCGCCGTCGCCTGAAGAGGAAGCAGCGCGCCGGCGACAATGACGGCTGCGATCATGATGCGGTTTATCACTTGAAACTCCAAGATACGAAGTAGACTCGCGGCGCGCGCGACAAGCTGTCAAAACGGGGGGTGCCTATTGGCCAGCGTCCCATCGGGGCATGCGTGGTGGAATACACCGCGCGCTCCTCCCAGATCGGCGTCATGCCGATTGCGTGTTCAACGCTGTGGACGCCTTAATTCTAGGGCGGAGGCATTTATATTAGGTGAATCTTGAAATGAGAATTGGAGTAGAAAGAGACGTCACGAACGTAGCGCTCAATTCTTACTTCTTTGCTGTTGCCTCAGGCGCTTACGGTCGAAAAGATGACCGCCCCCTGTGGCAGATCGCTTTTTAGCTAGGGCGATGCGATCAGGCGATGAGCCGGCGGCGTATAGCTTCGGCAATGGCCTGCGTTCGGTTGGTCGCGCCGATCTTCTTCACGGCCGACTTTATGTAACTGTTGACCGTATCGTTCTGGTATCCAGTCGCGACCGCAATCGCCTCGCTCGTCAGCCCGAGACTGGCCTGGGTCAGGCAGGCAATTTCACCCTTGGAAAGCCGAAGCTGGTGGGCAGCGAAGCGATCCATCAGCGGCTTGGTGACAGCCGTGTGAATGGATTCCGCTACCAGCGAAAGGAAGATCAACTCCTTTTCGTCAAACGGTGTCGAGCGGGAAAAACAGATCGCTCCGTAAATGACATCGTTCCTGAGGATCGGGATAAGCGTTCGGTTGTGCAGGCCGAAGGTTCGTTGGAGGTAAACGAGCCTCTGCGGCGGCGGAGTTTCCGCGTAGACCTCGCTCTCGACCACGATCACGTTCGAGGCCTTCGCGGCTAGGACGAACGGGTCGGTCAGATAGAGGCGATCCGCGTCATAGGCGTCGAGGAATGCAGGAGGCATGTCGGTGTCGATCGAAAAACCCTGACCGAACCTGTAGTGGTCGACGTCGAGACCGCTGATGGAGATGTAGTCAAAGGGAACCGCCAACCGCAGGCGGTCAACGATGTCGTTTTTTCCGAAATGACGGTGCTTCGGCACCGAACGCAGGTCGCAATAGTCGTCGAGAGCGTTTGGATCAAGAATGGAAAGCGCGCTGACGGGCATATCAGAATCCGTTGGAAGATCGTCAACACGAGTTTTGGCGTCTCAGCGTTAACAAAAGGTAAAGACTCAACCTTGGATTTTGCAACCAACTGTCGGGCTCTTTCAAGCGAGGGCTTTTCTGAGGTCGATATATGGGAGGAGCCGCCCGTCCGCTGACCGAACCATGAAGTCACCCAGGATCCGATGCTCGAACCCGCTGGAGTCCGTAGCGTCCGGTCCTGTCGCAGATTTCGAGGCCATTTCGATCCGTGCCAGACTGTCGACCACCAGGCCAGTCGTCTTGAGGCCGTCCGACACGAGAAGAACGCGACTTTCTTGGCCGGTAGGAACTGCAGGCAACCGGAGCCGTCTGGCAAGGGAGATGAGAGGGATAGCTGTGCCACGGTGGACAAACAGGCCCATCGTGCCGCGTCCGACATTGTTCAACGAAACGTAGTCTTCCGGCATCTCGACGATCTCCCGGACATCGGCAACCGGCGTTGCCATGTCTCCCCCTGCTCTGAAGACCAAGTATGGCAGCAACGCGTCTCCGCGCTGCCCCGGCGCTCGACCGGCCGCCGCTGTCTTGGGCTTGGTGGATGAAAGTCGCGAAAACATCAGCAGGACATCGTCACTCATCATTGTGCGCTCGTCGAGGACGAGAAACAATGTCCGTCCGTCGACGGAATAGACACCGCTGAGAACAGACCCGGTCTCTACGGCATTATCAGGCATCGCCATAATGTCGCCCAACGGTATCGGCCGTATATCGACGACGGTATCGAGCGCAAAGCCCAGCAGCCGGTCGTCGGGGTAACGCAGGACGAGGACGGACGACTGCTTGCGTTCCGACAGGACGCCCATGCCAAGCACCCGAAGCGTATCAAGAACCGGCACCTGGGTGCCATGATGATCGATGACACCGAGGCAGGTCTCCGTCTTCATCGGCGAATCCTTCAACTGCGCGGTCGGCGCGGTGGCCTCGACCACCCCGGCCGCAACGCCGAAAGAAAACGCGCCGCACGTGAACAGCAGAAGCGGCTTCGCATTCGAGCTCGTCTTTGCGACCGCCTCCGCGACTGGCTCTTGCACCGACGGAATTCCCGGCAACGCCAAGATGCGCTCCGCTGCCAGGACCGAGATTACCTTTCCGCTGTGGAAGAATGAATGCGTGACCAAAGGTCCCTGTACAGCGGGTCGCGACACGCCCAGTTCATCGAGTGCCGCGACGTCTTCTGTCGCGATGCCGCGCACTTCGTCAGCAAAAATGCATATCAGCCTCTGTCTTACCCGCAGGACCAGAATCACGGCGCCGTAGGCCTCCGTCGCCGGCAGGCCGAGCATCGGTCGGATATCCATAACCGGGATGGTGCTGCCTCTCAATTCGAACAACCCGCACAAGCCGGTTGCCGCGATGCCTGCATTCGATAGCCCACCGGGCGCCGGAACGACTTCTCGGATATTCTCGACATTGATGGCAAGCATCGCCTCGCCAATGCGCAGGAGGCCGAACTGCTGCGTTGCAGGGCGACTGCCTCTCAGCACTTCCGGCATCGCAAGAGATCTGACCATCTGGTTCATGGGTTAACCCACTTTGCGCTGCTGCGCCGTCGAAGACGTCAGGTCATTGATGAGTTCGACAACAGTCTTCGAGACACGCTGCTGAGCATCCGTCGATTGCGCAATCTCCCGGATGGACTCGCCGGTCTTGTTCACGCTGCCGACGATCCGTTCGAAAGCCAGTCTCGCATGCTGCGACCGGTCCGTTCCCTGGTTGACGCGCATGGTCGATTCCTGGATGAGCTTGGATATCTCGTGCGCAGCTTCCGAACTTCTCTCGGCGAGTTTCCTGACCTCGCCCGCGACGACCGAGAACCCGACCCCATGTTCCCCTGCCCTTGCGGCTTCGATTGCCGCGTTGAAGGCGAGAAGGTTGGTCTGACTGGCGATCTCGCCAATCACCTTGACGATATCGGAGATTTCCGTGGAGGACTTCTGGATGAGATCGATTGCCGCGATCGCGCTGCCCAGCGCTTCTGAACCCTGTTCCGCATTGCCCTGCGTCTCGGACGCAAGCGTGGTGGCCGTGCGGGTGTTAGCGGTGATTTCCGCGATCGATCCGGACAGTTCTCCGACAATGCTGGTCATTTGCTGCGATTTCGAACGGATGTCATGCTCGAGCTTGACCTGATCGGTGATGTCGCTGGCATACTTCACCACGCGCACCGTCTCGCCCCGCAGATTGACGATCGGGCTGTAGATCCCCTGAATGTGCACTTCCCGGCCATACTTTCCAACGCGGGCAAAACGCCCCGAAAAGAATTCACCCTTGTTGAGACGCAGCCAGAAATCCCGGTAGTCTTCCGAGACGATGTAATCCTGGCTGCAGAACATGCTGTGGTGCTGCCCCGTGATTTCGCGAAGCGAGTATCCCATGACCCGTAGGAAGTTCTCGTTGGCGGAAACGACATGTCCGTCGAGATCGAATTCGACGACTGCCTGCCCCCGCCAGATCGCGTCGACCCTTCCCTCGAACTCGATGTTGCGCAGCTTCGCCTGCGTAATGTCAGAGGCGAACTTTACGATCTTGATCGGGCGGCCTGCGAGGTCGAGGATCGGATTGTAAGTCGCCTGAAGCCATATGTCGGCACCGCTTCTGGTGAGGCGTCGGTATTCCCCTCCTTCGAACTGGCCACGTCCCAGCCGGTCCCAGAAGGAACCGTATTCCGCTGTCTGCGTGAACGCAGGGTCGCAGAACATCCGGTGGTGTTTGCCCCGGACTTCTTCCAGTGAATAGCCGACGGCGGCAAGAAAGTTCTCGTTCGCGTCAAGGATATTGCCGTGCAAGTCGAACTCGATGACGGCCTGGGCCCGGCCGATCGCGTTGACCTTGCCTTCGAACTCGGCGTTCCGGATCTTGCTGGCAGTCACGTCATAGGCATACTTGACCACCTTGCAGGGGTTGCCGTTGAGATCGAAGATGGGATTGTAGGTCGCCTGGATCCAGACATCCTTTCCGCCCTTGGCGAGACGACGGTACTCTCCGCTCTCATAGTCGCCGCGCCCCAACCTCTGCCAGAATGCCTTGTAGGCGGGTGTTCGGGTTTGGTCGGCTCCGCACAGCATCCGGTGATGCTGACCGATGACTTCTTCCCGAGCATATCCCATCAGGGTGAGGAAATTTTCGTTCACTGCGAGGACGTGGCCTTCGAGGTCGAATTCGATCACGGCCATTGCGCGGTCGATCGCCGCTACTTTTCCCAGGAGTTCCGCCTCTACCGACTTGGTCGCTGTGACATCCATCGCGTACTTGACCACCCCGATGGTCACGCCGTTGTCGTCGAGGATCGGATTGTAGCTCGCCCGGATCCACACCTCGCGTCCGCCGCGTCCGATGCGCTTGAACTCTCCGTCGTGGAGCTTGCCCTCCGCCAGATCACTCCAAAACGCGGCATATTCGGGAGCTTCGACGATCTCCGGCTCGCAGAACATGGAGTGATGTCGGCCACGCACCTCGGCCAGCGAATAGCCCATGAGGGAAAGGAAGTTCTCGTTAGCGTTCTTTACCGTGCCGGTTAGATCAAATTCGATGACCGCTTGCGCACGGTCGATTGCGCGTGCCTTGTTGCGCAGAACGGCGATCTCGTTGAGGTCCGAAAGGGTGCTGACAGAAGACTTTAAAGTCATGGGAGAGCACTTTCGGTAACCAGGCAAACTTCGAATTTCATCACGAACCCCCTCCATCTGAAGCAACGGCACGACCGCGACGGTCTGATACCCGAATTTTAGAGGCAACTAACTAATGAAGGATTAATGCTAAATTAGAGCCCGCGTCGTTATGCGTCCGTTTCCGGTCGTACTGGCGCCGTCGCGGTAACCAAGTCGCTGTAACCAAATTTTGACGGGTTAGCGCTCATCCTTGTCCTGAATTGTAGTGAGTACGGGATAGGAACATGCGTTTCAGCGCTCAGCGGCTTGGCGATCTCGCCGGTATCATCCGGCATCTGAACTGGCGCCTCAGCCCGCTCAGCCGGATGGGTGTCGCCCGGATGGTCAACGACACGACGGCAGCGCTGGAAACTCTTGCTCGCAGCGAGGCCGATCTCTCGATATCGGAGCAAGCTGAAATACGGGCTATTGCCTCGCGGCTGATCGTGATCCTCCAGGACGCGTATTCCGGCAAAACACCGACAATCCACTGACGTCGGCAACCGGCCGTGTCCCTCCCACCTTTTTTATCGGACCGGTCCTGCGGATCCCGCCACCTGAATTTCGAACGCCGACAGCGATCCGCCGGCAAATTGACAATTGATAATAATACTCGATGAAGTCGAGCAAGCCACGAACTTCCCGCAGAGGTAGGCATTTGTGCGCACGCATGGCAGCATCGCTAATTAGCGCAAAATTTTTCTCATAAATCGCACCTCATAAGCATTGCATACTCAAACCTTGCGGGTTTAAAGGTCAGCAACGAATGAGGCCATATGTCGCAGCGACGGGTGCCTCACGTTTCCAGCCTATTCGGTTCCGGCCCCCTGTCGGGACACCAAGGAGCGATACAATGAGAGATGTCCCGGGGTTACCGTCCCGCCGTAGCTTTTTGAAGGCTTCGGCGGCAAGTGCGGCCGTCGTCGGCGTGGTGATGCAGGCGAAGGCGGAGACCCCGCCGGCCCCGCCACCGATCGAAGAATACCAGCCGGTCTGTCTCAAGCCCACTGAGTGGGCCTTCGTTATGGCTGCCACGGCGCGGCTCATTCCCTCCGAAGGCGAAGGTCCCGGTGCCATCGAGGCCCGCGTCCCCGTCTTTATCGACAAGGAACTGGCCGGTGGATTCGGTGAGGCGGCAGACTGGTACATGGAAGGTCCGCACGATGCCGCAGCCCATCCGTTCCGCGGCTGGCAATCGCCTTTGACGCCGCTGCAAATCTATCAGCAGGGTATCCCGGTGTTCGACGCATGGTGTCAGCAGACGCACGGCAAGATATTTGCCGAGCTTGACGCCGCAACTCAGGACAAGGCCCTGACCTCCCTCCAGAAAGACGAGATGAAGATCAAGCCCGAACTGCGCGACTTCTTCACGATCCTCTTGCAGAACACCAAGGAGGGCTACTTCGCAGACCCGATGTATGGCGGCAATCACGGCATGCAGGCCTGGAAATATATCGGTTTCCCAGGTGCCCGCGGCAGCTACAAGGAGTGGGTGTTGAAGCACAACGTCGCCTACCCGCTCGGTCCCGTTTCGATTTCCGGTGAGAGGGCATAACGATGGCACGCACTGCAAAGAAGAAGGACGTCGTCATCGTCGGTCTCGGCTGGACCGGCTCGATCCTCGGCATGGAACTCGCCAACGAGGGTCTGGAGATCGTTGCGCTTGAACGCGGCCATGACCAGAACACCGTTCCGGATTTCCAGTACCCGAACATGATCGACGAGCTGAAATACGGCGTTCGTCTCGGCATGATGCAAAAGCCGCGCAATTCGACCCTGACGATCCGTCGCAACGTCGATGAAGCCGCCCTGCCCTATCGCAGCCTCGGCTCGTTCCTGCCGGGTATCGGTGTGGGCGGTGCAGGCACCCACTGGAACGGTCTGAACTGGCGTCCGCAGCTCTCGGAATACCGTCTGCGCTCGCATGTGGAAGAGCGCTGGGGCGCCGGCATCATTCCGGAAGACATGAACCTGCAGGATTACCCCGTCAGCTACGAAGAGCTGGAGCCGTTTTTCGATCGGTTCGAGCATGTCGCGGGGATTTCCGGCAAGGCCGGCAATCTCAATGGCAAGAAAATCGAGGGCGGCAACCCGTTCGAGGCACCGCGCTCGCGCGAATACCCGATGCCGCCCATGCCGGTGACCTGGGACGGAGCCAAATTTGCCGAAGCCGCGAAAGCTGCCGGCTGTCACCCGTTCCCGAGCCCGGGCGGCATTGCCTCGCAGGCCTATGTCAACGAATACGGAATGCAGATGGGCCCCTGCAACCACTGCGGTTTCTGCGAACGCTACGGCTGCTACAACTATTCAAAATCCTCACCGCAGACGGCGATCCTCGACGCGTTGAAGCGCAAGCCGAATTTCGAATACCGCACCCATGCGGAAGTGCTGAAAATCGAAATGGCGCCCGACGGCAAAACCGCGACCGGCGTGACCTATTTTGACGAAAAGGCCGGCGAAGAGGTGTTCCAGCCCGCGGATCTGGTAATCCTGGCCGCCTATCAGTTGCACAACGTCCATCTGATGCTGCTCTCGGGCATCGGT
Source organism: Rhizobium sp. Leaf321 (assembly GCF_001423215.1). Classification (NCBI taxonomy): domain Bacteria; kingdom Pseudomonadati; phylum Pseudomonadota; class Alphaproteobacteria; order Hyphomicrobiales; family Rhizobiaceae; genus Rhizobium; species Rhizobium sp. Leaf321. The sequence goes on along the minus strand of NZ_LMOF01000005.1, from coordinate 296,774 downwards.
CAGCCGTTTGATCCCGCAACGAACGAAGGCGTCACCGGTCGCAGCTATGCCTACCAGATGAACGGCGGCTACACGATGTTCTTCAAGGACGAGGTGTTCAATCCGTTCATCGGCACCGGTGCCAACGGCATGTCGATCGATGATTTCGGCATGGACAATATCGACTTCGGTCGTGAAGGCTTTATCGGCGGCGCCTACTGGCGTGCCGGCCAGTCCAACGGTCAGCCGATCCGCTCCATGGCGCTCCCTGCGGGCACGCCGACCTGGGGTGCCGGCTGGAAGAAGGGCATCGGCGAGTGGTACGGCCACTCGATGTCGATCGGCTCGCACGGTTCGCACATGTCCTATCGCGGCAACTATCTCGACCTCGACCCGACCTACAAGGATCGCCACGGTCGTCCGCTGATGCGCATGACGTTCAACTGGCAGCCGAACGACATCCGCATGACCCAGTTCATGAAGTCGAAGATGGAGCCGATCGCCAAGTCGATGAACCCGACCTCAATGCAGGAAGGCTTCAAGAAGGACGGCGCCATGTACGACGTGCGTCCTTACCAGACGACGCACAATGTGGGCGGCACTGTGATGGGTGACAATCCGAAGACCTCGGCAATCAATCGGTATCTGCAGGCCTGGGACAAGCACAACATCTTCGTGATGGGCGCCGGCGCCTTCCCGCAGAACACCCAGTACAACCCGACCGGCATGGTCGGCGGCCTGGCCTATTGGGCGGCGCATGCGATCCGGACGCAGTACCTGTCCAATCCGCGGCCACTGGTGTGAGGAGCGCAACGATGAAAACCTTTCTTCGCGTCATTCTCATCCTCGCCGTTCTCGGCGTCGTCGGCCTTCTCGCCTTCATCTTCGTGCCGGTCCAGCGCACTGCCGCGGTTGCCCAGCTCCCGGCTGATTACAAAGCACCGGCGGGCAGTGGCGAATACGCCATGCGGGCCGGTGACTGCATGGCCTGTCATACCGCGGAGGGCGGCAAGCCCTTCGCCGGCGGCCGGCCTATCCACAGCCCGATGGGCACGATCTGGGCCACCAACATCACACCGGACAAGGAAACCGGCATCGGCAATTACACGCTCGATGATTTCCGCGCGGCGCTCTACGACGGCGTTCGCAACGACGGTGCGCATCTCTACCCGGCCATGCCTTACGAAAACTATCGCAAGCTGACGGAAGAGGACATACGAGCCCTCTACCAGTATTTCATGACCGAGGTGCCTGCAGTTTCCAACAAGGTCGAGGAAACGGCACTGTCCTTCCCGTTCAACCAGCGCTGGGGCATTCGCGCCTGGAACTGGCTGGCGCTGGGCAAGCCGGGCTTTGAACCTGTTTCGCAGGACGAGCAGTTCAACCGTGGTGCCTATCTCGTGCAGGGCGCCGGACACTGCGCCGCCTGCCACAGCCCGCGCAACCTGCTGATGGCGCAGGACGGTACCGACGAGAGCAGCGCTGCCTTCCTGACCGGCGGCGAGATCGACGGCTATACGGCACCTGACCTGCGCGGCCCGCAAAGCGCACCGCAGAAATGGTCCACCCAAGAGCTCGCGGCCTATCTTACGACTGCCCGCAACGCGCATTCCACGGCAACCGGCGAGATGATGCTGGTGGTGCGCGATTCGCTGCAATACATGACGCCCGAGGACAATCTGGCGATCGCAACCTACCTCAAGAAGATCGGCAGCACTGGCGGTTCCACGGCACCGGCAACGCCTTCGGCGGCGCCTGAAAAGGCCGACGTTACCGACACCGAGAAAATGCTGACGGAAGCCAAAGCGGATATGCCGCTCGGTCCCCGCCTCTATCTCGACAATTGCGGTGGCTGCCACTTTGTCAACGGCAAGGGTGCCGCGGAAATCTTCCCGGAGCTTGACGGAAATTCGCTGGTTACCGCGAAGTCTTCAAAGGGCCTGTTGGATGTCATGCTGCACGGAGCGGAACTGCCTTCGACCAAGGACCGTCCCATGCGCGTGCGCATGCAGGGCTATAACGACCGCCTCAACGACGAAGAAGCGGCAGCACTTGCCACCTTCCTGCGCCAGGCCTGGCATAACGACGCTCCGCCGGTCACTGCGGAAGACGTCAAGGCTGTCCGCCGCTAGACCATGACATCAGACCCTGCCGGTTCGTAACCGGCAGGGTCTTTACACGTCGCCATGGGTGGCATCAGCCGTTGGCCGTTGCCAAGGCCTCCGGCGGCCCGAGGATCGCAATACTTCGCCGCGTCAGTTTGGCGTGATACATGCGCCGATCTACGAGAGCGACAAGAGCCGTTCTCGACCACTTGACCTCGCTTGCAAAGCCAAAACCCAGCGCCGCACCGACGCGCAGCGTTTTGCTTCCGATCGTGACGGCGGCCAGCACAGTGTCCATCATCACGGCGAGCCTCTGCTCCTGCATTGCACTGTCTCCCATGTCTGACTGGAACAGGAGGGCAAACTCGTCACCGCCCAGCCGCGAAACGAATTCTCCCGCTCTCAGGGACGACAACAGTCTTTTCCCGATAACCGCAAGCAACTCGTCCCCGACCGGGTGACCGTGCATGTCATTGACGATCTTGAAGCCGTTGAGATCGAAGATTGCGAGCCCGAACTCCTCATGGTTGGCGCGATCTTCGATAAAGTGAGCGATCCGTTGCTCGAACCCAAGACGGTTCGGAAGCCCGGTCAGGCTATCGGTGACGGCCGCGGCTCGCAACGCCTCTTCCTGTCTGATTTGCGCGCTCGTCTGTTCGGTGACATCGGTCAGCGCCTCGAGATCGTAGAGGTCGTTTCCAATCTTGATCCGGCGTGCGGAGATCATCACGGAAATTTCCCACCCGTCACGATGCCGGATCTTGCCCGACTGCGCGGAGTAATACCCAACCTCGTCAAGGAGTTTGATCCTGGCAACACGGTCTGAACCATCGACGATCAGGCCGACATCCGTCAGTTTGCGACCAACCAGTGCCGTTTCGTTCATCCCGACGAGGTCCATGTAAGCCTGGTTGACCCGCACATAAACGGAGTTTGGCCCGGCCGTCGAAATGGCATAGGCAAGCGGAGAGATGTGAAACAGCGTCTGCAGCATTCCGTCCAGCCCATCTCCGCCTTGTGTCACATTGGAAAAGAGTGAGGCTGCCGCCCGTTCATCCGAAAGCATCGGCCTAACCCTTATTCGCTTTAGGGGATTGCCACAGCAGGACGACCGGTGACGGCAAGAACCGCAGATCCACCCGATATTGCATGTCGCAGGTTCTGTCTGTCATCATTCCCTCGCCGCAACCTCGCCCGATGGAGAGGTTCGCGGGTGAAAAACCTCCAGCTAGTTTTGCGTCCACAATACGAGTCACAAACTCGACGACTTCCGTCATCTCTATCCATTCGGCCCCGGCCGCTTTGGATCCCGACCTATACCCTCGGCGACCCGCAAACCCCGTGAGCATGTTCAGATCGAACTGCGCCGTATTGCCGATGTCCAGGTGCTCGAGATTCCTTTTGACCAAAAGGATCAGTTTATCGAGCGCTTGTGCGGTGGAGAGCCCGGCAGCCAGCAGTGCGAGTGGTATTGCGATCAGCATTTTCACAAAACTACCCTCATGATGTGGCGTACCGGGTCGCCATGCTCAGAATTCCGACCAGCCTTCATTGGCCGCCTTCGACCGCTGTAGTTTGCCAGGAAGCGACTGGATCATTTGTCGCGCAGGCGAAGCTGCAGGAGAATGCGCCCGACCGTTGCTTTGCCCCACCGCGCTTGGCGTCGTTTTGAACCCGGCGACAAGCTCCGAAAGTCTCTCGGCCTCGTTGGAGAGTTTTATCGTCGCCGCAGACGTCTCTTCCACCATGGCAGCGTTTTGCTGCGTGATCGTATCCATGCTGCCCACGGCAGAGTTGATTTCAGCTATCCCAGTCGCCTGTTCGCGCGACGACATGGCAATCGATACCATGTGTTCGTCGATCGTCTGCACCTGTCTGCCGATGCTTCTCAATGCCTTGCCCGTTGTGTTCACAAGATCGACGCCGCGCGCGACATCCTGAGAAGATCTCGAGATGAGATCCTTGATTTCCTTGGCGGCCCGGGCTGAGCGTTGCGCGAGCTCCCGCACCTCCTGCGCCACCACCGCAAAGCCTTTCCCCTGGTCACCGGCACGGGCTGCTTCGACCCCCGCATTGAGTGCGAGGAGGTTCGTCTGGAACGCGATTTCGTCAATGACACTAATGATGTCGTTCATTTGTTTGGATGACTCGACAATGTCGCTCATCGCCTTGACGGCCTGCTCTACGATTTCTCCGGACGTTGCTGCCTCTGTTGCAGAGGCCGTCACGACCGCCTGGACTTCTGTCGTCCGGGTTTGAGACTGCCGCGCGATTGAACTGATCTGCTCCAGCGCTGCCGCTGTTTCTTCAAGCGCCGTGGCCTGCCGTTCGGTGCGCTTTGCCATTTCGTCGGTCGCAGTGGCGATTTCGGCCGACTGCGAGAGAACGAAGCCGACCGTGCTTGAGATCTCGGAAAGAGCACCGTTGAGGCTCGATACGGAATCGTTGAAATTATGCTTGAGCCCGTCGAAACTGACCGCGAGGGGCTGTTCCAAGGGCCGGGTCAGATCACCGCCGGAGAGAGATCTCAACGCACTTTCGAGGGCTGAGAGCGCTGTGTCTTGTTCCGCTTTCAGCGTCGCCTGCTCCGCTTCAGCGTGGCTCTCTCTTCCGCAAGGACGTCGAGATAGACCGAGATCGCATAATCCATGTCCACGAGGGCCGCTTTGACAACCGTCGTTACGTCGTCTCCGATCTTCTGGCGTTTGCCGCGCACCAGGAAACTACCAAGCTCATTATCGATGACGGCGCGCACGATGTTCTCGATCATCAACGCATAGCCGCCAATGTACCAGCGCGGTTGAAGCCCAAGCCTTGCATGGGCTTTGCCGATCATGGTGACTTCATCAACATAGGCTTCGTCGAACTTTGCCGAGGAAATCGTTTCCCAGTGTCGAGCCTGTCGTCCTTTTGCCTGGGTGATGTGATTTTCACCGGAAAAGTATTTGGAGGTTTCCGGGTGATGACGGACCTTGGCGTAAAACACATCGAGCGCGCTATCGAGCGACCCGTTAATGATGGGCGCCAATGCTGCGAGTGTCCTGCGCTGTGGATCACCAAGACCAGCGAAGTCCAGTCGGTCGTTAAGCGTTGCCTGTGCTGATTTCTGCGTACTCATGTATGTCCCCTGCTGCGGTCCCTTGGTAACAAGGCATGGTTGGTCTGCCCGCTAAAGCGAGTGCGATCTGTTGCTGACGGGAACGCAGTCCATCACCGGCGCGCGTGCTTCGAAGCCATCGCGTGGCAAGCAAGGGGGCTCAAAAACCCAGATGTCTACCGAACAGGTGTTAGACTGTCAGGTGGCGGCTGTTCCTGATCTTCACGGCCATAAAACCCTCATGGGTATGCGGCGCCACGGCGCCTATCTGGCACCACAAATCTAGGATTCAGGGGATAAAAAACCGTTAATAGTTCGCCCTATGCTATAGTAGCAGAACTTGATTTAAGCAGCGCCATCGTTTGACCGAGGCTATATCTGGCAATCGTCAAGCATAGAGCCAAAAATACGAGTTTTTGCCTTAAAATTCATGCCGCATGTAAGCGCTGCTATGACCGGCAGCGTGCTCATTGCATTCTCAAGACAGCGGTCGATATTGACAGAAGAGAGCTGGGACATCGTCAAGGTCATTGCGTAGGGTCTAAGCGTAGGCAACCGCCACAGCATCGTGAGTCTCTGCGACGGGACAGAATATGCTTTGCATACAGTCAAGAACCTGGCGGACACCTTCCTCGTGAGAGCGATAGAAAACCGTCTGCGCTTGTCGACGCGCCGAGACGAGGTTCGCGTCCCTGAGAATCTTCAGATGTTGAGAGAGTGCCGATTGGCTGAGATTCACCGCCTTTGCGAGTGAACGCACGTCGCGCTCCCGATCCTGCACCAGACAAAGGACTTTGAACCGTGCGGGGTGCCCCATAACCTTCAGTAGATCGGCGGCGTCGCCCTCATCGAAGGGAAGAACTTCTCCCGACAGACCGATGTCCATAACGCCTCCAACCACCATTGAATAAAATCGCGTATCTTCATGGACCGAACCGAGTCCGGCGCAACATCAGCGAGAAGTAATACAAGCAAGATATAAGCTGCGGCGGCTAAGCATCTCCGCATTACGTCTCTGCTTCAATACGCAAATTGTACGTTATTTTATCGCAGTCCAGACGTTTTACGCATCTTAACAATACTTAACTCTGACAACCGCCGAATCTGTATTAAGGCAGATACGAAACGCGGTCTCGCCGCCCAATATACATTCAATGCTGGTGTGAAATGACAGAAGCAGACGCGTTGGAGATCCTGCGGATCTCTGTCTGGGCAATGCTCCTTGCTTCAGCGCCCGCGGTTTTCACCGCGATGGCAGTCGGCCTGGTTATCAGCCTTGTCCAGGCTCTCACGCAGGTCCAGGAAAGCACGCTGAGCTTTGCGCCAAAAATTGTTGCTGTCTTTGTAGCGCTGGCAGTGGCCGCCCCGTTCATAGGCGGCCAACTCAATCTTCTCGTTGTCGAGATTTTCTCTCATGTGCAGTCGGGTTTCTAGGCCGGCTGCGATCTCAAGAGGTCAGGCGTCTGCAGTCTCTCGCACTTCGTCGAGCAGGAAGAACACGACCACATAGCGGGTCGCATAGGATCGGCCGCCCTCGGCATCGCCTGCGTCCGAACCTCCGTCGGCCGGGTGCCATTGCTGGTAGTGCGGATTGTTGGCGATCAGCGTGATCGCTTTGCCAGTACGGCTACCGCCAAGACGATAGCGTGTTTCCGCCAACGGCCAGACACGTTCGTAATCCTGTTGCGTGAGACGGACCTTAAGAGCATGGCGCGTTACCGTTTCGCCCTGCGAAACATCTCCCTTGCGGGCCACTGGAACCTCCAGCGAAACCTCCTCAGCCCCATCCAGTATGAAGTCGAATTCCTCAGGCCACGTCCGCTTCATGTAATCGCTCCTCCAAGCTATACCGAGGGTTGCCGACGACTGTATCGTCGTCTGCCGAGACAATATGCAAACATTATCCCCTTCTGAAAAGCATCAAACCGCCTACGGCCGCACTATTTCGTGAGTTCACGCTTGGCGCCGACAAATGTCTTACCAGGCCGCCACAGGGAAGGCGTCGATCGGGATCTTCAGGTACCTCACGCCGTTCGCCTCCTTTGGCGGCAGCTCTCCTGCCATCAGATTGACCTGCAAGGCATGCAGCATCAGTTTTGGAAACGGCAACGTTTTGTCACGGCTGATGCGAGACTGGATAAACTCGTCACGCCCTGACCGGAGGTGAATGTTCTGCGCCTTCTGTTGCGCGACGGTGCTCTCCCAAAGCGCTTCCCGCCCGCCATGACGATAATCGTGGCCGGTGAACAGCCGGGTGTCGTCGGGCAAGTTCAGGATTGCCTCGATCGACGACCAGAGATCTTCAGCGCTGCCTCCGGGAAAATCGGCGCGGGCCGAACCGCTGTCGGGCATGAACAGCGTGTCGTGGATGAAGGCCGCATCGCCGACCACATACGTGATCGATGCCAGTGTGTGGCCGGGCGAATGCATGACGCGGCCCTCGATCTCACCGATCATGAACCGGTCGCCATCCGAAAACAGCCGGTCCCACTGGGATCCGTCGGTTGGCATCGCCGGCGCATTGTAGATGTCCTTCCATAGCGCCTGGACCTTGACCACGTCGGCGCCGATCGCGGTCGGCGCGCCGGTCTTCGACTTGAGGTATGCTGCTGCGGTGAGATGGTCTGCATGGGGATGCGTGTCGAGGATCCATGCGACGTCCAGTCCCTGCATCTGGATATGTGAAAGGAGCGCATCGGCGTGACGCGTGGCCGTGCTTCCGGATTTCTCGTCGTAGTCGAGAACCGGATCGATGATGGCGCATTTCTTCGTGGCCTTGCAGCTTACGACATACTGGATGCTGCCGCTACGCGCGTCGTAAAAACCAGCGACTTCGGGTTGGGCACTCATGGTGTAAAATCCGGCTTGTCAAACGCCTACACTGGCGCGGCTCTATGATGGTCTGGCCACAGGATGTCCACGAGGCAGGTCTGATCGCAGCAACGCTGTGACAGCGGGCAAGACGAGGACATCAAGCGTCACGGCGGCCCCTCCTAAGTCAACCTCTCACGAACGTCAACTCGGAGCCCTTTGCCGCAATCTTGCTTACCAAGCGATAGGGCCAACCCGATAAGCCGCGCCCTTGGATCGAGACCAGCCGAGCAGTTGTTCGCGCGTGGCAACGCGCTTGATTTTGCCCGTCGCAGCCATAGATCCACATCGTTGGCCGGCAAACAAACTGGTTGTGCCTGTGGCGCATGTCTCGGCGACCCTGGATGCGGCTGATGTGTGGTTCCGTTTGGCAACTGCGAGTACTTCCGCGGGGAGTACGGTTGCCTCGAGATCACGCGGGATCGGCAACCGACAGGATGAGCATATGCACAATCTTATCAGACATCTCAGCTTGCACTTAATCACATGCCTTTTCGCGATCGGCGTCGTATCGCAGGCCCTCGCCGCTCCCGATGTCGTCAAAGTCGGGCCGGATCATTACCAGGGGACATGGCTGGAAATCGGGAGGACCCCGATGTTCCTGACCGATGGCTGTGTTGCCGGTTATTCCACCTACCGCAAGGGCAAAACGCCTGACACGGTCATGGTCGAAGACGGTTGTCGTGTCGATACTCCAAACGGGCGCCTCAAAACGATCAATGGGACCGGGAAGATCCAGGATTACGGAACGACGAACGCAACGATGCGCGTCCGCTATCCACTGTTCATCACCTTCACCTACCGCGTGCTCTACAAATCGCCGGATAAATCCTGGTTCATCAGCGCCAACCCGTCGATGTCGGACCTGTGGATCTATTCGCGAACCGTACCATCGAAATCCAAGCTCAACCGCATGGTGCGCAAGGCGAGCGAACTCGGCTACGACGTAAAGAAGCTGGAATTTCCGCCAGCCCGCTAGGCTGACTGGAAAGCGTCCGAACGGTTTGGCGTCCACGCGACAAGACAACCGTTCGGAACGCGAGCTTCGCTGCGGCTTCGAACCTTGGTTTTATAAAGCTCGGCCCCTACCCTGCGACCAGCTTGAGAGACCGAATGGAATTCTGGGATCGAGCGCGCGGGCTTCGTCACGCAGATTGTTTTCGGCCAATATTTCAATAATCCTTGAAGTCTTGAATAATTATTGTTCTATAGCCTTTACAGGGCTTTGAAAGCCGGGCAAGCGCCCGCGCCTGATCACTATTGGACAAGGAACGAACTGGTGAACGAGCGACAGGTCCTTGATGCGTTTGGCGCACTGTCACAGCAGACCCGACTGCAGGTCATTCGCAAGCTCGTCGTCGCAGGCCCGGGCGGACTGGCGGCGGGTATGATTGCCGACGCTGTGAACGTGTCGCCTTCCAACATTTCTTTTCATCTCAAAGAACTGGAACATGCGGGCCTGATCAGCGCTCAGCGGGAGTCACGCTCCATCGTCTACAGCGCGAATTTCGAGACCCTCAACGGCCTTGCCCATTTCCTGATGGAGAACTGTTGTTCGGGCCAATCTGATGCCGGTTGCGGGCCTACAGAACTCGCAGGGTCTGGGTCATAGGAGCCCTAAATGCGAACGTTTCAATCTTTTTCGATGGAGTATCCAAATGGCTGATCTGCCAGCGGCCTCGCTTGATCTCATTTCCCAGCCCGACCTTGAGGCACTTCGACCACCCTATTCGCAGCACAAGCCGCGGATCCTGATCCTCTATGGATCGCTGCGGAAGATTTCGTTCAGCCGTCTTTTGGCGGAAGAGGCATCCCGGCTCCTCGAGCACCTTGGATGCGAGGTGAAGATCTTCAACCCCGAAGGTTTGCCCCTACCAGATGCCGCACCCGATACGGATCCGAAGGTTCAGGAATTGCGGGCGCTTTCTCTCTGGTCGGAAGGCCATGTCTGGGTCAGCCCCGAGCGGCACGGTGCAATGACCGGCATTATCAAGGCGCAGATCGACTGGATCCCCCTCACGACCGGTTCGGTGCGACCGACGCAGGGCAAGACGCTTGCCGTCATGCAGGTCTCCGGTGGCTCGCAGTCCTTCAACGCGGTCAATCAGTTGCGCATTCTCGGTCGTTGGATGCGGATGATCACCATTCCGAACCAGTCGTCGGTTGCCAAGGCATGGCAGGAGTTCGACACGGATGGCCGCATGAAACCCTCGGCCTACTATGATCGCGTCGTTGATGTCTGCGAGGAACTGGTCAAATTCACATTGCTGACCCGGGATGCGTCCGACTATCTGACAGACCGCTATAGCGAGAGGAAGGAAGAGGCCGCAAAGCTCGAACAGCGCGTGGATCTGAAGTCGATATGAGCGAGCGGCCGCCGATCGGCACTATCCTTGCCCTAGGCCTCACCCAGATCATCGGCTATGGAACTCTCTATTACAGCTTCAGCATTCTTGCACCCGATATGGCGCGAGACCTGAACTGGTCGACGGAGTGGATATTTGCCGCACTTTCGGCGGCACTTCTTCTGGGCGGCTTGACCGCTCCCTGGCTCGGCCGGGCCATTGATCATTTTGGCGCAGGACGGGTGATGACGGCCGGATCCGCGATTGCCGCGGCAGCGCTGGTCGCTTGTGCCTATGCGCCGGGAAAGAGCGGCTTCGTCGCCGCTCTGATCGTGATCGAGATCGCCGCCAATCTGGTACAATATGGCGCGGCCTTTGCGCTGCTGGTGCAGGCAAGCCCCCGCACCGCCCAGCGCAGCATCACCTATCTGACCCTGATCGCCGGCTTCGCCTCGACGATCTTCTGGCCCATCACAACGGCTCTGCACGCCCATCTGTCCTGGCAGAATGTCTACCTGGTGTTTGCCGGGCTCAATCTGCTCGTCTGCCTGCCTCTGCACGCCTGGTTGTCCTACGGCCTTGCCCAGGGGAAGTCGCAGAAACAGAACGGCACGGCGCAAGTCGTCGAAGGGTGCCTCAGCCCGGACGTCCGGCAGTTCGGGTTCAAGCTGATGGTGGTGGGGTTTTCACTGCAATCTCTCGTCAGTGCGGCGATCCTGGTCCATATGGTGCCGCTGTTGTCGGGTCTTGGCCTTGGGGCCACTGCCGCCATTGTCGGCACGCTGTTTGGTCCGTCACAAGTGCTGAGCCGGTTTGCCAATATGATGCTCGGCGGCAATCTGCCGCCGCTGGCTTTGGCAACGATTGCCGCCACGTTGATCCCCGGGGGTGTATTGATCCTCACCCTTACCGCTCCGTCGGTGGCAGGCGCCATGGCGTTTGCCGTTGTCTTCGGTTTGGGCAACGGTCTTTTCAGCATCGTCACCGGCACCCTGCCGCTGATGCTGTTTGGCAGCGCTGGCTACGGCAGGCTGCAGGGCAAGGTCATGGCCGCACGATTGATCCTGTCCGCGACCGCACCGTTTGCGCTGTCGTTTGCCATGGCCCATTTCGGCACGCTGTGGTCACTGACCATCACAACAGCGCTCGGGGCCTGTGCGATTGTCGCCTTCGTCGGGATTGCGCGACTGGAGCGCCGCCACAAGTCTGGCGATCATCTCGCGAGCCGTCCGGCCTGAACCAGTACGCTGGGATCCGTGCGTCCTTGGTTGCCCGCTGGGAGCGCTACACGGCCGGGCTTCCTGCCGATTTGGCAAAATATCTGCGGCCCATCCACAGTGCCATCTGTACCAAAAGGATCAGCACAGGAACCTCGACGAGCGGGCCGATGACGGCCGCAAATGCGACCGGGGACGCCAGGCCGAACGCGGCAATGGCAACCGCGATGGCCAGCTCGAAGTTGTTGCCGGCCGCAGTAAAGGCAACCGCTGTCGTGCGCGGATAATCTGTCCCCACCGACCTCGCCATCCAGAAACTGACAAGAAACATGATGAGAAAGTAGATCGTCAGCGGAATGGCGATCATCACCACATCGCCCGGCAGGCGGACCACGTCGCCGCCCTTCAGGCTGAACATGGCGACGATCGTAAACAGAAGGGCGGCCAGGGTCATCGGGCTGATCTTCGGGAGGAAGACATTCTCGTACCAGTCCCTGCCCTTGCTCGCGGTCAGCAAGCGGCGCGACAGATATCCCGCAAGGAACGGAATACCGAGATAGATCAACACCGCTTCCGCAATCGTCCAGAACGAGACGTCAATCACACTGCCTTCAAGACCAAACAGCGGAGGCAGGACGGACAGGAAAAACCACGCATAGATGCTGAAAAACAGGATCTGGAAAATCGAATTGAAGGCAACGAGACCCGCGACATACTGGTTGTCGCCCCGGGCAAGCTGGTTCCAGACGAGAACCATTGCAATGCAGCGGGCAAGACCGATCAGGATAAGGCCGGTCATGTATTCCGGATAGTCCCGCAGGAAGATCACCGCCAGCGCGAACATCAGCACCGGACCGATAATCCAGTTCTGCAGGAGAGAAATCGCCAGAACCCGCTTGTCGGCAAACACCTGAGGAAGTTCCTCAAAGCGCACTTTCGCCAAAGGCGGATACATCATCAGGATGAGGCCGATGGCAATCGGAATATTGGTGGTGCCGACGGACAGGCTGTCGAGCGCTGCGGGCAGGCCGGTAAAGACAGTTCCGAGCAGCACACCCAGTGCCATGGCGGCAAAAATCCAGACGGTCAGATAGCGGTCGAGGAACGACAGACGCAGTGTTGGTTCTTCGGGACGCATTTGCGGCCTCCTTGGCAGATAGACATCGTCCGCAGCCTTGCCATGAAGACTGGGCCGCACGGGTTCGGCTTGAATGGCGTGCGTCAGACGACGCGACGGCCGGTTTGGTCGACGACGATTTCGCCGTCTTCCTTCGCAAACGCAGCCTGCTGGCCAGCTGGAAGAATATCCAACACCGCTTCCGATGGTCGGCACAGCCTGACACCGGCAGGCGTGACGACGATCGGGCGGTTGATCAGGATGGGATGGTCCATCATGGCATCGACCAGTTGCTCATCGGACAAGGAAGGGTCGCCCAAACCGAGTTCGGAAAATGGCGTTCCCTTTTCGCGAAGAAGATCGCGCGCGGATATTCCCATCCGGTCGATCAACTGCTTAAGCAGCGCGCGCGCTGGCGGGGTTTTGAGATACTCAACCACATGGGGTTCGATGCCGGCGTTGCGGATCATCGCAAGCGTGTTGCGCGAGGTCCCGCAGTCCGGGTTGTGGTAGATGACGATATCGATAGGGTTAGTCATGCGACGTCAGGCCTCTTGTTTGTCGATCCTTCGAGCTGACCGATTTCCTGAAGCTTGGCGGTCAAGCTTATCCTTTCGAGGCTTTGCAAAGGCAGCGCGGCGAAAGCCGCAATACGCAGCTTCATGTAGCGAAGCGCTGTGGTGAAGGCGATGCGCTTTTCCGCGTCGGTCCCCTCCACCGCAGCAGGATCCTCGATACCCCAATGGGCGGTCATCGGTTTTCCCGGCCAGACCGGGCAGGATTCGCCAGCAGCGTTGTCGCAGACCGTAAAGATAAAATCCAATTGCGGAGCCTCGGCACCCGCAAACTCGTCCCAACTTTTTGACCGAAGTCCCTCCGTGGGAAACTTGTGGCCAACAAGCACATCGAGCGCCATTGGGTTGACGTTGCCTTTAGGCTGGCTTCCCGCCGAGTAGGCATTGAATTTCCCAGCGCCAATTTTTCGCAGAACACTTTCCGCGAGGATCGATCTCGCAGAGTTGCCGGTGCACAGAAACAGGACGTTGAATGTCTTGTCGGTCATGAGAGCGCCTTTCCCGGAGGGCAGCACGGGGTGAGTTCCGCAATCAGCGGCGCGCAGAGCTCTGCGTTTCCGCCACAGCAGTCCTTGAGAAGGAAGAGCACCAATTCCCGTAACGTCTCCATCTCCACACGGTAGGTAACGACGCGGCTTTGGCGCTGCGAAGAAACAAGACCCGCGCGTGACAAGATGTTGAGATGCGCAGACATCGTGTTTTGTGGCACCGCGAGCGCGCGCGCTATGTCACCTGCGGGCAGTCCATCCGGTTCATGCCTGACAAGCAGGCGAAAAGCTTCGAGCCGGGTTGGCTGAGCAAGCGCAGCAAGGGCGAGAATAGCGACTTCTGATTCCATATATCCAGAATACTGGATATATGGAATCAGTCAAGATGCGTGTTCCGGGTCGTCTTCTTACGATCGACGGCAGGTACTCGTGTTCAGAACCAGGAAGTCAGTGCGATTTCCGCCGGCCAGCGCTTGCGTAGATCAGCGCTGCCACCACAACCAGCAATCCCTGGAAGAGATACTGGTAGGTCTGGGTCAGCCCCAGGAATGTCACCGCGTTCAGCACTTCGGTCAGAAGCACGGCTCCGAGAAGGGTTCCGATGAAGGTTCCCCGCCCGCCCGAAAGGCTCGTTCCGCCCAGAACGACTGCGGTGATGCTGGCCAGCGTGTAGTTCACGCCCTGGCGCGGGTCACCGACACCGATCTGCGTCATCAGCATGATGGCACCGACAGCGGTCAGCAGCGAACAGGCGATATAGCCGCCGATGAAGGTGAGTTCGACAGGAATGCCGGCCCGGCGCGCAGATTGTTCATCGGATCCGACCGCCCGCAGACGCCATCCGGCCCGGGTCCGGCGCAGCAAGAATTCGGCGCCGACCGCTGCAACAACCAGTACCAGAAAGGCGACCGGGAAAGGACCCAATTGCCAGTTGACCCAGTCGGTGACCGTCGCGCTGATATAGCCATCCGGATTGTCACGCAGCAGGAAGCTGCAGCCCTGGATCGCGATATACATGGCGAGCGTCGCGGCAATCGGGGTGAAATTCGCAAATCGGATCAGCACACCGTTGATAGCCCCGGTCACAAAGGCGCCGGCAAACATCAGGAGGAAGCCGACCGCCATCATCGCAGTGGAATTGTCGTCGGTAATGAAAAATGACGCGACCACGACCAGAAATCCGGCGAGCGGACCGACCGAAAGATCGATCCCGCCCATCAGCAGCGCCACGGTCTGGCCCATGGCAATAAAGCCGAGCGCGGTCGCCAGAAGCAAGATGTTGTAGATGTTGTAGACGGAGAAGAAGTTCTCGTTCTGGCCATAGACATAGAGCCCGAGAAGCACGGTCACGATGGCAAGCGGGACCGCTGGAGCATTGTCCGACCGCAGAAGGTCGCGCCATCGGCTGCCGGTACTCGGCTGTGCCACCGTCGAACTGCTGTCGCCATGCGTCTCCGCTCCAACGGCCGCAGTGACTATTCGTTCTTCGGTGACGTCGTCACCTTCAAGGATCTCGACCACATGCCCGCGCGACAGCACGACGACCTTGTCGCACAGCCCTTCGAGCTCCACGGCATCGGACGAGTTCACCACAACCGGCGTTCCCGCCTCGGAGACTTCGCGCAGAATTCGGTAGATTTCAAACCGGGCTCCGACATCCACCCCTTGCGTCGGTTCGTCCGCAATGATCAGTCCCGGTTCGGACAAAAGTGCGCGGGCCATGACCACTTTTTGCTGGTTGCCGCCCGACAGCGCAAAAATCGGCGCTTCGATCCCCGGCGTCTTGACCGCCAGCTCACTGAAGATCGCGCCGACCTGCGCCAGTTCCTTCTTGCGGCTCATCACGCCACCGACCGCGAACTTCTCAAGCGCGGAATAGGTTGCGTTTTCCCGAACGGTCAAACTACCGGCGACACCTTCGACGTGGCGATCCGACGGCATGAAGGCCGCCTCATGGAGGAGTTCCGGTTGGGCGAGTGCGCGTCCGCGTAAGACGATCTGCCCCTCGGCAGGCATCAGCCCTGCAAGAACCCGCATCAGTTCCGGCTGACCGTTGCCGGCGACACCGGCGATCCCAACGATCTGCCCGCGCGGCACGTCGAAGCTGATGTTCTTCAGGTCCCTGTTGGTGATGCCCACCACGGACAGACCGGTCTCCGTATCGGCAGATGACGCTTTCGGCGGGAATGCCGATTCCAGAGTACGCCCGACGATCAGCCCGACCAGATCGGAATCGCTGATCTCGCCGATGACGGCGGAGCCGCGCACGCGACCATCCCGAAGCACGGTGACCCGATCGGCGATCTGGCGAAGTTCGGCCAGGCGATGGGTGATGTAGATGACCGATGTGCCAGCGGCCGCAACCTCTCGGATGCGGGCAAACAGCATGTCGGTCGAATCCTGGTCGAGCGAGGCAGTGGGTTCGTCCAGGATCAGCACCTTCGGCTCAAGCGCCAGCGCCTTGGCGATCTCCAGCAAATGCTTCTGCGCAACCGTCAGACCGTCGGCGCGCATGCCAAGAGGGAGATGCAGGCCGACCTTGGCAAGCACGCGCCGGCCCACATCGTCGGGCTTTGCGCCCGCAAACACCGAGGCTGGCAACGCCACGCGCAGGTTTTCCAGGATCGACAGATCGTCCAGAATGGCAGGATGCTGGAAGCAGATGCCAATCCCGTGGGACTTGGCGATTTCCGGGGTC
Organism: Rhizobium sp. Leaf321; assembly: GCF_001423215.1. Classification (NCBI taxonomy): domain Bacteria; kingdom Pseudomonadati; phylum Pseudomonadota; class Alphaproteobacteria; order Hyphomicrobiales; family Rhizobiaceae; genus Rhizobium; species Rhizobium sp. Leaf321. The sequence goes on along the minus strand of NZ_LMOF01000005.1, from coordinate 280,282 downwards.
ATTTGCTGTACGGCGCGGCCTTCGAAGTGAATCTCTCCCTCGGTCGGCTGCAGCGTTCCGGAAATGATGTTCATCAGGGTCGATTTGCCGGCGCCGTTCTCGCCGAGAAGGGCATGCACTTCGCCGGCCCGGAATTCCACGCTGACATCGGCCAGTGCCGCGACAACCGAGAAATATTTCGAGATGCCCGAAAGGCGGATCACCACATCCCGAGCGTCCAGCGCCACGTCTTGACTGTTTCGTGCCAACATTATTTGCAATCCGTCCTGGTGACAGAGCCCCGGAAGGTAAACCCTCCGGGGTCAGCGATGCGTAAGTTTCAGTTACTGGCCGACGGCCTTTGCCTGGTCTTCCGGCTTCAGCGCCGAGGACATGTAGATGGCGCCCGGCAGATCCTTGCGGCACTGAACGGCATTGGGCTTGCCCGATACGGAATCCTCATAAGCAGGCGCCTCGAAGATCTGCTCCTTCGGCTTTTCGCCGTCGGTTGCAAGCGCGACGGCCCACTGCACGGCCAACCGGACATTGTCGTTACCGGTGGCGACGGTGAACAGCTTGAAGTCCGGGTTGCTGGCGTGATTGTCCTGCCAGAAGCAGCCGAGCGAGTTGCCGTCCGACGTGGCAAGCGCCGGGATCGATTTGCCCTGCTTGGTGAAGGCCGGCAGAGCGCCGACCAGCGACGGGCCGAAATCGGACACGATGACGTCGATCTTGGCGTTCTTGGCGATTTCGGCGGTCAGCACCTTTTGCGTCAGCGCCGGATCCCAGTTGGTGACGGCAAAAGGCGCCTGATTGACGAAGACATACTCAGGCCCGAGCACGCTCTTCAGGCCTTTCAGCTCATCCAGGCCCTGGCTGTTGCCGGCAGGTCCGCTGAGGAACAGGACATTGCCACCCTTGGGAAGCACACCCTTGATCCACTTGCCCCAAGTGACGCCGTCGTTTTCGAAGGACGAGCCGATGAACTTCGAATAATTCATGCCTTCCTTGCCGCCAACAGCGACGCGGTAGGGCACAATGATCTTTCCGGCCTTGAAGACGCTGGTGATGGCCGGCAGCATGGCCGGGCCGGCGTCGCCAAAGACGACCAGTGCATCGACGCCCTTGGCGGCCATACCCTTGATGTCGGAGATTGCCTTCTGGGTGTCGCCCTGGCCGTCGGCATACTCATACTTGGTGATACTGGCGCACAGTTCGACGGTCTGCTTGCCGGATGCCGTCGTCACCTGACGCCAGCTGTTGCCGCCGTAGCCGTCGAGAAGGGCAAGCGTCGCCTTCTTGGGCCCGCACCAGGACGGTGTCTCCGCCTTGGCCAGACCCGCACCTCCCAGTGCGATGACCGCAGTCGCAACCGAGACTGCCAGGCCCTTCTTCAAATTTGCATAGTTCATGTCTGCTCCTCCACTTGTTATTGTTAGGTTGTTTTTCTGACTTTCCCGCTCCACCGGAGCGAGTAGACGCCGATGCCGAAACCGAGGGCCAAGGCCTGGATGATGGTTTGTGCTGAATAGGGCACACCGACCGACAGCGCGAACTGGCTCAGCTGGTTGAGGAAGAAGGCCGCCAGCACCGTCGAGATGGGAAATCCGCGCCCGCCGAGCAGCGACGTGCCTCCCAACACGACGACGGCAACCGACGGCAGCAGCAGGCTATCGCCTTGGAAGGCCGTCGGTTCGCGGGTGATGCCGGCAATCAGGACGCCGGCCAGGCAATAGAACAGCTGGGCATAGACATAGGCCATCATCTGATAGGAGCGCACGCGAAGGCCCGCGGCCTCTCCGGCAGCAGGGCTTGCGCCGATCGCCTCGAACCGGCGGCCGCCCACGGTCTTTTTCAGCATGAAGGAGACCAGCGCGGTGGCGCCGAGGGCGAAGTAGACGGCATTGGGCAGGCCGAAGGTTTCGCCGCCGGCAATATTGGCGAGCAGGCCCGTCGTAACAGACGGCACCCCGCCCGACATGGCAAAGACGGTCGCATAAAGCAGTGCGTTGGTGCCAATCGTCGCAATGATCGAGTTCAGGCGGAAGATGCTGACGAGCGCGCCATTGAGAAAGCCGATCGTCAGATTGAAGGCCAGCGCCAAGAGCACCGCCTGATACAGCAATCCGTCATTCTGCTGCGGGTAATGGGTCGAGACCACGACGGCGAGAGAGACGGCACCGGGAAGCGAGAGGTCAAAGCCGCCCTGCTGAACCACCATCAACTGGCCGAGGCCGACAATGGCAATGATCGCCGCAAACGGAAGACTGCCTGACAGGGCACCCCAGGATACGCTTGAGGGCGCAAAGACCAGGCAGGCGACCAGAAGGACCATGGTTGAGAAGACCACGGTCACGAAACTCCGCGTCAGCTTCATCCGGCCTGGGGCATAGCTGTCCGCCCGTGTGGGGATTGTTGAGACTGCACTCACCGGTCGGCTCCTTTTGATGATCGCACCTCACCCGAGGCGATGGCCGGGCGGCGCAAACCGATCTCTTCGGCGGCGTTGGACGCCGCCTTGAAGTCTGCAAAGAGACACGTCGGTTTGTCAGCAAAATCAGGCATCGCGTCCTCCTCCCAGAGCCGGTTATGGTTCATACCTGGAGGAAGCAATCTGCTGGACAGATCCTTGGCATCGTCGGCCTCAGCCTCAAGCTTCGGCAAGCCTGTAGCTGGCTCCGAACCGCTGCGCGGTCAGAACTTCACAAGGCACGATGATTTGCGGATTGCCCAAATTCTTGCTCCTCCAAGAATTTGTCACTCTGACCGGTCAGCATCTCTTGCTAAAACAAGTACGCAATCCGGCGCTTCAAATACGTCGGGAAATTCTCTCCTCCGAACTCCTTCCGATCAACTGTATGTATTTTGAAGACTACGAAAACCCTGAAAATATCCGCTTTGGATAAGTGTATTCGAGACGGGAAACATATCAGTGCACCCTCAGCCCGCCGGGATGCTGGCCGCATAGGTTTCGATCAGCAAAGCGGCGTTTTCTGGTTTCGCCTCAAGCGTGTTCGCCTCGATCTCATAGGCAAGGTCTACGACCCGCTGATTGATCGGGGCCGTCCGGCCATGCGCTTTCAGCGTGTCGATGACCCAGCCGTTGACCTCCTGGATCTCGGCCCGCCGGCCCTTCCGCCAGTCCTGCAGCGAGGTCGTGAGCGTATCGGCTTGCGAGAAGACGGTGAGCACCTCCTCGAAGATCTGGTCGACGTAGCGCTCCGGATGGTTTGTGGTGACCGGTGGCATGCCGATGATCGGGACGATCTTTGCGCCATCGGCAATCGCCGCCTGCATGGCCTCATAGCCGGCCGCCCGCATCACCTCTAGCATTCCCGTGCTGCGGGCTGCATCGCCGAGCGGCAGGTTGACGATGGCAGACGGAATAAGTTCGGCGGCGTTGACGACGAGCTTCATCCATTTGGCGGAGCGGATATCATCCGTCACCTCGACGGTCCCTGTGCAGCGCAGAAGTTCGGCGACCGACTCCACCCTCTCCTGGGTCTGCGGATCGAGGGCGCCGAGCGCAAACCAGGATGTGTCGTGATCGTTCTGCCGGTTGGTGACGCCGGGTACGAACATGTTGGAAGCGATCTCTATGACGGCGCCGATAGTCCGCTCCCGCCCGACGATGGCCGCGATGTCCTCGTGCGTCATGCCGTTCTGGAGGCCGATGACCAAGCCGTCCGTGGCCAGCACCGGCTCGATCAGTTGGGTTGCCCATTTCGTGTCGTAGGCTTTGACCACCAGGAAGACGAGATCGAACGGCTCCTTGATCTCCGCGACTTCGCAGAGATGCAAGGCCTTGACCCTGGCGTTGATCGTCCGGGTCGGTAGATTGACGGTGATCCCATTTTCCCGGATCGCGTTCACATGGTCGGGCCATTGCTCGATGAAGGTCACGTCATGACCGGCGAGCACGAAGTCCGCTCCGATCGATGCGCCCTGTGCGCCGGTTCCGAGAAAAGCAATTCTCGGCGTCTTGCTGAAATGAGAGGTCATGCGATGGTCTCCTAGAAGGGCATGAAGGCGGGGCCGCGCCGCGCTTATCCGCGGTCAGGCGACACTTGTGGTCAGCAGATATAATCGACCTGATGGCGGGCGATCCGGATGCCCTCGAGCTCTGCCCGCACCTTCGCGTGCGCCGGATGGTCCGCGTAAAGCTTGAGAGCGGCTTCGTCGTCGAACTCGGAGTAGAGAACTACGTCGCAGGCATAGGAGATGCGGCTGATGTCCAACCCCACCTCAATTGCACTCAAACCAGGGATCTGTCCTTTGAGGCCTTCGAATTTGGTCTTGATCAGACGCGCAGAGGCGATTTTTTCCTCGGGCGTCTCGCCGCGCACGTTCCACATGACGATGTGCCTGATCATGGCTTGTCTTTTCGCTCGGATGAGCCGTCGTCCACGACGTGGGCCGCGCCCAGTTCACGAAGCCAATCCGATATCACCTGCCAGTATTCACTAAGCCACTTGCTCATCGCTACCCCCTCCCAAGGGCCGTTCATTATAGGACGTTATTCTGGTCGCTGGCCCTCGTAAGCCCCGGCTAGGAGCTGGTGCAAACCATCCTTTTCCAGCACTCGCGGGTTCCAGTAGGCGTTGGCCATGGCCTGCTCGACGGCAGGATCGATGCCGTCGTCCGGCATGCCCATAGTTTTAAGAGCCATCGAAGCCCCCAGTCCTTGAGCCAAATCAAACAGCCCCGTTGCCGCATCCTTTGCGGAGAGCGCCTGCGCAATACGCGCCATGGCTTCCGGCGCGGCCGGTGCGTTATAAGCGACCGCATGCGGCAGAAGTGCCGTATGCATGGGGGCGTGCGGCAGGTTGAACATGCCGCCGAGCGTGTGGCAAAGCTTGTGGTGCAACGCCATGCCGACGGATCCAAGGCACACGCCACAGAGCCAGGCCCCATAGAGCGCGTCCGCCCTGGCATCCGGATCATCCGGGCGACGGGCAATGATGGGGAGCGCGCGGGCAATCGCGGCAATCCCCTGCTCCGCCATCAGCGAAACAATCGGGTTGGCCTCGCGGGCATAAAGCGCTTCCACCGCATGCGCCACGGCATTGATGCCGCTTGTCACCGACATGGCAACCGGCAGGGTGAGAGTGAGGTCCACGTCGTAGACGATGACCTCGGGAAGGATGCGCGGGTCGGATTTCGTCACCTTACGGCCATTCTCCGTCTCACCCAGAATGGGAGTCGCTTCAGACCCGGCATAGGTCGTCGGCACGACGATCTGCGGAAGGTCGGTGCGAAAGGCGATCGCTTTACCAAGCCCTGTCGTGGACCCGCCGCCGATCGACAGAACCGCATTGGCCCCGAGCCGCTCGACCTCACGCAAAGCATCGGCCGTCACGTCGACCGGCGTATGCATCTGCGCCTTGGAATACAGCCCGGCAAAGCGCGAGCCCAGAACCTCTGCAATCCCCTGCGCCTGGTCTGCCTGTTCGGGCGTTGAAAGCACCAGCACCCGATCGGCCGACAATCGCTCGGCCTCTTCCGCCAGGCGAGAGATCGTTCCACGCCCGAAAATCACGCGGGCCGGATTTCCATTATAGATGAAATTGTCCAAGCCTGGCTCCTATCTTGACTGGTCAGGTCGCACGAGGATGAAATCGAACTCCGAACGCCACAGCGTGTCGCCGTCTTCAAGGCGGTCGAAGGGCGCGACAAGGGTCGATTTGACGCCAAACACCGCGTCGGATTCGAGATACGCATCACCACCGACAAACGTATGCGTCACCAGCTTCTGATAGCCTTCGGCTCGCACCATGTAGTGCATGTGAGCCGGGCGATATGGGTGCCGTCCCAGATGCGCGAGCATCTCGCCCACAGGACCGTCGTCGGGAATGGGGTAGGACACCGGCTTGATGCCGATGAAGCTGTAATGTCCGTCGGCCCCGGTGACGAATACGCCGCGATTGTTCCATTTCGGCTGAATGTCGGGCTGCTGGACGTCATAGTAGCCGTCGGCATTGTCGGACCACACGTCGATCCGCGCCCCCTCGATCGGCTTGCCCTCGAGATCGAGCACACGGCCGAGGAACAGGCAGCTCTCGCCCTTCCCGTCCAGACAGATCTGCGCGCCCATCTCCCTCACCGGGGCGCCTTCGACATGGAACGGCCCAAACACGGTGTTTTCCGTTGCACCCTCGGGCCGGCGGTTGTTGATCGCATCCACCAGCATCGACAGACCGAGCGTATCGGACAGAAGAATGAACTCCTGCCGCTCCTGCGTGCAGATCTGGCCGGTGCGGGTGAGAAACCCGATCGCCGTCTCCCACTCATCCTGCGTCAGTTGGACCTCCCGGGCAAAGTCATGCAGATGCTTCACAAGGCTCGCCATCACTTGCGCAAGACGCGGATCAACGTCAGCGCCCATGCGCGCATTGACGGTGTCGACCGAGTTCGTCTCCGTAAAGTAACCGATGTCCGCCATGGCCTGTCGATCTCCTTGCTGGTCGCGTGGTCCTGTCATCACGGAATGATCCGGTCGGCGCGCAGGCGATCGAAGGCGTCCGTGAAGGATTCCGTCGTGTCCTGGTAGGCAAGGAAACCGGCCTTGCGGCTGCGGGCCATGTCGTTGAATGTCTCCACCTGCCGGCCAAGGTCGGCGTCCGTGTGCCAGAAAGAGGCGACGCGCGAGAGCGCATTTTCCTTGAGGCCGTGCTTCTTCACGAGCGCGTCCCAGATGGGTGCGGCATCGGCCATCTTCGTCTCGAGCGGCTGCGGAGAGCCCGGATAGTCCGCGGCTTCGATGCCGAAATAGGCGGCGATCCGCGGCCAGAGCCATTTCCAGCGAAACACGTCACCATTGACCACATTGAACGCCGTGTCGGCAGCTGCTGGCGTCGTTGCGGCCCAGCACAGGTGATTTGCGAGGATGCGGGCATCCGTCACGTCGGTTGCCGCCTGCCATTGCTCGGCGGATCCGGGAAACACAAAGGGCATCCCGGTTTCCCTGCAGAGAGAGGCATAGACGCCAAGCGTGGCCGCCATGTTCATGGCGTTTCCGACCGCATAGCCGATCAGGGTGTGCGGCCGATGCACCGACCAGGTGAACCCTTCGCGGGCTGCCGCCGCAAAGACCTCGTCTTCCTGCACATAGTAGAAGTTCTGGTTGGGAAGTCGCTCCTGCTCTTCGCGGAACGGCGTCTGCGGCGCGACTTTCGCATAGTTCTCGAAAGGCCCAAGATAATGCTTGGTGCCGGTAACGAGGGCGACATGGTTCACACCTCGGCCACGCAGGGCATCGAGAACGTTGCGGACGATCGAACCATTCACCTTGCAGTTCTCGTCTTCCGTCTCCTGCCGCGACCAGGCGGTGATGAACACATGGGTGGGCCGGATACCCTCGAGGGCGGCAGCGACGGAAGCAGCGTCAGTGAGGTCGCAGGACAGGGTTCGGACGGCAGCAATCGGGCTTTGCGACCGCGAAAGGCCGGAAATCTCCCAGCCGCCTTGGGCCAGCAGGTATTCGGCAAGATTGCTGCCGGCAATGCCGGTCGCACCGACAATGAGAGCGTGATGTGTCATGTTCTCATCCATTCAACAGAGTGATCTTGATGCTCTTGGTCGCGTCCTTGCCAAAGTTGAAGGCTTGCACCGCATCGGTCAGAGCATAGTCATGGGTCTGGATCGGCGAGAGGTCGATGCCTGTTCGGTCCAGGAAGCGGATTGCGGCCGGCCAGACGCCGGGCGAGCCGATACAGCCCCGGACCGTCAGATTCTTCATCTGGATCTGGCCGATGACAACAGGGACTTTGCGGCCGATGTTGATGCCGACCATCGACATGCGCCCATCTTCTCTTGCGTAGTCGAACGCCGCCGCAAGCGAGGCATCATGTCCGGAGGCTTCGACCACCAGATCAGCGCCATGACCACCGGTCATCTCGCGGATCCGATCTGCCGCGCCGCCATCGGATGGATCGATCGCAGCGTCTGCGCCGAGTTTCAGTGCCACATCGCGACGGGTTGCGACCGGATCAACGACGATGACGCGTGCACCCATGCCGATCGCAGCCGCCGCAGACACCAGGCCGATCGTTCCGCCGCCGGAGACGACGACCGTCTCGCTGGCATTGGTGCCGCCGGACCGCAGCACCGCATAGAAGCCGCAGGTAAACGGCTCGATCAGCGCCGCCTTCTTGTCATCAACCGCGTCCGGCAGCTTATGCAGCCATTCCGGATTGACGGCGAAGAACTCCCGGTCGGCGCCGCTTATCGAAAAACCGAAATGATGAAGCCGCTCGGGCGTGCGCACCACGCATTCGCCGACGACACGGTCTCCCGCCTTGAAGCCCGTGACGTTGCGACCGACCTCGACGATCTCGCCGCTCCACTCGTGGCCGGGCGTCACCGGATAGGAGATCGGAATGATGTAGCGACCGGCCAGAAGTTCGTAATCCGAATGACAGATGCCGACGGCACGGGTGCGGACGAGGACCTCGTTGGCAGAGATTTCCGGCATGGCCAGATCGGCAATGACAGGCTTGTCCGGTGCTTCGAATACCAAGGCTTTCATGATGCTCCTCCCAAAGCCAATCTCAAAGTTGCTCGACTGCGCCCGTGCGGGCCGACCGAATGATCGCTTCGAGCAGCGCAATATTGTCGATCATTTCTTCGCCGCTAATCGGATAGGTCTCTCTGCCGCGGACAGCGCGCGCAAAAGCCCGCAGGTTGTCCCGGACCGGCTCGGCCGGTGACACTTCGCGGGTCGTGATCGGCTGGCCCTTCCAGCCCTCGGTGACGATCCAGCCATCAGGCGATTCCACATGCGCTTTGTCCCGCACCTCGATCCAGCCGAGCGTGCCGAACACCGCAAAGCGCGAGATGAACGGCGTTGCAAGTGTGGCGGACACATAGGCCGACCCGCCGGACTTGAAGCGGATATGCGCACTCATGGTGTCGCCCTGCGGGATTTCCGACGCGAGGTTTTCGCAGATGACGCGGACATCCTTCGCCGGCCCCATCAGCTTGACGGAGAGGTCCGTCAGATGGATGCCGGTGGCGGTCATGCCGCCCGCCGGCGCCTGTTCGGCACTGAGCCGCCAATTGGAGGGGTCGAGCCCCAGGAACTTGTCGTGGCTGAAATTGGCTTCGATCTGCAGCAGGCGGCCAAGGCGGCCCGTGGCCGCGGCATCAAGGATCTCGGCAATCGGCGGTTCAAAGCGGCGCTCGTGGCCCATGCCAAGCACCAGACCGGCCTTCTCGCACAGCGCGACAGAGGCTTCGGCGTCCTTCCTGGTCATCGCAAGCGGCTTTTCGCAAAAGACATGCTTGCCGGCGGCAACCGCCTGCGCGATCTGGCTCTGGTGCAGCGAATGTGGCGTTGCCAAGATCACCGCCTCGACCTCGGGATCGGCAAGCGCCTCGCCGAGTTCGGAGGAGAAACGCATGCCCCGTTCCGCGGCAAAGCCCTGCTCTGCCGGGTTGGGGTCGACGCCATGCACGAAGTGCATTTCAGCACCTCCGGCATTGACCAGCGTCGCCATTTTCTTGCCCCACCAGCCAAGGCCGACAATGGCCGCCTGGACGGGTTTTCCCTCGTAGCCGCTCATCGGTTGTCCACCCGCTTGGCAAAGGGATGGATGTTTACCGACGCCCAGACGCCGGCAGCATTGAACGGGTCTGCCTGGTTGAAGGCCACCACCTCGTCCTTCGTGTCGGCCTCGAGCAGGAACAGCGAGCCGATCATCGTCTCGTTATCGTCGGCAAGAAGAGGACCGGAGATTACGGTCTTTGTCTTGGCAGATGCCAGATAGGCCTTATGGGCATCGTAATGGGCGAGGCGCTTGTCAACAGCGCCGGGATGATCGAGGCAATGAACGATGTAATGCATGATAACCCTCTTGGATCAGGCTGTTTCAAGTGCTGCAGACCGCCCGCAAATCACCTTTGGTCGGACGGATCTGCGTGGCGGCCGCGCTTGTCACGGTCCGCGGCAAGCGCAGGGTGTCAGCCCTGCATGTTGACCAGAATCTTCATGTGTGACGCATTGGGATCGAGCAGAGCCTCGAAACCCTTCTCGACCACATCCTCCGGCGAGATCTGCGCGGTCACAATCTGCTCAACCGGAAAGATGCCGGCGCCGATCATCTGGGCGATGCGTGGCCAGATCGTCACCGGATAGCACCACGTCGCCTCCACTGTGATATCCTTCAAGGCCCAGAGCATGGCGTCGATCGAGGCAGGTTTGACATGCAGGCCGACCTGGACGACCGTGCCTCGGCGCTTGACGGCCTTGACGCAGAGATTGAGAGAGGCTTCCGCGCCGACGCATTCGAGCGCCACATCGACGCCGACGCCGTCTTCGGTATGCTGCCGGAAAAGGCTTTCCGTATCCGTTTCGCGCGGGTCGAAGACGATCGCCTCCGGGACCAGCTTCTGAGCCAGCGCGCGGCGGTTTGGATTGAGTTCGGAAACGAAGATCGTCGTCGCACCGGCTGCGCGGGTCGCCAGAAGGACCAGCGCTCCGATCGGCCCGACACCGGACACGAGGACCGTGCTTCCGGCCTCGACACCGCCGCGATCGACGCCATAGAGCGCGACCGCCGCCGGTTCGATCATCGCCGCCTGAACGTCGCTGACGCTGTCAGGGACCGGAAAGACGTTGTAGCTGTTGACGACAGCGCGCTCGCCCATGCCGCCCCAGTCCCAGGACAGGCCGACGCAGGCCATTTTCTCGCTGAGATGATATTGACCGCGGCGCCCGTAATAGTCGTCGCGTGGGGAGATGAGTGGCTGCACCGACACGCGGGTTCCGGGCGAAACATGCGTGACGTTGCGCCCGACTTCGAGGACGCGCGCCGAGAATTCGTGGCCTAGAATCTGTGGCAGTGTTGCGCCCGAATAGACATGAGGCGTGCTCGGCGTCACGATCGGTCCGGCAATGTATTCATGCAGGTCGGTCCCGCAAATGCCACAGACCAGCGGCTCGATCAGCACCATGTCGTCCCCGAGCGGACCCGAAGGCGCCGGGACATCCTCCACCCGGATGTCTTTCTGTGTGTAGTAGCGAACGGCTTTCATCTGACTGTCCTTCCCGAAATAACTGCATCTGCCTGCGCTGCCAGCCGCGCCCCGCCAATCTCTGATGTCACGAGGCGACATGGCGGCAGTGGCCTCACCAACGCATTGCCGAGGTTTGCTAGCGGCGAATATCCAAATTTCTGAAATGATCGTCTTGCATGGCGGATCCTCCTCCGATCCTCGACATATCCTGCGAAACACACGGCACAGGGGAACGACGCTCGACAGCGCGCGCACCATGATCCTTGTTGTCAGCTAAGTTCCTCCCACGGAACGCTGAACGGTCCGACTTCAGGCTAGTAGATAACGGAACCTGTCACAGCCCTCCTTTTGTCCAGAATGGATATTTTGCAGAGAGCATTCGGTAAGCTGTCGCCCTAGTGTTTTGGAGGGAGGAAATGTCTGGTCCGCGCTGTTCGATGCGCGCGCTGGGCGTATGGATCCCCAGGCGATGGCCAGATCGGTGGTCCGTCACAGCCTGTTGTCGATTGGGACGGGAGGACGCAATGAACGAAGAAATTTCAGTCGGCTGGGCTGGCATAGGCAAGATGGGCGCTCCGATGAGCCGCCGGGTGCTGGAAGCCGGTTACCGGCTTCACGTCTATGAACCCTTGCCCGAAAATCGGGCGACGATCGTTGCGGAAGGCGCCAATGTCGCCCACACGCTTGAGGATCTGGCCGCGAAATCCGACGTCGTGATCCTGACTATTCCCAACGACGCCGTTTTGCGCGACCTCATCTTCGGCAAGGGTGGCCTTGCGAGCGTCATGACATCAGGCCAGACGCTGGTGGAAATGAGCACTGTGTCGCCCGCGATCTCCGCCGAAGTGAATGAAGCCATGAGCGCATGCGGCGTCCATTACCTGCGCGCACCGGTCTCGGGCAGCACGGCGACCGCGTCTGCGGGAACCCTTTCGGTCATGGCGTCAGGTCCGGAAGACGCCTACAAGCGCCTCGATCCTATCTTTGGTTGCTTTGCCTCGCGTCGCTTCTATGTCGGCCAGGCCGAGGAGGCCCGCTATCTGAAGCTCGTCCTCAACGCCTTGGTGGGCGCCACATCGGCGCTGCTGGGCGAAGCGCTGACGCTCGGCCTCAAGGGAAACCTCTCGGTTGAGACCATGCTCAATGTCATTTGCGAAAGTGCAGTTGCGTCGCCTTTGATCGCCTATAAGCGTGACCTTCTGGTCCAGCGCAATTTCGATCCGGCATTTTCGGTGTCGCAGATGATGAAGGACTTCGACCTGATCCTCGACGCGGCCCGGGCAGACCATATCCCGATGTACATGGCATCGATGATCCGTCAGCAATACGAGACCGCCTTTACGGAAGGGCTGGCTGAAAAGGACTTCTTTGTGCTGTTCGAGCAGTCCGAACGCCGCGCGGGTCTGCTGCCGCCAGCGGAAAAATAATCACCACATTCGCGTCAGCACCTGGAGCGCCTAGCCAAGAGGCGCTGCAATGGCTACGAACATCGTCTAGTGACGCGACGGACGGGGGGCCGACGTGAACGACTACGAAATGCTGCGGGTGATTGAGTTCCTGGACAAGACCCGGCGGCCCTTCGGCGACGTGATCGGCGGATTCGACGAAGACCCCGGCTGGAAAATCGTGGTCTTTCTCATCAAGGCCCATATCCACAGCCAGACTGTCGCCATCTCAACGCTCGGCCAGGAATCCGGCCTGCCCTACGCAACTTCCATGCGGCTGATCAATCGCATGGTGGACAGTGGCTACATTTTGAAAGTCCCCAAGGGGCCCGGCGCCAAGACCTTTTCCCTGCAACCGAGCGAAAAGCTCCTGCAGTCCTTCCAGGCTTATGCCGGAAAGACGAAGTCCCTGCTTGCCCAGACGCTCGGCCTGCGCGGCGGCGAGCAGGAGGAAGACTATTACTTTGGCGGGACCCCGTTGGGCTCGCAGATCATCCCGCCCATGCGACTGGTGCAGAAGCGGGTCGAGTCGCATATCGAACTGCGCTTCCTCCTCAACGACGACAACTACTTTTCGTCCATGCGCAACATGTGGGCCGACTTCCGCAACAACCTCGCATCGAAGAAGAACTTCGACCTTCTGCCACTGCCAGATCTCTATCGCCGCATCCTGGACAATCGCAACAAACCGGTCTCTGACTACGATGTTCTCGCCATCAACATGCCCTGGCTTGGCGAGTTTGCCGAAAAGGACATCATCCGCCCCTTCGATGCCCTCATTCAGAAAACCGGTATCAACCCGCTCGACTTCCATCCTTCCATCTGGTCGACGGCCCGTTGGGATGGCCAGGACTATGGCGTTCCGGGCTACTGCACGATCGAGATCCTCGCCGCCCGGCGGGACCTGTTTGCCGATGCCGGGCTGGATTTCCCGCGAAAGTTCGAGGACGTGCTTGCCGCAGGCCGGCATTTCCACGCCCCGCAGCACGGCATGTATGGCGCAGTCTGGGACGGTGCCCGCGGCATGCCGATCGCGTCGAGCTTCATGTTCTTTCTCGGCGCTTGCGGCCAGCCGACCATTTCACTGCGCAAGTCCCGGGCGGGCTTTACGCTGGAGGGTGTGAACCTCGAAGAACTGCACTGTACCATCCAGTCGGATGCCGCCCTCTCCGCGCTGGACTTCATGCGCCGCCTGATCGAGATCTCGCCGCCGGGCATTCTCAACATGGCGTGGGACAAGACGCTTGACGTGTTCATGAAGGGAAAGGCCAGTCTCGGCTATTTCTGGACGATGCGCGCGGCAAGGTTCGAGTACGACGTTCAGTCCGTGGTCAAGCGGCGGGTCGAGTACCTGCCACAGCCCTCCGGGCCTGGCGGCACCCGCGCTTCGCCGATCGGCGGTTTCCTTTTCTGCATTCCGTCCAATCTGCCCGAAGCCCGGGTGGAACTCGCCGCAGACGCAATCGCCTGGATGGCGTCGCGCGAGGCCATGAAGGCCCATGTCAAGAACGGCTTTCCGATCGCCCCGCGCTTCTCGGTGAGTGCGGACCCGGAGGCGGCTGCGAGTTCGCCGATCGTGCGTTTTGTCGATCAGCTCGCGAAGAAAAACCTGCTGCACACCTGGCAGCGACCCAATATTCCGCAATATTCAGCGATCGAACGAATCCTTGGCGAGGAAGTGCATGACGCATTGTCGGGGGCAAAGTCAGACAGGACAGCATTGGCGGATGCGGCCGATCGGATCAACCGGGAGCTTAAAGCCTCAGGGAAACGACGCACCGGGCCTGCGAGCTAGAAAAGGACGGAAGCAGTCTTGAGACGGCCACCGGCAGTGTGCCATCGAGATATTTGGGGCGTCGCCAACCTATCGAGTTGATGACGCTTGAGAGCGCAGTTTCATCCACCCGTTCAAAAGACGTAGCGGAAAAGCATGACGCCATAGGCAAGCGCGACAAGCGCAGTCACCCGAATGCGCAGTTTCCAATACCACTGCCGTGAAGGATCCGTAGAAAGGGTCCTGTGGTCGGCGATCAGCAGAAGGGCAAACAACAACACCTGTACCAGCAGGGCTATCGGCAAAGGACTGGCAACCAGTGTCGCAAAGGCAATGAGAGCCAGCACATTACTGGCGACAATGATCACCAGGTCGCCCCTGCCGGTTTGAGCGCTTCCCCAGAGGGCTCCGGCCATAAAGGATGCGATGACTGCCCCGTAGGACAGGAATGCGGGTGCCGTTTCAAAACCGAGAACGGTCGAGGGGGCAAATGCCAGCAGCCAGAACGGCAGGGCCCCGCAATAGGTCAGAAGCGTGGAGATGGTCCGCGGGGTTATTGTCATGGCGCTACCTTTACGATCTGTTTGAGCGCATCGCCAAGGGCCGCGGCGCTGAGGAACGCTGCCTCGACCCGCCCTGCGATGCACCAGTCTCCGCAAGCCGCCAATTGGGACACATCATCGAGAAGGAAAGCCTGTCCGGCCGGCCGATCGACATTGGCATAGCGCCAACGATGGATGGTTGCAGCCTCAGCCTCACTCGGGGAGATCGGAATATAGCGCTGGAGCGCCTCCAGCATCGTCCGACGAACATCTTCCAGTGGCTCCTCCAAATGATCGTCGGACCACTTGGCCGTCGCGTTGACCACTAGACAGGGGTCGTCAGGCCGTTCCGGCTTGGAATTGTTGCGGGAGATCCAGCCGATGACCGGATCATCGACACGGGCGGCAGCAAAGGGAAGCTTTGCATCCTCGGTCTGGCGAATCATCAGCGTGAAGCAGGCATTCATCCGGGTTTTTGCCAGCGCCCCGTGATGCGTAAACTCGTCAGGAAGAAGCAATGCCGACTGTGGGGCTGGCGCCGCTAAAACCAGCCAGTCGAACGGGCCCTCGCGGCGATCGCCGATTTTCAAGAACCACTTACCCGCCGTGCCGCTGATCGCCTCCACAGGCGCGTCGGTCTGGATATCAAGGCCTGCCGCCATCGCTTTCGCAAGCGCGTTCATCGAAGGGCTCCCGACATAACGCGTTGTGTCGCCCCCCGACAAAGCCGCGAGATTGCCGTCGGGCAGCGTTGCAAGCGCACCGGTCCAGGGCTGAATCACTCCGTCGGCCTGCGCCGTCTCCAGCGCTGCACGGGAACGTCCGTCCCTGATGGTGAAATACTGCGCTCCATGATCAAAAGCCACGGCATCGGTTCGCCGTGTCGCCATCCGTCCGCCGACGCCTCTGCTTTTCTCGAAAATCCTGACATCGGCACAGTCGGCCATGGCTCTGGCCAGAGTCAGGCCGGCGATCCCTGCACCGACAATGCCCAGTCGTATTCGTCTTGCCATGTCTGTCGATCTCCGGCGGTGGCTGAGGGCATCAATGCCCCATAGGTTCCGCCGCCGCAAGCCGATCAGGCTGCGTCTCTGGTTTCCATCTTGGATGCGGCCTTGGTTGAATACTTGGGCGCTTGTGGGCGCAAGGTGCCCTGTATCGGGGATAGAGAGCGCCGATCCAGCAGGTAGGCTGTGATGTAACCTATGCTTGCGGAACATCTGTGCAGATGGGATGGTTTGGCATTCTTCGCACTCGAGGTATTAGCCATGCTCATCAACACTACAAAGCACACGTCATGATGGAGCAAGTCACCGTCTGGTTTGACAGCGGCTGCCCGCTTTGCCGGCGCGAGATCGCGATCATCCGGAGGCTGGACCGGCGCAATGCAATCCGCTTCATCGACGCCTGCGATCCCAAGGCATCGTGTCCTGTCGATCGTGTGGAGATCCTGTCGCGGTTTCATGCCGAAGAAGGAGGCAAGCTTTTGTCGGGGGCGGCAGCCTTTGCCGCAATGTGGCGGGCGATACCCCTTTTGCGCCCGCTCGGTCTCATCGCAGGCTGGCCTCCCGTCACGCCATTCTTCGAGATGGCCTACCTGGGTTTCCTGCGACTGAGGCCGTCTCTGCAGAAGTTTTTCCGGTAATGGATACCGTGGTCGGCGCTGTCTGAACGCGGCTTGCTGCCGACCGTCTCGAAATTTGCCGATTAGAGCGAGGGAAGCCAGGCACGCCTTCATCAAGAGCGTGCCTGGCTATGAAACCGGGTTGTTAGGCCAGCCAGAAGATGATCCCGGAGAGCGCAAAGCCAACGAGGCCCACCAACGTCTGCATCGCGGTCCAGGTCTTGAACGTGGTCTTGATGTCCATGTTGAAGAAGCGACCGACCAGCCAAAAGCCGGAATCATTGACATGCGACAGCATGACAGAACCCGATGCGACGGCGATGACGATCGCTGACAGCTGAATACCTTGATAACCGGCAGCCTGTACCGCAGGCTGCACAAGGCCAGCAGCCGTGATGAGTGCAACCGTCGCGGAGCCCTGTGCAACGCGCAGCGCGGTCGAGATCAGGAAGCCTGCCACCAGTATGGGCATACCGATATCGGCAAGCACATCCGACAAAGCATTTCCGATCCCCGAAGCACGCAGAACGCCGCCAAACATGCCGCCCGCGCCGGTGATCAGGATAACAGAGCAGACAGGTCCAAGAGCAGAGTCAACGATGCGCTCCACCTTGATGGGATCGCGACCGCGCATTGGCCCAAGAACGTAGCCGGCGACGAGAACCGAAATCAGAAGTGCGATTGGAGTAGAGCCTACGGTGCGGGCAAGCTGGAACCAGCTGGCATCCTTGCTGACCCATTCCTGTGCGCGCGCGAAATCGAGGCCGGTATTCATGAAGATGAGAACGAGCGGCAAAAGAAGAAGTGCAACGACGAGGCCAGGGCTCGGCAGGGAGATTCTCTCGTCGTCGGAGGATTGCTCATCAGTGACGTTGTCGGGCACCGGCAGGTAGATGCGTTTGCCGATCCAGCTTCCGAAAAAATGGCCCGCAACGACCCAGGTCGGGATGGCGACCAACAGACCGACGATGATCAGAAGTCCGACGTCGGCGCCCAGCAGTTCGGCTGCGGCGACAGGCCCGGGATGCGGCGGCACGAAAACGTGCATGCACGAGAACGCGGTCGCGACCGGGATGCCGTAGAGAAGAAGGCTTCCGCCAAGGCGACGCCCTACCGTGAACATCACCGGAAGCATGACCACGAGGCCTGCATCGAAGAAGATCGGGAAGCCGAAGAACAGCGACGCGATGCCCAACGCCAGCGGTGCACGTTTTTCGCCAAATCGGCGGACGAGGTCATCCGCAAGAGCCTGCGCACCACCCGATACTTCCAGCAAGCGACCCAGCATTGCGCCAAGGCCGACAAGCAGAGCAACGCCCCCGAGGGTCGAGCCAAATGCGGACGTGAGGGTGGTGAGGATATTCCCCGCCGGAATTCCCGTCACGAGCGCGGTCAGGAAACTGACGAGAATGAGCGAGACAAAAGCGTGGATGCGAAACTGGATGATAAGAACCAGCAGCAGCGCAACGGCGCCAGCCGCAATGGATATGAGCGTACCCGCTCCCAGGGTCTGTTCGAACTCCGGCAAAATTATACTCCTACAGGGCTTAGCGGTTGTGTCTGCGCGATGTACGGAGGTATCGCCCAGAATGCAAACTCAACCTCAATCGACGTGCACGACCACGTTAGAGCCGCTGCTCAGCGCGGCTTGCAGGAATTGCCTGCGAAGGCTCTATTCAACTTGAAATCGGACGTTCAACCAGAACGGCTGGTCATCACGCAGTGTCAGTCGCGTCGCGCATTTGCCTGCATCCTGCGGCGAAACGCGGATGGCCGGTCGGCGAAGCGGTCGGTGAAAGCTTCGTAGAAGCGCGAGACCGAGCCGAAGCCGGATTCGAAGGCGACATTCGTGATCGACATGTCTGTCGAGATCAAAAGCGAGCGAGCCGTGTCCAACCGGTGGCGGGCAATCGCCTGGTTCATCGTCTGGCCGACCGCCCGCTTGAACAGGCTCATGGCATAATTTGGATGAAGTCCCACATCCCGCGCCACGTGATCGACGGAAATATCGCCGAGGGCGTGTTCGGCAATGAAGCGCAACATCTGCTCCACATGACCGGCGCGCCCGCTGTCACTGGATGAGAGGCCGGCAATGGCAGGGGCGTGTTCGCGCAGATCCCGCCAACCTTCCCGCTCGATCCTCAAAACCCGGGCCGTGAGCTCGGTTCGGACGATCTCTGCCAGTCCCTCGTCACCCTGCAAGAGTTCCTCGCGCCATCTGAGAAAGACGTCCTCATCGAAAGGCCTGACAACGGTCGCTTCGATGACCGCACCACGGAAGACGGCATCCCGGAACCGGCTGAGAGTGGCAAGACCAAGAAAAACGGACATGGGAACATAGAGACAGACAAACCGCGTACCTTTTTCGATCTCCGTCACCTGATGCGGTACCATGCCCCAGAAAAGGCAGAGACGACCCGCGCCGATCGTCAGTTCCCGCCCGTCGAACCAGTAGGTCATCTGGCCCTGGGTAAGAAAATTCAGTTCGATCTGACTGTGCATATGCGGGCCAGCCATCCGCTGCACGACAAGAGTTTCGCCCGCGCAGAACCGATGGTCGCCGAACACGACAAGCGGGTGCCGCGGATCGAGATCGGGATGTGCCGGAACCGATCCGTCCTTTAAAATGGTTGATGCGGCCTTATCCATCTTAGGATCCCGGAAAACATTCCCTGAAATACAGTGGAACTCTACGGGTTTGTGGCGGAACATCAAGACGGGCTGGAGGAGCTCGATCGGTAAGGCTGAAATCTAGGACTTCATCCGGTTACCGATGGTCACAAGGGAGGAACACATGACCGTTCTAAGAAAGAGGCTGCTTGGCCTCGTATTGTCGACTTTTCTAATTGCGCCATCGGTTTTCGCGGGCGAAATCACAGTCAATTCAGACCATTCGGATCCCGTGCCGAAAAAGGCGATGGGCGATCTGATTGCGGCCTTCGAGAAGGCCAACCCCGACATCAAGGTCAAGTGGAACAACTTTGACCACGAAGGCTACAAGGCCGCGATCCGCAACTTCCTGACCGCCGACGCGCCTGATGTCGTCGCCTGGTATGCCGGCAATCGCATGGAGCCCTTCGTCAAGGCGGGACTGTTTGCCGATGTGAGCGATGTCTGGGCGGCCAATGGCTACGATCAGCAGATGAAGGCTGCCGTACCGTCAATGACGATCGACGGCAAGAAGTGGGGCATGCCCTATACTTATTACCAGTGGGGCATCTACTACCGTAAGGACATCTTTGCCGAAAAGAGCATCACCCCGCCAAAGAACTGGGCAGAGCTGATTGCCGCGAGCGCCAAGCTCAAGGCTGCGGGGATCACGCCCTTCACGATCGGCACCAAGGCACTCTGGCCGACCGGCGGCTGGTTCGACTATCTCAATCTTCGCGTCAACGGCTACCAGTTCCACATGGATCTGACAGCCGGCAAGGTTCCTTACACCGATCCCAAGGTAAAGGCCGTGTTCGAGAAATGGGCCGAGCTCGTCAAGCCCGGCTACTTCATCGAGAACCATGCGGCGATCGACTGGCAGGATGCAGTCCCGCAGCTCGTCCAGGGCAAGGCCGCCATGTATCTGATGGGCAATTTCGCCGTCGCCACCATGAAGGACGGTGGTCTGAAGGAGGAGCAGATCGGCTTCCTTCCCTTCCCTGAAATCACCCCCGGCCTGCCGAGGGCCGAAGAAGCGCCGACGGATACGTTCCACATTCCAGCCAAGGCAAAGAACAAGGAAGACGCCAAGAAATTCCTGGCTTACGTCGGCTCGGCCCAGGCACAGTCGACGATGAACGCCACGCTTGGCCAGCTGCCCGTCAACAATCAGGCCGAAAAGCCGAAGGACGTCTTCCTCGAGGCCGGCTTCACGATGCTATCGGGCGCCCAGGGCCTCGCGCAGTTCTACGACCGCGATGCCAATGCCGAAATGGCAAAGGCCGGCATGGAAGGCTTCCAGGAATTCATCGTCAAGCCGGACAAGATCGACGCCATCCTGGCACGGCTCGAGAAGGTCCGCACCCGCGTCTACAAGTAGCGCTTCCTCCCAGGAGACCGGGCGCAGCGACCGCAAGGTCCTGCGTCCGGCCGCAATCCTAAAAGAATCTGCAGAAGTATCGTCGTGAGCTATTCCGCAACGCAGCCGTCGCGCCGCTCGAAGAACAACAGGGAATGGCTCACGCCATGGCTGTTTCTCGCCCCCGGCCTTTTCATGTTCATCGTCTATGTCCTTTTGCCGATCTTCCAGTCGATCTGGATCAGCTTTCATGACTGGGACGGGCTTGGCGAAAAGGTCTGGATTGGACTTGGCAATTACCGCGAACTTCTGGATGACGACTCCTTCTACGTTTCCCTGAAGAACAACGTCATCTGGCTGCTGCTCTATCTTCTGGCGATCCCTGCAGGCCTTGCCGTAGCACTTTTTCTCAACCAGTCGGTCACCGGGATCCGGCTCTACAAGTCGCTGTTCTTTTTCCCGTTCGTCATAAGCCAGGTCGTGGTCGGCCTGATCTTTACCTGGTTCTACGCGCCGGATTTCGGGCCGTTTTCGAAACTGCTGGAGTGGCTGACGGGCGAGCAGCTGGCGGTTCTGGCGGATGAGCGCTACGTCTCCTACGGCATCATCATCGCCGGCCTGTGGCCGCAGACGGCCTATTGCATGATCCTCTACCTGACAGGTCTCAACAACATTAATCCGGAACAGGTCGAGGCCGCGCGGATGGATGGCGCCAAGGGGCTCAAGCTTCTCTGGTACGTCGTCCTGCCGCAGCTTGCGCCGGCGACTTTCATCGCGATGGTCGTCACCGTCATCGGTTCGCTGCGCTCCTTCGACCTCGTGTCGATCATGACCGCCGGCGGTCCTTACGGATCGAGCCAGGTTCTCTCCTACTTCATGTTCGAACAGGCATTGTCGGAATACGGTTTCCGCATGGGCTATGGCGCCGCGATCGCAGTCGTACTGTTCCTGATCATGATGGTGTTCATCTCGCTCTTCATCGTGCGGATGCTTGTCCAGGAAAGGAACGCCTGATGTTCCCCTCCCCCATTCAGAACGCATCGCCATGGATGCGGACCGGCTACAAGGTGCTCCTGCCTGTCTCGCTCGTCCTCTGGCTCCTGCCTCTGATCGGCGTCGCCATCACCTCGGTGCGGCCGGCGGGCGATCTTGCAGCCGGCAATTACTTCGGAATGCCCTCCGGTTTTGCCGGTGTCGAGAACTACACGGCCGTCTTCCGGGATTCTCCGATCGGTCTCTACATCCTGAACTCGTTCAAGGTGACGATCCCGACCGTCATCGGCGCGGTCGGTATTTCCTGCCTGACCGGCTTTGCGCTGGCGGTCTATCGCTTCAAGGGAAATCTCGTCCTGTTCTTTATGTTCGTCGCGGGCAATTTCATTCCCTTCCAGATCCTGATGGTGCCGGTTCGCGACCTGACGCTGAAACTCGGTCTCTATGACACGGTGACGGGACTGGTGCTTTTCCATGCAGCCTTCCAGACCGGTTTCTGCACGCTGTTCATGCGCAACTTCATCAAGGGCCTGCCCTTTGCCCTGATCGAATCCGCTCGCGTCGAAGGCGTGTCCGAATGGAAGATCTTTCGCCATATCGTGCTGCCGCTGATGCGGCCGGCGATTGCGGCGCTGTCCGTCCTGATCTTCACCTTCGTCTGGAACGACTATTTCTGGGCGACCGTGCTCGTGCAGGGCCAGCACGCCATGCCGGTGACTGCCGGCCTCTATTCGCTGAACGGCCAATGGGTTGCCGCCTGGCATCTGGTTTCCGCCGGATCGATCATCGCGGCCCTGCCGCCGGTCGCCATGTTTTTCCTGATGCAACGGCATTTCATTGCCGGCCTGACACTTGGAGCCACCAAGGGATGAGTGACATCGTAACTGTCGGATCCGGCGATTTCGCGCTGAGCCTCCGCCTGCCCGAAACGGGGATGCCCGAAATCCTGGCCTTCGGCCGCCCGCCGGTTGCCACCGATCCGCTGTTTGAGATCGAACGATCGAGCCGTATCAACGGCATGGACGTCGCGGTCCCATCGGCCGTCCTGCTGCCATCAGGCGGAATGGGCTTTTTCGGCTGGCCGGCGATTGCAGGCCACCGCGCCGGCCGCGATTTCATTCTCGCGCTCAGCGGCTGGTCGGCATCACGGAACGGAGCACAGACCGTGCTTTCGGCGAACGACCCGGTCGCACGGATCGGGATCTCCATCACGCTTACGGACCATGCGTCCGGCGTGCTCTCGATCGCAACCCGGCTCTCCAATGCAGGCGAGACCGACTACCAGCTCGATCGCTGCATGGCCGCGAGCTTCCTGGCGCCCTCAGGTGAGACAACCATCACCAGTTTTACCGGCTCATGGGGCCGAGAGTTCCAGACCCGGCGCGAAACGCTCGCCAATGGCCTGTGGATGCAGGAAAACCGCCGCGGCCGCACCTCGCACGACCGGTTGCCGATGCTGTTCGTCGAGGGCGCCGACCAGCGTTTCGGCGTCACGCTCGGCTGGAGCGGGAACCACCAGATCGCCATCGACCGGACCGATGACGGCCAGCGCCTCGTCCATCTTGGCGAACTGTTCGAACCCGGCGAGATCATTCTCGCGCCCGGCGAGAGTTACCAGAGCCCGGTCGCCTATGCCGGGCCACACAGCGAGGCATTTCATGCCTTCGTCCGCACCGAGCTTGTCCAGTGGCCGGGCGGTTCCATGAGCCCACGGCCGGTCACGCTCAACACCTGGGAAGGCAATTATTTCGACCACCAGCTGGGCTCGCTGAAAGCGCAGGCGTCTGCAGCCGCAGCACTCGGCATCGAGCGTTTCGTGCTGGACGACGGCTGGTTCGGCAAACGCGACGACGACACGACGAGCCTTGGCGACTGGGATATCGACCCGCGCAAATATCCGGACGGACTGAAACCGCTCGTCGATCACGTGACCAGCCTTGGCATGCAATTCGGCATCTGGTTCGAACCGGAAATGGTCAATCCGTTGTCCGACCTGTTCACCGTCCACCCGGACTGGGCGCTGCAGGTCGAAGGGCGGCCACTGCTCGCTTCCCGCAACCAGCTTGTGCTCGATCTCACACGTCGGGACGTCTCCGACTATCTATTTTCGAAGATTGATGCGGTGCTTGGCGGCCATGCGGTTTCCTATGTCAAATGGGACATGAACCGCGACCTGACCCATAGCGGCGGTCGCGACGGCAAGGCAAAGACCGCCGCCCAGACACGCGCCGTCTACGCCCTGATGGATCGCGTTCGCGCCGCTCACCCGGATGTCGAGATCGAAAGCTGCGCATCGGGCGGTGGCCGGATCGATTATGGCGCTCTTGCCCGCACCCATCGCGTCTGGACATCAGACTGCACCGATGCGCTGGAGAGGCTGGAAATCCAGCGCGGCGCTTCGCTTTTCGTGCCTCCGGAAATTCTCGGCAGTCACATTTCCGCAGATCCCAACCACCAGACCAACCGTCGCCATTCCCTAAGCTTCCGGGCGCTGGTGGCGATGGCCTATCATTTCGGCGTCGAGCTCAACCCGCTCGAACTCTCAGTCAAAGAGCGCGGCGAGCTGGCGCTCTATATCGAGACCCACAAGCGGCTTCGTCCGCTTCTGCATGCGCCGGGCGCCAATTTCCGGATTGAGCCAATCGATGGGCGCTATGTCTGGGGTGCTGCCAGCGCAGAAAAGATCGTCGTCATCGTTGCACAGGGACCGCAGATGGTGGGCGAACAGCCATCACCGCTGCGCTTGCCTGAACAACTCACGCGCTTCGGCGGAACCTGGCGCATCGAAACTGTTCTGCCGAAAGAGCCCGACTTCGTCCGCATATCGGACGGTCAGAAGCGCCTGCTTTCGGGCGAGATGGCTTTCGATCTGGCGCATGCCGGTCTTGCTGGCCTTCCCTTGCCGATGCTTCGGCCCGAAAGCGCCCTGCTTCTTGAACTAACACCTAACCATGGGAGACAGATGCGATGAGCGACGTCAGCCTGCGCGCCGTCAAGAAAAGCTTTGGCGCCGTCAATGTCATCAAGGGTGTCGATCTCGATATTGCCGATGGCGAGTTCTGCGTTTTCGTCGGCCCGTCCGGCTGTGGCAAGTCCACGCTGTTGCGGATGATCGCCGGCCTGGAGAAGATTTCCGAGGGCTCGCTGTCGATCGGCAGCCAGGAGATGACCGACGTCGGCCCGTCCGAGCGCGGTGTCGCCATGGTGTTTCAGTCCTATGCGCTTTATCCGCATATGACGGTTGCGGAAAACATCGGTTTTGGCCTGAAGATGACGGGCCATCCGAAGGCCCTGGTCGCAGAGCGCACAGCCTATGCGGCAAAGATGCTGCAGCTTGAGCCGCTGCTGCAGCGCAAGCCGGGGCAGTTGTCGGGTGGTCAGCGCCAGCGTGTTGCAATCGGCCGTGCGATTGTCCGCAATCCGGACGTCTTCCTGTTCGACGAACCGCTCTCCAATCTGGATGCGGCGCTGCGCGTGCAGATGCGCTCGGAGCTCTCGAACCTGCATCAGGATCTGAAGGCGACGATGATCTACGTGACCCACGATCAGGTCGAGGCGATGACCATGGCCGACAAGATCGTCGTGCTGTCGGCAGGTCGCATCGAGCAGGTCGGTGCGCCGCTCGAGCTCTATCACCGGCCGAAAAACCTGTTCGTCGCCGGTTTCATCGGTTCGCCGAAGATGAACTTTCTGACGGTTCCCGTGACACCCGGCGAGAACGGCCGCGTCACCGCAAGCCTTCCCGGCGGCGCATCGCTTTCGCTCGACACGCACGGCGCCTCAGTGAAAGGCGGAACGATGACGCTGGGCGTCCGCCCCGAACATCTGGATGCGACCGGCAATGGCGATATCGTTCTCGAAGGCCGCGTGAAGCTCGCCGAACATCTCGGCTCCGAGACCCTGTTCTTCGTTTCGCTCGCCGATGGTTCTGAGATTGCGGTCAAGGCCGACGGCCTTGCAAGCCAGCGCGCGGGCGACCCTATCCGCGTCGGTGTTCCGGCCAGGGCCTGCCATCTGTTCGATACCGACGGCCTTGCCGTCGTCAATGGAGATCTCACACGATAATGCTTGGCGTCTGCTACTATCCGGAACACTGGAACGAAGACCGCTGGGAAACCGATGCCCGGCGCATGCGCGAACTTGGCATTTCCTTCGTGCGCATCGGCGAATTCGCCTGGTCACGGCTTGAGCCGAGCCGCGGCAACTTCGACTTCGCCTGGCTCGACCGGGCGATGGACGTCCTGACAAAGGCTGGCCTCAAAATCGTGCTCGGCACGCCGACGGCGACACCACCAAAGTGGTTGATCGACGAGTATCCCGACATCCTGCCCTATGACGAACACGGCCGTCTGCGCGGTTTCGGCTCGAGGCGTCATTACACGTTTTCCTCAGAGACTTGGTGGCGCGAGAGCGCCCGCATCGTCGAGGCGGTCGCAAAACGGTACGGCGACCATCCGGGCCTCGCCGGCTGGCAGACCGACAACGAATACGGCTGCCACGACACGACCCTGTCCTTTGGGCCTGAAGACCTGAAGGCATTCCGCCGCTGGCTGCGGCTGCGCTACCAGTCTACCGAGCAGCTCAACGAGGCCTGGGGCTCGGTGTTCTGGTCAATGGAAGTCGCGAGCTTCGACGACGTCGCGCTGCCGAACCTGACCGTGACCGAAAGCAATCCGGCGACGCGGCTCGATTTCTGGCGTTTTCACTCGGAGCAGGTCGCAGCCTATGACGCAATGCAGTGCGAGATCATCCGCCGGCATTCGCCGGATCGCTGGATCACCCATAACTTCATGGGCTTCGTTCTCGATTTCGACCATTTCCAGGTGGCTGACAATCTCGACCTCGCCTCCTGGGACAGCTACCCGATCGGCTTCGTCGAAAAGTTTCCGTTCTCGGAGGCGGAGCGCAATCGCTGGGCCGAGACGTCGCATCCGGATATCGCGCCGTTTCACCACGATCTCTATCGCGCGGTGGGCCGTGGCCGGTTCTGGGTGATGGAACAGCAACCCGGCCCGGTGAACTGGGCGCCCTGGAACCCGATCCCGAAGCCCGGCATGGTGCGCCTCTGGACCTGGGAAGCGCTGGCCCATGGCGCGGAAGTCGTCAGCTATTTCCGCTGGCGGCAGGCACCCTTCGCGCAGGAGCAGATGCATGCGGGTCTGAACCTTCCCGGCCTCGACGAGCTTTCTCCCGGCGGGCGTGAAGCTGGACAGGTAGCGAGCGAGCTCGCCACCTTCGGAACGCTGCCAGAAACACAGACGGCTAAAGTTGCTGTTGTCTTCGATTACCAAAGCCATTGGACGACGGTGATCCAGCCACAGGGCAAGGACTTTCACTACGAGGAACTGACCTTCCGCTGGTACGAAAGCCTACGCCGCCACGGCGTCGATATCGACTTCGTGCGCCCCGGCGCGCCGCTCGATGGCTACGCGCTCGTCGTTCTGCCCTGCGTCACGGAAGTATCCGCGGATCTGGAGAGGGAACTCCGCCAATTCGACGGCGTGGTCCTGATCGGTCCACGAACCGGATCCCGAACCCGCAACTTCACCATTCCCGACAATCTGCCCCCCGGTCCGCTCGCCGATCTCACGGGCCACCGCGTCCTGCAGGTCGCCACCCTGCGGCCGGGCCTTGCCCAGCCTGTGACCGGACAGATCTCAGGCGCAGCAATCCGCTGGCGCGAAGATATAGAAGCGACCGGCGATGTTCTTGCCCGCTTCGGCGATGGCATGCCGGCCCTCACCCGCAAGGAGAAGATCCATTACCTGGCCTGCTGGCCGGATGAGTCACTCCTTGCCGCAACGATGAGCCTGGTTCTGGACGCTGCGGACATCCCCACGTTCGAGCTGCCGGAACATGTTCGTATGCGGCGACGCGGCGAGCTCGTCTTCGCGTTTAACTACGGTGCGGAGGACTGGACGGTTCCAACCGGGATCCGCATCGTGCTCGGCGAGCGCACTCTTCGCCCGTATGAGGTTGCTGTCTGGCGGGCGTGAGCGAGCCAGACAGCAACCAAACACGCGCCTGCCAAACGGTTGCCCGGGAGCTGAACGGGCCCTATGGAACGGTGCGGAACTGACCGAAATGATGCGAGCGGATCTCCACTACGACATTCGCTGAGCTGTATCAGGATTCCGGCTTAGGCCGGTTCGCGGCAGGGTGTCGACCCGACATCCTGTTTCGATCTTCAGGAATGCCAGATGGCCCGCATCAACGGATGCTGAAGGGGAAATATTTCGCGTTGATGCTGTCATAGACTTCGCCAGCCTGAAGCTCCGCCAGGGCCGCATTGATCTTTGCCGTCAACGCAGCATCGTCCTTGCGGAAAGCGATGCCCGCACCTTCGCCGAAGATCGATGCGTCCTTGACGTCGGTGCCAACGAACTTGCAGCAACGTCCTTCATTCGTGTTCGTGAGCCAGTCGTACACGGCAAGCTTGTCTTCAAGCATGACGTCAACGTCCTCGTTTGCCAGCGCCTTGTAAAGCTCCGGCGAGGAGCGAAACACCGTTGTCTCGGCGCTTGGGAAAAACTTCTTGATGTATGCCTGCTGTGAGGTCTCCGCCGCGATGCCGACGCGCAGGCCCTTGAGGCTTTCGTCCGATATGGTGGTCAAGACCGAGTCCTTGCGTGCGATAAAGACGGAGGGACTGTCGTAGTATTTGTCCGAGAATGTCACGAGTTTGCGTCTCTCTGCACTCATCGACATGGACGATACGATCATGTCGTATTTGTTCGAAAGCAGATTGGGGATCATGTCGGTCCATTCCTGGACGACCAGTTCGCAGGAAAGCCGTGCCGTCTCACAAAGGGCCTTGGCGATGTCGACGTCGAAACCCTGCAGTTGACCGCTGGAGTCCACGTAGTTGAAGGGAGGAAAGCCTCCCTCAAACGCAACCTTGATCTTCTGATCTCCTGCCCGGTCGGCAGCGACTGCCTCTCTAAGGTTATGTGTGGGCAAAAGGAGCCACGAAGCAGCTATACACAGTGTGATCAGCGCTCTGGGGTTCATTTTCGGCATCTGGCTCTCCTCTTGTCGTCCGGGCTCGATTCCCGTATTGGGAATATTAGAACATACAAGGATTAAGAGCTTCTCTCGCATGCTTGTCAGCAGCCGACCAGAAGCTCATCTTGACCCCGGCCGTCTCCGGCATTGCGTGTTTTCGTCATCAATCGCGAATGCTTCAATTTTGAGACATGCTTTAAAAGCATTTCGTAATTAATCCCCTCTACACTTCCCTGGGCGAGGGGAGATTCCGTGTCTTCAAACTGGGTGTTTTCATTGTTGACGCGACTGTCGGCTCGTTCGTCGTCGCAGTCGGTTTTGATCCTGCTGACCGGAACCGGTCTTGCAATATTAGGGCTCGTTGTTCTCGCAGCCATTTGGGCTGGAAGTGAAAGCGACTCTGCGGCGCGCGACAGGCAACGAGAGCTGGTTGACGGCAGGCTGCAAAATCAGGTCGACCGCGTTGCACAGGATATGCAACTGCTGGCGGAAGGCTATGCTTCATTCTTATCGCCCGGCTCTTCGGACAGCGGCACGGAGATATCCAGAAGCGCGTCGATCCAGACGTTTGGTCGGATCGCCACATCCGTCTTTGGCTACAGCGCCGTTTTTCTGATTTCGCCCGACGGAGAACTCGCACTCCAGCCTGACCCCGATAGCGTGCGTCGTTTCAAATGGGTTCGTCCCGTCCTTTGGCCAATGATCTCGGCCGTAACAAAAGGCCTGAAAACCGATGGGCAGCACGCTCCCGCTCCCCAAAAGAATCAGGTGGAGTTGCTCCGGCTGGAAGGCAGGCCCTCGATTGCGGGCATCGTTCCGGTGGTTCATCAGGTGCAAGATGATCCGGGTAAGGTGAAGGCGGCATACTATCTGATCGCCATCCGGTTCCTGGACGGCCCGACGCTCGATATGTTGAGCAGGGAGCAGGGTCTCGCGGGGGCACGTTATGCTCGCACAGCGGATTACGAACCGGGTGAGGTCGCGTTCCAGGTGGCGTCCACCCGCACGGCAGAGCCCATCGGATTTATCGTCTGGAAACCGGATCTGCCTGGTTCTCGCGTTATCGCGCGTCTCCTGCCCTTCCTGTCTGCCGCCGGACTTGTCGTCACCATCTTGTTTTCCGCCCTGCTGCTGCGCCTGCGCTATAGCCTGAAACAACTCGCTGCGAGCGAGACCCATGCGCGGCATCTTTCCCATCACGACGTGCTGACCGGTCTTCCCAACCGCGCTTTGTTTGCGACAAGACTTGAGCAATGTCTTACCGAACTCGGGACACAAGACCGCGAGACTGTCGTCGCGCTGATCGACCTCGACCGGTTTAAGCAGGTCAACGACGTCTACGGCCATCTCGCTGGCGACGAGCTGTTGCGTATCGCCGTAGAGCGGATGAAGTCGCTTCTTCGGCCTGGTGACACGCTTGCGCGTTTCGGCGGCGACGAGTTTGCCCTCCTCATCCCCTCTCTCGGCCACAACCGAAGCATCATCGGTTTGTGCAACGAGATCATGGTGCGCATCAGCGACCCGTTTCATCTTGTGAACGGTACTGTCGTTGTCTCTATCGGCGGCTCCATCGGATACACGGCCCCTGAGGGCGCGTTTACCACTGCCCGGGAACTCCTTCGTCGGGCAGACGTCGCACTCTACGATGCCAAGGAAAGTGGCCGCGGCCGCGCGGCAGAATACAATAGTTCGCTGGACACCCGCGCAAACGAACGCACCGAACTGCGGAACGAACTGCGCATCATGCTCGAAAGAGATGAAGGTCCGGGTGACACGCAAGGGGTGATGCGCGACAACAGGGTAGGTCATCTGGAAGTTTTTGCTCAAGGCGTCCATCAGGCAGACAGGTCAGGTGATGTTACAGGTGCGGAAGCTCTTGTCCGATGGCGCCACCCGACAAGGGGGCTTCTGTCGCCTGACAAGTTTATTCCGATTGCTGAAGAAGCCGGGATGATCAACCAGCTCGGCCGATGGGTCTTGCTCACGGCGGCCGCCGCTGCCGCGTCCTGGCCGGCTCATCTCTCGATTGCCGTCAACGTCTCCCCGTCACAAATCGGACAGCGCAACTTTGCCCAGATGGTTCTGTCGATTCTGAGAGATTGCGGGCTTTCGCCGGATCGCTTGGAGCTTGAAGTAACAGAGGCTGCCATTTTCAACCTCGACGAAGGCGCGGCCGAGAACCTGAACCTACTCAGGTCACGCGGGGTGAGAATTGCGCTCGACGATTTCGGCACCGGCTTTTCGTCGCTGAGCCATTTGATCGACCTCAAAATCGACCGCGTAAAGATTGACAGGTCCTTCGTCCAATTGCTGGGCTGCAAGGCAGAAGGTGCCGCCATCGTCTCCGCTATCGCCAGTCTGAGCCGGACATTGGGCAAGGCAACAACGGCCGAGGGTGTCGAAACCGAGGAGCAGAGGGAGTTCCTGATCGCAGCGGGATGCGACGAGCTGCAAGGTTACCTTTTCTCGCGACCCATACCGATCGAGGCCTTCGGCCACCAGGTGCGGCCGAGCCAAATACGCCTCTCGTTATAAACGGAACACGAACGGTGGCAGAATTCCATCGGTCGTTTCGGATCTGCCACAACTCTCGACAGTCGATGACGTCTTGCCTACAACGGATCAGGTCGTATGTTGTCTTGCTAACGTTACGGCGCGCGAAACAACTCCTGAGGAGGAAAGCTGGAATGAATTTCTTCCCGAGGGTGGCTTTGGTGGCCGTCGTCTTGCAGTTGGGTCTCGGTCATGCGCGGGCAGACCGTCCTGATCTGGATCAGTCGGTGATGGTGTTCGGTGGCGCTATGGTCGATGAGAATATGCTCGACGCTGCCAACGTGTTCGGTTCTGACTACGAAGATAACGCGTTGATTGGGCTGGGTTACCAGGTGTTCCCATACCAGTTCGGGACGTTCAGCTTCGGCCTGGAGGCGGGTCTTTCTGGTCGGTTCGGCCAGAGCACGAGCGGCGAGGTGTGGGGCGGTGTCGTGGGCCGACATGACGGCGTCAAGCTTGGTCCTGTGCGTGTCGCGCCATCGTTCACGTTCGGCCTCAGCCATGTCACCAAAAGCCAGAAAGGTCGGGAGCGGGATCACGAGCAGGAACGGGACGGCAACGCCCGCACCCTGTTCTACCTTGGGCCTGAGCTGAGCCTTTCGAGCGACAAGCTCCCGAACACGGAAGTGTTCTGGCGGCTCCACCATCGCTCAGGCGCATGGGGAACGCTGGGCGACATGCACGGCGGCTCGAACGCCAATGTCGTAGGGGTCCGGTACAAGTTCTGACAAAAAAGGTCCGTATCAGGCTCAGCCTGATCGCATGGCCTGACGTTGGAAATGTCGATCGGCAGATGCCGGCGGCAGATCACACTGACTTTGGGAACAGTGGAGTCACATTCGTGGTTGCATTCCCGGTGGCGGGTTGGAGCTTGTTTGCGGTCGCCTTATCGAGGCCGTGCAGAATCTTGGCCAGCCCTTCCGCCTGACGATAGTAGTCCGGTTTTTCAGGAAGGGTCAGGTCGAACTCGCTGCTGATCCGAGCAATCAGATCCATCGCTCTTGCAGCAAGCCGGGCGTAACCCTCAATGCGGCGCTCGAAAAAGCCGTCATGCGCGGGTTTCGACAAATCGAGGCTTTCGAGAGCGTTCTCGTGGTTGCTAACACGGTTTGAAAACCACAATATCTCTTCGCCAAGATCCGCCCCGAAAAGTTGCCAGTCCGCGTCGTCAGGAAGGATCAGCACTGGTTCGGGAAGATGGAACGCGAACTCCTCCTGGTCCATAGGATTGAACTCAGGCCGGTCATGGACGGCTGCATAGGCGGCCCCAACGTAGTCATCGAGCGCCAGCATCGTTCGCATTGCAAGGCTGCGCGCGTTCCGGTTTGTCTGTCCCGGACGGACGAGAACGCCGAGTTTGTGGATGGACCGACTGGCGGATCCCAGAGCAAAGCTACCAGCGCCAATCAGCGCTCCCAACGTCATGGAACCTTGCGTTGTGCCGAAGAAATCAATCACCGAGTACCTCGTTAAGTAAGCCCGTCGTGGAGTCGACTGAAGAGTAAAAACCGGAATCGTTCCAAGTGACAGTCTGCACCGAAGCGTGCAGAAAACAAACGTTACCGTTCCAGTTTGATGAGATTTTCAAGATGGAGCGGGCTTTACCGGCAATAGATGTGATGCCGAGCAGCCGTGTTCAAGTCTGCGGGCGATGCCCATCCTTCAGCGCGGGGCCTACGTCATAGAGGTTCTCCATGTCTTCTGGACGAGGCATTGTCACGAGAAACAGGCTTCGTCGCCGGCAACAAGAACCGCGTCCATGCGTTATCGTCGCAACGGTCTCATGGTAACTGCGAATAGATCGATAATGGAGACGACGATGGTGGCGGGTGTATTTGACGTTACGCAACTCAACTTGATCAGAGACGCGCACCTCGACTGGTGCGCCGTTAACACCGTTGAGCCGACCAGCGTGTTGGGGGAGGAAGCGGTTGCCTATCTGTTGAGGGCATATGGCGCTGGCTGCGACAGCCCCCAAGAGATGATCGCGTCCCTTGATCGTCACATCAGCGAACGGGCGAGCCACGTACAGCTGGGATCGCCTGCTATACCATCATCCGGCGACGGACGTTGAGACCAGCGGCTGAGGCAACGCTGCCCGGCGACCGACCACGCAATCTCGTGCGTAAGTCTTAGACGATCGTTCGAGCGTCGATCACAAGGCTTTGCCTTCCAAGCGGGCGCGCAGTGTCGCGTTTTCGGCTTCCAGCTGGTGCAGTCTTTGACGAAGGGGTACTACCGCTTCCTCGACCTGCTGCTCGGTATAGCGCGGGATGATGTGTTGTGGGCAGTTCCAGTCGTAAGCCTCGAGCCGAAGCTTGAATAACCGCTCAGGCCTGCCTTTGTAGGTGGGATCGGAGACCAGATCTGTAAGAGCTTGATCGGCATCGAGCGTTAGCCGCTCGACATGCGCGTAGATTTTGAGCCGGGCTCGTCGGACGTAGTCCATAAGGAACAGGCAGGCCCGGTCGTTGGCTGCGAAATTTCCTGCACTGATGTACTGGCGGTTACCTCGATAATCGGCAAATGCCATGGTTCGATGATCGACGACCTTCAAAAAACCAGCTCTCCCTCCACGGTGTTGAACGTATGGCCACCCGGTTTCAGACACCGATGCCATGTAGAAGCTGTCGCGCGAGGCGATGAAGGCGATTTCGTTTTGCGTGAATGTATCTGAGGGGCGGTCGTGGTTGCCCAACCATATTTGATCCGCACCCATATCCACCTGTGCGGCTCTGACGCTCGGCGTCACGGCGACTTCCAGGAAATGATACGGCACGTGAACCCCCATATTCAGGCGGGCCCGCATGGTGACCGGACGGTGCGGCGCCGCGGATCGGACTATAGCTCGACCAAATCAAAGATTGGAATGCTCATTCTTCCGGCCGGTGGACATTCCGGCCGCAGTTGATCGGGATCACACTCTTCGGTTCGTCTCTATCGATGCACGCTTTCTCCCGTCAAATTGTTGCTGTCCGATCTCCTACCGCACAACAGTGAAAACCGAGACTTCCTCGCTCTTGCCTTTGACGAGGATGCGGCCGAGCTCCCTCACACCGCTCGTGTCGGCCAGGCTGGCCGCCGTCCCTGCCCCGATCAATAGGGAGACGCCGAGGTTCTTGGATTCCCCCTCGAGACGTGCTGCCAGATTGACGGCATCGCCGAGCGCGGAATAGTCAAAGCGCCGGGTCGAACCCATGTTGCCCACGACGCAATCACCCGTGTTGATGCCGATGCCGATACGCAGCTCGTGATGCGTTCGACCGGCGATCTCCGCCTCACGCGCGAGCTCGGCGTTCAGGCTCTCCATTGAAGCGAGCATTGAGAGCGCGGCTGAAACCGCGTGATCGGCATGGTGGGGATCGTCGAGCGGCGCATTCCAGAATGCCATCAGGCAGTCGCCGATATATTTGTCGATCGTTCCCCCATGGGAGAGCACGATATCCGAAAGCGGCGTCAACAGCCGGTTTATCAGCTCGGTGAGGTGTTGAGGGTCATCCTTCAGCTGTTCGGCGATTGTGGTGAACCCGCGGACATCGCAGAAAAGGACGCTCAGCTTCTTCTTCT
The DNA here is from genome assembly GCF_001423215.1 of Rhizobium sp. Leaf321. NCBI lineage: Bacteria > Pseudomonadati > Pseudomonadota > Alphaproteobacteria > Hyphomicrobiales > Rhizobiaceae > Rhizobium > Rhizobium sp. Leaf321. The sequence continues at coordinate 245,775 of NZ_LMOF01000005.1, read as the reverse complement.
CGCCGCCAAGCTTCAAACGGGTCGGATCGCTGGCCAATTGAGAAACAAGGTCAGGCGATAGGTACTGAGCGAACGCTTGCGTGATCTGGCGACGGCCCGCCCGCTCCTTCGCGTAATCGAGCCCCGCCTGCGCAGCGCTCAGGCTGAGCATCGCCAATGCGGGCGAGACCGGAGACACAAACTCCCTCCCGAACCGCAACGCGGCGTATGCTCCACCTAGCATCACGACAAGCGCGACACTGTTGTACAACACGGTTTTCCAACCCGTATCCTTGCGGACCAGCAGCGCCCCGATGACGACCGCACCAAACAGCAGAAGTTGACGCAGTGCCTGGTCAGCTTCTGTAACGGAAGATCCCAGTCTGATGTTGTCGACGATCGTCGCCTGGATTTCAGCGCCGGCCGTCAGGTGACCGGTGTGGACGGTGTAGGGTGTTGCATAAGCGTCCGCTCCGCCCTTCTCCACCGTCGCTGCGGTTTGAAGGCTTAGACCGACCAGAACGATCCTATCCTTGAAAAACCCTTCGGGCAGGAACCGCTCCGGCTCGAGCGCCTGGTAATAGGAAACTGTCGGGTATGTGCGGGCTGGCCCGTAAACCTGAAGCAGTTTGTTCGGCACTCCCACAGGAATTTCGAAACCTGCAGCAGTCGCAACCGTGGCGGCGAAGCCATCGTCATAGGGTGGCAGACGACGCAGAACGCCGTCGCGATCAAGCGTAATCGAGGCAATGCCCGTCAAGGCATAGGCGTCACTGAACATTTGCAGCGGCAGCACCCGCACGAACTGATCCGCCTGCGCGGACGTCACAAGCGTTTCGTCACCGGCGAGCACGACGTCTGGTCCAAGCGCTGCGGCAAGGGCGGCGTCGTCTTCCGGATTGGACGGCTCCGCGAAGATGATGTCCATACCGATCGTCCTGGCACCGGCCGCGCGCAACGCCGTGATCAGTCTGGCATGCAGGCCTCGTGGCCACGGCCACTGGCTCTGGATTTCGGCGAGAGAGGGTTCGTCGATCGCAACGACGATCGGGCTGTCCGAGGCAAGCGGCAAAGGGTTGAGGGTCGAGAGATAGTCGAACGCACGGTTGTCGAGCAGCGACCAAGCTGGAAGCTGAGCGATCAACGTCAATGCGACGTAGATTATCAGTGACAGCGCCGTGAGCTTTAGCTGCCGAGACCGGAGCATGGGCCCGCCGCGGGCATTCGACCGACTACCTGACATCTAGAAACGAACCTTCAACGTACCCTTGAAGGATCTTCCCCAGGCGGGAACGCCGGCGTCGACTTCGAACTCTTCGTCGAGCAGATTGAAAGCCTCCAGTTCCAGCGCCATCCGCTTGTCGAGAGGCTCCCAGGTCAGCTTGCTGTCGAGGGTCCAGTAGTCACCAAGGCCAGTCCCGGCACTGCCTATCCGCTCGCCAATGTAGTTGGCGGCCAGCGAAACCTGGACATTGGCCGGATTGACATAGGTGAGCGCCAGCTGGCCTGCCCATTCCGGGATGAACGGCAAGGATGAGCCGGCGGGCAGGCTGCCGCCTTTTTCTTCCGAATCCGCGTAGGCGATCGTGGACGAGAGACCGAAGCCGTGCCCTAAGAGAAGATTGCCTGTCAGACTCGCCCTATCGATGCGTCCCTCGCTGGTGGTGAAGGGAACGGCTGTCAGTGGAACTGCGATCTGCATGTCGCGCACGTCCTGGTGCTGGAACTCCGCAGCCGTGAAGAACCGGTCTGTCCACTCGGCATCCCACCGAAGTGCGACCGTATCGGCACGTCCTTCGGGTGCAACATCGAAAGCATTCGGCTGCAGGCCGACGACAGAGACCGGCGACAGCGTCGGCGTCGACAGATCCGTGCTGCTGCGCATCACGGCAGCGCGGAGCCACTGTCCCTCGACCGGTGACCAGGCAAGGCCGAGACGCGGCTCTAGGCGAACACCGTCAGATGCGTCGTTGCTGAGGTAGTTACCGAATACGGCGTACTCAGCCTTCAAGTTTGACTGGATCTCGTGGAGCAGATCGACATAAACGCTTGCGACGCTCGTGCAATCCGAGCTGCTGACGGTCCTAGCACCCCCGTTAAGAAGGTCTTCTAACGTCTGTGACTGGGATTCGGAGATCCAGCCTCCTTCAACACCATAGCGCCAAGTCAGATCACCCGCATTGAACGTATGGCTGGCTGCGGCAATATAAGCATTTTCTTCAAACTCATCGCTTTCCCGCGCGAATGGAAGGGTCGGGAACGGAGGTCCAAAGTCGATCTCGCTGTACCGGGTGTCATTGCGCCTTGTCCCGCTGTACAGAATGGCCGCGTTCATGACATTCTCGTAGGCGAATGTGTGGCTCCAGCCTAAGCCGCCGTTGCGGCTTCTCCCGACGATCTCATTCCTCACAAGGGGGAAGGCTCCAGAGCTTGTCACCTCTTGGTCGAAGGTGCTCTTGGCGTCGTTGTAATAGAGAACGATGCGGTCGTAATAGGTCGGACTGGTGGTCAGGAAGACATTGCCGCCGAGCACCTCCAGCTCTGTCCCGATATCCGTGATCAAGCCGGCATCGCGGGCGTCGAGTGACTTCTGCCATTCGAAATTGGCATAGTAGCTCGTCGGGTTCGGGATGTTCGTATAGCCCTGAATCTCTGCCTCGCCCGTCCCGCCGGTGCCTCCGCCCGCCGCAGTGAAGCCACCTCCGACAGATACTTCGAAGAACGGCCGGGTGAGAATGTCAAACCCGCGACTGGGAGACGAGATCAGTGTCGGCTCCAGCAGGAGCCCCTGAAGCGTTGATGAAAAGAATTGCCCGTTCGGGGCATTGTTGATGACATCCTCACCATAGAGGTAGCTGTTCGCGAAAGGGTTGACGCTGCCACGGATGCTTTCATCGATATAGGCAGCACCGGAAAATGGATCGAAGACGGCATCGCTGTAGAATTCGCCCCAGGCGTTCAGGCCTTGAAAGCGGAACGCACTGTTGAGAATCGAACCCGCCTGCTGGTTTGCGCCCAGCGACGTGTACTCTCCACCGCGCGCTCGCGCACGCAGGACGTAGTCTCGCGCATGTTGGATCGCACCCGGCGCATCATACTCCGAAATGGCCACCGAGGCCCGAACCGCCGAGATGACGGGATCGTTGTTATCCAGTCTATCGGCATTGTCGATCGCCTGTTCTGCAGCGACACGGTCCCCTTTCTGGTAGTAGGCCGCGCCAAGAACAATTTGCCCCTGGGCATCCGCCGGATTGGAAACAGTGCCTGCGAGCAGGTCTTCGACCGCCTTGTCGGGCTCGCCTGTCTGGAGATAGTAGCGACCTCTCGCAATCAGAACCTGATCCAGCGCCGGATCCGCAGCCATGGCGAGATCGATCTCGCGCTTCGCCTCCTTCACCCGGTTTGTGTCCAGATAGAAGATCGCCAGATTCGAGTGCGATATAGGATCGATCGGATCCAACTCGATCGCCTTTCGAAGCGCTGCCTCTGCCTCTCGATTGGCACCTCTGGTCGAGTGGATGTCGGCGATCGCATTCCAGGTGGTGCTGCTTCCAGGCGTTACCTTCAGAACCTCGTAGAGATCTGCCAGCGCTCCGTCGTTATCGCCCTGGAACCCTGCCTTGAAATGAGATCGCGCCTCCAGCGCAGTGGGCTCATGCGGATCGAGAGACAGTGAGCGGTTTATCGCCTCCTCCGCCTGCTTGCGGTCATTCAACAACAGTGCGATCCAGCCGCGATAGGCCGGAAGCGAGGGGTCGGAAGGGTACTGTCGCTCCGCTTCGCGAAGAGCCTCGATCGACGCGTTCAGGTCCTTCAGGAAACCGACCGCATAGGCCCGCAGAAATGCGGCTTCCGGTCCCCCATTGCTCGGTGGCGGCGGCTCGACACGGCTTGGATCTGCCAGCGACCGTGCGTAATAGCCACCCCAAAGCGCGATCGCTCTCCTGCGCGGATCGAGGCGGTGAGAGACCTGCACGAAAAGGGCCGCCGCTTCGCCGTATCGTGCTTGGTTGGCTGCGATGATGGCCTTGATCAGGATCAGCCGGTCCCGTTGGGTTGATGATAACTGCGTGCGCTCCAGCGCACCAAGCATCTCCATTGTCTTTGCCGGGCCTTCAAGCGACAACTGCGCTTCCGCCAGATCGACCAGGTCGGCGGTCGAACGCTTCTCAGGTGGAATCGCCAGAATCCGATCCGCATTTCGGCGCATGTCTGCAAATGGGACCGCTGCTGGCGGCATACGCTCGAACGCTTCTCGCGGCGGAAGGTAGAACAGCATTTGTTCGCGGTCATCGGACTCGACGATAACCACCTTGCGAGGCGCCTGACCCAAGGTGGCTGCTGCCGCCTCGCCCGCACGCACGTCGACCATGCCTTGTGGATTGGCGAGTTGCACGACCCCGTCGAGGACCGTCAGCGACGTGTCGTTGCCGCTGACCGTCATGGTCCAGTCGGTCCCTCGAATAGCGGCAGCCGCTGCGGCCGTCTGGACCTGTACGCCGGGCCCTCCGCGCTCGGCCCGGGCCCAGATCGTTCCTGACTGAAGCTGCAACACCGTGTCGGAACTCGTCTCGCTGGTGATCTGCTTCACGACCATCGAGGTGTTGCGGCCGAGCCTGACCTGGGTACGGTCCGAGAAAACGATGGCGAGCTGGCCGACCTCGTTCGTGCGCAGGATATCGCCGCTCATCAGGTCCTGTTTGAGATCGACGGACTGCCAGTCGGACACGTCAATAAAGCGGACTTCCTCGCCGGTCTTGCGTGCGATGACGGCCCCAGCTGCAGTACCTGAGCGCGGAACGGGCTCCGCACCCGCAGGCTCAAGTGCAGCCGATAACAGAACAGCCGTCGTCATCGACAGCACTGTTGCTGCCTTAAAAAGTTTCACTCTACAATCCGGCATCCCCCGCCGCTCCACTCTTAAGCAACTAAGTGTCGTAGTCGCCCTAGCAAGACTATTGAATAGCCGCCAGAGTCTTATTAGAGAGGATACTTTGTAAGCGGAGAATTTTCACGTGAGTGACTTTGATAGCGCACCTACGGAGATGCTTGACCTGACCATGGCGAGCGGTGAGGTGACGGAGGAGTACATAAACCACATCCGGAAGATCAACGACGTCTTCTATGATCAGATCAAGATAGCCGACCAAAAGGCCGCCTATATCTTCACGTTCATGCTGGCTTTCTTGATCTCTTCTGCGGAAGGGCGAAGTGTGTTCGATTGGGCGCTCTATGCAAAGGCAGACATTCCGGAGGCATTGCTTCGCGCGATACTGGCCTGCGCGTCAGTCTTTTCAATCATTTGCGCAATCCTGGTTGTCCTCCCCCGCAACATCCCCCGCTCGACGTCTCTCTTCTGGGGCACCTGGCCGCATCATCGCCCGCTGTTCGAGCTCGCTGCGGCGAACCGCGATGTCTCTTACCTGTTCAACGAATATCTCGATAACGCCGACATCCTGTCGCTGATCTCGCGCCGTAAGTACAAGTGCGTGTCGTTCGCCTTCCGCGGACTGGTCCTGACCGTCCTCGCCTATGTCATTCTCCTGCTGGCGACGCAGAACATCCGCTAATCACGCCATCTTGAGGCGATGAGCAATACTCAACCCCGGTCCTGTTCATCGTCACATCGGCAAGGCTGCGGCACCCACCAAGCGACCGCGGAATCGGCCTTTCGAAAGAGGTCGATCCCTTCCGTTTCTGACGTCGATTTGGATCAGGTGTGATCGCCGCTATGCCACATCGTGTTTGTATCGATCTCGGACCGATGCGAGGGAAAGTCCTCGCCGCGGTAGCTGATCAGCAGCTTGAACAGGTCGCTGCGCAGCCTTTTGCGGGGTTTGAGACGGTGCTCGATCTGCCGCGTCAATGCGGCCTGCGTGACCGATAGAGCTTCGACAGAGGTTCCTTCGGCGATGATGACAACATTGACCGTATCAGGGTCGGTCGCTTCATCCTGCTCGAAAACCTCGTACACCTGGTTGGGCTCGGCGAGTGCGACCTGGAAGCCCGTTATGCGGGTTTGGGTCATCAGCTGGCGAAGAATTTCTTCCATCGTCGGTATTGATGCATGGGCCTTTCCGCTTTCGACAGAATAGGCCTGCACGAGTGTTGCGCCTCCGATACCGCTTCCAGCTTTCACAGCGATCTCGCCTGGGATCCGCAGCACGCTCGAAAAATGCTGCCGCATTTTCTGAGACCAGGGCGTCGGATTTCGCACAAGATCGAGATAGGACGGCTGCTCGATCACCGCGAGACTTTCAAGCTCGTAGAGGGTGAAATAGCTCTCTTTTCCGGCTGCCGAAACGTATCGGCTGGCGGCACGCATGCCGGCGACCGTCAATCGCTCCGGGACATGCTCGAATGTGTGCCAGGCTTCGTATTCCTCCGCCATGGCGGCGGGATAATCGTTCCAGAGCGCGAGAATGGCGGGGCTCATCAGGGCTCTCCCATGCGAAGGACGACCTTGGATGCGATACGGTCCTGCGCGGCCTGGAAACCCGTTAGCGCGTCCGACAGTGGGAGCGTGTGCGAAATCAGCTGTCGCATCAGCGGCTGATTGGCGTCAAGAAAGGCAATGACGCCGTCCCAGTCGGCAGCAGGTGCCCGGTAGGAGCCGCGGATCTGCTGATGCATGCGCACGACGGATGTGAGGTCAATTTCGGCTGGCCGAGGGTGGATGCCGACAACGGTGAAGATCCCTCGCTTCTTGAGATACGGGAGCGTGGCGCTGACGAGCGCGGGTACGCCGGCCGCCTCGATGATCGCGTCGAACGGCGCAAGGTCCGCCAGGGCGCCCGCCATGTCTGTCTTCGCCGTATCGATCAGTTGCTCGAAACCCGCCGCGCGGAGGGAATCCAGCCGCGGCCCGTCATCGCGGCCGATCACTACGACCCTGGCACCTATCGCCCGTGCCATGATGGCGATGCCCTGTCCGATGAAACCCGGACCGATCACCAGAATTGTTTGACCCGGCTGGACCTCCGCAGTCGCGACCGCCTCGGCGCAGACAGTCATCGGTTCTGTCAAAGCCGCGACATCCATGTCGAGACTGTCGGGAAGGACGTGGCAGTTATCGTAGGGCACACAAACAAACCCTGCGAATGCGCCGTTGCGGCCGATGCCGATCCCTTTGCGCGCCGTGCAATTGTCTTCGTCGCCGCGAAGGCAGGCATCGCAACGGCCGCAGGTGGTAGAGGGTCTTGCGGTCACGCGGGTGCCGATAATCGTTTCCGACAAAGCCTCCCCTACCCGTTCGATCGTGCCCGCAAACTCGTGGCCAAGGGTGACGGGCATGGCGCGCTCCATCGACTCGTAGCCCGGCGTCCACTCCGCGATGTGCAGGTCTGTTCCGCAGATGCCCGCCGAATGGACGCGGACCAGAACGTCGCGCGGAGCAAGAGCTTCCGGCACGCCGATCTCGCGAAACTCCACGCCTTTGGCGGGCCGGACCTTTTGCAATGCCAGCATGGTGTCGTTCCCTTCGATAATATTTAGGTGTTTAGCCGCGCCAGCTCAGAAAGCGCTTTTCGACCTGCCCAATTACAAAATTCACGAGCAGTCCCATGACCGAGAGGATGGTGACGCCGGCAAAGAGCTTTTCCAGGTCGTAGAGCGAGCCGGCCTCAAGGATGTAAGAGCCGACGCCGTATTGCGCACCGAGCATCTCTGCGGCAACGAGAAGAATGATCGCGATCGAAATCGAGACGCGCAGACCCGAGAGGATTGCCGGGAATGCCCCGGGCAGGACGATCTTGCGGACGATCGACCACCAATTCAGCCCGAAGCTCTGGCCCATGCGGATCAGCGAGCGATCGACGTTGTCGACGGCGCCATAGGTGGCAACCACGGTTGGCGTGAACGTGCCGAACGCGATCAGTGCGTATTTCGACATTTCGTCGATGCCGAACCAGATGACGAACAGAGGCAGGAGCGCGATCTTGGGGATCGGGAACAGCGCGGCGACGAGCGGGACCAGTCCGGCGCGGACATAACTGAAAAGGCCGATCAGCACGCCGACCGCTATGCCGACGCTGATGCCCATGAACGCACCGACGAAAAGCCGCTGCAGTGAAGGCAGAAGATGCTTCCACAGCAGACCCGTCTGCCAAAGCTGGACAAAGGTATCGAGGACCGCCGAGGGCCGTGGCAGCGTCAGGTTCGAGATGAACCCGCTACGGGTGCCGATTTCGGCGAGCGCGATCAGAACGACAAAGACGGCAATGCCGACGCCCTGCACCGGGATCGGCGCAAAGCCGCCACCGCGGAACGATACGGTCGATATCTTTCCTGTTTCACCCTTGCTTGATGTCTCTACAGGGCTGGAAAACGTTGTGACGTCAGACATTGACCAACTCCTTGTCGGCCGCCATGGCCTCTTCGCGCATCAGGTCCCAGAGCTGCTTCTGTTTTTCTTCCAGTACAGGATCGCCGAGATGCCGATCCGACAGTGGAATGTCGATATCGACGATCTCGCGGATCCGGCCTGGCCGGCGGGACAAGACGACGACGCGGTGCCCGAGCCGGACCGCTTCGTTGAGATTGTGGGTTACATAAACCGAGGTGAACGGCTGGCGCGTCCAGAGCGAGATCAGGTCATCCATCAGCAGTTCGCGGGTCTGGCTGTCGAGGGCTGATAGCGGTTCGTCCATCAGCATGACTGCGGGACGGACCGCCAGAGCCCGGCTGATCGCCACGCGCTGCCGCATGCCGCCCGACAGTTGCTTGGGAAGGGCTTTGCGGAACTCGGAAAGGCGGGTGCGATCGAGAACATCCGTCACGATTTCGTCCATCTGACGCCCGCTCAGGCCATGGTCCTCGAGGACCAACCGGATATTGCCCTCGACCGTGCGCCAAGGCAGCAGAGCGAAATGCTGGAAGACGTATGTCAGCGGGTTGAGCGAATCTGCCGGCGGATTGCCGACCTGCAGCACGTTGCCAAAGGTCGGCCGCTCTAGGCCACCCAGGAACCGAAGCAGGGTCGACTTGCCGCAGCCCGACGGTCCGATCAGGCAGATGATCTGCCCTTGCGGAATGTCGAGCGAAATATCCTTCAAAACCTCGACGGCTCCATAGGAGTGGCTGATGTTGTTGAGCTTCAGATCCATGGGTACTCCAGGCTGGCCGCAGTGCTGCCGCGGGTTCGACCGGTCAGATAGTCTCGACGTAGGACGTATCGAACAGCTGTTCGTTGGTGATCGCGTCCTTGACCATGCCTTCGGACTTGAACCATTCGAGCTGTTCGACACAGCTTCCAAGCGACAATGCGAGGCCCTCGTTGACGCGCATGGCGCCTTCGGTCAGGTTCTGCTTGGCCGTTTCGAATGGGCTGTCGCTTTCCACATATTTGTGGACGATCTTGGCCAGGGCGTCGCGCTCGGCGTCACCTGCCTTGTTGTCGACGAAAGCAGCGTTGTAGTCGGCGATCGCCCGCGAATAGGCCTTGACGAAAGACGCTGTCATGTCGCGCTCGTTGGCGGCGTTTTTGGTCGAGGTAAAGGCGGTCGTCACCTGGTAATCCGGTGCGTAGTCCGACACGAGGCCGATTTGCTTGGCAGCGCCTTCGCGGATCATCTTCTTGGCTACATTCGGCTGAATGGCCCAGGCATCGATCTGGCCCGTGGTCAGGGCGCCGACGATTGCGCCAAGCTTCTGCAGCGGACGCAGCTGGATGTCGGACAGCTTGATGTTGTTGGCTGTGGCAATCTTGTGCGCCATGAAATGGAAGGAGGATCCGGCCGTTGTGATGCCGAAACTCTTGCCGGACAGTTTCGAAGGGTCGGTGAGACCGGCCTCATAAGCCTTGTTCGACGCCAGGATGATCGCGCCGGTAACGCCCTTCTGTTCGGTCAGCGCGCCGCCGATAACCTTGATGGCGTCCTTTTGCGCGAGGCTGATCAGGCCACCGCTCATCGCGGTAACGCCGAAGTCGGCATCACCTGAAGCGATTGACACGGCCATTGGCTGCGCTGCCTCGAAGAACTTCAGTTCGATGTCCAGCCCTGCGTCCTTGTAGTAGCCGCGCTCGAAGGCAATGAAGCTCGGTGCGTGGCTGGCAAGGTGAAGCACGGCGAGGTTACGGGTTGCAGCCCGTGCAGGCAGACCAAAAGCCGCAGCGCTGCCGAGTGCACCCATGCCGATGAGTGCCTGACGGCGATTCATTTGAAACTTCATGATTATCCTCCTCCAAGGACGGCGTTGCGTTACGCCAGTGCCCCTCATTGCCACTCACCGCACCAGAAGACAACAAACAATGATTATGCCTCCCATGCCTTCAGAGCATGTTACCCGGCCTCTCAGGGCAGCGGCGGCAGGGCTGACAGTCGTGCGGCGATGATCTCGATCAGTTTGCGCAGGTTGGCAGAGTGCGAGCGACGACGGTTCCACAGGACGGATATCGAGAACTGAGGTGCGTTGTGGATCGGCCGGATGACAAGATTGCTGCCAACCGGGCCGAGGGTCGTGACGTAGTCGACAAGGACGATACCCATGGCTTCGTTCGCCAGCGCCAAGGCAGTGTCGGAAAAGCGCGCAACGGCACGGGTGTTGACCTTGAGCTTCTCGCGGCTGAGGAAACGATCAACGATTGTCTGATGGGCACCCCCGGCGGCAAAGCTGATGAAATCCACGTCGGCAAGATCCGCTGCATGGATGACGGGACGGGCCGCAAGGCTATGGCTCTTGGGAATGACGGCCACCAGATCGACGCGCCCGACATGTTCCCTTTCGATCAGCGGATGGTCCAGCGAAGCAATCGTCACCACCGCTTCACCGCGGCCGGTAATCAGATATTCCTCGATCTGGTCGACCGGCAGCACGTCGAAGAACAACTCGATACCCGGCACTTCGACGGAGAGCGTCCGCAGCGCCTGCGGAACCAGCGCCCGCGCCACGCTGGCCGTCGAGCCGACCCGAAACACGGCGGTTTCGCCGCGCGCGATACGGCCGATCTGCGTTCCAACACCGGTCAGCTGGCGGATCAACGGATCGATTTCCGCGTATATTTCCAGCGCCTCGGACGTCGGCACCAGCCCGTTACGATCACGGGCGAAAAGCGCGATTCCAAGCAGGTCCTCAATCCGGCGGATCGTGCGGCTGAGCGCCGGTTGCGATATGGTGAGAACCTTGGAGGCGCCGGTGATCGAACGCGCCTGCATTACCGCATGGAAAACCTCCATCTGGCGCAGGCTCAGCAATCCGTCGGTGGTGGCCGGCACCCTGTGCTGGTGGTCGTCGTTCTCAGCGGGCATCGGTGATTTTCCCAAGGAAGGCCAGCAACCTCTCGATCATCTGGTCAGCCGCCGTTTCGGGCAGCAGATGTCCGCCTGGAAGACCCTCGCCTTCTACCGAGACCGCCCAGTCAGCCCAGATGTCGAGCGGCGTGCGTCCGCCACCGTAGAGCCGGCCTTGTTCGGAGAGCACCAGCACCGGCGCCTGTATCTTTCGACCGGCGTTGCGATCGGCAAGGTCGTCTGCCTCGTCCACCGACGCGCCAGCCCTGTAGTCTTCGCACATCGCATGACGGACCTCGTCACTGTCGAAGGCCATCCGGTAGTCTTCCAGCGCCGCAGGATCGATCAGGCGGATGTCGCCGGCCATCTTGGCGAGCGTCAAGTCGATAAGAAAACGCGGATCGGCCGCCATCAGCGTTTCAGGCAGCGGTGCGGGTTGCGCGAGCATGAACCAGTGCCAGGCGCCAAGCCCGAAAGCCTTGCCTGCCCCTTCCCACATTTCCGGCGTCGGCACGACGGTGACGGAAACCAGTGCGCGCACCTCCTCCTCGAAATCGAGCGCGAGCCGATAGGCAACCCTTCCGCCGCGATCGTGGCCGACGACGACGAAGCGGTCGTGCCCAAGGGCTCGCATCATCTCGTGCAGGCTCTTCGCCATCCGGCGCTTGGACCCCATATCCATGAGCGTCCCGGTGACCCGGCTATCGCCGTAACCCGGCAGGTCGGGCACGACCACGGAATAGGAAGCAGCGAGCACGGGCGCGATCCGGTGCCAGGCCGAACGGGTTTCCGGATAGCCGTGCAGCAGCAGGATGGCAGGGCCGGAGCCTGAGGTGAGGACGGCGAAATCGACATCAGCCGTCTGGACGCGACGGTCCTTGAACCCCGGGAACAGGGCGTTTGCCGGTCTACTCATCGATTTTTGCTCCTGCTTGCGTGTTTGTCACAGCTGCCGCGATTTCTCGGAGCGCGGTTATCAGGCTGTCGACGCCTTTCTGTCTTGGACGACGGTCGCAGACGTGAACATAGGCGGAAACGCTGGCGCTGTTTTCGATCGGTATTGCCACCAACCCATGGACATCGCAGTCGATTGCCGAAAAGGCATCGAGAACGCTGATGCCGATACGTTCGGCGACGAAGGCGAGAGCGGCGTCGACAAAATGGACGTAGACCGCCGTTTTGCGCGTCTCGCCCCAGCGCTGATAGGTCTGATCGATCAGAAGACCGTGCGTCGTGGTCGCGCCAAACGAAATTAGTTGTTCGTCCGAAAGATCCGCTGGCCTGACGGACCGTCTACCTGCCAGCGGATGGCCAGCAGGCACCACGCAGACCAGGCCAGCGGTGGCGATTGGGACAGTCTGGATAACCGGATCGTTAACCTCCGCGATCGTCGCGACGCAGGCCCCTTGGCCAAAGAGGAGGTAGTCACGCACATCGCGCTGCGACAAGGAATCGCTGTAGAAAGTGCCGGCGGTGCCTTGCTGCTGCAAGCGCTTCAGTGCCTTCGGGATCAGCCGGGCGCCAAGGCTTGGCGTGGAGCCGAAGCGGAAGGTGGACGCGTCGCCCCGGGCAATCGAGTAGATGACATCGGACAGTATTTCCGACTGCTGATGAACATGCTCGACCTCGGCAAGAATGAGTTCGGCCTCCTGCGTCGGGACCAGCCGGCCGGAGATGCGGGCAAACAGCGCGATGCCGAGCTGGTCCTCCAGACGCTTGATCGCGGTCGACAGGCTGGGCTGCGAAACGCCGAGATGTCTTGCGGCAACCGTCAGCGAACCCGTCGCCATGATCGTCCGAAAAATCTCGATCTGCCGTTCCTTGAGCTTGGGGTTCGGCATCCGCCACGGGTCTCCGTCCTATAAATCCGGGTTATACCCTGGTTCGGAAACTGTATTGGCGTCAATACCCGCGGCCGCCTATCGTCGCCTTTATGCTCGCAACCGCAGTGAGCATCATCGATTGAGAACCATAGGATGAGCATTATGCGTGGTGGTCGATATGATGTCGTGGTGGTCGGAGGCGGTGCAGCCGGCATGAGCGCGGCGGTGGCCGCATCCCGATCGGGCGCACGAGTTCTGCTCGTCGAGCGGTACGGATTTCTCGGCGGCGCAGCCGCAAATTCTCTGGTTCTCGCCTATTGCGGCTTCTACCAGAAAGGCCCCGAACCGGTCTTTGCCGTGCGCGGAATAGGTGCGGATCTCTTGCACACCCTCCGCACGCTCGGCCAGGAGGTCGCGCCGATCAGGTCGAGCAGCGGCAACTGGATCGTCATGCTGGATCCGGAGGCAATCAAGTTCGGCTTCGACCAGATGACCGACGCTGCCGGTATTGACGTGTTGCTGCACTCTCGCGTGACAGCCGTCGCAACCGGCTCGGACGGCCTGACCGCAATCACCGTGACTGACCACGCCGGTTGCTACGAGATCACTGCCGCCGCATTCGTCGATGCCAGTGGCGAGGCAGCGCTCGCATCGCTCGCCGGGTTCGAAATGACAGTCAACAGCATGGCAGGCGACAAGGTTCAGCCGGCCTCCATGCCGGTTCGCATCGGCGGAGTAGCGCCAGGGGTTTCATTCGACCGGGCGCGGATGGCAGACCTGATTGCAAGGCACAACGAGAGCGGCGATACGCAAATCCACCGTGCAGACGGGGGCGTTATGCTGCGGCTTTCGACATCGAACGACTACTGGTGGATGACGATCGACCTCGACACGGACGGTTTGAGCGGCGCAAGTCTTGGATCAGCGGAACGCCAGGCACGACAAGAAGCGTGGCGAAACCTTCAGTTGCTGCGGCAGCTACCGGGCTTTGAAACGGCCTTCATCGCGGCGACCGGACCGCAGATCGGCATCCGCGAAACGCGCCGGCCACGGTCGCGCAACGATCTGACCGGCGCTGCCCTGGCAAAAGGCGAGCGGCGCGAAGACGGTATCGGCCGCGCAGCGTGGCCGATGGAAGTTCATGAGGCGCCTGGGAAAGTACGTTTCGTCGATCTTGGGGGAGAAGGATTTGCAGACATCCCGATGGGATCGATCGAGGCTGCCGGAGCTTCCAATCTTTTCCTCGCGGGCCGCGTCGCCGGGGCCGATCAGGCAGCCTATGGTTCGCTGAGGGTGATGGGAACCGCTTTCGCAACAGGGCATGCAGCCGGCGTTGCCGCAGCATTGCGCGCCTCGAGCGCAACAGTTTCGGCCGACGACGTGCGGGCAGCGCTTACGCTCCAAGGCGCGTTGATTTGAAATCCTGCAGGTTCACTGGCGGCCGGAAATCGGCGGGACGACAATAAATTTGATCACCGCAGTGCCGGGGCCGCGTTGAGTTCAACACGGCCACGGCGTTTATCGTCGCGGAAACAGGAACCGCTTTACCCGCGAGCGCAAAGATCAGGGCTTGCAGGTCTGTACAGCGCCGGGGAGCTTGCACCAGTCGGCATACCAGGTGTCGAATAGCGTCAGCTGGGCTTCCACATAGCCGCGCTGGCTGTCGCTGAGCACGTCCGTTTCGATGAAGTTCAGCGCATATTCTGCGTCACCCTTCAGGACCATCATGTGCTTGAAATAGAGAACCAGATCCGGGCCTTCATCGAAGGAGGAAAGCACGCCGAGCGCTTCTTCCAGTTCCTTGGCGCGCAAGCGTGCATCTGTGTTACCCGTGGCCGCGGCTTTCGCGAGGTTGCACAGATGCAGCACTTCCTTGGGAAGAACGTTGCCGATGCCTGTAATGGCGCCGGTTGCGCCGCAATTGACGTAGCCGTGGTAGACGGCCGTATCGACGCCGATCATCAAAGACACGCCGTCATCGCGGCTGGTAATGGTTTCGGCCGCATAGCGCATGTCGGCCGGACCGCCGAATTCCTTGAAACCAACGAGGTTCGGGTGCTCGGCGCGAAGCGCGAAAAACAGATCGGCGCGCGTGGCAAAGCCGTAATAGGGGCTGTTGTAGATGACCGCTGGCAGGTTCGGTGCCGCGGACAGGATTGCCTTGAAATGCGCCTTCTGGGCGGCGATCACGGAGCCGCGCGACAGAACACGCGGGATGACCATGAGACCATTTGCGCCGACCTTCTGGGCGTGTGCGGCAAGCGCGACGGCAGATGCGGAGTTGATCGCGCCAGTGCCGACAATCACGGGGATGCCAGCCTCAACCAGGCGCGAGACGCCTTCCATGCGCTGCGCATCGGTGAGCAGGGGCCAGTCGCCCATGGATCCGCAATAGACCACTGCCGACATGCCCGTTTCGATCAACTGCTGTGCCTTACGGACCAGCGCGTCAAAATCCGGCATGCGGTTTGCGGTGCACGGTGTCATCAGCGCCGGAACGACGCCCGAAAATATGCTTGCAGTCACGGGAAGCTCCTTCGTTTCGGCGCACGGAAACGCGCCCCTGTCCCTATCGACGAGCAGCATAGCGTCTTCTTCAATCTTGTCGACAAGAAAAATACAAGGACCTACAGGAGGATGTCGAGCCTGTCATGGCGGGTGAGCAACCGCTCGATCTGGGCTTCGATCTGCTCACTGTGAGCGCGGCCGAGCCTGTCCGCGGCCTCGACGTCTCGCGCTTCGATCGCCGCGATGATTTCTTCGTGTTCGTCCACAAAGCGGGATGGCAGCCGATCATCATAGGATTGGTAGTAGAGACGCAGCATTCTCCGCCCTTCGCCCAGCAGACGCTCAAAGAAGCGCGCATAGTATTCATTGCGGCCAGCCGCAGCGATCGCCGCGTGAAAGTCCGCATTGGTTGCGATCATGGCCAAGGCGTCCTGGGCTTCGACAGCCGCTTTGAATTCTGCCTGATGAGCTCGAATGATGTCGAGGTCACCTGCCTTGTGGTGCTGCGCGGCGAGCCGCGTTGTGACCCGGTACATCAAACCCAGCGCATCGAAATAGGCGTGCATGCCGAGAAAGTCGATGTTCGACACCATGGTCGACCGGTTCGGCAGGGTCTCGATCAGCCCCTCTCCGGCAAGCCGCACCAGAGCTTCACGAATCGGCGTGCGCGACATGCCGAACCGCGTTGCCAGTTGCACTTCGTCGATCGCACTTCCGGGGGCGAGGCGAAGATCAAGGATTTCATCCCGCAAGAGGTCATAGACCTGCCTCGCGCCGGACCCCCTCTTGCGCTCCAGCGCATGATTTTGATTGCTGTCGTCCATGCCGGCACCCACAAAGTTTTTATCTGTCATTCATGCACTACTGCATCCTCTCCTCGTCGTCAGCCCGTCCGGCAATTCGAACGAAAGTCTTGACGACCGTCGCCAGCAGCATATTCATCGCCCAACGCTACCGCTACGCCAACTGCGCACGCTCAAAGATCTCACCCCTCGCGTAGGCCCCGCCCGCCGAACAGCGCTTTCAGGAAAGTCCCAGCATGAGTGCCCCTGCCTACATATCGTTCGAACAGTCGCTTGCCGGTTTTGACAATATTGCTGCCGCGGTTCCGCCGATCTCGAAGGAGGAACTGAACGCGCGCATAGCCAAGCTGCAGGGGCTGATGCGCGACGGAGGCGTCAAGGCGGTCTATCTCGATACATCGACGAGCCTCACCTATTTTACCGCCATGACGCTCGGGGCGAGCGAACGCATGCATGGTGCGATCATCCCTTCGCGCGGCGCTCCGATCTATATCAGCCCAGCCTTCGAGGAGCCGAAGACCCAGACGCTAATCACGATCCCCGGCGAGATCGCGGTCTGGGAGGAGCATGAGGATCCGGCCCGTTTGGTCGCTGACCTGATCTGCAGCCTTGCCGCAGACGGGAACATTCTGGCCTTCGATTCGGCGACGCCATTCGCATTTTCCAGCCCGATCACCACGCATCTCGGCGACCGCCTGACGGTTACCGGCGCCAAGGACTTGATTGCCCAGTGCCGGCAGATCAAGTCGGCGAACGAGATCGCGATCATCCAGGCCGCGATGACCGCGAGCCTTCGTGTTCACAAGGCCGTCTGGGAAGGTCTCTACGAGGGCGTGAAGACAACGGAAGTCACCGATTTCATTGCCGCTGCGCATGCCAAGCTCGGCATGAAACACATCTTTGCCGCCGCGCAGTTCGGCGAAGCGACCGCCTATCCGCACGGCGTTCCCTATGCGCAGACGCTGAAGGCGGGCGACATGGTGCTGATCGATCTCGGCGCGCATATCCACCGCTACTGCTCTGATATCACCCGCACCTATGTCTTCGGAGAGCCGACGGAACGGCAGCGCGAGATCTGGTCGCTCGAACAGAAAGCCCATCGCGCCGCCTTTGACGCGGCAAAGATCGGGATCGCCTGCGAAGAGGTTGATTTTGCCGCCCGCAAGGTGCTGACCGATGCCGGCTACGGTCCCGACTATCAGGTTCCCGGCCTGCCGCACCGGACCGGACACGGGCTCGGCATGGACATGCACGAAGACCCCTACATCGTTCGCGGCAACAAGACACCTCTTGCTCCAGGCATGGTGTTTTCCGACGAACCGATGTTGGCACTCTACGGGGAATGCGGCGTCCGCCTGGAAGACATCATCTACATGACCGAAGAGGGCCCCGCCTTCTTCACGCAGCCGTCGTCCTCTCTCGAGCGGCCGTTTGATTGACGAGGCGAGTCTATCCGAGGGCGTGAGCCGGGGCCGGCGTCACCTGTGTCGGCCGGCGCAGCCTTCTAGCCAGTCGTCATCCTGCGCAGAACATTTGTTTTCCAATAGAACTGGTGGACAAGAGCGCCCAGCACATGGCCGGAGATCAGCACCCATAAGGCGACTTTGAGGACATCGGCATGCAGTTCCCCTGCACTGCCGTAGCCAAGATAGTATGCAGCCATGCCAGTCAGCGGCATTGCGACGAGCAGAATGTAGAGCGCGGCATGCGCGGCTGTGGCAGCCATCCGAAAAATCGGGGGTTCCTGCGGCGGGGATGCCGGAACGCCACGGGTGAAGCGGATGATCAGGCGAAGCACGACGAGAGCCAGAATAGAAATGCCCACATAGGCGTGAATATTGGCACTTGCCACTTGGTCGGCAGAGGCCATCCCGTCTCGCTCCATACTCCGGTTCCAGTCGCTCATGCCATCGGGCAGGACGAGGTTGAAAGTGACGAGCGCAGCGGTAAGCCAGTGCAGGACGCGTTGAGATACGGAGAATGATAGAGGTCTAGACGTTGTCATTGGTGATCCTTCCATCGTGGTTGTCTCAGACGTCGCATGGGGCGATCGGATGGTGAGCGTCGACGGGGCATTGGGTTTGATCATCGAGATCGCTTGGTGCGGGGACTTCAGCTTCACACGCACCGTTTCATTCCTTCGGTTGTCAGGATGATCGACTAGAGGCCGAAGCTGACATTGAACTGAAGGCGGTCAGGGTCATTTCCCAACGCCTGCCTCCGCTGCCATGACGCGGTCTCGAAGCGTTTTGCGACTGCATCAGGTAGAGAGACCCAGCCGCCACGACGGTCCGTTCCGGACGGCCCGAACACCGTGCCGGTCGCCGTGGAAAGGTTCATCCGCGGCAGCCGTTGCGGTCACGGATAGAGTTATACGGGGTGAAAGACCGATCATTCAAAGCGTATGCGAAAGCAGAAAAAAACAGACGCCGTGTTCAGGGGAGTCAATCCAAAAGTTCGCGTAAGACGGTCGCGAGCTCCCGAGCAGTATGTGGTTTCCGTAACCATCGTCCTGACTGAGCCAGTTCTTTACCGGCGATGGTTGGCTCGGCGTATCCGGACGTGAACAGAACCTTTATCGTCGGCTTTGCCATCCTCACTTGATCCGCAAGCTCGTTGCCTGTCATGCCGCCTGGCATGACGATGTCGGTAAAGAGGAGCGAGATGTCATCGTGCTTTTGGAGGAGTTCGAGCGCCTCAATTCCAGTTGCTGCTTCGATGATCTGGTAGCCGAGGTCTGCAAGCCGTGCGACCACAACTCGACGCACCCTCGGATCGTCTTCGACGACCAAAAGCTTTTCCCAGCCTCGGGGCAGCGGAGCGGTTTCGGCCGTGTCGAAATGCGTGATCTCTTCGTCAGCTTTTGACCGGGCGGAAGGCAGAAAGAGCCGGACGCTCGTTCCCTGCCCGGGCTCGCTGTAGAGCTGGATGTTTCCACCGGATTGCTTGGCAAAACCGTAGACCATACTCAAACCCAGACCTGTCCCGGCACCAAGGCCCTTCGTTGTGAAGAACGGGTCAAAAGCCTTCTCGCGAACCTCGGCCGTCATTCCCGAACCCGTGTCCGTTACTGAGATCAAGACAAAGTCACCAGTCCTTACCGACGGATAGGTTTTCGCGTAGTCAGCATCGAGTTTGACGCTGGAGATATCGATCGTCAGCCTTCCGCCTTTTGGCATAGCGTCGCGCGCATTTATCGCCAAATTCAGGATGGCATTCTGGAGCTGCGATCCGTCGACCGAAGCCTCGATGGCCGCGCCTGATATAACCGTGCGAAGCTCAACGGCTTCTCCAAGGGTTCTGCGTAACAGGTCCGAAAAGCCGCCGACGAGTTGCCCTATGTCCACCGTTCTCGGATTGAGGCTTTGACGCCGTCCGAATGCGAGAAGCTGGCTTGTCAGTTTGGCTCCGTCATCTGCCGCGCTTTGCGCCTCACGCAGGAGCACTCGAAGCTTTGGATCCTCAAGCTTGTTATCGATCATTTCCAGATTGCCGCTGACCACGGTCAGGAGATTGTTGAAATCATGAGCCAAACCGCCGGTCAGCTGGCCGATGGCCTCCATCTTCTGCGATTGGCGCAGTTCTTCCTCGATCTTGTGTCGGCTCGTCAGGTCCCGGATGAAGCCCGTAAAGATCCGCTTGTTGTGGGTTGCTGCTTCGCCCACCGAAAGCTCCATCGGAAAGGTCGAGCCGTCCTTGCGTCGTCCGGTCACAACCCGGCCATATCCGATAATGCGCCGTTCGCCGGTCGTCAGGTAATTGGAAATGTAGCTATCGTGCGCCGCGCGGTCGGGATCGGGCATCAAAACCTTGACATTCAGTCCGCAGACTTCTGCTGCCTTGTATCCGAACAGCCGTTCCGCAGCCGCGCTGAACGATGAAATGATGCCCGCTTCATCAATGACGACCATCCCGTCAGGAACGGTATCCAGGATAGAAAGCTGGTGGGCCTCGCGCTCGGCGACGGTTTCCTGCATCACTTTCATCGCCGTGACATCGTTGTTTGTCTGGACCACGACCTGCTCGGCCGAGCCCAGCGGCGACAGAAGAACCCAGTGGGTCGCAATGAAGAGAGGACGGCCATCCTTGTGGTGATGGATGACTTCGCCGCTCCAAGACTGCGCAGCCAAGAACCGGTTTCGTTGTTCTTCAACAGATTCAGGGAACTGCGTGCCGAGAAGCTCGTGAACCTCTTGGCCAACGGCCTCGATGCGTGACCATCCGTAGAGGTTTTCGCATCCTGCAGTCCAGCTGCGGATGATACCATCCGTTCCGTGAACAATGATGTTTGCCGCATCCAGCAAGCCTGTAACAGCAGAAAGCTGTCGTTCGAGCTCATCTCGACTGCCTCTATATGACATAGCTTTCCCATGATCGCACGCTCAGTGGGACCGTCCCCCGCGGACGATCGTTAACCGGGGCTCGCGGGAACGATCATCTTCATCTCCGGCCATCTGCGCAAGCAGAACCGGACGGCAGATCGTTATCGCGTTTCGAGCCGCCACACCGTCGATTTGGATGGCACCCTTGCCGATGAGCTTTGTCATGGTGCGCGAGACTGTTTCGATTGTCAGTCCAAGGTAATCGGCTATGTCCTGCCTCCCCATGGGAAGCTCCAGCGTGGTCCGGTTGCCTGAGGAAGCCGCTTGGCGCCGGAGTGTCGCCAGCAGAAAGGAACAAAGGCGTTCCTCCGCGTTCTTGGACGACAGGAGTACCATCTGATCCTGCGCTGCCGCCATCTCGTCGGAGACCAGAGCGAAGAGCTGTGGGCGCAAGTGATCACTCTCGGTCACCGCTGCATCGAACCGGCGTCGTGACAATCGCCTCAGGGTTACAGACGTCACCGCCTCGGCACTGTAGAGATAACGCCCGCCAAGCGAGATGCCGACGATATCGTTTGGATAGAGGAAGCCGGTAATCACCCGCCGTCCGTCGGCGATGATCCGAAAAATTCTCAACGTACCTTCGAGAATTTCGAAAACATCGACCGCATCGTCGCTCTCAAAGAAAAGCGCTTTTCCCGCTGTCAAATGTTCAAACGGCTGCTTGCAGAACAGGCTGTGAAGGCTGGTTTGGTGATGGACTGCGTGAAGAGCAGTCGTCCCACTTTCATAATTCTGAGTTGTACTGAGCATAACCGTGCCTCCAATCTCGATGCGCGCAGTTGACTCGCGTGGCGTGACGGGCGGATGCTGTTTCCGTGACAATCTATGGAATTGCGTAACACATTGTAACAGGAGGGGATAATGGCGCGGCAAAATCCTGCGACAGCTCACATCCTCATCGTCGATGATGATGTGAGGATCACTCAAATGTTGAAGCGATATCTCGACGAAGAGGGCTATTTAACCAGCGAGGCCAAGGACGGTGAGGAGATGCGCCTGCAACTTGCGCACACACAGGTCGATCTCATCCTGCTGGACGTCTCTTTGCCCGGAGGGGCCGATGGTTTTGATCTTGTTCGGGAGGTGCGAGCGGCGTCCGATACCCCGATCATCATGCTGACCGGTCGAAATGACGTTGTGGACCGGATCATCGGGCTTGAGATGGGCGCCGACGACTATCTCGCGAAGCCGTTTAACCTCAGGGAGCTGCACGCCAGGCTGAAAGCCATTCTTCGCCGGCGAAACGTGCAACCTCCCGAGCAGGAAGAGACCGACAAGATCGTCCATTTCGACCGCTGGGCTCTGAACCTTACGCGACGCGAGCTGTCATCAGCGGATGGCGAAGGTATCCATCTGACAACAGGCGAATACGACCTCCTTGCTGCCTTTGTGGCCCATCCAGGACGCGTGCTGTCGCGAGATTTCTTGCTAGAGGAAACAAAAGGGCGCCATCTCGATGCCTATGATCGGGCAATCGACGCTCAAATCGTCCGGATCCGGCGCAAGGTGGAGATCGACCCCAAACAGCCGCAAATAATTCGCTCCATCCGGGGCGTCGGCTACATGTTCGCCGCACGCGTCAGCGTGGCGAAGGTTGCTTAGAGGGCGATAGGTCATACGTTAAACCGGCCCGCGGTACTTTGAAAGTCGAGGTGTCGCCCAGAAGCCAGTGGTCCGTTTTGGCGACGGGCCAGACGTGGATGCGATTGCATCCTTCCTCTGCAGCGCGGCGTTTCGCATACTCCAACAAGCGCCCTGCCACGCTGTGCTCATTGAGGAGACTTACGGACGCGAGAACAGGAACTTCCAGCTGTTTGCTCAAGCCACTTTGCGGGCTGACAAATACCAGGGAAATCCCGCGGACAACCCCTGCCGGGTCGATTACAGTAAGCCAATTTCTCCGGAGGTCTTCTGTGGAAGTCGCTGCCTGCCACTCGGCAAGATCAATGTTCGGAAAGAGATGCCGAACGATTGCGTAAGCACGAGCAACGTCCGAGGCTCGAAGTGCACTGACCGTATAGTCCGCATCCATCTCCATCCCCCCATTGCACCGTTACTCTTTGGTGGACCGGCTGAGCCTGCATTGACGGCGGTCAACGCAACGACTGCAGATGTCGAAGGGTCAGCGCGGGTGAAGAAAGACGCAATATGGACGCTGAAGCGCCTTCTTCAGCGCGTAGCGTGAGGATCGAAGGAGAGCGCAAGGATGTGCTTATCCATTCGCCCGATGAACCTGGAAGGCATGCCTGCTCGGAAATCAGGCGACGGTCTTCAACTGGTCCTCTGCCAACATCCGCTGCGCCACAAACGCCTGACCCACAATGGCTCAACGATCAACGCCCCGTTGCATTGCGCTTTATCAATGAGAGCCGCACCATTCCGGGTGAAAGAGTTACCGGAGGCGAGCCACCGAGAACGACCGTTTTGAACACGCGGCCCCAAAGCCCAGCCATGCGGTCGCAGGACTACTGAATGATTGCCATTACAGCGCCGTGTCGAGCCGCGGGCTGCAAGAGGACGTGAAACAAGGACGCCTTTATGACGGACAAGCTTCTCCTCACCTTCAATGCCGGATCTTCATCCGTGAAAATCGGCATCTTCAGAGTGGACGGTGAAAGGCCTGAGCGGATCGGCAAAGCCGTGGTCGATTTTGCAAGCGACCCCGTGTCGCTGCATCTGAAGGAAGGTCCGGCGCAGTTCGAACTGTCGCTGGAAGGCGCTTCCGGCGACGATCTTGCCGGCCTGATGGACAAGGTGTTCGGGGAACTGAGTGCCCATTTCGATCTCGACGCCGTCACCTCCGCCGGTCACCGCATCGTCCATGGCGGCGACGTCTTCGACGGTCCCGTGGAACTGACGACCGCGACTGCTGCGAAGGTTCGGTCGTTGACGGCACTTGCGCCACTCCATCAGCCCCAGGCGCTACGGATGATCGAAGCCGTCCGGCACCTGCGCCCTGATTTGTTCCAGACCGGTTCCTTCGATACGACTTTCCATGCGACACAGTCCGACCTCGTGCGGCGTCTCGCAATTCCGCGCGCCTATCATGACGAGGGTATCAAGCGGTACGGCTTCCATGGACTGTCCTATCGCTACGTCGCCGGTGCACTGGCCGCCAAGGCGCCCGGTATTGCGGACGGCAAGGTCATCATCGCCCATCTGGGCAGCGGCGCCAGCCTCTGCGCCATCGAAAACGGTCTCAGCCGCGATTCCAGCATGGGCTTTTCGACGCTGGACGGAATCCCGATGGCAACGCGACCCGGCTGGCTTGATCCCGGTGTGCTGCTGCATTTTCTGGGGCCGCTCGGCAAGTCGGTCGAAGACGTGGAGGACATGCTCTACCACAAGTCCGGCCTGCTGGGTGTTTCAGGCCTTAGCGGCGATACGCGCGAGCTCCTGGAGAACGACAGTGAAGAAGCGCGGGAGGCAATCGATCTCTTCACGCTCCGGATCGCCGGCGAGGTCGGGAGGCTTGCATCCACGCTCGGTGGGCTCGACGGCCTCGTCTTCACCGCCGGCATTGGCGAGAACCAACCGGAGATCCGCAGGCGTATTGCAGACCAGCTTTTGTGGCTGGGCGTAGAGCTGGACGGTTCGGCCAATCAAAACAACGCGCCCACGATCAGCACCGCGGCAAGCCGCGTTGCCCTTCATGTCATCGCTACGGATGAAGAACAGATGATCGCAGAGGAGTGCCTGTCCGTTTTTCGCGCGAGGGAACATCCCGCCACCTGACGGCACCGCGGAGGCGTCGCTCCCAGTCACGACAGTAATTTTCGATCACTCGCCCTTTCGAAGGAGCAAGAAGATGCAGCTACGTAACAACCTGCCCGTCACGCCCGAGATCAGCACCGAGGAGCTGACGCTCATCGACCGCTATTGGCGGGCGGCAAACTATCTCTCCGTCGGGCAGATTTATCTTCTCGACAACCCACTGTTGAAGGAGCCCTTGAAGCCGGAGCATATCAAGGCACGGTTGCTCGGCCACTGGGGCACGACGCCCGGGCTTAACTTCATCTATGCGCATCTCAACCGGATGATCCGCAACCGCGATCTCAGCATGATCTATGTCTGCGGTCCCGGCCATGGCGGTCCCGGCATGGTGGCGAGCACCTATCTCGAAGGCACCTATAGCGAAATCTATCCGGACATCTCCGAGGATGCCGAAGGTATGCGGAAACTGTTCCGGCAGTTTTCCTTCCCTGGCGGCATTCCAAGCCATGCAGCGCCGGAAACCCCGGGCTCGATCCATGAAGGCGGCGAACTCGGCTACGCTCTGGTGCATGCCTATGGCGCAGCCTTTGACAATCCGAACCTCATTGTCGCCTGCGTCGTCGGCGATGGCGAGGCCGAGACCGGACCGCTTTCCGCAAGCTGGCAGTCGAACAAGTTTCTGAACCCCGCCCGCGACGGTGCGGTGCTGCCGATCCTGCATCTGAACGGCTACAAGATCGCCAACCCAACTCTTCTCGGCCGCATGGCGGACGAAGACATCGAGCACCTTTTCCGCGGGCACGGCTACGAACCGTTTTTCGTGGAGGGCCATGAGCCTGCCGATATGCACCGGCAGATGGCTGCGGCATTCGAGACGGTTTTCGATCGCATCCGCACGATACAGGCCGAAGCCCGCGACGGTACGGTGTCGGAAGGCTTCCCACGCTGGCCGATGATCGTGTTTCGCAGCCCCAAGGGCTGGACGGGACCAAAGGAAGTCGACGGCAAGAAGGTCGAGGGTTTCTGGCGCGCGCACCAGGTGCCGGTCTCCGGCTGCCGCGAGGACGACGGGCATCGCAAGGTCCTCGAGGACTGGATGCGGAGCTACAATCCGGACGATCTGTTCGACGCCAACGGCCGGCTGAAAGAGGAATTGCGGGCGCTTTCGCCCGGCGGCGAACGCCGCATGGGTGCCAACCCGCACGCCAATGGCGGCCTTTTGCGCAAGGAACTCATCGTTCCCGACATCCGCGACTACGCGGTGCCCGTAAAGACGCGGGGCGCCGACATGGTGCAGACGACGGAGATCCTCGGGAAGTATCTGCGCGACGTAATGAAGCGCAACGACGCGAATTCGAACTTCCGCATCTTTGGTCCGGACGAAACGGAATCGAACCGGCTCGGCAATGTCTTTGAGGTCACCGACCGCGTCTGGATGGAGAAGATCGAGCCCTACGACGTGCATCTGTCCCGCGACGGCCGAGTGATGGAGGTGCTTTCAGAGCATCTTTGCCAGGGCTGGCTGGAAGGTTATCTGTTGACCGGCAGGCATGGCCTCTTCTCCTGCTACGAGGCCTTCATCCACATCATCGATTCGATGTTCAACCAGCACGCCAAGTGGCTGAAAGTGTCGAGTGAACTGCCATGGCGCAAGCCAGTCTCTTCGCTCAACTACCTGCTCACCTCGCATGTCTGGCGGCAGGACCATAACGGCTTTTCCCACCAGGACCCGGGCTTCCTCGATCTCGTTGCCAACAAGAAGGCGGATATCGTGCGCATCTACCTGCCGCCGGATGCCAATACTCTGTTGTGGATCGGCGATCACTGCCTGAAGACCTGGGACCGCGTCAACGTGATCGTTGCCGGCAAGCAACCTGAACCGCAATGGCTGACCATGGACGAAGCGATCCGGCATTGCGAGGCCGGCATCGGCATCTGGGACTGGGCTGGCAACGAGGACGGTGCGGTCGAACCCGACGTGGTGATGGCCTGCGCCGGTGACGTGCCGACGCTCGAGACGCTGGCGGCGGTTTGCCTGCTGCGGGACGCGATCCCGGAACTCAGCATACGCGTCGTCAATGTCGTCGACCTGCTCGCCCTGCAATCGCAGGACCAGCATCCCCATGGTCTCTCAGACGAGATGTTCGATCGTCTGTTCACCACCGACAGGCCGGTGATCTTCGCCTATCACGGTTACCCCTACCTCATCCACCGGCTGACCTACAAACGTACCAACCACCAGAACATCCATGTTCGAGGCTTCATCGAAGAAGGCACGACGACAACTCCATTCGACATGACGGTGCTGAACGAACTCGATCGCTTCCATCTCGCGATCGAGGCGATCGAACGCGTACCCGGTTTGAAGGACAAGGCAGGCAGCGTGATCGCGATGCTTGAGGACAAGCTGGCGGAACACACACGCTATGTCCGCGAACATGGCGAGGACATGCCGGAGATTCGCGACTGGAAATGGAAAGCCATCGAGACGGTCGGATAAGAGGCCGGACATCAAACGAAGCAGCCCGACCTCATCACGCTCGGGCTGCTTTGAGCGGAAGCACCAAGTCCGCTTGACCACGATCAATGCCCTTGCCTGCGAGTGGAAGAATATCCGGTCTCACACTTAAAACTCGGGGACACGATGACGACATTCTCATTTGAGCAGCGGAAGCAGCGCGAGACGAAGTTCAAGGCGATCCTCCTCCAACGACAGCAGTATCTGCAAACACGCCTCGAAAAAATCGAGCATGACTTTGAACAACCTCGTAATCGCGACGACGACGATCGTGCCGTCGAACGCAACAACGACGAGGTTCTGGATGAGCTCGGCGAGGCGGGGCAAACGGAGCTGTTGGCGATCGAGGCCGCCCTTCACCGGGTAAAGGAAGGCACTTTCGGTATCTGCGCCAAATGCGGCAATGCCATCAGCGAGCAACGTCTCGACGTCGTCCCGCACACGCCGTTCTGCCAATCCTGCGCACACGCGCTTCAGCATCTCTAGACAGCCCTATGGCGGCGTTACGGGCGAAGGCGTGAATTCCGGCAGTGGCTGCGTCTCGGGCGCCTTGCGTTGCGCAAGATCAAAGGTCTCCAGCATCGCATCTGTCAAAGTGAACAAAAGCTGCGAGAGGATTGTTTGATGTTGGTCAGGGACTTCATGACACAGAGGCCGATCTGCGTGTCGGCGAACACGAGTATCAAACATGCGATCCAGCTGATGCTCGATCACAAGGTCAGCGGTCTGCCGGTGATCAGCGACGATGGTCAAGTCGTCGGGATGCTGACGGAAGGCGATCTCTTGAGTCGGAGCGTCTTCAATCTCGGCCCGCAGTCTCCACCGAAAGATCCTGACGATAGTTTCTTCGAAAATTACGTGCGAGCGCACGGCACCACCGTGGCAGATTCGATGACAAAGGACGTTATCTCCGTCTCGCCACAACAATCGCTTGCGGATGTTGCCGCGCTTGTCAGGACGCATGGTGTCAAACGGTTGCCCGTTCTTCAGTCGGAAAGGCTCGTGGGGATCATCAGTCGGAGCGATATCATGCGGGCCGTGACTGCAAACCGCGATGCCGTGGCAAAAGGAGATGTCGCGTTGCGGCTTGCAGTTTTGACGCGGCTGCGCTCGGAGCTCGGCCTCGAGCCAGAGCGACTTACAATTGAGGTCAGGAATTCGATCGTCGAGATCTTCGGCCCTGTCCCCTCGCCTGCGCAACGGCGTGCCATGCAAGTCGTCGCAGAAAGCGTTGCTGGTGTAGCCGGCCTGATTTTCGAAACCAACTGCGTTGAGACACTGGACCACTGACGCGACGTTTGCCTTGTCCAACGCCTTTCGGTTGTCCAAATAGGCAGGCGTAGGCGGCGACCGCCCCTCAAAACGAAGACGACCATGCGCGAGCGATTTCGTACGGTCCGCCTGCGCAGGCACTGTTCGGCTCAAAATCCTGGAGGTGAGACTGGCATCTCCGGTAGTCCGACAACCAGAATCTGATCGATCACCTTGGTGACACCCAGAGTGTTCTCAGCCGCGACCCGCGCAGCCGTCTTCTCGCGTGCATCCAGTACCCTGCCTTCAAGTGTGACCACAGTCGCGTCGACGGCCACCATGATGGTGTCAGCCCAGCGTTGCCGGTCATATTCAGCCTCAAGTCCGGCTTTGATATCCGCGTCGATCCGATCGACGGCGGACGCTGACATCTGTCGGATCAGGGTGCGCATGATGTCGGCTCGCGTGACGATGCCGACAAGCTTGTTATTTTCGACAACCGGCAGGCGTTTGATGCCGCGATCGCCCATCAGGTTCGCGGCATCTTCGACGGTTATCCATGGCTCTACCGTGATCGCCGGCGAGGACATGACTTCGCTCACCTCTTTCCCGAAAGCTTTCGCGTAATCCTCCGCCAACGCACCGCGTGACGAAAACAGCCTACGCCACATCCCGGGCGAAGCCTGCGACCGAAGCTCCCCGCGTCGCAGGAAATCGCTTTCACTGATCACGCCCAGCACCTGCTCGTCAATATCGATCACGGGCAGACCGCTGAACCCGCAATCCAACATGGTGTTGGCCGCCTCCCAGATCTTGGCGTCTGGGTGAACAGAAATCGGATCTGCCGTCATGATTGATCGCACGGTCTGCATGGTCTTTTCTCCCTCGTTGTGGGGAGGTTAAACCCGCGGCTCGGGCCGTCCTTGATCTTCATCAACGATCACCGCTTCGAGCGCCCCAGTCCGGGCAACGCGTGTGCGAAGAGGCCGGTCTGAAGATAATGGACCTGTTCGGTCTCCCGAAAGCGCTTTCGTACCCATCGATTGACAAAGATCATCGCCATCTCTTCCGAGGCTTCTAGGCTTGCTTCATCCAAAACCTCTGAAATGGATGGAGCCAACCATGTCGTTCAAAACTATTCTTGCTGTCGTCGGTGAACACGGCGCCAACGCCGATATTGCTAAGGCCATCGAGCTGACAATTGAGTCAGACGCGCATCTTTCGATCATGGTCATCGGCACGGCGTTGCAGCCGATCACGTCCGACTATCCCGTGGGGACCGCCTGGCTTGAGCAACGGCAGGCAGAGATAAAGGCGCTGGTCAACGTCAAGACGGCCGCCGAGGCGCTGTGCAGCCAGAGCGCCATTTCCTTTGATATCGATCACTTTTACGACGACAATTTCATCCTTCAGAGCAATATCGGCGTGCGCGCCATGTATGCCGACCTCGTCATTCTCGGCAACAGCGTCCGGCGCGAAAGAGGGTTGCGACGTCTGGTGGTCTCAGCTGCAGCCTTTGACGCCCGCACGCCGATCCTGCTGATCCCTTCCAAGGGCAACATCACTTTTCCGCCCAAAAATGTTCTTCTCGCCTGGAATTCCAGAGCGGAATCCGCAACAGCCGCCAAGGATGCACTGGATATTCTGAAACGAGCCGATGCCGTGCATGTCGTTCTCGTCGATCCGGATGGTGCCTACTTCAAAAACGGGGGCGAGCCTGGCGCAGACGTTGCCGCATTTCTCTCGCGACATGGCATCAAGGTTGTCGTCGAACAGCTGGCGAGCGGCGGCCGAGCAACCGAGGACATTCTCACGCAGCATGCATTGGAAACCGGCTGCGACATGATCGTCATGGGAGCCTACGGCCATTCGCGGCTGCATGAACGTATCTTCGGCGGTGTGACGGCTACCTTGCTGGAATCTTCGGATTTTCCGATATTCATGGCCCGATGAGCGGCTGTCACGCACAGTCTTCGAACCTTAGGGGCATCGGCTGCGGTCGGGCCTCTCGTTCCGTCCGGCGCGTTGACGGCCTCATGGCCGTCGCGCGCCCGATGGTTCTCGTGGTTCAGGGCTTGGTCCGTCCAGCACGTTCCCGCGTCGCTGACCCGGTCGATCCTATACAAATCGTCTCGGCGGCAACCGGGGTGGGAATACCGCACTCTAAGATTGCAATCCTGATCATGCGGTCGGTCCCTGGTAGCGGTCCCCCTGTGACGGTCCCCTGCCTCATCAACAAGCGCTTGAAGACGAGGATGACTATGCCCCTGGAACACTGGCTCCGGCCGTTACGGCCCCTTCTCGTCGCGGCCCCGATCTTCGGGCTGACAATAGGATTGATCGCCTGGCACGGCGGATTTCAGGATCTCTATGTCACATCGCTGGCGCTTGCGACCGGCCTCGTCATGGTCGCCCTCGTTGCCCAGATCATCGCGCGCATTGGCGCCGGTGAAATCGGTCTGGATGTCATCGCGCTTCTCTCAATGGGCGGAGCCCTTCTTTTTGGCGAATACCTTGCGGCGACGATCGTGGCCTTGATGTATTCCGGCGGTCA
Source organism: Rhizobium sp. Leaf321 (assembly GCF_001423215.1). Taxonomy (NCBI): domain Bacteria; kingdom Pseudomonadati; phylum Pseudomonadota; class Alphaproteobacteria; order Hyphomicrobiales; family Rhizobiaceae; genus Rhizobium; species Rhizobium sp. Leaf321. Next base: position 215,012 of record NZ_LMOF01000005.1, on the reverse strand, counting down.
ATATCTCGAGAATGTCGCCGAGGGCAGAGCCCGACGGGAGATGACCGCGCTTCTTTCGCGTGCACCTCATGTGGCAACGAGGCGCCGTGAAAGCCAGATGGAGGAAGTGTCGGTCGATTCCATAGCAGTTGGCGACTGTCTTGTTGTTCGGCGTGGCGATCTGGTGCCGGTCGACGGCACCGTGAACGACGGGGAGGCTGTTCTTGACGAGTCCGCACTGACAGGCGAACCGCTGCCTGCCAAGAAACGCCCGGGCGATATCGTCATGAGCGGGGCCGCCAATGTCGGTGACCTCTTTAATATGACCGCCACAAAAGCAGCCTCCGACAGTACCTATGCGGGCATCTTGAAGCTTGTTGAGGCGGCCCAGCAGAGCAAGGCGCCGATGGCCCGCATGGCAGACCGGTATGCGTTGGTCTTCCTGACCGTCACAATCGCAATCGCTTTGCTGGCTTGGTGGATTTCCGGGGATCCCGTCAGGTCCGTCGCTGTCCTCGTGGTCGCAACACCCTGCCCACTCATCCTCGCCGTACCGATCGCTTGGGCTGCTGGTGTCTCAAGGGCGGCAAGCTCCGGTCTTCTGATCAAGGGGGCAAAAATCCTTGAAGAGCTAAGCATGATCCGGACGCTGGTGCTCGACAAGACAGGGACGCTGACCGATGGCAGACCGACCCTGCGAGAAATTTCTACATCTTGGCCGGAGGACGAGTTTCTGCGCCTCGTCGCCTCGCTCGATCAGGCATCGAGTCACGTGGCCGCCAAGGCGCTGGTTGATGCAGCGCATGCCCGGAACTTGAGCCTTGTTTCGCCGGAACAGGTGAGCGAGGAACCCGGCGAAGGAATTGCCGGGACGGTTGGCGACAGAAAGGTTGCCATCGGTGGCATCAACTTCATCGCCTCGGCCTACGGCGTTGAAATCAACGACGCACACACACCAGGAACCATCGCCGCAGCGGTCGCGATCGACGGGAAATTTGCCGGCATCTTGTTGTTTTCGGATCAACTCAGGGCGGGAGCTGCTTCGGCGTTGAACGGTTTCAAGGCAATTGGGGTAACGCGGATCATTCTGGCCACGGGCGACCGCGCGATTGTCGCACGCCAAATCACCGCCGGCCTGCCTTTCGATGAGGTCAGAGCCGACCTCTCGCCAGGCCAAAAGATCGACATCGTCAAGGATGAAAAGACACGCGCGCCGGTGATGATGATCGGCGATGGCGTGAATGACGCGCCTGCCCTTGCTGCAGCGAATATCGGACTTGCCATGGGTGCGCATGGCTCAGCTGCCGCCATCGAGTCGGCCGATGCGGTTCTGTTGGTGGAGAGGCTCGACAGGATTGTGGAGGGCATCGCGATTGCGCACGCCTGTCGACGGATCGCGCTACAGAGTATTTTTGCGGGCATCGGTCTATCGGTGGGCGCGATGATCCTCGCCGCAGCGGGGTATTTGACGCCGGTGCAGGGTGCACTGTTTCAGGAAATCATCGATATCGCCGTCATCCTCAACGCCCTGCGTGCCCTAAGAATCCGACCTTCCGCCTCGCGTCTGTCATAACGCGATTGGCGTCGCGCCTGTCTATTCTACCGCCACTGCTTGGTTTGGCTTGGATCGACGACCCGATCTACAGAGGCGGCAGTTCTCAGCTGCTCTCACCTTCAATCAGGTCCATGGGCCATACCAAACGTTTGACGGCATCGGGGTAGTGCAACTTGTATTCCGGCATGACAGACAACAGACCCTCGGCAAGGCTTATGCCGAGATCGCGAAGAGAAAGACTGAAGCAGGTTAGGCTTGGTTTGAGAAACTGGGCCTGCGGGCTCTGCCGCCCGATGATGGCGATGTCCTTGCCGGGCATCAGCCCGACCTCTTCCAGCCCACGGTAGAGCCCGGTCACCAACGTCTCGTTGACAAGGACAACAGCCGTCGGACGGGTTTCGCAGTCCATGATCTGACGAGCCACGCCATAGCCACCCGTTTCGCTCGGCGTGGCACGAAAAATGTGCTCCGGCGAAAGCGACAGATTGTGCCGGGCAAGAACCTCCTGGGATCGGTGAACGAACAGATGGCCGAGGTTCAGATCACCATTCGGCCAGATCAGGCCGATGTGCCGGTGACCGCTTTTCACAAGCCGCTCGATGGCGACCTCTGCCATGCCCTCGAAATCCAGATCGATCCAAGGCTGGCCGACATCGGTCTGGCTTCGCCCCAAGGTGATGAAGGGAATATTGTGGCGAGCGAGCAGTTCGAAACGCGCATCGTGGAGACGGGTGGCAGAGAGAATGACAGCATCCGCGAAGCCACGCGCGACGACGCGCTGAAGATAGGCGTCCGGGTCTTGGTCGGATGAACACAGCAGTGCGACGAGATCGAGCTTGTGACGGGCAAGGACGGTTTGCACGCCGTCAAAGACACTCATAAAGAACGTGTCGCCCTGGCCTGTAATTTCGGGTCCCGTCTGCATCATGAAGCCGATGACGCCTGTCGACCCCTTGCGCAGAGAACGCCCCGACTGGTTGGCGACATAGCCCAGTCTGGTGGCCGCTTCGAGAACCCGGCGCCGAGTCTCTTCATTCACGTCCGCCTTTCCGTTCAAGGCGCGGGACACAGTTCCTATTGATATATCTAGATAATTTGCCAGCTGGCGAATGCCCTTCATGAACTGCCTTTCCGCGGACCCGAATGCGTCGCCCAAAACAATATTGACAAATTCTGGCTCCTGTCCATACTACCGTAAACGTTTACGGAAAATCGGAAGAGGAGTTTTGATTTCCGTAAGGAGGAGGATACCAGTGACATACAATGCTGTTTTGTGTGGATGCGGAGCTATGGCCAAAGGCTGGCTCCGGGCGGTGCGGGACACGCCCCACATCAAAGATGCCATAGAAATCGTTGGCCTCGTTGATCTCGACCGAGCGACAGCTGAGGCGCTTGCAACCGAATTCAATCTTCAACAAGCGGTTATCGGGACGGATCTGGAAGTTGTTCTCGCGGAGACCAGGCCAGACATCCTGTTGGATGTCGTCATCCCCAACGCTCGCCATTCGGTGGTCAGCGCCGGCCTCGCCCATGGCTGCCACGTCTTAAGCGAAAAGCCGATGGCAACCTCCATGGAGGAAGCGCAGGATCTGCGCCGTGCCGCCAGCGCAGCGGGTCGTATTCATGCCGTCGTTCAGAACCGACGTTTCATTGCAGGCGTCCGCCGCATGCGTCGTCTGGTCGAAAGCGGCGCGATCGGCGAGGTCACGGGCATTCATTCCGATTTCTTCCTCGGCCCACATTTCGGTGGCTTTCGAGAAGAGATGGAGAATGTCCTGCTCCTCGACATGGCGATCCATACGTTTGATGCAGCGCGTTTCGTGTCCGGCAAGGCGCCCCTCTCGGTCTATTGCGTTGAAACCAATCCGGCCGGCTCATGGTACGCCCATGGCGCTGCGGCCAATGCGATTTTCCGTTTCTCGGACGATGTGGTCTTTACCTATCGAGGTTCCTGGTGTGCCGAAGGCGAGCGCACCAGCTGGGAAAGCGCGTGGCGCATTGTCGGCTCGAAAGGCATGCTGACCTGGGATGGCCAAGATACGTTTAGGGCTGCCGTTGCCGGGAACGATCCCGGCCTCCTCCCGGGCTTTACGTCAATCGACGTCCCTGCCCCTGCCAGAGACGAGGAAACCCACGGCCACGCCAGCGTGATCGCCGATTTCCTCGATGCCATCAGCACCGGGCGCGAACCCGAAACAGTCAACCACGACAATATAAAAAGCCTGGCCATGGTGCTTGGCGCCATCGAAAGCGCCAAGTCGGGCCAATCCGTCGACATTTCAGCATAGGGACCGTGACATTGATCAACCAGCAGGAAAAATCCATTCGCATCGGCACCATGGTCAGCGCCTCGAAGGGGCAGGCTGCAGAACGCATTGCGCAGATCGCCGACATGGAGTTTGAAAGTTTCGAGCCCTTTTTCTGGCAGACGACCAATGGCCAGGACATTGCCGAGCTCGGCAAGCGCTGCCGCGAGGCGATTGGAGATCGCGACATTACAATGTCGACACTTGGCATGTTCGGTAACCCGCTCGAAGAGACCGACATGGACCTTCAGACGTTGCAGGGTTGGAAGGATTGCATCGACAACGCCCACCATTTTGGAGCGACGTGCGTTGCCGGCTTTACCGGCCGCATCCGCAACAAGCCGCTGCCCGACAGCCTCCCACGTTACAAGCAGGTTTGGAGTGAGCTGGCCAAGCGGGCGGCGGACAAGGGTGTGAAAATCGCTTTTGAGAACTGCGCCATGGACGGCAACTGGGCGACGGGCGACTGGAATATCGCTCACAATCCGGATGCCTGGGAGCTGATGTTCAACGAGACCCCCGATGACAATATTGGGCTTGAATGGGAACCCTGCCATCAGATGGTCTATCTCATCGACCCACTGCCGCAGATCCGCAAATGGGCTTCGAAGATCTTTCACGTCCACGGCAAGGATGCGACCATTCGGTGGGACGTCATTCGCGAACATGGCATTTTCGGCAAACATCCGTTCGTATTGATGCGCACACCCGGTTTCGGCGACAGCAACTGGACGGACATCATCTCCGAGCTGCGACTGGCGGGCTGGTCCGGCTCCATCGACATCGAAGGCTGGCACGACCCGGTCTATCGGGATGGACTGGAGATGACCGGACAGGTTCACGGTCTCAATCACCTGAAACAGGCGCGCGGCGGCGATTTCGTCGTCGACCCGGTTTAGATCGTTCAATGTTGGCGCGGCAAGGAGGAGGCCGCGCCGCGCGAAAGTGCATTCCGGAGAACCACAAAGGAGGACAATATGGGTATCCGAACATATACGATCGCCATCGCTACGGCGTTTGCAGCAACTGCATCGCTCTTTGCGCTCAGCGCTCAGGCAGAAGACGTCAAGCTGACGCTATGGTCGCTCGACCGCGACATTCAGCCCGCCCCCAATCTCATCAAGGAATTCAACGCCCAGAAGAACGGCATCCAGATCGAATATCGCCAGATTCAGTTCGACGATGTGGTCAGCGAGGCGATGCGAGCCTATTCGACCGGTAAAGCACCTGACATTATCGCAATCGACAACCCAAATCATGCCATGTTTGCGTCCCGCAAGGCATTTCTGGACCTTACCGACATGATTGCCGGTTCAAGCACGATCAAGCCGGAAAACTACTTCCCCGGCCCGCTCGCCTCCGCCACCTGGGACGGAAAATATTACGGCGTGCCGAAAGCGACCAATACGATCGCGCTTTATTACAACAAGGACCTGTTCAAGGCTGCGGGTCTGAATCCGGAAAAGCCGCCGCAGACCTGGGACGAGTTGCTCGAGACCGCCAAGAAGCTGACCGACCCATCCAAGAATGTTTACGGCATCACCTTCTCGGCCAAAGCCAATGAGGAAGGCACGTTCCAGTTCCTGCCCTGGGCACAGATGGGCGGCGCCACCTACAAGTCCATCAACAGTGATGGGGCTGTCCGGGCGCTGACGATCTGGAAGCAATTGCTCGACGGCAAAATGACATCTCCCGACACATTGACGCGCAGCCAGTGGGATTCCACGGCAACCTTCAATGCGGGCAATGCGGCGATGGCGATATCCGGACCTTGGGAAATCGACCGCATGGTGACCGATGCCAAGTTTGACTGGGGAACCGCGCTCTTGCCAGTGCCGCAGGAAGGTGCCGAGCGCTCTTCCGCTATGGGCGACTACAACTGGGCGATTTTCTCCAATACCAAACATCCGGAAGAGGCGTTCAAGGCGCTTGAGTTCTTCGCCTCCAAAGACGTCACCATGTACAAGGATTTCGGCCAGATCCCTGCCCGTTCCGACCTGCCGATCCCGCCGACCGGAAATGCGCTTAAGGATGCGGCCCTCAAGACCTTCGTGGAACAGCTGAAATATGCCAAGCCACGCGGCCCTTCGCCAGAATGGCCGAAGATTTCCAAGGCAATTCAAGATGCCGTCCAGGCGGCGCTGACCGGACAGATGGAGCCTAAGGCCGCGCTCGATCAGGCTGCAGAGAAGATCAAGCTTATCGAAGGCTGAGGCAGGACTGCCTTTCTCAGGAGCCGAGGGCACTCGTGCCATCCACCTTTTCCTCCCGGAAGGAGCTGTCTCGTTCGTCAAGAGCGGACAGCTCCACACCGGATCTTATGGGGTTTCCATGAAAAGGATACTTTCCAGCATCACGGACGGCCGCGGCTTCGACATTGGCCTGGTCGGAGTTCCCTTTGCCTTCCTGTTCATTCTTGCGGGCTTGCCCTTGCTCTACAATATCCTGATGAGCTTTCAGGAAGTGGACATGTTCAGTCTGGGAAGCATCATCAGGCCATTCGTCGGCTTCAAGAACTACATCGATCTGTTCAAGCAGCCCGAAACCCTGCCTATTCTCTTCAACACCGTCATTTTCGTGGTCGGCTCGATCGCAGGCCAGTTTCTCATCGGGTTTGGCCTTGCGCTGTTTTTCTGGGTCAACTTTCCGGGATCATCGTGGCTTCGTGGATTATTTCTGGTCTCTTGGGTCATGCCGGGTCTGGTCGTCGGTGCGATCTGGAACTGGATACTGTCGGGGGACTTTGGCGTCCTGAACTTCTTTCTGCGTGAAAGCGGCCTGATCGACAGCAATATCTTCTGGCGCTCAGACCCCAATTTCTCGCTCTGGGCGGTCGTGCTCGCCAATATCTGGCTTGGCACATCGTTCAATATGATCCTTCTGTCCGTCGGTCTTTCCGCCATACCCGGCGATCTCTATGAAGCAGCCGAGCTGGACGGTGCAAACGCCTGGCAGCGCTTCTGGACCATCACATTGCCCATGATGCGCTCCACCATCGGTGCGATCATTTCGCTCGGGCTTATCTTCACACTGCAACAGTTCGATCTGTTCGCGGCAATCACGGATGGCGGGCCGAACAACTCATCCAATGTCGCGCAATACTGGGCCTGGGACCTCTCCTTCCGGCAATACGACTTTGGCAAAGGTGCCACGATCTCGGTCATCATGACTGTGTTCGTGATGTTTGCGGCTATCGTCTATGTGCGCTCGACCCGTCATGAGGTGCGCGGATGACTGAAACCAACCGAAACCGCCTGATGCTCGCCATCGCCATCATCATGGCGGCGATCTACCTGTTTCCGCTCTACTGGATGTACGTCACGGCTCTCAAAACGGGCTCTGAGATGTTTGCCACCCCACCCAGCTTCTGGCCATCGACAGCGCAGTGGAGCACCTTCGCGTATGTCTGGGAAAGCCGGAACATGGGCCGCTACCTGTGGAACTCAACGCTGATCGCCTTTGGATCGGTGGCGCTCATCGCCGTTCTCGGTACCGGCTGTGCCTATGTACTGGCGCGGTACCGTAACCGCTGGGTGGATGTGGGCCTGTTCCTCATTCTGATGCTGCAGGTTCTGCCTGCATCGCTGATGATCACGCCGATCTTCGTCGGGTTCTCCCAAGTCGGTTTGCTGGACTACCCGCGCTTTGCCGTCATCCTGGCGATAGCGGCAAAGAGCATGCCGTTCTTCGTGGTTCTCGTGCGGGCGACATTCATGGCTGTGCCGATGGAGCTTGAGGAGGCCGCATTAGTCGATGGCAACTCGCGCATCGGTGCCTTCTTCAACATCGTGCTCCCGCTTGCCCGCAACGGTATTCTTGTCAGCGCCATTCTCATCTTCATGCAGGCATTCGGCGAGTTCGTCTATTCGAAGTCGATGATCCAGAACATCGAATTGCAGCCCGCAAGTGTCGGTCTCAACTCGTTCATGGGCCCAAACACCAGCGAATGGAACAACATCATGGCGTACGCAACGATGTACGTAACCCCGATCCTTGCCATCTTCGTCCTTCTGCAGCGCCGCATCGTTTCCGGCCTCACATCGGGAGCTCTCAAATGACCAATCAAATCGAATTGTCGGGCGTCAACAAATATTACGGTGCCTATCACGCGCTGAAGAACATCGACCTCACCATTCGCAAAGGCGCTTTCGTCGCCCTGGTGGGACCGTCCGGATGTGGCAAATCAACGCTTCTGCGCGCCCTCGCAGGGCTTGAATCGATCTCCGAAGGTAACCTTGTTATTGCCGGCGACCGCATGAACAATGTACCGCCCCGCAAGCGGGATCTCGCCATGGTGTTCCAGTCCTATGCGCTCTACCCGCATATGACGGTTGAGGAAAACCTCACCTATAGCCTGCGCATTCGCGGCACCAAGAAGGCGGAGGCGAAGAAGGCGGCAGAGGACGTGGCCGCCATTACCGGCCTGTCGGACCTGCTGCATCGCTATCCCCGCGAACTCTCCGGCGGACAGCGACAGCGTGTCGCGATGAGCCGGGCCATTATCCGCAATCCCAAAGCCTTTCTGTTCGATGAGCCACTGTCCAACCTCGACGCCGCCCTGCGTGTCCATATGCGCAAGGAAATCAGGGCACTGCATGACCGGCTTGGCGCGACCTCGGTCTATGTCACGCACGACCAGATCGAAGCGATGACAATGGCTGATCACGTCGTGGTCATGCGCCAGGGCGTGATCGAGCAACAGGGCCAGCCGCTTGAACTCTATGACCGACCGGTCAACCGTTTCGTTGCCGGATTTATAGGATCGCCGGCCATGAATTTCATTCCGGCAACGACAGGACCGGATGGAAGAAGCCTCATCCTGGATCTTGGCCGGCCACAGACGATCGGTCTCGACAGAACCATTCCGGCCAATCGAAATCTTGTCGTCGGTCTGCGGCCCGAACATCTTACCATCGCCGAAGACGGCAAGGGTTTGTTGGAAGCACCAGTGGCCTTGGTCGAGTCGACAGGGTCAACGACCTTCGTCACAACGGCAACGACGCCCGAATGTGTCGTCGTCGTAAATGGGCGGGTTCCAATAACCGGCGGTCAAACCGTCGGATTAAATTTTCAGCAGGAACACATTCATCTGTTCGATGCGGAAACGGACAGTCGGATTGAATGATTGATGCCTATGGCGACAAGCGTAACCACGCTCTTGAGCCGGGTGGCCGCGTCCGACGGCTTGCAGAAATCGTTCTGGCCGGTTTTGGTGAGCGCAGCTGGCACCGTTGTTTTTCCGCTGCGGCTTTCTTCTCTGCATTTTCCCCTTGCGGTCCGCCAATTCTGACCCGCCACACCCCCATGTTCATGGCTGGCGCGGTTTGGGGATTTGCTCAATAATCCTTTCTGGCCAAGCCGAGGCCTGAAAGCGAGTGTTATCTTGAACACCCAAACGGAGAGAGCCGGACCTATATCCGTTGTCATCGTCGAGGACGATGGACCAACACGTCAGCGTATCGCTGACGGCCTGTCCGATGCTTCCGCATTTTCGGTTCTTCAGGCGGGAACGCTCTCGGAGGCGCGCCAAGTGCTGAGGTCTGGTTATCCTGATGTGCTTCTGACTGACCTCCAGCTACCCGATGGCCATGGCATGGACCTGATCCGCGACGTCCGGCAGCATAGCCAGACCACCGAGATCTTGGTCATCTCCATCCTGGGCGATGAAGAAAGCGTCATTTCGGCTATTTTACTCGGTGCCAACGGCTATCTGCTGAAGGACGCTCTGCTGACCGACATCGCCGACACGGTGCGCGATCTTATGCGGGGCCACTCGCCAATCTCGGCCTCGATAGCCCGTTTCATCGTCAAACGGACCCAAGGCGTCAAGGATCCCGTCGTCGCGACGGACTTGAATACCGCCAAGCTGACAGCGCGCGAAATCGACATTCTGTGGGGCATCGCCAAGGGTTTCAGCTACGCCGACATCGCGGATTATCTGGGTATTTCACGCCAGACCGTTCCCGGCTATATAAAGAACATCTATCGCAAGCTCGAGGTGAATACCCGCGGTGAGGCCGTATTCGAAGCCTTGCAGCAGGGCTTGATAAAGCTTTAGGATGAAAGCTGCCGCTCACCAAGTTGGAAGGATGGCTCGACCGCGTGGCAGGATCGGCTGGCTGCTGCTGTACCTGGCGCTGCAACCTGTCTTCATCGTCCTTTGCATCCTGGCCCGCCAGATCGGCCCGCCCCTGCCTCCCGCGGTCTATGAACTGAGCGGCGTTGAGCTTCAAGACGCGACAGGCCAATTCCGTTCTGTGGACCTCCCGGACTTTCGCCCCGTCTCCGAAGACGCAACCTCCTCCGCGATTTATCGCGTCTCACTCGAACGACCGACTACACAGAAAGATGTGGCATGGAGCATTTTCGTGCCGCGCTTTACCACGGGCGTACAATTCGAGGTTAACGGCTCAATGATCCACGATACGCACCGGAATGTTATGAGCCGCAGACCCGACCGCAATACGTCCGCCATAGCGACGATTCCGGAAAGCCTGCTGCATGAGGGGCGCAATGAGCTGATCATTCACCTCGTCACATGGGGGCCGGTCGGCGGCTATCTGGACAGCGTTTATGCCGGTCCGGACAAGGTCCTGAGACCGGTTCACGATCAGCGGTCGATCATGTTCGAGACCCTGCCCCTCATACTCGTTGCCGGACAGGCGACATTAGGAGCGATCCTCGGCCTGATCTGGATCAACCGCCGGAACGATCGCAGCTATGGGCTGCTTGCGCTCGCCATGCTGATCGGTTTTTTTCAGTATTTCGTCTCGATGCCAGCATCACCACAGACGCTCGGCCTCGTCGGCGCTGCCGTTGTTACGCAAGCGCCGCTGGTTCTGCACTTCATCGTACGCTTCATCGACATGCCGCCACCGCGATGGCTTCATCTCACATTCGTACCCGGCATTATTATTGCCTTTGCGGGCCTTACCGGACAGCATGATTTACTTCACGCCATCTTCCTGCCGCTAGGGCCACCAACGATTGCTCTCTGCGCCGCCGTTGCTTGCGTGCTCTTGGGCAACGCAGCTCTGCACGGAAACCGAAAGGCGCTGATAATGGCGCCTGTATTCTCAGTCATGCTGGGATGCGCCCTGAACGATATCCTGACGGTCAGCCGGCTCATTCCGGGTGAACGGATCTTTATCGGCTGGTTCGGTTATTCGATCGTTCTGATCGTCATCGGAGTTTGGCTGACCTGGCGTTTCGTCCAGGCTTTGAATGATGCCGACAGTTTCGCCGACCGGTTGGTGAAGCAAGTGTCGGAGGCCGAAGTCAAGCTCAGGGCAAGTTTTTCCCGCGAAGAAGAACGCGCAAGGGCGGCGGCTTTGGCATCGGAGCGGACGCGATTGATGCGGGACCTGCATGACGGGTTGGGCGGGCAACTCGTCAGCATCGTCGCTCTTGCCGAACAGCCGAGAGATACAACGAATACAATCGGAGATGCCGCTCGCGCTGCGCTGCGCGATCTTCGTCTGGTCATCAACGCAATGGAAGAGATCGATGGCGACCTCATGCTTGCCCTTGGTTCTTGGAGGGAGCGGATATCAGGCCAGTTGCGCGCCCACGACATGCAGCTGGTTTGGAGCGTACAGTCGTCACACGGACTTCCCGTCTATCCGGGCCTGCGTCCAAGGCACGTTATCCAGGTGATCAGGCTGCTTGACGAAGCTGTCACCAATGCGATCAAACACTCGGGCGCATCGATCGTGACGATCATGATCGAGACCATACCTGGCCCCGACGGCGACGCGAGGGGCCAGATCTCCGTCAGGGACAACGGTTGCGGCTTTGCGGTCGATGCGGTGAATGGGGCCGGGACGGTGCAGGGCCGAGGCTTGCTCAACATGAAAAAGCGCGCAGCCCTCTGCGATGTGACCTTGTCCGTCACAAGCGCACCGCTCGGCACAACGGTCTCGCTGCTGCTACCCGCCGACTTCCCCGAAGCCACCCAAGGGGGCTGATGCCCGCGGGGAGCGCGCGGATAAGGTCATAGGAACCGAGCGCGGAGACACTTCCATCGCCTGGACTATCTGATGCCGAGACGGTTCCTCGGGCCACCACGATTGACCGGCGCGACACCGAGACCGGGTGCGCGAACGCCCGGCCTGCGGACACACCCAACCGGCAAGCCCGGAGCAGTACAATAGATCGCGGTCCTTGCCACGGGACGCGCCACGCAACCAAGCGGAACCCCCGGCGCCGTGCAGTAAACGACCACCGCGGCCGGGGGGCGCACCACGCAGCCTTTTGGGACGCCGACGGCGTTGCAATACACGACGGCCGCCGCCGGCGCGGCCATGAAAATTGGCGCTGCCAGCACGGCAAGATAGGTAAGGGCCAATGCGGCCTTGAAACCATTTGGGCGATGTTTCATGGCGAATGTCTCCCGGATTCTAAACTGCGCCGACGGATACCGGCTTGACCCCATCATGCCCGTTTCCGGTACCGCGAATACGCCATGAACATGGGGTGGATGCGCATCTTAAACGCACTTAATGGTTGAAACTATCGATAGCTCGCCAGGCCGGTTTGCCGGGCGAGCCGTAGTTTCTCTGCAAGTGCGAACGGGACTGGCACGATGGACGTCTCCGCGACTGCAACAGGCCCGTCCCCGGCCCCCGATCAGTCTGTCGTCAACGTCGCGGACTGGATCGTCAGTGCAGAGCAGGTCGTCGATCGTCTCGAGACGGCGTTGGTGGACACGGCGCTTGCCCTGCCACATCTTGATCAGGAACTGTTATGGGCGGGCACGGTGTCCATGACCTCGGCGCCCAGGGTTCTTGCCCTCAGCCTTGGCGCCGGCGGTGTCGTCATGCTGATTTTTCTGCTCAGCAGTTACGGTCTGAGAGGCCGACGCGAGGCTGCCGCGCGCGAACGCGTCCCATTCCTCGCCGTCTTGAAACGGACGGCCTGGAGCCTTGTGCCGTTGCTGGCCGCCATCGCAGTGGGGCGCGCAATAGCCGTTCGACTGCTGAGCGCCGATCCGCTCGGGGACGGCTTTGCCAGGGAGTTTCTCGTTTCCGTCATCTACTGGCTGTCTGCCATTACCTTTCTAGGCATTGTCTTTTCGCCCCGCACTCCTCATTTGCGGCTTCTGCCGCTGGACGAGAGCGGAGCGGAAAAAGGACTTAGGCGAAGCGCCGTGATCCTGGCGTGCGGATACCTGATGGTGTGCCTTCTGGCCGCAGCCGCCCGCGTCGGCATGCCGCCGAACTCTGTGCGGCTGCTGGCGATACTCGGCGCGTTTTCCATGATGGCGGCGGCTTTGAGATTACTGCATCTTCTGCGCCGTCACGGCCTGACGCCGCTGCTACACATGGTCGCCGCCTGGATGATCCTGCTGGTGTCAGGCTTGTGGATATGGGGCTGGCTGATGCAGCAGTTTGACCTGTACCAGGGGATCAAGGGAACAATGATCGCCCTTATGCTGGCGCTGGCCTTCGATCGCTCGATCGCCCTCTCGATCCAGCTGTCGCGCAAGCCCGAGGTGATGCGTCGACTGTTCGTGGTGAGGGTGGTGATCGATGCCTTGGCGGCAGCTGTCATCCTCAGGCTGATCGTCGAGTACTGGCTGGTCGGCACACTTGCGGTCATCCCGCAACAGGATTGGCCGCAATACTCTCGGCAGATCAATTTTTCGCTTTTGGTGTTGGTGCTCGCTGCCGTGCTCGCCGCGGTTACCCACGCATGGGTAGAGTCGCGCATGATGCCGGAGGAGGCTCTCACCTCGCTGGAAGACGCGGAGTTGCACCTTGCGCGTATGACAACGGTTCTGCCGATCCTGCGTGTGGTCTTGCTGGGGCTCATCGGATCGATTTTCTCGCTTGTGACCCTGTCGGTTCTGGGGGTCGACACCACTCCCATCATAGCCGGCGCCGGCATTTTGGGTCTGGCCATCAGTCTCGGGTCCCAGGCGTTGGTGAAGGACGTAATATCGGGCATTTTCTGGATGCTGGACGATGCTTTCCGGCTCGGCGAAGAGATTGAGATCGACTCCACTCCCGGCAGGGTGGAGCAGATACTGATCCGCAGTCTCAGACTGCGCGGCTTGGATGACAGGCTGCATACAATTCCCTACGGCCAGATCGAGACCGTTGTCAGCCGCAGTCGCGGACTCGTCCTCGCTCGGGTGAGCCTGAGACTGGAGAACGAAACGGACGCCGTCGGGCACGCGCGGTTACTGCGGTTGGCGGCGTCGACCCTTCGAAGCGAAACCAGGCTTCAGGCCGATATCATCGGCAAGATCGCCATCAGCCCGCCTGAAGCCCATGTGCAGACCAGGGAGCTGGTGTTGAGCTTCAATTTGGCGCGTGCCGCAGCGGTGACCGCCATTCCCCTGATCCGCTCTCTGCTGCTTGAAGTGCTCAAAGCCTCCGGCTTCGATCTCGCGCCAGATGGCGTCCATGTCTCCCTTGCTGAAAGGCGCGCCACGGCAGCCCCGGTGGCTGGCACGCTGGACGAGGTGCAGACCCCATGAACATGGGATGGCTTCAGTGCAGCCTTTGGTTGATCGTGCCGTCCAGCATCGCAGGGACATTGACCAGTCCCTTGAAGCAGGTCCTGCGGCCTCGTCGCGAAGAACTGGTCCGGATTAGCTGATGCTGGCAGTTCCGCCACTGAAGAATGGACTGCTGACCGCGTCCGCCCGGCAGGAGGCTCCCGACACAGGGATCAACCTGACGGATATCGCAACACTCAAAGGAGATCGAAATGGCAAACGTTAAGCTGATCACCCCTGTTCTGGTCGTCTTCGGGGGGCTCGCCGTCGCTTCGAGCGGCTATGCGCAACAGGAGGCCTTCATGACCGCAGACAAGAACGCCGACACGATGCTGGACCAACCCGAATTCAAGGTTTTTATCGACACGATGGCAGCGTCCGGAAAGCCGATAGCCCTCAAGGTCAAGCAGGCCGGTCGCTACAACCTGGCGTTTGGCCGGATCGACAAGGACAAGAACGGACTCCTGACGCCGAACGAGTTGCAGTCGCTGAAATAGCTGCCGCTCCCTGAGCAGGCCTGCCACGACATGCGCAAGGGAAGGATCTTTCCATGAAACATGCACTGTTGCCCGTGGTGGCCGCAGCTCTGCTGATTGGCTGGGTCGGGCAGGCCTGTGCCCAGGCGGAGAAGCGGAAAGTCGTGGTTGAGGCACCTACCCTCGTCGAGGTGACGCTGTACCTGGAGACGACGGGAACGTTCCGCGCGGTCAACCAGGTTGACCTCGTCGCCCGAGTCTCCGGTACGCTCGAGAAAGTGAACTTCAATGACGGCGACACCGTGCGAAAAGGTGACGTCGTCTTTCTCATAGAGCCCGAACCCTATCGCATCAGCCTCGCAGCTGCCGAAGCAGAACTGCGTCAGCAACAGGCCAACCTGCAACAGGCGGTCTCAAACGCGGCCCGGCAGGAAGGACTTTCTGCCAAGCAGGTCGTATCGCTAAGCGCAAATGAATCGGCGGTGGCACAGCGACTGGCAGCCGAGGCACAGGTCGAGGCCGCCAAGACCAAGGTGCGAAGTGCTGACATCAACCTCAGCTACACGGAAGTGAAGGCGCCGTTCGACGGTATCCTATCCGCACGCGCGGCCGATCTCGGCGCCTTTATCAATGCCGCTTCGGCTCCGAAGCTCGCCTCGCTGGTCGAACCGGACCCGCTCCACGTAATCTTTTCGGCCGATGAGCGGCAGGTAATCGCCATTCGCCGCGCGATGGCTGAGCGCCATATAGACCTGAGGAGCCTCGGGGCGATCCGGGTTGAAGCCGGTCTTCAGGGTGATGCGACCTACCCTTACAGTGGATATCTCGACTACATCGCGCCAGAGCTGGATAGCGCGAGTGGGACCATGACCCTTCGCGGCGTTATTGCCAACACGCACCGCTTGCTATCGCCGGGCATGTTTGCCCGCGTCCGAGTCCCGATCGTCACGCGCAAGGCACTGACCGTGCCGGAGGCCGCGATCGGCAATTCCCAGTTGGGCCGAACGCTTCAAATCGTCGATGCCGAAGGCAAGGTCGCAGCCGTCAAGGTCGCGCTCGGAGAAAAAGCCGCCGGCGGCCGACGGGAGGTTGTCAATGGCGTGAGAGAGGGCGACCGCGTGATCGTCAAGGGCGGGGCTGGGTTGCGTGCCAGAGAAGTCGTCGAAGTCGTGACGGCACTCGATTGATCTGCTTACAGAAACAGGGAATGCCCCAGGATGGCCAGGTTCTTTATCGATAGACCGGTGCTTGCGAACGTGATCGCGCTCCTGACCGTCATACTCGGTCTGGTGGCGCTGGTCGGCCTGCCTGTCGCACAATATCCGAATGTCGTACCGCCCTCGGTGCAGGTGACGGCACGCTATCCCGGTGCCAACGCCGAGACGATCGTCCATGATGTGGCATTGCCGATCGAGCAAAAGGTCAATGGGGTCGAGGGCATGCTCTACATGCAATCGACCTCCACCAGTGACGGCACCTACGCACTCACCGTGACCTTTGCCATCGGCACCGATCCCGACGCGGCGCAGATCCTTGTGCAGAACCGTGTGGCGAGTGCGACGCCTTCCCTTCCGGATGCCGTACAGGCACAAGGCGTGCAGACGGCCAAGCGCTCGACGGCTATTCTGGCGATTGTAGCACTCACCTCCGACAACCCGGATCATGACAGCCTGTTCATGACCAATTATGCAACCATCAACCTGATCGATCAGATCGCTCGCATCCCCGGCGTCGGTAGTGTTTCGGTTTTCGGCGCCGGCAACTATGCGGTGCGCATCTGGATGGATCCGGACCTGATGGCGGCACGCGGTCTCATGCCGTCAGATGTGAACAACGCGATCCGTCAGCAAAGCCGCACATCGTCCGCCGGCCAGCTTGGCCTTCCACCGGTGCCGGAGGGGCGCGATTTCCAATACACGCTGAAGCTCGACTCCAAGCTCGCCGATGTGGCGGCCTTCGAAGACATCGTCCTGCGCGCAAATGACAATGGTGATCTTGTGCGCCTGCGCGACGTGGCACGGGTAGAGCTGGGTGCTCAGCAATACAGCCAGGATTTCAGTCTCGATGGAAAGCCGGCGGCAGGCCTCGCACTGTTTCTGTTGCCCGAGGCCAATGCGCTTGACGTCGTAGCGGCGGTCAAGGCGAAACTGGAGGTCATGTCGACCGACTTTCCCGAAGGGCTTCGCCACTCCGTGCCGTTCGACACGACGCTGTTCGTCAAGGCCGCCATCGATGATGTCTACCACACCCTGGTGGAAGCCGCGGTCCTCGTGCTGGTTGTCATCCTCATCTTCCTGCAGGATTGGCGCGCGATGCTGGTGCCTGCCACTACGGTGCCTGTCACCATCATCGGCGCCTTCGGCGCATTGGCCTTGTTCGGTTTCTCCATCAATCTTTCCACCCTGTTCGCCATCATCCTTGCCATCGGCATCGTGGTTGACGATGCAATCATCGTGGTCGAGGCCGCTGCTCGCCATCTCGATGACGGAAAAACGCCAACGGAGGCTGCGGCGCTTGCCATGGACGAGTTGATGGGCCCGATCATCGGCATCACACTTGTGCTGCTTGCCGTGTTCCTCCCGGCCTCCTTTCTGCCTGGCCTCAGTGGCGAAATGTATCGCCAGTTCTCGCTGGTCATTGCCGCCACGGCCCTGATCAGCGCGGTCAACGCCGTGACCCTGAAGCCGACCCAATGCGCCCTATGGCTGAAACCACATGCCCTGAAGCCGCGCAAGAACGTCGTCTACCGCGGTTTCAACGCAAGTTACGATGCCGTCGAACGGGTCTATGCAGGGCTGGTGAGGGTCATGACCCGTTTCAGTGTGACGGTCTCGCTGGTGGCACTGCTGTTGGTCGCGCTCTCGCTCTCCCTGCTGGCGCAGGTGCCGACGGCCTTCCTGCCGATCGAGGACCAGGGGTATTTTCTGGTATCGGTCCAGTTGCCCGAGGGCGCGTCGCTCGAGCGCACACGCCTCGCAATCGAAAACCTGCGGGGGCGGGTCGAGAAGCTGGATGCCGTTGAAACGGCGGTCGCAATCAGCGGCGTCTCCGCCCTCAACAACAATGCCAGCCTTTCCAACGCGGGTGTCCTCTACGTGATCCTCAAGGACTGGAGCCTTCGCCAACAGGGAGATGACCTGTTGTCGCTCTACACCTACCTGCGGAGGCTGACTGCCGATCTCCCGGACGGACAGGCGCTCGTGCTTCCGCCGCCTCCGATCCAGGGTATCGGCAACGCGGCGGGCTTCACCATGCAGGTAGAGGCCCGTGACGGCGCCTTCGACTATGCGGCTTTGGAAGAAGTGGCGGCCAGCATCGCCCGTGCAGCAGGGTCTGATCCGACATTCCGCGAAGCCTTCAGTCCGTTCCGTGCCGACGCCCCCCAATTTGCCGTCTCGATTGATCGAAGCAAGGCTCAGCGCGCCGAGATCGATGTCGGCGGCGCCTATGACGCTGTCAGCCAGTACATCGGATCGTCCTATTCCGGCCAGATCAACCTCTTCGGCCGCATTTTCCAGGTTTATGTACAGGCAGACGCCTCAAGGCGCGCCGAAGTCGCCGACCTGGAGCGGCTTCGGCTGCGCGGCGCCTCCGGCCAGATGGTGCCGCTGGGCTCGATCGCAGACGTAAAACCGGCCACCGGGCCTGCGCTGATCAGCCTCTACAATCTCTATCCATCCGCTCAAATCATCGGCTCGCAGGCGCAAGGCTATTCGACTGGCCAGGCGCTCGATGCACTCGACGGGATCGCAAAGTCGCTGCTGCCTCACAATTTCGAACGGGAATGGACGGCTGTGTCCTACCAGGAACGAGAACTCGGCGGACAGATTTATCTGGTCTACGGCCTGAGCCTGCTTCTGGTCTATTTCGTTCTGGCTGGCCAATATGAGAGCTGGTACGCACCGTTCAGCGTCATCGCGACCGTCCCGCTCGCGCTGATCGGAACGGCTACGACGCTGCTGTCGCTCAATGCCGCCGTCAACCTCTACACGCAGATCGGTCTGGTGCTGCTCGTCGCACTGTCGGCCAAAAACGCGATCCTGATCGTTGAAACCGCGCGGCATCTGCGGCTGCATGACGGCGCAGAGATTGTGGATGCGGCCATAAGGGCCGCGATCACGCGGCTTCGACCGATCCTGATGACGTCGATCGCCTTCATCCTCGGCGTCGTGCCGCTCGTGCTGCAGACCGGGGCGGGAGCGAGCGCGCAAAAGTCGATCGGGCTCGCGGTTCTGACCGGCATGATGGGCTCAACCTGCCTGACCGTCGTTTTCGTACCGTCGCTCTTCGTCGTCATGCAGAGAATGGAAGAGCGCTTCAAACGTCGCGTTCCAGTTTCAAGCTAACTGTGGCCGGCAAGCAGAGAGCCTTGTAAAGTCGTTCGCATGAAACCGAACCTCCACGTAAGCGCTTTCGTTGCGGGGACCTAGAACGACGCCTTCAGCTGGCCGCCGATGCTCCATACAGGATCGGCGTCTTCGCGAAACGTTGCTGCGGCAGAGGTGTTGACCTGCCATTTTTCGGTAACCATCCACCCGATGCGTCCGCCAAGCGCCGCATAATTCTGGTCCTCTGTGCTGCCCTTGACATCGCCGACCCAGTCGACGGAGGCTTCTACGCCCTTCTTGTCTGCGGACGTGCGTCCTACACCCAGTAAAAGCGTCAGGTCGAACCGCTCATCGAGCTTGCGGCTCCAAGCTAATTCGGCGCCGAGACTGTCAGTGATCGTTGAGCCGGATCCCATCCTGGCGGCGAAGAGATTGTCGGTCTTGTCTTCCCCATAGCCATCGAGGTCGAGCCAGGATCGAGCGAAACGGGTCGACAGCGCCAGTTCGTTGGTATCGTCGGGCGCGTAGATGACACCAACCCGAGCGTAGGACGCAAACAACGATCCAGATGTCGCGCCCCCGGTCTGGATCATCTCATCGATGTTCATGTAGCTTCGGGTGAGCGACGCGGAAACATCGGGCGATCCCCATGCGCCAGCCTCCCCGAAAGCACGCCATGTTGCCGGCGCAGTCGTGTATCGGATACCTCCGGCAAAGAGCGCAAGGTCGTCCGAGAGAGCGTCCGACGCGCTCGCGCTGACGCGTGTTGCGCCCCCAAGCAGGCTGAAGCCGCTGCCAGCTTCCCAGCGAGCGTTAAAGCCCGCCGCCGCGTCACTGTTGCCCGAGAGAGAGACATAGCTTCCGCTGTCGAAGCGCTCGGATTGGCCTAACAGCGTTAGTGCTGTTTGAGAAAGATCGAGTGCAATGGACTGCCGCTGATGTGCAATCTGGTTCATCGAGTCCACGACGGAGCGGGTTGTGGTGAAGCCGAGGCGAGCGAAATCGATGGTATCGAGGAACAGGATTGCGTCCTGGGCCTCATCGTCCAAGGGCCCGGCGGATGTGAGGAGCACTGTAAGGTCGAGTGTGCTCGATCCCGAGACCCCGACCTTGCCACCAACCGCGACGTCGGCATCCACTGGGCCGGACGCCTCGTATTTCAGTATCTCCATCCGATCCTTGAGAGCTTGAATGGACACGGCCAGCCCTTCCGACGTCGAAACAAAGCCGCGATAGTCCATCGCATAAACTGAGTGACCATCCGGCTGTGTCACCGGTACGCTGAGAGAGCAGCGTGTCGTGGCGCGGCGGATACCGGAGGCACCGCCCGCTGTCGCCGAAAAATCGTCGAACAGATAACTGGTCGCGTTGCCGTCGGGTGATCGGACGCGCGAGTATGTCCCTTCAGCGCATCCGTCTGCTGCGAGCACCAGATCTGGAACAGAGAAATTGACCACAGCAAGCAGCGGGAGGAAACGGCGGATACGCATGACAAAATATTCCCGGCATCGGGGGGGCAGCGACCGTGCTGCCCCGGATTTTCCTTTTTAGCGGCAGTCGCGCCACTGAAGTTGGTAGACGATCGCTGCCTTCACGTCCTGCGTATCAACTGTCGCCATGGCCTCCTGCTTGCGCGTGGTATTGACGCGGATGCTGGAATTGGTGCGCAGGTTTACGTCCTCGCCGCACGCCGACCAGATCAGTGATTCCGCAACGAGCTTGTTTGAAATCAGATAATCCTTCTCGACCGGGCCGTTGAACGTTTTTGTGAATGCCGGGCCACTTCTGCCCGCGAAGAAGTACTCCACATTGAACTGCGAGCGCGCGCCGCGTGGGAGCTGGTTAAACCCGCGGTAATCGATCGCGAGGACCGAAACACTGCGACCCTGCGGGACATGGACCGGTATGGCAACGTTGCAGGTCTTGCGGTCCAGGGATTTGCCGGTATCACCGCCGGCTTCAACAATGTAGTTGTCGAACAGCAGGCTGAGAGCCTTTCCATCAGGGCTGATGGTCGCCGATACGCTGTCAGAAGGGCAACCACTTCCGCCATAGCCTGGTGTGCCAAGCGAGATATCGTCTGCTTGGGCGGCCGAGGCCATAAGGAGAGATGCGAGCAAGAGACCTGCGGTTTTCATGGGGTTCCTCAAATTTTGTCGAACGTGGCGTTCGGTAGCGGCATGACGCGAGTGAGCTGAACTTCTCCTGAGTGGGACATTCATGTCGGAGTCATTCGCCTGATGCCAAATGTCAGTAGGAGAGTTAAAAGATTTTTAACTAAAAGTGGCGGTGAAGGTACTTTTCGTAGGTCTAATTAAGGCAATCCAATCACTTTGCGCGAGAAACCGGATCCATCGAAGCAAAAAGCACTGACCGAGGAGATTCAGATGTTCAGGATTGGCACAACTTTGCGTCTTTCAGCTCTGGCGGTCAGCCTCGGCATTGGCCTGTCGAGTTGCGCTGCGACGGCACCATCCATCCGTTCCAGTGAAGCCGGACCATCTCAATCCTCGCGGGCTGCCGAACACCGGCGCGCGCAGAGGCAAAAAGCGATTGATGGCGGTTATCAGCGGCTTTATCGTCCTAAAGGATGCCGCTCCTCGACGGCATCATGCGATGGATTTCCTCGAATGTCGTTCAAGCTGTCCACACCGGGCACGGCGACGACATAGAATTCACACCGAGCGACGCCCGATGGTGATCGTCTCTACCGCTCAAGCCCGCCGTCACATTTGAACAACCAGCCGGATCACTTCGCCTCGGTGCAAGCGGTCGAAACCTTCGTTGATCTCGTCGAGCCGGATCTCGCCGCTGAGAAGCTTGTTCACCGGCAGGCGCCCGGACTTGTAGAGAGCAACGTAGCGCGGAATGTCGCGGACGGGGACGCAGGTGCCGATATAGCTGCCCTTCAGCGTTCGCTCCTCGGCGACGAGACTGACGATGTTGAGGGGAAGCGTCGCGGTGGGTGCCGGCAGTCCGGCTGTCACCGTCGTCCCGCCGCGCCGTGTCATCCTGTAGGCGCTCTCCAGCGCCTTTTCGGAACCGGCAAACTCGAAAGCGAAATCGGCGCCGCCATTGGTGAGCTGCCGAACCTTATCGACCGCGTCCGCATCGCGGGCATTGAATGTCGCCGTGGCGCCCAGATCGCGGGCGATGCTCAGCTTCTCATCCGAGAGGTCGACGGCGATGACCTGCGCCGCACCCGCCGAAATAGCTCCCAGCAGAGCAGCAAGCCCGACCCCGCCGAGGCCGATGATCACCGTGGTCTGGCCTGCCTGGACCTTCGCCGTATTCACCACCGCGCCGACGCCGGTCAGGACCGCGCAGCCGAACAGCGCTGCTTCGTTGAACGGCAGGTCCTTGTCGATCTTGACGATCGAGCGGCGCGACACGACCGCGTGTTCGGCAAAAGCCGAGCAACCGATGTGATGATGGACCGGCTCGCCATGCGATTTCAGGCGGATGCTGCCTGTCAGTAGTGTGCCCTTGCCGTTTGCTGCAGCGCCCGGTTCGCAGAGCGCCGGTCTTCCTTCCGCACAGGGAAGGCAGTGGCCGCAGCTTGGCACAAAGGCAAGCACGACGTGATCGCCGACCTCGAGATCGTCGACACCTTCACCCAGCTCCACCACTTCGCCCGCGGCCTCGTGACCGATTGCCATCGGCAGCGGTCGCGGCCGGCTTCCGTTGATCACCGAGAGATCCGAGTGGCAGAGCCCTGCGGCACGAATGCGCACAAGCACCTCTCCCTGCCCCGGCGGATCGAGATCCAGCTCGGCGATTTCAAGCGGCTTGCTCTCTGCATAAGGCATGCTCGCGCCTGTCTGGCGAAGCGTTGCGGCTCGGATCTTCATGTCATACCTCTCTGGAATCTGGAATGCGGCGCGTGAAAACTAGCATTGTCTGCACCGCATGCGAAAACTTCCGCCGTCGGTTTCGATCTGCGTGGCGTGCGGCGCCAGGAAATGCCCCGTCATCAGCATAGTCTCGGTGTCGGCGATATCGCCCAGCAATGCTGCCCGCGTAAGCGCGGACTGGGCCTGATTTTCGCAGCCCATGCAACTCAGTTGCGGATATTTGAGCTGGATCGGGTGATGGATGATATCGCCTGAAAACACGCATTCGCGGCCATTGGAATGCAGCCATATCGCGACATGGCCAGGCGTGTGGCCCGGCGCCGGTTTGAACGTGAGGCAGCCATCCAGTTCATACCCATCGTCGACCAGCACGACCTGACCGGTCTCCACGACGGGCAGAACGCTGTCGCTATAGGCTGCAAGATGATGGCCGCCGGGATCGGAGCCGTATTTCTCGGCCCAGTAATCGTACTCTGTGCGGCCAAAGATGTACTTGGCATTCGGGAAGGTCGGAACCCAGCGTCCGTCGATCAGCCTTGTGTTCCAGCCGACATGATCGGCGTGGAGATGGGTGCAACAGACATAATCGATGTCCTCGGGCTCAACGCCTGTTGCGCGAAGACGCTCGAGAAACGGGGTCGAAAGGTTGGACCACTGGGTGCGAGCGTGCCGTTCCTTGTCGTTGCCGACGCAGGTATCGATCAGGATCTTGTGCCGGCCGGTGTCGACCAGCCAGGCATGGATGCTGAGCCTGATCCGATCGCTATCGGCATCGTAGAAAGCCGGTGCAAGCCAGGAACGCTCGCGCTCGAGGATCTCGTCCGTAACGAGAGGGAAGAACGTCTTCATCCGGAACGATGTATCTTCCAGCTCCCAGATGGCCGAAACGGTGATGTCTCCAATGGCAAAACGGGTCATGAAATTCTCCGAAGTTCGGGCCTGCTCACGCGCTCGCGACAACTGCCTGTTGCCGGACCGGCGGCCAACCGGAATCAGTCGATGTCGCAAGCCGGTTCAGCAACTGTTTCAGCACCCAGACCTCGTTTTCGTCGAGAAGCGCAAGGCAGTCGGCTTCGGCAGCCTTCAGCATGGCGACGATCTCCATCATCGCCTTGCGTCCCGCGCCCGTCAGATGCGCACGCCGTGGGGCTGTCCCGTCGATCTCGATCAACCCTTCGGCCTCGAGCTTTGCCATCGTCTCGTCGGTAATCTCGTCTCCGCGCGAGCGACCGATCTCGCTGATGGTGTCGAGTGTCCTGCCATCCTCATGGCCGAGCAGCGTCAGCACGGCATAGTCCGCGCCGCTCCATCCGCGCCGCCGGCGTTCGACCACCGCGTCGTTGCGGATTTGATAGAAGACCCGTGAGATCTGGTAGATGAAATCATCGGGCGAAAGACTGCTTTCCGTTTTCTCAAACGAGGTGTTTTCGCCCGCGTGGCGAATGAGCCGGCCGTATTGCCCGCCATGGAAGACCAGCGGCGGTGTGCTCGAATGCTCGAACCCGGTGATCTCGCCCACGAAAATGATATGGTCCCCGCCTTCATACTGATGGGCGGTCCGGCATTCGAAACGGGCAGCGCAGTCTTTGAGCAGCGGAATGTCGCCGTCTCCCCTCTCCACGGTCAGCCCCTCGAACTTGTCTTCCTTCTTGCTGGCGAAAAGACCGGAGATGTCGCTCTGTTCGGCTGACAGGATGTGAACTGCGAAATGGCCCGCCTGCCGGAAATCGTCGAAGCTCGAGGATGTCTTGGCAAGGCTCCAGAGGATCATCGGCGGATCGAGCGACACCGAACTGAAGCTGTTTGCTGTGCGTCCGATATCCTGCCCGCCCGCGGATCGGGTGGTGACGACGGTCACGCCGGTCGCGAAGGATCCAAGCGCGTTACGCAGAATGCGGGGGTCGTTGGACATGGTGATTGCTCCCTGTCTTATTGATGGTGATGAATGGTCTTTGCGGATGATGCCGGTTGGGGCAGCGAGCCGCTCTGTTCGTCTTCGAGATCGGCACCGGCCGCCTCGCGCAACGGAATGATCGTGACGACCGACAGGCAGGCGGCGGCGATGATGTAGCAGGCAAGCGGTATCCAGCTTCCCGACCAGGCCCAGAGCGCGGCTGCGATCATCGGCGTCGGTCCGCTCCAGAGCACGGTTGCGAACTGATAGGCGACGGACACGCCGCTATAGCGGACCGACGCCCCATACTGCTCGGCGAAAAGGCTGGGCTGGGTGGATTGCGTCGTGGCCTGCCCGAAGATGATGGACAGGGTCATCGCAGCGGTGATCCAGAATACGCTCGCCGTATCCATGAGAAGAAAGAACGGCACGATGAAGAGGCCGTTGAAGATCATGCCCCCCATGAACACCCGCTTGCGGCCGATCCGGTCGGAAAGTCCGGCAAACAGGGGCTGGGCGATAAAGCAGAAGACGGCTGCGATCATCAGCGAATTAAGCGCCGTCGCCCGGTCGATGCCGACGACCGTCGTCAGATAGACCAGCGAATACACCGCCACGATATAGAAACTGGTGTTTTCCGCGGCCTGACAGGCGACCAGAAGCGCTGTCTTCTTGCCATGCTTGCCCAGCACGTCCACGATCGGCAGGCGCTGGCGTTCGCCACCGGATTTCAGCTTCTGAAAGCTCGGTGATTCCGCGAGGCGCCGGCGAAGGAAGATGCCGAAGACCAGAAGGATACCGCTGAACAGGAAGGGCAAGCGCCATCCCCAGGCCATGAACTGCTCGGGCGTCGTCAACCCGCCGACAAGCGCCATCACGCCGGACGAAAGAAGAAGAGCCGCCGGAATGCCCATCTGCGGCCAGCTGCCGAAAAAGCCGCGCGTCTCGTTGGGCGCGTGTTCGACGACCATCAGGGTCGCTCCACCCCATTCGCCGCCAACCGCAAAGCCCTGCAGGAAGCGAAGCACGGTAAGCAGGATCGGCGCCCCGACGCCGAGGACTGCATAGGTCGGGATAAGACCGATCAGAAATGTGATTCCGCCCATCATGGTGAGGCTGAGGATCAGCATCGCCTTGCGGCCGATCCGGTCACCGAAATGGCCGAACACGATGCCTCCGAGAGGCCGGGCAATGAACCCGATGGCGAAGGTCGCGAAGGCCGCGATCATACCTGTGACCGGGTCGAATTCCGGAAAGAACAGTTTGTTGAAGACGAGTGCCGTGGCAGTACCGAAAATGAAGAAATCGTACCATTCCAGGGTCGACCCGATAAAGCTCGCCAGTGCGACCTTGCGGATGTCGGATGTTTGCGTGGCCATGAAGCTCCTCCCCGAGCTGTTATTGGCAATCGCATGGGTCTCCCTCAAGCCTCCAGCGGAAGACCCATGCGCAGGTCGTGGTTAGTTTTCGAGCGGGATGTCGACATCCAGCAGGGGGGCGTGCTGTTGCGCACCGTAGACGTCGGTATCGCCGATATCGCCGGCGGGAATCGCTCGCGGGAACGTCGCCTTGAACGCGGCGGCGGTATCGTAGGGCGTGAACAGAACGTCTTCTTCCTTGACGCCGTAGAGCCTGGAGAAAAGGGCCGCATTGAGCGTTCCCGTCGCCTTCACGCGGCGGTAGAGGTCGTGATCCTCGAACAGGACGTCGATCGTGACGTTGAAAGGACCGGCATTCTTGCTCTTGCAGATCTGGGCGATGTCTCTGATGAGGGCCATGTCACACCTTCTCGTATTCGATGGGGAACAGGGCGCAGGGATCGCTGACTTCGACCGTATGGAAGATGCTGAAGCGATACATCGGGCCCATGTCGATATCCGATGGACTGAACGGGAACGCCATGTTGCCTTCCTTGCACAGACGTCCGGGGAAATCCGCATGCAGCATCGAGGTGCGCGCCATGGCGATGACCGCATTGGCGACATCCGCCGTCTTGGCGACAACCTCGATCACGAAGCCGAGTTCGTGGCTGGTGATCTGCTTGACCGGCTCCCAGCCGCCCATGACGCCGTCCTTGCCGTAGCAATGGATGATCATCCGGTAATCGTCGCGCGGAACGCCGAAGGATTCGGCCTTCACGGCAACCTTCTCGCGGTGGGTGGCGAGATAGTCGTCGATCTGCGAGATCAGGATCGGATCGCGCGTGCCGCAGATCGCGATGGACCGGTAACCGGCCATCTCGACGCCTTCGAGCTTGATCGTGTACCGATCGGCCGGCGTCCAGGTCATGCCGTCGATCTTGACGGCACGATCGCTGATCGCCTCGAACCGGCAATCGGTCGTGTCCAAGAGACCACCGGGCTCGACGTGGTGGATCGGGCTCGAATTCTCATGCAGCGCGAAATTCGCGACGGCCAACGGCGTCGAGCGCCGAATCGGGTTCGGCGGCTCGCAGACGACATGGTCGTCGCGAACGCGAAGGAAAATGCAGTCCGGCTCCTTTGGCACGGTCGGCTCGGCGCCGCATTCCAGCATCTTGCCCGCATACCACGACGGTGCCGGCGCCATGCCGGCCCGGATGGCGGGTGCCGCCCACTGCGCCGGATCGCTGCTTCGACCGGCCAGAATGACTTGCGCGCCCTCATCGAGTGCCTTTGCAAACGGCTCCGGCCCCATCATGCCGACGACGCGGGTAGAGTTGTCGATCATCTGCCGGTCGAGCGGCTTCATCTTTGCCAGCGGTTTCGTGAGGCCCTTCTCGGCCCAGCCGGCAAGGTCGCTCTTGCTCTGCTCGGAATGGATCAGCGCCATCTTGAACGACAGCCCCTCCTCCCGCGCAATTTCCCGCACCAGGGCTGCCGTATCCTGCAGATGCGGCTCGCCGCCTGCACCACCGGACGTGCCGATGATGCAGGGAATACCGGCCGCAATGCTGGCTTGCAGCATCAGCCGCAGGTCACGCTTGACCGAAAGGCGCGAGCAGAAGGACGTTCCGGCACCGAGATAGTAGGGCCCCGGATCGGTACTGCCGCCATCGCAACCAATGACATGCGGCTCCCACGACATTCCGATCTTGAGCGATTCCTCGGCATAACCGTAGCCGAGGATGCCGCTCGTCGAGAGCATTCTGAATTCTTTCATCACTCTTCTCCGACTGCTCGCTTATTCCGCCGCCTGGCGCTGGGCGGGATGAACCGGCATGGGAATGCCGAGGTTTTCGCGCAGCGTCGTGCCGGCATAGTCCTTCTGATAGACGCCGCGACGCTGGAGCTCCGGCACCACGTAGCGGACGAAGTCCTCGTAGGCGCCCGGTGTATGGGTGGCCGCAAGCACGAAACCGTCACAGGCTCCTGATGTGAACCACTCTTCCATCTGGTCGGCGACCATGGTCGGCGTCCCGCAGAAGATCGGAAACTCGCCGATCGTGCCGCGGCCCGAATAGTGCACGAAGTCACGCACGGTCGGATTGGGTTTGCCGCTCAGGGAGATGACGCGCTCCTTGAAGCCCGACCATGACAGCTTCTTCAGCTCCTCGTCGGTGAATTCGCTATCCATCGGCTTGCTGGCGAAATCGAAGTTGAGCGCTTCCGACAACAGCACGACGGCATCGATCGGCTTAGCGAGCGCACGGATGTACTCGCGCTTTTCCTCGGCGATTTCCTGGCTCTCGCCGACGCAGACGTAGCAGGCCGGGCAGATCGCCACGTCGTCGGGATCTCGACCGGCGGCAGCGACC
This sequence comes from Rhizobium sp. Leaf321, assembly GCF_001423215.1. NCBI lineage: Bacteria > Pseudomonadati > Pseudomonadota > Alphaproteobacteria > Hyphomicrobiales > Rhizobiaceae > Rhizobium > Rhizobium sp. Leaf321. Next base: position 186,380 of record NZ_LMOF01000005.1, on the reverse strand, counting down.
TCCTGTTTGACGGCGGCATATTGTTTCTGCCCTGCCTCAAGGGTCGGGTAGACGACAAAGATCAGATCGCCCCACTTGCCGGCGAACTCCCGACCGCGGCCGCTCTGGCCTGCCTGGATCAGCACAGGGCGCCCCTGCGCCGACGGAGGCACCGGCAGCGGACCCTTCGAGCTGAAATACTTGCCCTTGTGATCGAGCCGATGGACCTTCTTCGGATCGGCAAACTGGCCGGTCTCCTTGTCGACGATCAGCGCATCAGGCTCCCAGCTGTTCCAGAGCCCTGTCACCACGTCCAGGAATTCGTCGGCCCGCTCGTAGCGCAGGTCATGCGCAAGATGCTCGACGCGGCCGAAGTTGGCTGCCTCGGAATTGTTGAGCGAGGTCACGACGTTCCACGCAGCACGGCCCTTGGTCATCAGGTCGAGCGTTGCGAACAGGCGCGCCACATGAAAGGGCTCGTAATAGGTGGTCGAATAGGTGATGCCCAGGCCAATATGGCTGGTCGCCATGCCGATCGCCGTGATGATCGAGACCGGATCCATCTTGACGACGCGAACACCGTTCTCGACCGCTTCCTGGTGATCGTCACCGTAGATGTCGGGCATGGCCAGACGGTCGTCGAAAAAGGCGAGATGGAACTTGCCGTCCTCAAGGATGCGTCCGATGCGCTGGAAATATTCGGCCGACAGAAAATCGGTGGCGCCGGCAGGATGCCGCCATGAGCCGGGCGCAATCGAGCAGTTCTGCGCCTGCAGGAAGCCCACCATTTTCATCTGGCGTTTTGAAGTAGACATCGTTCCTCCCGTGTCATCGTCAATCGCAAATATGTGCGCAAACGTTTGCGCACTCCGATCCAATCTCTTCTTGGAGGAGATGTCAAGTTGGGAGCGAATATTTTGTCATGCAGCCCCTCTTTTTCGCATCGGTGCGGATGCGGAGTGGCGCGACAGGGCGCAGCTGTTTTGTTATGAATCGGTATGAACTCAACACTGCCGCCTTCCACACCGCGCCGAGCGACGGTCGTTACCCTGTCAGCACTGGCGGGAGTCGCGCCATCGACGGTGACCCGCGCGCTCAAAGGCGACACGCGGATTTCCCAAAAAATGCGGGACCTGATCATCGGGCTTGCGAAAGAACACGGCTACATGCCGAACGTTCTGGCGCGCACGCTGTCTTCGGGGAAGAGCGGTCTGTACGGACTTGTCCTCGGACCGGCTGAAAACCCGTTCTATACGGAGCTGTTGCACGAAGCGACGCGACAAGCGGAGAAGCTCGGCTTTCGCCTCCTCATCATTCATGCCGGCGGCGGGCCTATCGAGGATACCACTGCGCAGGCGCTGATTCAGTACCAGGTCGATGGCTGCATCATCTCGTCGGCGATATTGTCTTCAAAGGCCGCCGACATCTGCGCCCAGAACAACGTCCCGCTCGTGATGGTCAACCGCGTCGCACTTTCGCACGGATGCTTCGTCACCTGCGATAATCGTGCTGGCGGTGCTGAGATGGCGAAACTTCTGATGTTGCGAGGATGCCGTCGTTTCGGACTGATCTACACCTCCTCCACCAGTTCGACGTCTCGCGAACGCGAGGAAGGATTTGTCGCCGAACTGGAACAGGCCGGTCTGGCACTCTCGCTTCGAATCGACGGCCACTCCAATTACGACGGCGGCTTCGAGGCCGGTCGCGAGATCGCGGCGATCCCGTCGGTGGAGCGCCCGGATGCGATCTTCGCGTTGAGCGACATCATGGCCATGGGCGTCCTCGACGCACTGCGCCTGGCGTCGATCGATGTGCCCGGCGACATCCTGGTTGCAGGCTTCGATGGCGTTGCTGCGTCCGCTCGGCCGATCTACGACCTCACGACAATCCAGCAGCCCCTGCCCCTGATGATCCAGCGGGCCTTTGAACTGCTGCGGGCGCGCACGGTCGATCCGAGCCTGCCGGACGAACTGATCGCCATGCGCGGCAAGCTGATTGTTCGCGGCTCCACCGGCAGGGCATGAAAGAGGGCGCTAAAAGCGCCCTTCCTCGATCCAAAATCCGTGCAGCCTATCCCCCCGCTTTCGGAATATACATCACGATTGCGGGGAAGAAGTAGATGGCAAGCACGGCGAACAGCATGATGACGACGTATGGCAGAGCCCCGTACATCACCTCCTTCAAACTCGATTTCGCCACCGACTGGATCACGAAGAGGTTCATACCCACCGGCGGCGTAATGAGCGCGATCTCGATCATCAGCACGAAGTAGATGCCGAACCAGATCGGATCGATTCCGTGCACGCCGAGCGAAGGGAGGAGCACCGGAAGGACGATCAGGATCATCGCGATCCCCTCCAGGAACAGGCCGAGCAAGAGCAACACCGCGGTGACCGCCAGCATGAACATGCCAGCCGTCTCGATATTGACGGCGATCCACTGGGAGATTTCGTAGGGAATGCGGTAAAGCATGATCGCCTTGCCGAATACGTTTGCCCCCGCAATGATCAGCAGCAGGTTCGCCGTGGTAAGACCCGCGCCGAACACTGCCCCGCGAAAATCTGCAAAAGACACGCCGCGGCGTATGCCGAATACGTAGATCAGGGTCATGACGAGGCCCACAGCTGCCGACTCCGTCGGCGTGAAGACGCCTGCATAGATCCCGACGATCATCGTCAGCGCAATGACCATGGTCGGCAGGGCGCGAAGGCTTGCAGCCATCCGACCACCCGAACCGGATTCATTTTTTTCCGCCTTCGGTGCCGCGCCCATGAACGACTTGACGATGCAGTAGATCAGGAACAGCAAGATCAGGAACAGCCCGGGCCCGACGCCGGCAAGGAACATCGAGGCGGTCGACTGCTCCGCGACCGCCGAATAGATGATCAGCGGAATGGACGGCGGGATGAGAATGCCAAGCGTTGCGCCAGCGGCGAGCGTTCCCATGACAAAGCGACGATCGTAGCCGCGCTTGGTCATCTCGGGAATTGCCACGGTGCCGATCATGGCCGCAACGGCCACGGACGAGCCCGAGATCGCGGCAAAGATGCCGCAGGAGATGATCGTTGCGATCGCGACACCGCCGCGCACGCCGCCGACCCATCGCTGCACCGCGTCGAACAGGTCTTTCGCGACCCCCGCCTTCAGCAGGATATTCGACGTCAAGAGAAACACCGGCACCGCCAGCAGGATGAAATTGTTGACCGAGCCGAGGAATTCCATCGACACGCTGGCGAGCGGCACGTCCTTCATCAGGAGAAGAACGATACCCGTCGTCGAAAGCGCGATACCGACCGGTATGCCCGCAAACAGAAAGACGAAGAGCGCGACTAGTACGATAACGCTTTCCATATCAGATCTCCTCGTGCGCGAGTTCGAGCTTGCGTCGCTGCCCCGTCGCAACAAGCAGGATCAGTTCCAGCGCAGCCTGGGCGAAGAAAAGAAAGAACCCGATCGCGACCGGCAGGTAGAAGAGCCAATAGGGGATGCGCAGGACACTCGCCGTAGCGCGGCCGACTCTCGCCGCGTCGATTGCGGCAACAAGCGCCTCGAAGGAGACGACGGCACAGGCGAGCGCAATGATCGCAAAGCTTATGCCTTCGAGAACGACCTTGGCGCGTTCGCCGACCGCATCGGAGAAAAGCGTGATCGAGATCAACTGCCGGCGCCCCATGCAGGCTGGAAACAGCAGGAATGTTGCCCAGACCATGCCGAGACGTGAGGTCTCCTCGACCCAGTCCGTCGGACTGTTGAAGAAGTATCGCGACGCCACTTCATAGGCGACGATGATACCGATGAAGAGGTAGATCCATGAACTGTATTCACCGATCCTCATGATGGTCGACTCGATTGTGCCGACCCATTTCTTTTCTTGCGGGGGCATGGTGCCGTTCCTCCCAGACGTTCGCGTCTGACCCTCTCAGACGCTGCGCGAATGCGCGTTTCGCCGCGACGGTGGCATTGCGCCCCGCCCTTGTTTTTGGTGTCGTGGTTTTACATTGTGCCGACTCTGTGCGAGGCGGCGCGGCTAGCCAATTGCCGCTACTGAAGCTTTTGCGCTTCGTCGAAAACAGATTTCGCAAGGTCGTTTCCGTTGTCGTAGAACGACTTTGCGACAGGTGCCGTTTCCTCTTTCCACCGGACGATTTCATACGGCGTGAGATCGATGATCTCCATCTTCTTCGCGAGAACCTCGCGCGTATGCTTGGTGGCATCGAAGATGCGATCCATGAGCACCGTCTCGAGTTTCGCGGCCTCCTCCTGGAAGATCGCACGAAGTTCGGTCGGCATTTTTTCGAGAGCTTTTTCGCTCATCAGGGCGAAATGCGTCTCATACATGTGGTCCGTCGCGATGACGTAACGCGAAACCTCGAAAAGGCGGCGCTCCTCGACCGACGGCCATCCCGTCAGCCCGCCATCGACGATACCGCGCTGAAGCGCCAGGAACTGTTCGCTACCGCTGGTGACGACCGGAGCGGCTCCCACGGCCTCGACGAATTCGCTGACGGTAGAGCCGAACGTTCTGATCTTCAGGTTGCGCATATCCGCAGGGACATGAACTTCCTTGTCGCGGGTGATCATCGTGATGAAGCCATAAGGGATCCAGAACATCGCGCGCGACCCGGTCTGGTTGATCCTCTTGTCGAGTATGGTCCTGATCGGGGTTCCGGGCAGCACGGCGCGATCGAGCTTTTCGCGCGTATCGAAAAAGAATGGCACGGCGAACACGTTGAGAGCGGGCACGGTGCCGGCAAGGATGGATGCAGAGGCAACGCCTATATCGATCGTGCCGTTTGCAACCGCCTCGTCCATGTGCTGGTCGCTGACGAGTGAACCCGAGTCATAGAACTCGAAGGTAATTTCGCCGTTGGTCCGCTTCGACACGTTGTCTGCGAACTCCTTGATGACGTTGGTGAGGTAGTGATTGTGCGGAACGCTGGTGGCGACGCGAAGGGCCCGCTCGGCGGCGAAACCCTGTCCCGTTCCCATCACAAGAGCTGCCAGAACGACAGCAAGTGTCTTGAGCTTCATCTTATCCCTCCCGGTCAATGCATGCATCCGGTGACTCAGCTGCGACCTCCTTATCGCCGCTGCAGATGCGCAAACGTGTGCACTAACTTTCGCAAATTTGCCCGTCCCGTCAAGTTTTTTTCTGCCGACGCCCGAAATATCCTTCTTCCCTGGTCGTGCAGGATCGTCTTCAGGCACTGCCGCGCACGATCAATTTGCCAGGCAGGATGCTGGTCGTCGTCTCGTCGGGTAGAACGGTCTTGCTGGCCTGTATCAGGCCCACGACCTCGGAGATCATGCGAGTAATCGGCTGCCGGATCGTCGTCAGACGATAGGATCTCCAGCCGGCCATGGGAATGTCGTCAAATCCAACGATCGAAAGATCCTCAGGTGCGGACAGTCCAAGTTCGCGGGCAGCATCTATGGCGGCGAGGGCCATGATGTCGTTGCAGCAGAACAGCGCATCCGGACGGTTTTTCGCTGTCAGCAGTGATAGCACTGCGCCGTAGCTGCCTCGGTAGGTGAACTCCCCGTTTCCCTCGGCAAGCACGGAATGCCCGCTCTCGCGTAATGCTTCGGAAAAGCCTTCCGCCCGGTCACGGTGGGTAGACGTGTTGGAGATCCCGCCGATGAAGCCTATCCGTCGGCGCCCCCTGCCGAGCAGAAACAGTGCCGCATCACGACCGCCTGCGTGATTGTCGCACGCGACCGCATTTACGCGGACATTGCGCTGGATCCGGTTGAGCAGCACCACCCGGATGCCATGCTGCCGGCAGGCGTTGGCCATTCCAGACGTCAGGCTTGCGGAGGTCACGACAAGTGCGCTGGGGCGAGCGGCAAGGATCTGCGGCGTCAGCTGGTCCATGTCCGCCTGCGGCGGGATAGCATAGACGAGCAATTGTCTCCCGACCGCCTGCAGTGCTTTTGCGAGCGTGTCGAGAACGAGTGGATAGAACGGGTTGGCGAGATCGCCTGCCACCAACGTCACTGTACCGGCGGAGATCACCTCGGCAGTACGGCGCGCCGGACTGCTATAACCCAACTGCGCTGCGACCTGAAGGATACGCTGTCTTTTCAACGGATCGATGGACGACCCCGGCGAAAACGCGCGTGATACCGCGGCGATGGAAACGCCCGCTTCATGAGCGACCTGCTTGGCTGTCGGCTTCAAAACAGACTCCATGAAATTTTTTCACGCAATGATGAAAACTTGCATTCAGCGTCGCTAGCACATTACGCTCGATGTCAAAAGGGAGGTGAGACATGTCAATTCGCTATATGAAACAGGGGAAGGCGGCCGCCGAACGCGCCGAAGATGACGCCAAAGTCAGGACGCTTGTCGAAGCGACGCTCAAGGACATCGAAACCCGAGGCGACGCCGCAGTACGCGACCTGTCGGCGAAATTCGACAACTTCTCTCCGGCCTCGTTTAGACTGACCACGTCCGAGATCGAGGCGGCAATCAACAAGGTGTCGGCTCGCGACATGGACGACATCAGGTTTGCCCAGACTCAGATCCGCAAATTTGCCGAAGCCCAAAGAGCGTCGATGACCGATATCGAAATCGAGACAATGCCGGGGGTCTTCCTCGGCCACCGCAATATTCCGGTCCAGTCGGTCGGTTGCTATGTTCCAGGCGGCAAGTACCCGATGGTCGCGTCGGCGCATATGTCTGTCCTCACGGCCTCGGTGGCGGGAGTTCCCCGCATCGCAGCAGCGGCTCCGGCCCAAAAAGGCGAACCCCACCCCGCCATCGTCGCTGCAATGCATCTCGGCGGGGCTCATGAAATTTATGTCCTCGGCGGCATTCAGGCGATCGGCGCGATGGCGCTCGGGACCGAGACCATTCGCCCCGTCGACATGCTTGTCGGCCCCGGCAACGCGTTTGTTGCGGAAGCAAAGCGCCAGCTCTACGGGCGCGTCGGAATAGATCTCTTTGCCGGCCCGACCGAAACGATGGTCATTGCGGACGAGACTGTGGACGCGGAAATGTGCGCCACAGACCTTCTGGGGCAAGCCGAACATGGCTACAATTCCCCGGCGGTTCTCGTGACCAATTCGGAGACGCTGGCGAAAGCGACGATCGCTGAAATCGATCGAATTCTCGGAATCCTGCCAACTGCCGAAACCGCTTCCGTATCCTGGAGCGAGTACGGCGAGATCATCGTCTGCGACACCTACGAGGAGATTCTCAACGTCGCCAACGACATCGCCTCCGAGCACGTGCAGGTTATGACAGACCGGGACGACTGGTTTCTCGAAAACATGCATTCCTACGGTGCGCTCTTCCTCGGCCCACGCACCAACGTTGCCAATGGCGACAAGGTCATCGGCACCAACCATACTTTGCCGACGAAAAAGGCGGGGCGTTATACCGGCGGTCTCTGGGTCGGCAAGTTTCTCAAGACGCATTCCTACCAGCGCGTCACAACGGACAAAGCGGCGGCTGAGATCGGCGCCTATTGCTCGAGGCTGAGCATGCTCGAGGGTTTCGTCGGCCATGCCGAACAGGCGAACTTGCGGGTGAGACGCTATGGCAACCGCGACGTCGCCTATGGCGAAGCAGCCGAATGAGCGGCCTTTTCAATCTTGGCGGAAAGCGGGCGCTCGTCACCGGCGCCAGCCGTGGCATTGGACGCGCGGTCGCCGAAGGCCTTGCCGAGGCGGGTGCCGAAGTAACGCTTTGCGCGCGCTCGCGGACGGAGATCGAGGAGGCCTGCGCTTTGATGTCTACGCGCGGCTGGAGGGCGCGGCCGCTTGTGTGCGATGTCACCGACATTGCCGGCTTCCGCCAGCATGTCGAGGCGCAAGCGCCGTTCGATATCTTTGTCAACAATGCCGGCACCAATCGCCCCAAGCCGCTGACCGAGGTCACTGAAGACGACTACGATGCCGTCTTCGGCCTGAACACGAAGGCTGCAATTTTTGCAGCCCAGTCCGTGACGGCCGTGATGCTGAGGCATGGTAGGCGGGGCACCGTCATCAACATGTCCTCGCAGATGGGCCATGTCGGCGCGGCCAACAGGACACTCTATTGCGGCTCAAAATTTGCGATTGAAGGTTTTACCAAGGCGTTGGCGGTCGAACTTGGACCTGCCGGCATCCGCATCAATACCCTTTGCCCCACCTTTATCGAGACACCCATGACCGCCTCGTATTTCGAGGATGAGGAGTTTCGCCGCGAGACGCTGTCCAAGATCAAGCTAGGTCGCCTGGGGCAGCCGGCAGACGTCGTCGGCGCCGCCATTTTCCTTGCCTCCGACGCGTCGTCCCTGATGACCGGCTCGGCGTTGATGATCGACGGCGGCTGGACGGCGGACTAGTCCGCCACCGCCTGCTTCGCCCGGACGATCCGCATCAGCATTTCATCGCGCCAGGAGCGTCTGGCATCGAGATCCTGCTCTGCGAGCAGTTCGCGACGCTCCGCATCCGCCCGTGTCACCGCATCCGGCGCCCAGCCTCGGTCTGCCCTGCGCTGATCGGCAAATCCGGCATACATCGGCCCGAGCCGTTCGGCATAATCTGCAAGCCCCTTCGGCGCGTTGAGATCGATGGTCTCGAACGGTCCCATGAACGACCAGCGCAACCCAAGCCCGTCGCGCACCGTGCGATCGATGTCTTCGGCCGTAGCATACCCTTCCGCAAACAGTGCAAACGCTTCGTCCAGCAGGGCGCCCTGCAACCTGTTCAGCACGAAGCCGGGAATTTCGCGCGACAGCGACACGGCTGACTGCCCCACATCCTCCATCAGGCGCCGGACACGGCTCGCTGCCTGTGGCGCAGTCCAGGGCGTCGGGACGATTTCGACCAGCGGCACGAGATGCGGAGGATTGACGGGATGCACCACCATCAACCGCTCCCGGTTGCCACACTCCTCATAGAACGCCGACCCGGGAAATCCTGAGGTGGAACTGCCGACGATGGCATGGGCGGGAAGCACCGCATCGATCGCAAGACTGACCTCGCGCTTCACATCGATCCGCTCGAACGCCGACTCCTGTACGTAGTCGCAGCCCGACACAGCCTCGCTGAGGCTCCGCGCAAAACGGATGCGCGACAAAACCAAAGACACGTCGCCGCAAAGCCCCCCGGCCGCAAGATCGCCGACGGCCTTGTCGATCTGCGCGCCGATGACAGCCTCGGCGTTTTCGCGGGCATCATAGACGGTGACGTCCATGCCGGCTCGCGCGAAGACAATCGCCCAGCCCTGCCCCACCAGACCTGCGCCGACGATGGCAACGTTCCTGATCGCATTCATGTCCTGGATCTCCCCTTGTGAGCTGCAGTCAAAGGCAGCGCCTCCACGCTGGCTGGGTGAGCAAGCAGCAAGGCAGCCCGAGGGTCAATCGCCGATCATTCAAGTGAAAATCTTTCACGAAGGAAGGCGTCCCACCGTCGTCGTATCGGCTTTTGGCAGTGGACGAGGCAGGCGGTTGCTCCCGGACTGATATCCCGAAGCAGCGTCACCGCCCCGGGGTTACTTCATTCCAGAACCGAACTTTTCCGAAGGCATTTCTGCAATCTCGGTGCTAGTGCGTCCTTGACGGCGAAGAGCCTGTCTCGCCGTAAACAGAGAAATCCTTGGACAGCCCACCTCATGCAGAGATGCGATGCCGGAGGACCGCTCCGACGAATTCGCTAGCGTGACGCCGAACAGCATTGAAAGCCTTCCAACCACGCGAGGAATTCGGACGGTTGTGTCAGTGCGCTGAAAGGACAGTGGCCAACATCGCGGTTTGCCTTCGCGGCGAGGGTTCCCTGATGGAAAGCCAACAGAAGTTGCTCCTTATCGACTCCAAGGTTTCCATCCTGTTCTTCGCGGACTGAGAAGTCATCGAAGACACTTTTGCATCGCGTAGCGAGCATGAGTCCATGCCTCCCATTGTTAAGTTGGATGTCAAACTAGTCATCGGGCCTGAATGGTGACTGAATACCAGCTCCCGCAATTTCACACGACCAGAAGTTCCAAGGGCGCGCGACCACTGTGTTGGACGCAGTTTGTGTGGCGGTAATTTCTGATTGGAAGCCCGCCAAACGGCGTCAGGCCGCGCGTGAATTGTCGATGGGTGTTGTCCAGGCAAAGGCTGGTAGGCAGGTCGCGCATGCCAGTTAACCCAGCGGATTTGTCTGGAGAATGCCTGCGATAAGGCTTATCCCTCAGCCGCTCTTCGCACTCGTTGGTAGGAGGATGCCTGGGGAAGTCGTGCCGCTGTTTCGCCATTTAACGCAGACGTAACCACCTTACTTACCCGTGCTTTAATAGCCTCTGTTTTACCATCACGTAAAATAAGAGATGACGGTTGCGGGATGAAGATACAGTTTCAGAGTCAGTGGTTTCTACGATGGTGCCTGCCGGCTCTCGTTTCTTTGGTCGTCTGTGGTCTGCTTTTACTGAGTTTGAGTTGGGCGGCTGCTACAAGCGATGAGGTGGCCGCGGCAAGGCAGCGCGATCTCATGAAACTTACGGTCGCGAAACTGACGGCTGGCATTGCGCATGACCAGGAAAGCGCGACTGTCTGGGACGACGCCGTGAGGCATGCAACCAGTGGCGACCTGAAATGGATCGAGACGAACCTCGGTTCATGGATGCACAGCTATTTTGGGCATGATGGCGCCTTGGTCCTTCGACCGGACCTCTCTGTGCAATATCTGTTTTCATCCGAGACAGACTATTCCCCTACCCCAGATGATCTCCGCAACGCCTACTTGCCGCTCGCTAAAAAGCTTCAAGCGCGTCTACTTGCCGAAGATACCGAGGGTATCAGCGAACGGACGCTTTCGATTGGCGAAGCTGATCTGAGCTATGTCGGATTTCGACCTGCAATTGTCAGCATAAAGCCAATCGTTTCAGACACCGGTGATCTGGAACAGACGCCGGGCGAGGAAATGCTGCATGTGAGCATACGCTTTCTCGACGGCGATCTTCCTCTGGCCATCGGTACCGAATATGAGTTCGCCAAACTGGAGTTCACCTCCAAGCGACCTCGGGAACGGAATGTTGCGTACGTACCCTTGGTCGCACGAGACGGGCAAGTCTTCGGATACTTCCGTTGGAACCCATTCCAACCCGGACAATATGTATTCGAAGCCACTGCCCCAGCCCTTTTCATCGCGTTTATCGCACTTTTCGCTGGGACCAGTTTTTCTGGAGGTGCAATCTGGCGCCGCTCCGAGCGGCTGGCTGCGAGCCGCGCAGAACTGAAACATCAAGCCTCCCACGATGCCCTGACCGGGCTTGCAAACCGCGCTTACTTCAACGAGCAACTCAATCGTCAACTATCGAGCGGGCACGCCGAGGCTCTCCACTGTGTGTTGTTCGTTGATCTTGATCGCTTCAAGGCTGTCAACGATACGTTCGGTCACCCGGTTGGCGACAAGCTGATCTGCTTGGCAGCAAACCGGATGCGCGATCTCCTGCCGCAAGCTCTTCTGGCGCGGGTGGGAGGCGATGAATTCACCATTCTGCTGGGAGGAAATGATGCCAGGAATGCTGAAGATCTCGCATCGAAGATTGTGCAGTCACTGCGGGCACCGTTCGAAATCGGAACGACGCATGTCGTCATTGGCGCAAGCGTCGGAGCAGCTCTAGCAACAGGCCCATGTGACCCAATCGAACTGACGCGCCAGGCTGATATCGCGCTTTATCATGCCAAAGCAGCCGGCAGGAATACCCATGCGGTGTTTGGTGAACATATGGACGAACTGCTACGCAGGCGCAGGGCGTTGGAAAGCGATCTCCGTTTTGCAGTCGAGACCAGGACCCAGCTCGAGACTTTTTATCAACCAGTCTTCAATGCGACCGACGGAAGCATTTGTTCTCTCGAAGCGCTTGCTCGGTGGAAGCACCCGACGATGGGCTACATAAGTCCCGACCAGTTCATTCCTCTGGCGGAGGACATCGGGTTGATCAACGACATCGGCGCCCTTGTGCTGGACAATGCATGCAGAACTCTCGCTGATCTTCCCGGCATCTCTATTGCGATCAACGCTTCGCCGCTTGAGCTTAGTTCTCCCGGCTACAGTCTGCGGGTTTTGACGACCCTCGCAAACATGAACGTAAGCCCCGAGAGGCTTGAGATCGAGATGACCGAAACTGCAACTGCGGATAACACAATCGACCTGAAGCGAACCATAGCCATGCTGCGAAAAGCAGGCGTCCGGTTTGCCATAGATGACTTTGGAACCGGGTATTCTTCATTCTCGCGCGTGCAGAATATCGAGGTGGATCGCATCAAAATCGATAGGTCGTTTATCGGCGAAATGCACCAAAGCGGCAGCAGAGCCTTTGTTGTTGCGATGATTGGCATGGCCAGAGCGAAAGGGCTCAAGATAACGGCTGAAGGCGTTGAGACAATCGAGCAGCGTGCCGAACTTGAACGGCTTGGATGCGACGATCTTCAGGGCTTTCTGATGTCGCGACCTCTTCCTCGCCAGGACGTTGCAGCATACGTCTCCCGGATGGCTCGAACCTGAAGGGGACAGGTTACGCTGGGGCTTTGCATTCTGATGCCATGCCCCGGCAGGAAGACCCCACGCGCAGACTTAAACGCATGCGTCCACCGCTGCGTCATCGTAACGGAACTTGCTTGGCGTCGTTTCGGACGCGCTTACGGCCATCACGCGTTTAGCAGTACCGCGCTGCTGCTGCGTTGTCATTTGAGCGTGTAGGGACTGCGCGCCAGTTCCCCCTGGCCGAAGACAACGGCATCCATTATCTGAAGATATCGGTCAACGCGCTGTCGGCGCCAAGGAAACGACCCATGTCTGATCTCAGCTTTATCTGGCCGCTGTCCGGCGGCCTTCTGATTGGCCTTTCCGCCGCGATCTACCTGCTGCTGAACGGTCGGATAGCCGGAATTTCCGGTCTGGCCGCATCTGCTGTCGGATGGACAGGCAGTGGAATCAGTCCGCTCGGGGTCGGTTTTCTGGTTGGCATACTCGGTGGAGCTGCCGCCGCCTTTACCTTGTTACGGCACGCAGAGTTCGCGATCACCGCCTCGCCTCCCCTTCTTGTGGTAGGCGGGCTCCTGGTCGGCTTCGGGACGCGGCTTGGTTCCGGCTGCACCAGCGGCCACGGTGTTTGCGGACTGGCACGCCTATCGCCCCGGTCCATCGTCGCGACGGCAACATTCATGATCGTGGCGGCAGCAACCGTCTTCATAACCCGGCATCTGATCGGAGTGGCATGATGACCCAGCGCATGCTCGTCTCCATCGCCTGCGGAATTCTGTTCGGCATTGGCCTTGTCGTGTCCGACATGGTCAATCCCGCCCGTGTTCTGGCGTTCCTCGATGTGACCGGTAACTGGGATCCGTCGCTTGCTTTGGTGATGGGCGGGGCACTGATCCCGTCATCAATTGCCTATGCGATCCGGCGTCGTTGCAGCAGACCGGTCTTCGAAACCCAGTTCCATGTGCCGACGAGCCGCATGATCGACCGTCCACTTGTCGCAGGCGCTGCACTGTTTGGTCTCGGCTGGGGCCTCGTCGGTCTATGCCCGGGTCCCGCAATCGCCTCTCTCGTTACAGGCCGCTGGGAAGCAGCACTGTTCGTCGCGGCCATGCTTGCCGGTATGTTTGTCCATCGCATGGTGTCGTCCCGACAGACTGTGGCAGCGCGGTCCTGATGAGACGGAGAAGGTAACTTCCGCAACCTCGATGGCATTCGAACCACCATCCCATGAACCATTGAAGGCAGTATAAGGGGTTCTTTACTCCCGCATTGTCGAGCATAGCATTTACCAGAAGCCAGTTTAGCTTCGCCCTCTCGTCCGGCCCGCGGCGCGGCCTTTTCCCGCCCACTCCGACAACACAATCATCATGCTCCAGAGACTGACGAGATCTCAGTTAAGCAGTCATTAACCATCTTGAGACGTATATTAGAATTGCTTGAAATGCTTCGGCTTGGAAAGTAGTCGAGCGACGGTGGTTTGTCTTTGCAGGTCCGTCTGGACCTGCGGGCTTGGGGGATACGATGAGCATGCTTTCCCGTGTTGTCCGGACGGCGATATTTGTGCCGCTCGCCTTCAGCGTTGCGTCTTGCGCGCAGACGCAGACGCGGGCGCGGACGACATCGGTCGACAGTATCGCGACCGCATCAGTCCCGAGCTCTCGGCCCGCAGTGAAGGACCGGAACACGAATTTGACCATGCAGGCGGCCGTCCGGCGGGCGGTCGACTATCAGCCATCGATCATGCAGGCGGCGGGCGAACTCAACCAGCAAGGCGCGGCGATCCGGGATGCACGATCGGGATATTTTCCGTCGATCGGGGGCGGGATCGATGTCGGCAGGCGCAGCGCTTTCGGGAACGGTTTTCAGCCGGCAGCGACTGTGACCGCGTCGCAGATGATCTACGACTTCGGGAAAGTCTCCAGTCAGGTCGCCAGTGCCACGGCGACAGAAGAAACCCGGCGCGCCGAGTTCATTGCCGTGGTCGACAACGTGATCAGGGACACCGCGCTTGCGTCCCTCGAAACCCTGAGAAACCGCAGTCTGGCGGTTGTCGCGTCCGATCAGGTGCGCGACACGAAGGAAATCCTCGAGCTCGTCAACGCGCGAACGGAACAGGGAGCCAGCACGAGATCGGACAAGCTTCAGGCCGAAGCGCGGGTGCAGATGGCCCAGACCACGGCACTGGAGATCAGGTCTCAGTCGGAGCGCTGGCAGGGCAGCATGGCGTCGCTGTTGGGTATGTCCGGGAAGATCAATCTCGGAGCGAGTATTCCCTCAGACCTCCCCAATGCCTGCTCTGCCAAAGAGCCCGATTGGGATACGGTGCCGAGCGTCCGGGCAGCGGCATCGAAGAAGACGGCCGCCGAGGCCAACCTGCGGTTCAGCAAGGCCGATGTCCTGCCCACCCTGGCGCTTGAAGGCGGTAGCAGCATGGATCTGCTCGGAAATTCACCAGGCAGCCCGGACTATACGATCGGTCTGAAACTGACCGGCAAGCTTTACAATGGCGGCTCCTATAAGGCCCGGAGCGAAGCTGGCCAGTTCGCGGTTCAGTCCGCTGAGGCCGGCATCGCCAGTGCCAGGACAGGCGCGCAGCGGAGCTGGATGGAATCGCGCACGCAGCTGTCTGGAATGCGCGCTTTGCTCACGACACTCGCCTCGCGACAGACGCTGATGCGCGAAACCCGAGATCTTTATCAGAGGCAGTTCCTCGACCTGGGAACGCGGACTCTCCTCGATGTCTTGAATGCCGATCAGGAGCTACATGCCGCACGTTTCGACGCAATCAACATCCAGTTCGATGTCCATAAGCTGAATATCGAGTGTGCCTCCGCGGCAGGGCGCTTGCGGGACATCTTCAAGCTCGAAAAGAAGCCGGGCACGGCCGCGACCGTCCTAAACGGCGGCGCCTCCAGGTCGGAGACGCCAATCGAAATGGCGGTCGCGATGCCTGCGCGACAAGCACTGCCGATAGAGGCAGGACCAGCTGCCGCAGAGAATGCCGAACGCGGAGCAGACGTTGAGACCGGACTCAGCGAGGCGCTTGCCGTTTCGCTTCAAGCCTCCAGTATCGGCGCGGACGTTAAGGACAAGCGAAACCGGTTCGAAGAGCTTGCTTTGCGCGGCGCTCTCTAGCCCGCAGGGGTCAAATTCGTTTTTGTCCGCCTTTCATAAACGCAAATACGCTGACCGGCATTAACCCTGCATCAACCGTCCGATGCGAGAATTAGTTATCGCTAATTGATAACGTTCTAAAATTGAGCAAGTCTTATCCCAGAGTTTCTTGGTAGGATTGACAGCAATCGAGACACTGCCGGACCAGCCAGTTCGGTATTCAACATTTTGCCCGGCGCAGACCTTTGACGGTCCGTGTCATCGCATCTCGCTGCCCATCCGCCAGGTCCGTTCAGTTTCGCTGTGACGCTCACGGCCTTAAGAGGATGTATCCATGGTTGCCGTTGTAACGAATATCGCAAGTGGTGAAAGCATTACCGTCGCATCGGGCAACATCTCTGTCCGTGAACCAAGCGTTATTCAGCTTGAGGTCGGCCCGAAAGACATTGCTGCGACCATCCGTGAGGGCGACGATCTCGTCATCCGCCTGCAGAACGGTGAGGCGATCCGAGTTGCCGATTTCTACACCAGCGGCCCTGGTGAAGCACCGAGCAAGCTGGTCCTGGTGGATGAGAACGGGGTCGTCTGGGATGGCAACCACACCGTCGGAGAAGCCGATTTCTCATTCACCGAGTCAGCCGGCGGCGACCAGTTGGTGGGTGGCGCTGAAGGTGGCGGCGATGCATCCATTCTCGGCCTTGCTGCACTCGGCGCGCTTGGAGCTGGAGGAATAGCTCTCGCTTCCGGAGGCGGCGGCGGTGGCGACGACAACGATGACTCGGACGCAGATGCAGACGCGGATGCAGATGCTGACGCCGATGCAGATGCCGACGCGGATGCGGATGCCGACGCGGATGCGGATGCGGATGCTGACGCCGATGCGGATGCCGACGCGGATGCAGACGCCGATGCCGATGCGGATGCCGATGCCGATGCGGATGCCGACGCGGATGCAGACGCCGATGCCGAT
>NZ_LMOF01000005.1:169706-169791 GCF_001423215.1 Rhizobium sp. Leaf321 | reverse complement strand
CGCGGATGCGGACGCGGATGCCGACGCCGATGCGGATGCCGACGCGGATGCGGACGCGGATGCGGATGCGGATGCCGACGCGGAT
>NZ_LMOF01000005.1:0-169634 GCF_001423215.1 Rhizobium sp. Leaf321 | reverse complement strand
TGCCGATGCGGATGCCGACGCGGATGCGGACGCGGATGCGGATGCCGACGCGGACGCGGATGCTGACGCCGATGCGGATGCAGACGCGGATGCCGATGCAGACGCAGACGCAGACGCGGATGCCGATGCTGATGCGGATGCAGATGCTGATGCGGATGCAGATGCTGATGCAGACACAACCGCCTACGACAATACCGCCGTCGCCTCGATCAACCTTTCCCCCGTGGTGACCAACGTTGATATAGGTACCCAGACTTACGGCGTTGCCGTCAGCCTTGGTGGCTTGGATCTCCAGGTGCTTCCGAACGTCGAAACGATCGATTTCAACGTCGAGGAGGGCCATACGCTCGATGCACGTTTTGAACTCGACGAGGGCCTAAGTCTCGGCGTTCTGTCCGATTATCAGGTGGTCATCCAACGATTTGACGGTGTCCAGTGGACCAACGTCACAGGCACCGGCACCGGCAATGCCACACTGCTGGACCTGCAGTTGCTGGATGGTGCACCGACAGTGAGCCTGGAGGATCTTGGACCGGGCCAGTACCGCGCCTTTATCGCCTATGACGGCTTGCTGGGTGCGGGCCTCGGAAGCGAGCTGACGATCACCGGGACGGATACCGACACAACCAGTATCGGCGCCATCGCCGTAGTTGCTGCCAGCGGCAACGTGATCACCGACGCAGGTATCGGCGGCGAAATCGACGCGGTCAATCCCGGCACCATCATTCAGAGCATCAATGCCACACCGGTGACCGCTGCAGGCGCAACCATCCAGGGAGATCACGGTACACTGGTCATCGGCCAGGTTGGCAGCTACACCTACACCCCGAACCCCGATGCAGCCGGCATCGGACGGGTAGACTCCTTCGAATACACGATCTTCGATCCGCAAACCCAGGCGACTTCGACTGCGGAACTGCATGTCCAGATCGACAGCGAGGGACAAAACCTCACCTTCTCGACGATTGATCCAACGGCGGATGCGAGCCTTGGAATTGTCGCCACGGACGACGCTGGGGCGGCGACCGTCGTGACCACTCACCCGGTGACGGAGGCCGTGAACGCCGACTTCCTCGATGTCTCGTTGGGACTGTTTGGGGGAAGTGAAACGGGAACGTTCACGGTGGCCGCCGGATCCGTGGCAACGGTTCAGATCGGCGCGGACACAGACCAGCTTCTGGGTCTCCTCGGGACAACGACGATCGCCGTCGAAATGCAGCAGGCTGACCTCAGTTGGACGGTCGTCGAAACCAGCACAGGTGCCAATCTGGCCGAGCTTGCCGGTTTGCTTGGCGGCTCCACAGGCCTGGAACTGCAGGACCTGGACGCGGGCAACTACCGCGTTACGGTATCGCAGGATGGCGTGAACATCGGTGGCAACATCGACGTTCAGCTCGCCACGTCGACGAGTGACCTCGGAACGGTCATTTCCGATGGCGTAGTCGCGGCAGTCGGCAACGTTCTGGACGGTGATACGCTCGGCTCCAACTTCACCAACTTCCAGGTATCCAATGGGACAGTGTTTGTCGATCCGGCCGCCGCAGGTACCGTCATCGTGGGTGATCACGGCACGCTCAAAGTCTCTGCCGATGGCAGCTATTCCTATGAGCCGAACGACACACTCGGCCTTGATGGAATGACCGACAGCTTCACCTACCGTCTCGTTCATCCCAATGGAGAGGTCGTTGAAGCAGAGTTGACGATCCTCATCGACCAGGCCGAGCCCATCGCCGGAACGTCGATGATGATGGCGGCCGATACAGGCTCTGAAGCTTTGCAGCCGAGCATGCTGACGTCCGCGTTCGCAGACTTCGACCTCCTGGATCTCGATACCGGAAGTCACGGCCGTTTCGGCGATCTGACAGACGTCATCTCGCTGGATGGTGTGAGCACCGAACTCGGTGAGTTCATCGATCTCGGGAGCGTCAGCGTACTGCCGATCGACGTTGGCCTCCACGAACTTCTGAGCGGAGACCAGGGCCTTGTCGTGGACGGTGACCTTGATATCGGCGGGCTCGCCGGAGCCGACGGTGTTGCCGACCTGCCCGAGTTTGCCGGCAACCTCGTCCCCACGGTCTTGGAGGACACGACCGTGGACCTGCTGGACGGTTCGGCCGCAGACAGTGTGCTGCATGGCGGCTTGCTGGGGGGAACTGTGGGCAGCCTGCTCGACGACGACGCTCTGCACCATGCCGGTACCTCAGTGATCTAGCCCTCAGTCGTGCTGCTGCCGGTTCTGCGGCAGCGGCACGACACCCGCTCGCCCGTCGTTTGCAGACGCTTGAAAGGCACGGCATTGACCCAAGCAACACCTCAGTTCGACGTCGTGCAGCAGAACCAGGCGGACGGCTGGATCGAAATGTTTGAGCAGGTTGCCCGGATTTACGGACTGGGCTTCTCGATCGAAGCGGCCCGCAAGGCTGCGGCGGCTTATTCGCTGGAAGACCAGGCGAAATACGTCCAGCGGCTCGCGCAAAAATTCGGGCTTCGTGTGAAGCTGGCTCAACCCAGTCTGGACATGATGACCAGCTGGAGGCTTCCCGTCATCGTGCAGCTCAAGGACGGGTCGGTTGCAACGGTTGTCGCCATCGATGCGCGACGCAATGGCGCCGTCGTCTTTGCCGGCGACAACGGTCTGAAAACGACGCTGGCGATCGATGTGCTGTGTGCCGAGGCAACGCTTGCGGCCATTCCCAGGCCGGCACGCTCCACACCTGACTCGAGGGTAGACACCTATATCGCCCCGCATGACGAAAGCTGGTTCAGACGGTTCGCGCTCGGTGACCTGCGCCCCTATGGCTATGTTCTGGTGGCATCACTGATCGCCAACGCGCTGTCACTCGCCGGCGTCATCTTTTCGATGCAGGTCTATGACCGCGTTGTCCCCGCCAACTCCATGAGCACGCTTTATGTGCTGTTTGCAGGCGTCATGCTCGCCGTGCTGTTCGACTTTGTCGTTCGCAAGATCAGAGGTTCGATCATCGATATCCTCGGCAAGCGCTGTGATCTGCGACTGTCCGATCTGATCTTCGGCCACGCGCTGCGTGTGAAAAACAGCGTCCGCCCAAGATCGACCGGAACATTCATTGCTCAGTTGCGGGATCTTGAGCAGGTCCGCGAGGTGTTCACCTCGACCACCGTTGCCGCAGTCGCGGACCTGCCGTTCTTCTTCCTGTTTCTGGTCATCTTCTGGTTCGTGGGCGGGATGCTGGTCGTCATTCCGGCGGTCGCACTCGTGCTGCTTGTCCTGCCCGGAATTCTATCACAACGAAGACTGCACCAGAGCGCCAGCGCTGCAATGCGCGAGGCATCACTCCGCAACGCGATCCTGGTAGAGAGCATTCAGGGCATCGAAGACATCAAGATGCTGCAGGCGGAGGAGCGCTTCCAGCAGAAGTGGAATAACTACAACGCGGTCAATGCCGATGCCCAACTGAAGATGCGCGTTCTGACGTCGTCTCTGACCGGCTGGAGCCACAGCGTTCAGACGAGCGTTTACGCGTTCATCGTATTCTTCGGCGCACCGATCGTCATGGCTGGGGACATGACAACGGGTGCGCTTGTTGCCTGCTCCATTCTCGGTTCCAGGATGATGGCGCCGATGGCGCAGCTCACCCAGGTTCTCAGCCGTGTCCAGCAGGCAAAAATCGGGCTGAAGAGCCTTGACGCGATCATGCAGATGCCCGTCGACCATCCGGTCGCCGAGACACGCATATCCATCTCCGCCATTGCCGGAACCTACGAATTTCGATCGACCGCGTTCCACCACGCGGAGCCTGCCAGTAAACCCGCGCTGGTCTTGAGAAGCCTCAAGATCGCCGCCGGCGACAAGATTGCCGTACTGGGCAAGAACGGTGCAGGGAAATCGACTTTTCTGCAGGCGCTATCTGGGATGATCGAACCGAGTTCCGGCGAAGTCATGCTCGACAATATTGCGCTGAGACATATCGATCCGTCGGATCTGCGCCGTGACGTGGGGCTGCTGACCCAGAACTCCCGCCTGTTCCACGGGACCCTGAGGGAGAACGTTACGCTCGGTGCCTCCAACGCCTCCCAGTCCGCAATCCTCGACGCGCTCTCGATCGTCGGTGCCGACGAATTTATCCGCGCGCTGCCGAAGGGACTGGACTACCCGTTGCAGGAGGGCGGCAACGGGCTGTCCGGCGGGCAGCTGCAGGCGCTCCTCCTCGTCCGCCTGCTGGTGCGCGATCCCAATGTCGTCCTGCTCGATGAGCCGACAGCCGCCATGGACGAGGCCACGGAGCGGTTGTTCATATCGCGCTTCCAGACCTGGTCGCGCGACAAGACGGTTGTCATCGCAACCCATCGCATGCGGGTTCTGGAACTGGTCGACAGGGTGATGGTGTTCGACAAGGGTCAGCTGGTGCTCGACGAGGCAAAGGCAGATGCGATGACGACGCTGAAGGGCATCAAGCCGCTCGCCCCAGAAAAAACAGTGCCACCCAAACTGGTTCCTGTTCACAACACGTCTGGCGGGATTTGAAGACATGGCAGAGATCTCGAGCGACAAGGCTTCGGACTACGGGTGGGCTTTCGGTGACGAGGACGATGTCCAGCTGTCAAAGGCAAAGACCGTCATTCTTTTGGCCATGATCCTCCTGACAATCGCGACGGTTTGGGCTTATTTCGCCATGCTTGAAGAGGTCTCCACCGGCGCGGGTCGTGTCGTTCCGATCAGGCGCGAACAGGTCATCCAGTCGCTTGAGGGGGGCATCGTTTCGGAGCTCTTTGTTCGCGAAAACCAGATTGTAGAAACCGGTCAGCTTCTGGCGCAGCTGGATCCGACGATCACCGAATCGGATGTCGGTGAATCATCGGCCAAATACCGTGCCTCGCTTGCGGCCGCCGCACGCCTGACGGCCGAGATCAACCGGACAGCTTTGACCTTTCCGACCGAGCTGAATGCCTATCCGGATCTCATCCGTTCGGAAACCCAGCAATTCGAGGCGCGGACGACAAGCCTTGAACAGTCTCTGGAATGGATGGAACAAGCGATCGTGCTGGCCAAACGCGAGCTGGAAATGAGCGAGTCGCTTGCCAAGATCGGCGCCGCCAGCAATGTCGAGATCATCCGGCTGAAGCGGGAATTGGTCGATCTTGAAATGAAGAAGGTCGATATCGCCGCCAAGCAGAACCTCAGCGCCCGCGAGGAACTCGCCAAGGCAAATTCCGACATCACATCGCTGTCCTCGACCATCAAGGGACGGTCCGACAGCCTGCAGCGCCTGACGCATCGCTCACCGGTTCGGGGCATCGTCAAGAATATCGAGGTGTCGACGATCGGTGGCGTCGTGCCGCCAAACGGCAAGCTGATGGATATCATCCCGCTCGACGACGAGTTGCTGATAGAAGCGCGTATATCGCCACGCGATATCGCCTTCATTCACCCCGATCAGCGCGCCAGCGTCAAGATCAGCGCCTATGACTACGCCGTCTATGGCGGGCTGGAGGGACGGGTAACTGCGATTTCCCCCGATACCATGCGCGACGAGGTCGATCCCAACACGTTCTATTACCGTGTGTTCGTGCAGACCACCACAGATGCGCTGGTGACCGCGCAAGGGACGCGCCTGCCGATCGTTCCGGGCATGGTGGCAACCGTCGATGTCAACACGGGCAGCAAGAGTGTGTTGGACTACTTGATCAAACCCTTCAACAAGGCGCGCGAGGCGCTGCGCGAGCGATAGGTGACCATGCCCGCAGAAACTTTCGGCCTTGCGCGGCTGGATCGCCTTCGAGACCCTGTTCGGCAGGTCATCCAACCACTCGACGCACCGCATCCGGCTTATGTGCTGTTTGTCTCGATCAGCGACGGAGACAGACGAGCGTCCGTTGCAACGTTCGGCGCCGACAGTTTTGACGCAGCTTGGCAAAAGGCTCTAATTGCCGCCGGCGACCTCCTGGACAGCCAGAGGCTCGACGGCCGTCTGTTGCGGATCGACTGGCCGGTGCGGATCGAGAAGATCACGGTCAAGACCCTCCACAAACAGCTTGGTCGCACCAAGAGAAACTACTTCCGGCTCGGACTGTCGCTGGACGATCAATTCGAAACCGCGTTCCTTGACAACGAACTGAACGCCAACGCCATGCTTTATGGTGGCAACAAGGTCGAGCACTGCGTTCTAAACGAACGAAACTTCGCGCTCTATGCGAAGACACGATTTGGAAAAGCGTTCGAAACGGATTTTGCCGAGGCGAGAGCGCTCTGGGCGTTTACAACGAGCGGTTTTTTTCTCGATGAGGAAGGCCGACACTACCGTCTTTGCGGCGAAGGTGCGGGAAGCGGTCAGCGTGAAGGTCAGCCGCTTGATCGTGCCATGCTCGATCGCCTGATCGACTCCTCATCCAGCTATCTTGCGTCTCAGGTCAAGCCGGACGGCGCGTTCGTCTACGGCTATCACCCGTGCTTCGACCGCGAGATCCGCACCTACAATGTCCTGCGCCATGCAAGCACGACCTATGCAATGATCGAAGCTTACGAGGTAACGAGGGATAGCAAGACGAGAGCTGCAATAGAGCGCTCGCTCGGGCAGCTGACCGGTCATCTTACCCGGATCGCGAGACTGCCTGATGGGGCCGAGGCCGCCTTTCTGATCGACGTCGGTTCGGAGATAAAGCTCGGCGGCAATGCCGTCTTCCTCCTGGCGCTCGCGAAATATACAAGTGTCATGAGCGATGATCGATATCTGCCGCTGATGGATAAACTCGCCACCGGTATCGTTCATATGCAGGACGCAAAGACCGGTGAATTCCGCCACGTCCTGCTTTACCCGGACCTTTCCACCAAGGCCGAGTTCCGCACTGTCTATTACGACGGCGAGGCCGCCTTCGCGCTGATTCGCCTTCATGCGCTCACCCACGACATCCGCTGGCTCGGCGCGGTTGAAAAGGCTTTCGAGCATTTCCTGCGCCGGAACTACACGCAACATCACGACCACTGGCTGGGTTATTGCGCCAACGAACTGACGCTGTTTCGGCCGGAGGAACGCTATTTCCGCTTCTGCGTCGAAAATGTCAGCACCTATCTCGATTTTGTCGCCAATCGCATAACCACCTTTCCGACACTGCTGGAACTGATGATGGCAACCCGGCAGGCGCTGTCGCGGATTGCTGACCACCCGGATCTGGTTCCGCTCCTCGGCGAGATCGACCTTGCAGCGTTCGAGGTAGCGCTCGAGAAACGCGCTCATTACCTGCTGAACGGTCATTTCTACCCGGAGGTGGCGATGTTCATGCGCAACCCAAGGCGGATCATGGGTTCGTTCTACATCCGCCACCACGCGTTTCGCGTAAGGATCGACGATGTGGAACACTATCTGTCCGGGCTGATCGCCTATCGTGCGTATCTGAACGAGAAAGAGGCGTTCAAATCGCTGGTCTCTCGGCAAGAAGGAGCCGGTTCATAGTAGGGCTCAGCAAGGGCGAGTGGCGTAATGATCGGTTCGTCGCGCGGTGACATTTCCCCTATCAAGAATGACCATTGGGGAAGCTCGAACAGATCGAGATAAAGGATCCTCAGAAACTAGCGACCCTGGGCGTGGAAATATGATATATTTTCCATGTTCTATGCCATGGGATCGAATTGTCTTGAGACGTGTCTACATCCATGCACTCCTTGCCTATGCGGCCTTCTCCATCACTGACGCTAGTGTAAAGGCCGCCGGTGGCGGCCATTTGTCGGTCTTCCAGATGGCATTCATCGTCAACGTCTTCGCAGCTCTGGCCGTTCTCTTCACCCGCCATCCCGGCGAACGATGGCGCGACTTCTGGCGCACCGCCCATCCTCTTGCCGTGCACGGCCGCGCGATCTGCGGCGTTGTCGCCAGTCTTACAGGTGTCTACGCTTTCACCGCGATCCCGCTGGCGCAGGCCTACGCGCTGGTGTTCATGGCGCCCCTGTTCGTGACCATCATGTCGGCACTGGTGCTGAAGGAGCATGTGGGGATGTGGCGCTGGTCAGCCGTTATTATCGGCTTCATCGGCGTTCTCCTTGTCGTGAAGCCGGGCCACGAGGCATTCGAGGGCGGCCATCTTGCCGCGATATTCACCGGCCTCGGCACTGGCACGGCGGTCATCATTCTTCGGCGCGTTAACGGCAAGGTTAAGACAACGAGTGTTCTGGGAACACTCATCGCCTACCTTCTCCTAGTCAACGCGGGGGTTATGCTCATCCACGGCGCCATCGTGCCGACGTTGAAGGAATGCGCCCTGCTGGCGCTTGCCGGCATGTCTTACGGCCTTGGTCAATGGGCCTTCGTGTCGGCCACGCGCCACGGAAACGCTACCCAGATCGCGCCAATGCACTACTCGCAGCTGGCGTGGGCTGTGGTCTTCGGCGCATTGATCTTCGACGAATTTCCCGATGCCGTTGCGCTTGTCGGTATCTCGATCATAATTTTCGCTGGCCTCTTGACGGTCTTGCGCGAGAAAATGCGTGGCACGAGCGGTCCGATCGGTAAGGGTGCAACCGTTGACAACGCCGACCTCGGGCACGATGCCGCGGAAAATTATCCGCCACCCATTCCCAAATAAAATATTTGATATATCATGTATCGTCTATCTGAAGCGCAACAGGGATGGTCGTGCAGACATGATGGGCAAGCCGGTGTTCGGGGTCGTGGCCGACGATCTCACAGGTGGAATGGAAACTGCCGCAATGCTTGTCGCGCACGGCGTCGACTGCGCATTTGTGACCGATCCTGAGGCTGTGGATACAATCGGCGATGTCGACGCTATCGTCGTTGCGCAGAAAACCCGCGTCATTCCGGCGGCACAAGCCGTTGCAAGAACCGAAAGAGCGGCCCGAGCATTGCTTGCGCGCGCCACACGCCAAATCTTCTTCAAGTATTGCGCAACGTTCGACTCGACCGATGACGGAAATATCGGCCCCGTGGCTGACATCCTGATGGCGACCACCGGCGCGCCCTATGCCGCCTTCTGTCCTGCCTCGCCGGCACTGAAGCGTACAGTCTACAACGGGCACCTGTTTCTCGGCAGCCAACTGATTTCGGAATCCCCCAAGCGGCACGATCCACTGACACCAATGACCGATCCGGACCTCGTCCGCGTGCTGCAGCGGCAGACGAAGACCCGAGTCGGGCTACTTGCACACCCCGCCGTCAGCGAGGGCGGCACGACGCTCCGGCTGGCCGTCGCCGACCAAGCAGCAGAGGGCATCCGCTATTTCATTACCGATACGATCTACGATCGTGATCTCGAAGCCATCGCCGAACTGACCTGCGACTGGCCTCTAGTGACCGGCAATGCCACAATCGTCCAGCACTATCCGGCGCTGTGGCGACAGAGAGGTCTCCTGACCGGCGAACCGCATACGCGCAGCCTTCAGCCTGTGTCAGGCAAGGGTGTCGTGCTGTCTGGCAGTTGCGCCGAACGGACACTCGAACAGCTCGCCGACTTCGAGCGGTCGCATCCCGTCCTGCGGATCGATCTAACTGACATCGACAGCGCCGAGTCCGCGGTCGATGCAGCCCTCCGTTGGGCGCTGCCAAAACTCGAGACCGGCCCAGTCGGACTGTCGACATCCGCCGCGCCAGAGGCCGTTGCCGCTGCGCAGGCGCGGTACGGCAGGGATGGCGCTGCGGCGCTTGGCGAAAAGATCGTCGGCGACCTTGCCGTCGCCTTCCATGGCGCCGGCGTGCGGCGGTTCGTCGTCGCCGGTGGAGAAACGTCCGGGTCCGTCGTCGAGCGCCTCGGCATCCGCGGCCTGAATGTCGGTCCCTATGGCGGCCCGGGCGTCGGCACGGCAACCACGAACGGTGACGATCCCGTCGCTTTCTGCCTGAAGTCCGGCAAACTCGGCCCTGTCGACCTTTTCACCCGGGCGCTGGCGTCCATGAAGAACCCGGAGTAAATCGTATGAACGAGATGGACCTGCGAAAGACGATGCTCGACCTCGTCGCGAAGCTGGAAGTCAAGGGCTTTAATCACGGTTCGAGCGGCAATGTTAGCTGCCGCATCGGCGACGACATGCTGGTCACACCGACCGGTGGCAACAGCAGCAACATGACCGTGGAGCAACTGGTGCGGCTGGACCGGAATGGCGACAACGTCGGCAATGGCATCCCGTCCAGCGAATGGCATATGCATCAGGCAATTCTCCAAGCCTATCCGCATGTCCAGGCGATAATTCATACCCATGCGGACTGCTGCGTGGCGCTCTCCTGCCTCGCCAGGCCAATCCCTGCATTTCACTACATGATCGCCAGCTTCGGCGGCACGGACGTGCCATGCGCACCCTACGCCACGTTCGGCACGAAAGCGCTGGCGGATGGCGCCGTCGCGGCGCTGAAGGACCGGAAGGCGTGCCTTCTCGCCAATCATGGCATGATCGTTGCCGCCCCTTCCTTGCAGCAGGCCTTCGACCTGACGGTGAAGCTCGAGACGCTTGCCCGCCAGTACATTCTCGCCCGTCAGGCCGGCGAGCCTGCAATCATTCCCGACGACGAGATCGTACGGGTTCTGGAACGCTACAAGGGCTACGGCCGCAGCCGGTTGCCCGGCTGATCGTAAGGGGAGGATGCACCATGGAGATCACCGGCACCTCTAAGATCATGTTCGTACTTGCCGATCCCGTGGACCACGTCCGCGCCAGCGCCGTGCTGAATGCCTATTTCGCCGAGAGCGGCGAGGACCTCGCGACATCGCCGCTTGCCGTTCGCCCGCGGGACCTCGGCACCGTCGTCGACGCGATCCGCTGCATGGGCAACGTCGTCGGCTTCGGCGTCACTATCCCGCACAAGGTGGCGATCATGCCGCTGCTAAATGAGGTCACCAACCGGGCCCGGATGATTGGCGCCGTGAACTTCGTCCGGCGAAGCCGTGACGGCTGGCTGGTTGGCGACAATCTCGATGCACCAGGCTTTCTTGCCGGCCTCGACGCCCACGGATGCTCGGTCGAAGGCAAACGGGTTCTGCAACTCGGCGCGGGCGGTGCCGGCCGCGCCACGGCAATGGCAATTGCAGAAGCCGGCGCTGCGGAACTGCGGATCTCCAATCGTGACGAAGCGCGCGGCCACGCTCTCGCCGACGCGGTACAGGCCCTGTTCCCGGCAACAAGGGTATCGGCCGGACCCGCTCCGCCGGAAGACTTTGATCTGATCGTCAATACAACGCCACTCGGAATGAAGCCTGGGGATGCGGTCCCGGCAGAGATCGGCGGCATCGCCAGTTCTACTGTGGTTTACGACATCATCGTCAATCCGCCAGTGACCAGGCTGATGGATGCGGCCTGCGCGCGCGGTGCCGTCACCATCGGCGGAAAAGCCATGCTCGACGCGCAAATGGCCCTTGTCGCAACATTCATTAAGCAGTAGCATTCCGATATATCAAATATCGAACGGAGTTCGCCACGTATAGGTCCAATACTAATCGCATTCTGAAGGGTCTCGCGCCCTGAGCCAAGCCAAACAAAAAAAGTGGGAACAGGCTTCATTGACTATGGCAACAAACAGAGCACCGGCGGCTGGCGCGTCTATCCGCATAAGTCGTCTTGAGAAGCGCTTCGGGAGCGTCTTCGCCGTCAACGGCGTCGACATCGAAATCGCTGCAGGAGAATTTTTGGCGCTGCTCGGACCAAGCGGCTCCGGCAAGACGACGATCCTTATGAGTGTGGCGGGTTTCGAGTTTCCCACGAGCGGAAACATTGTCGTCGATGAGGAAGACCTCACCTATCTCCCCGCGAACAAGCGCAACCTGGGAATGGTATTCCAGAACTACACGCTGTTTCCGCACATGTCCATTTTGGACAACGTTGCCTTTCCCCTAAAGATGCGTGGCATGGCGAAAGCCGAGCGACACGCCAAGGCTGAAGAAGCGCTCGCCACCGTACGCCTCGCCGGTTACGGGGAGCGCTTTCCAAACCAGTTGTCCGGCGGCCAGCAGCAGCGGATCGCGCTGGCTCGGGCAATCGTCTATCGCCCCCGTGTCCTGCTGATGGACGAGCCTTTAAGCGCTCTCGACAAGAACCTTCGCGAGGATATGCAGCTTGAAATCAAGCGCCTGCATGCCGAGCTCGGCATTACCGTGATCTTTGTCACCCACGACCAGAGCGAAGCGCTCACCATGGCGGACCGGGTCGCGGTGCTGAAGGACGGCAAGATCCAGCAGATCGGACCGTCGCGCGAGCTTTATGAGCGTCCAGCCAATCTCTTCACCGCCGGATTTATCGGCGAGATGAACTTCATCAACGTCACGGTGGAAAGCATCGTCGACACGATGACGGTCCTGCTGCCGTCGGGCGAACGCTGGACCGTTCCGGCCGCTGCGGCCGTCGACACAATGCAGACTGGCCAGAAAGCCGTTCTAGGCTTCAGGCCCGAGCGCTTGGCTCTCGGCACCGGTGTTTCCGATTACTCGCTGCAAGTCACCCTGTCTGACGTCGTCTATGCGGGGGCCGCCCTGCTGCTGATTGGCACATTGCCCGACGGAACGGAAATCCGCGCTCGCCTTCCCGGCGCTTCCGATCTCGCCGCACTGACACGCGGCGCGACAGCGACCTTCAGCGTTCCGAAAGAAGCGATCCTGCTCTATGCCGAGGGGACAAAGTGACCAGTCGCACCCGATCCCAGTTCTGGCATTCTGACGGTCGACGCCTCAGCGGACTGGCAACGCTGCTGCTGCTGGCGCCGTTCTTCGCCATCATCGCATTCGTCTTCCTCTACCCAATCGCCCAGCTTCTTTACATCAGCTTCATGGAACCGGCCCCAACACTCGATAACTACGCACGGGTCGTCACAAATCCGGTCTATGCGCGGGTACTGATGCGGACCGTGTGGACTGCTGTGCTGGTAACCGGCCTTGCCATCTTGCTCGGCTTCCCGGTCGCCTACTTTATGAGCCGCGCCCGCGGCACCACGGCTGCCCTGGTCGGCGCCTGCGTCATTCTACCCCTGTGGTCGAGCGTGCTGGTGCGTACTGCTGCGTGGTCGTTCCTCTTCCAGCGTGAAGGCTTAGTGAATTCCGGCCTGATCGCTGTCGGCATCACATCAGAGCCGCTGAAGCTTCTCTACACGCAAGGAGCGGTCGTTGTGGCGATGACTCACGTGCTCCTGCCGTTCATGATCCTGCCGATCTTCGGATCCCTGCGCGCCATTCCCAACGACTATCTACGCGCCGCAGCAGTTCTGGGCGCGTCGCGGTTCGCCACCTTCCGAGAAGTGATCCTGCCACTCAGC
The DNA here is from genome assembly GCF_001423215.1 of Rhizobium sp. Leaf321. NCBI lineage: Bacteria > Pseudomonadati > Pseudomonadota > Alphaproteobacteria > Hyphomicrobiales > Rhizobiaceae > Rhizobium > Rhizobium sp. Leaf321. The sequence continues at coordinate 156,420 of NZ_LMOF01000005.1, read as the reverse complement.
CTGCCGGGCATCGCCAGCGGCTCGCTGCTGGTATTCCTGACCGCACTTGGCTTCTTCATCACACCGGCACTGCTCGGATCGCCGCAGGAACTGATGATCGCCACACTTGTCTCGCAGCAAATTCGCGAGGTCCTGGACTGGCCGTTCGCCTCGGCACTCGTCGGCGTCCTGACGCTGTTCGTTACCCTGCTCGCAATCATCTTCAGCAAGACGCTCCGGTTCGATCGTTTGATGGGGGCGCAATCATGAAACCACCCGTCGACAAAGGCTCGCTGGCTCTCGGCGCATATGTCTACGCCGTTCTCGCCTTCATCATCATTCCGCTGGTCATTGTCATCCCGATGTCCTTTGGCACAAGCGACTACCTGAAGTTCCCTCCACGCGGCTTTACGCTGAAATGGTACGAGGAATTTTTCGCCAGCCGCCAATGGCGCAACGCCATGTGGCTCAGCGTGCAGGTTGCCTTCCTCACCGCGATCTCGGCGTCGGTCATCGGCACCGCGGCGACGTACGCCATGGTCCGCGGAAGGAGCAGTCTCGCGACGCTCTTCCAGATCCTGCTGATCGGCCCGATCATTGTCCCGCACATCGCGCTGGCGGTCGGTCTCTACCTGTTTTTCCAGTCGATCGGGCTGTCCGGGACGGTTCCAGGCTTTGTGCTTGCCCACACCATCCTGGCGCTTCCCTTCGTCGTGTTCACAACCGCCTCTGCACTTGGGAAGGTGGATGCGAACCTGGAAGCGGCGGCGATGAGCTGCGGTGCGAGCCGTTTCAACGCTTTCCGTTTGATTACGCTTCCCCTCATTCTGCCGAACGTGGTGAGCGGCGCGCTGTTTGCCTTCATCATCTCCTTCGATGAACCGGTCGTTTCCTTCTTCCTGTCCGGTGTCCGCTACAAAACCCTTCCGCGACGGATGTTCGAAGACATCGAGCAAAACCTGACCCCCATCATTCCGGCGATCGCCACGCTGCTGATCGTCCTCTCCATAATAATACTCGCCGTCGCCTTCCTCATGAGGTCGCGAGCCAAAACCTGACTGGGAACCACGCGTAAAACTCAAAAAGAAGAGGAGAACCATCATGCCGATACAGAACTGGAAATGGACCACCGCAGCGATCACAATCGCCGCAGGAATAGCCGCCACGACGCCCGCCGTCGCGCAGGAACTGGAGGAGCAGCTGGTCATCGCCACGACAGGCGGCCTGATGGGCAATTCGCTTGCCAAGTATTTCTACGAACCGTTCGCCGAGGCCAAGGACGTTGAAGTGGTGCCCGTCGCCATCGAGGTTCCCGACCAGTGGGCGCGTGCGGAAGCGATGACGCGCACAGGAAACGTCGAATTCGATATCGTCACTGCCACCGGCCCCGATCTCGTCGCGCGCACTAACATGCTCGAGAAGATTGACTGTAGCCAGCTTCCCAGCGTGCAGAAATTCGGCGTTGCGGATGCTTGCACGCCCTACGGCGTCGCCCGGACCACCGGTGGCATGCTGATCAACTACAATACCGACGTGTTCAAGGACAAGGCGCCGAAGACCTGGGCGGACTTCTGGAACGTCAAGGACTTCCCCGGCCCGCGCGGCCTGCCTGACACGGGCGATCGCGACTGGTGGGTTCCGGTCGCCGCACTTCTGGCAGACGGAGTGAAACAGACCGAACTCTTCCCGCTCGATCTTGAACGCGCGTATAAAAAGCTCGATGAAATCAGGCCGCATGTCGCGGTCTGGTGGAAGACCGGCGACCAGGTGCAGCAGATCATGCGCAACAAGGAAGTCGTGATGACCATGAGCTACTCCGGCCGCGCGCTGGCAGTGGTCAAGGAAGGCGCGCCGGTTGCCATGTCCTGGGACGGAGCCATCCGCGACACCGGCTATATGGCGATCCTCAAGGGTGCGCCCGACAAGAATGCTGCGCTTGCCTATCTCGACTTCTTCTACGCCAATTCCGAAGCGCATGTGCCTTTCATGCGTGACGTGAACTACGCGACCGGCAGCAAGACCGTCTACGACCAGCTGAAGCCGGAGGAAGCAAAGCTGTTTGCGACTTCGCCGGAGAACTACGAGAAGCTGGTGAAACCGGACTTCACATGGATCGGCGCCCATCGCGACGAACTGCGTCAGCGCTGGACAGCCTGGCTGACCCGCTAATCGCTTTAAAACGGTCAGTCACAACTGCTCCTCATCGCCTTCTCCCCGTCTGTGGGGGGAAGGCCCAACATGCCGATAAGCAAATCCATACGACTGCAACGACAGGACGATTTCCATGGATCACACCAGTGACCCGAACGCGCTGCGCTATGTCATCGACCCGCAACGGCTCGATCTGGTGGAGGAGTTCCGCGACAGCCCGCTTGGCGTGCATGGGGCCGAACTTCGCAAGATGCTGGCCAAAATGCGCTGGGGCAAAGCCCAGGGTCGTCTCGTGCTGGTCGTGCTGGAGGCCGGCAAGGCCTGGCGCCTGTCGCGCATTCCCGAGCGGCGCGGCGATCCGATGCCTTTCGTCGACGAGCGCATCTTCACCTCGCTGGCCGAGGCGGAATGGCATGTCTTCAAGATCCGCTGGCAGGCCATGACGGGTGCAACATTACCCCCGGAGTATCAAGGTGATCTATAAGACCAACGAGTATCTCGGCTACCCCGACCGCATCAGCGTTCCGGCCGGAGAAACCGTCAAATTCCAGCTGTCGAGCAAACGCGACGCCGTCAAGGTTGAAGTCATGCGCCTCCGCTGCGGTGACGTCGACGTCAACGGACCGGGCTTCAAGTACGACCTGATGAATAGCACCATCGATGGCGTCCACACCTGCCTCGACCAGGAAATCCGCCCCGGCTCCTGCGCGGTGATCCCTCATGGTGGCGCACTCGTACCGAGCGGTACCGCATGGTCTTTCGGCTGCTACATTTATCCGACCCGCATCGCCGACAACGCCCGAGGTATCATGGGCAGCTGGTGCGAAAGCACAGCCGAAGGATATGCGCTCGAACTCGATGTCGAGGGCCATCCCGTTCTGCGCACCGGAAGCCTTAGCCTGACCCTCGACGTCAAGGCGCGCGAGCGTGTCTGGTCCTTCATCTCCGCAACTCTCGACTTCGCAAAGAAGACTGCAACGCTGTCGTTGATCGTGCCTGCCGACGGCACGCGTCCGGCTGTTGCCCATGCCGAGACTTTCGACCTTTCCGACATGTCGGCACTCGACAGCGGCCTGGATTTTCTAATCGCAGCGCATCATCTGGACGGCGCGAAACGTTACACTGCCCACTTCGACGGCAAGATCGAGGCGCCGCGGGTCGTGTCGCTGGCGCTGAGTGCCGAAGCGCTGAGGGTTTACGACTGCCAGCCTCGCACCGGCTCTGCCGCACCCGGTCTTGTCGCCTCCTGGGATTTCGGCGAAGGTATCACCTCGCTCGACGTGAAGGATCTTTCCGCCAACTGCCTGCACGGGCGTCTGCACCAGTTGCCCCGCCGCGGCGTCACGGGCTTTTTCTGGTCCGGTGCGGTTCATGACTTCCGGCTTGCGCCGCGCGAATACGCCGCCATCCATTTTCACAACGATGACATCTACGACTGCCAGTGGCAGGCGACCTTCTCTCTCGATGTGCCCGAGGAGTGGCGAACCGGCGTCTATGCGCTGCGGCTGACGCCGGCCGGCGACGAACCGGAGCCGGACTGCGAGAGCTATGTGACGTTCTTCGTCACACCCGGCGAGAAGACGAAGCGGGCCGACCTCGTGGTCGTGCTTTCGGTTGCCACCTATCTGGCCTATGCCAACAGCGCGCTGCGTCTCTATCAGGTGCATTTCGAGACGCTGATGGAGCACGTGCTGTGGCTGCCACTGGACGATGTCTACATGCAGGAGCATCCTCAGATCGGCCAGTCTACCTATGACAGCCATGTCGATGGATCCGGCCGCGCCTATTCGTCCTGGCTCCGTCCGGTGCTCAGCATGCGGCCGCGCGGCTACTGGTTCAACCTGATCAACGACACCCATATTCTCGACTGGCTCGAGGAAAAGGGCATCGCCTACGACGTCATCACCGATGTCGAGCTGGACCGGGAAGGCGCTCGGGCGCTCAAACCCTACCGGGCGATGATGACGCCGACGCACGCCGAATACTACTCGTTCAACATGATGAACGGCATCATGGAGTACCAGAATGCAGGCGGTCGCCACGTCTCGATGGGCGGCAATGCCTTCTACTGGCGCTGCGGCTTCCACCCGGCGGCTCCGGCGGCGCTCGAAGTGCGCCGCGGCATGGCGGGTACGCGCACCTGGGAGTCCGAGCCGGGCGAAGTGCATCTGGCCGGTACCGGCGAACCGGGTGCACTCTGGCGGCACAGCGGCTTTGCGCCACAAAAACTGGTCGGCACGGGCTTCTCGGCCATGATCAACGACACCTGTACCTACTATGTGCGCATGCCCGACAGTGAGGATCCGCGAGCGGCCTTCATCTTCGAAGGCACCGGCAGATACGAAAAATTCGGCGATTTCGGCTTCCGCTATGGCGGCGCCGTCGGCAGCGAGATCGACCGTCTCGACTACGAACTCGGAACGCCGCGCCACGCGCTGCTGCTTGCAACCTCCGAAGGTCTCGGCGCCGGCGCGCTTCCGACACCGGAGGAGTTCCGAACCATGGTCGACGGGCTCGACGGCACCCAGAACGCACTTGTCCGCGCCGACATGGTGTTCTTCGAGACAGCCAATGGCGGGGCGGTCTTCGCTTCGGGCTCGATCACGTTCGGCATGTCGCTAGGCTACAACAACTACGACAACAATATCAGTGCCATCACGCTCAACGTCGTGAAGCGGTTCCTCGACCCGGAACCGTTCGTCCTGCCGAGTTTGGCATAGGCGGAAATGCCGGGCCGCACATGCCAGTGCGGCCTTTCGAACCCGGCGGCATCGGCCGCAAATATCGCAAGAGACCATCACCATGGCAGACAGACCGGAATTCCAATCGCCTGAACTCGGCACCATGAATGTTGCGCCCCGCAAGGTGCGGCCGATGTATGCCGACGATCACTGGAACAGCCAGCCATGGTACGAAGCGCCGCGCGAAGATCCCGATATTCCCGAGGTCTATACCTACACAGATGCGATCTCCTACGATCCGGGCGACGAGGTCACCTTCCACTCGACCTCGACTGCCAAGACATGGCGCATGCAGATCTATCGTGACGGTTTGCACCCGGAGACGGTGCATGAGGTCGAGGCAATCAACGGCGTATTTTCGTCAACACCCAAGGATGCCTACCGTAACGGCTGCAACTGGCCGGTCAGCCATCAGTGGACGCTTCCGGTCGACCTCAAGTCTGGCTTCTACAGGGTCGTCTCGACCTGCGAGAGGCCGAACGGCATCAAGTTCGTCCAGCATCACTTCTTTGTCGTGCGCCCCACGGACAAAACCCGCCGCGCCAAGATCCTGATGGTCCTGCCTACCGGCACCTGGACGTCCTATAATGACTTTGGCGGTGCTAACCACTATTTCGGCGTCGAGGGCGAAAATCAGGACCAGCCCTCGCCCGTCCTCTCGCTGGAACGGCCCTGGACGCGCGGGATCGTCTGGCTACCAGCGGGTGCCCCGCGCATCTGCGCCGATCCCGCGCCGGAAATGGGTGATGCACCGCGATACGCGATGAAGGAATGGGCCTACGCCAACGGTTTTGGCCAGTATTATGCGGCTGCCGGCTGGGCGCAATACGACCGTCACTTCGTGCTTTGGGCCGAAAAGGAGGGGTTCGAGCTGGACATGATTACCCAGACCGACCTGCACTACCGACCGGAACTGCTCGACGCCTATCCTTGCGTCACAATTATCGGTCATGACGAATACTGGACCTGGGAGATGCGCGAGACGATTGAGCGCTATGTCGAAGGCGGTGGACACCTCGCTCGCTTCGGCGCCAACTTCCTCTGGCAGATCCGGCTTGAGGAGGATGGCAAACGCCAGATCTGCCACAAATTCAAAGCAAGCCAGAAGGACCCGGTCGCCGGCACGGACAAGGCGCACCTGCTCACCAGCGCCTGGGAAGACCACACTGTGAAGTGGCCAGGCGCCTCCACCGTCGGCGTCAACGGCGCGCACGGGATGTACGCATCCTGGGGTGGTTTCGCCCCGAACGGCCAAAAAGGCATGACCGTTTACCGACCGACCCACTGGGCATTTGCGGGGACCGGACTGCACTATGCCGATATCTTCGGCGACAAGCAGCATATCTTCGCCTACGAGGTGGACGGGCTGGACTACACGTTCCGCCACGGCCTCCCCTACCCCGTCGAGGTCGAGGGTCAACCCGACACGATCGAGATCCTTGCCATGTCGCCGGCGGTTCTCGCCGAAGACGAGCCCGAAGGCGAAGGCTTCCGCTACTATGTGCGCGGCAGCGACCATGAGGGCCTTGTCGAATGCGTGACCGGCGAAGTGACGCCGGAGGGGCTCGCCAAATACAAGTACGGTTCCGGCATGATGGTGCACATGACCCGCGGCAAGGGCGAGGTTCTAACGGCCGCCACCTGCGAATGGGTCATGGGCCTGAAACGCGGCGATCCCTTTACCCAGCGCATCACGCGCAACATCCTCGACCGGTTCACGGCCCGCTGAACCGCACTGAGGGAGCCGGAACAATGTCAGAAATGAACGATGGCTTAGGAGCGCCTTATCGATGAACAGTGCCATCAGCCGTGAACGACAGCCCGCCGCCCGCATCCGTGATGCAGCTGAACTCGCGCGCATCGCCCGGTTACTCCGGCGTGACGTGATCAATCTCGTGGCGCCCACCGGCCAGGGCTATGTCCAGCAGGGACTTGGTGCAGCCGATCTCTTTGCCGTCCTGTACTTCGCCGAAATGCGGATCGATCCGACCGACCCGAGGTGGCCGGATCGCGACCGCTTTCTTCTCTCGACGGCGCATAACACTGCGATCTTTTACGCGACGCTTGCTGCGTGCGGGCTCGTCGACCGAAATCTGGTGCGCGACTACTGCAAGGACGGCTCCGTATTCGAGGTCAACGCGTCGGAGCGGGTCGGCACGGCGATCGAAGCAACGCTTGGCTCGCTCGGACAAGGCCTTTCGGTTGGCATCGGCATGGCGCTGGCAGCACGGCGCAGGAAGTCGGACAGCCGCATCTATGTGGTGCTTGGCGACGGCGAATTACAGGAGGGCCAGCTCTGGGAGGCTGCCCTCTACGCTGGCAGCGCCGGTCTCTCCAATCTCTGTCTGATCATCGATTACAATAGCATGCAGGTCGAAGGTCACATCGACAAGGTAGTATCGGTTGAGCCCGTTGCCGAGAAGTTCAAGGCATTCGGATGGGCATCCGAGAACATCGACGGACACGATATTCCGGCATTGCTAACGGCGCTCGATCAAGCCCGTGGTCGGGACAGGCCGACCTGCCTCGTGGCCACAACGATTGCCGGCAAGGGCGTGCCTTCGCTCGAAGGGATCCTCGCACACAATCTGAAACTGCCAGCCGACGTCGCCGAGGAAGCGCTGGTCGCACTTGCTGACGCAAAGGAGCGCACATGAGCCAGAGCAAAGATCGCGGATCGCTGGAAGTCCTGGACTTCAACGCGCGTGGTGCGTCTGCGGCAACTGCACGGAAACACTACGGCGAAGCGCTATTGCAGGCCGCGCGCGACGACGAACGGATTGTATGCCTGACGGCGGATCTGACACTTCCAACGGAGACGGACCTGTTTCGGGATCAGTTGCCTGCGCGCTTTCACCAGGTCGGCATCGCCGAAGCCAATATGATCGGCATCGCCGGGGGCTTGGCCCGGTCCGGCGAAATCCCATTCGTTCACAGCTTTTGCGTCTTTGCAACCCGTCGATGCTACGACCAGGTGGCGATGCAAGTCGCCTATCCACGCGCCAACGTGAAGATCGTCGGCGTCATTCCCGGATTGACGACACTGCTTGGTGTATCCCATCAGGCGATCGACGATATTGCCCTGATGCGCGCTTTGCCGAACATGACGGTAATCGAACCGAGCAGCCCGGACCAAGTACGTGCATCGGTCGCCGCGATCGCCAAGTATGACGGTCCCGTCTACCTTCGGCTAAAGCGCACCGACGGGACGGAAAGAGCCGGTGAAATCGCGTCCGAATTCAGCATGGGGAAGATGCGGGTGCTGCGCGAGGGCAGACAGGGTCTGATTGTCGCCTGCGGCATGATGGTCGACATCGCACTGTCGGCCGCTGACGAACTGAGCCGCGAGGGCGTCGAAATGACGATCGTCGACATGTCGACGATCAAGCCGCTCGATCCCGACTTGATCGACCTCGCCCGACGGATGCCGCTCGTGGTTACGGCGGAGAATCACTCGATCATCGGCGGGCTCGGCAGCGCGGTGGCGGAGATGCTGATGGAGAACGACGTGTCGTCGAAATTCCGCCGCATCGGCGTCCGCGACACGTTTGCGGAAGGCGGCACCACGCCATTTCTCTTCGAGAAATATGGACTATCCGCAAATGCCCTAGCCGCGACGGTGCGACAGAGCCTAGCGCAACAGGAGCAATGACAGGCGCGACAAATTTTGCAGGGTCAGGGAGTGGGTGGCGGCAGGTAGCGGGTACCGCCGGATTTCTCTAGCAGGCGCACTAGGTTTTGGCCACCCTCCATCATGTCTGCCTGAATGGCCTCGCGTACCTTGTCCGCACGACGCTGCCGCAAGTACTTGAGGACGGAGAGGTGCTGATGCTCGTTCGGGTAGGTCGGGGGAGCGCTCGGGTAGTGAAAGTTCAAGAGCGGACCGTTGCGCATCCAGATATCGTCTAGTATGGCCAGGACCTCCGGCAGTTCGGACCCCTCGTACAGGCCGCGATGGAACTGCCAGTTGGCGCGCACGGCATCCGACCACCGCTGCTGCTTCTCCGCGGCAATCAGTTCGGCGTGGATGGCCTCCATACGATCGATGTCTGCTTCCGATACACGCGTCGTCGCGTGTTCCGCCGCAAGGCCCTCCAAGAACAGCCTGACCGTCCGCAGCTCGATATACTGCTTGGCGGTCATGTGGGACACGGCGATTGAACGACCCGCCTGCATTTCTAAAGCTCTGGCGCGAACGAGCTGCATTAGGGCTTCGCGAATCGGTGTTTCGGACACATTCATCGTTGCAGCCAGGTCGCGGATCTTAAAGCGATGGCCCGGCCAGAAACGCCCTTCCATCAAAGCCTGTCGAAGGTTGTTGTAAACCAGTCCGGTAAGGCTATCGCGTGCGACTGGTCCAACACCATTCGGGTCTGTCGCCCGATCCGATCCACTCATCTCATTCCCCATCACAGCCGAACCATGCCAACCAAAGCCACGGACTATATATAATATACGTGGAGGGCGCCGGTTGTTTCAAGCTTCGGCGGCCGGAGCGTTGATTTGGGTGCAGATGATGCCCTGCCTCCCACGGTTCTCTCACCATTTGTTATGATACGTCGGCGGCACGAGACAGGGGTACGCGTTCGAATTTCTCTATTAAATATTGTTTGCCACCGACATATATGATATATCAGATTATCAGATGGAGTTTTCGATGTTGGAGCTGGTCAGGATGCAAGACGCCGCGTTGCGCGCACGTGCACAAAAAGTCGTTCCTGGTGGAATGTGGGGACACCTGAATGCTGCAAAGCTGCCGGACAGATATCCGCAGTTTTTCAGCCACGGCGAAGGTGGCCTGCTTTGGGATGTCGATGGCAACCGCTATGTTGACTTCATGTGCAGTTGGGGTCCCAATCTCCTGGGTCACAAGCACCCCGAAGTCGAGGAGGCGGCCGAACGCCAGAGGCGCATGGGTGATTGCCTCAACGGACCAGCTGAAGTCATGGTCGAACTGGCCGAACTCGTAGTGGATACTATTTCCCACGCCGACTGGACAATGTTCCAGAAGAACGGCACCGACGCTACTACAACCTGCGTCACTGTTGCTCGCGCGGCGACCGGTAAGCGGAAAATCCTTGTCGCCAAGGGCGCCTATCACGGCGCAGTTCCGTGGTGCTCTCCGTCGCTCATCGGCGTAACGGCAGAAGATCGTGCTCACCTCGCCTACTACACGTTCAATGATATTGAATCGCTCGAAGGTGCGGTCAATGGAGCTGGTGACGACATTGCCGCGATCGTCGTCTCGGCCTATCGCCACGACATGAGTTTTGATCAGGAACTGCCCACTCAGGATTTTGCCAGGGCCGTAAGACGGCTTGCCGACGCCAAAGGTGCGGCCGTTATCCTCGACGAGGTTCGCACCGGTTTCCGTCTTCATACGGCCGGCAGCTGGGAGCCGCTTGGCGTCAGTCCCGATCTTTCCGCCTGGAGCAAGGCAATCGCCAACGGTTACGCCCTTTCGGCGGTGACCGGCAGTGACTGGCTGCGCAAAGCGGCCTCGCAGGTGTTCGTCACGGGCTCATTCTGGGCTGGTGCCGTGTCGATGGCTGCCGCTCTTGCAACGCTGAAGGTGGTCCGCCGCGACAACGTCCCGGACAAGATTGCGCGGCTTGGTCAAATGCTGCGCGATGGTCTGGAAACACGTTCACGCCAGTTCGGTCTATCGATCCGTCAGTCAGGCCCCGCGCAGATGCCGACCGTTCTGTTTGACGACGACGCCGACTTCGCAAAAGGATATGCGTTCTGTAACGCAACCCTTGCCAAGGGGGTGTACTTCCATCCCCGGCACAACATGTTCCTTTGCGCGGCCCATACGGAAGCTGACATCGCCGACGCTCTCGAAGCCGCCGAGCACGGATTTGCAACTGTTGCCAAGACCGCTCCGAATTAGCTCGGCGTGCCTCATGCGGCGTTGCAACGGTTACAGCTCGCTCGAGGCGCACTGAACGATCAACCAGAATGGGCTCGCTTCGAGAAATAGCGACAAGGCGGCCGCTTCACTCCCGATATTTCCGCATGAAGCGGCAGTCGATGCGATGCTTCCATTTGGCCACCCAGCGGCCGGCCACGGCTATGTTCCACTTGTCGGCAATGGCCCGCCCGTCGGCGAGAGAGATCAGTGCCAGCCACTGCCGTTGCGGTTGATAAGAAAGCGGGGCTTCTCCGCAGAGGCTGCGGCGGATGTTCTCGGCCAGGACCGGTCCTTGGCGCACGGCAAACACGCCGGCCTTTGGACGGGGGCTCGGCAGAGATGCGACGTCGCCGGCAGCGAAGACATCCGGATGCGAAAGGGATCTCAACGTTTCGTCCACACAAATGAAACCGTTTTGGTCGAGGAGAAGGCCGGTCTCGCGCAAGAAGCCTGGTGCGCCGCTCGACGTCGTCCAGATGACCTGATCTGCTGCGAGCCGCCGCCCATCACGGGCGATGAGTTCAGCGTCGTGGAAAGCGACGACATCGAACGCGGGGTGATGGGCGATGGCCGCCCTTCGCAATTCCCGCTCCAACAAATGCCGCGCCCGCCGACTGCGCTCCGGAACCGGCTCCGCTGCCCGTCCGACGAGTATTATGCGGATGTCTCGTCCGGAAAACCGGCGTCTGAGCGCAAAGGCGACCTCCACGCCTGCCACCCCCTGCCCGACGACCGCGATCGTTGAGAGCCGTCCTTCTGGGGCCAGCGCATCGAGCCGGGCAAGGCGATCGGCAAAGCTTGCGATCGGCTTTACGGAGATGCCGGCCGATATGCCGTCGGGCAGTATAGGGGTGGAGCCGATATCGATCGAGAGCAGCCCGTAGCCGAGGTTTTGGCCGCTCGCGACTGAGACCACCCGGCGTTCCGGGTCGATAGCGGTCGCCGTGGTTTCGGCAAAGGCGCCGCCAGCGCGCGCGCACAAGGTCGCCAGATCGATGTGGAAATCGTCGAAACCGTATTCCCCCGAGATATGGCCCGGAAGCATGCCGGAATAAGGCGCATAGCGCGATGGCGAAACCAGCGTGATCTGCGCGCCGAGACCCATCTGCCCCAACAGGCGCACCACCTCGACATGGGCGTGGCCACCACCGAGAAGCACGACCGGGATTTTCGCGTTCGCCTCAGTCATGAGCTGCTCCCTTCATGCCAATACGATGAACGGGACCGCCAGCGGCCTCGGCATCCGCTTCGTCATGGGTGACAAGAATGACCGGCAGGCCGGCGGTTCTTGCACGCTCGAACACGAGGGTTCGCATCTGGGCGCGCAACTCCATATCGAGCTTGGAGAAGGGCTCGTCGAGAAGCAGCAATCTCGGCCGGGAGACGAGAACGCGAGCAAGCGCCACCCTGCCCTTTTGCCCGCCGGAGAGCGTGGCCGGGTCCCGATCCGCAAAATCTGCAAGGTTCATGTCGGCGAGAATGTCTGCCGCGATCTGCCGGCGTTGGCGGCGATCTCGCACATCTGCCGGAATGGCGAAGGCGACATTGGCGCCAACAGACATATGCGGGAAGAGCAGCGGGTCCTGGAACAGGATCCCGGCGCGACGGGCTTGCGGCTCCAGCGACAGGAGATCGACACCATCGACAAAGACGGTCCCTTTGGCGTCGAATACAGGATCGAGAAACCCGCCGATGAAGGACAGCAAGGTGGATTTGCCCGATCCCGAAGGTCCCATGACGGTGACGACTGAACCGGGAGGAACGTCCGCGGTCAGCGCAATCAGGCTGACATCACCCAGACGGATCAACACATTCGAGAGGGAGAGGCCATTGGTCGGCTGTCGCTGGACGATCATCAGACCCTCATATCCCGGCGGTTGCGGTGGAGCGCTGCGGGGATCAGCGCGAAGAGCACGAAGGCGAGGAAAGGCAGGATGGTCTGCAGCAGGGCATAGACTCCGATGACACGGCGGTTGTTGCCGGAGGCTAGAGCGACGGCCTCCGTGGTGATGGTCGAGAGCCGCCCCTCCCCGATCAGGAGGGTTGGCAGATACTGCCCAACCGAGACGGCAAAGCCAAGGGCAAGTGCTGTCAGGATCGGACGGACCAGCATGGGCAGGCGGATCGACACGAGCACCGACAGCCGTGACCGGCCGAGTGCTGTCGCAATGATCTCGTAGCGACGATCGAGCGCGCGCCAGGGATCGGCGAGCGAGAGAAAGACATAAGGCAGCACAAAGACCAGGTGCACGAGCACGAGGGCTGTCAGCCTGTAATCGCCGCCACCACTACCGATGAAAAGCAGCTGCAGGCCGAAAACGAAGGTGATCTGCGGCACGATCAGCGGCAGGTAGAGCATCAACAGCGCCTTCTGGCTCACGCGGCGTCCCGTCTGAATCTCCCGCTCCAGGCAGCCGACGGTCAGCAGGATGGCCAGCAGCGTCGAGGCGAGACCTGTCACCAGTGTCGTTACGAGCGGATCGCCAATGCGCGGCAAGGCACCCATCCAGCTCCTCGGCGTAAAACTCTGCGGCAGGATATCGGGAAACTGCCACAGACCGGCGACAGACCAGATGGCCAGAATGGCGAGGCCTGCGAAGACGGCTCCGCCGATCAGGCCGACGACCAGGATCGACGCGCGGCGCAGCAACTGGTCGCGAACGAACCGCCATCCCCTGTCCCGCGATGCGCGGAGCAGGACCGCAGCGACCCGCTCCAGCATCAACCACAAGAGCAATCCTGCCAGGGTGACGCCCAGTTGCAGGACGGCACCGGCCGAGGCGAGGAAACGCACGGACAGATCCGGATCGTTCATCCACTGGACGAGCCGGGTCGCGAGCGTGCCGGGCAGGTTGGGACCAAGGATCAGCGCCACATCCACGACCGAGGACGAGTAGGCGATGACGGCATAGACGGCAAAACGGATCTGCCGGTAAAGCGACGGCCAGAGCAGGTAGACGAAGCCCGCAATACGCCCATAACCGAAGGAGGCTGCAAGCCTTCGCGCTGCGGAAAGCTCCACCTGCGGCAGGGCCGCCAACGTGACCAGAAACAGGAACGGTGTTTCCTTGATCACGAGGCCCGCGATCATCGTCAGCCCCATCGGGTCATGGGGGATAAGAATGTCCGGCGGCCGATCAATGCCAAAGAGAGGCGCGACGAGGCGAATAAGGAAACCCGATGGCGCGATCAGGAAGGCGAGCCCGAAAGCGGCCGCCGCATGGGGCACGGCCAGGAGAGGCGACAGCAGATGCTGCAGGCGTGACAGCGTCGGTGTGCCGGCGTAACTCGCAACGAAGATCAGCGTGATGCCGAGAGAAATCAGGGTGGCGGCGAGGCCGGTTGCTACACTCAAGACTGCCGCTGTTGGCAGACCCGGTGTCGCCGCAAGATCTCGAAAGGGTTGCAGGCTGAGGTCATGTCCGCCGAGTGCGGGCAGATAGCCGAAGGCCGGCAGCAACGTGCCGAGGAGCCCGAAAGTGATCGGCAGGACCAGAAGGCCAAGCGTGAGGGCAACCGCACTCCTCGGAAGAAGTGCGGTCATTCCGTTCAAAAAGGAGCGATCGGTCGCCTGGGCTGTCACAGCTCAGTTTCCGCTGGCGTAGCGCCGGCGCCATTCGACCTCGATGCGCTCCATCCAGCTCGCATGCGGCTCGGCAATCACGGGGCCGAGCTTGTCCGGCGCAAGGGTGGCTGCGCCGAGGTCGAGCGCTTTGAAGGCGGCACGATCCGGCTCCGGCAGTTTTGACATGGCGAGAACGGTCGGATCACCCCAATAAGTCGGGTCCTGCTTGCGAAGCTGCGCTTCAGGCGAGATGAGGAAGTTCGCCGTCACCAGCGCCCCCTCCTTCGCATTGGCATTGTAGGGAATGGCGACGAAATGGGTGTTGCCGAGCGTGCCTTTGGAGAAGGTGAAGGAGCGCACGGTCTGGGGCAGTTCGCCGGCCTTGATCCCGGCAGAGGCTTCCGACGGATTGAAGGCGAAGATGATGTCCAGTTCGCCGTCGGCCAGCTTCTGTTTCATATCCGAATAGTTCTGCGGGAATGTCTTGCCCGAACGCCAGGCTGCCGGATGCAACTGGTCGAGATAGGCAAAGAGCGGCTCGACATCAGCGTTAAAAGTCTCTTCGCTGACCGGCTTCGCCAGTTTGGAGGGGTCGGCGATCACCTCGCTCAAAACCTGTTTCAGAAAGGACGAGCCTGTAAAATCCGGTGGGGCCGGATAGGAAAACCGGCCTGGGTTCTTCTTCGCCCAATCGAGAAGCGCAGTCGCGTTGTCCGGCATGGCGACGGCTTCGGTGCGCGCGCTGTCATGGAAGAAAACCATCTTCGCGCCACCCCAGGGGCTTTCAAGGCCCTCTGTCGGCTCGGTGAAATCTGTGAGGATGGTCGGCTGGTTTTCGACATCGACATAGGCCCAGTTGGGCAGCGAGCTTGCCCAGCCGGGGGTGAGGAGCAGCCCTTGCTGCTTCATCGAGACGAAGTTTTCGCCGTTGATCCAGATGAGATCGACCGAGCCGCCGTCATTCTTGCCGGCGGCTTTCTCGGCGATCACCTTGGCGACCGCGCTTGCGGTATCCTCAAGCTTCACCTGCACCACGCTCACCCCGTAGCGTGACTGCATCTCGGCGCCCACCCATTCGAGATAGGCGTTGATGTTTTCCGAGCCGCCCCAGGCGTTGAAATAGACCGTCTGGCCGGTTGCTGCCTTCTCGACGGCTGCCCAGTCGGAAAGCTCGGGGCCGGCGGCTTTCGCCGGAAAGCTACTTGTGGCTGCCATCAAAGCGGCGGCGAAAATCCCTGTCATCAATCGCATTCTGTGCCCTACTCCCTGAAAGTCGACCGCCTGACGCTGACGCGCTGCGGCTCCTGTTTGAATTACGTCTTCGAGATGCTCCGGGTTTCATGCTTTCTTGCCGGGCCCCATTTTTCGTCGCGCGAGCGCGGCCGCAATCTCCTCGCTTGGTGCCGGATCATGCAGGGCGCCCGCCATTGCAGTCAGATCATGGGTGATGCGCATCTGTTCGACGAAGGCCCGGCATCCCCGGCAAATCGCCAGGTGGAGCTTGATGTTGAACCGCGGCCAGAAGCCGAGATCGCCGTCGATCAGAAGGCTGGCGCGCTCGACCACTTCATTGCATCGAAACATGGCTCAGCCCTCCCCGGATGTGGTAAAGTGAACGCTCATTGCGAACTCCTGCGCTTGGCGATCTGTCGCACGAGCGTCGGGATCAGCGCCACCAGCGCCAGCGCGAAGAAGGCGAGCGTGATATCGCGCGTCACGAGATCCGAAATCTGCGCTTGCCTTCCGCTCGCCTGCGCGGCGACCAGCACACTGTCAACTCCCTGGCCGAGATAGGCATAGGCGAAAGTGCCGGGCAGGATGCCGAAGAACGTGGCGGCTATGAAACGCCCGAGGCTGATGTCGAACAGGGCAGCCGCGATATTGACGACGAAGAAGGGAAAGACCGGAGCGAGACGGATGACGAAGAGATAGCCGAAGGCATTCTCCCGGAAACCGTCCACCATCTTCTTGATGACGCCATCAACCCGGTGGCGCAGAAAATTGCCGAAGGCCGAGCGCGTGGCGAGGAACAGGATCACCGCACCGACCGTGGCACCAACGGCCACCAGCGCCCCCCCGATCATCCAGCCAAAGAGGAAACCACCGAAGATGGTCAGCACGGACGCTGCCGGAAACGAGAAGGCGACGGCCGCGATATAGACGAGCAGGAAGATCACGGCCGACCAGAGGACATTGGTGTCGACGTAACTCCTCAAAGCCTGCCGTTGTTCGGCAAGAAATCCGAGGCTGAGATAGTCCTGCAGGCCGAAGGCATAGCCGAGTGCGAGGCCGGCTATGACGAGGACCAAGGGCATATAACGCCACATGCTACCTTTGCCGACAGCGCCCTTCGAGGTGGCGGGCTCGTCATCCGGCGGCGCGCCGTGTTGTGGGGAACGGCTGTCAATCATGGCGGTTTCCGTGAAGCTGCGGCACGCCTTGTGGGATCGGATGTACCGGCGCGACAGATCCCTCGTGGTCACTATGGCTTGATAGGATCGAATGCGGCTGGACTTTGAAGGCGATTGTTTTGCTAATGACGCCTGAGCTGAGGCTGGGGGCAGCATGGCGCAGGTTGATGGTGATGATCGGGCTCTGGCGCTGCGTCTCGTCGAGGGGGATGCGGTAGCGTTCGAGTTGCTCTATCGCCGGCACAATGCCGCGATGATCCGTCTTTGCAACGGCATCGTCCGCTCGCGTGTCATCGCGGAAGACGTCGCGCAGGACACCTGGGTAACAGTGCTCGACCGCATCGATCTCTTCGAAGGGCGCGGATCGCTTGCAAGCTGGATCTACACTATCCTGATCAACAAGGCGCGCAGCCGCGCCAGACGCGAAGGCCGCACGGTATCCTTCGACGATTTTGGTGTCGACGGCACCCTCAACGACGCGTTCGACGGGCGCGGCCACTGGCGCACCATGCCCGCACTTTGGGAAAATCTGACGCCGGAACGCCATGTCGAGGGTCGAAGCGTTCTGCAGCATGTGGAAGCCGTCATCGAAACGCTGCCGCAGGCGCAGCGCGCGGTGCTGATCCTGCGCGGCCAGCAGGAGCTCGATCCGGCGGAGGTCTGCACCCTTCTCGACATTTCCGAGGGCAATATGCGGGTACTTCTGCACCGAGCGCGGCTGACGGTGCGCAACGCGCTTGACCGGCTGAATGCGGATCCCTGAGAGCGACACGGCGTCGCTCATTGATCATCTCCGGAAAAGGCGACCCAGCCCTGGCGCCAGCGGATGACGGTCGTCACCCCGCAAAGCGCGGCAAATCCATAGGCAATCAGCGGGAAATGCCAAGGCAAGAGGCACATGGCGATGAAGACCGCGATCGTCTCGAAGCCTTCGGCGAGACCGCCAGCGTAGTAGATGCCCTTGGTGGGAAATTCCGGGGCCTCGCGGCCGAGTTTCGCCGCAACTGCCGAGAAAGCGAGGAAGGACGAGCCTGTGCCGACGAAGGACACGATCAGCACCGCTGCGGGCAGCGCATTGATCTCGGGCACCGCAACCGCGAAACCGAGCGGGATCAGCGCGTAGAAGACCATGTCGAGCGCGATGTCGAGATAGGCGCCACGATCCGTCGGACCATGGATGCGGGCAACCGCACCATCGAGCCCGTCCAGCGCCCGGTTCACAAGGATCAGCAGAAGCGCCACCCAAAAGTAGCCGAGGCAAAGCGCGGCAAAGGCGCCGAGCCCGCCCATGAAACCAACGAGGCTGATCTGATCTGCACGACCCCCGCGATGGGCCAGAAACGCAGCGATGGGCTGCAGAGCTGCCTTCTGCAGCGGCAGGATCTTGGCGTCGATCATCCGCGCCTCCAGGTCTGGAAGCGTTCAAGCAGCGAGAGCAGAAACCCGTTGATGTGATTGCGGCGCCACTGACCGGCCACCAGCTTGTTGGCCTCTGCGAGCGTCGGGTAAATGTGGATCGTGCCGAGGATCTTGCCGAGCCCATGGCCATGTTTCATGGCGAAGACGAATTCCGCCAGCAGGTCGCCTGCATGCTCGCCGACAATCGTTGCACCCAGGATCTTGTCCTTGCCCGGCACCGTCAGCACCTTGACAAAGCCACGGGCGGCCCCATCGACGATCGCGCGATCGAGATCGTCCAAGCCAAAACGCGTTACCTCATGCGGTATCTTCTTCTCACTCGCCTCGGTCTCGGACAAGCCCACCCGCGCCACTTCCGGATCGGTGAAGGTCGCCCACGGAATGACTGAGTAATCAGCCTTGAAGCGCTTGAGATCACCGAACAGCGCATTGACAGCGGCAAACCAGGCCTGATGTCCGGCGACATGGGTAAACTGGTAGGGCCCTGCCACATCGCCGGCGGCGAGAATGTTCGGATGAAGGGTCTGGAGGTATTCGTTGGTCTCCACCACACGATCGACCTTGATGCCGAGATCCTCGAGCCCGAACCCCTTCAGCCGCGGGGCGCGTCCGACCGCGACGATGATCTCGTCGAAGCCGATGCGGAACCTAGCCCCGTCCTGTTCGACCTCGATCCATTTTTCACCGGCATCCGACCCACAGGCGACCGCCTTGTGGCTGGTCAGCACATTGACGCCGTCCGCCTTCATCGAGGCTTCGACGACCCTGGCCGCATCATCATCCTCACGCATCATCAGCCGTGGTGCCATCTGGATCTGCGTGACCTCGGAGCCAAGTCGAGCAAAACTCTGAGCCAGCTCGCAGCCGATCGGCCCTCCGCCCAGAACGACGAGCCTCTGCGGCACAGAAGGGCGATCGCGGAGCCGCTCCCACATGGTATCGGATGTGAGATAGCCAATTTCGGCGAGGCCCGGTATCGGGGGCACAAAGGCCTGGGCGCCGGTCGCAATGATGATCGCGCGCGTCGTCAGACGCTGCATGCCGCCTCCGTTCAGGGCAATCTCCACCGTCCAGGGATCGATCAGCTTTGCGTAGCCTTGCAGGACGTCGACGCCCAGCCCCGTATAGCGTTCGACGCTGTCATGCGGCTCGATTTCGGCGATCACCTTGTGGATCCGCTCCATCACCGCAGAGAAAGGCACCTTCGGCTCGACCGGCTCCAGGCCATAATGGTCCGCATGGCGCATCTGGTGCGCCACCTTTGCGCTCTTGATCAGGGCCTTCGAGGGGACGCAGCCATAGTTCAGGCAATCGCCGCCCATCTTGTTCGCCTCGACCAGCGTCACCTTCGCCTTGGCGGCGGCAGCGATATAGGCCGACACCAGCCCGGCGGACCCGGCGCCAATGATCACCAGGTTGCGATCGAAACGCTTCGGCCGCGTCCAGGTGGATCGGGAAAAGCCCTCGTTCTGGTCCATAGATTTCGTCTTTCCACCCGCAATAGACGTTGCTTCAGGAAGACGCGCAGGAATCCACATTGTTACAAGGCTTCATCAAGATTTCCTGTGATGAATGGATTTTCCCTTCAGAACAGCGCTATTACGCGATGCTGGCTTCGCTCGTCACGCTTGAACAACCGCAGCTACAATCCCCCAACCGCCTCTGCCGCGGCTTTTACGCGCTCGAAATCCGCCGGCAAAGTCAGTCCATGTTTGGCCCGCTCAAGGGCCTCCCTCGAGTGGCGTATGGCATTTTCGCGATAGCGATCATGTTCAAACGTCGCGAGAATTCGCAGCACTTTCTGCAATCTCAGCCCGACTTCGACAACGCCGGCGCCGTCCCGCGCGATCGGTGTGAAGAGATCATCAAACAGTTCGTCAAGGCTGATCGCCGGCACGTAGACATTTGGATACGGCACTTCATGCTCATCCTCCCCTGTCGTTTCGTTCCAGACAGCCAGAACCCGCACTGTCCGCGTGAGAACATCGATCGCGGTACCGGGATCGTTGGTGGCCGCCGAAAGGGCGCGAGACGCAATCTCCGACAGAACTGCAGCGCCAAATCGCGGGTCCTGATCATAGGACCTGGTATCGCCCACCGTGAAACAGCGGGAGATTGCCGTTGTCTCCTCGCCGTCATCGGCGCCCTCGATCCACGCAACCGGCGTCGACGGATCCACAAACTGACCCGGAATCATGTGAATGTATATCTGCGCTTTCGCGTCGGTTGCGATGCCGGAAAGGGCGCCGGTATCAAGATGCTGCACGTACCCTATCCGATCGACAAAGACCGGTCTCGCCGTGGCCGGAATGGTCTCTGCAGCGCTTAACCGGCTTCCGCCGAGATACGGTTGCTTACGCCGGGACCGCATCGCCTCTACGGTGACCTTTTCCACTCTCTCGGTCGTTTCTGTGACACGCCCGAGCCTGGAAAGGTGGTCGATCCAATGCAAGAGCGTGACGACAATCAGCACAATCACGGCAACTGTCACAACAAAGAGAACGACGCGACCGCGGTCGCCGTAGGCGCCGGTGCTCAAAGCGATGATCCCGACAAGACTGAAGAGGAAGGAGCCGATGAAGGTCGCGAGCACGTTTTGCGTCGTGCTGTCCTCCATGACCAGCGTGGTCGCGCGGGGCGTGACGTTGCTGGTTGCAGCCGAATAGGCCGACACCATCGTGCTGAGAGAGAATGTCGTGACTGTCAGCATACTTGAGGCAATGATGCCTAGTATATTATCGACAGCGTCAGCGCCAATCTTCGTGGGAAGATCACCCGGAATGAACGGACTGGCGACGATGGCGACAAGTGCGGTGATAATGGCAAGGATGGAAAACAGACTTGCCCGAAACCAGATTTTCCGGACCAGTTTCGACAAAAGCCAAACCCAGCGTGACGTCATCGGTATTCTCACTCTTCTGGCTCATCGCGGGCCGTCTCTTGTCGACGTCTCAGGTGTACGCCTTTGCCTGCCAAGTTGGGATTAATCAGGTCGCCCGTCAGTCTGCCGCGACAGTTGGTGTCCGCTTTGGAGCTCAACCCACGTAGCGGGACCGAGGATCAAGCGTCTGCGAACAGACCGCCTTCCGCTACGATGAGCGTCGGACCTGTTATGGTAACAGGCGCGCCTTGCAACGAGGCCGCCCCCCATAACAGCTATATTCCGGATGGATGTTCTGGAGCACTGTGGACCAGCTGAAACTCCGGCGAATGCACCAGGTGAAGATAGCGTTCGAACTGCGCCAGGACGTCGCTGATGAGTTGATCGCGCGACATCCCCATCACGTCATACCCGCGATTGCCGCTCGAGAAATAGGTCCGCACCTCAAAGCGAAACTCAGGCTCTCCGGCCCGCACAGGCGTAAAACTCGCGACGCGCTGCTTTGTGGGTGTGACACCGTAGACAAAGTCACGAACATCTTGTGCGGGTGAGCGCAGGACGATCGCTCCGTCCGTGTCATCGACCACCTCAGCATGCCGTCCCCTGGAGGTCAGTTCCTGCGCGACCTGATCAAGGGCTGGACGCACATGCGTGTCGATGAAGCGACGGACATCGGCTTCGGTCGCGGTGGCCAGCATCAGGGCCAGTCTCCGCTGCCAGGTCTGCCCGGATGCCGGCTGGGCAGCCGGAAGTGTGGCGCCGTTGTGCGCATCGCGCTGTGCAAGGTCCTCTCGCATGCCCAGATACAGCGAAAGGACAAGACCGAGCATGATCACGGCGAACGGCAGCGCGCTGGCGACAGTGGCAGATTGCAGCGCCGTCAGGCCACCGGCGAGCAGCAGGCACCCCGCCACGAAACCCTCCATAACGCACCAGAAAACCCGCTGTCCTGTTGTCGTGTTCGTCTCGCCGCCGGCTGCAATGGAGTCCACGACCAGCGCACCCGAATCTGCCGAGGTGATGAAGAAGATTGACACCAGCAGAACCGCGAGCGTCGAGGTAATTGCCGGCAGCGGCAGATACTCGAAGAACCGGAACAGCCCGACTGAGACGTCGTTGGCGATAGCCGCGCCGAGAGCGCCGTTGGCGATGCCGGTATCGATGAACATCGCCGTATTGCCGAACACCGTCATCCAGAAGAAGGTGAACCCGGCGGGAATGAAGAGGACGGCGACGACGAATTCGCGCACGGTTCTGCCGCGGGAAATGCGGGCGATGAACATGCCGACGAAGGGCGACCAGGAGATCCACCAGGCCCAGTAGAACAGGGTCCAGGCATCAACCCAGGGCGTCGGCTCATAGGCGTAGATGTTGAATGTGCGCAGGACCAGCGTGTCGAAATAGAGACCGAGGTTCTGCACGAAATCCCGAAACAACAGGCTGGTCGGACCAACCACGAGAACGAAGATCATCAACAGGATGGCGACGATAAGGTTGGTTTCCGACAGGATGCGGACGCCCTTGTCGAGGCCGGTCACGACCGACACGGTCGCCATCGCGGTCACAACTGCGATCAACGGCAACTGCACAGCGATGCCGATCGGAACGCCGAGAAGATGGTTGAGACCCGCATTGATCTGCGAGACGCCGACACCGAGCGACGTGGCGATCCCAAACATCGTGCCGACAATCGCAAAGATATCCACCGCGTGACCGATCGGACCATCGATACGGTTTTTGAGAAGCGGATAGAGGCCGGAACGGATCGTCAGCGGCAGGTTGTAGCGATAGCCGAAATAGGCGAGCGACAGGCCGACAACGGCGTAGATTGCCCAGGCGTGTATCCCCCAATGGAAGAAGGTCACGGTCATTGCTTCGCGCATGGCTGCGACCGAACGCGGCTCGGCCGTCGGCGGCGCCATGAAATGCGTCATCGGTTCACCGACGGCGTAGAACATCAGGCCGATCCCCATGCCGGCGGCAAACAGCATGGCGATCCACGACAGGAAGCGGAAATCGGGAACGGAATCATCCGGACCAAGCTTGAGCTGTCCGAAGCGGCCAAAACAGAGCAGCAGGACGGATGCGAGAAATATGCCGACGGAAAGCAGATAGAACCAGCCGAACGCGCCGAGGATCGATGCCTGTACGGCGCCAAAAAAAGCGCCCGCTTGCCCGGGTATGGCGATGCCGACCACCAGAAACAGACCGATGACGATGACTGAGCCGTAGAAAACCGGGGGGTTGATGACAAAACTTTTCATACCGCGGATTTGTCCTCCTGCGCTCCGACTTGCGGATCATTGGGACGGACGATCCCGCCCCAATCCGGCCGCTTTTCATGGAAACTAGGCGGCGCTCCTGAAAAGTCCACAATGACGACGCAAGCCGATGCCTATCGCAAATGTCCATTCTTCGACCATGACGGCGAGACATGATACGAGACCGAAGTTTGCAATCGTGCTCCAGCTTGGCCGTCGTTACTCGCGAACAGCGTATGTCGGCCTCCGGTGAGGCGTTGAAACGCGCGGCAACCATCGATCATCGTGGTAGGGCAAAATAGCTCCGCAAGCGCCTTCTCCAGAGGTTTTGGCCGACCATCACCCTGGACCCCGACCTCCATCCCCTCACCGACCATTCGCCTTTCTCCATTCGGCAAAGATCGACAAATTGTTCTCGTCCGTGGCGGGATACAGGCCGATGATCGTGTGGCCGGCCTTGACCCGTTCGGCGACAAAATCCTCGTAGGCCGTCATCTCGACCGCCTCGTCTGCGATGTCGTCGGCGATTTCCAGCGGGATGATGATGACACTGTCGTCGTCGCCGACCACGATATCGCCCGGGAATACGGCGACGTCGCCGCAGCCGATCGGCACGTTGATGTCGATCGCTTCGTGCAGGGTGAGGTTTGTCGGGCTGGAGGGTCGGTGATGATAGGCGGGGATGTCCAGTTCGCCGATCACCATCGCGTCACGAAAGCCGCCATCGGTCACGACCCCTGCCCCGCCGCGCACCATCAGGCGGGTAATGAGGATATCGCCGGCGGACGCTGCACGCGCATCCTTTCGGCTGTCCATCACAAGCACATGCCCCTGAGGGCAGGTCTCGATCGCGTGGCGCTGCGGATGCTGCGGGTTGCGGAACACCGTCATGGGATTGCGGTCCTCGCGCGCCGGCATGTAGCGCAGCGTAAAAGCGGGCCCCACCATGTTGCGCCCCTTCGGCTTGACCGGCCGCACGTCCTGGATCGTCTGGTTCCTGAGGCCACGCTTGTAGAGCGCCGAGCAGAGCGTCGCGACGGAGACGCCCATCAGTTTGTCACGGGTTGCGGGGTTCATAGTTTCTCCTTGATGCTTGCTCAGTTGATCGCCGGCTCGGTCACCTTGGCGCCGAAGTCCGTCTTCAGGAAATCGAAGTCGCAGCCCTTGTCGGCCTGCTCGATGTGTTTGGTGAACATGAAGCCATAGCCCCGTTCATAGCGCGGTTCCGGCGCCACCCAGGCGGCTCGACGCGCGTCGAGCTCTTCGCCCGCGACCAGCATGTTGAGGCTGCGCGCCGGAATATCGAGTTCCACCATGTCACCGGTCTTCAGGAGCGCCAGCGGGCCGCCGACAAAGGCTTCAGGCGAGGCATGCAACACGCAGGCGCCAAAACTCGTGCCCGACATGCGCGCATCGGAAATCCGCACCATGTCGCGCAGTCCAAGCTTCAGAAGCGCCTTCGGCATCGGGATCATGCCCCATTCCGGCATGCCCGGCCCACCCTGCGGCCCTGCATTGCGCAGAACCAGCACGGTTTCCGGCGTCAGCGGGTAATCCGGGTCGTCGATGATCGTCTTCAATTCGGCATAGCTGTCGGCCACCAGTGCCGGGCCCCGGTGCTTGTGGAATTTGGGATCGCAGGCGGCGGGCTTGATCACCGCTCCATCCGGGCAAAGGTTGCCCTTCAGCACGGCAAGAGACCCTTCATGATAGACCGGATTGTCGAGCGGCCGAATGACGTCCTCGTTGTAGATCTTCACCTGATCCAGACCGTCAGTCAGCGGCAGGCCGGTAACGGTGATCGCCGTCGGATCGAGCTTGTCGCCCAGTTGCTTCATCAGTGCCCTCAGGCCGCCGGCATAAAAGAAGTCTTCCATCAGATAGGTGCTGCCGGATGGGCGGATATTGGCAATGACGGGCGTGGTGCGGCCGATCCGGTCAAGGTCGTCGAGTTCGAGCGGAATGCCGGCCCGGCGCGCCATGGCGATCAGGTGAATGATCGCATTGGTCGAACACCCCGTCGCCATCGCGATCGTCACGGCATTGTTCACGGCAGCCTGTGTGATCACCTTGTCCGGCGTCAGATCCTCCCACACCATCTCGACGATCCGCCTCCCGCAGGTGGCCGACATGCGCTGGTGGTTGGCATCTGCAGCCGGAATGGAAGAGGCGTTCGGCAGCGTCAGCCCCATGCCTTCGGCAATCGCCGTCATCGTGGAGGCCGTGCCCATCGTCATGCAGTGCCCATAGCTTCGGGCGATACCGCCCTCGATCCCCTGCCATTCCTCCTTCGAGATCGTGCCTGCCCGTCGCTCGTCCCAGTATTTGAACCCGTCCGTACCTGAGCCCAGCGCCTTGCCGGCATAGTTGCCCCGCAGCATGGGTCCCGCCGGCAGGTAGATAAAGGGAACGCCCATCGATACCGCGCCCATCACCAGGCCCGGCGTGGTTTTATCACACCCGCCCATCAGCACGGCGCCATCGATGGGGTGCGAGCGGAGAAGCTCTTCCGTCTCCATGGCCAGCATGTTGCGATAAAGCATCGTGGTCGGCTTCACGAAATTTTCAGACAGCGACAGCGCCGGCAGCTCCATCGGGAAACCGCCCGCCTGCAGAACGCCGCGCTTCACCCATTCCACACGCTCGCGAAAGTGCATGTGGCAGGGCTGCGCGTCAGACCAGGTGCTGATGATCGCGATGATCGGCCGGCCTTCCCAGTCCTCCGGGGCGTAGCCCATCTGCATCGTTCGCGACCGATGTCCGAACGAACGCTGATCATCCGGCATCATCCAGCGCGCCGAGCGTAGTTCTTCGTAAGTCTTCCTGCCTGCCATTCCAAACTCCCGTGCCGCGAGGGCACTCTTCCAAGATCAAGATGATCGCTTATTCGGTAAACGCCTCTTCGCGTTTGCGGCTGATGCTCGGCGCCAGAACGAGCGCGAGAACGGCGACGGCGAAGATCAGCAGCGACAGGCTGAGCGGGCTGCGCACGAAGATCGACGGATCGCCCTGGCTGATCAGCATCGCGCGCCGCAGGTTCTCCTCCAGCATCGGCCCGAGAATGAAGCCCAGCAGAAGCGGCGCCGGCTCGAAGCGCATCTTGCTGAGCGCAAAACCGATGACGGTGAAGGCTGCCATGACGAAGACGTCGAACACGCTGTTGTTGATGCTGTAGGCGCCGATGCAGCAAAATCCGATGATGGCCGGAAACAGCAAATGATAGGGGACCGTCAGCATCCGCACCCAGAGCCCGATCAGGGGCAGGTTGAGGATCACAAGCATCAGATTGCCCGACCACATCGAGACGATCATGCCCCAGAACAGTTCCGGCTCGTCGGAGATGACATTTGGGCCGGGCGTGATGCCCTGGATGATCATTGCGCCCACCATCAGCGCCATCACCGGGTTGCCGGGAATGCCGAGCGTCAGCATGGGGATGAACGAGGTTTGCGCGCTGGCATTGTTGGCCGCTTCGGGCGCAGCCACACCTTCGATCGCCCCTTTGCCGAATTCGGCCCGGTTGGGAGAGATCCGTTTTTCCACGGCGTAAGAGGCAAACGATGCCAGCATCGCCCCGCCACCCGGCAGCACGCCGAGGAAGGAACCGAGTGCTGTGCCGCGCAGGACCGGCGCGATAATCCGCTTGAAATCCTCCTTGGTCAGCATCAGGCCGGTCACCTTCTTGACGCCGACGGAGCGTTCCTGCTCGCTTTCCAGATTGCGCAGGATTTCGCAGATGCCGAATATGCCCATGCTGACGGCGACGAAATTCAGTCCGTCATAGAGTTCCGGAATGTCGAAGACATAGCGCGGCGTTCCGCTTTCGACGTCTGTCCCGACCGTGCCGAGGATCAGTCCGAACACGATCATCGCGAATGCCTTGAGCAGCGATCCGCTGGCAAGCGCCACGGACGCGACGAGGCCGAGAACCATCAGCGAGAAATATTCCGCCGGCCCGAAATTGAGGGCGACCGCGGCAAGCGGCGGTGCTGCGACCGCAAGCAGGATCGTCGCAACTGTGCCGGCGAAGAAGGATCCGAGAGCTGCGGTCGCAAGCGCTGCTCCGGCGCGGCCGTTTCTGGCCATCTGGTAACCGTCAATCGCGGTGACGACGGACGAGCTTTCGCCGGGAAGGTTGATGAGCACCGCCGTCGTCGAGCCGCCATACTGGGCGCCGTAGAAAATACCGGCGAGCATAATGAGGGCCGATTCCGGCGGCAGTCCGAAGGTGATCGGCAAAAGCATGGCGATCGTGGCCGTCGGGCCGAGGCCCGGCAGCACGCCGATCGCGGTGCCCAGGAGACAGCCGACAAAGCCGTAGAACAGGTTCATCGGCATGAAGGCGGTCGAGGCGCCGAGCCAGAGGTTAGAAAAGAGATCCATATGCAATCCAATCCGGTTTCGTCGGCTGCCCTAAGGCATCAGATGCGAGCGTCAGATGAGTTCGCCGATAAAGGGCACCCATGGGCCGAAGGCGCTGACAGGAAGCGAAAGGAGTTTTGTGAAAAGCAGAGAGGAACAGACCGCGAGAAACAGTCCGAGCAGGATCGAGTGCCGCCAGTTTGCGTATTTGCTTGCGGTCGCGACCCCGACGATCATGAGGAACATCGTAGGCGCAAGACCAAGGCCCGCGAGCAGCAGGCCGAAGGCGACCGGCGCCGCAATCACCAAGGCATAGGCCTTCCAGTTCCAGACCTCCGGCTCGCTCGCCTCGACGCCGACCATCACCGCCTGCACGATGATCAGCCCACCGATCCCGATCAGGAGCAGGCTCAGCATGATCGGGAAATAGCCGGGGCCCATCTGGAACGAGGTGCCGACTGCGAGCTCGCGGCCGAACCAGATGAACAGAAGTCCGGCGCAAATCATCGTCACGCCGCCGACGAAGTCGCGGCCGTTTCTAATTTTCAGCATGGCTTGATACTCAGGTGTGAAAGATGTGCCGGCCGGAGACTAGACCCGGCTGGCAGATTGTCTCACTGCAGCGGCACGTTGGCGGCCTTGATGACTTCGGCCCACTTCGCAGTTTCCTTGTCGATGAAAGCCTGGAACTCGGCCGACGTATTGCCGACAGGCGTCACGCCCATCGCTTCGAGCTTTGCCTTCATCGCCGGATCGGCAACGATCGCCTGCACTTCCTTGCTGAGCTTTTCGACGATTTCCGGCGGCGTGCCGGGAGGAGCAAAGAGCCCGTGCCACGAGGTCGCCTCGAAGCCGGGGATGACGCTTGCCATGGTCGGCACGTCAGCCAGCAGATTGGCCTTTTCCAGACTGGTGACGGCCAGCGCCTTTACCTTGCCGGCTTTTACCTGCTGTGCGGCCGTGGGAATATTGTCGAACATCATATCCACATGTCCGGCGACAACGTCCAGGATGGCCTGGCTGCTACCCTTGTAAGGGACATGCGTGATCTTGATACCGGTCTTTGTCGCGAGCAGCTCACCTGCAAGGTGGATCGACGTGCCGACACCTGACGAAGCGTAGGTATGCTTGCCGGGCTCCGTTTTCAGGAACGCGATCAGCTCCTCGACAGTGTTGGCCTTGATCTTGTCCGGGTTGACGACGAGCACGTTTGGCAGGCTGGCGATCAGCGAAATCGGCGCAAAGCCCTTTTCCCGGTCGTAAGGCAGGTTCTTGTAAAGTGTCTGGTTGATCGCGTTCGAGCTCACTGTCCCCATGCCGATCGTGTAGCCATCGGGCTTGGAGCGGGCGAGATCGCCAAGGCCGATATTGCCGCCGGCACCTGGCTTGTTCTCAACGATGAAACGCTGGCCCAACCGCTTGTCGAGTTCTTCCGCGACGAGGCGGCCGAATGTGTCGGTATTGCCACCGGCCGCAAACGGAACGACGACGGTCACGGTCTTTGTCGGATAGTCCTGTGCGCGGCTACCCGTCATGCCGGCCACAGATATCGCGGCCGTAGCGGCCGCCAGCGTCATCAAACGCTTGAGGTTCATAATACTTCCTCCACTTGTCCGGTAGCTGGCCGGTCCCATTAAACCACTCTTCGAAATCCTCCTCCCGAA
The DNA here is from genome assembly GCF_001423215.1 of Rhizobium sp. Leaf321. Classification (NCBI taxonomy): domain Bacteria; kingdom Pseudomonadati; phylum Pseudomonadota; class Alphaproteobacteria; order Hyphomicrobiales; family Rhizobiaceae; genus Rhizobium; species Rhizobium sp. Leaf321. Next base: position 127,072 of record NZ_LMOF01000005.1, on the reverse strand, counting down.
GAAATGGAAGCGCTTTCATTCTATCGTCAAAATCTCCAACCGCAACCTCGAAGAGCAAATTTAAAATTATTTGGAATCAGATTGATACGCACATGATAGTACAATTTATCCTGTTCGCACTTGATTAGTTCTAAAATGAAAGCGTAACTCATTTTGAGAGGGACTTTCACGATGACAGACGATTTCAATAGCAAGCGCATGACGAGCAACAGCCCGGTGACACTTGCCGATATCGCGAAGCTCGCAGGGGTCTCGCCTGTCACTGTGTCCCGTGCCATCAACACGCCCGCTCTGGTCAAACCACGAACGCTGGAGGCGATCGAGAAAGTCATTGCGAGGACGGGCTATGTGCCCAATCTTCTCGCGGGCGGCCTTGCTTCCCGAAGGACCAGGCTCATCGCCGCGATCGTTCCCTCTGTGGCCAGCACCATCTTTGCCGAAACGATCGAGGGCCTCAATGCCGAACTGGTCTCTGCCGGTTATCAGCTTCTGCTCGGCCTCTCCGGCTATGAGCCAGCGCGCGAACTGGAACTGACCCGAGCCATTCTCGCTCGCCGGCCCGATGGCGTGATCCTTACCGGCATCACACATCTCAAGGAAACCCGGGCGATGCTGACGGGCGCCGGCCTACCAATCGTCGAGATCTGGGATTCGACACCCTCGCCGCTTGATACTGCCGTCGGGTTTTCGCATGCCGCTGTCGGCGCACTGGTTGCCGAGCATCTTCTCATCCGGGGATATGACCGTTACGCACAGGTCGGCGCCAACGATCCCCGCGCCGTCCAGCGCCGCGATGGTTTCGTCAGCCGCCTGAGAGGCGTCGCCGATGTCGAACTGCCGGACCTGGAAATGAATTCGCCCTCCACCTTCCGCGACGGAAGGCTGGCGATGGCGCAGCTTCTCGATCGCGGAAAGGGAACTCTCGGGGTCTTCTGCTCGTCGGACGTGGTTGCCCACGGGGCACTGGCGGAAGCTTACGCCCGCGGATGCCGCATGCCGGACGAACTTGCCATTGTCGGGTTCGGTGATTTCGACTTTGCGCCTCACACCCACCCGCCGCTGACCACCGTGCGCATCGATCGCCGCGATATCGGAACCAAAGCGGCCCAGTCGATCCTCAGAAAGATTGCTGGCGGCAAGGATGTGGAAGCGATGATCAATATCGATTTTCACATCGTTGTCCGTGGAACCGCCTGAGTCTCAGTGCCTCAGGCCCGCTTGCCGAACTCCGCCGTGCCGCGTGTCCAGTGGGCAGCCTGTTCCGAAAGCGTGATCCCGAGGCCCGGACGGTTTGGTACCAGCATGCGCCCGTCTCTGATCTTGAGCCGTTCGTTGAACAGCGGATCGAGCCAGTCGAAATGCTCCACCCACGGCTCCAGCTCGTAGGCTGCGGCAAGATGCAGATGGATCTCCATGGCGAAATGCGGGGCGAGCTGGAGTTTCTTTGTCTCGGCCAGCGCACAGATCTTCAGAAACGGTGTGATGCCGCCCACTCGCGGGGCGTCCGGCTGGATGAAATCGACCGAATTGTTCTGGATCAGTGCCACATGCTCCAGCACACTTGTGAGCATCTCACCGGTGGCGATGGGCGTATCGAACTGGGCGGCAAGCGCGGCATGCCCCTCGACGTCATAGGCATCCAGCGGCTCCTCGATCCAGGTCAGGTGATAGGGCTCCATCAGGCGGCCGAAGCGCATGGCGGTCGGGCGGTCCCATTGCTGGTTGGCATCGACCATCATCGCTGCCCGCTCGCCGATACGCTCGTGCACGGCCGCCACACGTTTCAGATCGTTCGCCATGTCGGGCTGGCCCACCTTGATCTTGATACCGCCGATACCCGCCGCGATCGACTGCTCGACATTCTCAAGAACCTCCTCGATCGGAGAAGAAAGAAAGCCACCAGAAGTATTGTAACACTGCACGCTATCGCGATGCGCTCCCAGCAGTTTTGCGAGGGGCAGTCCTGCGCGCTTGGCCTTGAGGTCCCACAGCGCCACATCAAAAGCCGCGATCGCCTGCACCGCAAGCCCGCTGCGCCCAACCGATGCCCCCGCCCAGCACAGCTTGTTCCACAGCTTGCCGATATCGTTCGGATCCTCGCCAATCAGCACATCGGCAATTTCCTTGGCATGCTCGTACTGGCCAGGTCCTCCGGCGCGCTTGGAATAGCTGAACCCTATACCGGAATGGCCATGCTTCGTCTCGATCTCGGCAAACAGGAACGCCACTTCGGTGAGCGGGCGTTGCCGCCCGGTCAGCACCTTCGCATCACTGATCGGTGTCTTCAGCGGCAGGAAGACCGAAGACAGCTTGATCCAGGCGATGCTATCCGCCTCAACGGCGGCCTGCGATGCAGTCTTCTTTTCCATTTGCGCGTCCATGTCTCCAACTCCTCCTGTCGTGCGCCCGCAAGGAGCGTCCTGCTTGACGAATACGCGTCCGATCAATTTAAGTCCAAACCGAAGATTGTCGCTCAGCGATACAGGAATTGAATAGATGCTCGATATGGTTCAGGTGAAATCCTTCGTCGCTGTCGCGTCGGAACTCAATTTCAGCCGCGCCGCGAGGCAGTTGAACATGACCCAGCCGCCACTCAGCCGGCAGATCAGGCTGCTGGAACAGCAACTCGACGTGACGCTCTTCGAGCGCAACAGCCGGCGCGTCACGCTGACCCCGGCGGGCCTCGCGTTTCTCGCCGAAGCGCAAAAGCTTCTGGCACAAGGTGATGCAGCGATAACGGCAACACGCCGCGCCGCCCGCGGCAGCGCCGGCTCCATCCGGATCGCTTTCGTCGGCGCCGCAACCTACGGCTTTCTGCCGCACTTCATATCAGCCGCCCGGACGCTTACGCCGCAGATCGAACTCGACCTGGTACAGATGGAAACGGCCGAACAGTTGCAGGCGATCAATCGCGGCGATGTCGACCTCGGCTTTTCCCGCCCGCTTTCCGGCACGCATCAACTGCAAAGCCTGTGCGTTGTGCAGGAACCGATGATGCTGGCCATCCCGCGGGCACACCCGCTGGGATCGCGGCGAAGGCCGACGCTGGAGGCGCTGAACGGCGAACCGATCATCATGTTCTCACCCCAGGCCCGCTATCTGCACGAAAAGCTCGCCGCATTGATGACCGACAACAACATCACGCCCCACATCGTCCAGAGCATGACCCATTCACAGGCCATCCTGTCGCTGGTCAGCGCCGGCATCGGCCTCGCCATCGTCCCGGCGGCAACGCGCCACGCATGCTACGACAACGTCGTCTTCCGCCCGCTCGACCTCAGGCAGGAATGCGTCGCGGAACTGCATGCCATATGGAGCAGCGAAAACCGCAATCCCCTATTGCCGGAGATTCGCTCTCTTGTTGGAAGCTCCGCAGTGCGTGATCTCTCCAGCTAGATCTGCAGAGGCAGTCGGTGCTCGATTTCAGGACCATCTCTCGCCAATCCAGTTCTCGGACGAGTCTTGGATGTTAATCGGGCCTCGTGCTGCCTGACTCCACTCTTCGTGGCCGAGTGCCCCAGAATAGCTGATCGCAGCATCAGGATCCGTCAGCGCTGCATGACTGGAGCACGGTTCCGGTCCGGACCTTCAATATCTCAGTCGCTGCTTACAGCAGTCCGAACGTCTTCAGCGTTTCGCCGATGCGGGCGTCCTGCTCCGCATTCGGCAGCAATGCCGGTTGGCGGCTGGCGCCGACGGAGGGATCCTGAAGGTAGAGCGCGCGCTTGACCATGGCCGGCGGGAAGCCGTGGGCATAGAGCTCGGTGCGGAAGGCGGTGTAGATCTCCTGCTGACGTTCGGCTTCTGCGATATCGCCTGAATTGAAGCCACCGACGATGCCGGCCAGCACGTCAGGCATGGCGTTTCCGAGACCGGAAATGCAGCCGGCAGCGCCGTTCTGCAGCGCCCAGAGCACCAGATGGTCGGGACCGGAATAGACTTCGAAACCTTCGACCTCCTTGGAAACCTGAAGATAGGCGGCGAGCGTTTCCTGCGCGCCACCGGAATCCTTGATGCCGGCGATGTTGCCGTGGGTCGCCAGTTTGCGGGCGGTTTCCGGCTCGATATGGTTCTGGGTCCGGGCGGGAATATCATAGAGATAGACCGGGGTGTCGACGGAATCAGCGACCGTCGAGAAATGGCGGACGAGACCATCCTGCGTGCAGGCTATGAAGAACGGCGTGATGACGGCGATGCCGGTCACGCCGATCCGGTCAAATTCCTTGGCAAGCTGCAGCGTTTCGAAAGTGGCCGGCATGCCGGCATTGACGATGACATCGACCTTGCCGCCGACTTCGTCGACCACTTCCTCGAGCAGCTTGATCTTTTCGCCGTGGGTCAGCGCCGAAAAATCGCCATTGGTGCCGGCGCACATGATGTTGTTGCCGGCCGCCACCTGACGGCGCACCTGGGCGCGCGTGGCCTCGTAATTGATGGTCTCGTCGTCGTTGAAGCATGTCACGATCGCGACGAAGGCTTTCTTGGTCATTATTCTACTCCGGGATCAAATCTGGGAAACGCGTGCGAGGCGCGCATTGCGGTTTGTGGCCTGCACGTCCGGGTCGGGGTCGAGACTGGCGGCAAGAAGCGCCTGCGTATAGGGCATTTGCGGATTGTCGAAGACCTGCGTGACAGTGCCGAACTCGACGACCTCGCCCTTCTGCATGACCATCACGTAATCGGCGAAATCGCGCACCAGCGGCAGGTCGTGGGCGATGAAGATAAAGGCGATGCCCATCTTCTTGCGCAAGCCGTCGAGCAGCCGGATCACCTGCGCCTGGACAGACACGTCGAGTGCCGACACGGCCTCGTCGCAGACGATCAGTTGCGGCTCGAGCGCAAGGGCGCGGGCAATGGCGATGCGCTGGCGCTGACCGCCGGAAAACTGGTGCGGATAGCGCCCCATATGCTCAGGCGACAGGCCGACCTGATCGAGCAGTTCCGCGGCCCGCGCGCGCCACTTGGCTTTGGGCAGGATTTCCGGATGGATGACCCAGGCCTCGGAGATCAGCTGATAGACCGTCATGCGCGGATTGAGCGACTGGGTCGGGTCCTGAAACACCATCTGCAGATCGCGGCGCAGCTTGAACAGGTCGCCCGGCGACATCGTGAAGAGGTCCTTGCCCTTCCAGCGCGCAGTGCCGCCATCTGGCTCTTCGAGGCGCAACAGGACGCGGGCAAGCGTCGATTTTCCCGACCCGCTTTCGCCAACGACGGCGACGGTTTCACCGGGCTTCAGCTCGAAGGACACGCCCTTCAGCGCTTCGAAGCCCCCATAGAACTTGCGGACATCCTTGACGCTGAGGATCGATGCGCCGTGTGCGTCCGGCTCATGCATGTCGCCCTTGCCGGGGGCGGCGGCGATCAGCTTCTTGGTGTAGGCGTGCTGAGGGTTGCGGTAGACGTCGCGCACAGTGCCGCTTTCGACAAGCTGGCCCTTTTCCATCACGACGACGCGGTCGGCGACCTCAGAGACGACGCCGAGATCGTGGGTGATGATCAGAACACCCATTCCCGTTTCGCGCTGCAATTCCTTCAAAAGTGCCAGCACTTCCGCCTGTACGGTGACATCGAGCGCGGTGGTCGGCTCGTCGGCAATCAGCAGGTCGGGTTTGAGCGCCAGCGCCATGGCGATCATGACGCGCTGACGCTGGCCGCCGGAAAACTCGTGCGGATATTTGTCGAGCGCAGCTTCAGGATCCGGCAGCGCCACGCGCTTGAAGAGACGCAAGGCTTCGGCCTGCGCCTGTGTGGTGCTGATGCCGTGGGTTTTTAGCGCCTCGCGCATCTGCCAGCCGACGCTATAGACCGGGTTGAGGTGGCTGAGCGGATCCTGAAAAATCATCGCGATGCGCCGGCCGTTGACCGCGCGGCGAGCCTCCCCCGACATTTTCAAGAGATCCTTGCCGTCGAGAAGGATCTCGCCCGATGTGATCTTGCCCGGCGGCATGTCGATCAGGTTCATGATCGCCGCTGACGATACCGATTTGCCCGAACCGCTTTCTCCGAGGATGGCGAGCGTTTCGCCACGGTCGAGATAGTAGGAGATGTTGCGCACGGCGTGGACGGTGCCGGTCACCGTATGAAAGTCGACGGAGAGATCGCGGACCTCGAGAAGATGATCAGCCATTTTTCGATCCTTTCATTTCCAGGCGCCAGCGCTGGACGGGGTCGAGCGCAATCCGCAGCCAGTTGGAGAGAAGGTTGAGCGACAGCGTGGTCAGGATAATTGCAAGGCCGGGCCAGAAGGACAGCCACCAGGCGTTGGTGAGGTACTGGCGCCCCTGGGCAATCATCAGGCCCCAGGTGATTTCCGGCGGCTGGATTCCGATGCCGAGGAAGGAAAGCGCGCTTTCGGCCAGCATCACATAGGCAAAGTCGAGTGTGGCAAGCGTCATCAGCGTCGGGAAGACGACGGGCAGGATGTGGCGGAAGAGAATGCGCTTGGACGATGCGCCCATGACGCGGGCGGCCTGCACGAACATGCGGCTCTTGATTTCGAGAACTTCGGCGCGGGTGGTGCGCAGATAGACCGGGATACGGGTGATCGACAGAACCAGCATCAGGTTGAGGATGGAGGAGCCGAGAATATAGAGAACGATCACCGCGACCAGCAGCGACGGGAAGGACATGATGACGTCGGCGATACGCATGATGACCTGGCTCGTCCGCTCCGACGCGAAGCCGGCGATCAGGCCAAGCAGCGTGCCGATGACAGCGGAGATCAGCACGGCACCTGCCGCGACCATGATCGTGTTTTGCGTGGCGACAATGATGCGCGGCCAGAGCGGGCGACCCAGCGCATCGGCTCCGAGCCACATGAACCAGTCGCGGCTGAAATCGAACGGCGCAAGGTTGCGGCCGCGCAGGTTCTGCTTGGTGGCGAGATCATCGAGAAGGGTCGGGCCGATGATCGCCATCACAATGACGAACACCAGAAATATCGCGGCGCAGAGCGCGAACTTGTCGGCCCACAGCATACGCGCCATGCGGACGAAGAAGCCCGGCTCGGCGGCAATGGCATTTTCGGGCGCGGGGGATGGGACGGCCATGGTCATGTCGATCCTCAGTAGCGGATGCGTGGATCAAGCAGAGCATAGGCAAGGTCGATCACGAGGTTCATGAGGAAGATGGCGAAAGCGGTGACAAGGATCGCCGCCAGCACGACGTTGAAGTCTCGCTGCAGGATGCTGTCTATCATCAGCTTGCCGACGCCCGGGAAACCGAAGATGGTTTCGACGATGACCGCGCCGTTGAGAAGGCTGGCAGCCTGATCGCCGATCACGGTTATGACCGGCAGCATGGCGTTGCGCAGGGCGTGGATAAAGATGATCGGCCCTGATTTCACGCCCTTGGCGCGAGCCGTCTTCACATAAGCCGAAGACAGCGCCGAAATCATCGAGCCGCGCACCACCTGGACGATGATACCGAATGGGCGCACGAACAGCACGCAGATCGGCAGGATCCAGTGCGAAAGCGTGCCCGTGCCCGAGGTCGGCAACCAGGACAGCTGGATGGCAAACGCCACGATCGCGACGATCGCGAGCCAGAAATCCGGGACGGAAGCGCCGATCAGCGACACCATCGAGGAAAACCGGTCGAAGAAGCCGCCGGTGCGAAACGCGGCAAGCGAGCCGACGACGATGGCCGCGATGGTGACCAGCGTCATGGTGATGACGGCAAGCCACAGCGTCCAGGTGAAGGCTTCGAGAACGACATCGAGTGCCGGGCGCGCCTTGCGCAGGCTTTCGCCGAGGTCACCGGTTACGACATTGCCGACATACTGGCCGAACTGCACGAGAAGCGGCTGATCGAGGCCGTGCAGTGCACGGAACTCGGCCTTCATTTCGGCCGATGCTTCGACGGGGAGAAAAAGGGAAGCCGGGTCGCCTGTCAGGCGCGACAGGAAAAACACCATGACCAGCAACCCGACGAGCGAGATGAGGCTGGCAAAGGCGCGCTTGCGAACGAAAGTGAGCATGGTGACCTCGATCTTGCTGGAATGGACGGCGGCAGGAGCGCCGCCCATTTCACTTCGATTGGGACGATCAGAATACGTCCTCGGAGTATGGTCCGCGTTAGTTCTTGATGCCGATCTCGGAGAGCTGCAGCATCGAGTTGGTGGCGATGCTCGGCTTGAAGTCGAGACGTTCGGACACGCGGGAATAACCAACCATGTGGAAGAGCAGAACGTCAGCGACGAGATCGTCGTGGACGTAGGCGATCAGCTCCGACCACAGCTTTGCACGTTCATCACCAGTGGCAGCGGAGGCGCGGGACACGAGGTCATCGACCTTCGGATCGGAATAACCCGACTGGGTGCCCTTCGAGTCGTATTTGAAGAACATGGTGAAGGACGGATCACCCTTGGAATTGTCGTGCATGGCGGCAACGATCTGCGGACCGCGACCTTCCTTGAACGGCTTCGAGTAGTAAACCTCGTGCTCGGCTACTTCGACAAACCGGAGGTCGATCTTGAAGCCTACATCCTGCAACTGTGCCTGGATGGCTTCCATGATCTCCGTCACGTTCGGGAAATTGGCTGTTCGAGCGACGACGGTGATCGGCGTGTCGACTGCAACACCGTCAGCTTTTGCCTCATCGAGCAGCTTCTTCGCCTCGTCCGGATCATACGGGAAAACTTTCACATCCGGATTCCAGCCGAGTGTCGTCGGCGGTACAAGCGCCGTTGCGAGAACCGCGTCCTGCGGCACGAGTGTGCCGATAAAGGCCTCCCGGTCGATGGCGAGGTTCAGCGCCTTGCGGACGCGGACATCATTGAGCGGCGCGATATTGCCATCGATGCGAAGATAAACGGTTTCGCTGTCGAGATAGGAGAAGTCCGTCTTGTCGTTGGTCGCTTCCACCTGCGAGATCGACGGAGCAAGATCCGCTTCGCCGGTCTGAACCATGGCGGCGCGCACGGCCGGATCGGAACGGAAAAGGTAGGTCGCCTTGGTAACCGCTGGCTTCTTGCCCCAGTAATCGTCACGCGCGTCGAGCACGATCTGCTGGCCCGGCGTCCAGTTGGACAGTTTGTACGGGCCGGTGCCGACCGGCTCGCGGATAAATTCGAGCGGCGTGCCCTCCGGAACGATCGTGACTAGCGACAGCAGCAGCGGCAGGATTGGCTGCACCGGATCGACCTTGAAATCGATCGTGGTCTCGTCGACGATCTTCACGTCGAACTTCATGCCGCCGAAGTAACGGCGGGATTCGCAGATGTTCTTGTCGCTGAAAATACGATCGAAGCTGTATTTGACGTCCTTGGCGCCGAAGGCTTTGCCGTCGGAGAATGTCACGCCCTGGCGGAGATGGAAGCGCCAGGTGCCGTCGCCGGTCTGCTCCCACTTTTCAGCAAGTCGCGGCATCACGCCCTGCTTGCCGCGCACATCGAGCTCGGTCAGCGTTTCGCTGACATTCTCCATGATGACGCGGCCGATATTGGAGCGCGTCGCCATGCAGGGCTCAAGCAGGTCGGCTTCCTCAGGCAAGACGATTTTGATGTCGCTCGACGCAGCCTGCGCCGGAGAAAAACCGGTACCAAGTGCAAGGACAGAGCACAGAAAGGCTCCAAATAGATGCGAAGTTTTCATGTCATTCTCCTCCCTCTAGCTGCGGATCGCACTGGTCAGTGCTCATCTTGCGATGGTCTCCCGACTGTGCGCTTCAGGCATTCCTCCGTGTGGCCCTGTGCGTCGGTCGGGATGCCTCCGTCCGTTTCGTCGCCATAAGCGGGCTGACGCAGACCATCTGATGTCTGACCAAGTTTGTCAAATTAATTATTCCGCTATAGGATTTGGACAAACTTTCGTGAGGATAAATACATTTATTATCATGATGATGAGGCTGAAGAACTGGCCTCAATCTTCAAATTTCAACGTCATTCAAACTTGACAACTTTGTTATTTTGGTGATTTTCACGGTGGCCAGAGGAGACGCCGATGACGCCTGAACAGATTGCAACCGTCATGACCGGCACGGTGAAAGCCGTCGGAAATGGACGACACGAGGCCATGCTGGCTTCCCCGATGATCCAGAACCACGCCTCATTCCTGCACCTCGCCGAAGACGGCGCGCTGATCTGCGCCTGGTTCGGCGGCACGCTGGAAGGCAAGTCGGATATCTCGATCTTTGCTTCCGTTCTGGCGCCGGGGTCTGACACATGGGGCGAGCCGCAGCGGTTGAGTTTCGACCCCGCCCATTCCGAACAGAACCCGGTTCTGTTTGCGGCACCTGAAGGCGGCCTGCTCTTGTTCCACACGTCTCAGCCTTCAGGCAATCAGGACGAATGCCGTATCCGCATGGCGGAGGTAAATCGCGATGCCGGTGACGCGACCAAACTGACGGTCAGCGATGGACGCTATCTCGATTTGCCGCGCGGCTGCTTCGTTCGAGCACCGCTGACCGTTCGCGACGATGGAGCCTGGCTATTGCCGATCTTCCGCTGCATCCAGCGCCCTGGCCAGAAATGGAACGGCAGCCATGATCGCGCAGCCCTCGGCATTTCCGAAGATCACGGCAAAACCTGGCGTCTGGACGATCTTGAGCAGTCGACCGGCTGCGTCCATATGAGCCCGGTGTCCATCGGAGACAACAAATACGCCGCCGTGTTCCGCCGCAGGCAGGCCGATTTCGTCTATCGCACCGAGAGTGTCGATGGCGGGCGTACATGGTCCGCGCCCGAAGCGACCGACGTTCCCAACAACAATTCATCGATCGCCGCAACCCGCCTGCAGGATGGCCGTATCGCGATGATCTGCAACCCGACCAATGCGGACATGTCCACAGACCGCCGCGCCTCGCTTTACGACGAGTTGGGCGAAGACGACGACCGGCCGGATGCCAATCCGGATGGCGGCTGCGTGCCGATCTGGGGTGTGCCCCGTGCGCCGGTTACCGTCTGCATTTCCGACGACGAAGCAAAAAGTTTCTCGCAACGGATCATCATCGAGGATGGTCCCGGCACCTGCCTGTCGAACAATTCGATCGACGGTCACAACAAGGAAATGTCCTATCCGTCGCTGCTTGAGGGTAACGACGGCAGCCTTCATATCGCCTACACCTACTACAGGCGCGCCATCAAATACGTTCGTCTGGCGCCAGGCTGGGCCAGTTCAGGAGCGGGAGAACAAGCATGAGCAATATCATCGGCATCACCATGGGTGACCCCTGCGGCGTCGGACCTGAAATCACGGTGCGGGCGCTGGCCGAAATGAGCGACGCGGATCGTGCGGTCACGCGCATCTATGGAAACCTGCCGACGCTGGAAGCCGCCCGCAAGGCGCTGAACGTCGAGATCGATCTTGCGGCCTATGTCGTTGACCTGCCGATCGAAGGGGCACCGCTACCCTGGGGCCAGCTTTCACCGGTCGCCGGAGATGCGGCATTCCGCTTTATCGAAAAGGCCGTGCGCGATTCCGAAGCCGGCGTGATCGGCTGCATCGTGACCGCCCCAATCAACAAGGAAGCCCTCAACCTTGCCGGCCATCATTACGACGGCCATACCGGCATGCTGCGCAGCCTGACGAAATCGGCAGCCGCCTATATGCTGCTCGCTTCGGAAAAGCTGAAGGTCATCCACGTTTCCACCCATGTCTCGCTGCAGGAAGCGATCCGCCGCGCCACCACCGAACGGGTGCTGGCCACCATCAAGGCCGGCAACAATCACCTGAAGCGCACCGGTTACGAGCGTCCGCGCATCGCGGTCGCCGGTATCAATCCGCATTGCGGTGAAAACGGCCTGTTCGGCACCGAGGATGACGACCAGATCGCGCCGGCTGTGGCTGCCGCCCGCGCCGAAGGCATCGACGCCTACGGCCCGATCTCGGCAGACACCGTGTTCCACCGTGCCTATTCCGGCGGCTTCGACCTGGTCGTCGCGCAATACCACGATCAGGGCCATATCCCGATCAAGCTCGTCGCTTTCGATACGGCCGTAAACGTCTCTGTCGATCTCACGATCGACCGCACATCCGTCGACCACGGCACAGCCTTCGACATTGCCGGCAAGGGCATTGCCAACCACGGCAACATGCTGTCGGCCATCGCCTATGCCCGCAAGCTGGTAGCCGGCGGCAAGGGAGAGCAGACATGAGCAGCGCTCCATTAATCGTCTTGCATCAACCAAAACGACTTGTCATCGGCGCCGGTAGCGTCGGCGAGGTCGGCAACTGGGCTGGAGCGGTTTCCTCCGCGCTGGTAATCGCAACACCGATTACCGCTGGTTTCGTCGACCGGTTGAAACTGCCGGGCAAGGTTACCCTGTTCGACGCCATTCCAGGCGAGCCGGAGATCGAAACGCTTGATGCCGCACTGGCGGCAGCGCGCGCCGCAAAGCCGGATCTCGTCGTCGGCCTCGGCGGCGGTTCCGTCATGGACGTCGCCAAGCTTGTCGCGGCCCTTTGGGATAGCGAGCAGACCCTGTCCGATGTCGCAGGACCCAACAAAGTGGCGGGGCGCAGCACGCGCCTGGCGCAGGTTGCCACCACGGCTGGAACAGGCTCCGAAGCCGGCATCCGCTCGCTGATCACCGATCCCGTAAAGGGCGCGAAGATTGCCGTCGAATCCCCTCACCTGATCGCCGATCTTGCAGTGCTAGACCCGGAACTCACCTACTCGGTTCCGCCGGCGGTCACCGCTGCAACCGGAGTCGATGCGATGGCGCATTGCGTCGAGGCCTTCACCAGCAAGCGTTCGCATCCGATGATCGACGGTTTTGCGCGCATGGGCATTCACCTCGTCGGCAAGTTCTTGGGCCGCGCGGTCAAGGACGGCGCAGATCGTGAGGCCCGCGAAGGGCTGATGCTGGCGTCCTATTACGGCGGCATCTGCCTCGGGCCTGTCAATACCGCGGCAGGCCATGCCATCGCCTATCCGCTCGGCACGCTGCTGCATCTGCCGCATGGACTGGCCAATGCCATCGTGTTTCCCCACGTCTTGGCGTTCAACGCGCCAGTGGCAAAGGACAAGACTGCGGAAGTAGCACAGGCGCTGGGGCTAGGCCAAAATCTCTCGCAGGCCGACCTGTCCGCGCAGGCCTATGGCTTCTGTGCTGATCTCGGCATCGAGATGTCATTGGAAAAACATGGCGCGACCGAAGCCGATCTTCCGCGCTTTGCCGCAGATGCGCATGCCATCCGTCGCCTCATGGACAACAACCCGGCCGATATGAGCGTGGATGACGTTCTGGCGATCTATCGCGCGAGCTTCTGAGAACCTCGCTCCAGTGAAAAAGGCGGTGCCGCCAAGCACCGCCTTTTGCGTACTATACCGAAGTCAAATCGCTCGCGATCCTTAAGATCCAGGCTAGAGATGCGACGACTGAAAGAGCCTCTCCCGCGATCCCTTCAGATGCTCGAACATCAGACGGCGCGCATCATCCTCGTTGCTGTTGCCGATCGCCGTCGCAATCGCTTCATGCTCGCCAAATACGCGCGACAGGCCGGACGCTTCCCGCTTGATCGAGGCGCCGTGAAATTTCATGCCGACGGCAATATGATCCTTCAGGGCTTCCATGGCGGTGGTAAAATAATTGTTCTGCGCGGCGCGGGCGATGGCGAGGTGGAACTGAAAGTCGGCATCCTCGCGGTGTGACTGACGGTTCGTGGCATCGCGCAGCAGTTCGAGCGCCTGGCGGATCGCCTTCAGACTGTCGGCATCGTGACGGGCGGCAGCGGCAGCGGCGGCAGCCGGCTCCATCGTCAGGCGGAATTCGTAACAGTTGAGAAGGTCTGCGACGTTTTCCAATTGGCCGAAACCGAGGGGATTGCGCAAGCCCACCGAGCGGACGAAACTGCCGGCACCGCGCCTTGAATAGATCAGGCTCTGGTCGCGCAGCCGTTTCAGTGCTTCGCGGATGACGGGTCGGGACACCTCGAATTCGGCGGCCAGATCGTGTTCCGTCGGCAGGCGCTCGTCGGGCTTGTACGCACCGGACTTGATTGCGCGCAGCATCCGCTCGAACACGATATCCGCAAGGCCCTTGCGGGCGGTTCCCGTTTCCAGTCCCATCGTCAACCTGCCTTTCGCAGGACCATGTCTGCAATTTGCTTCAACGTATGGGGATGACCGAAGCCACCCGATTTTGCAATAATGCAGCGCCCTTGTGCCGAAGCAAGACCAAGACCCGGCAGGCATTCGCCATGCAGACGCAGCCTCGACAGGCCCAGCCGACGCAGCACCGCCTCCGCCGTCGCTCCACCGGAGAGAAGCAGCGTTCCGTCGTAACCGGCAAGGTTCTCGTGCACGCCGTCAGCCAGAGCTTCCGCCACAAGCTGCGCATCGACCTCTTCCTCACCCGGCGTCGCGTGCACCAGCATCAGATCAGGTCTTGTCCCACTTTCCGCGTCCAGCCGGCCGTTCGGCGCAGGCAGATACGTCAGGCTGTGGCCGTTGCGCAGGGCGTCGATCTGCGCAAGCGTGATCGGATCGCGCGAACCGATGACAAATGTGATCGGACCGGACGGGATGGTCGCTGCCTGCGCATCGACCTTGTTCGTCATGCGACGGGCGAGCGCTTCTGCAAGACCGCGAGCGCCGATCAGCAGATCGGTCCCGTTGTTCTCAGCGACGTCGAGCGCAACGTCCATGTCGGCGGCTGAGCTAGCGTCAGGGATATGGGCACGAGCTGTGTGCGCACCGAGCCTGTCGGCGATCACGATCGGAGCGTCGATACCAAAGCCGGTGACACATCCGTTCGCAACGACCCGACCGAACTCTGGTATCCCAGGCGCAACGAGGGCACGTGTGAAAGGGATGGCGTCCAGTTCGGCAACGATATTTCCCTTGAGGCGGGAATCGACCTTCTTGAACAGCCGCATTCCCGGCGGCAGCAAGGCGATTGTCGCAGCCGTGGCGGCACGTGCTTCGCCGGCACTTGTTTCGCGGGTGTTGAGGTTGATGGACAGAACGTCGGGGCGATCGGCGACGATCCTAGTAATTGAATCAAGGTTGAGCGCCACGTCGGTGCGAATACCTCGCCCGGCAAAAGGCGCCGCCGAGTCGAGCGCACCGGTCAGGTCGTCCGCAAGAATGACTAACATACGCCTCCACCTACTTATGTTGTAAGCTTTATACCACGGAAAAGTGCTTATAAGTCAACATGGGTATGGAGTGAAATGACAAATGTAACGTATTGAGCTCGGTTGGGGCAACAGTGTTAAATTTCAGAGAGGTTGGCATGAATGACATCGTCGTCGACGACTAATCGCGACGGCGTGATCCGTGATCATCATTCGAGACGACCAGCCGTCAAAGTCCCCAAAAGTGTTTCCGGGAACCATGCCATTCTCGACCAGATCAGCGCGCTTGAATGCGTCCGTGACAATGTTGTCGGCTTTCGCCCGCATACGGATTGTATCCGGCGACCACGACCCTAGGCTGGTCGATGCCCGCAGCCTTCAGGCAGGCTCGCGTCAACTCGATTTCGCCGACAATGCGCTCGACCGAGAGACAGCTTGCAACGGCCGTTAGCGGGATATGCGAGATGGCGCGTGCATTTCAATCATTTTCAGCACGTTGAACTCGCGCATCT
Organism: Rhizobium sp. Leaf321; assembly: GCF_001423215.1. Taxonomy (NCBI): domain Bacteria; kingdom Pseudomonadati; phylum Pseudomonadota; class Alphaproteobacteria; order Hyphomicrobiales; family Rhizobiaceae; genus Rhizobium; species Rhizobium sp. Leaf321. Next base: position 111,537 of record NZ_LMOF01000005.1, on the reverse strand, counting down.
TGAGTTTGAACGACAGGGCATCTGGCAAGAAGATGGCGTCATCACTATAGCCGGGATCGGCTAGGTACATCGTCGACTTATCAAACACCCAGCGCTTTGCAGGTATCGCGCGCGCTCGGTGGTTACGTCGACATCTGGCGCGATATAGGCCTTTCCTTGAAACCGGCGAGCTTAAGCAGGCCGCCGGTCAGTTCCGGGCTAATACCCGCCGGATCGCTCGTCGCCAACGAGACGATCGGACGGTCATCGTGTTGCATATCGGTGGACAGAGTTTCTTTCGATTGAAGGCCGGTCATAGAACCGTGACGGCTTTGCCATGCTGATTGATGATAATCCTTTCCTTAGTTGAGGCGCAAGCCGGCGTCGTTGTCGAAGAGGTGCAGCTTTTGAACATCCGGTATGACGCGGATGATCTCGCCGGGCCGCGCCGTGATACGATCCCGGAAGAGGCAGGTAATTTCAGTATTGTTCGCCCGCGCGACAACCTGGGTCTCCGATCCGGTCGGCTCGACGACGACAATCTCCATCGGCATACCCTCGCCGGACATGATCAAGTGCTCGGGACGGAAGCCATACCGTGCCGGCCGGCCCGAGGAGCCCGACGGCGCATTGGCGATCGGGAACGTTAGGTCGCCGAAGGCGAAACCGGAGGATTCGATGCGGCCTTCCAGAACGTTCATGGAAGGCGAGCCGATGAAGCCGGCAACGAACAAATTGGCCGGCCGGTCATAAAGCTCGAGCGGTGCGCCGACCTGTTCGATGATGCCACCATGCATGACGACGATCTTGTCTGCCATGGTCATCGCTTCGATCTGGTCATGGGTGACGTAAATCGTCGTGGTTTTCAGGCGCTGGTGCATCGCCTTAATCTCGGTGCGCATCTGCACGCGTAGCTTTGCATCGAGATTGGAGAGTGGCTCGTCGAACAGGAAGACCTGCGGATCCCGAACGATGGCGCGGCCCATGGCTACGCGCTGGCGCTGGCCGCCGGAAAGCTGGCGCGGATGGCGTTCGAGTAGCTTGTCGAGGCTAAGGATCTCGGCAGCCTTTTTGACCTTCTCGGCAATCTCAGCTTTGGGCAGGCCCTTGAGCTGAAGTGAAAAACCCATGTTTTCGGCCACCGTCATATGCGGGTACAGCGCATAGTTCTGGAAGACCATGGCAATGTCTCGGTCTTTCGGCGGCACATTGTTTACCACTCGGCCACCGATGCTGATATCGCCGCCGGTGATGCTTTCCAGCCCGGCGATCATGCGCAGCAGAGTCGACTTTCCGCAGCCCGAAGGGCCGACGAGCGTGACGAACTCCCCGTCCTCGACGTCGACCGAGATCCCGTGGATCGCCGCGACCGCGCCATACGATTTCTTGACATTGCGAATGCTGACGTCAGCCATGATCTACTCCCATTATTGCAGTCGAAATGGCGGCGACACGGCATCGCGTCCGCCGCCCTCTCCTCAAGCGGATTTGCGCAGTGTGGTGGCGGTCCGACCGCGGATGCCTGCCGGCATCGCATCGCCGTGGGCCTCGATCAGTTCGTCGACCATGGCGCGGATGTCCTTGATTGACAGCACGCTTGTCGCATGGCGGTCGAGCATGGCGGCGCGATGCACTTGGTCACGATCGCCGTTGAGCGCTGCCTTTACGGTCAGGTCCTGAACGTAGACATGTGGGGCGCAGTACCCGGCAAGCTCAGGCGGCAACGAGCCGGCATTGCAGGCGCGCATGCCGCTCTTGTCGACGACGACTGGAACCTCGACGCAGCATCCGTCCGGAAGGTTGTCGATCAGGCCATCGTTGCGGACGTTGCCGTAGATCAACTGCGGTTTGCCGGTCGCCATCGCATGAATGATCAGCGAACCGTATTCGCGCGAGCGCTCCAGCGGGAAGGTCTCTCCCGCCAAGAGCTTGCGGCGGGTCTCGGCATAGCGACCAAGGTTGCGAACGCTACGACGGATGTACTCATCAACTGGAACGTCGTACGCGGCGATATCTGCTTCGCTCTTCAGGAAATAGGGCGTGTATTCCGCATTGTGCTCGCTGGACTCGCTGATGAAGCGGCCGAAGGAACGCATCAGTTCGAAGCGGACCTTGTCCTTGGCAAAGATTTCCGGATTCTCCATGGCCGCCCAGAGCCGGGGATAGGCATCCTCGTCGTCGATCTTGAGTTTCAGGAACCAGGTCATGTGGTTGATGCCGGCGCAATCGTAGGACAAGCTTTCGACCGGGACGTCGAGATAGGATGCGAGCTCATGCGCGGTGTTCTGCACGTTGTGGCAGAGGCCAATCACCTTCTGCTCCGGATAGGCTTCGTAGACGGCCTGGGTCAGGATGCTCATCGGGTTGGTGTAGTTGAGCAGGACCGCGTCCGGGCAGAGTTCGCGCATGTCGGCGACGAGATCCAGCATGAACGGAATGGTGCGCAGGCCGCGGAACATGCCGCCGATGCCGAGGCTGTCTGCGATGGTCTGCTTGAGGCCGTATTTGCGCGGGATTTCGAAATCCAGCAGCGTCGCCTCGTGCATGCCGATCTGTACCATGTTGATGACGAAATCCGCATCCTTCAATGCAGCCCGCCGGTCGAGATGTTCTTCGATGACCGGGTTCGCGTCGAACTGCGCCGCCGTCCAGCGGGTCATCATGCCCGCCGTCTCCAGCCGCTCCTGGTCGATGTCGTGGAGCGTGATGGTGACATCGCGGAGTTCCGGGAAATCAAGAATGTCGGTCAGCAGATTCTTGACGAAGACGACGCTGCCGGCGCCGATCATGGCAACTTTCAACATAGGTAGTCCTTTCACGTAGAATTCAAATTTGCATCGCCACCAAGTCTTGTGAGCCGGCTTACTTGAGGCCCGTTCCGGCAATGCCCTGGATCAGTTGGCGCTGGAAAAACACGAAAATGACGAGCATCGGCACTAGGGACAAAAGCGCGATGGACATGATGTCCGTCCATTCGGTGTTGTACTGGCCCTTGAGCAGGTTGAGGCCGAGCTGGACGGTGTACATCTCCTGATCAGTGAGCATGACCAAGGGCATTACGAAGTCGTTCCACCGCCACATGAAGGTGAAGATGATCAGCACCGCGATAATCGGCTTGGACAACGGCAGGACGATCTTGCGAAAGATCGTGAGCTCGCTGGCGCCATCAAGCCGCGCGGCCTCGATCAACTCGTCCGGGATCGACACCATGAACTGGCGTACCATGAAGATGCCGAAAGCTTCGGCAGCACGCGGCAGGATCACGCCCCAGTAGGAATTAAGCAGCCCAAGCTCGGACACGACGAAGAAAAGCGGGACGATGATGACCTGGACCGGTATCATCAGGGCGCTCAGCACCGCCAGAAACAGCACGTCGCGTCCGGCGAACCTGAACTTTGCGAAGGCATAACCGCACAGCAGGTTGATGGTGACGGTGATCGCCACTGCCACCACGGCGATGACGGTCGAGTTCCAGAACCAATGCAGGAACGGCATATGCGCCAGCGCGTCGGCGAAGTTCTGCCAGACCCATCCCGTGGGCATTAGGTTGACGTCAGGGATGAAGATCTGATCCTTTGGCCTGACTGCCGTCACGAACATCCAGTAGATCGGAAAGATCATGATGACGGCGCCAAACGCCATGAGAACCCAAAGACCGATCGTTTCCAGCCGCTTTTTCGTCGGAGTAGTAGTGGTGACCATCATGGCCGTGGTCTCCTACACAAATTCTTCGGTCCGCTTGTTCACGCGCCACTGCAGCAGAGTGAACAGGAGGATCAGAAGGAAGAGGACGATACCCATGGCGCTCGCATAACCCATTTCGGATGTCGCGAATGCCGACTGGTAGATGTATTGGACGATCATCGTCGTCGAGAAACCTGGACCACCACCCGTCATCACGAAGATCAGGTCGAAGACCTGGAAGGAATGGATGACGTTGAGGATGAGCAGCAGGAATGTCGTGGGACGCAGGAGCGGCCATGTGACGTGGCGAAACTGCTGAAGGCGGGTGGCGCCGTCGATTGACGCGGCCTCGTAATAGGTCGGCGAAATCGACTGCAGCGCCGCCAGATAGACGACCATACAGAATCCAACGCGCGTCCACAGCGTCGTGATGATGATCGACGGCAGGGCCCAGCTTGTGGTCGAGAGCCAGGCGACCGGCTGGATCCCAACGAGCTTCAGCAAAGCGTTGATGACGCCGTAATGGTCGTTGAACAGCCAGGCTGCGATGATCGCCGTCGCAACGCTCGACACGACGACGGGGAGAAAGTAGATGCTGCGCAAGAACGTGCGGGCATAGAGATCACGGTTGAGGCCGACGGCGAGCAACAGGCCAATGGCGAGGCTCGTCGGCACGGTTGCCACAGAATAGATGACGGTATTCTTTATCGCCTGCCAGAACTGGTAGTCGGTCAGGAGGCGAGTGTAGTTTTCCGCGCCGATATAGAACGGTTCATCGATCAGGGACCATTCGTGCACGCTGATGAAAGCCGCATAGAGAAGCGGAAAGAAGATGAAGACCGAAAATAGAACGAGATTGGGCGCGATGAACAGATAAGGCGTCAGTCGCGGCCGGAAGGATGCCCACCAGCCGGAAAACCGGCTGGTGGCAGTCTCGTTCATTGCCTTCTCAAGGGATATTGAGGTGAGGGCCATGACCTGCATTCGCTTTGATAAGATTTCAGGGGTTTAACGATTCGTTCAGGCCCGCAGCAGAAGCCGCTCGATATGGGCTTGGATATTCTCGGCTGTCTGCTCCGCAGACTGGCCGGATGTAAAAGCCAGATCGAGCTCGTCGGCCATCTTGGGGTTGAACCTGCCCCAGTTGGGATGGATGACCGTACTGACGAGATGTTCGGGAATGGTCTTCGTCTGCTCTACGAAGACCTTCATCTCATTCGGCCGTAGAGAGAACTCGATCCCCTTGTCCACAATCGACGTGCGCACCGGCAGAAGCTGGGCCGTATTGACGAAGCTGCGCATGTTTTCCTCGTTGACGAGGAATTTGACAAACTCGGCGGCCAATTCTGGCGTCTTGCTATCGCGGGAAACCGCGACGCAGGTGCCGCCAAGATCGTCGGCCATTGCGACGTCACGCGGCAGGTAGGTGACGCCCCATTTGGCCTTCATCTGCTGCTCGACGAAGGGAATCTGCCAATTGCCATTCAGCATCATGGCGATCGTGCCGTTGGCGAACAGGTTCTGCACCTTCTCGGCGCTCTTGACCGAGGTGCTGGGCGGAACCAGTCCTTCGGTGAACCAGCTCTGTGTCCATGCAATCGTCTCGATGCCGGCCTTCTCGGTGATGCGGGAGGCCGTCAGGTCCTCGCTCAGCAAGCGCCCGCCATGCTGGTAGAGATAGAACATCCAGCGATGCACGGCGCCGTTCTGCCAGCTCATGGCGAACGGATAGGATGAGCCGCCCTGCGTCTTGAGCTTTTTGGCGTTGTCGATGAACGCCGCCCATGTCCAAGCTTCGTCGAGGCTGGACGGTACCGCGATATTGGCCTTTTCCAACAGTTCCTCGTTGTAGAACAGGGCAAACGTATCGGTGTGATGCGGCAGCGCGTAGGGAGTGCCCTTGACGTTGGCGGCGCTCCAGACGGCAGGTGTGAAGCCCTTGCCGAAGTCCTTCTCGAGATACTGCGTAAGGTCGATGGCGGCCTTGTTGCTCGCGTATCGCCCGATCTGCTGATAGGTCACGCGGAAGAGGTCGGGCGCCTGGCGGCCCGCAAGGCGCGTATCGACCTGCTGGTAGAATTGCGCGAACGGCATCACATCAAGCTTGACCTTGACGCCGGGATTGGCGCTTTCAAATTTGGCGATCACGTTCCTGTAGCCAGCAACTTCTGAATCGCCGCCCCAGACGGCAAATGTCAGCTGTTTTTCCTGTGCAAGCGCCGGCATGCCGAGCGCGCCGGTCACAAGCCCCGCGCCGAGACCTGCGCCGGTCTTCAAAATGGTACGTCGATTGATAAATTGCGTCATGTCTTCCTCCCATGAGTGTCAATTTTCCAACGCCTCCCTCGACACACATGCCGGGAAGGCACGTTTTCAGTTGTGCGGCATTCCCTCCGAATCGACCTCCGTTCCACCGCACGATTCGCGCACAAGTAGCCTGACGGGCAGCAGATGATCCTGCCGCCCTTCCTTCTTATCGATTGCATCTATGACCGCTTGCATTGCCAGCTTCCCGAGCTCCTCCCGGGAGCTGTCGACTGTTGTCAACGTCGGGGCAGTAAAGCCACCGAAGGCAATGCCATCGAAACCGACGACGGCGAAATCATCCGGCACCCTCAGCCCGCGCTTGCGCAATCCATGCAAAGCGCCGATCGCGAGCCGGTCGTTATAGGCGAAGAGAGCCGTCGGCGGGACGTCAAGCGCCAGGATGCGGTCAAGGGCGAGGACACCGCCTGATAGCGAATTCTCGGTCACCACAACGAGATCTTCATCGAATGGCAGACCAGCCTCGGAAAGCGCATGCATATAGCCATCGATACGGTCGTGCCCGCCATGCGAACTTCGCAACGCCTGGGTAAAGTGTGCGATGCGCCGATGTCCAAGCGAAATGAGGTGGCGGGTGGCGATATATCCACCTCTCTCAAGATCGACGCGGACGCTTTGAATTCCCGGTGCGGGGCTAGGCTCCTGCAGCACGACAACGCCGACACCGCGCTTTACGAGAGCAGGTAGTTCCGGAGCAGCGCAGTTATTGTGTCCTGCGACGATGATCCCGTCGTAAGCCGCCCCTTGCAACAAGAGCGCAGTGTGAAACTCGCTCAGTTCGTTGCGGGACGAAATGATCGTGACCGAATATCCGCGCAAACTGGCTTCCGCTTGCGCCGCACTCGCGATCTCTAGGAAGTACGGATTCTCCAAGGTCGGCAGAATGAAAGTGATGATCTTGGTGCTGCGCTGCCGCAGGCTTCTGGCGGCATGATTGGGCGTGTAGCCCAACTGGGCAGCGGCGGACATCACGCGTTCCCGTGTCTCCGGAGAAATGCGCACGGCACTATCCCGGCCATTGAGCACGAGGGAAATGGTCGCTTGGGAGACACCCGCGAGGCGTGCGACATCAGCGCTTGTCGGTGCAGCGGCGGCCGAATGTTCACCCGTGGACTTGCGGTTCATCGCGGACCCTACACTTGCTAAATCGTATTAGCTAATACGTATTAGCACGAGCGACGGGCTGTCAAGCCCTCACATGGAGGCGAAATCAATCGCATCGTCGCGTCCTTTCTGGAAGGGAATAGGTGACCGTCGGAGGTAGCTTTTGTTGCCTTCAGCGTATGGGAGATCCGCTTCACGGTCTCGCCTACAGCGGGATGCTGAGGAGGCTCCGGACCCAATGGCTTTGCATGATCTTGAAAAAGCCCGTCCCCAGTAAGTGGCTCCTTCAAATCGAGAGCTATATGGTAGGGTCACTTGCAGCTGGGAGGATCGACGAGCAAACGTTCCTCGCCTCCGTTGCTGCGGCCACGTTCAGGTTTCTGCGAGGGCGCGATACGCTCGTGCGCCAACACACCCACCGTTCGACGGGTCTTGCACGCTTTATTATGCTAGCAACGTGATCATGACGTGGGTAATGGCTTGAGCTTAGAGCGGCGGCAGCGTTCAGAACAGTACTTCACGTCGCTCCAGTTCTTGGCCCACTTCAGCCTCCATGCAAAAGGTTTTCCGCATGTCGCACACGTTTTTATCGGCAGATCCGCTTTCTTGACCATTCTCGCCATATGGATCCTCTCCTATTCAACGTGTTTACGAAATGCGAACGAACCACTCGCCGCTCAGTTACCGAAGTGGCAATTCCACGAGCCCTACCCTATCTGGGGAAGCACTAAGCGATTGGAAGCACCCGACTTCAACCTCTTTTCATGTCCGCTCGAGCTATTTCTGTTCACTTTACGTTCCGGCTGCCCTATGACAGGCGGGTTTGCCATGTTTGAGACAGTGGATGATCAACCGATCGACTTTTGAATTTCTAGAGGAAGCCTCCAGTAATCACGGCGCCGAGTGGCTCGACGACAACCGAGCTAGACTTGATTGCGCGCGCCGCGACTTAATTGAATTCACCCTAGCGTTAGCTAATAGCACAGGGTCGATCGACAAGCGCGTAGATGAGGCCAACCGAGATCCCCGCAAATGTTTGAGTGCCGCGTCTATCTCGAAAGGCACCTGCTGCATCACGTTGCGAGTTTCGCCTTCGAAGAACGCAGCCGCGACATATTACATGCAAATCTCTCCGCACAGCTCATACAGCGGAGGCGGAGCGCTGCTACCCCCGCCACGGCTTGCCCGCATTTTGCGGCAAACAATCGCAAGCCACACCGGCAAATGGAGAGGGATCGTCGAGGGTCCATTATTTCGGACATATTTCCCAAATGGTCTGACGGGCGGTCATGATTTGAGCGCCAGCGGGTACGTCAGAAATCACGACGCGCTCGACTTTTTCAATCTCAAAAACTTCGGAGCCTGTCGCAACGTTTCTGACGAGATGCTCGTGTCCTCCAATCTTGTCGAGGAAATAGTAAAATCATTCGCCGCTGCCCGCGCGCTGGTCGATTACATCAATCGGGCAACGACTAAGCTCCCCGAGTCTCGATAACCGGAAGGCTCTTACGGGCAAACTTACTGACCCGAAGCTTATAGAGATGAAAAAGTAGGCTCGCGACTATCAGCACGGTCGGGATGTGCTTGATCGGTTTCCTGTCATTGAGATTGTTTAGGACGCTAAAAAGGTGGCCGCAGACGTCTCGGCATTAGAGATTTTGCTTGCTAGCACTTATACGGTAGGGACCGGCTCTCTCCCCCATTACGACAGATTTCCAGGAAAGGGTGATCTCTCGTCGCGCAATCAAGGCATCAACCGCTTCATGGACGGCTGGCATGTAGTCACGCCACTCAAGCGGAGCGTTGTGATCATTTGCAAGGCTGCGCGCAACTTCGCTCGGGCACGTCGTCCCATCAGGTCGACTGACGACAAAACTTAAAATGGTCGATTCCGCATTCGCTCGCATGGCTCGTCCCCATTTAACTGAACTGTCTCGCGGGTCATTTGACAGTTACATTGTCTCAGCAAAGCATCAGGCAAGACCATCTCTGCGCAATATGTCTTACAGCGGTGGTGTTGCGCTGGACGGCTCCGTTTTGAATAAGCGAGAGAGCTACTTCGTTCAGGCAAAGCGATATGGAAAACCGTTCAACCATGCGGCGGCTTTTGACGCTGTCTCAGTTGCCGGGAAACGCAGCGGATCGTTACTCAAGATCTAACCGATGCGCCACCCCGTCATCGCAGAGGCTTTGGAGGCGCCATTGATTGTCAGCTTGGGATACTTGAGCCACTGCTCGATAGCAACAGTGGTGACGAACCTGAAGGCGTCATAGATGGTATTGCTGATCGGACTTGAGGCGAAAACCCGCGTCCGCGTCGCAGGCATCATGACCGGGACGCCGCTGCAGATCTCGACGTTGTCCGAATACGGGGTTGCCGAGCGCACGCCGGCCTTGGCTGCGGAAACCGCTCGGTTGCCGCCCTTGCCGCAACATGCCGGGTTCCAGGCGGAGCCGGTGACTGTTTCGCCTTTGCGCGGCCGTGCCGGACCGGACATTTGACGATGATGTCGTAATGCAGACTGCCGAAAACGACGACAGCGGGGCTGGGTGCGGTCTTAGAAATTTGTCTTTCCGTCTGGAGGCGACGGCCGCCATAGTCTTTTCTGGATTTTCCCAAAATTGCCTATTGCACATCACCGGTCGCCGAAGTCCCGCCGCCAGGCGCAAGTAAATGTAAGCGCTCGTTTATTTGCTCCGCATCCGGCCAAATCAAAGCCTCTGACCAATCGCGCGCGCCGCCCTTCATATGGCTCAAAGGTTTTCCTTGAGTAGAATTTCGATGCGGATCTTTTCCTGTGCGGCGAGCGGCTCGCGGGCATCCGAGCGGGCGCGCATGATGCGAATTGCACTGCGCACCGCATGGCCCGGATCCTGTGCGATCACGGCATCGATACGGTCGTCCCGGAGCGCCTGTTCGGTGAAGGGAGTTCGCTCGTGGACAACCACGGCAATGGTGCCGAGATCGACGTTTCCGGCAGCAGCCAGGATCGGCACGCGAGCCTCTGCGCTCAGCACGTAGATTCCGGAAACATCGCGATTGCCGGCCAACACGCGGGCCATCACCTGCTGGCTACGTGCCTCGTCGGCGTGGGTTTCGATGGACGGCAGACAGGTCAGATGCGGAAAGGCGCTGTTGATCACGTGGTCGAAGCCAAGGCGGCGCTGGATGCTGTCGAGCGACTGCATGGTTTCCGCGATCACCATGACCTTTCCCGGATGGGAACCCGCAAGCATGCCCATCAGCTTGCCCGCACTCGCACCCGCCGCAAAGTTGTCGATACCGACGAAATCAGCCTCTGGCAGCTTTTCCTGACCGGACAGGAATTGCACCACCTTGATGTTGCGCTGGAGAAGCCGCGCCATGGCGTCTCGCACCTGAGGCGATTCGGGCGCCATGACAGCCACGCCATCGACCTCCTCCTTGTCGAGGCTGGAGAGCAGCTTTGCCACGCCATGCGCATCGTCGATCCCGATCTGGCGGTAGGCAATCTCGGTGAGGTCGCCCTTGAGCGCATCAGTCAGCTCTTCAACGTGCCGCAGGAGCTCCTTGAGGTATAGATCGCCGCTTGCCGGAAGCAGGAAGAGAAAACGGTACACCTTGTTGCGGGCAAGGCTGACAGCCGCCGGATTTCGAACGAAGCCGATCCGCTCGATTGCGTCATTGACCAGCCGGGCGGCCTTCGGGCTCACATTCGGTCGTTCGTTCAAGACACGATCGACCGTTGCAAGGCTGACGCCTGCAGCCTCGGCCAGATCCTTCGCTGTTGGACGCATGACGACTTCCCATGATTTCCGCCTTCCAGAGCTTTCCTTCAAAACATCAGCAAACGCAAGAATTGATGTGCGCACCTCAAAAATCACTTGCTTTGAGGTGCGCACATCAATTAGCCTCCATCTGGGTTCGGGAGAGGCATCCATTACACCCCGTTCCGCTGGAGGAGGCCGGCCAGAGATTAGGGTCCGGAGCCGGCATTTGGCCCGCAAGGGCGTTTCGCCATCCGCAGGAGACCGGACGGCGCTGGGAGGATGACATGATGAAATCGCTTTACGTGAAAGGTCTGCTTGCTGCCGGAACGGTCGCCTGTTCGATGGGTTTCGGCACTATGATGGCGCATGCCGACGAAAAAGAACTGACGCTCTGCTGGGCAGCATGGGACCCGGCAAACGCACTCGTCGAACTCAGCAAGGGCTTCGAGGCGTCGTCCGGCATCAAGATGAAATTCGAGTTCGTCCCGTGGCCGAACTTCGCCGACCGCATGCTCAACGAACTCAACTCGGGCGGAAAGCTCTGCGATCTGATGATCGGCGACAGCCAGTGGATCGGCGGCGCCGCCGAGAACGGTTGGTATGTGAAGCTCAACGAGTTCTTCGACAAGGAAGGCATCAAGATGGATGCCTTCGTTCCGGCAACCGTCACGGGTTATTCCGAATGGCCGAAGAACACCCCGAACTACTGGTCGCTGCCAGCCTTCGGGGACGTGGTCGGCTGGACCTACCGCAAGGACTGGTTCGAGCGGCCCGAAATTAAGACAGCCTTCAAGGATAAGTTCGGTCGCGACCTGACGCCGCCCGCAACCTTCGACGAACTGAAGCAGGTCGCCGAATTCTTCCAGGGCCGCAAGATCGACGGCAAGACTGTCTACGGCGCCTCGATCTATACCGAACGTGGCTCGGAAGGCATCACGATGGGCGTGATGGACGTGCTTTACAGCTATGGCTTCAAGTACGAAAATCCGAAAAAACCATATGATATGAAAGGCTTTGTCGATTCCGAGGGCGCCGTGAAGGGCCTCGAATTCTACAAGTCCCTCTATGATTGCTGCGTCGCACCGGGCACATCCAACACCTACATGGGCGAAGGCATCGACGCCTACAAATCGGGCCAGGTCGCCATGCAGATGAACTTCGCCTTTACCTGGCCGGGGTTCGAGGCTGATCCGAATGTCGGGAGCGGAAAGACTGGCTATCTCGTCAATCCCGCAGGGCCCGGTGGCGAGAAGTTCGCCCAGCTCGGCGGCCAGGGCATTTCGGTCGTCGCCAACACCGACAACATGGACGGCGCACTGGGCTACATCAAATGGTTCGCCCAGAAGGATGTACAGGACAAATGGTGGTCCATGGGCGGCTTCTCGTGCCTTCGCGCCGTCGTCGAAGACCCGAATTTTGCCAAGAGCCAGCCCTATGCGCAGACCTTCCTCGACAGCATGGCGATCGTAAAGGACTTCTGGGCCGAGCCGTCCTATGCGACGCTGCTGCAGGCATCGCAGAAGCGGTTCCACGACTATGTCGTCGCTGGCAATGGCACCGCGAAGGAAGCTCTGGACGGGTTGATTGCCGACTGGACGGAAACGTTCGAGGACGAAGGCAAGCTCTGACAGAAGAAAAGCCTGGCTCCTGGACCTGATCCGGGGGCAGTGCCCTTAATCTCTCCCCCGGCAATGCCGGGGGAAAGTCCAAAGCCAGCGTTGCCGCCGGCACATCTTCGAAACCCTCAAGCCTGCCGGCACAACCCGAGCTTTGCCTTGTTGCCTCACCGGCCACGGCACCGCATGCGGTTGCCCTTTGGAAACGCCACACGGATCCGGACGATGACCGACACACCCGCAGACCGCCTCGCCCGTGCGACGCCACAACCGGTTGCCAGACGCATCCGGGGCTTAAGCGACAGGGCAATCGCCTGGATCTTCGTAGCACCCACGATCTTCCTGCTTCTGTCGGTCAACATATTTCCGCTGATCTGGACGATCCGCCTGTCCTTCACGAACTTTGCCGCGAACAAGCCGAACGCGGAGGTGAAATGGGTCGGATTGCGCAACTACACGCGCATCCTCACCGACGCCGACACCTGGGCGAACATGCAGACGACCGCCCATTTCCTCATCTGGACGATCACCTTCCAGGTGCTGATCGGCTTCTCCCTGGCATGGCTGATCAACCGCAAGTTCAAGGGCAACGACCTGGTGACGACACTAATCGTCATCCCGATGATGCTCTCGCCCGCCGTGGTCGGCAACTTCTGGACCTTCCTTTACCAGCCGCAGATCGGCCTCGTGAACTACGCCGTCGAATTCCTGACCGGCATTCCCGCCGACAGCTTCTCGATGCTTGGCCCCGGTGGCTGGGCGCGCTGGGCGATCGTCATCGTCGACACCTGGATGTGGACGCCCTTCGTCATGCTGATCTGCCTCGCCGGACTGCGCTCCATCCCCGATTACATCTATGAAGCAGCGGAAGTCGACCGCGCATCGAAGTGGCGGCAGTTCTGGACGATCACGCTGCCAATGGCACTGCCATTCCTAATGCTTGCAGTCCTGTTCCGCGGCATCGAGAACTTCCGGATGTTCGACCTGGTGGTCCTCCTCACCGGCGGCGGGCCGGGGGACGAGACGCTGCTCGCCTCGATCGACCTCAAGCGCGAGGCCTTCGAGAAATGGCGGACCGGCTATTCCAGCGCCTATGCAATTGTCCTGTTCGTCACGGTATTCGGCCTCGCCTCCATCTACGTGAAGGCCCTGAACAAGGTTAAGGAACGATGAGCGCCCATTCCGTCACCGAACCGTCGCCTGCCTCGAAGTGGATTGCCGGCATCTTGGTCGGACTATATGCGGTGATCACGCTGATCCCGCTCATCTGGATCATTTCGACGAGCTTCAAGTCCGGCCCGGATTCGATCAGCTATCCGCCGAAGGTCGTCTTCGAGCCGACGCTTGAAGGCTACGTAAACCTCTTCACGACACAGTCGCGCCCCTCGGCGGAAGACCTCGCCAAACTGCCGGCACCCACCACGTGGTATGACAAGATCACACGGGAAAGGGGCATGATCATTTCGGGCCCGTCGCGCTTCGGGCAACGATTCCTGAACTCGGTCATCATCGGCTTTGGCTCGACATTCCTGTCGATCTTCCTCGGGACGCTGGCAGCCTACGCCTTCAGCCGCTTCAAGGTGCCGCTCAAGGATGACCTCCTGTTCTTCATCCTGTCGACACGCATGATGCCGCCGATCGCCGTCGCAATCCCGATTTACCTGATGTTCCGTCAGTTGGGGCTTTCGGATACACACCTCGGCATGATCCTGCTTTATACGGCGGTCAACCTGTCGCTGTCGGTCTGGCTGCTCAAGGGATTTATTGACGAAATCCCGCGCGAATACGAAGAAGCGGCACTAATCGATGGCTATACCCGCTTCCAGGCCTTCTACAAAGTCGTCCTGCCGCAGGCGGCAACAGGCATCGCCTCGACCGCGATCTTCTGCCTGATCTTCGCCTGGAACGAATATGCTTTCGCAGTCCTGTTGACGAGCGGCAATGCCCAGACGGCGCCCCCCTTCATCCCGACCATCCTGTCGGTTGGCGGCGGTATCGACTGGCCGGCCGTTGCGGCTGCAGCGACACTGTTCCTGCTGCCCGTGATCATCTTCACCGTGCTGCTGCGCAAGCATCTGCTGCGCGGCATCACCTTCGGAGCCGTGCGCAAATGATGAACTTCCTTGCCCGCCTGCGTTGGTTCCGGCGACCCGAATGGGAGATGTTCGCCTCGGCGCTGATCGCGCTCGGCGTGATCATGCTCATGCAGCCGCTTTCGCTGACACTCTTTACCTTCTCCTTTCCGGTGACGCTGATCGGAACCGTCATGTTCATCGTCGTCAGTCATTTTCCGGAGTAAGTCATGGCCCAGATTCGCGTTGAAAACCTGCGCAAGGACTTCGGTGCCTTCAATGCGGTGAAGTCGTCCAGCTTCACCGTCGAGGATGGAGAGTTCTTCATGCTGCTCGGCCCGTCCGGCTGCGGCAAGACGACGACGCTGCGGATGATGGCCGGCCTTGAACTGCCGACCAGTGGCGAGATCTATATCGGCGGCGAAGAGGTCGGCATGAAGCGCGCGAGCGAGCGCGACATCGCCTTCGTCTTTCAGATGTTTGCGCTTTATCCGCACATGAACGTGCGCAAGAACATCTCCTATCCCCTGGTCAGCCAGGGCATAGCGCGCTCGGAAGTCGATCGCCGCGTGGCGGAAGTCGTCCGTATCCTGCAGATTGAATCCATCCTCGACAAACCGGTCGGCGGGCTTTCGGGCGGCGACCGCCAGCGCGTCGCACTCGGCCGTGCGATCGTGCGCCAGCCGAAGGCCTTCTTCATGGATGAGCCCCTCGGGGCGCTCGATGCGGAGTTCCGTGAGCATATGGCGGAGGAGCTGCGCGCCCTGCATGACCGCATGGGGGCGACCACCGTTTATGTCACCCACGACCAGCTGGAAGCCATGCAGATGGGCGACAAGATTGTCGTCATGAACCATGGCGTGATCGAGCAATTCGGCAAGCCCCAGCAGATCTATGACTGGCCGGCAACCAAGTTCGTGGCGAAATTCATCGGCTCGCCGCCGATGTCGTTCCTGGAATTCGAAGGTGCGATCGACGACGGGGGCAACGCGGTGACGATCGGTGTATCCCGCATCGAGGTTCCAAAGTCCCGCGAAGGCCGCAAGGGTGCGCTCACGCTCGGCGTCAGGCCGGAACATGTCCACCTGTCGGACGAAGCCGGTCTTCGCGGACGGGTGGCCGCCGTCGAATATCTCGGCACCACACAGATCGTCACGATCGAGACGGCCCATGGAGAGATCAAGGCGCGGACGGCGTCGAGCGATGCCATCCGGACGGACGTTCCCGTCGGGCTTGAATTCGATCGCCGCTCACTCACCCTGTTTGACCCAGAGAGCGGAAAGGCACTGGTGTCCGAGGCCAATGAAGGAGTCCTCGCCCGTGGCTGAAGTCGTTCTCTCCAGCATCCGCAAGTCGTTTGGCGCCACCCGCGCGCTCGACGACGTGACGATGACCGTACCGGACGGCGCATTCGTGGTGCTTCTCGGTCCGACCGGAGCCGGCAAAACCACGCTGCTGCGCTTGGTATCGGGCCTCGACACGCAGGACAGCGGCGACATCAGGATTGGCGGACAGTCCATGGCGGGGCTGACGCCCGCACAGCGCAATGTCGCCATGGTCTTCCAGCAATATTCCCTCTACCCGCACATGACCGTGCGGCAGAACCTCGAATTTCCGCTGAAATCGCCGCTGTTGCGCACGCCGCAGGCGGTGATCGACCAGAAGGTGAAGGCAATCGCCGAGGTCCTGCAGATCGCCCACAAGCTGGACAACCGGGCAACGGCCCTTTCGGGCGGCGAGATGCAGCGCGTGTCGATCGGCCGGGCGCTGGTCCGCAATCCGCAGATCTATCTCATGGATGAGCCGCTGAGCTCGCTCGATGCGAAACTCCGCGCCGACCTTCGGGTCGAACTGAAGAACATCCAGGCCCGGTCCGGCGCCACCTTCCTCTACGTGACGCATGACCAGATCGAGGCGATGACCATGGCAACCCATGTCGGCGTGCTCAAGGAAGGACGCCTCGTGCAGTTCGGTTCGCCGCGCGAGATCTACGAGGCGCCGGTCAGCATCTATGCCGCGACCCGGCTAGGCCAGCCGCGCATCAACGTGCTCCCCGCACACCTCTTCCCCGGAGCATCGGCGGGGGCCCATACGATCGGGCTTCGGCCCGAGCATATTCTCCAGGGAGAAGGGCAGGAAGCCAAGGTGGTCCGGGTGGAGCATCTCGGCGATCAGACGCGTCTTCATCTCATACTTGGGGAATATCCGATCATCACCGTCACCGATGCCCACACCGCCCTCAAGGGCGGCGACATCATCAAAATCCAGCCGCACCAGCCGATCTATTTCGATGCGGCCGGAATGCGTCTCGTCTAAGGGAGGGTCTCATGTCTCAATTCCTCAACAGCCGCGAAAATGCCGTCACCGAGGCGATCGATGGCATGCTCATGGCCTCGGCTGGAGCGCTGAGCCGCCTCGACGGCTATCCGCACATCCGCGTCGTGTTGCGATCCGACTGGGACAAATCGAAGGTCGCGATTGTCTCGGGCGGCGGATCCGGCCATGAGCCGGCCCATGCCGGTTTCGTCGGACGCGGCATGCTGACAGCCGCCGTCTGTGGTGATGTCTTCGCTTCGCCGAGCGTTGACGCTATCCTGACCGCAATCCTCGCGGTGACTGGCCCGCTCGGTTGCCTGCTGATCGTCAAGAACTATACAGGCGACCGGCTGAACTTCGGCCTTGCGGCCGAACGCGCCCGTGCCTTTGGGCTGAATGTCGGCATGGTGATCGTGGACGATGACATCGCGCTCCCCGATCTGCCGCAGTCCCGCGGTGTGGCGGGCACGCTCTTCGTCCACAAGATCGCCGGTGCGATGGCGGAAAACGGCGCAAGTCTTGATGACGTCATCGACACTGCGCGGCGGGTGATCGCCAATACCCGCTCGATCGGCATTGCACTCGACACCTGTACCGTGCCGGGCTCGCCGAAGGAAAAACGCATTCCCGAAGGTCACGCCGAACTCGGCCTTGGCATCCACGGTGAGGCGGGTGTGGAGCAGATCGAGTATGACGGCGTGCGCGGCGCCGTGGCCGCCATGGTGGACCGGCTTGCGGCGGGCATGGAGGACAAGCCGCATGTCGTACTTGTCAACAATCTCGGCGGCACCTCCGTGCTGGAAATGGCCGTGGTCGTCAACGAACTGGTTCAATCGGCGATCGGCGCGCGCCTCTCGCATATCGTCGGGCCTGCTGCGATGATGACCTCGCTCGACATGCAGGGCTTTTCGATTTCCGTATTGCCGGCGGAAAAGGCCGATCTCGACTTGCTGGCCAAGCCGGTCGGCCTTGCAGCATGGCCAGGCGTGACGGCGATGCGACCCGTCAACGTCATCGCCCTGCCCGATGGACTGACCCCGATCGCGCCGCTTGCCTCGCAGCATCTGCCCACCCGTCAATTCCTCACAGAGTGCTGCAAGCTCCTGATCGAGGCGGAAAAACACCTTAACGCGCTCGATGCCAAATCCGGCGACGGTGACACCGGCTCGACCCTTGCAAGCGCCGCGCGTGCCCTGATCGAGGCCCTCGATCGGCTACCGCTTGCAGATCACACCCAGCTCTTTCGCGCCATGGGCCAGGAACTCAGCCAGACCATGGGCGGCTCTTCCGGCGTCTTGCTCGCCATCTTCTTTGCCGCGGCAGGCGATGGGGCCTCAAGTGGTCTTGGCATGCGCGACGCGCTCAAGGCCGGCCTTGCCCGCATGCAGGAAATCGGCGGCGCAGAGCTCGGCGACCGCACCATGGTCGATGCGCTCTCGCCTGCACTGGACGCCTATGACAAGGGTTTTGCAGCAGCGGCCAGTGCAGCCCGCGCCGGCGCCAACCTGACCGCAACCTATCTCAACGCACGCGCAGGCCGGGCGGCTTACCTGAATGCCCGGCAGCTCGAAGGTCACATCGATCCCGGCGCGGAGGCAGTCGCGCGTCTCTTCGAGTTTCTCTCCCTTCGACATAGCAGGTCGGAGGACAAACCCGCGGACTGACGGCGGGGATCGGCGCGGCGGGAGCCATCCTGGGCGAGGTCTGCCGCAACGCAAAACACCCGCAGCTTAGAGCTACGGGTGCTTTTTGATGATTTGGTTGCGGGGGCCTGATGGCGCAGCGATCTGAAAACTCGACCGCCTTAAACCCAAAGGAACCGTCGACTCGGTACTTACGCGGTTTGCAGAGTGGGTGTGCCGGCAGCTCCGCTCTTTACTGGGCACCGCGAAACCTGGATTTGAGGATGTCGCGCTATCGGTGTTCGGACGCTTTGGGTGTGAGGAAAGCAAGAAGTCTGTTGGTAGAACCGACAACTCCGGGGTAAGTGAGGATGCAGTTTCCAATAGGCAGGCTCTTTTCGGGAGGCTTGCTACCTGCATCGGCCTGCAATAATCCCTGTACTCCCGCTCCGGCTTCGAGGCATTAATGACGCTACCAAGCAATGAATCAATCGAAGAGCTCGTCGCTTTGTCGATGTTGCAACAAGCACGTACATTTGCCGAGGCCTACGGCGGGCAGTCGCGCCTATGGCAGCGGCCCTATGCAGAGGCGCGGCCTCGTGTCGCTTCATCGATCGCATCGGTATGGATGACGGCCTATCCCCCTTCGGTAATCCCGTTGCCCGGCGAATCCGTTCTCAAGACCCTTGGCGACGCACATCTGTGGTCAGCCCTTTCGGCGATCGGCGTACGCGGTATTCACACGGGACCGATGAAACGTGCCGGCAGTATGAAAGACGGCGTCTACAGCCCGACGATCGACGGCAATTTCGACAGAATAAGCTTCGACATCGATCCGACTTTCGGCACGAACGAGGAATTCGTTGCCATCAGCCGCATGGCGGCGGCACACAACGCCATTGTCATTGACGATGTCATTCCTTCACACACGGGCAAGGGTCCGGATTTTCGGCTCGCCGAAATGAATCATTCGACCTACCCTGGTCTCTATCACATGGTCGAAATTCCAGAGGAAGAATGGCAGCGTCTTCCGGACGTGCCTGAGGGCCGGGAGGCGGTCAACCTGCCTGCCGATACCGTTGACTACCTGAGGGATCGTGGCTTGATTGTCGGCCAGCTCCAGCGGGTCATTTTCTTCGAGCCCGGCGTCAAAGAGACGGACTGGAGTGCGACCGGCCCTATTACCGGCGTCGACGGCAAGGAGCGCCGCTGGGTTTACCTGCACTACTTCAAGGAGGGGCAGCCGAGCCTGAACTGGCTGGATCCATCATTTGCCGCGCAACAGATGATCATCGGCGATGCGTTGCATTCGATCGACCAGATGGGCGCCCGTGGCCTGCGGTTGGACGCGAATGGATTTCTCGGCGTCGAGCGCCGAGTGGAGGGGCCGGCATGGTCGGAAAGCCATCCGCTTTCCGTGACGGGCAACGCACTGCTCGCTGGCATGATCCGCAAGGCCGGCGGGTTTTCGTTTCAGGAGCTTAACCTGACGATCGATGATATTGCCGCGATGTCGAAGGGTGGAGCGGATCTGTCCTACGATTTTATCACGCGCCCGGCCTATCATCACGCGCTGTTGACAGGCAATACCGAGTTCTTGCGCATGATGCTGCGGATGGTCCATGAATTTGGCATCGATCCTGCGTCGCTTATTCATGCGCTTCAGAATCACGATGAACTGACGACGGAACTCGTGCATTTCTGGACATTGCATGCAGACGATATTTACACCTTTGCCGGCCAGACTTGGCAGGGGCGAACGCTGCGCATGCATATTCGCGACGTAATACGCGAGCGCCTTTCGGGACCTAACGCCCCCTATAACCTTCCCTTTGTCACGAACGGAATCGCCTGCACGACAGCGAGCGTCATTGCCGCAGCCCTCGACATTGCCGACCTGGAAAGCATCGATGACGAGACGACAAAGCTGATCCAGAAAATTCACCTTCTGCTGGTGATGTACAACGCTTTTCAGCCGGGCGTATTCGCGCTTTCCGGATGGGATCTGGTCGGCGCTTTGCCATTAACGCCGGCTCAGGTGCAGCACCTGATGGCCGACGGCGACACCCGCTGGATCGAACGCGGCGCCTATGATCTGACGGGTCAGAACTCTGGCGAGGAGTTTTCCGCCGACGGCATGCCGCGTGCCCGCGCCCTATACGGCCCGATCAGCGAGCAGCTCGCGCAGCCGGACTCGTTTGCCTCGCAGCTCAAACGCCTGCTGGCCGTTCGGGAAGCTTATGGGATCGCGGCCAGTCGACAAGTCTCGATACCTGATACCACTGCCCCAGGTTTGCTCATCATGGTCCACGAACTTCCGGATCTACGAGGCACGCAGGTGACCGCCCTGAATTTCAGCTCCTCGGCGATCTCCGAAGTCGTGATCTTGCAGAACGTCAGGCCAGGACCTGTCGTCGACATGATTGCGGAGTCAATCGAAGGCGACCTTACAGAAGATGGCGCATTGACTATCAATCTGGAGCCCTACGAGGGTCTATCCCTCAGAGTTGTTGGAACGCTCCCGACGCTCTAAATGTCACGCGCATATCTCTGCGAATAGCCGCGCTTGTGCGTTCGCTTGCGGGTCTACGACCCGCTTGCGGACGTGATACATGACGGGATTTTACACGCCTTGGCCGGCGGTGATCCAACGATACGGGATCTCTGACGCCTACACCTGCTGTCGAGTGGCAACCGATCGCAGGACCACGCGGGCGACATTAAGCTGCCTCCATGCATGACATCACATGGACAGCTCGAAAGCGCTCGGGATGCTGCTCCTGGCGGCATGGACCGGCACGTCGATGCGTTGTCCTGTGGTCCGGTCGTAGAGGTGCAGTGCCTCTGGCGGCAGGGTCAGCCAGACGGGCCGGCCTTCCAGTTGCTGGTCGCCGGGTGGCAGGGTCGCTGCGATCTCCCGGTCGCCAAGGGTGCAATAGGCGACACGCGAGCCACCCAGTTCCTCGACAAAGTCGACCGTCGCCGGAAGGCCGGCTCCGGCAGTTTCACTCAGCAGGAGGTTTTCCGGCCTGACCCCGACGGTGACCGGAGTTCCTTCCGCAAGGCTTGTCCGGCCGATGCCGACCCCGCCAGTTGGCGCATCGATGACGAGAGCGCCGCCGGCCCCGATAGCGGCCGGGAAAAGGTTCATGGCCGGCGCCCCCATGAACCCGGCGACGAAGACCGAGGCCGGCTTTCGGTAGACCTCGGCGGGCGATCCGATCTGCTCGACGCGACCGGCATTCATCACGATCAGCGTGTCGGCAAGCGTCATCGCTTCGACCTGATCATGCGTCACGAACACCGACGTCGCCTTGAGGCGCCGGTGCAGCTTCTTGATCTCGATGCGCATCTGGACGCGCAGCAGTGCATCGAGATTGGACAGCGGTTCGTCGAACAGAAAGACGTCGGGTTCGCGCACCATCGCGCGGCCCATGGCCACGCGTTGCCGCTGCCCGCCGGAGAGCTGCGCCGGGCGCCGGTCGAGATACTCCGTCAGGTTCAGGATCTTCGCCACAGCCTCGACCTTGCTGTCGCGCTCGGCCCGCGGCAGCTTGGCGATCCGAAGCGGATAGGCGATGTTCTGGCGCACGGTCATGTGCGGATAGAGTGCATAGTTCTGGAACACCATGGCACAGCCACGATCGGCCGGCTCGATGTCGTTCATCACCGTTTCACCGATGGAAATCGTGCCTGACGTGACCTCCTCCAGTCCCGCGATCATACGCAGGAGGGTCGACTTGCCGCAGCCCGATGGACCGACGATGACGACGAAATGGCCATCGGGGATGGTGATGTCGACGCCATGCAGGACCGGCTTGCCGTCGTAGGATTTTTTCAGGTTTGAGAGTGTCAGATCAGCCATCAGATGTCTCCCGGACGACGGTTGTGCAGGTGTGCAATCGTGGACGTGTCGCGGCCGATGCCTGCGAGAATGGGTCTGCCGCGCATCAGCGGATACCGGATTTCATGAAGGACTGGACGACCTGGCGCTGCAGGAGGACGTAGATGACGAGGACCGGCAGGCTTGCGAGCGTCGAGGCGGCCATCAGTGGTCCCCACTGGTTGCCCTCGGCCGTCATGAACATCTGGATGCCGATCTGGATGACGGAATTTTCGGCCGTGCGGCTGAGCAGTAGTGGCCAGAAATACTCGTTCCAGGTCGAGATGAAGATGAGGATGGCAAGCGAGGCGATCGTGCCGCGCAGATTGGGCACCATCACCTCCCAGAGAATCCGCCAGTTGCGTGCGCCGTCCATACGCGCCGCCTCAATGACTTCCCGGGGGAAGCTGCGCATGGCCTGGGCAAGAAGCAGGATGGCAAGCGCCGAGACAAGGTTCGGCAGGATCAGCGCCACGATGCTATCGAGCAGACCCATCTGGGCAATCAGCAGATAGTTCGGGATCATCACCACCTGAAAGGGTACCAGCCAGGTCAGCGCCACGGCGCTATACACCAGCTTGTCGAGAGCGAATGTCCAGCGGGCGAAGGCGAAGGCGGCAAGAAGCCCGGTCAGAAGCTGGAAGGCCGTGGACACGACGGAAAAGACCAGCGTGTTGACCAGCATGCGGCCGATCGGGATGGCCTCCAGAGCCTGCCGGTAATTGTCGAGCGACATGCTCGTCGGCCATAGGCTCGTCTCGAACATGGCATTGGCGGGACGCAGCGAACTGGCCAGCATCCAGTAGACCGGGAAAAGGCACAGGATCGACAGGAGGACCATGAGAACATGACCGGCGGCGGTGTCGAGGCCAGATTTGTCCGAGATGCGGCGAAGCGGGCGCGTCATCGGGCGGGGCGCGCGCAGGACGTCAGTTGTCATGGAAAGTGTACCTGTCGATCAGGCGGAAGAGCACGAAGGCCACTGCGCCGAAGCCGAGGAAAAGGATGACGGCCGCAGCCGAGCCCCAGCCCACCGACATGGTGGAGAAGCCGAAATCCCAAAGGAGATAGTAGATGTTGGAGGTGGAGCCGAGCGGGCCGCCGCCGGTCAGCACGTTGATGTAGGTGAAACTCCACTGCGCGCCGAGCAGGATCGTCATGACAACCAGGAACAGGGCCGTGGAACTGAGCAGCGGCAGGCGGATGTCGCGGATGATCTCCCATTTGCTGGCGCCGTCCATGCGCGCGGCCTCCACCAGGGAGGGGTTGATGTTGGCATTGGCGGCAGAAAGGATCAGCGTCGAAAACCCGATCAGCTTCCAGCCGGTGATCAGGATGACGATCCAGATCGCGGTGTTGGGATCGGAGAGGAACTTCACGGGCTTGAAGCCGATGCCCTGGAGCATCTGGTTGACCAGGCCGCAGCCGGGATCGAGCAGCCAGCGCCAGACGGCGGCGGCCACCACCGGCGCGATGATCATCGGCACGAAGATGATGGCGCGGTAGATGTTGCGCGAGCGCTCGGGAAGGTCATGAGTATAGATGGCGATCGCCAGCGGGATCAGCACGGCGAGCGGCAAAAGACCGAAAATATAGATCCCGGTATTGCGCAGCGACTGCCAGAATTTGGGCAGGGCAAAGATGCGCGTGTAGTTGTTCCAGCCGACATAGATCTGCGGCGAATTGGGCAGCATGTTCCACTGGTAAAAGCTCAGACGTAGCGCATCGACCAGCGGCCAGTAGATCCAAACCACAAGCAGGATGATGGCCGGAGACAGGTAGAGCCAGGGTGCCCAGCGCGACTGGGTCATCCGTCTGCGGCGGATCGGTGCTTGTGTGGCCAGGGCCATTCTACGCTCCAGTGGGTTTGAAAGGCGTTGGCCTTTTCGTCGGTCCGGTCGTGGCAAAAGCGCGCGACGGGTGTCTTACGCGCACAGACGGTCCGTCAGCGCGTCGATCTCCGCGGCGTTAAGACCGATCCGGGCGAGATAGGCCGCGATCCCGCCATGCCCCGCATCGAGACAGTCAAGGAAGGCTTCCATCGTCACGGCGTCGCTGGCGAGCATCCGCTCGACATGGTCGGCATCGATCCCGGCCGCAAGCGAGCGGGCGCGAAGCTGCGCGATCAGGCCCTCGGCGGAGGCGGTGAGCGCATAGTCGGCCACGATGTCGGCATGCGAGACGCCGGCGGTGGCCAGAAGCATGGCAGCGACGACGCCGGTGCGGTCCTTGCCGGCGGTGCAGTGGAACAGCACCATCCCCGGCCGGGCCTGCCCGATGGCGCGAAAGACCGTGGCGAACTGCGCGCCACAATGATCCAGCGCGCTGCAATAGCGCTCCGCCATGTCGAAGGGCTGCCGCACCATTGCGATCGGCGCCAGCGCGTCGAAGAGCACGATATTGCGGTAGGACACCGTCTCGTGGCCGATGAAGGGATGGTCTGTGACCGCAGTCTCGTGCGGCCCGCGCAGGTCGATGACGAGCGAGAGATCATCGGCGACAAGCGTCGCCAGGCTCTCGCCATTGAGCGGGTGCAGTGCTTCCCCGCGCAGGATCCGGCGCCATTGCGTGGTGCCGCCGGCCTGCCGATTGTAGCCGCCGAGGTCGCGGATGTTGTGGGTGTCGGGCAGCGTCCAGTGACGCATGGTGGCCTCCTGCTGTGCTTCGGTCTGTTCGTCTTGGTACAAATGCGGGCGCGCGTCGTCGCGGATGCAACGCCCCCACTCGCGCGTGGTCAGGGCATCAGCGCCTGGGCATTGGCCTGCGCCTCGGTCAGCGTCTTCACCACGTCATTGGGACCGAGCACGGCCTCCGAGACGGCTTCCTTCATCATCGCTTCGGCCTGGCGATAGTTCGGGCCGGGGAAGGCGACATTGGGGGTAAGACGCGACAGCTGTTCGAGGTTCGGACGGATCAGCGGGTGCGTCGCTGTCCAGGGACCGAGCAGCTTCGGATCGTCGACGATGTTGAGGCGAAGCGGCAGATAGCCGATCTTCGAGGTGATGATTGTGTAGCCGTAGTCGGAGGTGAGGAACTTCATCAACTCGTATGCGGCGCGCTGCTTGACCGGATCCTGCGAGAAGGCATAGAGCGCCGAGCCCGAATTGGTGGGCGCGGTCGGCTTGGTCCCGAAGGCCGGCATGCCGGTCACGCGCAGTTCCCACTTGCCGTCGGCGGATTTGGACAAGGAGTTCTGCAGGGCGCTGGTGTAGAGATACATGCCCAGCCGGCCGGCGGCAAAAGCCTCCTGCGGATTGGCCGGGTCGAGGCGGGCATGGGCGCCGCTTTCGACCATGTCGCGCAGCATCTGCACCGCTTCAATGCCGTTCTTGTCGGCGAAGGTCAGCGTGTTGTCATCGCGGACCTTGCCGCCATTCGACATCAGGATCGCCTGATAGACGAAGGTGCCGTCTGTCGGGCCATAGGCGCCGGGAAAGAAGCCGTCCACGCCGGTCTTGGCGACGATGGCTTCGGCTGCCGTCTTCACCTCGGCCCAGGTCTTGGGTGGCGTCTCGGGATCGAGGCCGGCTTTGCGGAAGAGATCAGCGTTGTAGTAGAGGATCGGCGTCGAGAACGTATAGGCAAGCCCATAGGTCTTGCCGTTGATCTTGCCGAGGTCGACGCCACGCGGGATCAGTCCGTCGGTAAGGGCAGCGTAGCCCTTGGCCCCGGCCATGTCCTCGAGCGGCTGTGCACCCAGATCGGAGGCAAGATAGATGAGGTCGCGAAACACCAGCTGGGCAACGTCGGGCTGCATGCCGGCGGCCATATCGGCCTGCAGGCGCGTGATGATGTCGTTGGAGGGAACTCCGACAGTCTTCACCTTGATCAGCGGGTTTTCCTGCTCGAACTTGGCGATCATCTCGCGGGTGGCGTCGGCACCGGCGCTCGCCGTGGCGAGGTTGTAGTTGTAGAAAGTGATGGTCACCGGCTTGGTAATCTCGGCGGCCATTTCGGCATGCGCGGCGCCGGTTGTTCCGGCGGCACCGAGGACTGCGGCGACCGCAAGGCCGAGGAAGGTGCGTTTTCTCATCGCGGGAAGCTCCTGTTGGGAGAAGTTGGTCATTCGGTGGCGCCCGGCATGGCCGCATCCTGTTTGTGGCGCAGCAGGGACAGGTCGTAGCGGTTGAGTTCGTTGCGGGTCTGCGGCAGGGGAACGAGCGCCATGGTCAGGCCCGAGGTACGAATGGTGCCGATCCCGAAGGAGGCGCCTTCGACCATGCGCAGTATGTCTGTCGTCAGAATATCGGTTGCTGCATGCTGGCCCATGCCGACGATGACGGGGATGCCATGCCATGAGGAGAACCGGTCGTGATGGATATGACCGGAGAGGATCCCGAGGATGTTGCGGCCCTTGAGCACGCCGGCCAGCTGCTGGCTTTGGCTGAACTCGATCGTGCGCCAGTGGTCCCATGGAACAGCGTCGCCCAGCACCGGGGCATGGTGGGCAACGATCAGCTTGGGCAGATCGCCGTGCCGGTCGAGCGCCTGAGCGAGCCAGGCGAATTGCGCCGGCGTCAGGCTGCCGCCGATCTCGCCGGGGGTCGTGGTGTCGAGCGTGACGATATGGATGCCGCCGATTACCTGGTCGTGGTCATAGGGAGCATCGAGATCGTTGGTTCGGTCAAGCATCGCTTCGTAGAAGCCGGCGCGCGTGTCATGATTGCCGATCGCGTAGACGACCGGCACGTCGGTGGCCGCCATCAGCGACCGCAGCTGGCGGTAGCTCTCGACATCGCCGCGATTGGTGAGATCGCCGCTGGCGATAATGAACTGCGGCTTCTGATCCATCGACCCGATCAGCGCGAGCACGCGCGAAAGCGTGGCCGAGGTGTCGCTGAACAGATGGCTATCGGCGACGGAAGGATTGCCGACATGTAGATCGGTGATGTGGATGAACGTCGTTTCGACCATGGGGAGCTCCTGCGTTGGAGCCTGTCTAGGCGCTTCCCGTCTCAGCGGGATGACGGCTTTGAAACGCTGTTTGAAATCGGCGTGGTAAACATCGGCTCCGTTGCTGCAACAACGAGGGCAATGATGCTGCTGGCATTGCCAAGATCGAGCTGGTGGTCCGTCAGTTCGTCGGTGCGGCCGCGGCTTCTCGTCATCTGCGTGCGCACCCCGAGAAGGCACGAGATGCGGAATCCGACATCGACCTCGCTCAGCCATGGCGCGATTTTTCTGAAGTGCGGGACGAACTGGCGATGATGCTCGATATCCTCGACCATCGGCCGGAATATTTCCGGGTCGTCGCTGGATTGTGCAAGCGTCGTCAGATGACGCAGCACCCCGTAACTGGAATGGGGATCGAGGCTCCAGCGGATGGATGGCCCGACAAGCGCTGCGATAAGATCGCCGGCGCAGGCAGGTGCCGGATCGGCCCGTTGGACCGCAGCCTGAAGCAATGCCAGGCGCTCCGCATTGAGGCGGAGATAGACGCGCTCGGCAGCCGAAAAAATCAGGTGCTGGAGAGTTCCGAAATGATAGTTGACCGCCGCCACATTGGTGCCCGCCCGACAGGTGATCGTCCGCACCGTCACATCATCGGGGTGCCGAGCAGCCGACAGCAGTTGCTCGCACGCAGTGCGCAATTTCTCTCGCGTATGGCTTGCTATCATACGGTTGCGTAGCGCAATTTCTGTGACATCCGAGTGAAGGTCAAGGAGAAGGCTGGCGCGGAGACCACGCCTCTCGCGCAAATCGGGTCGGGCAGGCCCGCGAGAACGCCCGTCTCCTGAAAGGGGCTACCGGCGACCGCGCCAGAGAAGCGATGAGGTTTGTCGCAACACGCCGAGCCGGTTGGGACTTTCAGTGAAAAGAGGCCACTCGAGACCAGATATACGTGCGTCGCCAAAGCGGCGGACCTTCCGCAGGTACGTAATGAAGGCGGTGAAGAACCGGAACACGCTAAGCGAAGTAGCTGTACCGGGAGGGGGCAGGAAAACAGGCCATCCCTTCGTACAACGACGTTAACGCCAGCCGCGTCGAAGCTGTCCCCTCATTGAGGTAGTGACCATTCACCTCCTCGTGCTCGGCGAAACGGACGTCATGATCCCATAAGAGGCCAAAATTACTCCTATCTACGCGCGCAATCCCTCGGACCAGACAGATGTGCGTATCGAGCTGCAGATCGAACTTTGTCAGGACTTTAGCAAGACCCGCGGCTGGCGTCTGCTCGAACCCTACTCACACAAGGCGATCAGCGGGACGGACTATAATGGTGGGTCAGCATGTGCTGTCGCGCCAACTTTCAGGCAACCTTGGCAATCAGCCCAGAACGCGAAAGCTGCTCAGCGATCATGCCGAGGAGCTTTTAGTAGAGTTTTCCCGAGTAGGAGGATTTACAAGTTTTATTGGTTTCAGGGCGTAATTGCGCCGCGACCTGTAAAATCGGCCACCTTGAACGGGTTCGAACCTCCGACTCTGTTATATTAGAATCAACGCGATGAAACTGCTCAACAGAGAACGTCGGTTTGTCGTATGGAGAACGACCGATATAGGGCCGTGCGGGGGCAGTCCGCTCCTAGCGACGGTACCACGGAAGCGGACATATCTGCTCAATGAGCCAGCGGTGCCAGACGCGGGGCTGAACAAATCTTCGCCGCTAGCTCAAGCCCATTTCCGATGTAGACATGCACGGCTTAGGCCGTGTTTGATAGATCATGGCGCTATGGTCCCAGGGAACACGGCTTTTGAGCAAGGCCCTGTTTTGGCCCAAAGCGTTTTCATTCAAAAAAGCATCCACTACAAAATCCATCAGAACGCGGACACGTCGCGGCAACTGTCCGCGGGTAAGATAGACGAGTTGCACCGCGGCGCCGAACTCGTCCTAGCCGGTCAAGATCTGTACCAGAGGGCTTATTCCCCGAGTTGTCTAATCTGTTGTTAAGATAATTACGACTTTAGTAAAGCAGAGTAAATAAGACGCCATCACACAGTAATCGCTCGATTTTTGCCATAGTGTGCCGACTTTGGTTCTCGCGTTAACGAGAGAACAAACATGAATAGAA
The DNA here is from genome assembly GCF_001423215.1 of Rhizobium sp. Leaf321. Lineage (NCBI taxonomy): Bacteria > Pseudomonadati > Pseudomonadota > Alphaproteobacteria > Hyphomicrobiales > Rhizobiaceae > Rhizobium > Rhizobium sp. Leaf321. The sequence continues at coordinate 82,176 of NZ_LMOF01000005.1, read as the reverse complement.
TATCGATTGCACTTCTGGCAGTGTCCGTCGTCATCGCCTCGCCGGCCTGGGCACAATTCTTCCCGCCTGTTAATGAGGCCCCCAAATCCATCATTGTCGCGCAGAATGGGCCCGGTTTTTTGAACGGCTATCGCGGCGAACCTGAGCCTAGAGGCGGTTTACGTCGTGGCCCCGATGGATGGTGGTACCCACTGTCGGCGTTTGCGGCCGGCTCGATAGTTGGCGGAGCGATCGCCGCGCAGGATGATGGTCCGCCACCTCCAACTCCGGGTTACGAGCCGCCACCACCAGGATACAGACCACCTGGCCACCGCATGCGTCAGGATTTGCCACCGGAACATTTCGCTTGGTGCGCGAAGCGTTACCGATCCTATGTCGCATCTGACAACAGCTATGTTCCGCGAGCAGGAATACGCGCGCATTGCATGTCACCCTACAGCTAACGCGTAGTGTGAGAGCCGTCCTGATCGCGAAGAGCTTTCGCGATCAGGATAACGTTGAAGCGCTGATCAAGGCCTGCAAAATTGGCGTCACCCTTCCGTGCGGCTTTGATACCGCTGCCAACGTTCTGCTTAAGAGGCGTGCTTAGCAGCCTCATCATCGCTCTGGGTTTGTTCGGCTGTACATCGGCAAGAGAGCCTTACTCTCGAGACGATGCGCGTGGCGCCGAGATCCCCGGATTTGCGAATGTGCGCAAGCCTTTGGACGGCGAAGTCGGACTATTTGCCAAGAAAAGAGTACCGCGGACACCATCTCCATTGCGGCATCAATATCTGGCAATTTCTGGCGGCGGCGCTGGCGGTGCGTTCTCTGTGGGCGCTCTCAAAGCGTGGTCGCAACGCGGCGACCGTCCAACATTCGACGTTGTCAGTGGCGTCAGCACGGGAGCACTCATCGCCCCGTTTGCGTTTCTCGGCCCTGACTACGACGATACGCTGGAGCATCTATACACGAGTGGAGTCGCTGAAGATCTGCTCCAACGCAGACCAATTATTTCTGGGCTTCTCGGCGAGAGCCTATACTACCAGAAGCCTTTAATGAACATGGTCGAGCAACACGTAACGCAAGAAGTACTCGACCGAATTGCGGTGGAATACCGAAAAGGCAGAGATCTTTTTGTCCTGACAACCAATCTCGATACTCAGCGCGGCATGCTCTGGGACATGGGCGCGATTGCCGCCAGCTCGCGCCCGGATGCGCTTAATCTGTTCCGCAATGTATTGGTGGCATCTGCCAGTATTCCCGGCGCTTTTCCAGCGGTAAAGATCATTGCTACGATCGATGGTCGAACGATTTCCGAGCTTCATTCAGATGGAGCCCCGTCTTCCCAGATCGTGACTGTTCCCGAAGCGATGTTGTCGGTTACGAATGTCTCGTTGCCCGCAGTCATTCGCGGGGCGGACATGTATTTCTTAATCAACAATACACTGATGCCTGAGTTTTCTGTCACGTCCAATTCGACCGTACCCGTAGTGACGCGGGCTTACGCAAGCTTGGTTAAATCTCAGACACGGCAGTCTCTCTACGCGGCCTACGAGTATTGCAGGCGTACCGGAGTAAACTTCCACATGGCAGTCATTGACGCCCCTGTCCCCTACAATTTCAGTCAACCCTTCGGCAATGTGTACATGAGGGCGGTGTTCAAGATCGGTTACGATCGCATGGAACAGGGCCGGATATGGCGACAAAAGCCTATTTTCACTCCCGGCGTACCCCAAGCCCTTTCCGGTGCAAGATAGCTGTCTCGTTTGGCGACACGAGCATGATCGCAGCTGACGAGATCGCCCGGTCGAAAATTGAACCTCTCCAGATGGCGGCGACGATACCGAGACCGAGCGCCAGCGGAATGGTGATCGCCATGGTGATGGCAGCGAGTGTGAGCGAGTTCGGCAGGCGTTCGGCGACGAGGTTGGCAACCGGCCGGTCAGAGACATGCGAGTAACCGAGGTCGCCGGTCAGCAGCCCAAAAATCCACTCGAAATAACGCAGGATTGCCGGACGATCGAGACCGAGCGTTTCGCGAAGCTGGGATGCGGCTTCCGTCGTCACGGCCTGGCCAAGCAGTTCTTGTGAGGTATCGCCGGGCAACAACTCCGTGATGAAGAAGACCGCCAGCGACACGAGGAACAGCGACAGTCACTTCCAACGCATCGTGAATCCCGTCAAAGCACCACCGAGCACTTCCGCAAGGCGACCGACATCGGCTGTCGAAATCATCCCTCTGCGATTTTCTTCGAAGGGCAGGATGCCTAACCATGCTTGCAGCAAAAAAAAGCTGCTTGCTGAAAGCGCTGTGGCGCATGGCTAATTTAACGGTTGCGGCGGTGACGCTTCCAGTCCGAACGATCCCCTCAAGGAACAGTAGCAGCTCTTCTCAACTGTCTTCCGGAAGTTTCCCTTGGCTCATCCATGAGTGCGATCAAATAAAGCCATGATGACCAGCCCCGCTGTTACGCCGGCTGCAAACAGGCTCAATCCTAGAATAACACTCCTGGCTGACAGGACAGGCCGCTTGGAGACATTTGCATCGGCTTGATTGACGCCTGAGGCCTCAAGCACGATGTCTTGCTGGATCCGTTTCGGGGATGATCGAGGATCTTGCGCAGTCGGTTGCGCGGCTCCCCATGCAGGGACGTTGGCAACCGTCACCTGCCGGATCGTCTCTTCATCGTGTTTGACGGTGAATCTCACGGCGGAATCCGACTTCAACTTCGTGAGGACTTTCCGAGCGGCTTCAACTTCATCCCCACCCTCCACGAGCGACGTCTGGGTGACGAGGTAATATGGCATGCAGCATTGCTTTCTGTTCACGCGATTGCAGTGTGATCGACCAGGCCGACTTGCGCCGTCAAGGCCCCACAGCCTTGAACACTCCCACTCCTCTTCCCAAATCATGTTCGACCCGCTGGTCCGGGCCCCTCTGGTGAAAGTCTTCGGCGCTTTCACGATGTCGGACCCCATACCGACAGATGCCGTAAGACACGGGACCAGGATGATGATCGCAGACATTGCCGCATGGATTTTTACGCTATTCGTTATCGATCCGCTGCATGCCGAGATGCGGCAACATCTCGATAACGCTAACGCGCCGGTAGAGCTTGTGCAGCAGTCGCGCCAATGCCTCGCTATTGAGGTTCCACGCCTCATCGACAAGGCCGGCAATGAGCCGGGCTGGGCGACGGCTACAGCGATCGGCATCTCGATTGGGTGGATGTCACCTGAACGGGTGTTTGATGGTGCCGATCCGAGCTGCGGCGCGTTGCGCGCACTGATCAGCACTAAAAATACGCGCGAGGCGGAAGGTTGACCCTGGCAGGGCCCGACGGCGAGCACGATACCGGCACAGCGTCCAAGACCTTGTCACATCTTGTAGCAAACGCACGCACCCGGGACGGCCTGACGATTGCCGACGCTCTCGAGCTCATAGGGAGGTCCGGCTTCGGTTTCGTGATGCTTCTTCTGGCACTGCCGGCGCTGATCCCGATCCCCGGTCCTTTCGGGATGATATTCGGCTCCGCGCTCGCAATTGTTTCGCTTCAATTCGCGATCGGACTGGAATCCCTATGGCTTCCGTCGCTGCTAGCCAATCGACGCATATCGGCAAAGGCATTCGAAGCGTTGGAGCGGTATGCATCGCCGTTGGTCCGACGGATCGAACAATTTGTCCGGCCGGGTCGGATGAAGGCATTTGCCGGACCACGCATGCCTTACCTGCTTGCGCTTCCGGTCTTCTGCCTTGCAGTCGCCGTCGCTCTGCCAATCCCGTTTGGAAACCTTGCCCCCGTTGCGGCACTCTGTGCGATCGCCATCGGTCTGATCGAGCGCGACGGGCTCGTGGTTCTTGTCGGGCTTAGTATGACGGCCATCGCGCTCGGCATCACGGGAGCGCTCCTTTACATGGCGGCTGGCGCCATCCCGTGGCTTTGACGTTCGCCCTCCCGGACATGAAGTGCGAACGTCATGGGGGCTGAAAGAATGGAGCAGACGTCAGCCACATTTCTCGCAGTCCACCCAGATATCCGTGACTGCAACTTCGAAGGCGTCCAGGATGCAAAGCCGTTCAAACTCGACTGTCCGGTAAGACAAGGATCGCAGACACTCGACAAGCTGATGTATTGCCTGAACGGATCTGAACCCAAAACACCATGTGAAACCGGCGCAAATCGTTGATACGCCGTTCAACCGGAATCTTTTGCTGTGGATGAATTCACATGGTGATTCCTCTCTCCCTTCCCATCATATGATCTTGCGCACTTCGACCTCGAAACTCAGGACGTGGTTCATCGACGGCTTTTCGGCATCCTCGCCATGGCCGGCGCAGACGGCTTGGAGCATTGCGATCTGCTCGCGCAGAACGTCCTCCAGGCGTGGCACGAGAACGGGGAAGCGTTTTATTGCGACGTAGAGTATTCGCAGGGACAGGTTGTGATAGTGCTCGAGTGTCGTGAGAAGATATGGATTTTTCGCCGCCCGATAGATGAAACGGTGCACCCGGCGGTCAAGAGCGAGGATGTCGCTCAGCTCCCATCGGACCTTCCGTGCGCTGCAACTCATCGACCAGCGCTAGGGCCTCTACGCGCTCATATTCGCGCAGACGTTCTGCTGCCAGCCGGGTGGCGTAGGATTCAATGCGTGCCCGTGCCTCATAGACTGCGGTGAGATCGGTAATATCGACCTTGCTGACAAACGTGCCCCGGCGAGCGCCGACGACCACGAACCCGTCGTGCTGTAATCGTTGCAGGGCCTCCCGGACAGGGTCCTGCCGCTTTCAAGACTCTCCATCAGCTCGGCCTCACGCAGCAACGTGCCGGGAGGCAGTTGCGTGGTGATGACCTCTTCGCGCAGCCGAACATAGGTTCGATCGGCAAGTGTCAGCTCCGGCTCGGCATATCCTGGTTCTGTTACCAGCATTTCTTCATTCCCTTTCGACCAACCAAGCCGCTTTGGCTAAGATCGGCTCATAAATTAGGAGCCAAGGGATCAGGATGCGGGGACAAACGGCGCGGAAGTTTTCGAACTGGAACCCCGACCGCTGATGCGGCGGGCAACGACTTGGAGCTTTGACATGCGCGTACTCGTCCTCCACTCCCATCCCCTCGAAGAAAGCTTCGGCCGGGCGCTCTGCAAGCTCACCTGCGAGAGCTTGGAAAATGCCGGCCACGAGGTGGACGGCTGCAATCTCTACGAGGAGGGTTTCGATCCTGTCCTCTCCGCCCATGACCGCCGCGTCTATCACGACATTCCCGACAATCTCTCCCCCGTTCAGCCCTATGTCGAGCGCCTGAGGAAGGCGGGAGCACTTGTCATCGTCTCCCCCGTCTGGAATTTCGGTTTTCCCGCCATGCTGAAGGGCTATTTCGACCGCGTCTGGCTACCGGGCGTCTCCTTTGACCTCGTGGATGGCAAACTGACTCCGACGCTGCGCCACATCAGGAAGCTCGCAGCCGTCATGACCTACGGCGCCACCCCGATGCGCGCCTTCCTCGCCGGCAATCCGCCGAAAAAGATCGTCAAGCGCGTGATCCGCGGCCAGATCAAGATCGGAGCCCCAGTGAAGTATCTCGCCGATTACGACATGAACAACTGCACCGAACAAACCCGCTCCGCCTTCATGGCCAGGGTCCGCTGCGCGATAGAAAACTTCCGAGAGGAACGCAGCCGGTCAGACCACCGTGCCCGCCGTCACATCGACTTCTACGAGGAATTCCGGGGACGTTGAACGGAAGGCCCAAGGTCCTCTAAGCTAACTCTGCCGTCTATCGGTCTGCAGCGTCGCTGGTACATCGCAAGCCCATTGAACGTTGTCTGGCCCCATTCACCAACGCTCTGTCCCAGGCGGACCTTTGAACGGGCCAGCAACGGCTGAGGTGATCCATCCGCCGTAGAACGTCCCGGCCTGGGGCACAACGGCCTCGTCGTCTACGAGGCACAAGTCCATAGCCTTTGGGTAGAAGGCTATGAAATCCTTAATCAGGGCAAAGGATGTCGTGGGATGCGCATAGGCCCAGGCTGCGTTCCTGCTCGTTTTGTCGCCTGATTGAATATCGAAATAGCGCGCCTGTCCTTTCCACTCGCAGATCGACCTGCTGCTGCTCTCAAGCAGCATAGAGAGATCTACGTCGGCGGGCGGAAAATAATAGGTCGGCGGATGGCTTGTTTCGATCGTGCGCACTGCGGCCGTCGTCTCCGCGAGAACGCGGCCGTTGTAGATGATTTTCAAATGATTGCGCACAGGCTGGGCGATGCTCGGCCTCGGGAAAGACCAGACACTCTCCTGCCCGGGCAGGCATGGGTCTGGAACGGGATAAGTAAGTGTAGCCATGATGTCCTCCAGTCCGTGCCAGGATGCATCAACGACGGTAATTTACAAGGCCGGAAGGGCGACATGGCTGGTCCTCGCAATCGGCCGTCTCAACAAACATTCAACCTGCGCCGCAGCCGCCGGCGCATTTCTACAAGATGCTGGGCGAGCGCGCCGACACATCAGCTGATGAGAAGGTTATTACCAACGACATTGCTGACATACAGGCTAAAACCAACCCGGTCGTCGCTCAGATAATCTCTATTGTCCGCAACGGGAACAGTGCAGACGCTTAAGTCCTGCTGATGCAAAAGGCCCGCCCATACTTTGTGGAATGGCTGGCCGCAATCAACCGCTTCATCGACTATCAGGAGACACAGAACAAGACGATCGGTGCTGATGTCTCGGAGGCTGCCGGCAGCTTTCCCTACCTGCAGATGATCGGACTTGGATCTGCACTGGTTCTCGCCGCCCTCTCAATCTGGGCCGTCATCGCCAGCGTCACCGTCCCCCTCAACGCGATTGCAAAGGCAATAGGCTCGCTTGCGCACGGCAACGTCGATGTCTTGATATATAGCGAAGGCAGATCAGACGAAATCGGCGCGATGGCCTCAACCGTCGCGATCTTCCGCGACAAGGTCCGCGAACGCAGTCGTCTCGAAGAAGAGGCCTCCGCGAACCGCCCCATGTCGGAACAGGAGAGAATGGAGCGGGAGAAGCGCCGAGCGGTTCAAAGCGACTTCTGAGACCGTAGGGCGTTGGTGCGCGGATCAGCAAATATGCGAAAGTCGAGGTTAGATGAGGCGATTGCCTGGTTGCTCCGTCAAGGGTTGGCAACGGACCCGCATCGAGGTCAGGCAATCCACGAATACGCGTCGCCTTAACCGTGATGGCGACGCGCAGCGGGATCGGGGATCGGCACCGCAGCCATCAACGCCCGCGTATACTCGTCCTTCGGCTGTTCGAAGACGTCTCGGCGGCTGCCCATCTCGACGATCGACCCGCCGCGCATCACCGCGACATTGTGGGACATGCGCTCGATCACCGCCATGTCGTGGCTGATGAACAGATAGGCGATCCCCATCGTCTCCTGCAGTTCCAGCATCAGGTCGAGCACGCGCGCGCGCACCGAGACATCGAGCGCCGCAACGCTTTCGTCGGCGACGATGAGCTTGGGTTCGAGAGCTAGCGCCCGGGCGATGCAGATGCGCTGGCGCTGGCCGCCTGAAAACTCGTGCGGATACCGGCTGGCGGCCTCCGGCGGCAGCCCGACGCGGCGAAGCAGGTCTGCGACCCGGTCCTGTCGTTCGGTTCTGTTGCCGATACCGTGGATGACCAGTGGTTCGGCGATCGCCCGCCCGACCGCCATGCGCGGATCGAGCGAGGCATAGGGATCCTGGAAGATCATCTGCGCCGACCGGCGCACCGCCTGCATATCGCGTTGGCTAAGCATGCCGATCTCGCGGCCGTCGATCATCACCTGGCCGGTGAAGGGAACGAGCCCGAGGACGGCCTTTCCGGTGGTCGATTTGCCCGATCCGCTTTCGCCGACCAGACCCAGCGTCTCGCCGGGCAGGATATCGAAGGCGACGTCGCTGACCGCATTCACCGGCGGCTTGCCCTTGAAAATCCGGCCGGCGACGCTGCCATAGCTGACGCCGAGATCGCGGACATTGAGGACAGGCGACCGATCCGGCGCGGGAAGCGGCTGTTTCGGCTCGGCCGAGACACGCGGCGGACCGTCGGTTCCCGCATGCGCACCAAGGATCGGCACGGCGGCCAGCAATTGCTGCGTATAGGTAGCCTGCGGCCGGTGGAAGATATAGATGACGCCGCCTCGCTCGACGATGCTGCCGTTCTGCAGGATGACGACGCGGTCGGCCATTTCCGCCACAACACCCATGTCGTGGGTGATCATAATGATCGAGGTGTCGAACTCGCGCTTCAATTCGCGCATCAGCGTCAGGATCTGCGCCTGTACCGTTACGTCGAGCGCGGTTGTCGGCTCGTCGGCGATCAGCACTTTCGGCCGGCAGGACAGCGCCATGGCGATCATCACCCGCTGCCGCATGCCGCCGGAAAGCTCGTGCGGAAACTGCTTCATCCGGCGCGCAGGTTCGGTCATATGCACCGCGTCGAGCATCTGAAGCGCCACGGCTTCCGCATTGTCGCGACCCTGATGCTCGCGGATCGCTTCGGTCAGCTGCGTGCCGATCGAGATCACGGGATTGAGCGAGGTCATCGGCTCCTGGAAAATCATGGCGATATCGCCTCCCCGCACAGCGCGCATCGCCCGGTCGGAAAGCGATGTCAGGTCGCGATCGCCGAGCAGGATCTTGCCCGCGGTCACCGTCAGCGAGGCCTTCGGCAACAGTCCCATGATCGACAGCGAGGTGACGGATTTGCCCGACCCGGATTCGCCGGCGATGCAGAGCGTTTCGCCCGCCGCCAGATCGAAGCTCACGTTTCGCAGAACCGGCTTGCGCCCCTCGGGCGTTCGCGCATCGACATCGAGATCGCGGACGCTGAGGATCGGCATTGCAGCTGTTGCGGAATGCTCGTTCACGCGAAGACGATCCGTGGGAAATAGAACGACACCACCCAGTTCGGCGCATCGACGATCTCGCTGATCCTGAGATCGCCGCAGACCGAGCAGAGCATATAGGCATCGACTGGGTTCAACCCGTGTTCGACGGTCAGCAGATCGATCATTCGCATGACGCTTTCGCGCGCACCGGTCATCAGGTCCGGCCCGATGCCGGTCGTGACTTCGTATCCGGCGCCGTCGAGATGGCGGGTCACCGGCTCGGTCACGGTGAAGCGCGGGGACTGGAGCTTCGCATCCTTGACCAGCTCGATCGTCGCCTCGACATTCATCTGGCTTTCGATCGCCGTGCCGCAGACCTCGCCGTCGCCCTGGGCGGCATGCGTATCGCCGATCGAGAACAGCGCACCCTCGACTTCAACCGGGAGGTAGAGCGTGACGCCGGCCGACAGGTCGCGAATATCGAGATTGCCCCCGACCCGGCGCGGCGGCACGACCGAATGGGTGCCCGGTTCGGCAGGAGCGACACCGATCGTCCCGGCAAACGGCTTCAGCGGCACCCGTCCACCGGGGCCGAACAGCGACGGCGCCATGGTTGCGGTATCATAGGTCCAGACATGCAGCGCCGGATCCTTGAACTGGTCGGCGAGAAGACCGAAGCCCGGAATGTTGGCCGTCCAGCCGACGCCTGACGGAATAAACTTGCGCAGCGTGACCTTCAGCGCATCGCCGGGCTTGGCGCCTTCCACATAAACAGGTCCGGAAACCGGATTGATCTTTCCGAAATCGAGACTGTTCAGCGTCTCCAGCGTCGCATCGCGACCGAGCTGGCCGCCGGAGGAATCCAGGCACTCGAAATGGATCGTCTCGCCCGCTTTCGCGACCACGGCCGGTTCGAAATCCTTGTTCCAGCCGAAATTATGCTGGGCGCGGTGAATGGTGTGGGTACAGGCTATGCACATGAATGTTCTCCCTGGTATCTTTTGTTAGCAAGTCCCCTCCCCGACCCCTCCCCACAAGGGGGAAGGGCTAGCCTGCCGCTCCGTCCGCGATCGAAACTAGACGTCGCCGCGGATTTTCTCCCCCCTTGTGGGGGAGATGGCCGGCAGGCCAGAGGGGGTATCGACCTCAGGCGAAAGCCGAAAGCGTCTACTGCTTCACGAAGATCGCGTCGTAATTGATGACGCGGGTCGGATCGATGTAGATGTTGTCGGCACCGCCCATGCGCAGCGACTTGGCAACGACGCGGCGCTCGTTGATCACAGGCACCCATGGCGCGTCAGCCATGATGTCGGTGAAGACCTTGCCCCAGGCAGCGGTACGCTCGGCAGCCTTTGCCGGATCGGACATCGAATCTGCCGCAACGGCGCGTGCATCGAGATCCTTGTTGCAGTACCAGGACCAGTTCCATCCGCCCTGTACCGCGCCGGCGCAGCCGAGGATCGGGCCGTAGAAGTTCGACGCATCCGGGAAGTCGGCGATCCAGGCCATGCCGCCCGACCAGATCATCGGCGCTTCGCCTTCCGTGCCGCCGGCAGCAATCACGTTCGCCTGGGCAAGCGCCCGGATTTCAGCCTTGACGCCGATTGCTGCCAGATCCTGCTGGATGGCCTGGGCAATGCGCGGCTGCGGATCGGTATTCGTCGAGTAGAGCACGGTCTCGAAACCGTCGGCAAAGCCTGCCTCGGCAAGCAGCGCCTTGGCTTTGGCAACGTCGTAGGCATAGCCGGTAAACGACTTGTCGTAGCCGGGCATCAGCGGCGGCAGTGGCTGGTTGGCGGGCGTGGCGCGACCGTTGAGAATGCGCGCGACGCGATCCTTGTTGACCGCCATGTTGAGGGCCTGACGCACCTTGACGTTGTCGAACGGCTTCATCTTGGTGTTGAGCGTGATGTAGCCCGTATGCAGCTGCGCGCCGTCGACAATGATCTGGGCGCCGTCGGGCGAGTTCTTGATTTCCAGGAACTTTGCCGGCGGAATGCCGTCACCGGCGATATCGACCTCGCCCTTCTGCAGGCGAAGCAAGGCAACCAGCGGCTCCTGGCCAACCTCCACGGTGAACTTGTCGATATGCGGCATGTCCTTGACGTAGTAGGCAGGGTTCTTCTCGAACACGAGACGCTGGCCGATCGTCCATTCCTTCAGAGTGAAGGTGCCGGAGCCGACAGGGCTCTTGCCGAAATCACCACCGGCTGCCTCAACGGCTTCCTTCGGCACGACCGAGGCGAAGTTGATGGCGAGCACGTGCAGGAAGGTCGCATCCGGGCGCGACAGCTTGAACACGACCGTGCCGGCATCCGGCGTCTCGATGCCCGACAGTGTCGTCGACTTGCCGCCCGTTACGTCCTCGAAGCCATTGATGGCGCCGAAGAAGCCGGCACCGGGGCCTTGCGTCTTCGGATCGACGGCACGCTCGATCGAGTATTTGACGTCGGATGCGACGACTTCGCGACCGTTGGAAAATTTCACGCCCTTGCGCAGCTTGAACGTGTAGGTCAGCCCGTCCGGAGCGACCTCAAAGCTTTCGGCCAGCGACGGCACCGGGTTCGGCGTGCCCGGCTCGTAATCCATCAGCCGCGAATAGAGGCTCTTGATCATCGACCAGTTGACCCAGTCGTAGCCGATCGCCGGATCGAGTGTGGTGATGTCGTCCTTGTAGGTGACGACGATATCGCCGCCCTGCTGCGGTGAGCCCTGCGCCATTGCGGACATGGTGCCCGCGGGGGTGATTGCCACCATGGTTGCAACGGTTGTGTTTCGAAGCCAGCGTTTGAACATGTCGTTCCCCTTTTTGTTGCTGTCAGCGGGTTCTAATGCGCGGGTCGATGACCGGCGCGATAAGGTCTGCAACGAGGTTGCCGAGAATGATGGCGAGCGCAGAGGTGAGCGTGACGCCCATGATGATCGGAATATCCACCTGCTGGATCGCCTGCCAGGCCAGCTGGCCGATGCCCGGCCAGCCATAGACGGCCTCGACAACGACGACACCGCCCATGAACTGACCGATGTCGATGCCGATCATGGCGATGACCGGAAGCACCGCATTGGGCAGCGCATGGCGCAAGGTGATGCGGCGCGACGACAACCCTTTGGCGCGCGCCGTGCGAACGAAATCCTGGTTCAGCACGTCGATCATTGCCGAGCGGACCATGCGGGCATACCAGCCGGCACCGAGCACGCCGAGCGTGGCGGCCGGCAGAACCACATGGGAGAACGTGCCGTAGCCGCTCATCGGAAACCAGCCGAGCGTCGCGGCAAACACATAAAGCAGCAGCAGCGCCACCACGAATTGCGGCGCCGACACGCCGACAAAGGATGCCATCATCACCACCCGGTCGACGAACCCGCCGCGGCGGACTGCTGCGATTGTTCCAAGGGTCAGACCGAGCACCACTTCAACGACGATGCCGGAAAACATCAGCGTCAGGGTGGCAGGCAGTCGCGCCATGATCAGCGTCGCGACTTCGGTCTTCTGCGCATAGGAGCGACCGAGATTGCCCTGCAGCAGGTTGGAGAGATACGTCCAGAATTGCACAGGCAACGACTGGTCGAGGCCGAGTTCGCGGCGAATGTTGGCGACCGTCTGCGCCGTTGCGCTGCGGCCGGCAATCATCCGTGCCGGATCCGCCGGCAGGGCGTAGAGCAGCACGAAGGTGATCGCCGCGACCCCGAGCAGGATCAGCGCCATCTGCACCACGCGCCGGAGAAAGAGCATCGCCATCAGCCGCGTCCCCGCTGCGTCGGATCGAGAATGTCGCGAAGGGCGTCACCGACGAGGTTGAAGGAGAGTGCCGTCAAAAGGATGATCGCGCCGGGGAAGAACACCAGCCACGGTGCCGCCTGGAAATAGCTCTGGCTCTCGAAGATGATATTGCCCCAGGACGGCTGCGGCGGTTGTACGCCGATCCCGAGGAAGGACAGCGTCGCTTCAAGAAGCACGGTCGTTGCAATGCCGAGCGTGCCCCAGACGATCGCCGTCGGCATCAGATGCGGCAGGATATGCAGGAACAGGATCCGCCCGTGACCGGCACCGAGCGAGCGTTCGGCCATGATAAAGTCACGCTCCACCAGCCCGCGGGTTTCGGTATACACGATGCGGGCCACCTGCACCCAGTTGACCAGCGCGATCACCATCGCGACGATCCAGAGGCTCGGGCGAAGCAGGGCGGCCAGCACGATCGCCAGCAGCAGCGCCGGAAACGCCATCATCAGATCGGTAAAGCGCATCAGCAGCGTGCCGAAGAAGCCGCGCACATAGCCGGCCACGATGCCGACGAACAGCCCGATCGTAACAGCCACGCCATTGGCGACGAGCCCGATGATCAGCGATGTGCGGGCGCCGTAGAGAAGACGCGAGAACAGGTCCCGGCCAAGCGTGTCGGTGCCGAGCAGGAACGGTCCGCCCGGCGGCAGCGGCGCACCTTCGAGCGAAAGCCCGTCGAACATCTGGTTGTCAGGATCGAACGGCGCGATCATCGGCGCGGCGAGCGCTGCAATGACGACCGTCAAGACGATGAGAATGCCGAACAACGCGACCGGCTGCCTCAGAAGCTCTTTCATCACCCGCATCAGATTGCCTCCGGGAGCGGTTCGGCGCCTGCGACGATAAAGGCAGCGATCTGCTCCATCGGCAACCGGCGGCGCATCGCGCATTCGCGCAGCGTCCGATAGGCCTGATCCTCGCCGATTGCATGCGAGACCATCAGACGCTCGACCGCCGCATAGACCAGCGGCCTCAGGCGCGAGCGCTCCTCCAGATGCCGAATGCGATCCTGTGCTTCCTCGCGCTCCTGTTGGATGGACAGCGCCATGACAAGCGCGGGATAGACGGCGGAACTGGCGACGGGCTTGGCGATGATGGCGCCCGCCCCTTGCGACAGCGCCCAGGCAATGCGACCGGGCGCTTCCGATCCGAGCAGTGCCACGACAGGGCGAAGCGGCGCCTGCCTGTCGAACGGCAGGAGATCGTCCCAGCCTTGGTCCGCATCGACCATGACGATGTCGGGCAGATCGCCTGAAGACAGCGGCGCCCACTGGACATTTGCCTCGACACCGAGCAGCCGAAGCTGGCGCACGAGCTTTTCGGTATTGCCGTCTTCGCGGTGCAGGATCGTGACCTTTGAGCCGGCGAAAGTCGGGGTCTGCCTCATGACACCACCCGCAGTCTCGGCTGCAGACGGTTGCCGCCGGTGAGATAAGGATCTGCCGCAAGCGGCGGCCGCGATGCAATCACGTCGAAACCGTTGTTGCCGTTGATGCGCCCGAGATGGAAGGGCAGCGCCGCATGGTTGGTTTCGGCATCGATGGCAAGCGGCCCGAACAGGCTCGGCCATGGCTGGCGGCTGAGCTGCTGTCGCACGGCCCGCGGATCGTCGGTTTTAGCGGCAGCAATCGCCGCAAGCGCCAGTTTGACCGCCGTATAGGCGCTCGCAAAGACGCTCGACACCCGGCGCTCGCCGAACCTTGCAAGGACATTCTGCTTGAAGCGCGCGTTTTCGGAGGTCGCCAGCGTATCGAAATAGGAGGCGGCGCAGAGCTGCCCGGTGGCAGCACCCGGCGCGATATCGGCAAGCTCGCATTCCATCAGGTCGCAGCTGACGACCGGGCAGACCTCGGGCCGAAATGCGGCATCCCTGTCAGCCAGCGCCCGCATGGCGGCCAGAAACGCATAGCTGGACGGCCCGATGAGATTGTTGAGGATGAAGCTTGGACGACGCTGCTCGATCTCCGAGATGATCCGTTCGACGGCGGTTTCATCAAGCGGCAGGTAACGCTCACCGAGAACCTCGCCGCCGGCATTGCCCACCAGTTCGCGCGCCAGCCGGTTCATTTCCCAGCCCCAGACATAGTTGGCGCCGACCAGATAGGGCCGCTTGCCATAGCGCGGGATGAGATACTCGAACAGCGGCAGGAGATGCTGGTTCGGACAGCCGCCGAGATAGATGACGCTTTCATTGGCCTCGAACCCCTCGTAAGGGCACATGTACCATAGAAGACCGTCATGCTTTTCGATCAGCGGCAGGACTTCCTTGCGGGCAGCCGAGGTGATGGTGCCGACGATGTGGCGGCATCCCTGTCTTAGCAGATTGCGGGCACCATCCAGATAGGCGGCAAGATCCGCGTGGGGATCGAAGAACACAGCATCGACGCCGCCATCAGACGCGTTGCCGAATTCGGCAATCGCGAGATCGGCACCGTCGCGCGCGTCCCGCCCCATCGACCCATAGGGTCCGGTTGTCGAAAAGAGAATGCCAATCCTGATCGGGTCGCTCATGCGGGTGCACCAAAACCAAAAAAACCCACAACGCAGATCCCGCACGGGGCGGGGCGATGTGAGGCGAAACTGCCTGGAGACAATCGAAGTCATGTGATGCGGCGGCGCATGCCTATTCCGCGAGCTTGAGTAAAATACAGGCAGCACTGCGTTGTCAAGTGCGACGGGTCTTCGACTTCGGGATCGCACGCTGTCTGCTGGACATCCAGACGTCCTCGCTGACTTGATCTCGGATGCAGATCACAGGGATCGAGACACCGTCAGAAACGCATGGAAAAGCCCAATACCGGGCCATGCTGGGTAACGTCCCAGCGAAATTTGTTTCCGGTGAAATCGTCCGTTTCGTAGTCTTGCGAAAGCACACGATACCCAACGCGCAAAATCGTTGGATGATTAAACATGTAGGTCCGGTATCCGAGATAGGCCTGGGCATTTACAGCGAGCTTCGACCCAATATCGAACCCGCCAATGTCGGCTTCGCCGGCCAGGTTCCACCGGTCGGAAAGGTCTGTGCTCAGACGCATGCCCACGAACGGGTCAAGCCAGTCCGCAGACTTGTTTGCCGAGGTGAAGCCTGCATCAGCATGCGCTTCGAGTTTTGTCCAACGGATGCCGACCGTAGGCTCGACGGTGAAATGCCGCGGTTCACCAAACACCGTGTCGCCCCCAAGTGCGAGGTCGTAGACGCGGTAGTAAGCGCCGGCTGCCAGAATAGTCGTCTTGATCTTCAAGCCGACCTCGAAGTCGGCGAGATCCTCGTCCTGGCTCGTCTGAACGTACTGTCCATCAAAGTAGAAGCCGAAAAGTCCGTTCGTCACTTCGACATTGCCCATGGCCGCAAGATCGAGGTGTTTGAAAATATCCGAAAACGGAATATCGACATTGCTATCCAAACCTGCCAGCGACGCATCGCCATCCAGGGACGCAGCCCAGACATAGGGACTGACGATGATGCTCCATTCACGGTCAGCAAGTAGATCAGTCGCCTGATCTTCGGCGGATGCCGGAAGCGACAATGCGAGCGTAAGTCCGGCCGCGAGAACGATGTTGTAAAACATAGGTTTCTCCCATCGGAACCTGTGCGTACTTCCACGATATCACTATAGTTTTTGCTTGCAAGCAGTGGTTATTCACGCGTAACCTATTTCGACTTTTCGTGGAAAACTGAATGCGGGCGTATGCTTGTGTCGTGATGCTCGCGGAGGGGGGAAGCATGAGATTTCGGTTTGGCACCAAGTACGATCATCCCACCAGCGACCTGCCGTGCAAATGTTGCGATCCCGTATTGCAGATGCTCACGCGCCGAATGAATGCCGATCTCCGGCGCCGCGGATTTTTCGTCGGCGCTGCTGCGATGCTGGCGGGGTTCGGGCTGGCGGGTGTGCCGAGCGCCGTGCAGGCTCAAGCAACGCCGACAAAAGCCGTGTTGTTCGAAAACGTGCGCATATTTGACGGTATGTCGGAAACATTGTCCAATCCATCCAATGTGCTGGTGATCGGCAACCGGATAACGTCGATTTCACCATCACCGATCCAGATTCCAGCCGATCTTTCCGTCACGCGAATAGCGGGCGGCGGGCGAACACTGATGCCGGGCATGATCGACGCGCATACCCACATCATGTTTGCGACGGTTCCCCAATTGGCCGTCCTGACGTCTGATATCGGCTTCATCAATGTCGCGGCAGTGAAGGCGGCCAACGACACCTTGATGAGAGGGTTCACCACAATTCGCGATATGGGCGGCCCCTGCTTCGGGTTGAAGCGCGGCATCGATGCCGGGCTCGTTCCGGGGCCCAGGATCTGGCCATCGGGTGCGTTCATTTCGCAAACGGGTGGCCACGGCGACTTCAGGCTTCCGATCGACCTCCCCGCGCGGCCGGACGATTTCACATACAGTGAGCGTGTGGGCGGCTCCGCCATTGCCGACGATCCCGGCACGGTCCGAAAGCGCGCCCGCGAACAACTGGCACTCGGCGCGTCGCAGATCAAGATCATGGCGGGCGGCGGCGTGTCATCCGCGTTCGACCCGCTCGATGTGACGCAGTTCACGCTTGAGGAGATGCAGGCGGGCGTCGGCGCTTCTGAGAACTGGGGGACCTATGCGACAGTCCATGCCTATACGCCAAAAGCAGTCGCCCAGGCGGTCGCCGCTGGCGTTCGGTGCATAGAGCATGGCAACCTGCTCGACGACGAGACGGTGGCCCTGCTCGCGGAAAAAAGTATCTGGTGGTGCCTACAGCCCTTTCTGGACGATCAGGACGCAACGCCCTTTGCCGAGGGGTCGCCAAAAAGACGCAAGCAACTGCAGATGTTTTCCGGCACCGACGCCGCCTACGCGCTTGCCAAGAAGCACAAGGTCAAGACGGCCTGGGGTACCGACACGCTGTTCGATGATAAGGCAGCCGCGCGGCAGGGTGCACAACTCACAAAACTCGCCCGCTGGTACAAGCCTGCCGAAATCCTGAAGATGGCGACGGGGGACAATGGCCAGCTACTCGCGCTCTCCGGCCTTCGGAGCCCTTACGAAGGGAAGCTGGGCGTGGTTCAGGAAGGCGCACTCGCCGACTTGCTGCTGGTCGACGGCGACCCGATTGCGGACATCGCCTTGATCGAGTACCCGGCGAAAAACTTCCTTGTGATCATGAAGGATGGGCAGTTGAACAAGAACATTGCTGCGTAGATCAGTTCGTCCTCTGGCCGTCCCCTCCCACGGAGATTATTGGATCACGCCGAAATCGGTCACTTGGCAAACCGCGCCTTGAGTTGCTCGACCACCGAGTGATCCATATTGGGCGGATCGGTCAATGCGATCCAACTGTCAATGTAGTCCTCCGGTGCATAGACGTGGCCAAACACCATTGGCGATGTTGTGCCGATCGCCATGTCAAATGTCAGTTGCAGCATGGTCACCACGGGAAACCACCTGAGCCGCGGCGAGACATCCGGGCCTCTTTCCCCTTTCATCCAACCCGGCTCCTTGAACAACGAAGCAGTTTCAAAAAAGACGATCGGGTCACTGGCATATTGCAAGTAGACAAACCGTATCGGTCCCCAGGACGCATCAAACTGGACAGGAGGGGATGCCTGGTTCGCAAAGCGCACCAAGGAACCATCGCGAAACCTGGGAAGCCACGCAGGCGAAAGGTCTTGCCGCTGATCTGTGATTGTGCGCCATCTTTGACTGCGAAATGGGGGGCCGGTCCAAAGTGCTCCCTGGAACGGATCGGCCACAACATCATAGATGTCCGTCGATAGCTGCGAATTGAGCGCACCGAGGCTCAAGCCATACAGATAAAGCTTCGGCCGCCGTTCACGCGGAAGCGTTTTCCAGTGGCTGTAGACTTCGGTGAACAATGCCCTCGCCGCAGCCTGACCATTGTCCGGCTCCACCATCAAAGACAACCAGCTCGCAAGATAGGAATATTGGAGCGAGACGCTGGCCACATCGCCGCGGTGAAGAAACTCGAGCGTGTCCATGGCAGCTGGATCAACCCATCCGGTTCCCGTCGGGACGATAATGACGAGGATCGACCGATCGAAACCTCCCTGTCGCTGAAGCTCTCTCAGGGCGAGCGCGGCTCTTGCTTCCACCGTATCGCCGTTGTTGAGCCCGACATAGGCGCGGATCGGCTCCTCGGCTGTCTGCTGCCAGAACGCGCCGACGTCGGGCGCAGTGGGGCCAGAGCTGACAAAACGGCGCCCCTGCAGTCCAAGGCCCTCCCACGACACCAGTGAAGATGCGCTCCCGGTTTTCGCCTGGTCGGTCGGCTCAGGAGTGTCGTCATCAATCAGCGCGTCCACTTTCTGGAACGAGGCATCCGTTGCGTCCAGCGCCCATCGCAGCAGCAGCCCCTGCCCGGCAGTCCAGAACAACAGGGCGGCCAGTGTTACGCCAAGGGCGTTCGCCACCCGTCGAGGAACGTACCTGTTGATCCACCCCGAAAGACCGCGAGCCGCAAGCTGAAAGACACGTCCTGTAAAGAGCAGCACGGCGAAGGCGAGGATGGCAACGGCCGCCAGTTTCAAAGGTTCAGCGCTATCGAGCGCATCCATGCCCCAAAGTGAGCGAATGGAATTTTGCCATTCGACCGCGTGCCAGAGAAAAACACCCAGGATGGCAATGGCAGCGATGAGGAATGCGACCTTCAGAGGTCGTTCCCTGCTCGAGGCGCGAGGAAGTTCCAGGTAGCGCCAAAGCCAAGCCACTGCCACGCCCGCCATATAGCCCACGGCGGCGCAGACGCCCGAAAGCGCTCCTTGCACCAGGTAAGACCGAGGCAAGAGACTTGGAGTGAGAGAGGCAGCAAAGAAAACAAGCGCGATGAACGTGCCTGTGTGGGACAAAGAACTAAGAAAACGTCGGACCATTTGGTACATCAAACCGCTCCTAACCGGAGTTTCGCTACCCATAGCATCACATCGCGGGAAATCGTCGCCGGCATCATTGCCCTATGCTCAAAGCTGATTTTGCGGTGCGTGCTCGAAGGCGTCGACACCCAATAGGAGATGGCTGTTCTTGCTGCCCTCAAGCCGCGTCTGATCAAGGGATACCTGTTCGGACTGCCCATGAGCGATAGGGATGCCAGCCAACTCATCGAAAGTCAGCGGCAATCAAATGCAAATCAAACAGCATTACAAATCCAGTCAGCTCGAGGGATCAAGATTTGAACCCTTCACTGGATCCGACAGCGTAGTCTCCCCGTTTCAGAAGCTGAGACAAGTGTTTCACAAAGCTATTGGCTTGCCATCGAAGGCGCAGCGAACGACTGGTTACGGGATTTAGGTCCAAGGTCGCGAATGACCGATTGGCGGGGCGCGGTGCGGAAATTATTCCCGCATGCGGCCCGAAGCGTCTACCGGCGATCGTAGCGGCGTGCCGCTACGATCGGTTTTTGAGGCATTGATACAGGTGATCCGACTGCTGACTGCGGCATCTTCTATTCGGCTACGTCGATGACGATTTTCCCAAATGCTCCTCGATCCAAATGGTCGAAGGCCGCTGGAAGATCGGCCAGAGAATAGCAGGAGTTCACAACAGGGACGATACGCGTCTGATCGATCGCTCTAACGAACCTTTCCAGCGCCGTCCTGCTCCCAGTTCCAATACCATGAACTGTTATGTCCTTGAGCATCAGCGGCATAGCTGCGGAACTGATGTCCCAACCGTCGAGCGCGCCGATCTGACAGACATGACCGCCCACCGTCGTGACCTGGATGGATTTGCCGAAATGCTTGCCGCCAATAACCTCCAGGGCGACGTCCACGCCCCGATCCGTCGTCAACTGGTAAACCGTTTCCATCCAGTCGGTGCTTGCGTCGATGAAATGGTCCGCGCCCTGGGCCTTCACGTAGTCTTCGTTTTCAGGTCGACCACAAACGATCACCCTTGCACCGTGAGCTTTTGCGATCTGCAGTCCGAACAGAGCAACGCCGCCGGTGCTGGGGATGAGCACCGTATCGCCAGCTCGAACGCCCGCCCGCTCGACGAGCGCAAACCAGGCCGTAAGACCAGCGACTGGGAGTGTACAAGCCTGCCGGGCGGTGAGTGTCTCAGGTGCCACGACAAACCAGTCTTCCGGCATCGCGACGTATTCAGCCAGCACACCCGGATAAAAGCCACCTAATGTTTGATAGGCGGGCGTTCGGGCAGTGCCGTCGCGCAGACCGTCGATCCAGTCCGGCGTTGCCGTCGAGATTACGTTCGAGCCCAACCTCAATCGGGAAGCGCCCTGTCCGAGACCGACGACTTCTCCGGCGAGGTCCGAGCCCGGCGTGAAAGGGAAGGTCAGAGGAAGTCCTCGTCCTGTCTCGACAACCATCTTGTCGCGGTAATTCAGCGCGACCGCGTTCACTTTTATCAAGACCTCTTTCGGACCAGGTTTTGGCACTTCGACATCGTTCAGTTTCAGGTGCTGCCTGCCAACCGCGTCAATTTCCCAGCGCTTCATCGTCGCATCTCCGCTCGTTTCGGAAGACGACTGCGACCCGATAGTTCATCGGTCCGTTCACCCTGTCTCCTGTCACAGTTATGCAGCATGGCGATTGTGGTTGAATATGGTATCAATTCGGCATGACGTATTGCCTTTGAGGATCATAATGGACGGTGCGGAATTTTCCCAACTCAAGGCCTTTGTCGCAGTCTGCGATGAGCGGGCGTTCGGCCGTGCTGCAAAACGGCTGGCGATATCGCCTTCTGCTTTGAGCCGCATCGTCCGCGCGTTAGAGAGCCGTCTCGGGATACGCCTCCTTAATCGAACCACCCGCAGTGTCGGGCTGACGGAAGCGGGAAGCGTGCTCTACGATCGCATCAAGCCGATGATGATGGGGATGGATGACGCCGTCTCCTCCGTCGGAGCCTACCAGAGTGAGCCGAAGGGCGTGGTTCGTGTCAATCTGCCGAGCATTGCCGCGCAGATTGCGGTTCTGCCAAGACTGCGCCAGTTCCGTCTTGCCTATCCTGAGGTCCGCCTTGATCTGGTGATAGACAACGATATCACGGATGTCGTTGCGGAAGGTTTTGACGCGGGCGTTCGGATTGGCGGGCAGATCAGCCGGGATATGATCGCTGTGCGGATCACGCCCGATCTGCGTATGGCGGTTGTGGGCGCACCCTCTTATTTTGCTAATCGGCCGCCGCCTCAGGCGCCAGCCGACCTCAAGGACCACCTCTGCCTCACTTACAAGTGGAAAAGCACGGGAGCCCTGTACCCATGGCGGTTCGAAGGTGCCGATGGCGTCCTCGATGTTGATGTCGAGAACGTCGTTACTGTCAACGATACGGAGCTACTCCTTTCAGCAGCTCGCGAGGGACTTGGACTGGCTTACCTCATCGAGGACCTGGTGGAACCCTATTTGAAAACCAACGAGCTCAAGCGAGTGCTCGAACCGGCTTGCAAGCTTTTCCCCGGCTTCTATCTCTACTACTCCGAACGCTCTCACATGGCCGCATCTGTTCGGGCATTCATCGATTTCATGAAAGCCAGGAGCTCTTAGACGATCGGCCGATGCGAGAGATTGCTTCCCAGCCTTTCAGAAGGAGGCAACCGGTAATTCGCTGTTTTGACCCGACCGTATCGCGCGACATTGAGGAAGATGGTGTTGACCGACGGAGGGAAAGGCAGGATGGCGGAAAATGAGTTTGCGATAGACCAATGTCATACGCACGCCTTCTGCGATCAATCTCTTGCTTTGAGCACGAAAGGACACGCTCGACGGTTTAGGCGCTATGAAGGTGATCCGGTTGCTGGTAGCACGTTGCATCACATAGGAATGATCATGACCCTGGACGAATCAAACCAAATCATCGTCAACGCTTTTAAGAATAACAAGTTTGGCGTATCACCGACTTCAACACGCGGTGCTGTGCAAAACTTTTCGAAGAAGCATGGCCTCGAAGGTGCCGAATTCACAGAGGCCCTCGCTTCAGCGATAGCAAGCGGCCTTATCGCACCCATGGCGGACTCAGCGCTCACAATTAGAAATGCCGGCCGAGCCATGCTGCCTGCGCGCTAATCCTGTCTTCTTATCTTCTGGTGCGGGCAAGGCTGCCACTTGGGATAGGTGGGAGTGGTCTGATGAATACCCGTTTGCTGGAAGTCGGATGTGAACGACCATTTCGCGATGATCACGCCGTTGGGCAGTAAGCGGGTGATCGACTTCAAGCAGGCGCAACCACGATCGAAGGTCGTCGAGGGCGCGGCAGTGTGGCTCGACCGCCCCAAGGACCTCGTGGATGTTCTTCCTGAGCGAGACTTGTGTTCTCAATTTCCACCGTCTGATCCCGCTTTCTGGTTCCCGAAATTCTCTTAAGAAGCCCGCAGCACCGACGAAAGGAACTAAAATCGCGCAACATCCGTTCTTCAAGTGAATAGAAGATCGGTTCTCAGATGCGCAACGTCGCCAAGCTCGCCTCCATCGTCTCCTTCAGCGGTCTCATGTTTGCCGCTTTCGTGGCCCCTGCCAATGCGTTTCAGTTCCCCGAGCCCCAGGCGAACGCAGAAGCTTTCGGTGGGAACTCGGCCTCGGCATATGCCGAGAATGGACAAGGTTTGGCGACCGCGAATTCCTCCAAGCTGTCGCCGAGCGAAGTCCAACATATTACATGGTGCGCCGCCCGGTATCGGCTGAGCTACGATGCAGTCAATGACGTCCACATCGGCGAAGGCGGCGTCCAGTCAAAGTGTATATCTCCCAGATAACGTATCAGCGGCACCTTGACGGGTGACTTCCCGCCTGATGGGTTTCATCCAGACCGTGTTCTTTGCTGCCAACAAGGCATGACGGACGCGTTATCCCACCTCGCGACGTCTACAGTCGACGCATGATGGCAGCACGAACTAGTCGCGGCCGTGCTCGCGGAACTGGCCGCCCATCTGATGCCTGGCATCATTGCGAACAGTAACGTCGAGATCGATCCGGTCATTCTCCGGATTAGCGTAGCCGCCTATCTCGATCTGAAGCAGGCCGTGCAGAACCCGGAGTTTCGGGAGGATCTCTTCTTCCGTCTGGCGGTCCTCCCGATCGAGTCGGTGCCTCTGCGGGACCTGAGGGAAGACATTCCCCTCATCGCCCAGCATTTTACGGGACGGCAGAGCGTCGCCCACCGGCGCGAGTTGACGCTGTCGAACGCCAACCTTCAGACCCTGCAGCGATATGCCTGGCCGGGCAATGTCCGCGATCTGCAGAACGTGAACGAACGGCCGCCATTTTGGCGCGACAGTGCCGCATGGATTTAGACCTCCCGGACGCTCCTGCACCCAGCAGGGCGCAGCCCTTTACCATCCGATGCGGCTGGAGCGGTCCTCACGGAAGCCAGATGCGCCGGCAAGACTTGGACAATAGCAGCAATGCCCTGCAGCGTTGCAGCGGCAAAGTCTCCGGGAAAGGAGGGGCCCCCGAACTCCTGGACATGAAGCCGATAACGCTTGCCTCGAAGGTGAAGGCACTCGGCATTGTCTGACGGCTCGGGACATAGGATCGCAAGTGCGGGTTACGGCTGGAGACTTCGCTCCAGCCCCGCACGTAAAGTAATCCAAACGCAAAACACCCGCAGCTTGTCGCTACGGGTGTTTTTCAATAATGATGATTTGGTTGCGGGGCCTGAGTGCACTAGACTTGTAAAATCGGCCGCCTTGAACGGATGCGAATCTAATACCCTATCCCCGCGAGAGGCAGTCGTCATATGCTGCCTTTTGGTATTTAATCGCAAGACAGATATTTCCACAAATTCATATCCTTAGCGCTTCACGTAATTTGAGATTTGGCACTTAATTTGAGATTCATCACGATATTCATTACGAACATCTCGCTCGCGATACCTTTACAAATCTCGACGATTACAGAAGGTTGTCTAGCTATATCGTCGTGCCGGACCGGGATTCACGTCACGCTAGTCTCATTTTAAATGCTCAACCTTGGATGAACGGCCGCATTCTCACGATTAGGTGCCAAACGACACGCAGGGCCCCGGCTAGCTGAAAACCTTTCTATGCAACGGCATGGGCCATTGCCAGGGCCGTCTTTGCGGCTTGACCGTGACCGATATTTTGGCGCAGCAGCTTGGACAATCGCCCGCAAAGATCGGCTATTTTCATCTGCGCAATCACGTCAAGCCAATCACGCTCGGCGCCCTTGCCGCGCTCAAGGGCGAAGGCGAAACCACGCGTCTGTTTTGACCACCATTCGACCTCTTATCTAATAGAGAATTGCCATGATCGAACGCTTCGAAACCGGATCGCCCATGAGCCGCATCGTCATTCATGCGGGCGTCGTCTATCTGTCTGGCCTTACCGCCAGACGCGGCAAGTCGTGGCGAAAGCGGAACAGACGCTCGGTCCGGCCGGAACCGACAAGGCGCGTTTGCTGACCGCCGCCCTCTGGCTGCGCGACATCGCCGACTTCGATGCGATGAACGATATCTGGGACGGCTGGATAGCCCCCCAGAAACCGCCCGCGTGCACCTCCTGCGAATGCCGTCTTGCCAATCGCGACATTCTGGTCGAGATCACGTTTACCACTGCGCAATGATGCTGGCGTGTGGTGTCGCTGCTGCGAAAGAAGAACGATCCCAAGTTTCTCTTCGTTTTGACATTTCAAGATTGGCATGCGGCCGGCGTCATTCCGGCGAACATCCGCTACTACCTGCATTCCATGAGGATGCGACCAGCGACGATATCCGATCGCACGCCACTAGATGATAGGTTCGCGGATCAAGAATTTGCACCTCTGTTGACATCGCAGCCATAACACTGTCAATTGTTGACAGTTTACGTGTTGTGAACTTTAACGATCGGGGCGAAGCCATCCATATGTCACAAACCAATCGTTCCGCTCACATCCTCATCGCCGGAGGTGGAATTGGAGGCATGTCGGCGGCTCTCGGGCTGTTGCGCGCGGGGTTCAAGGTCAGTCTCTTTGAGCAGGCACCCGCTCTTGGCGAGGTCGGCGCAGGCTTGACTGTCCAGCCAAGCGCGACAAGAGCCATGGACTTCCTTGGGCTCGGCAAGGAACTGAGGGAACTCGCCGATCTCTCGCTTAATCCGATCGTCTACCACTACAAGACCGGTGAGGCGATGTCGGAGTTCATGGGCGCCGGACAGACCGTTGATGAAAACGGCGTCAGTTGGTTTCATCGAATCCACCGCGCCGACTTCCAAAGCATGCTGGAGCGTGCCATCCGGGAGGTCAGCACGGACACGATCCATCTTGGCTCACGGGTTGCCCGTGTGGAGCAGGACGATCACGGCGCATCGGTCATGCTCGAGAACGGCGCCGAGGTTAGAGGCGATATCATCATCGGCGCCGACGGGGTCCGCTCGCCGATCCGCGGCCAGTTGTTCGACGAGGCGCCGCCACAATTTCGAGGGCAGGTCGCCTACCGCTTTCTAGTTCCGATGGAACGCGTGCGCGACATTCTTGGTGGACGGCCGGCCGGCACCTATATCGGTCCCGGCTGCATCTTCAACCGCTACCCGGTGCGCCACGACACGATCCTCAACTGTGTCGGCATCGTCAAGACTGACGGCTGGAAAGACGAAGGCTGGTCGACACCTGCGACACGTGAGGAGTTGCACGGCCAGTATGCGGGCTGGCATGAAAGCCTGACCGGGTTGATCGAACACGCACCGAGCGAGAACCTGATCAAATGGGCGCTCTATGACCGGGAGCCGCTGACGCAGTGGACGAATGGCCGGGTCACGCTGCTCGGCGATGCCGCTCACCCCATCCTTCCCTTTCTCGGCCTTGCCGGCGCGATGGCGATCGAAGACGCTGTGGTCTTGGCACGGGCATGCGCCGCCTCCCCGGATGACCTTCAGGCAGCCCTTCATACGTACGAAAAAATCCGCCTGCCGCGGACCACGGATATCCTGATCAATTCCCGGCTACAGGGTGAGCTTTACCAGGATCCCGACACCGACTCCTTTCTCAGCAAGAAGCGTCCTCATACCAATCCCGAACTCTATGGCTACGACCCGGCCACCGTCGCGTTATGAGATCGGTGGCCGCTGATGTGCGAACCTGATCCGTCACCCTCATCGGCACGTGTCCTGCGATTGCGGGTCAACGGCAATCGGCACCTTACGACGGCGGATGGGAGGGCCACTCTTCTGGATGTTCTGCGCGAACGCCTGCATCTGGTCGGCACGAAAAAGGGCTGTGATCATGGGCAATGCGGTGCCTGCACCGTGCTTTCCGATGGGCGCCGCGTTCTATCGTGCCTGACCCTTGCCGCACAGGCCGAGCGGCATGAGATCACAACGATCGAGGGCGCCGGATCACATGACATCGGCTGCGCCGTTCAGGCCGCATTTCTGGAGGAGGACGCATTCCAATGCGGATTCTGTACGCCCGGCCAGATCATGTCCGCAATCGCCTGCGTGATCGAGGGGAAGACCACAACCGACAATGAAATTTGCGAGGCAATGTCCGGCAACCTCTGCCGCTGCGGCGCATATCCCAATATCGTCGCGGCAATCCGGCGCGTGTCCCGGGAAAGCCGATGAGGGATTTCTCATACCAGGTAGCCGGATCGATCGCCGAGGCCAAGACATTGGCCACACAGCCTGAGACCATGCTTCTAGCCGGCGGTACGACACTGGTCGATCTTGCCAAATGCAATGTCGAGCGGCCGGCGGTGGTCGTCGATATCACCGCCCTCCCCGGCATGACCGACATCGAACTGCAAGCATCCCGGATCAGGATCGGCGCTCTTGCGAAAATGTCGGACGTCGCCCGGCATCCGCTTGTCGCGAGGCATCTGCCGGCCCTCACGGCATCTCTCGATCTTGCCGCCTCGGCGCAGATCCGCAACATGGCATCGATCGGCGGCAACCTGCTGCAGCGAACCCGATGCGCCTATTTCCGTGACCCAGCTGCGTTTGTTTGCTGCAACAAGCGACGACCGGGTTCCGGCTGCGCCGCTCTGGGTGGCGTCACTCATAACCACGCAATACTGGGGACGAGCCCGTCTTGCATCGCCACCTATGCAGGCGACATGGCCATTGCCCTGACCGCACTGTCGGCGACCATCCATCTCGACAGCCGCGATGTCGAAATCGTTGATTTGTTTCTTTGCCCGCTTGCCAATCCTGAGCGGGAAACGGTGCTTGAAGCCGGCGAACTGATCGTTGCCATTTCGGTACCGGTCAGTTCGGCTGCGAGAAACTCCCGCTACCTGAAGGTTCGCGATCGCCAGTCCTATGAATTCGCCGCAGCCAGCGCCGCGGTGGCGCTTGCAATCGACGATAGGGACGGCAGTGTGCGGGAGATCCGCGTTGCCGTCGGCGGCGTAGCCACCAGGCCGTGGCGTCTCTTCGCGGTGGAGGCTGCACTCGCGGGGCGTATCCTGACGCATAACGCAGTTCGGGAAGCCGCAACACTTGCAGCCGTCGGCGCCTTCACCACTGAGGATAATCGGCACAAGCCCCGGCTGCTTTGCAACGTCGTGGAGCGCGCCATCATGGAAGCGGCGGGCTTGAGATGAAAATTCATACTGAAGACCGCAAACTGGGCGACGCAGCCGACGGGACGATGCGGCTCGGCCAGTCATTTCAACGGGCGGAAGGCGCGCTGAAGGTGCATGGCGCAGCAACTTACGCCCAGGATTACGTGCTGGAAAACACCGTTCATGCAGTGCTGGTCCAGGCCACAATCGGTGCCGGCGAGGTACTCTCGATCGACGCTACCGCCGCAAACAGCAGACCCGGCGTTCTGTTGATAATGACGGCGGAAACGATCGAGCCGCTCAGTCCCGCAACAGATCCGGTCGGTGGCCCGATGAGGACCGAGCCCTATAATCCTCTGGCTCGCACCGTGCTGTACCACGGCCAGCAGATCGCCGCCGTTGTCGCCGAGACGCGCGAGCAGGCCGAGGAAGCTGCGTCCCTCCTCGCCATCACCTATCGCGAAGCCGACGTCATTGCCGATTTCCACGCAGCCAATGCCGGCGCCGGCATCGCCGTCGCACGCGCCGACCTTGATTGGGGCGATGCGCAGGGAGCGTTCGATGCGGCCGAGATCAAGATCGAGCAGACCTACCAGACGCCGCGCGAATACAACGTGCCGCTTGAGCCGCATGCGGTCATTGCTGATTGGCAAGGTGACCAGCTGACGATCCATGAGCCCAGCCAGTGGGTGGATGGCATGGCCAGAACCTATGCGGAATGGTTCGGTCTACCCTTCGAAAAGGTTCGGCTGATTTCTCCCTATGTCGGCGGCGGCTTCGGCTGCAAGGTATTTGCGATGCCGCATGGCGCAATTGCCGCCATGGCCGCGCGCGCGATTGGCCGGCCGGTAAAACTGGCGGTCACCCGCGCGCAGACATTTACCGCCTTTGGCGGTCGCGCCGCCACCTGGCAGACACTCAAGCTCGGCGCCGACAAGACTGGCAAGCTCGTCTCGATTCTCCAGACTGGCGCCAGCGAGACCGCGATGGACAGCATCAGACTGGAGCAACTCAATCAGGCAACAGCGGTAATGTGGGGCGTCGACAATTTTCATTCGCGGCAAAACGCCGTTCCGGTTCACACAGTGCTTCCAGGCGCGTTGCGGGCTCCGGGCAAGAATCCAAGCGCGTTCGGGCTCGAATGCGCGATGGATGAATTGGCCTACGCGACCAATATCGACCCGCTGCAATTGCGACTGATCAACGAGGCCGAGAAGAACCCGCAGACCGGCGAACCCTGGTCGTCGCGAAAAATGCGCGATGCCTTGGCGGAAGGCGCTAGAGCTTTCGGCTGGGACCGCCGCCCGATGGCACCCAGATCGATGCGGAACGGACATGAACTCATTGGCTGGGGCCTCGCGTGCGGAACATTTCCAGCGCGTCATACGCCAGCCGAAGCGACTATACGCATCCTCGCAGACGGCTCTGCCGAAGTGTTATCCAGCGCCATTGATATGGGCACCGGCACCTATACCGTCCTGGCGCAGGTTGCCGCCGATGCGCTTGGCATCGCCATCGACGACATCACGGTCAGGCTCGGCGACAGCATCCTGCCCCGCGCGCCCATTGCTGGAAACTCGCAGATCGCCAGCCTGATGGCGGGCGTCGTGCACAAGGCGTCAATCGCAGCCAAGGAACGGCTGATCGAAATCGCCCTGACGGCAAAAGGGTCTGCTTTCGCGGGATTGCAGGCAAATACGCTTGAGGTCCGGGACGGACGGGTTTCTTCGGCAATGGCGCCGCAGGAGACCATTCCAGTTTACGAGATCCTGCGCTCTACCGGGACCGAAATCATCGAGGTCACGCGCGATACTTTCCCGACAGATGTATCGGCTGCAGACCGATACAGATCCTACACGACAACAACGGGGATGCAGGCACCGCCAAACGGCGGCTATTCGGTCTATTCCTGGTGTGCCCATTTCATCGAGGTCCGGGTCGATGAGGATTTCGGCACTGTGCGCGTCTGCCGTGTCGTGTCTGCTCTGGACTGCGGGAGGCTCTACAATCCGAAACTATCGGAAAGCCAGTGGCGCGGCGGTATCATCATGGGAATTGGCCAGGCGCTTCTTGAGGCCGGCAATGTCGATCCTCGCAACGGCCGCGTCATCAACAACAGTCTCGGCGACTACCTGATCGCCACCAATGCCGACATCCCCTCGATCGAGACAATCTCTGTCGGCGTTGAGGATTACAGGGCCTCGGAAATGGGTGGCAAGCCGGTCGGAGAAATCAGCATCGTCGGAGTTGCCGCCGCGATCTCGAATGCGGTTTTCCATGCGACGGGGAAACGGTTCCGAAGGCTTCCGCTCAATATAGCCGAAATTCTGGACTGAGTTCGGTCTGGAAGACGGGAGAAGGCGGCACTTCCGTGCCGCCTTCTGTGGTTTGCTTACTTGAAATCGTACAAACGCACGACACCATCGGGGAATGGCTTATAGCTGATCGTCTTCTTGATGCCGAAAATCTGCAGCTGATCGTAAAGCGGCAGGTAGTAGCGGTTCTTGCTCGCTTGGGCGAAGATCTCGCTGATGGTCTTCTGCTGGGTCGGCAGATCCACTTCTGTGCGCTGTCTCTTGACCAGAACGTCGCTAGCCGGATCGACCTTGTAGGCGTGTGAACCTTGCTCGTAAAGGGTCTGAAGGACCGTCTCCGCGTGATACTGCGACGAGCCGAAGGCGAAGAAACTTATGCCGTCGAACTTGGCCTGAAGCCACAGCGGAAAGAACGCGGTGAATTCCATTGGCTTCAGCTCGACCTTCAATCCCGCCGCCGTCATATAACCTGCAATGGCCTGCGCGACCTCGTTTGCCATCACGAAGTTGTTGTTGGGATATTGGAGCGGAATAACCTCGCCCTTGTAGCCGGATTCCTTGACCAGCTTCTTGGCAGCCTCGGGATCGTAGGCGGTCGGCTTGAATGAGGGGTCGTATCCGACATTGCTCGGCGGCACCATGATGCCGGTCGACTTGCCGACGCCTCTCAGCAGCTTGTTGGCGATACTGTCCCGGTCGATTGCCTTGTCCACGGCCTCGCGGATCAGCGGATTGTCGAGCGGCGGCTTGTTGACGTTAAACGTAAGGTAATTGACGCGAAAGCCCGGGGCTGTCTCTACCGTCAGCTCAGGCGATGCCTTCAACTGTGCCATCAGTGACGGTGGCAGCTCGGCGACGAGATCGACCTCACCGGACAGGAGCGCCGTGGCGCGGCTGGCTTCTGCGGGGATTGGCCGGAACACGCCCTTTTTGATAGCAGGAGCACCGCGCCAGTAACTCTCGTTGGCTTCAAGAACCATGCGGTCGTCCTTGACCCACTCGACGAGCTTGTAAGGGCCTGTACCGATCGGCTTCTTGGCATAGGCATCCGGGCCGGCTTTGTCGAAATAGGCCTTCGACATGATGTATGTGTAGCTGATCTGGCGATTGAAGATTGCATAGGGCTGCACCAGCGTGAACTTGACGGTGTAGTCGTCAATCTTTTCGACGGTCTTCACGATCTTCAGGAATTGGCGCAGTGGCGTCGTGTTGTCCGCCAGGACCTTTTCAACGGTAAACACCACGTCACTGGCGGTAAGATCGCCACCATCGTGGAATTTTACGCCCTTGCGCAGCTTGAAGGTCCACTCCAGAAGGTCAGGACTGTAGCTCCAGCTTTCAGCAAGACGCGGATTGACGCTGCCGTCGCGCTTGATCTCGGTTAAGGCATCGAACACGTTGATGCGGTAGTTGGTGCCAAGCGGAGACGTGTCCTTGCTTGGGTCAAGCGCCGGAAAATCTCCCGACAGGCCAACGGTCAAGGTTTGCGGCGCCGCCGCCAACGCCGGCACGGTCAGCAGCAACGCTGCCAGTGACGCGGCTCCAGCCGTTTGGACTATGCGTTCAAAATAGGTCATCAAATTCTCCCGGAGAGTGGCGATAAGTCGCGTTATGACCGAGAACTGGCGAGCGCCGATCTAATAGTAAGGAAATGAGACCAACGTTCAGGATGTCGCTTATCCGCGACTTTTCCTTTGTTCCCCAATGCTTTGGATGTCTATACATCCACCTGGGAAGCTAAATAGAGAACTGCAGACTGTCAACAGTTGCCTTCTTACATCTTGAGAGTTGTGCCGTCAAAGCACGCGCGTATTCGCGGAGTCCGGCAGTAGCTTCAAGCAAAGTTAAGCTTGCGATGCACGTAGCGACCGCTTCCAACCCTATCATCTGCCAACGCCCGGTTCTTGAGCGCGAACTGTCCGCGCACCAGGGTATGTTCGACGCTTCCTGTGAACACCTTGCCTTCGTAGATCGAATAGCCGGCAGCGCTTTTGACGTCTTCCCGTTTCAGCGTCCAGCGAGCGTCGAGATCCACCAGCGCAAGATCCGCATCCAGGCCTGGGGCAATCCTTCCCTTGGCGTGGTCCAGCCCCATCAGCCTTGCAGGATTGGACGAAGTCAGCTCGGCGATACGCTCCAGAGACAGGCCCCGGTCGTGAAAGCCGTCCGTCAACAGAACCGGCAGGAGGGTTTCGAGACCCGGACATCCCGGCGAGGCCGACCAGATATCTGCGGCTTTGGAGGAAATGTCGCGATGCACATGATCGGTCCCGACGGTATCGATCTCGCCGTTCAGCAACCCCTGCCAGAGCCGTTCGGAGTCACTGCGCTCGCGCAGAGGCGGATTGATCTTGCCCATGCGCCCGCCTGACCAGGTTACGTCATGCGTCAGATAATGCGGACACGTTTCGAAATAGACCTTTGCGCCGCGGGCCCGATGCATGAGCCCGAGTTCAAGAGCTTCTTTCGATGACGTATGCACCACATAGAGCGGTGAACCCGCCTGCTGGGCAAGATAGGCCGAACGCTGAACTGCGTCCGCCTCAACAAATGGTGGCCGTGAGGCGTTCCAAAGGGCCAGATCGCCGAGCCCTCCGCTATCGGTCTTCAACCGGTCGCGCAGAACCCAGGCGACTTCAATATTCTCCGGATGCGGGCAGACCATACCGCCGTTCTCGGCCGCGAGCTCGCAAAGGCGAAACAAGAAGGCGTCATCGATATCAGGCAGGCCGAGACGCTTGCCCTCACCACCGCGGTTGTTCATGAAAATCTTGAAGGTCGGCGCACCCATTTCAGCCGCGTAACGGGGAACAGCCGCAAGTTGCTCCGGCGTCGAGATGATAAAGTGGTAACCGAAATCGATGCGCGCACCGCCTTCGGTAACGCCTACGACCTCTTCAAAAACGTCTTCAAACGGCTCGGTTGCCAGAAGATACGGGATGAAGCAGGTGATGCCGCCTGCCGCGGCCGCAGCCGTCTCGCGATCGGCATCCTGCGGCTCGCGAGGCCTCGAAATATCGCCGCCATGACCGAGATGCAGATGCGGATCGATCAGTCCCGGCAAGATTACCAGACCTTGAGCAGACAGGGTCTCTGTGGCTTCCAGCGCAGTGCCCGGCTCCAGAATGGCAGCAATCTTGCCACCGGAGATGGCGATATCGCAGCGTGTCCTGCCCTTTTCCGGCAGGATTGCCTCACCGTCTCTGATTACCAGGTCACACGTTGTCATGATGAACTCGCTACTTGTTAAAAGACCAGGCCGGCAGACGGGTCAGATGGCGCGGAGCTTATCGACAATCTCGTCCGTCGAACCGACATCGGCATATTTTGCCGCCATATCGAACAGATTGACCGCATGCGAAGTGGGCGAACGGTCATAAACTGCATCGTGCGGGACAAGGGCTCGGAAATTGTAGGCGAAGGCGTCTACGACAGACCCACGGACACAGCCGCTGGTCGAACACCCCGTGACGACGACAGTGTCGGCCTGGGCGTTGATCAAGTAGCTCGCAAGCGGCGTGCCGAAGAATGCGCTTGGATGTTTCTTGGGCAGCAGGATGTCGCCCTCGACCGGTGCGATATCCTCGACGAAGTCATATCCCGTAGCCGGGATGCCCATGATGCTCGGCACCTTCTCCGAGAGACGACCGGCGTCGAAGGAGAGCTTTGGTGCGACATGCGGATACATCACCGGCCAGCCCTTGGCACGGAAAAGGTCCAGCAGCACCCGAATGCGGTGCACGGCAGCCCAGGCGACGTCACCGCAGGACGTCGCATATTCCTTGATCGCCTCGGACATCGGCATTGGATGCGAGCCGACGGTTCGGTATTGCACGTCAATGATGAGGAGGGCCGGACGTTTTCCGATCCCCGACGGACTGCCGAACCCTACCGCCTTGTAGGCCGCCTGTTCCTCTTCGCTGACGATCCCATCCCAAGGATAACTCATTCGGCCGCTCCCTTGATTCGGCTTGCGCTATATTGTTCCTCTAACGCATCCCAGGTGTGTTTTGCCACGACGCGCTGGCGTTCGTCGAAAGATGCAAGACGATGCGCCACAGCATCCAGCGACCCGTCGCGCTTCAGCGCCCCCAGCACCTCGTAGTGGGCCCGGACTGATGCCTGCAAAGCGGCGTTGGCATAAAGGACGATCGAGAAACCCATCTCCGAGAGGCGTGCATTGCCGGGATCCGGTGTCTTGCCGCCGAAGACTATGTTGGCGACCTGTGGCGTCTTCAGTTCGTGCGTGATCTTGGCGAGTTCTTCGAACGATCGCGGTGCTTCGACAAAGGTCAGATCCGCACCGACTTCGGCAAACGCTTGCGCACGCTCGATTGCCCGGTCCAGACCCTCGATTGCAGCCGCATCGGTGCGGGCGATAATCTGCAGGTCGGGGTCGGTGCGGGTGTCGAGAGCCGCCTTGAGCTTGTCCAGCATCTCGCTTAGCGGCACCACGCCCTTGCCCGAAAAATGACCGCATTTCTTCGGGAAAACCTGATCCTCGATCTGGAGCCCCGCGGCCCCGGCGCGCTCCAGCATCTTGACGGTACGCACCATATTCAGCGGATTGCCGAAGCCGGTATCCGCGTCAACGATGATGGGCAGATCGACTGCATCGGCAATCATCGCCGTCATTGCGGTCACTTCCGTAATCGTCGTGAGGCCTATATCCGGCACACCCAGGGACGTGTTCGCAAAGCCAGCGCCAGTGAGATACACGACCTCAAAGCCAAGATCTTCGATCACCCGCGCGCTCAACGCGTTTGCGGCACCGGGCACGATAACCGCGTCACGGCGCGCCACGATCCGTTTGAGTTGTGTGGCTTTTGACATCCGTATTCTCATCCTTAAAGGTCGTAGGTAAAAGTGAGCATAGCCACTCACCGTTAACTGTCAACAGTCTACAAAGATTCGCGTTCAGCACAATGCGGGCGTTGGGCGACGAACCTAGGCCCACCTCCCAATCAACGCCTGTGCATTCCGACGCGAGTGGCATGTTCACTGCGATGTCACAAAATTCGAACGGCCAACTGTTGACAGTTATGCGTTAATGGCCAAACTGGCACCTGTCAATGAGAGCCGGTGAGTGCAGATGAGCGAAAAAAGAGCCTACGAATTCAATAGTTCCAACACCCGCGACGGCTATGGCGCCATCGATATCGTCACCAATTTTTACACACCCCGCGTAATCGCTGAAAAGCGGGTGCCTACGGACGAGAACTTTCGCGATCAGGTCCGCATGGAAGAGTCTCATCGCAAGGGCATGACCCCGGAACAATACATAGAGAAGATGGACCGTGCGGGGATCGAACGCTCGCTGCTGATTGCCACGCGCTGCGGCGATCGCCGCATGAGCACGTCAACAGAAATACCCTACGAGTATGTCTACGAGGCCTGCCAGGAGCACCCACACCGCTATTCAGGGCTTGCTGGGATCGACCCCCTGCGCGGCATTGCCGGGCTCAAGGAACTCGACAAGGCAGTGCACGAATACGGCTTCGTTGGTGCGCATCTCTATCCCCACTGGTTCGGCCAGTCGCCGGACGCAGCGATCTACTATCCCTATTACGCCCGATGTGCCGAACTGGGCATCCCGATCATGATGCAGGTCGGCCACTGCCTCGTCTACCGGGACGACAACCGGCTCGCCACCGTTGCAAGACCAATGGCGCTGGACAGGATCGCCATCGATTTTCCGGAATTGACGATCATCGGGATCCATCTCGGGTATCCATGGACCGAGGAAATGATCAGCGTTGCAACCAAGCACAGAAACGTCTTCATGTGCGGCGACGCCTACGCTCCCAAACACTGGGGCGCCTCCGCCGTGCATTTCGCCAACACGTTCGGTCAGGACAAATTCCTGTTCGGTACGGACTGGTGGGTGATCGATCCGGAACGCGCGATGAAGGAAATTCACGAGTTCGACATGCGCCCGGTTTCCAAGCGCAAGCTTCTTCGTGACAATGCCATCAAAGTGTTCAATCTACCCGGCTAGGATTTAGGGACAAGCGCGAGGCAAGGCGTCGCGCTTGTCCTTGTCAGGCCGTCTTTTGCGTCGGCTCTATGGCGACTGACGCCAGCGAACTGAACCGCGCATTGCGCAGGTGCGTTCGCATCGCCGCTTCCGCCTTGTCCGGATCGCGACTTTCCAAAGCTTCGACGATCAGGTGGTGTTCCTTGAGTGCCGCCTGAGCTCGGCCAGGCTGGGCGCTCGACTTGCGGCGATGGATCCGCAGCTGATAATAGATTTCATCCATCAACAGCCGTTCGATGCGCTCACACTGGGCGCTGTGGATGATGGCGAAGTGAAAATCCTCGTCCCGTGACCGCTGTACATAGGCTTCTCCGGCCGCCAGTTCTGGCTGGTGCGCGTGATTTTCAAGCAGTTCGCGTAGATCCTTGAGTTGCCTTGACGTCATCCGCTCGGCAGCGAGACGCGCGGACATGCCTTCCAGGGCTTCGCGCGTCAGAAACAGGGATTCGAGATCCTCCTTGGTGAAGGAGATAACCCGCACTCCAATCCGCGGTGTCCGCTTGACCAGCTTGCCTTCCAGCCGCCCGAGCGCTTCGCGCAGCGGGCCTCTGCTGATGCCGAGATTGCGAGCCAGTTCCGCTTCGGAAATCCGCTGGCCGGGATCAAACTCGCCGGACGTGATCGCTTCGACGACCTTATCGAAGGCCTCGGAACTCAAAGACGATGTGACTATGGGCTTAATCGTTGACAAACCATGCTCCTCAGATGCGCAGAAGCGACACATCCGGCGTGATTTCCGAAGGTATAGCGGCGTTGACTGTCAACATAATATTGTTCGACGCTCCGCTCAACTGAAATCGCCGGTGGTGCAGGCCTCCCCACATACACGTTGCCTCCACAAGACGTTGAATTTGCTTTCAAACATGGATTTAAGCCTTACTTCACTGCGAACGAGTGGCGTTCGCTGGCAAGCGCCCTGATCCGTGCTTCTGCCGCATCGATGCTGTTCATGTAGGCTTGGCTGTCGTGGCCCTTCAAAGCCCGCAATCCCTCTGAAATCAACCGCGCTGGTTGAAGAGTGAGCTCGCGCATCAAATCCATCAGCGCCTCATCGAGTTCCGCACGCGGTACGCAATGGGATATCATCCCGATTTCCAGAGCCTTCGCGGCGGATATCGGCAGACCGCTCAGGGCGAGCGATGTAAGCGCCATTCTCGAGACCCTGTTGTCGAAGCCGGCAAGAACGACGTACGGAAACAGGCCGAGCTTGATTTCCGGAAGACAGAACCGCACGTCGTCGCAAGCAACTGCCAGGTCACAAGCTGCAAGCAACCCTAGACCGCCGGCATAACAGTGGCCGTTGATCCGGCCGATAAGAGGTTTGGACAATAGGCGGCAGCATCGGAGGTAGTCACCGAGCCCTGTCGTCGTGCCTTCCTCAAGGCCCTGCCAGAAGACGTCCTTGGACGAAATGTCCGCGCCCGAACAGAATGAGCGCTCGCCCTCACCCGTCAGCACGATTGCCCTGACGCTTGCTTCGCTGGCTGCCTTTTCGAGAAGATCGACAAGCCGAGAGAAATGCCGTGGCGTCAGCGCATTGCGCTTGTGCTCGCGGCAAATGGAAATCGTCGCGACACCGTTTGATAGGTCGTACCTTACCTCCCCATCGATGTCCGGATCAGATTTCATCTGGCCAGGCGTTGATCGACAATGCGCTTCGGTTTCGCCGGCGAGGTCGGATCGTAGATCTTGTCGCGTTCGACGAGCTCGATCCGCGGGCGGAGGTTGGTCAGCCGCTTCACCTCCTCGACCATCACGTCGGACATGTCGGACGCCCTTCCCTGCGCCGGGGCAAGGCGGATCACAAGTTCGTCCATCGAAAACGGATCAGACGGATTTTCCGAGGCGACGACGATCTGGTATTCGTCGATCCCGTTCATCCGGTCGAATTCTTCCTTGAGGTTGCCGAGATTGACCAAAGCGCCTCGGATTTTGACGATATCACCGGTTCGAGTCGGCTTTGAGGACAGGCGCACCGAAGTACGACCGCAATGTGGGCAACTGTCATGCGTAAGTGACCCCACGTCGCCCATCTTGTAGCGAAGGAACACCGTGCCGCGACGATTGAGATGGCTGAATGCCAGCATGCCACTTTCGCCATCCGCCAGTCTCTTGCCAGTCTCGTCGTCAACGACCTCGTGGTAGAGTTGGTCCGGCAGTGCGCTGTGGAAACCGCTGCCTTCGCAGCATTCAATCATCGTGCCGCCCTGCTCCGTCGAGCCATAGCGGTTGACAATCTGGGTATCGGCGCAGTTGAGATTGCGCATGCGCTCGCGGAAGTCTTCGCGCATCGCCGGAGACGACGCTTCGCCCGTCGTCATGACCATCCGGACGCTGCTGAAATCCGCGCCGGTCTCCTGCGCGCGGATGAGGATCCGGCGGACAAAGCCCGCGACCCCCCAGAGCACCGTGGCGCGATGGCGGGCAATGGCAACGACCGCGGAATCGAGGCTTCGGTTGACGGGAAACATCGAGTCGGTCCGGCCGGTATTGCCGAACATGATTGCAGCGCCGATGGCGCCGGCCTCGTCCGCTGCGCGAGAGAACGCACCCATCGGGAAACCTGTCATCGGAAAAAGGTTGGCGACCCGATCGGCATCGGTAAGCCCGACCAGTTCGCGGCGGTCCTGAAAGGCGAACATATAGGCAAAATGATCATGCGCCGTGACGAAGATCGGCGCCGGCTTCCCCGTGGTCGTTCCGGTGGTGTAGATCACCTTCCAGAGAATGCCTTCGTTCCCGGGCAACCCTTCGGGTCGCAGACGAAAGGCCTCAGGGTCAGCCAGGAACTCCTTCTTTGATGATGGCGGAAGCCGCTTGAGATCGGCGCGGGTACGGATATGGTCCGGCTTTAGACCCTCAGCACGCATCAGCTTGGAATAGTAGGGATGGTGATCGTAGCAAAGCTGCACCATCGTCTGCAAAAGCCGGTCCTGCAGCGCTTCGACTTCCGCCTTCGGCTGGCGCAGGATGTCAGGCAGGGTGAAGCTTGGCGTTTCCGTCGTCATCTTTGCGTCGTCCATTACAGTTGAAGTTGCGATCGGCGTATCGGCGGGATTGAAAGGCGCTACGGCGAACGATCGATGACAGTTCGCCGGGATAGGTTTGGGAAAAGCTATTTGATGTCGTAGAGGCGCACGAAGCCATCCGGCCACGGGTTATAGCCAACCGTCTTCTTGACGCCATACGCCTGCATTTCGTCATAGAGCGGCAGGTGGTAGCGATTCTCGTTGCTTATCCGAAAAGCCTGGACGAGAAGCTTCTTCTGCTTGTCGACGTCGGTCACGGTGCGCTGTTCCTTGAGCAGCCGGTCGATTTCCTTGTCCACCTTATAGGCATGCGATCCTTCCTCATACATCGTCGTCAGGACGCTTTCAGCGTGATACTGCGACGAGCCGAAGGCGAAGAGATACATGCTGTCGACCTTGGACTGCAGCCAGATCGGGAAGAAGGCCGTGAACTCCATCGGCTTGATTTCGACCTTGAGGCCAGCCGCCGTCATGTAGCCGGCGATCGCCTGCACGACCTCGTTGGCCATGACGATATTGTTGTTGGGATACTGGATCGAGATAACCTCGCCCTTGTAGCCGGACTTTTCAACCAGCGCCTTTGCTGCGGCAGGATCGTATTTTGTTGGCGCGAGCGAAGAATCGTAGCCGATGTTCATCGGCGGAACCATGATCCCAGTGGGCTTGCCAAGACCGCGCAGCAACTTGTCGGTAATCGCGGGGCGATCGATCGCCTTGTCGACGGCCTCGCGGATCAGCGGATTGTCGAAAGGCGGCTTATTGACGTTGAAGGCGACGAAGATGACGCGGAAGCCGGGCGCAATACCAACATTCAGATCCGGCGACGCCTTGACCTGCGCCATCAGCGATGGCGGCAATGCCGGCACCAGGTCGACTTCGCCGGTCAGAAGCGCCGACACGCGGCTGGCGTCGGCGGGGATTGGCCGAAGGGTCGCGTCCTTAATTGCAGGCGCGCCGCGCCAGTAGCTCTCGTTGGCCTTCAGGACCATCCGGTCGTCCTTCTTCCATTCGACGAGCTGATATGGACCCGTACCCACCGGCTTGGTGGCATAACCCTGGTCGCCCACCTTGTCGAAATAGGTCTTCGACATGATGTTAACGTAGCTGATCTGGCGATAGAAAATCCCGTATGGCGCCGACAGGGTGAACTTGACTGTGTTGTCGTCGACCTTCTCAACGGTCTTGACCAGCTTGATGAAGGTGCGGACCGGCGACTTGCTGTCGTTGAGAATGCGCTCCACCGTAAAGACGACGTCATCGGCGGTGAACGGGCTGCCGTCATGGAATTTGACATTCTGGCGGAGCTTGAATGTCCACTCCAGGAGGTCCGGAGAAACCGTCCAGGATTCCGCCAAGCGTGGGTTCATCTGGCCGTCACGCTGCAACTCTGTCAGGGCATCAAAAACGTTCAGGCGGTAGTTAAAGCCCAGCGGAGACGTGTCCTTGCTTGGATCAAGGCCCGGGAAATCCCCGGGCAAGGCCACGCTGACCGAGGCCGGTGCCGCGTATAGGACGGCCGGGAGCGCCATCAGCCCCATCGTCACCGTCGCGGCACCCGCGACCGTCGTTAGTTTGCGCAGAAAATTCATCGGCCTCTCCTGAAAAACTAAGGGTTCAATCATCGTCGGACGTGGCAAGGACGCAAAGCCATGCGGTCGGCGTGAGTTCATCATCCCCCGCTTTACCGATACGCTATTCGGCCAACTGACAACTGTCAACAGTTGTCTTTCGGCTTGATTTGCGCTGTGATAGGCATGGAATACGGCGGCGAAATCGTGCCGCGATTACCGACAGAAGCAAGCGGAGTAGAGGCCATGCGGGAACATATCGACTACATCCAGGCGCAGCATCTGCCTTGGGAACAAGCAGACCAGCTGGGATTCGACGTCGCAAGGATGAAGCTGCTCAGCCGTGACGACGAGACGGATGCCCTC
This sequence comes from Rhizobium sp. Leaf321, assembly GCF_001423215.1. Taxonomy (NCBI): domain Bacteria; kingdom Pseudomonadati; phylum Pseudomonadota; class Alphaproteobacteria; order Hyphomicrobiales; family Rhizobiaceae; genus Rhizobium; species Rhizobium sp. Leaf321. The sequence goes on along the minus strand of NZ_LMOF01000005.1, from coordinate 40,795 downwards.
AGCTGTATCCTTTCGGTCCCTGCAGGCTGGACCCGCGCTGCTGGCAGCCTGCCGTTTGATGAGGAAATCTATGTGCTCGATGGCGCCCTGATCGTCGACGGCAGCGACTTCCTGGCGCATTCCTACAGTTTCCTGCCGACCGGCTATCAGGGCAATGCGTTCTCATCGGAGACCGGCGCCACCCTGCTTTACTTTCGCTCGGAACAGATGGCGCAAGAGCTGGGCTCGGATGCGGAAAAGATCCGAGCAAGACTGGTACGACATATCGATCTCTCTGAAGGCCAGTGGGATGGGGATTTCGATCAGTTCGGCTTGGGCAGCATGAAAGCAGGTGCCCGCATGCGCGTTCTGCGGCAAGATCCGGTCTCCGGCGAAACCACCTATATCACGGCAACGATCGCCTTTCGGCGCGGCGAAAAGGCCGAGCGTCATCCGATCGCGCAGGAATTCTTCATGCTCTCGGGCGAACTGTCAGGTCCGCTCGGCACAATGCAGGCCGGCGCCTACTGCATCCGCCCACCGATGGCGAAGCACGCTCCCTACGGCTCGCCCACCGGCGCGCTGATCCTGTTCCGCGGTTTCGGCGGCCGACAGGAGACATTTTGGGAAGAAGCCGATCCGTTTACCTTCTATCCCACCCACCAGCCGATCCTGCCGGATAGGCTGAAGCCATTCAGCAAGCAGCAGCCGCCGCAGCCGCGTTACTGATCCGCGGCTTTCATGAAAACAGATCGGATGGAAAATCCGGTTTGCCGTTGTCGAGCAAGGCAACCGGCGACCGGTCGCCTCTGAGCCGTCCCGCCGCGTCGGCCGCGAAGGCGAACAGGTCCTGTTCGTGGGTGACGATCGCGCCCGGAACTGCATGCGTCTTGAGAGCGTCCGTGAGCGGATAGGCCAGTACCGTCTGCCAGATCACACGATAGGTCAGTGGCTGCCGCAGCAAGGTAATTGCGCGTCGGTTCAGGAAAGCCGGCGCGATCCGCGGCTCGGTCCGACGGGCATGAGCGACGGTGCGCTGGTTCCATGGCCACCATAGTTCCTGATCCCGCAGATGATGCCACAGTTTCAGGAAGTTTCCGCCGCTCCATTCCGGAGCAATGTCCGGCGCGTAGGTTTCCACAAAGCGGCTGTCTGCCTCGATTGCCGGCGGGGAGCGGAAAATGATGCGATCGATCAGGTCTGGTGCCAAACGGGCGCATTCGGCAGCGACCGCTGCGGACGTGCCGGAGGCATAGATCCGGACCTGGCGATAACCAACCTTGCGCAGGATCTCGACTGCCTGTCTCGCCCACAGCCCGATCGATAGCTCTTCGCCGTCCGCGGCGATCGAATTGCCGTTGCCCCAGGGATCGAAGCCCAGAACCGGCCCATGCTGGGCGAGCATTTTCAGTTCATCGACATGCAGATCGACGCCACCCGGGAGGTCAGGCAAAAAGAGGATAGGTGGCCGGACGTCGTCCAGCCCCTCGCCGCGGATATAGACCGGGCCGAGCTCCAGATCGAGATAGCTGCGCACCGACCGTTTTTGTCCGTCGATCCGATCGTCATGGACCGGCACCGCCCCGTCATTGACGTTCTGAAGCAGGATCTCTAGTTCCGCTGCCGCGGCTTCCTCATGGTCACGGGAAAATACCTGGACCCGGACATGGTCAGGATAGGCGCTGACGGTTTTGAACTGGCTGTCGCCCGGCCGGTTGCCGTAGACGACCGGCACCTTGACGTCATCGATCATGGCAAGGCCGGGGTGACGGAAGGCGGAGGCGTAGACGTCCGCATAGGTATCCGCAGCCGCGAGCAGCTCTGTCGTGCCGCGATAGAGGAAATCGAGGTCAGGCAGATCGCTATCCGCGCGATGCGCCAGGGACGACTTGTCCCACGGCCAGAACATATGCTGTTCGCGATAGCGAAACCACGTCCAGGTGAGATGCCCTCCATCCCATTGCGGCTTGATCTCGGTCAGATATTCGGCAAGCCGCTCCGGCGTGTAGGGCGTGGAGAACACCGGAAATCCGTCGGTCAGCACAAAATTGCAAAGCGCCGGATGCCGGCGGGCGAGTTCGACTGCGACCCCTGCCCCCGTATGGCGTCCGTAAAGGGTGATCTTCTTAAGCCCGAGCGCCTGCACTGCCCCTGCGATCGCATCCGCCAGGTCGGCCGTCTCTAGCGGCGCGGCATCGACCATGTCGGATATGCCAAAGCCTGGAAGGTCGAAGGCAAACGTGGTGAAGTGCTGCGACCATTTCGCCTGCAGCGGCTCCATGACCCGCGCCGAGCAAGGCGCAGCGTGCAATAGAACGAGAGCCGGACCACGGCCCTGGCGCATATAGTGAATCAGCCTTCCGCCGACTTCAACGAAGCCCCTGTGAATGCGCAAGGCGACTGGGACGTCAAATTCACGGGTATCCGACATAAGCGCTCCTGAAGACTCGCTGGCCTCGAATCTGTTGACAGTTTACACATAACCGCAGTATGCATGTCCAGACAATTTTGCCGTCTTCCCTCCCTGAAGCCAGGACAGGCCTGCTGACAGACCTGATGTTTGCATGAGCGCTCGCGACCCTTCTGCCCTATCCGCTTCTTTGCTTGACGCGGTCGTTACACGGCATCCTGACCTACCAATCTCCACCGACGATCTCGATCTGTACCGGACAGATATCTACTACGTTTCCGAGCATCTGCCGATCGGCATTGCCGCGCCACGATCTGCCGCCGATGTCGTTGCCCTGGTCGCAACAGCGCGCGCGCTAGGCCTGTCCCTTGCCACGCGCGGAGCGGGTCTTTCCTACAGTGCCGGCTACATTCCGGGAAACGCCAGGACCTTGGTCCTCGATATGACCAAGATGGACGCCATTATCGCGCTGTCCGAACAGGATCGCTATGTCACTGTCGAGCCGGGCGTGACCTGGGCCCAGTTGCGGCAGGCGCTCGAACCCTTGAAACTGACGACGCCATTCTGGGGAACATTTTCCGGCCTCTACGCTACGATTGGCGCGACCGTTTCGCAGGGTGGCAAATTTTACGGCTCCGCCTCGCGTGGGACGTCGGCAGAAAGCGTCCTTGGCCTCGATGTGGTCACCGGAAACGGTGAGATCATCACCACCGGTTCGGCTGCAGGAGTTGTCAATTCCTCACCCTTCTTCCGCAACTACGGACCGGACCTGACTGGCCTCTTCCTCGGCGACTGCGGCGCCTTTGGTATCAAGACAAAGATTACGCTGCAGCTGATCCCGCAGGCTACGGCAATGCGGTTCTGTTCGTTCTCGTTTGCCGATCCGGCAGCTCAGCTGGCCGCCATGGGCCAGATCGGTTCCGAGCTTTTAGCTAGCGAATGTCTCGGCATGGACCCGTTCACCGCGCGCAGTCGCATGAGCGGAGAGGGTCTCGCCAAGGATCTTGCCACTCTTGTCGCGATAGTGAAAGGCAGCGGCTCCCTGCTCAAGGGCCTGCGTGATGCAACCTTGATCGCGGCACGCGGCCGACGCTTCGCCAACGACATCGGATACCTGATGAACTGCGTCACGGAAGGCCGCGATGCACAGGAGGCTCAGTCGAAGCTGCGCCGGGTCCAGGAGATCGCCACAAAGGCCGGGGGCCGGGCCGTACCGGCATCGATCCCCAAGGTTATGCGCGCCATGCCATTTCCGCGCATGAACGGATTGCTGACGCCATCTGCAAAACGGATGAACTGGCTCCATACGGTCGTGCCCAATTCCCGTGGCAGCGACTGTTTTCTGCAGACCGAAGCGGTTTTCGAGAGGCACTCCGCCGCCATGAAAGAGCATGGCATTGACCGGGGTTATCTTCTCTCGACCCACGGCCCATCCGGTGTCGGCATAGAGACGCTTATACGGTGGTCCGATATGCCTTATGCACTACATACGCATTTCATGACGCACGAGGAACGCGCCAGGATCCGCAAGCGGGCGTCCAATCCAAAGGCCGCTGCGGCAATCATCGCCCTGTCGCGTGACATCATCGATGCCTGGCGCTCGCTTGGCGGCGTGCATATGCAGATCGGCCGGAAATATCCCTATCTTGAGACCAGAATGCCCGCGACGGCTGACTTCCTGTCGAGCCTCAAACAGACGCTCGACCCGGACGGCGTCATCAACCCGGGCAATCTCTTTCCCGCCGGGACATGATCCGTCAGGCTTCCTGCAGGTTTTCGTCTGCAGGAACAGCCTCAATCTTTCGCCGATCGACATTACCGGGAAACAGGCAGGCGCTGAGATGATCCTCGGCCGTGCGCGCCTTCAACTCGGGCTCGATCCTGGCGCATTCCTCCACCGCCCGGAAACAACGGGTGCGGAACGTACAGCCCGAAGGCGGCGACAGCGGATTGGGAAGATCGCCCGACAAGATGATCCGTGAATGGGTCTGCTTGCCGCTCGCATCCGGACGCGGGATCGAGGACAACAGCGCCTGTGTATAAGGATGCGCCGGGTGCTCGAACACACGCCGCACAGGGCCATGCTCGATGATCCGCCCCAGATACATCACGGCCACCTCGTCTGAGATATGCCGGACAACCGATAGATCGTGCGAAATAAACAGATAGGTGAGGCCGAGTTTGCTCTGCAGGTTGCGCAGAAGATTGATGATCTGGGCCTGGATCGACACGTCCAGCGCCGAGACCGCCTCGTCCAGGATCAGCACATCCGGGTTGAGCGCGAGCGCCCGCGCAATCGCCACACGTTGCCTCTGGCCGCCGGAAAATTCAGGCGGGCGCCGCTTGCCGGCATCCGGTGTCAGCCCGACATGCGCGAGCAGTTCATCGACGCGGCTGGGATCATAGCGACCGTGAATGCGCAGCGGCTCCGCGATGACTTCATGAATGGTCATGCGCGGATCAAGCGACGAATAAGGATCCTGGAACACGACCTGCAGGTCGCGCCGCTTGGTTCTGAGCTTTGTACCGGTCATCGTCATGAACGGCTCACCATTGAGGATGACGTTGCCGCCTGACGCATCGAACAGACGCAGGAGGACGCGGGCCAGGGTCGATTTGCCACAACCGGACTCGCCGACCAGCCCAAGGGTCCGACCGCGCGGCAGTTCGAAGGAAATATCCCGAAGCGCCTTCAGGCTCTGGCTGCCGCGCAGGAACTTGAAACCAACCTGGAATTCCTTGGTCAGGCCGGACACCTTGAGGATAGGCTCTAGCGTCTCCGTGGCGTCCAGCATCCGCTTGTGATCGACGGACTGCTCCATCAGCCGCTCCTGGGCTGCGCGCCAGCCCGGCGTTTCCTCGCTGAAATGACAGGCGACAGCACGATGTGTACCCCGCGGCGCCAACTGCGGCTTGTAGTCGCGACATTGCGCGCGTCCGTTGGACATGGCGCAGCGCGGGTGAAACACACAGCCGCTCGGCTTGTTTGCCGGATCCGGCACAAAGCCCGGAATGGAATAGAGCTCGCCCACTTCGCGGTCAACGCGCGGCAGGCTGGTGATGAGGCCGGCGGTATAGGGATGCGCAGGGTCGGAAAACAGCGAACCGGCCGGCGCGCTTTCCATCATACGGCCACCGTACATAACAGCCATCCGGTCGGCAGTTTCGGCCACCAGACCGAGATCGTGCGTGATAAGCACCATCGCCGCCTTGGTGCGCTGGCGCACCTCGGCCAGAACCCGCATTACCTGCGCCTGGATCGTGACGTCGAGCGCCGTTGTCGGCTCGTCAGCAATCAGCAGGTCCGGCTCGTTTGCCATGGCGATGGCGATGACCACGCGCTGACGCATGCCGCCGGAGAATTCATTTGGGTACTGACGATAACGCTGCTGCGGATTGGGGATACCGACGAGCGACAGAAGCTCGATAACCCGGTCACGGATTTGCTGCTGGTTCAGTTTCGGATTGTGGAGGCGAACCGCCTCGCCGATCTGCGCCCCGACGCGCAAGACCGGGTTGAGCGTCGTCATCGGATCCTGGAACACGATCGACATGGTCTTGCCACGGATCTTGCGCATCTGCTCGAACGTCAGATCGGTCAGCTCCTGCCCTCGCAGCCGGATCGAACCCGAGACGATCTTGAGCGGATGCGACAGCAGGCCCAGCACCGCCAGCATAGTCAGGCTCTTGCCAGACCCGGACTCGCCGACGATGCCAAACACCTCGTTCTGCCGGACATCGAAGGAGACGTCATCGACGAGGCGGACGTTGCCGCTCGCCTTCGGGACCTCGATCGACAGGTTGCGAACGCTGAGGATGACGTCGGGATCGATCGCGTCGGATGGTGAAACTGCGGCCATCATCATTTCGACCTTTCGGCAACGCCGACTACTTCACCTTCGGAGGTGAAGGCCTGTGACAGAAATTGAAGCCCGGCCACCAGTATGAACAGGGCGATGCTGGGCAGGATCGACAGGGATGGTGCAAGCGCCAAGTAAGTCTGGCCTTCGCTGACCATCATCCCCCAGCTCGGCAGGGGCGGCTGCACGCCAAGGCCCAGGTAGCTGAGTGAGGCTTCCATCACCACGATCTGACCAAACTCGTAAGAGCCGACGATCAGCATTTGCGGCAGCACGTTGGGCAAGAGATGCTTCCGGATGTTCCAGGTGGCGGTCGCGCCCTGGGTGCGGGCAGACAGGACGAACTCACGTTCCCGCAGGCTGAGCGCCATGCCCCGCGCCACGCGACCGTAGGCGACCCAACTGGTGATGCCAAGCAGGAGCGCGAGATTGGTGACGCTCGGCCCGACAACCGCGCTGACGGCGATCAGCAGCAAGACGCGCGGGATCGAAAGCTGAAGATCGGCGAGCCCCATGATCACGGCCTCCACCGGACCTCGAAAATAGCCTGCGACGAGCCCGAGAAAGACGCCGATCACAAGGCTGACGGCAACGGCGCCGAGGCCGATCAATGCGGAGACCTGCCCAGCAAGGGCGAGGCGGCTGAGAATATCCCGGCCGAGCGTATCGGTGCCGAGTAGATAGAATCGGCCCTCGAGGGAGGATCCGCCGACAGGCACAAGACTGCCGGCGAGGTCCTGCGCGTAGGGGTCGTAGAACGGCATCACCGGCGTGATGATCATAAACAGTGCCATGATCGCCAGGAGCGTGACAGCAATGGTTCTGGAAAGGTCGAAACGCATCTCAGGTTAGCCTCACACGCGGATCAAGGAAGCCGTAAAGCACATCCACGATCAGGTTGATCACGACAAACATCAGCGAAATCAGGAATACTCCGGCGATGATGACCGGGAAGTCCCGCTGGCTGACGGACTGGACAATCAGACGCCCTACACCCGGCCAGCTGAAAACGGTTTCGGTGACCACGGTACCGCCCAGGAGCAGGCCGAGATTGATGCCGGCGACAGTGACCAGCGGCAAAAGTGCATTGGGCAGCATGTGGCCAAGCAGAACCTGTATCCGGCCCTGCCCCTTTGCATAGGCGGTGCGTACATAGTCCTGACGCTGCTCGGTGGCGAGCGAGGCATTGAATAGACGAAGATAGAGCGCCAGCTCGTAGGTTCCGAGCGTCATAGCCGGCAGAACCAGATGCGCCCAGGTGCCTCTTCCGAGAGACGGCAACCATCGCAGCCACACCGAAAAGATCAGGATCATCAGCAAGCCAAAGGAGAAGATAGGGATTGCCTGTCGACCAAGCGCAATCCACATGATCACCTGACGCACCGTCCTTGACCCGGTCATGCGCATGATGATGCCAAAGAGAAACGCAAGCCCGATACCGATGAAGAAGGAGGTCAGTGCAAGTTCCAGCGTTGCCGGAACTCGCTCCAGCACCAGATCCATGGCCGATATATTCTGCCGCAGCGATACCCCGAAATCGCCATGTAGCACGCGCCAGAGGAAATCACCGTATTGAACGATCATAGGCCGGTTGAGGCCAAGCGCTTCCCTGACCCTCTGAATATCGTCTGCCGTCGCTTCGGCGGATAGCTGCAGGACGGCAGGGTCACCGGCCATCCGCACGAGAAAAAACGCGGCGGTGATGACGCCAAGTACAGTTAGGATCGACTGGAATATGCGCCGAAGCAGAAATTTGGTCATTTGCATCCTCCGCCTTGCGTCGAATGCCGGCATCAGCCGGCTCCAGTCAGACGTGAGAGTTCCCATTGCCGTTTTCGTACGGCGTTGACCCAAGCTACCGCGCGACCATTGAACTGTCAACAGTCTACAAAAACTCAATGATGCTGCTTAAAATCTGTGCTTCGATAGGTTTTTGGGGAAAATGTGTTCGATAAGTGGTCGAAGGTTGATCTTCGTGAACTGACGAACCTCAGGTCTCGTGAGACGAGGATAGGAAAGAGTGCAAAGATACCTAGCTGTCTTAGTAAGATCTCGCAGGTGCTTCAGACATATCACGGCGTCAGAAATGCGCAATCGACTTAGCAACTAGACCTTGACGTCAACTGTCAACAGATTGCAGTATGGTCGTAGACTTTGTCAACTTAGAGAGCAGGATAGACCGATGAAAGCCGCAGTGATCTGGGAAGCTGGTCAGCCTATGACTATCGAGAATGTCGAAATCGGCAAGCCCGCGCGGAGAGAAGTGTTGATCCGCACATCCTATGCCGGTGTCTGCCATTCCGATCTTCACTTTGCTGACGGCACCTATGCCTACCCCTTGCCATTCATACCGGGGCATGAATCGTCGGGCATCGTTGAGGCCGTCGGCGAAGACGTGACCTACGTCCAAAAGGGCGACCACGTCGTTACCTGCCTTTCGGTGTTTTGCGGCACATGCCCGAACTGCGTTACTGGCCGACCCAATATTTGCGAGAGCGTCGATGTGAAGCTCCCGCCGGGCAAGGCTGAAAGAATGTGGCTGAATGGCAAGCTCGTGCACCAGTTCTCCAACCTGTCGTCTTTTGCCGAGCAGATGCTGGTGCATGAAAATGCGATCGTCAAAATCAACCGCGACGTGCCGCTCGACCGTGCATCACTGGTCGGCTGCGGTGTGTTGACCGGTGTCGGCGCTGTCATTCATGCCGCCAAGGTCAAGCCGGGCTCAACTGTCGCGGTGATAGGCTGTGGCGGTGTCGGACTTTCCGTCGTTAGCGGCGCGATGCTTGCCGGTGCTGGCCGCATCATCGCCATCGACATGCTCGACAGCAAGCTCGATCTCGCCCGGCAGCTCGGCGCGACCGACGTCATCAATGCCTCGACGGTCGATCCGGTCGCGGCCGTAATGGATATGACCTCCGGCGGCGTGCCCTACTCGTTCGAAGCGCTCGGTTTCAAGAAGACCGCCGAACAGGCTTTTGCGATGCTGAGAATGGGCGGTACAGCCACCATCCTCGGCATGTTCAAGCCCGGCATGAAGCTTGAGCTCGAGGGCTCGATGTTCATCAAGGACCGCCGTATCCAGGGCTCGTCGATGGGTTCAAATCAGTTTCGCGTCGATATCCCGAACCTTCTCGAATATTACATGCAAGGGCGTCTGAACCTCGATCACTTGATCTCCGACCGCATCCCACTCACCTCCATCAACGATGCCTTTGCCAAGCTGCGCACCGGCGCACCGGTGCGTCAGATCATCGACATGGCCGCCTGAGGAGAGCTATTCCATGAATATCCAGATAACGTCGCCGAGCGCGGCAACCCAGCAATATGTCGCGCGCAGCCATGCCATGATGATCGATGGCCAGTGGGTACAGGCCCATGACGGTGCAATGACGGATGTGTTCGATCCGGGCACCGGCAAGGTCATCACCTCGGTACCGAGGGGCGATGCCGAGGATGTCAATCGCGCCGTCAAGGCCGCCCGTGCGGCATTTGACAACCCCGCGTGGCGGCTGATGAAGCCGAACGAGCGCTCCAAACTGCTGTGGCGCTTTGCTGACCTCATCGAAGCCAATACCGACAAGATCGCAGAGATCGAAACCATCAACAATGGAATGCCGCTGGCACTTGCAAAAGCGGGTCATGTCAGCTCCTCGGTCGATCTGATGCGCTATACCGCCGGCTGGCCGACCAAGCTGACCGGTGAAACAATCCCGGTGTCGTCGCCCGGAGAATGGCACGCCTACACGCTACGTGAACCAATCGGTGTCGTATGCCAGATCGTGCCGTGGAATGGACCAGTGCTGATGGCGAGCTGGAAGATCGCGCCGGCTCTTGCGACTGGCTGCACGGTGATCCTGAAACCTGCCGAACAGACACCGCTCACCGCACTTCTGCTTGCCGAACTGGCCTTGGAAGCAGGCTTCCCCAAAGGCGTGTTCAATGTCGTGACCGGCGGTGCCGCCGTTGGATCGGCGATGGCATCACACCCGGATGTCGACAAGATCGCCTTTACCGGATCGACACAGGTCGGCCGCGCCATCGTCGCAGCATCCGCCGCCAGCAATCTTAAGCGCTGCTCGCTCGAGCTGGGCGGCAAGAGCCCGGTCATCATTTTTCCCGACGCCGACATGGATCTGGCAATTCCGGGCGTCGCGACCGGTATCTTCGCCAATTCCGGTCAAATCTGCACGGCGGGATCACGGGTCTACGCCCATCGCGACGTGTTCGACCGGATCGTTGAGGGCGTGTCGGCTGCGGCTCAGGCGCTCAACGTGGGGTATGGCTTCTCCCAGGGCGTGCAGATGGGGCCGCTGATCTCCTCGGCACATCTTGCGCGGGTCTCTTCGATGACCGATATCGGCGTCAAGGAGGGCGCATCGGTTATTACCGGTGGCGAACAGATCGGCACGGACGGCTATTTCTACAAGCCAACGGTGCTTGCCGGCCTTCGACCGGACATGAGTGTCGTCAATGACGAAATTTTCGGACCAGTGCTTAGCGTCCTTCGATACGATGACGACGACCTCGACCGCATTGCAGCAGAAGCCAATCGCAGTGTTTACGGACTTGCCGCAAGCATATGGACGCGCGATTTCAAGGTCGCCCACAAGATGGCGGCACGGGTGCGCGCCGGCACAATCGGCATCAACCGTCACTTCGTCGGCGACAGCGCCCTCCCCTTTGGTGGCTTTCGCCAGTCCGGCTGGGGTCGCGAACGTGGCCGCGATGTTTTCGACAGCTATCTTGAGACAAAGACCATCGCGAGCCCGCTGTAATCCAGCCTTACAACAAAAAACGCCGTCACTCGTCAGGAGTGGCGGCGTATCAGCATTAAACAGGGTCGAGAAATGACAAAATTAACGAGGCCGCACTAGAGGTCGTAGCGGCTTCGAAGGCCGTCAGGATTTTGGTTAGCGGATCGGCTTCAGGATACGGGTAGATCTCAGTTCGCAGGTAGCAAAGCTCGTCCTCGAGGTCGGCCTCATCAACATCTATCCACCAGATTCTCAATCCACCCTCTGCTCCGTCCGACCAACGATAGCCACGAGCCTTCAGGTGATCATTGAAATCGTAAGGGCTGCTCTCGGCAAATTCGGACACGTGACCGCTGGGTCGCGTTGTAAAGCTCTGCGAACGGTGAGATACCGTCGGCTTCACCCTTCCGGTCGAGGACCTCCAGTAACGCAAAGCAGTCGTCGACCGCTCGATGGCCATTGTGGAAAAATCCTGCCTGGCCGATCAGGTAACCGCGTTTGGTGCCTTCGAAGCCTCGCGACGACCAGTCGATTTCGGCGTTCGAGCAGGTCCATGCCTTGCCGGAAAACATCGGCGAAAATACCTCGCAGAAGGAGCGATCGAATCTGGCATTGTGGGCAATAACCAGATCAGCAGGTTCGATGAGCGACCGTAGCTCCGGTATATCAATGAACTGACCGGCAACCACATATGGCCCTACCTGCACCTCGCATCGCCGACCTGTAAAGAAGCGCGCCAAGTTCCGGCTCGCTGGCCCTAAAGGGACCGAGTTTACCGCCGCATACCTACGAGATAACCCACTTATTATCCGCAGTATCCCTCGCGGGTTGTTATGTATTTCAGGCCTCCGGATCTGACCGTATAGTTGTCGCGGCGCCATACGCCTGGCGCAGATCGTTATGACCAGGCTGACGGTCATTTGCCCGGTGCAGCATCGTCGAGGTGTATCCCAACTCGCGCGTTTCCTCGATCAGGGTGATGTCGGCATTCCCGGGATTGGCGGAACGTTCGAACCAGTCGACCGGATGCTGCAGGAAATTCATTTCGAAGGCACGGTTGGTGACACCGTGGCCGACGATCACCACGTTGTCGTGGCCGTGTCGGGCTTCGTGCATGATGGTCTGAAGGAACAACCGCATGCGCTGCGCAACATCGGCGCGGCTTTCACCATCCGTTGGCCGGGCGTAGAATTTGCCGTTGTTGCTGCGCAGTCTCGCCCACTTCTCGAATTCGTCGGGAAACTTTTGCTTCCGCTCGGCGCGGTCATAGATTTCAGTGAAGAGGCCGAAATCCTGCTCCCGCAACAGATAGTCTTCGCGCACCTTGCCGATGCGTTCGACAGGCAAGGCTTCAAGGAGCGCGTCCTTACTTTGCCGGGTCCGCAGGAACGGCGAGTACCATACGCGAAGCTTCTGCGACCCCCGCTCTGCCTGGCCGGCCAGATAGGCCGCGATCACAGCCCCGGCTTCCTCGGCCTGGTGATCTCCCCATTGCGTCAGCGGTACGTCACGATCGCCGAATTGGCTGTAAGCATGTTCATCGAGGTTGCCGAGGGATTCGCCGTGGCGAACAAGAAAGATGCGCATCAGCCATCCCGCTGCAAAGGTTTGGACATGACCGCCACCATGGACGCGTGTCGAACGATCGGAAATCCTGTCGGCATTGCCAAGGCAAGCCTTTATTACCCTGGGTTTTCAAATCCGTCGCGACCACAAAAGCAGCGCCACGCCACAAGCTGCCGTGATCGCCCCGCGGAATATCCAGGGCCGTTGGTCGATCATGAAACTCGCGGCGGGATAGGGGAAATAGCCGCTTCCCTGCGCCGCCCAAATCAGCCCGGCAACAAGCAGCAGCAAGCCGAAACCAAATAAGATTTTTCCAACCATTGCTGCCCCCTTGCCGGCGCGGTAAACGCCGCGCTCGATCGATTGGTAAAACTTTGGGTGGCTGTCGTAAAGACTGCTGCCAGACACCCACAGGATCAACTCAACTGAGCCTGCCTTCCCATCTGCGCGCTGTGTTCATGGCAACACTGATTATGAGCGCCAAGCTCAATGACATCGACCCTCAGGCCTGGCTTGCCGACATCCTCGCTAACAATCCGGACTGGCCGATCAGCAGGACTGAGCAACTGCTGCCGTGGAACTGGACACCCAAGACGCTCAGACCTCAGGCGGCCTGACCTGCGGCCTTCGGCGCTAGCTTACGACGTTGGCGACGCGCTCCGGCGGAAGCTCAACCCTGGAGCAGGCGTATTGGTCAAGGTACGGATGGTATCCTTTTCCTGGGGTGCCTGAACAAGGCGTAAGCCAGGCCAAACAGTGCCACCCGAGGACAAACTTAGAATGCGGGGAAGCCCTTCGATGTCAGGATCGTCCTGTCTGCGAACCACAGGACCGGGCAAAGCGCTGCGATGCTGCGGTGTAATGTCCGTGCCAAACAAAGCGCCGGCAACGATCGCGATGATCGTTGCCGGATTGGGTGAGCCGGATACTCCGGGATACCTAAGGTCTACTTAATGGTCTTGATAGGGACCTTCGGAGCCGGATCGAAACCGACCAGGTCGCTCGTCAGCTTGGCATAGGTGCCGTCGGCGTTCATGTCGGCAAGCGCCTTGTTGACCGCTTCAACCAGGTTTGGCTTGCCCATCTTGAAGGCAAAGCCCTTCTGTACGTGGCTGACGTAGTCATCTGTCATCTTGAGGGGCATCTTGGCAGAGGTGATCGCATAGGCCGCCGCGATCGAATCGGTAATCACCGCATCGACATTGCCGTTGACGAGGTCCTGCATGGCGTCGGACTCGGCCTTGTAGCCCTTGACCGTTGCGCCCTTTTCCTCGGCGATCTTGGTCCAGCTGGAAGCGACGAGCGCGCCGACGGCCTTGCCCTTGATCTCGGCAGCACTCGTGATCTTGCTGTCCTTGGCGGTAACGACGCGGCCACCGGATTCCAGCCAGCCGTTGGAGAAGGTGACCTGCTTCTGGCGGGCCTCGGTGATGTCCATCGCGGCGCTGATCACATCATACTGGTCCGCCTGGAGGCCAACGAGCAAAGAATCCCACTTGATCAGAATAGGTGTGTATTCAAGGTTCAGGCGCTTGGCGACTTCCTGCATCACGCGAATTTCCAGGCCGTCGAGCTTGCCGTTCGGCGCACGCATGCTGAATGGCGCGTAGGTGCCTTCGGTTGCGACCACGAGCTTGCCGGGCTGCAGCAGTTCGAGGTCAGCCGCCTGGGAGATCGAGGTCATGGCAAGGCCCGCAAAGGCTGCAGCGGCAAGGATGAAAGACTTCATTTTCATGTTTCAGTTCCCTTTTTTATGATGGATTGGTCGTTCGGCATCTGGGTAATCGGTGCATTTCAACCCGGCGTGGAGGATCGGCGGGAAGCGAGGAGAGCCAGGAATTCAGCCATGATGGTGGCGGCGAGAAGTGCCGTGATTTGTCCGGTGCTGTCGTAGAGCGGATTGGCCTCGACGACATCGCAGCCGACCAGATCGATGCCGTGGAGGGCGCGGATGATCTGCAGGGTCTCGCGCGCTGTCGGTCCGCCGGCCTCCGGTGTCTGCACCGCCGGGGCGGCGGACGGATCGACGAAGTCCATGTCGAACGAGATGAACACCGGCTTGCCGGCAACCCGGCTTGCGATCCGGTCGGCAAGCGCCCTGGGGCCGAGGTCGAGCGCCTCATCGGTGGTCAGAACCTCGTAGCCGAGTTCGATGGACTGTCTGATATCGGTCTTCTGGAACAGGGAGCCGCGCATGCCGATCTGGATCGAAGATGCCGTATCGATGATCTGTTCTTCCACGCCGCGACGAAACGGCGTCCCGGCGCTGTATTTCTGGCCCGCGAAATAGCTGTCCCACGTATCGGTGTGGGAATCGAAATGAACGAGCGAGATCGGGCCTTGCACCTTGGCCAGCGCCCGCAGTTCGGCAAGCGTGATGGAGTGATCGCCGCCAATGCCGAAGGGCACGATGCCGGCCGAGACGAGCGCACTCACCGATTCCTCGATGCGCTCCAGCGACTGGATCTCGTAGCCGGGCACCACATTGGCATCCCCGACATCGGCGACCCTAAGCGCCTCGAAGATGTTCAGATTGCCGCGATAGGGATTGATCGGCCTCAGCATGACGGACATGGCACGCACCGCGTTGGGGGCAAAGCGAGCCCCCGTCCTGTAAGGCCCGCCGCTGTCCGACGGCAGGCCGATGATCGCCGCATCCAGCTCCTTGAGGGACGTCGCCTGCGGCAGCCGCATGAACGTCGGCACACCGCAGAAACGAGGAGTTTCAAGGGAATCGACGGGCAGCACGCTCATGGCCGCATCATCCGAGGTTGGCATAGCGGCGCTCCAGCCACGACGCGACAAAGGTGAGGATGGTCGTCAGCAGGAGATAGATGACGGCAACCGCGATGTAGAATTCGAACGGCCGGAAGGTCGAGGCGATCAATGTCTGCGCATAGAGGGTCAGCTCGACGACCGTGATGGTCGAAAGCAGCGAGGTGTTTTTCAGCGTCGAGATCGCTTCGTTGGTGATCGAGGGCAGGATGATCCGGAAAACCTGCGGAAGAATGATGGTTCGCATCGTCTCGGCAGGGCTGAACCCGAGTGCAAGCGCCGATTCCGTCTGCCCGCGCTGGATGGCGGTCAGGCCGCCGCGGACGATCTCGGCCACATAGGCGCCGCTGTTGATGCCGAGCGCAATGACCCCGGCCGTGAAGGGATCAAGCCGGATGCCGATTTGCGGCAGGCCGAAGTAGATGAGGAAGACCTGGATCAGCGTCGGCGTGCCGCGGATGAACCAGATGTAGAAACCGGCAGCCATGCGCACGGCCTTCCAGTCGGAGCGCTGTGCAAGCGCTGCTACCAGGCCGCAGACCCAGCTGACCGCAATGGTGAGGATGGTGATGCCGAACACCGTCCAGGAGGCTTCCAGAAAGCCCGGCCCGTAGATTTTGAACTCGTCGAAGAAGTTGGCCATCACGCCTGCGCTCCTTCGCCGCTGGAGTTGGAGACGGCATGCGCCACCCTATCGTGCAGGATGCGGTGCAGGAACTGCTGCAGCCTTTCGCTTTCGGGATTCCGCAGGATTTCCGGCGACCCCTCCTCGGCGATCACGCCCTTGTCGAAGAACAGCACGCGCGACGACACATCACGGGCGAACGCAATCTCATGCGTGACCAGCAGCATCGTCATGCCTTCAGAGGCAAGCGAGGCCATCAGCACCAGCACCTCATGCACCAGCTCGGGGTCGAGTGCTGAGGTGACCTCGTCAAACAGCATCAGTCGCGGCTTCATCGCCAGCGCCCGGGCAATCGCCACACGCTGCTGCTGCCCGCCGGAAAGCCGTGCGGGGTAGCTGTGACGCTTTTCATAGAGCCCGATCCGCGACAGAAGCGCTTCCGCATCTTCACAGGCTTGCGCCCGCGGCATCTTCAACAGCCTGATCGGCGCATGGGTGACATTTTCAAGCACGGTCATATGGGGCCAGAGATTATAGCTCTGGAACACCATGCCGACGCGGGCACGCAGCAACTGCAACTGTGCCGGTGTCGGGAAGAGGCGTGATTCCGGACGAAAATCGAAGGACAGTCCCTCAAATTCCATAAACCCCGACTGGGGCACTTCCAGCGCGTTGATCGAGCGCAGGAACGTGCTCTTGCCGGAGCCGCTGGCGCCGATGATCGAGACAACCTCGCCGGCCGCCACCTCGAGCGAGACGCCCTTGAGCACCTCGTTGTCACCAAAGCTCTTGCGGATCTCCCTCAGTTTCAAAAGCGGATCGCTCATGCGGCCTCCTCCGGTGAAAAGGCGTCCGTGATGGAGACGGCCACCTCCTTCGGGGTGCGGGAAGCACCGTTGATCGGTGTGATATCCTGCGGGCAGGCCGACAGCACCAGGACGAGATCCATGTCTGCCCGCAGCACCACAGAATCGCCTGCGGTCGTTGCGGGCGGCAAGCGATCCACGGTTCCATCCGGCCCGACCGGAACGTTCATGAACAGGTTCAGCGAGGCCGGCGTGAAGGCGTGCTCGACATCCACCTGCGCAAGCGCTTCATGGAAATTGTCGGTGCAACTGCGGTGATACGCGGTGCATCCCAGCTGCTGATAGAGATCCGAGCTACAGGGGCAGAGCAAGGTATCATGGCGAACCCCGGCACTATCGGCCACCATGGTCAGCATCGAGCGCCGACGCGAACTCTTGAGGCTCATGCCCTTGGTGAAAAAGATGTTGCTGTTGACGGAGCGGGTATGATCCATCGACGAGACCTCGGCAGCATCGCTTGCAGCGACGGCCCAGGTATCGACGACCTGATTGCCGTGGGTATTGGTGATGCGGGCGAACTGCCCGGCCCTCATCCGAAGCGCACGTCCCTGGCTCGCGGGTACAACCTGAGTTTCCAAATCCATTCCAACTCGTCTTCGCGGGTATGATCTGCGCCTATGCAGGAGCACATTAGCGGGAGATAAACCCGTGGTCCTATGGGTCGATCGAACCTTATTCAGTATACCAGTGGAGTTCAAGTAGCGTTTTCAACAATTTAGAGCACAGAAAACAGTCATGTTGATCACAAAACAGGCTGAGAGTGCGCGCTTTTTCGGCATCCGTGCAGATCGCGGACACTGTCGCTAAAACACCCTCGGTAGTCGATTGACTGAAGGATACTGCCGGTGTACCGAAATTGGAAAGCCGGTTTATGGGCTTTTCCCGTAACTGCGCGTAGACGTGATAGCGCGTGCGCGAGCCGCAGCATCAGGAGCGAGTGATGGCCCGTTATTTTCCGATCGACGAGTATGAGCACCGTTGGGATCGCCTGCATCGTGAGATGAAGGCGCGCGGCTACGAGACAACAGTGGTGTTTTCACGCGCCGGCGGCACCACCGACAACTGCGGCGACGTTCTCTACCTGTCCAACCACTATGCCATCAGTAGCGGCATGGATTCCACCATCTGGACCGCACGCTCCTTTGCCGGCGTCATCCTGCAGGAAGGTCACGCGCCGCAACTGCACATCGACGAGCCGGAGGTCCGGCGCGATCTCGTTTCGATCGACGATGTCCACTGCAGCAACCATCCGTTCGAGAGCGTCGCCAAGGCCCTTGTCGCCCGCGGCATCAAGGGAGGCGTGGCACTGGTCGGCACCAATTTCATTCCGGTGAAATACTATCGCCAGCTGGAGGCGACGGCCCCTGAGATCGAATGGATCCCGGAAGACGATCTCGTGCGCTCCGTGCGACGCATAAAGAGCCCACGCGAACTCGACTGTTATCGCATAGCCGGGGAAACGGCGACCGCGGGCATGACCGTCCTCATGCAGAGCCTCGTCAGCGGCATGTCGGAGCGCGAGGCCGCCGGCGAAGCCGCCCGCGAAACGGTGCGGCGCGGCGGCCGCGTCCAGATGATTGGCACCAATCATGGCGAGACGCTCGGCTTCGACCAGCGCTTTCCGCTGACCGGCTATAGCGCCGATACGCCTGCCGTCGGGGACATCGTCACCGGAACGCTGCACGGCCCGCTCTATCAGGGTTACTATCTTGATCCTGGCCGCACTGCAGTCCGCGGCCCGGCGAACGCGGATCAGCTCCGCCTGATCGAAGCCGCCGCCGGCATCGTCCACCGTCTCTCCGACATGCTGCGACCAGGCGTCCCCTTGCTCGACGTGGCAGGCGAAGGCGACCGCATGACCGCAGCCTTCGGCGGCTCCATCTCCGCGATCATGAAGAATTTCCCCTTCTACGGCCACGGCATCGGCCTTGGCTTCGAACTGCCGCGCATCTCGACGTCCATGTCGACGCCGCAGGACATCGTCGAGCAGAACATGGTGTTCGGCGTCGAGGCCTTCCTGTCCCTGGATGGCGTTGGCGCGGCCTTCTACGAAGACATCCTCATCATCGGCGAACAGGGTAACGAACTGCTGACCCGCTCGCCAAGCATGTTCTGAGCGCAGCTAACCGAGCAATAGAAAATCCGGGCTGATCATCCATCTGCCCGGATTTTTCGTAAATGCGTGCTAATCAGCGGGCAAACAGCCCGTCGAAATCCTTGAAACCCTTGACCTCGATCGGGTTGCCGCTCGGATCGAAGAAGAACATCGTGCGCTGCTCGCCCGGCTCGCCTTCGAAGCGCACCACCGGCGGAATGTCGAAGGCGACACCCTTTTTCTTCAGGCGTTCGGCCAGTGCCAGCCAGTCGGCGAGCTCCAGCGCAACGCCGAGATGCGGCATCATCACCATATGGTTGCCCACCTTGCCGGTGCGCGTTACTTCGAACGGCTTGCCCAGATGCAGCGAGATCTGGTGGTTGAAGAAGTCGAAGTCCACCCAGGTGTCGGTGGACCGGCCTTCCTGGCAACCGAGAACGTCGCCGTAGAACCGGCGGGCCTCGTCGAGGTCGGTGACATGATAGGCCAGATGGAAGAGAGAACGCATGCGAGAGGCTCCGTTGGTGAAGGGAAAGTGGGAAATCAGCGAATGGTGAGGCTGCGCGGCAGGCTCGACAGCGGTTCGGCGCCGTGCTCGGTGACGATCACGGTCTCGGAAGCGCCGACGGTCCAGTGCCCGTAGCTGCGCAGCGTGGCTGGCAGGTGAAACACCATGCCCGCTTCGATCGGGCGGGAAACATCGGCGAAGAGGGAGAGGATCGCCCCCTCGCCCCAGTCCGGCGCAAAGGCGACCCCCATGGAATACCCGATCCGCTTGCGGAAAGCCGGGGTGTAGCCAGCCTCGTCGATCACCGCCTGCGCCGCATTATGCGGGACGCAACAGGCCACGCCCGGCCGGATTGATGCCAGTGCGGCATCCAGCGCGTAGAGCGAGCAATCCATCATCCTTTGCGCTTCGACCGGCGGCGCTCCGAGCCAGACCGTGCGCATCAGCGCCGCGTGATAGCGGGCGTGGCTGCCGGCAAGCTCCAGGAAGACGGGATCGCCGTCGCTCAACCTGCGCCGGCGCCATGTCATGTGCGGCAGGCCGCTGCGCGGTCCCGAAGACACCAGCGGCTCCATGGCCATCGCCTCGGAACCCACCTGCGTTGCCGCATGAAGCATCGCCGCCGCAATCGCATTCTCATCCGTTCCGGCTGAGCAGGCCTCGATACCGGCGATGATACCCGCTTGCGCATAGCTCGCCGCTCCCCGGATAGCGTCGAGTTCGGCTGCAGATTTTAGCATGCGCAAGGGCGGCAGGATATGCGAGCCGTCCAGCAACTCGCCGACGTTCAACCGCGCGGAAATCTCGGCGGCAACCCGCGGCGACAGAAACCAGCCCCCAAGCTCCATCGCCGGCTTGCGGATCTGTTTCGCCTTGAGGACCGCCAGCAGGGCATCGACGGGATTTTCGCCGTCCTGGTAGGCCACGATATCTTCGAGCCAGGTATTGGCGACCGCACCGAACAGCTCCAGCTGCCGGACGATGAGGGTCGGCTCGCCCTCTGCAGGAAGGACCAGCGCCTGGAAGGCGAAATAGCCTGCCGTCTGGCGGCCGGTCAGCCAGTAGATTGTTTCGGGACCGGAGACGATGATCGCTTCCTGTCCGCTGGAATGCAAGGCGGCTTGGGCGCGTTTCTGGCGATCGAGGAACTCGGCCTTCGGAAAGGCGGCCTCGCAACCGCGCAAGCGCTGAAGATCCTCGGGGAATGCGGCAGATGTCATGGGTCAGGTCTCAATCGCGGGCCAGCCAGCCAAGGAAACGTGCCCTGACGCTGTCGAAATGCAGTTCCATCGCCGCCTGCGCGGCAGCGGTATCGCCGGCCTCGATGGCATCGACCACGGCGATATGCTCGCGGGCCTGCTGGTCGAAGCGGTCATGGGTGCGGGTAATGGTGCAGCGGCGCGCGACGCTGCGCATTTCCGTCAGCATTGTCGCAAGCAGAGGTAGTTCGGCGGCCTGCGCGACGGCGAGGTGAAACGCGTCGTCGTCCAGCCAGAAATTGTCGAAGGCGATATCGCCGCCCTCCGCATAGGCACGCATGCGGGTGCGGGAGTCATCAAGCTCCGGCGTCAGCGCCGATGTCTCGGCGGCCTTGGCGGCCGCCGCACCTTCGAGCAGCCTGCGGATCTGGACGATCTCCAGCAGTTGTTCGACGGTGACCGGGCGAACCATCAGCGCCCCGTTCGGCAGCCGCGAGATGACGTTTTCCTTCTCGAGGCGGGAGATCGCGGCGCGCAGCGGCGTCCGCGAAATGCCGAATTCCACCGCCAGCGTGCGCTCGGTCAGCATCTCGTCGGAGGAGAAGCGGCCTTCCAGAATGCGCTGCTTGAGATCGCGGTAGAACTGCTGCGCCAGGGTTTCCTTGTCGCTCATCGTATTGACGTTTCCCCCATGCCGGCCAGAGCCCCATGCAATGCCTTGACCGCCGCCACCAGATCCGCGGGGTCCATCGCCTCGTCGGGATTGTGGCTGCCGTTCCAGTTGCGCAGGAACACCATCACGCTGTCCCATCCCGCCTGCGCAAAGGCCGCCGCATCATGGCCGCCGCCCGATAGCATGCGGCGGGGCGTGTGCCCGAGCACGACTGCGGCCTCGGCGATCTGGTCGCCGAGTACCGCCGAAAGCTTCGTCGGTTGGCTGCGCGATTGTGCCCCCAGCGCAAACCGCACGCCCCGCGCCGCCTCGATCGCCTTGGCGTCGGCCAGAAACACCGCGTCCATCCGGTCGAGCACGTCCACATCGTCGCTGCGCAGATCAACGCAGAAATCGACCCGGCCCGGTACTTTCGCAAAGGCATGTTCGGGCGTTGCGGCATCGACCCGGCCGAAGGTCACGGCAAGGTCGTCTCCCGCCCGCAGCGCCTCGTCCCAGCGACGGTCCATGGCGACGATCAGGTCGGCAAGGGCGAATACGGCATCCGATCTCTCCGACCTCGCCGGCCCACCGGAATGCGCCCAGGTGCCGTCGATCCGGGCCTGCCGGTAGCGCAGACCGCCGCGCACGCCGCTGACGATCCCATAGGGTTCATGCGCGGCATGCAGCACTGTGCCCTGCTCGATGTGCAGCTCGATGAAGCGTGCCGGCGCAAGAGGAGTGTCCGTCAGGATGTCGTCAGGCCGGCCGCCTTCCGACAGGATATGATCATGCAGCGTCCGGCCGGTATCGCTGCGCACCGCCTGCAGCTCCTCTGCGGTAAGCCGGCCGAGTGCGGCGCGCGAACCCACATAGGACACGGGGAACCAGACGCTTTCCTCCGCCCGGGTGACGGTAACGACCAGATCGACCGGCGGCGGTTCGCCGCTGTCGACAAAGGCTGAGGCAAGCGCCATGGCGCCGGCAACGCCCGCCTGCCCGTCATAGGCACCGCCCATGGCAACGGTATCGAGATGGGATCCCACGTGGATGGCAGGGGAACTCCGGTCCTTCCCCGGCAGCCGGGCAAACAGATTGAGCGCGGCATCGCGGGTGACGATCAGGCCAAGCGCGGTCGCCTCGTCCTCGATGACGCGATGCGCCTGGCTTTCCAGCGGGCTGTAGGATGGGCGCGTGAATCCCGGACCACCCGCCGAAATCGCGTTGATGCGGTCCAGCAGCCGCTCGACGGTATCCTTGACGATGTCGCTCATAGGGCAGCCTCTGCATGAAATTCGATCGTGGTCGCTGGGCGGCCTCCCGCAAGCGCCGTAATGACGTGCCGGGCGGCGGCGATGGCGACGCGCTGCAGCGCCTCCCCGGTTGTGCCCCCCAGATGCGGCGTAAAGATCACTCTGTTGGAGATCGCGAGCGCCCCGGTCGGCGCCGTCGGCGAATAGACGTCGAGGCCCGCAGCAGCGATGGTGCCGTCTGACAGCGCCTGCGCGAGGGCCTCCTCGTCCACCAGCCCTGCCCTTGCCGTATTGACCAGGATTGCGCCTCGCTTCGTCGCCGCAAAGGCAGCAGTATGGAACATGCCCCGCGTCTCGTCCCGCAGCGGCGTATGCAGCGAAACGAGATCGGCGATCGCCAGCCCCTCGGCGAGGTCGGACACCCGCTCGAACTTGCCCGTATCCGGATTGCGCGGCGAATAGACGATGACGCGCATACCAAAGGCGCTGTCGAGCATCTGCCCGAGCCCGGCGCCGGTCGCCCCCCAGCCGACGATGAGCGCCGTCTTGCCGGAGAGTTCCTGGAAGACATGGCCCTCGCGAAACCCACGGCTGCCGGATCTGACCGCCTGATCGGCGGCAGGAATGAGCCGGGCGGCGGCAAGCGCCAGCCCCAGCGCAAGCTCCGACACCGAGCGCGCATTGGCGCCTGGCGTATTGCAGACCAGCACGCCCTTGCTTGCGGCGGCCCTTTTGTCGACGGGGTCGTGACCTGCGCCGTGAACGACGATCACTTTCAGGACGTCGGAGGCGGCAATCGCTTCCCCCGACAGGCCGGCGTCACGGGTGATGACCGCCTGGAAGCCGGGGATCCACCGAGAGACGGTCTCCATATCCGCTGACGGGCAAAACACCGGCTCGATCCCGGCCTCTGTGAGGAGAGCCAGTCCGTCCGCATGGATCGGCTGAACGATCAGGCATCTCATCGCTTGTGCCTCTGGTTCGAAAGGCTGAGGCGCCCGAGGATGGCGTCGCGGGCATGGGCGATATGTTCGTCCATCAGCCGCGCAGCACGCTCGCCGTCGCGACTGCGCAGCGCCTGGATGATATCGAGATGCTCCTCACAGCTCTTGCCGAACCGCTCGGGAACCTGGCTATGGTCGAACATGCAGGTCCGGCGGCGCAGGTCGCCGATGGTGCGAACCATCATCTGGTTGCCCGCGGCACGCGCCAGCGCATAGTGAAAGTCGTCGTCCACCTGCCGCTGCTCGTCCTCTTCCCCGGGTCCCTCCCGTTGCAGGTCGAGCACGCGACGCTCTAGATCGTCGAGGATACGCGGATCGATGGTCACCGAATTGCGGGCACACTGCCGCTCCAGGACGCGCCGCAGGAAGAAGATTTCCTCGACTTCGGCTTCCGTCAGCGTGCGGACCTTGAGAAACCGCCCTTCCTGGACGGCGAGCCCCTCCGCCTCGATGCGCTTGATCGCCTCGCGCACGGGCGTTCGCGACATGGCAAGTTCGTCGCCGAGCTTGCCTTCCTGCAGCAGATCTCCCGGCTTCAAAGCGCCAGCCAGGATCATCTCGATGATGCTGGCGTAAGCCTGTTTGGCGAGCGGCTTATTCATCGACCTGCTCCCGTTGAAGATTGCTCATCTCAGATTTTTCCTCAAGCCCTGCCAATGCGGCTTTGAGCGCCTGCGATTGGGCGAGATACAGCGTTTCCGCCTCATCCTGCAATATCACCTTGAAGCGCACCGGCGCACCGGTCATTGCCTGCGCAAGCCGCGGAAGGTCGATCGAGGCCACCGTGGCGATCTTGGGATAACCGCCGGTCGTCTGCCGTTCGGCCATCAGCACGATCGGGCGCCCGGATGCCGGCACCTGGATGGACCCGCTGACTGTCCCGTCGGAGACGATATCGTGCCCCAAAGCGGCGCGCACCAGCGGCCCCTCGAGCATTTGCGCCATACGGTCGCGCTGGCCGGAAACCACAAAGCCGGTTCCAAGGAAGTCCTGCCAGGCGGAGGCATCGAAATGATCCGCCTGCGGCCCTTTGACGACCCGCACCGGACCGAGCGGACGGCGAAAAGCCTGCGTCAGCGCAAGCATGGGTGCCGGATGTGTTGTCCCCAGCGGCAGACGATCGCCGGCCGCAAGCCGCCGCCCTTCGAGCCCGCCGATGCCGGTTCGTAAATGCGTGGAACGGGCGCCGAGAACCGGCGGCGTCTCTATACCGCCCGACAGCGCCAGATAGCCCCACACCGCATCGCGCATGGCGCCGATCTTCAGCACCTGGCCCGGTACAAGCGCAAAGCTTTCCCAGCCATGCCGGCGCTCGCCATCGACTGTGATCTCGACGTCGCCGCCGGTGACCGCAAACCGCACCGGCTCAGCCGCTTCGAAATGCCCGCCCACATGCGCGAACTCGAAAACCGCCAGCCCGTCGTCATTGCCGACAAGGCGATTGGCCATCCGCATCGAGGGGCCATCCATGGGTCCAGACCCCGACACACCGAGATGCTGCAGGCCTTTGCGACCGAGATCCTGGACGGTCAGCATCGGCCCCGCCTGCCTGATCAGAATGCTGCCCATGGGCTTTCCCATTCTGCGGCAAGAGTGCCCTGTGACGAAGCTGCATCGAGTGCCGCCGCCTCGTCCGCCTCGACGGGGCGAAAGCGAACCCGGTCGCCGGCCCGCAGCAGGAAGGCGTCTTCTCGCGCCGGATCGAAGAGCTTCAGCGGCGTACGGCCGATAAAGCGCCAGCCGCTGGGCCCGGGCACGGAATTGATGCTGGCCTGCTTGCCGCCGATGCCGATGGCGCTCGCCTCGATCCGCTGGCGGGGAACCGCAAGGCGCGGCGTGTGCAAAACCTCGGGCAATCCTCCGAGATAGGCAAAGCCCGGAGCAAACCCGATCATGTAGACCCGGTATTCGGCCGCCGAATGCAGGGCAATCAGGGCATCGGAGCTCATCTGCTTCATTTCGGCGAGCTCATCGAGGTCCATGCCGACCGGACCGCCGTAAACCACCGGCACTACGATCCGCCGCTGCGCAACGTTTGCGGAGGAGATGTCCGCCAGACGTTCAAGCAGTAATGGCGCCAGCTGTTGGCCGCGCACCAGCGCCGGGTCGTAGACGACCAGTAGCGACCGATAGGTGGGAACCGTTTCGACGATCCCGTCGATCGCCTTTGCCGCAAGACTGTCGGCCAGCGCCACGACCCGCCGGTTGGTCTCTTCGTCGATCTCATCGGAAAGCTCGATGACGAGAGCGCTGTCGCCGCAGGCAGCGATAAGGGGGAAGCGCCGTGGCGCAGGATCGCGCTCCGTCATGTCATCGTTCCCATTCCCAACGGCGTCCCTTAGCAATGCCCAGCGCCCAAAACGATCTGCGACCCTTCATAAGACCTGCCGACAAACGATCCGTCATCGGCTAGCCTACGCCTGAACGGCACCCGTCCGGCCATGTCGCAACCCGCTTGTCATTTCAGTACACCAAATGTATGTCAAGACAGTCGCGGGCTTTTTGGATGCCGCGCCGTGGCTTTGAAGACCCATCTGAGGATAGCGCACCATGCCGACCATCGATCTGAACTGCGACATGGGCGAAAGTTTCGGCGCCTACAAGATCGGCGACGACGCAGGGATGATGGAGACCATCTCGACGGCCAATATCGCCTGCGGTTTCCATGCGGGCGACCCGAGCGTCATGCGCGACACGATCCTGGCGGCCAAGGCAAAGGGCGTGTCGATCGGCGCCCATCCCTCGTTCATGGATCTCTACGGCTTCGGCCGCCGGCGTATTTCCGGCGAGCGTCCGGAAGATATCGAGGCCCAGCTGATCTACCAGATTGCCGCCATCCAGGGCATGGCACATGCGCTGGGCTGGCCGATTACCCATGTGAAAACGCATGGATCGCTGGGCAACATGGCCGCCGAGGATGCCGATCTTGCAAAAGTCTGCGTGCGCGCCATCCAGGCGGTCGATCCGCACCTCGTCTTCATCACCCTCCCCTATTCGCAGACCATGAAGGCCGCAGTAGCCGCGGATCTTCCCGTCGCCTGCGAGGTCTATGCCGATCGCCGCTACGACGAAAAGGGCATGCTCGCCTCCCGCCAGCTGGAGGGCGCCGTCATTCACGACCTGCAGCAGAGCGTCGATCAGGTCCTGTCGATGGTTTGCGACAAGCGCATCCCGACAATCGGCGGCAATTTCCTGCCCGTGGAGGCGGCAACCGTCTGCATCCACGGTGATACGCCCGGCGCCGCGGTGACGGCCGCCGCCCTGCGCGGCAAGCTCACCGCGATGGGCGTCGAGATCGCACCCTTCACCAAAACATGAACGAGAGAAACGACTTGACCCGTATTGTCTATCTGAATGGCGACTGGTTGCCGGAAGCCGAAGCCAAGGTGTCGATCTTCGATCGCGGCTTTCTGTTTGCCGACGCCATCTATGAAGTCACGGCCGTGGTCGGCGGCAAACTGCTCGAATATGCCGGCCATGCCGCACGCCTGCAGCGCTCCACGGCAGAGCTCGGCATCACCTGCCCGCTGACACCGCAGGCACTTCTGGAGGTCCATCGCGAGATCATCCGCCGCAATGCGCTGGAATCAGGCCTGATCTACCTGCAGATCTCCCGTGGCACCGCGGATCGCGATTTCGCCTACCCTGAGAACCCGACCCCGACGCTGACCCTGTTCACGCAGGCAAAGTCCGTGCTCGAAAATCCCAAGGTCGCGACCGGCATTTCCGTCGCCTGTGTCCCGGACGAACGCTGGGGCCGCCGTGACATCAAGACCGTGCAACTGCTCTATCCCTCGATGGCGAAGATGGAAGCAATGGCAAAAGGCGCCGATGACGCCTGGCTGGTCGAAGACGGCTTTGTCACCGAAGCCAGTTCCGCCACCGCCCATATCATCACCAGAGATGGCAGGCTGGTGACGCGCGGCCTGTCCAACGCGATCCTGCACGGCATTACCCGCGCCAGCGTGCTGAGCATTGCCGAGACGGCGGGCATCCCATTTGAAGAACGCGCCTTCACCCCTGATGAAGCAATGAAGGCTGCGGAAGCTTTTATCACCTCCGCAACCAATTTCGTTCTCCCCGTGACGGCAATCGATGGCCATACGGTCGGGGACGGTAAGCCTGGGCCACTGACGCTGCGACTTCGCGAGCTTTATATCAAACAGAAGCTGGCTGATGCGATTTGATGACGTGACGCGGCCGGAGACAGGGAAATGCCCTTCACTCCCTTGAGGTCGTCACCGGCGCGGCAACCGATTTCGGGCAGCCGAAGTTTGTTGCCGCCCGCCCCCCCAAAATCCCCGGATTTTCTGGTAGCCCGAAGGCGGGACTGTTCCACGCCCTGCACAGGCATTGAGAGACCGCGTCCGTGAAGGACCTCTCGCCGTAAAGGAGCTCTCGCCGTGGAGCACCATGACGCCAGCCTGCCACAGCGCGCAGATCGCAGTCTCATACCTCGCTGCATCCGAAGAATCTAAATGCATAAATAATAACCCCGTCAAAATCACGGTGAAAAAAGCGCCATAAATCCTTGTTATTTTCAGAATACGCCCTGTATACTGAAAATGCGAACATCGATATCAGCGCGCATGCTGCTCCCAAGGATTGGGCGCAGAAACATAAAAGAGGGGTTACTGCATCATGAAGAACATGCTCCGCGCCGGCCTGGCCGTGCTTCTCGCCAGCCTTGCCGCACCCGCTGTCGCGCAGACCGCCTGGGATATGTCGGTCGTCTGGCCGCCCGGCAATTTCCACACCAAGAATGCCATGAAATTTGCCGAAACGGTCAAGGACGTCACCAAGGGCGAGGTGGTCATCACCGTGCATCCCGGTGGCGCTCTCGGCATAAAGGGTCCCGAAGGCATGGCCGCGGTGCGCGACGGAATCGTGCCGGTCGCCGATATCCTGATGAGCCAGCAGGTTGGCGAAGCGCCGGAGCTGGGCATCGAAACGCTGCCCTATCTGGCGCCGACCATGCCGGATCTGGCGCTGCTGCACAAATTCTTCCGCCCGAAGATCGAGGAAGTTGCCACCTCGATGAACCAGAAGCTGCTCTACATGGTGCCATGGCCGGGCCAGGCGGTCTATTCGCCGAACAAGATCGAGACGATCGAAGACCTGAAGGGCCTGACGATCCGCGTTGTCGACGCCAATGGCCACAATTTCTTCAATGCGCTCGGTGCAGCCCCCGTGCAGATGCCTTGGGGTGAAGTCGTGCCGTCGCTGGCGGCCGGCACGATCAAGGGCGTGACGACATCCTCTTCCTCGGGCGTCGACGGCGCCTTCTGGGAATTCAGCAAGAACATGAGCACGTTCAACTGGCAGGCGTCGAGCAACATCGTCACCGTCAACCTAGACGCCTGGAACGCCCTGTCGCCTGAACATCAGAAGGCGATCGAAGCTGCCTCCAAGACGCTTGAAGGCGAATTCTGGTTGGTGAGCCGTGCCGAAGACGACGCCAAGCTCGCCATCCTGAAAGACAAGGGCATCGATGTCTCCGCACCGTCGCCGGAACTGCAGGCTGCCCTGATCGAACGGGCAAAGCCACTTTGGGAGGAATTCAAGGCCCGCGTTCCGGACGCCGCTCCCTATATCGACGCCTATCTGAAGGCCCAGAACTGACGCCATCGTCCGACACTCGCCGTCACCGATCCCAAGCGGTGACGGCAACCCCTTGTGAGCGCATTCCGGAGAATGGCCATGGACCCCAGCCCATCCCAACGCTTTTCACGCGTGATCGACCCGATCGATGACTTGACGTCGCTTGGCAATGGTCTTGCAGCCCTCTGCCTGCTTGGCATCTTCGTGCTGATTGCCGGAGAAATCTTCCTGCGCAACATTCTTGGCTTTTCCTTGAGCTTTTCCTGGGACGTCGCCGCCTATCTGATGGGGGCCTGTTTCATGCTCGCTGCCGCCAGCGCGCTGAAGTCCGGAAGCCATGTGCGGGTGACGGCCATCGCCGAGATGCTTCCCCTTCGCGGCGCCCGCTTAATCGAAATGGCCGCTTGCCTGATCGGACTGGCTATTTCCATCGCCCTTTGCCACGCCCTGATCGAAATGGCGTTTCTCTCCTATCAGCGCGGCTCGACCTCCGCTTCGGTGATCCGCACCCCCCTGGTCTGGCCGCAAGCCGTGATCGCAATCGGCGCCGTGCTCCTCTGCCTGCAGATGGTGGCGCAATGCTTGAGATTGCTGCGCGGCGAAGCACTGACCACCGGACCGGGACTGGAATAGACCATGGGAAAGATTTCACTCAGCCTTCTCGGCCTGATGACCCTGATTCTGGGCACCGGCGTGTGGATCGGCCTCGGCCTGATCGGCACTGCCGCCGGCCTGCTGATGCTGTACCGGCCGAATCTGCCGTTTTCAAAGCTGCTGGCTCAGCAGACCTGGAACACCCTGGTGTCTCCGGAAATGCTGGCGCTGCCGCTGTTCATCTTCATGGCCGACCTGCTGTTCCGCACCAAGATTTCAGAGGCCCTGTTTTCAGGCCTCGCCCCCTGGCTGCGTCGCGTGCCCGGACGGCTCAGTCACATCACGGTCCTTGGCTGCACCCTGTTCGCCTCGGTCTGCGGCTCATCCGCCGCGACGACCGCCACGGTTGGCCGCATTACCGCAAAGGAACTGATCTCGCGCGGCTATGACCGCGATCTGGTGACCGGCAGCCTGGCCGGCGCCGGTACGCTGGGCTTTTTGATCCCACCCTCGACCATTATGATCATCTACGGCGTGATGGCGGAGGAGTCCATCCTGCGGCTGTTCATGGCCGGCATCCTACCAGGTCTCCTGATGGCCGCAGCCTATATGGGCTATATCGGCATCCGTGCCTATATGAAGCCGTCGCTCGTCGGCGCCACCCCGCCGTCCACGACACTACGGGAAAAGCTCGTGGCGCTAAAGGATCTAGGCCCCCTGCTGTTGCTAATCATCGGCGTTGTCGGCTCGATGTATGGCGGCTTCGCGTCGCCGACCGAGGCGGCCGCGGTTGGTGTCGGCGGCTCGATGCTGATCGGCTTCTGGCAGCGGACCCTGAACTTGCAGCGCCTGATGGAAGCCGCCCGTCAGGCGGCCGACAGTTGCGCCATGATCGGCCTGATCATGGTCGGCGCCATGTTCCTCTCCACCACCGTCGGCTATCTCGGCATGCCGGCCTATATTGCCGGAATGATCGAAGGCTGGGGACTGTCGCCTTTCGCGCTGATCGTCGTCCTGCTGATCTTCTACATCCTTCTCGGCACGGTCATGGAAGGCCTCGGCTGCATCGTCATGACGCTGCCGATCACGCTTCCCCTGGTCATGGCAGCCGGCTATAGCAAGGTCTGGTTCGGGATCTTCATCGTGATCGTCGTGGAAATGGCGCAGATTTCACCGCCGGTCGGCTTCAATCTGACCGTCATCCAGCGGCTGACCGGCGACAGCATGGCGCGTATCACCCGGGCAACGATGCCGTTCTTCTTGATCATGGCCGGCTTCGTGATCCTAATTGCATTGTTTCCCGGCATCGTCATGCTGGTGCCCGATATGATGAGCAGGCCGTAGCCCGGCCATAGGCCGTGCCCCCTCGGATGACATCGGCAAACAATCACTTGCCGGCATCCGAGGCGGTATTGCGCCGCAAGTAACGGTCCATATCTGTCTGGCCCCGCCACGATCCCTGTCCAAACGTCCCCTTCCAGCCATGCGCCTCTATGGCGGGACACACGCACTGAACAAAAGACGTTCAAGCTGCCCGACTTCGAACTGGTTCGCTGACTTGAAGCATCGACCTGTGCTGACGGTACGACGTAAAGGGTCATCCGGCGGCTCAGCCTATACCAAGCCTTGGAACAGCCCTGACCTACGATTGCGGAAGGCTTTCTTCGGTAATGGGCTATCCGGCGGCGAGCTTGCGACATGGCCACGTGTACCCGAAGAAGGTTGATTTCCTAGGCTCTGTGTCAGCGGTCTTAAGGGATATGAACAGCCAACCTTGCACATGAAAGGTGCTAGAAACTCAAACGTGAGGGCCTCACACACAATCAATGCGAGTATCGAGGGACCAAGGTGGTCATTTTAACCAGCCCGCCGTTTATTAGGCCTCCCTTGCGGATATTAATTAGCCGGGCACTAACTATTTCTGAGTAAAAAGGCTTCGAATCTTACACGGAGGCTTTTGTGCCGCTTAGCAGCTGGTCTTTTCAGAATTTCCGAAACCGGATGACAGTCCGTCTGCAAGTTGCCCTCGTTACAGCTGTCACTTGCAGCGCGGCTGTCGGGGTAGCAGCAATCGGAGCCGCTGTGGTTGCAAAAGACAGCGCGCAGGCCAATGCGAACCAGCAGCTTCAGACACTTGCCCGAACTATGGCGGATCGTCTTGACCAGCATATGTTCGAGCGATATCGGGAAATCCAGAACGTCGCGAGTCTTGGGCCGCTACAGACGGTCTGGAGCAAAGACGCTGCGGCGACCCGGACCATCCTAGAAAAACTACAAGCGAGCTTGCCGGAATATGCTTGGCTTGGCTTTGCCACGCCGGACGGCGTAGTGCACGCTGCAACGAAAGGCATGCTGGAGGGGGTATCCGTTGCTCAGCGCCCCTGGTTTGTCGACGGGCTGAAACAGCCGACAGTAGAAGACGTCCACGACGCAAAACTCCTGGAAAAGCTGCTGCGCACGTCACCCGACGAGGCTCCTTTCCGCTTCGTCGATGTCGCTATGCCGGTGTTCGACGAACATCAAGTTCTGGCAGGCGTACTGGGTGCCCATATGAGTTGGACATGGGCTGACGATGTCCGGCGCACCGTCCTAACCACGCAGGATACAGCCAATGCTGCCGAGCTTTGGGTATCTGCCCGAGATGGTAGCCTGTTAATCGGCCCCGCTGATCACAAACTGGATGTTGCACTCCTAACTGAAGCCGCCAGTTCCGAGGGTGTTTTATTCACCGACGACACGTCAAGCGCGCCGATGCGCTCGGCGGTGGTTGCCACCCGGGGCCAGGGAAGCTATCCGGGCCTTGGGTGGGCAGTTGTCGCACGCATGCCGGTTGCGGTGATCTACGCGCCCGCGCATCAATTAGTCCTGCAAATACTGCTGATCGGAGCGGTCGCTGCAGTTTCTGCATCTGCCGTTGCTTGGATGCTTGCCGGCTCTGTGACCAAACCCTTGAAAGCACTTGCCGCTAGCCTAGACCTGATTGGTCGTCAGGCAAACGTCACCAGCGTCGAACGCCAGCATGGCTCACTTGATATACTGCAGCTGTCGGCCGCCGTCCGCTCGTTGTTACGCCGGGTCGGCTCCGCCGAGGCGAGCGAGCAAACTGCAAACACCACGATCAATGCGCTGCAGCGTGAGGCAGAAGATCAAAAAAAGGACATAGAGCAGAAGATCCTGCGCTACGGAGCGGACCTTCATGCACTTCAAAAACTCGCCGATACCGACAGTATGACCGGACTTTTGAACCGCCGTGCTTTTCTTCCTTTTGCCAACGACGCCTGGAATTATTACAAACGGCATGGCCGGGCATTCAGCATACTGATGTTCGACATCGACCATTTTAAGCGCATCAACGATACGTTCGGCCACGCCGCCGGCGACGAAGTCATTCTCGCGATGGGAAATATTATCAGCGCTGGAATCCGCGCGACTGACAAGGTTGCCCGCTTCGGCGGCGAGGAGTTTGTCGTACTTCTGAGGGAAACCGACGAGGCGGCTGCTTTATTGATGGCCAATCGACTGCGCGAG
The DNA here is from genome assembly GCF_001423215.1 of Rhizobium sp. Leaf321. Lineage (NCBI taxonomy): Bacteria > Pseudomonadati > Pseudomonadota > Alphaproteobacteria > Hyphomicrobiales > Rhizobiaceae > Rhizobium > Rhizobium sp. Leaf321. The sequence continues at coordinate 7,526 of NZ_LMOF01000005.1, read as the reverse complement.
GAGATCGCCAGCACCATCGTCACAGCGGGACAGCAAAAGATCAGCTTTACCACCAGCGTTGGGTGCGCATTCGGGACCAGTTCAGCACGCGATCTGGAGGATGTCATTCAGCGTGCGGATACTGCTCTATACGAGGCAAAGACAAGCGGGCGCAACTGTGTGGCAATGGCCGGCGTTGCTGCAGAAAGCCGACGAACGGCCGCTTGAGATTATTGCACCTCATTATAGGTGTGAGGATAGAAAATAGTGACTTAATTTCGATTGGACCGCCGTATGCGGTGTGGCCACAGCACATTGACTATGACGGGATTCCTACCGGCGTTATTCTTGCCTTCGCTGCAAGGCGGACGGGAGCGCTCTTACGGCGGCGGTCAGTAACGGTCGCCATCAGAGATCGCTCGTCGCCTCCACGCATTGAGGGCATAGGCTAGTTCATCGTCAGACAGGCCGAAGTGGTTAGGAAAGCTGGTGGACGCCCCGATCCGTCTCTTCTGTCGATCAGCGCGAGCCGTTTTTTTGGCGTTACGATCATCGAAACCGATTTTGTCCTTCACTTTTATGATGCGTTCTCCGTACGTCACCGCAGAGATCGCTCTGAAGTCTTGGATGTCACGCCATTCCCATCGTCTGGTTTGAAAGATGTTTTTGTGAGTTAGGCCTTCCGCGTCAATGGTTAGGCGATTTGGTTTGATTGTTGCGGCTGCCAGAATCAGGGCCGGAGCGCCGAAGACCACCACCAAAACAGTGTAAAGAACCACGCTTCCTAGAAACGCAGGGGAGGACAACAGGCCGAATAGATACACCAGCGCAATCATAGATGAGGCTAGAGCCAAAAAGAGGCCGCGGCCTCTGCGTCCCGTTAGTGTAATTGGCTTTGGGTACTGGCTGATTTGGGTTAGGAGTACCTCCGTCCGAGGTTGTGCTGTGGACAGAGATACGATGAAGATAATGGTGAGCGCGGTGGCGAACAAGACGAGCGGCCATCCCCCTTTCTGATCTGCAATGACCGTTTCGATTCCAGCCGATGCGAAGACGAGGATGAGGATAAACATGATCACAATGCGCGGTTTTGACCAAATGATCATGCTGCTTCCTCGAATTTGCCCTTACGGAGACGATCTGAGATTACTGTGAAGACATTTAGTTGGAATGCCTTGTATTTTTAGAGCTTTTCCGGACAGCATATTTCCACGTCATCAGCTCGTTGATCTTGCTTTGCGTGTGACCATTGACGATGGCAGTGAGCGTGGCGCTCAGATGGGCCAGTGGAGCGACGGCATTGAGTTTGCACGTCTCGATCAGCGACGCTATGGTCGCCCAGATCTCTGCCCCAGCATCGTGAGCGGAGAGTGCGTTCTTCCGATTGAGAGAAATCGGCCGGATGGTCCGCTCGACGCTGTTGTTGTCGGTCTCGATGCGGCCGTCTGTCCCCGCAATGCCTCCTCAATGGATGGTGCCATTGACAACCATCTTCGATACGAAGGCTTTCAGCAGGTCGGGATCAAAATATTCCCGGGATTGTAGCATGGTCTCTACAGCCTCAGCCTGAGACCAAGCGCGCTTGTAGGGCCGCACCGACGTCAGGGCGTCATAGATGTCACAGATCGCGGCAACGCGTGCTGCATCGGGTATCGCCGATCCAGATAACCGGTATGGATACCCTGTGCCATCGAACTTCTCATGGTGGTAGAGGCAAATATCTAGAACAGGTTTCGGCGAGTCCTCAATCTGCTTCAGCATCTCGTAGCCCCGTATCGGATGTGTTCGCATCACTCCGAGTTCATCGGTTGTAAGTTTTCCGCGCTTACGCAACAATTCCGCCAGCAACAACATCTTACCCAAATCATGAACAAGCCCGCCTAATCCCAGAAGCCTTACCTTCTCCTCATCCAGGCCGAGCTTCCGCCCGAAGGTAACCATCAGCGCACTGACAGCCAGCGAGTGCAAAAACGTCCCCTCGTCCTTCTTCTTGAGTTTTGCCACGGAGATCATCGCACCGGCATTGGTCATGGCCTCCAACATTACCCGTTCGACAGCCTTGTCCGCTACGTCCAGACGAAATGCCCCTTGAAGCCGAGCTTCCACGAGAAGATCTCTCACACAAGGTCGCGTATCCTCAATGGCCTTTCTTGCTAGCTGGATTTGCTCAGCGCTGAACTTCGAACCGAGATCGGACTCGAAACTGGCAAGAGCAAGCGCGTTACCATCGCGGCGGTCGAGATCGACGTCCAAACCCTTACGCGTGTCGATCACGACACTGATCGCACGGCTGTTCATCAAGAGGTCGATGTCACCCGGAGACGAGATAGAACCAACCATATGAAAAGATGACACTTCCGCAGCCTCGAGTTCGTCAACGTACCTTACGAATATCGAAAGAGCTCAATATTGCCGAGATGCGGCTTCGACTAGCCGCCTCAGACGCTTTCGCCGTTTCGCCACGCGCTATGAACGAAGAAAGATTAACTTCACCGGATCCATCCCGCCGCGATCATGATCTGGAGTTGATTAATGTCGATCGGCCGGCCGGGAAACAAGCTGCCTTCATCTGCTCTCGACCATGCGGCTGTCCCGGTCGATTCGAGGTCAGTAGTTTGAGGAACCGCCGCCGCTTCAACGATACGCCCGTTGCCCGGGACATTTTTGAAGCGACCGTCAGCCAGGCTGATTGCCCGAGGTCTGGTCGACGGCAAGGTCCTTTGTACGGATTCGACCGATCTGAAGGCCCATGCCAACAAGGGCAATTATGACCTCGCAATGCTGCAGAAGTAGCGCTCCGACTCTTGGGCGAATCGCGACCGGGCGATCGAGACAGAGCGCGTGGCCCACGGCCAGAAGCCGCTCAAGAAGAAGGAATGCAAGCCGCAGGTGAAGGAAACCAAGGTCAGCCGCACCGATCCAGACGGCGGCTACCTGGTCCGCGACGGCACGTTTCTGATCCAGCTCCGCCTCATAATCAGGGGCGATGGTCATTTGTTCTTTCCATAGTCCGTCAGCCAGCGCCGCATCGATAATTTAAGTCCGTAAAACTGGCGCCATCAGCTGCAGTGATACCGTTACGGCCCTCGTCTAGCCGCCCGGGCCATTGTATCGTCCTCGTAGCCGGCGCGACGGACCGACTTATACGCTGGACGAGAGCCGCGGACAGCTCATGGCGTAAACTCGACGGCTGGTAAGCCTGTTTCAGTGGCGTCGGTACTTGTGGCTCCCAAATTTTGGTCCCGACACACGCGGTTTCTACCCTGCTGCTTTGCTTCATAGAGTGCTGCGTCGGCCGCTGCGAGAATCGACTCGCGCGATACGCCAGGAACAACCATGCACGATACAAGGCCAATGCTAACAGTCTGCGACGGCGGAGATCTCTCCGTGCCAATTATCCGCGTAAGTTGAACCGCCTGCCGCGCGCGTTCGGCAACGCGAAAAGCGCTGGAGTTATGGTGGTCGGGTAAAATTGCCACAAACTCTTCCCCGCCGTAGCGCGCCAGTAGACCGCTCGGCGAAATTACCTCGTTGAGAGCTTTCGATAGCACCTGCAAGCACCTGTCACCTGCCTGATGCCCATAGGTGTCGTTGAACAGTTTGAAGTGATCGACATCGATCATCATCAGGGAGATTGGGGTCTGTCGCTCAGGGGCGTCCGCAAGCGCCTCATCAAAAGTTTCGTCGAATTTTCGCCTGTTCGCCAGTCCCGTAAGGGGATCCTCGAAAGCCTTTTCTGCCAGTTTGTCGTTCGCCACGCGGAGGAGATCATTCTTGAGGGTGAGCTCTTTAAGCAGCCGTTCGCTCATCTCCTCCGCACGCAATTGCCCCATCCGGTTTCTCACCATCTGAACGATGAATGACGACAGAAAGCAGTAGTATAGAATGCAGGCTGGGATAAAGACGTAGTTGCCATCCAGAAATGCAGCAATTCCCATTAGTCCAAGAACAAGAGCGATGTTGATAAAGGCCGTTCCGGGCATCATGAATGCCCTTCCAGCCGCACCCTGAACGATCGCACAGGCTACGCCAACAGTGATCGTCTGAGTGGTCGCTGATGCTCCATAAAGGAGTACCGAGCAAGAAATACCCCACCCAAGTCCCGAAAGCAGCGATCCTGCAACGAAAAGCAGAACCCATCTTTCCTGCACAGGGAAGGAGGCACGCCTGACGTAAAAATACTCAATAAGGATCCGGATAGCAGGCACGTCACCGCGACAACCGTTGCTACAACGCCTGCCCGGCCCGCCCCAGACCAGGCTGCGCTTCGGCTCGCAAGCGCAATGCCCAGAGTTGCCATAACATGGGGCCTGCTACTGTAAAGCTCGCGAAGGGTAGACTCCACCTGTTCTGGTGAAGCTATGTCGGAGCCCGCCAGGGAAAAAGGATTTAGCATTCCAACCAGACGCATGGCGTTTTCCGGATCGATCGATGACTCTACTGCAGACCTCCCTCATTATTATCAGCTGCTAGTAAAAAATTCGAACTGAACAGGTCGCACTAGACCTATGATGCGTGCTGTCTCCGTTCTTGGTGCCGCTGATCGAGGCGAAGAAAACCGCCGCGTCGCTGCCGGCGACCCGGGTAATCGAGGGCTTGGACCGGTCGTGCGTGGCGCCCTAGCGTTCTGGAAAGCGACCACCGCTTGGAACGCAAGAAAGACAGTGACACCTTCGTGGCCGAACCGGGCATTGAAGAGGCCAAGGCCTTGTTCGAGGCCTGTCGCAAGCTCAAGCACATCATCCTGGAGCTTCTCCTGGACTACTCGACCTCAGATCAGTCCGGCGCACTTGGGAAACTGACCGGAGTGGCCAATATGGGGCCGGGAGCGGCCTGTCCGATGCTGCTGTGCCGAAAGGCGATAGTGGACATCCAAGTATCTGTTGGTGCTGCTGTCCGAGTTTGACCCAAACGCCACCTCTTGTCAGAGGCCTTGGTTCGACTACTTCCCGATCTGGTTCAACTGGCGGTCGAAGTCTGCCGGATCGAAATAATCACGCCAGACCGTGATCACGCCGTTCTCGACCGTCACTGTCCCCATGACGGGCAGCGTGATCCGCCAGCCGTTTTCATGAAGGAAGATGTCGTTCCGCTCGTTCAGCACGACGTTTCCTGCCGCCGCGATGTGCACCACCGTCCAGTCGACAGTAAACTTGTTGCCGATCCCGAAATCGCAGTGAAATTTTCGAACGTTCTCGCGGCAATGGCGCATTGTTCCAATGGCGGTTCGAGAAGGAGGGTGCAGAACGACAGCTCGACGTCGACGGGCCGATCACCCTTGACGAAGCATCCCTGGCGCGGATCGCGGTGGCGAACGGCGTGGGGATCGGCTATTTCATGGAAACCGATGTCCGCGAAGACATCGCAGCGGGACGGCTCGTGCGTATTCTCGAAGACTGGACGCCGCCGCTCGTGCCGCTGTGCCTCTATTATACCAATCGGCGAAATTTCTCCGCCGCCTTCCAGGCCTTTATTGCGCTTGCGCGCGACTACGCCGCCGGGCGGCTCTCACAGCCCTAAGCCTGCTGGTGCGTGGCGGCCGCTTTTGTAAAGTGCGGCTGATGTCCGAACTGCCACGTTACGTTAAACAGGCACGACATCTTCACCCTTTGCGGGATGACCTCCCTAGAGGAGCCGATCCCGTTCCCGATGATCTTGGGCAATGACGCCGCAGGATTGCTCGAAGACGGGACGCCAGTCGTGCTCTACCCGGTGATGGGACAGATACGGTGCCCAGCAGTGCGGGACGCGGGCTGCTGATTTAAATCTTCTCCTTTAGCTCCAGCCCATCCCCGATGTATGTATGCGGGGCAAAGACGGCGGCTGAGAGAGCATGGCTCGGTGTCACAGGGGAACACGGCTTTTGAGCAGTGCCCTGTCTTGATCCAAAGCACTTTCGCTCAAAAGCGCATCGACGAAAAAAGCCATCAAGGCGCGGACACGTCGCGGCAACTGCCTGCGGGGAGGATAGACGAGTTGCGCCGCGGCGCCGGGCGCTTCCTGCCCGGTCAAGACTGCAGCAGAGCGCCTGTGCGCGCCTGCCTCGCATAGGTCTCTGGGGCCTGCACGATACCGATCCCCGCGGTCGCCGCGTCGACCATCGCCTCACCATTGGTAAACGTTGCGACTGCCCCGCAGGTATCGATCGCGACGTCGTTTCCAGCTGCCGAATAGACCATGGACCTGTGACGGCCCGAGGGCGGCAAGAAGGTGATCAGCCGATGCGAGACAAGATCTCTGGCACCTTGGGATGTCCAAAGCGTTCAAGACAGTCCGGACAGGCTTAGGTGCCCTGGCGGAGAAATCCGAGCGGCTTTGCGACCAGATCTTCGCTTGAAAGCTGGCCCACCCGCAACGCTAGATCCGCACCTTCTGCGATGAGGTTCACGTGATGGTCACTCATGCGGACCTCGACCTTCAGCTGCGAGGAACCGACCAACGAGCGCGGACGGCGCGGCCTAACGATGCCAGTGAATGGGTATCATCTGAGGTTCCGTCAATGCGTATGGTCACCGACGCCCTGTGGGCCCGCGCGCGGGAACGCGATGTGGTGATTGGCGACCTGTACGAGAATAACACCAGCAACCGACTGACCGCGACGCGCAGACCAGAATATCTCTTGAGCCGGATGCTGGAATGCGCCGAATGCGGCGGACCCTTTGCCATCAGTGGCAAGGAACGCTACAGCTGCACCAACCGCAAAAAGCGCCTGCCAATCGACGAACTTGGCGGTTCCTGCTGCGGTAACAGCAAGACGATTACGCGTCATGAACTTGAATACCGCGTCCTCAACTGCATCCCGGCGGCCTTCTATTCGCTCGCTACCTTCGACCGAATTTCAGAGAAGATGATCGCGCATGAAGTCTCAGTGCTGAAGCCTACACCATCCTGCAAGGCCTCGCTGGAGGCCGAACTTGGGTCGATTAACACAGCCCAGAAGAGCCTGATGCAACAGATCCAGGACCGGCACGCTGAAGGCCGGCCGCGCCTTGCCATCCTCGATGACCAACTCGATGAACTGGAAGCCACGCGTGGGAAGCTGGTTTTGGAACTTGCCGGCATGGACGCGCCGGCGGAGGATTATCAGGAGAAGATCGCAAAGCTGAAGGAGCAGTTCAATCCCACCAATGTCGAGGTTGCCATTCGCAAACTGCTGTTCCTCGCCCGTAACAATGGCAACGAAGAAGCAAAGCAGCATCTTATGCCGATCGTTCGCGATCTGATCCAGACCGTTGTGATCGGTAAGACACCAGGCCATGAGCCGGCGAGTTTGCAGGTGCACGGCTCGATTGCCAACATCATGGCCTCGATGGAGGTCCTCGATCTGATGAAGCAGCATTTCATCGCTGCGGCAGGCAACGATCTGATGGCGCGGATTGCGTCTGGTGAGATCGACACAGAGGAAAAACGCGAAAAGCTCCTCGGCCAGTATGCCGAGGAGCTTCGTCTTCTTTACCCCGAGTGGGAGAATTTACAAGTTACAGTGGTTGCGGGGGCAGGATTTGAACCTGCGGCCTTCAGGTTATGAGCCTGACGAGCTACCGGGC
>NZ_LMOF01000004.1:134156-233822 GCF_001423215.1 Rhizobium sp. Leaf321 | reverse complement strand
AACGAAGAAGTCCGTCGCTAGCAGCGCCGCCGCCCTCGTTCAGTGAGCGGGTTATAGATCCGACCCCCAGAACAAGTCAACAGGCCTAGTCGCAAAAACTTCAAGAAAACGGTAAGTTGCTGATTTGACGCTATAAAATCGGAATCCACCAGAAAGAGCCCCAAAACGGGGTATTTGGCGCCAGGTTTATGTGTGCAATCCACCCTGTCTTTGGCCCCGCCTTGAAACCGCCCCGACATCTTCACAATCGCATGGGAAGAGCTTTGCATATGAAGAGTGATTTCGCCCCTATAGAGTACGCGCGAAGGCCAGGGTCTTCGACCCCCGAGCCGAGTTTGACTCATGGCGCTGAAACGGGCACATGTTTGGCCCAAGGTACTGCAGGCAGCATTCCCTTGCTGTCTATGGAAGAACACGCATCACGGGACTGGCAAAGACTGGCATGATGACGGCCCGCAGCATGATACGCACGCTCGGCAACGAACCGCCGATCCTCGCCGATGGCCGTCGCGCGCCGGATCGGCGCGAAATTTCAATGCGCTGGCTTTCCGGCACGTTCCTGACCGGCATTACATCGTCTCTCCTGATGGGCGTCGCGCTGTTTGCAGCGCTTGATGGGCGCCAGCAGCTTGCCACCCCTGCCGAAGCCTCTGCCGCGGTCCCCTCGGATCATGACGACGACATCACGTCGCGCGGCAAGCGCCTGCTCGGCGGCAATATCGTCGCCATGCCGACCGATCGACGGATCATGGAAGTGTCGACCGTCGTTCACGAGGGCAATAAGGAAGTCGTGCGCCGCCGGCCCTTCGCGCATGTGAAGATGAACCTTGCCGTCAACAACGTCGCGCCGGAAGCCTATCCGAAATTCGATCCGCTCAGCATCTTCTCTTCCAGCGAAGCGCCGCCGCCGCCCAACAGCCGCACCGGCGTGATCTACGGATCCAATGTGGAATCCGATGTCAGCCTGCAGACCGTGCCCTTCCCCGTGAAGGGCGGCACTTATGCTTATGCGGCGCCGATGACGCTGGAGGAAGTGGAAGAAAACGTCCGCTCCAACGGATCCGTGCTGACTTCGGGCAATACGCAGCTCTCGGCGCTCTATTATGTCGACCCGCAGCGCTTCTCCTCCGAAGATGAGGATGTCGACCTGACATCGGGTCTCGCTGCGCGCATCGTCGAGCAGAACATGTCGGTCTCGACGCCCGAACCGTTTACCGCCCGCAGCCGCGAATATGCAGACGATATCATCCCGGTCCGCCAGCCGACCACGATCGCCCAGGCAATGACCTCCGTCGGCTACCCCGAGACCAAGGCCCGCGAAATTGCCGGCTATCTCAAGTCGCGGATCGGCAGCGAGGATGTGGCCGCCGGCGACGTGATCCGCATCGGCGTGATCCAGGAGGGCCAGATGGTCCTCGTCGTGCGCGCCAGCATCTATCGCCGCGGCAATCACCAGATCACGGTTGCCGCCGACGACAAGGGTCATTTCATCGACGGCAAGGAACCGCAGATGCTGGATGCGGTGGCATCCGCGTTCAGCGAGCAACCGGCCATCGTCGCCGGTCGTGAATTGCCCGACGTCTATGACGGCATCTATCGCGCCGCCCTCTCCTACGGCATGAACAGCGATATGACGTCCCTGCTCGTCAAGCTTCTGGCCAGCAATGTCGATCTCCAGGCACAGCTGCGCCCCTCCGACATGATCGAGGCCTTCTTCTCCGTCGCGGACGAAAAGGGCCAGGCCAGCCGGGATTCGGAACTTCTCTATGTAAACGCCCGGTTCGGCGACACGACCACCCGGTTTTACCGGTTCCAGGACCAGGATGACGGTTCGGTCGACTACTTCGATCAGGACGGCCGCAGTGTCCGGCAGTTCCTGCTGCGCAATCCGGTTCCGAACGGACGGTTCACATCCGGCTTCGGCATGCGCAACCATCCGATCCTCGGCCGTGCGTTGATGCATACCGGCTCCGACTGGGCGGCCCCGCGCGGCACGCCGATCATCGCGACGGGCAACGGCACCGTCGAAAAGGCGGGCTGGGACAGCGGCGGTTACGGCAACCAGACGCTCGTGCGCCATGCCAACGGTTACGTCTCGTCCTACAATCACCAGAGCGCAATCGCCAAGGGCGTGCGCGAAGGCGCCAAGGTAACCCAGGGTCAGGTGATCGGCTATGTCGGCTCGACCGGCCAGTCGACGGGCGCCCATCTGCACTACGAACTCGTGGTCAACGGAACCAAGGTCGATCCGATGAAGGTGCGCCTGCCCGGCGGCAAGTCGCTCGACGGCAAGGCACTGGCGCGGTTCGAGGAAGAACGCACCCGCATCGATGCGCTGCTGAAGAGCACATCGAAACCGGCCGAAGTCGCCAGCCGCTAATCTTGCCCTAATACGAAAAAGGCCGCCCCGTTTCCGGTGCGGCCTCATTTTTCGATCGCGGTTTGCGTTTATGCCGCTTCGCTCATGCTGCCCTTGATGCGAAACAGCAGCCGGTCTGAGCCCGACGTCACGTTGATCGTCGATCCGTCCGGGATCTGTCCGGCAAGGATCTGCTCGGCCAACGGGTCCTGCACGAACTTCTGGATCACCCGCTTCAGCGGACGAGCGCCATAGACCGGGTCGTAACCCTTGTTCGCCAGCCATTCGCGGGCATCGCTGTCCAGTTCCAGTTCGACCTTGCGATCGGCCAGAAGCTTCAGCAGGCGCTGCAGCTGGATATCAACGATCGCACCCATCTCGTTGCGCTTCAGCCTGTGGAACAGGATGATTTCGTCGACGCGGTTGAGGAACTCAGGCCGGAACGAGGCTTTCACCACGCCCATCACCTGCTCGCGCACGATTTCAGAATCCTCGTCCTCGCGAAGGCCGGTCAGATATTCGGCCCCGAGATTGGATGTCATGATGATCATCGTGTTCTTGAAGTCGACCGTGCGGCCCTGCCCGTCCGTCAGGCGCCCGTCGTCGAGAACCTGCAGGAGAACGTTGAACACGTCGGGATGCGCCTTCTCGATCTCGTCGAACAGAACGATCTGATAGGGCTTGCGCCTAATGGCTTCGGTCAGTGCTCCACCTTCGTCATATCCGACATAGCCGGGAGGCGCGCCGATCAGACGCGAGACCGAATGCTTCTCCATGTATTCCGACATGTCGAGCCGCACCATCGCCGTCTCGTCGTCGAACATGAAGCGCGCGAGCGACTTGGTGAGCTCGGTCTTGCCGACGCCGGTCGGGCCGAGGAAGATGAACGAGCCGATCGGCCGGTTCGGATCCTGCAGGCCGGCACGCGAACGGCGAACCGCGCGCGACACGGCCTGAACTGCATCGCCCTGACCGACGACCGATTTCGCCAACTCGTCTTCCATCCGCAGCAGCTTGTCGCGCTCGCCTTCCAGCATCTTGTCGACGGGAATACCAGTCCAGCGGGACACCACATGCGCGATCGCATCGGGATTGACCACTTCCTGCACCATGGCATTGGTGGAACTGTCCTGTGCTTCCGCCTGTGCGAGCTCCTTTTCGAGATCGGGAATGACGCCGTAGGTCAGCTCGCCGGCCCGCTGGTACTCACCCTTGCGCTGGGCAGTGGCGAGTTCGTTGCGTGCTTCGTCGAGCTTGCCCTTGAGATCGGCGGCAAGTCCAAGCTTCTGCTTTTCAGCCTGCCAGCGCGCGGTCAGCGCATCTGCCTGCTCTTCCAGCGACGTCACTTCGGTTTCCAGCCGCACCAGCCGGTCGGCCGAAGCAGTGTCGGTTTCCTTCTTCAGCGCCTCGCGCTCGATCTTCAGCTGCATGATGCGGCGATCGAGTTCGTCCAGCTCTTCGGGCTTGGAATCCACCTGCATCCGCAACCGCGATGCGGCTTCGTCCATCAGGTCGATTGCCTTGTCCGGCAGGAACCGGTCGGCAATGTAGCGGCTGGACAGGGTCGCGGCCGCGACCAGCGCCGAATCCGAGATGCGGACCTTATGGTGCTGCTCGTATTTCTCCTTGAGGCCGCGCAGGATCGAGATCGTATCCTCGACCGTCGGCTCCTCGACCATGACCGGCTGGAAACGACGGGCAAGCGCCGGATCCTTTTCCACATGCTTGCGGTATTCGTCGAGCGTGGTCGCGCCGACGCAATGCAGCTCGCCGCGGGCAAGGGCGGGCTTCAGAAGGTTGGACGCGTCCATCGCGCCATCCGCCTTGCCGGCTCCGACCAGCGTGTGCATTTCGTCGATGAACAGGATGATCTCGCCGTTTTCCGACTGCACCTCGTTCAACACGCTCTTCAGCCGCTCTTCGAACTCGCCGCGGTATTTCGCACCGGCAATCAGCGCACCCATGTCGAGCGCCATCAGCTTCTTGTCTTTGAGGCTTTCCGGCACGTCGCCATTGACGATGCGCAGCGCCAGACCTTCGGCGATCGCCGTCTTGCCGACGCCGGGCTCGCCGATCAGGACGGGATTGTTCTTGGTGCGGCGCGACAGAACCTGGATCGTGCGGCGGATTTCGTCGTCACGGCCGATCACCGGATCAAGCCGGCCATCGCGCGCTTCGGTCGTCAGGTCGCGAGCATATTTCTTCAGAGCCTCGAAGCCCTGTTCAGCGGTCGCGCTGTCGGCGGTGCGACCCTTGCGCAGGTCATTGATGACCTGGTTGAGACCCTGCGCCGTCAGCCCCGCCTTCTTCAGGCTGGCCGATGTCGAGGCCGAGCTTTCGATCAAAAGCGCCAGCAGCAGTCGTTCGACCGTGACAAAGCTGTCACCGGCTTTCTTGGCAGCTTCCTCGGCCGTCGAAAACACTTTCGCCAGCGGCTGCGAAAGATAGATCTCGCCATTGCCGCCGGAAACCTTTGGCAGTTTGGAAAGCGCCGCATCGTTTGCAATCCGCGCATCCTTGGCGCTGCCGCCTGCGCGTTCGATCAATGCGGAAGCCATGCCCTGGTCGTCGTCGAGCAGAACCTTGAGCAGGTGCTCTGGCGTAAACTGCTGATGACCAGCGGACAGGGCCTGGGTCTGGGCAGACTGAAGGAAGCCCCGTACCCGCTCGGAATATTTTTCGATGTTCATAAGATAAACCTCCTGAATCGCCCTGCCCTCCATGGAGGCACAGACCGATGATTGAGATGGGGCTCCCTTCAAAGGCGAACCCGGCCGGCCAACCGGCCTTGATGAAGATATGGGAGCGCGATTTTGCGATTTAAAGAAGCGGACAAGAGGATTTAGGCGATATTGGCGCGGCGTCGATCGAGCCGGGATCGCGCGATGTCGTCGAGCCGACAACTCGCCGCCGCACCCGGGTAAGACCGGCAAGGTAACAGGTGCAAAACGTGCAAGGGACAGGATCCAAGACGAGCCAGGTGCAGCATGGCGATCTCCCGCACGAGCATTCGGCTACCCCTCAAAGAAAAACTCCGGCCTTTCGACCGGAGTTTTCATATCAATCGTAGTGTCAGACCGGCTTATTCGCCAGCTTCTGCCAAGGCCGGCTTGTCGTCACCGTCGCCGGCATCTCCGCCGTCTGCCGCATCGGCATCCTTGCGGGTCTGGCGACGTGGACGGTTACCTGCCGTGCGGCGACGGCGTGGCGTGGCTTCCGTCTGCGATTCCTCTTCGACCGAAACCTCGACCGGCGTGCCCTCGATATCAGGCTGCGGGCCGGATCCATCGACCACAGGCGCAACGGCTACCGGAGCTTCGGTGACCTGAGGCGCGCGCTGTCTGGTCCGTGTCGGAGCGACCGGCTGTTCGGCAGCCGGTGCAGCAGGCTGCTCCATCGGCTGCTCGCTGCCCTGTTCAGGTGCGCGCTCTGCACGGTCCTGACGCTCTGGGCGGTCGGGACGTTCCGGGCGACGCTCGCGGCGCTCGTTTCGGTCACGCCGGTTTTCGCGCGGCTGCTGGTCCTGGCCGGACTGGCTGCCCTGGTTGTGCCCAGAGTTTTGACCCGGGTTCTGTCCAGAGTTTTGACCGGAATTCTGGCCTGAGTGCTGTCCAGAGTTCTGGCTGGAATTATGCTCGCGGCGTGGCTGCTCGTCCATCATCGGCTGTGGTGCGTAGCCCATATCGTCGCCGTCACCCTGATCCATATCGTCTTGATCGATCGAGTTGCCGTCGCGGTCCTGGTATTCGCCACGCTCCTGATGCTGGAAACGGTCCTGCATCTGTGCCTGCGCTGCAGCAATGATGCGGTAATAGTGTTCCGCATGCTGCAGGTAGTTTTCGGCCATGACACGGTCGCCTGCGCTTTGCGCATCACGAGCAAGCGTCGAGTATTTTTCGGCGATGTGCTGAGCGGTGCCGCGGATTTTTACATCCGGGCCGGAGCTGTCATAGGACCGGCTGAGCGGGTTGCCGCCCTTGCGATTGAAATTGTTGTTTCCACCGCCGCTGCCGCCGCCGCCGCCATTGCTGCTGCCGCCATTGTTGCTGCCACGCCCCCGACCGCGCTTGTTTTGCTGTCCTGGCCTCATATATCGTTCACCAACTCTCTGTCTTCGCTGATAAAAGGCCACGCGGCCCGCCGGTCATCGCCGGAACAGGACTTCGCGTGCCATGCGCAGGTCGACCAAGGCGGCCTGCCGCTTTCAAAGTCAAATTACCTGATCACGCACTGGATCTGCTCAACCTGCTCGGTCTTCGAAAAGAGCCGGTTCTACGGTTGACCTTTTAGCGAGAACGAATCGTTGTTCACTCCCAGCCGCCCCGATGCGTGATTTACGCTAACTCGCTTCCTGAAGGATTCCAAGCCCTTTCTTTTGCTTTGCAACATCGAAAGCCTGGATAATCAAGGGCCACCTCTCGTAAAGACAAGCACGCGATCGTTGTTACCATAATCACGTCTTGCTTGCGTCAAGATGAAGCCTGCATCCTCAAAGATACGTGTCACCGTGTCTCGCTGATCGAACCCGATCTCGACGCCGATCGACCCTTCGTCCTTGGGAAACGAGCCGTCTTCCTGTGGACCGCGCAGTTCGAGAAAGTGCTCGGCCTGCGATGCGATTGCCCGGTAGGCATCCAGGCCATCGGGTCCGCCGTCCAACGCGGCCGGCGGATCGAAATCGCGAACTTCCGGCTCTAGTTCAGGAATGACATCGCTTCTGATATAGGGCGGGTTTGACACGATTATGTCGAAACGCCCGTCAATTGCGTCAAACCAATGACTTCTGACGCCCTGAAACCGCTCGCCAAGATCAAGACGTTGCGCATTGCGCGTCGCCGTCGAAAGCGCATCGTCAGAGATATCGGAGCCGACGCCCGTCGCTTGCGGAACCTCGCTCAGCAGTGCCAGAATGATGGCGCCGGTCCCGGTGCCAAGATCGAGCACGCGGGCATGGCCCTTATCCGCAACGATCCGTCTGAGCACGGGCAGCATGCATTCGACCAGGAGTTCGGTATCCGGCCGCGGCTCCAGCGTCTCTTTCGAGAGCAACAGGTCCAGCCCGTGAAACGCCCGCATTCCTAGAATACGGTGAACCGGCTCGTGACCCAGCCGCCTGGCCACCGCGTCCGCAATCCGGGCCATGTCGAGGGCATCGACAACACGGTCGCCATCAACGAACACCTCGGTCGAGGAAAGTCCCAGCAAGCCGCCGATCAGAAGCCTTGCCTCGATGGCCGCATCGGCGATCCCTGCTGCGGCAAGCTGCGCCCTTGCATCCGCCACCACCGCCTTCAGCACAGACGCCGGGTGCTGGCTCATCCGTGCTGCTCGCCAAGCTGCGCCAGCTGTCCGGCCTGATAATCCGAAATCAGCGCATCGACGACTTCGT
This sequence comes from Rhizobium sp. Leaf321, assembly GCF_001423215.1. NCBI lineage: Bacteria > Pseudomonadati > Pseudomonadota > Alphaproteobacteria > Hyphomicrobiales > Rhizobiaceae > Rhizobium > Rhizobium sp. Leaf321. The sequence continues at coordinate 226,074 of NZ_LMOF01000004.1, read as the reverse complement.
CGATCTCGCCGATCATCATCCGGTCGAGCTTGTAGAGCGTCAGGTTGATACGGTGGTCGGTCACACGTCCTTGAGGGAAATTGTAGGTGCGGATGCGCTCCGAACGGTCGCCCGAGCCGACCTGGCTCTTGCGGTCTGCGGAGCGTTCGCTGTCGGCTTTCTGCCGCTCCATGTCGTAGAGCCTCGAGCGCAGGACCTGCATGGCTTTTGCACGGTTCTGGTGCTGCGATTTCTCCGAACTGGTGACAACCAGCCCCGTCGGCAGGTGGGTGATGCGAACGGCAGAGTCGGTGGTGTTGACGTGCTGGCCGCCGGCGCCGGATGCCCGCATCGTATCGATGCGGATATCGTCCGCCTTGATCTCGATGTCGATCTCTTCCGCTTCGGGCAAAACTGCGACTGTCGCAGCCGAGGTATGGATGCGCCCCTGCGTTTCCGTATCGGGCACGCGCTGCACCCGGTGCACGCCGCTTTCGAATTTCAGCTTGGAAAACACGCCGCGGCCGGTCACGGTGGCGATGACTTCGCGGAAACCGCCCGCTTCGCCGTCGCTGGCAGACAGCACTTCCACCTTCCAGCCATGGGCACTCGCGTAACGCTCGTACATGCGAAACAGGTCGCCGGCAAACAGCGCCGCCTCGTTACCGCCGGTGCCGGCGCGGATTTCCAGGATAGCACTGCGCTCGTCGGCTGCATCCTTGGGAAGCAGCAGGATCTGCATGTCCTTTTCCAGCTGCTCGATGCGCTCTTCCGCATCCGGCAGCTCCATCTCGGCCAACTCGCGCATCTCGCGGTCGGTCGCCTTGTCGACAAGCATCGCCCGAAGGTCGGCGACTTCAGTCAGCGTCTTTTCATATTCACGGCTCTTGGTGACCACCGGCTGCAACTCGGAATATTCCGACGCAAGCTTTACATAGACATCGGCAGCCGGACCTTCCGACATGCGCGCCTCGATCTCGCCGAACCGGCGTTCCAGTTCGCGCATCTTTTCGACAGGAAGCTTCGCCACCCAATCACTCCACTCTTGTTCTTTGTGTTTTTCTATACGGGAATGTTGTTGGTTTCCGCAAACCGCAACAGCAAATTGCGGATCGGCTCGTCCGAGCGCACGTCGTCCAGCGCGGCGTTCAGTTCCTCAGCGAGCAGGCCCGCATCGAGACCGAGCAGCATCGCCTTCACCGGCCCGATCGAGGTTGCCGCCATCGACACCGAGCGGAAACCGACGCCGATCAGCGCCATGGCCGAAAGCGGCTTGCCGGCCATCTCGCCGCACAGCGTCACCGGCGTGCGGTTCTTATCGCCGGCACGCGCGATGTCGCGCAGAATGCGCAGGAACGGCTTGCCGAGAATATCGAACCGGTCGGAAACACGCGCATTGCCCCGGTCGGCGGCCATGGCGAACTGGAACAGGTCGTTTGAACCGACCGACACGAAATCCACTTCCGCCATCAGTTCATCCAGCTGCCACATCAGCGACGGCACTTCCAGCATCGCGCCGAACTGCAGCTTGCGCGGCAGGCTGTGGCCGAATTTGGAGAGATGCTGGACTTCCTTCTGGAACAGCTCGCGCACCGCGCGGATTTCTGAAACCTCGGTGATCATCGGCAGCATCATGCGAAGCTCTGCACCCGCGGATGCCCGCAGCAGCGCGCGCATCTGGGTGCGCAAAAGGCCGGGCCGGTCAAGTGACAGGCGGATCGCCCGCCATCCCAGCGCCGGGTTTTCCTCTTCCTGGCTGCGCAGGTAGGAGACCACCTTGTCGCCACCGATATCGAGCGTGCGGAACGTCACGGGAAGGCCAGCCGCCTGACGGATCACGGCGCGATAGAACGCCTCCTGCTCCTCAAGCTTCGGCATGGTCGAGGCAATCATGAACTGCAGCTCGGTCCTGAACAGGCCGATGCCCTGCGCGCCGGATTCGGCAAGCTGCGGAAGATCCACCAGCAGGCCGGCATTCATGTTGAGGCTGATCGCCTTACCGTCCTTGGTGACGGGTTCGACCGAGCGCAGCGCCTTGAACTGCTCCTGGCGCCGGGCCCGCAGCTTGACCTTTTCCTCATAGGCCTTTTGCAGATCGGCCATCGGGCGCACATGCACCTGGCCGTCGTCGCCGTCGATGATGATCGGATCGCCGTTTTCGGCAAGCGCCACCAGACCCGTCGCCTGGCCGACAACAGGAATGCCCATGGCACGGGCCACGATCACCACATGGCTGGTGACAGCGCCTTCTTCCAGCACAAGACCACGCAGGTTCTCGCGCGGGTAATCGAGCAGTTCCGCCGCACCCATGGCACGCGCCAGAATGATCGCATCGATCGGGAAGTTTTCGTCCGTCGCCCGGCCGGAATAGCCGGTCAGCTGGCGCAGCAGCCGGTTGGCCAGATCGTCGAAATCGTGCATCCGCTCGCGCAGATATGGGTCGGTCAGGCGCATCATCCGCGCCTTCGTGTCGCTCTGCACCTTTTCGACAGCGGCTTCCGCTGTCAGCCCGTTATGGATCGCCTCTTCCATGCGGCGCACCCATCCCTGGTCGTGCGCAAACATGCGGTATGTCTCGAGAACCTCGCGGTGCTCGCCCTCCTGCGCCACGTCGCGGCGCTGCAGCATGTCGTCGATCGAGATCCGGAGCGATCCGAGCGCTTCGGCCAGACGGAGGATTTCCTTGTCCGAGTCCTCGTTGAGAAGATTGGTAACGACGATGCGCGGCTCGTGCAGCACGACATGGCCGAGCCCGATGCCCTCGTTATAGCCGTTGGCCGCGATCGTGACGGCGCGGGTGAGGTCCAGCTCCAGCCCCGGTGCCGTGATCTTCTTCAGGTCGCCGGTCGCGATCATCTCGGCGATCACCATCGCCGTCGTCTCGAGCGCCTCGACCTCGTCTTCGCGGTAGTTGCGGCTGGCCTTGTTCTGCACGACGAGAACGCCGAGCGTGCGGCCGGCGCGCAGGATCGGCACGCCAAGGAACGAATGGTAAATCTCTTCGCCGGTCTCGGGCAGGTAGCGGAATGCTGGATGCGCCTGCGCATCGGAAAGATTGAGCGGCTGTGCCGAGGCGGCAATCGTGCCGACCAGACCCTGCCCCATCTTCAGCTGCGATGTATGGACAGCCTCCTTGTTGAGGCCCTCGGTGGCATAAAGCTCGAGCACACCATCGGAGCGCAATACATAGACGGAGCAAACCTCCGCCACCATGTTGCTGGCGATCTGGCGCACGATCCGGTCAAGCCGCTCCTGCGGCTCAAGTGGCTCGGCCATCAACTCGCGGAGCCGCTTCAGAAGAACGCGCGGCCCGGCCGACATGTCTCTCATCGGCATCATTGCTCCCGAATGCATCTTTAATCCGGAAGTGGCCGCGCGAGTTTCACACCCACGCGGCGAACCGGTTGACGATCAAGTCTTATCGAGACCGTAGGCGGAATGCAAAGACCGAACTGCAAGTTCCGAGTAGTCGCCGGCGATCAGGATCGAAATCTTGATTTCCGAGGTGGTGATCGCCTTGATGTTGATCGACTTTTCGGCAAGTGCCTTGAAAGCGGTCGCCGCAACGCCAGCATGGCTGCGCATGCCGATGCCGATCACCGACACCTTGGCGAGACCCGATTCGCTCTGCACGACGTCGAAGCCGATCTTGTCCTTGTTGTCTTCGAGAACGCTGATGGCCTTCGCCACGTCCCCGTAAGGCACCGTAAAGGTCATGTCGGTCTTTGATCCGTCCTCGGAAATGTTCTGGACGATCATGTCGACATTGATGTGATTTTCGGCCAGCGGGCCGAAGATGGCGGCAGAAACGCCGGGCCGGTCGGAGAGACGACGCAGGGAGATCTGCGCTTCATCCTTGGCGTAGGCGATGCCGGTGACGACTTCCTGTTCCACGATCTCTTCCTCGTCGCAAATCAAAGTACCGGGCGGGTTGATGAGGTCGCCCATGCCCGGTGCATCGGGATCCTCGAAACTGGAGCGCACGAAGGTGCGGACCTTGTGAACCATGGCAAGTTCCACAGAACGCACCTGCAACACCTTGGCGCCGAGTGATGCCATTTCGAGCATTTCCTCGAACGAAATCTTCTTCAGGCGCCGCGCCTTGGGCACGATGCGCGGGTCCGTCGTATAGACGCCATCGACATCCGTATAGATGTCGCAACGATCGGCCTTGAGAGCGGCAGCAATCGCCACCGCCGAAGTGTCGGAACCGCCGCGACCGAGCGTCGCGATCCGGTTGTCCGGGCCGATGCCCTGGAAGCCGGCAACGACGGCCACCTGGCCCTCGCCCATCCGCTTGATGATGTCGGAACCGTCGATTTCCTGAATGCGTGCCGCGCCGTGCGCATTGTCGGTGCGGATCGGCAACTGCCAGCCCTGCCAGGAACGCGCGTTGATCCCCATCGACTGAAGCGCGATCGCAAGCAGACCTGATGTCACCTGCTCGCCGGAGGCGACGACGGCATCGTATTCGCGCGCGTCGTAAAAGGGAGAGTCAGCACCATTGACCTTCGGCGTGTCCTGTACCCAGCCCACCAGCTCGTTGGTCTTGCCCGACATGGCGGAAACGACGACGGCCACTTCATGGCCCGCGTCGACCTCGCGTTTCACATGGCGTGCCACATTGTGGATACGGTCAAGATTGGCGACGGACGTGCCGCCGAACTTCATCACGATGCGAGCCATTCGACAAAAACCACTGTTTCGTCCCGGCACGAACCGCTGGAACGTCTGCTTCCCGTTTCTCTGCTATCCAGGCCTCAAGGCCTGGAGTCACAAAGTTGCGGGGGTCTCATATCGAAAAGGGGCTGGCGGTGCAATGGCCGGAACAGGCCAGAACGGTACGCCCGGCAAAAACCGGAGGCAGTATTTCGCGATTATCCGCGGAAAATCGCCGAACATGAAAAGGGCCGCTTTCGCGGCCCCCGACTATCATCAACTATAACCGTTCACGGCGGAGCTCGTCCACCGTTATCGCCTTAGCGATTGCGGCAACCCGGGCCGACGCACTGCTCAGTTTCACCCTGCGGGGCGCGACGGTCGTTATTACGCTCTGCACGCGGTTCCTGACGACGTTCTTCTCTGCGTTCGTCATTGCGCTCGGCACGCGGCGGCGGGCGGCGATCGTCCCTGCGGTCATCGCCACGATCCATGCGCGGCGGTGGTGGGCGACGGTCGTCGTCGCGATCAATCCGCGGTGGCGGACGGCGGTCATCCCGGTCGCGGTCGATACGCGGTGGTGGAGGGCGACGGTCGTCGTCACGATCGATACGCGGCGGTGGGCGACGATCGTCCCGGTCTCGGTCTCGGTCGACGCGTGGCGGGTCGCGGCGGTCACCGCGATCACGGTCCCAACCGGGACGGTTGTCCCAGCGGTCACGATCGCGGTCGCGGTCCCAACCCGGAGGCGGTGGCGGCGGACGTCTGTCACGATCCCAACGCGGCGGTGGCGGCGGCTGACGATCGGCGCGCCAATTGTAATCGCGCCAGCGATCACGTTCGCGATAGAAATTGCGCTCTCTGTAATGGCGGCCCCAGTAGTCGTTGACTTCGAAGGTCACCGTCGGGATGCCGAGACCCTGATAGTAGTCGGGCGCGACATAGACGCGGTTCGAACGGTACGCCGCCTGGACATAGTTTCCCGACACCCAGCCACGACCGCCGTAGAACGAAACGTCGCACCAGTTCACGCTGCTCATGCAGCCGTTGATGGTAACGGTCGCGCTGACCGGGATCACTGTGACCGCCGGATAGGCGGTGCTCGGACCTGACCGCATGTTCACGTTCGCGGTTGCGAATCCCTGCACGGCAGCCGAAGCAATCGACGGCGCCAGCATCAAGGCGCCGAGAGCGGCTACCCGTAAAAGTAACTTTTTCACCTGTTTCCTCCTGGAAAACATAAGCGGTCGGAATTGCTTCCGTTTTGCGCCCCGTAATTTTCAGCCTAAATGCTCGGAACGGCCTATTGTTCCAGTTGTCGGCTGAATGGCGAATGAATGATGTATTTGACTGTCATTCACCCTTTTTCTCCTCGCCGTAAGCAACGGTTCATCCCCGCCTGCTCACTGGAAAACAATGACTAAGCTGTCGCGCGACCTCCGCGGCGATGTCACCCCTTGACATCAACCCGGGATCATCCGACTTCAGGCCCTAGTACGAGAGGATGACGATATGACCGAAACCACACGCAGCACAGTCGATAAGGACCAGGTTGAATGGTTCTCGAAAATGGCAGCTGAGTGGTGGAACCCGACAGGGAAGTTTCGGCCTCTCCACAAGTTCAATCCGGTCCGCCTCTCCTATCTTCGCGACCGGATCTGCGAGCATTTCGGCCGTGACCCCAACGGTCACCAGCCGCTTGCCGGTCTTCGCATCCTCGATATCGGATGTGGCGGCGGTCTGTTGTCGGAGCCGATGGCCCGCATGGGTGCGACCGTTGTCGGCGCGGACCCGTCAGAAAAGAACATCGGCATCGCTTCCACCCACGCCGCTGAGACCGGCGTCACCGTCGATTATCGCGCAGTCACCGCCGAAGACCTGGCCGCATCCGGCGAAATGTTCGACGTGGTCATGAACATGGAAGTAGTCGAACACGTCGCTGACGTCGATTTTTTCATCACGACTTGCGCGTCGCTGGTGAAGCCAGGCGGCCTGATGTTCGTGGCGACCATCAACCGCACGCTGAAAGCCGGCGCGCTGGCGATCTTTGCTGCGGAAAACATTCTCCGCTGGTTGCCGCGCGGCACCCATCAGTACGACAAGCTTGTGCGCCCGGAAGAGATCGAAAAGCCGCTGTCAAAAAGCGGCATGGAGATCATTCACCGCACCGGCGTGTTCTTCAACCCGCTCAGCGACCGCTGGAACCTGTCATCCGACATGGACGTCAATTACATGCTGCTGGCGCGGCGTCCGGGCTGACCTTCAGTTCTTGACGACAGCCGTGACGGGTGTTGCGGCGTCGACGGATCCACCCTTGCGGTGCAAAAGCGAGGCCCAACGGGGCCGCTCGAACAGGAAGTTGCCGATCCCTGTCGCCCTGACAATCGCGTAGACGATGAGCGAGCTCACGATCGACACGATCATCACCGAAACGCTCAGCAGTCCCGTGTCGGTAATCAGTCCGGTCTTGAGCGCCACTGCCCTGAACAGAGACATCGGAATGGTAAAGGCGAGGTAGACGACAAGCGAATGCTTGCCGAGCCAGACCAGCCAGCGCGAGAACGGCAGTTGGACGACGAGGCCGCAAGCGATGCAAAGCGCCAGCGTTCCAGCGACAGCAAGCACGAAATGCATCCCTGGCAACACCGCAGACCCCATCTGCATCCCGACCGGTTGAACCGCATAGCCGGATGAAAACACGAGCACTCCGTTGACCAGCGCCCAGACGCACAGCGCAGCCCAGGCTCTCGCCGGATAGCGCTGGCAGAGATCGACCAGCTTCAGAATAGCGGGACCCGTCAGGAAGCCGAGATAGAAGAAGACGAAATACGCGGCAAACTGCGTCACCACGTAGCTCGCCGAGTGCGGCGACCAGACCTCAAGGCCGATCGCGACCGGAAGAACCACCCAGGCCGGGACAGACAGCTGGTAGAACAGCTTCGTCACCAGTCCGAAAATGGCAAGCAGATAGACGAACCACAAAACGCCGTAGGGCTGGACCATCGCAAACGCCAGCTCCTTCAGCATCTTGCTGAGATCGAGCTCGTAGACCCCGATCTTGAGGCCAAGCATGATCGTGACCCAGAGCACGTAGAAATAAAGGTAATGGACCACCCGGCGGTCGACGAACTGCAAACACGGGCGGGCGATAACCTGCGACAGGAACAGACCCGAGATCAGGAAGAATTCCGGCATCCGGAATGGCGTGGCGAAACCGATGACATAGTGTAGAAAGCCGACCTGCCCGGTATATTCGCCGGTATTGTAGGCCGAGTACATCATCACAACCAGGATGATCGAGACACCTTTGGCGGCGTCGACCCACGCTAAACGATCAATCTTTTCCATGCTGCAGAGCACTTTCTGTCTGATCAAGGTTACGGGGACGCCCTTGCGATGTGATCGCAACGATCCGGCCTGTTCGGTCTAAATCCAAAGGGTCATGTCGAATGCGATGTTGGTGTCAACGTCTGCCAATTCGTCGCCGGAGTGTGGCCCTTGGAGAACTGGGCAGGATTTGAACCTGCATGTACGGGCTTGCGGGCCCGCTCCATTTCAGTCTGGCACCAGTTCATCACGGACGGCTTTCGGCAGCCCGTCCGCAGAGATAGCGCAGTCAGGTTAGAGTTCGGTAAACCGGCATGGTAAAGATGCATGTCTTGGAAGAAATACTTACAAGATACTTCCGACATCGCTAATGAACTTGAAGACCGGCGTCAGTTGCCGTCTTCCGGGAGCGTCGGCAAGGGGGCGATGTCGATGCCCTCATCAATCAGCTCGCGCACGTCGTCGAAACTTGCCTTGCCGATAATCCCGCGCGCATCGGCCTCGCCGTAATGGATCTTGCGCGCCTCTTCCGGAAATTTCTCGCCGACATCTTCGGAACTGGCGCGGATACCGGCGACGGCTTCCTTGAGCTTCGCCATCACCTCATGGCGCGCCATATTCATCGCCAACTCCTGCTTGGCTTCCTTCTTCCGTGCTGTCGAAACGGAGGGCGCCATCAGGGATTTTGAGATCGCGGTGGAATTGCAGACCGGACAGGTTAAAAAGCCGCTTTCCACCTGGCGGTCGAAATCGGCGCTTTGGGCAAACCAGCCTTCAAACGCATGTCCGTTCTCGCAGCCGAGCGAATATTTGATCACGCCGCCTCTTCCCCGTCACCGCGGCCGGGGACGATCGCCACGGAAAACTCCCGGGCATTCTTGAGGTTGGGGATCTTCTGGCGTGCCGCCCGGACCTGGTCGAGATCGATCTCGGCGATCAGGATCTCTTCGCCGGTGCCGCCAGCCATCGCCAGAACTTTACCCCAGGGATCGACGATCATCGAATGACCGAAGGTTTCGCGGCCATCTTCGTGGGTGCCGCCCTGCGCCGCAGCTATTAGGAACGTGCCGTTCTCTATGGCGCGGGCCCGAAGCAGGATTTCCCAATGCGCCTCGCCCGTCTGGCGGGTAAAGGCAGCCGGAACCGTGAGGATTTCGGCGCCGGCCAAGGCCTCGGCCCGAAACAGCTGCGGAAACCGCACATCGTAGCAGATCGCGAAACCGAGCCTGCCGAAACCGAGGTCGGCAACCCGCGCTTCGTTGCCGGGTTCATAGGCCGAACTCTCGCGCCAGCTTTCACCGTTGTCGAGATCGACATCGAACATGTGGATCTTGTCGTAGCTGCAGACGGTGGCTCCGTCCGGCGAAAACAAGAAAGCGCGGTTGGCGATCTTGCCGTCGTCGCGGGCAATGGCGGTCGAGCCGATATGCAGGAAGACGCCGAGCTCTCTCGCCAGATCCCGGCCCGTCGAGACAATCACGTCGTCCGCCTCGCCCCGGAGCACCTCGCGCGCTGCCTTGCGGTCGCGCTGCAGCATGCCAGTCATTTCTGGCGTCTGGATATAGGTCGCGCCTAAGGCTGCAGCGTCACGGACAAGGCGCGCCATGTCGGCCGCATTCCTGACCGGATCGACGCCCGAACACATCTGGATCGCTGCAACCTTGACCGCGGTCATTGAAAAATCTCCTCAGGCCGCCAGAAGCGGATCGAGCTTGCCGGCACGGTCGAGCGCATGCAGGTCGTCGCAACCGCCGACATGCCGACCATCGATGAAGATCTGCGGGAATGTCGAACCGCCGTTCGACTTCTGCACCATTTCGGCGCGCAGTTCCTTCGAATAGGTCGCGTCATGCTCGGTAAAGGCAACGCCCTTGGATTCGAGCAGCGCCTTGGCGCGGGCGCAGTAACCGCAATATTCGCGGGTGTAAATGATCACATCTGCCATGATTTTCTCCACGTACTGTCAGGACTTTGTGCAGCGCGTCACAATTGCCGTCTCTGTCATATAGGCCCGGCAATGGCCATTGCAAAGGTCAAAACCGTCACCTCGGCAGCCCCGGCCCGCTTCAGCGCCCGGGTTGCGGAAGACACTGTCGCGCCGGTCGTGAACACGTCGTCGACCAGTACGATATGCTTGCCGAACACGTCCTGTTCGCGACCCGCGGCCACCTTGAACGCGGCGCGGACGTTCTCCTCGCGGCCCCGCGCGGTCAACCCCACCTGACGCCGCGTGCTCTTCGTGCGCAGCAATGTTGCTGCAAGAAAGGGCTTTTCGGATTGAGCGGCGAGATGCCGGCCGAGCTCGGCTGCCTGATTGAACCGGCGCCAGAACATGCGCGAGCGATGAAGCGGCACCGGGAGAATAGCGTCGCAATCGGCCACATGGGTCTCGCAAGCGCGCAGCATCCACCCGGCCATCATTGCGGCGAGGTCGGTGCGATCCCTATATTTCAGCGCATGGACGAGCGAGCGTGCCGCACCTTCGTGGATTGCCACAGCCCGCAGGCGGTCGAACACCGGGGGATTGGCGATCGCTTCCGGCGAGATCAGCAATTGCTCATCCAAAGCGGGATCGGAAGGATCATAGGAGAACGGAAGGCCTAGAACCTCGCAGTAAGGACGTTCGATGAAGCGCAGACCGCGCCAGCACTGTGCACAGAAACCGCGATGGCTGCCGGTGATCACGCCGCATCCGGGACAGGCTGGCGGGTAGACGACGTCGCCTATCCGGCGTGTCCAGACGGACGCGGCCGATACCATGCTCCTTAGCGATCGCAAGGCGTGGGACGAAGACATGCTTGACATTAATCGATGGAGAGCGACTTTGCGACCCGCGGAAATTGAGTGGAAAACATGGACATCATTTTTGACGCCGAACTGGTCGAAGCACGGCGCCGGCGTGCGATTACCGCTGGCGACCACAACGCGGCGTTTTTGCTGGATATAGCCGGACGCGAACTGGCCGAGCGGCTGTCCGTGGTCGAACGGCAGTTCGAACAGGGTGTCGAGTTGCATGGCGGTACCGGCACTGCAGCCCGCGAAGCGAAAGCAACCGGCAAGATCGACAACATGGTCCGGGTCGAGAGCGATCCTACCTTCGCCGTCTCTGGCGAAGACATCACGGTCGCACCGCTCGACGATGTGCCGCTTGAGCCGGATACGGTCAATCTCATCGTCTCACCGCTCGCCCTTCACTTGATCAACGATCTTCCCGGCACGCTGGTCCGCATCCGCCGGGCGCTGAAACCGGATGGGCTGTTCCTTGCCGCCATTCCCGGATCCGGCACGCTTGCCGAGCTGCGCGATGTACTTCTGTCGGCCGAGGTGGAAATGACCGGGGGCGCTAGCCCGCGTGTCATTCCGTTTGCGGACGTGCGCGACGTCGGCGGGCTACTGCAGCGGACGGGTTTTGCCCTGCCCGTGATCGATGCGGAAACCTATACGGTGCGCTACGACAACCTGTTTGCATTGATGCGGGACTTGCGCGGCATGGGCATGACCAATGCGCTCGCTGGCCGCAGCCGCAAGCCGCTGACGAAGAGCTTTTTCCTGAAAGCCGCCGAGCTTTATGCCGAGCGCTACTCGGATCCGGATGGGCGCATCCGGGCCACGTTTTCGATCATCTACGCATCGGGATGGGCGCCGCATGAAAGCCAGCAAAAGCCCCTGAAGCCGGGATCGGCCAAGATGCGGCTGGAAGATGCGCTGCGCGGATCGCAGAACGAAAACTGATAGGTCAGGGTAACGATCGGGGGAGGCTCAGGTAATCGGCTTGTCGACCTTGCCGCCGAGGAAGCTGAACATATTGCTGAGCGCCGAGGAAAAAGCGCCGAAGCCGGCGAGCAAGGCGGCCGATATGATTGCGATGATCAGGCCGTACTCGACAGCCGTCGCCCCACATTCATCGCGCATGAAGGAACGCAGGAGACGCATGACTTGCCCTTTATCCGGTAAACCGCTGATCTGTCGCCCGACTATAGCGACTAATCGTTAATTAGCAGCCATCGTTTGCGCCGTAGCCCTGTACGATGCAGACGGAGCCCGGCGTGTCCTGAAGTACGCTACGGCGGATCGTGTAGGTTTTCGTGCCCTTCTCGACCGGCTTGATCGAGCCGGTGGTGATCATGTCGAAGTCCTGCTTGACCGTTGCCAGCCGCTGCTGGTCATCGTGACCGGCGAGCATCGGCGTCACGATCAGCGCAAGCGCAACCGCAGCGGTGCCAAACAGCAGAGCAATATTGAGGGCGCCGGTCCTACCGGATCTGTGCTTTGCCCGCTGGCGGGCCTGCACAGTTTTCCAGAATTCGTCTTCCATCGCTGAAAAGCCTCGTCAACGCAGTCACTGATCCCCCTGACGATGCCACGATGGGCTGAATTAAAGGTTAACAGGCTCTGAATTCGACTGCGCTAATTCGATTGATCTCGATCAGACAAGATCCTGAATGATCGGGATCAGAGGCTCGTCGGCGGGCGGCATCGGATAGTCCCGAAGCGCGTTCGGCTTGACCCACTTGATCGCCTGCCCCTCGCGCCCGTGCGGAATGCCCTCGAAACGGCGACAGACATAGAGCGGCATCAACAGATGGAAGGTTTCATAAGTGTGGCTCGCAAATGTCAGCGGCGCGAGGCAGGCTTCCTTCGTCTGGATCCCGAGCTCCTCGTCGAGTTCACGGATCAACGTCTCCTCGGGCGTTTCGCCAGGCTCCACCTTACCCCCCGGAAACTCCCAGAGCCCGGCCAGCGACTTGCCCTCAGGGCGCTGCGCAAGCAGGATGCGGCCATCGGCATCGATCAGCGCGCAGGCTGCAACGAGAAGAATTTTCCTCGACATGAGATCGGTCACCCTTTGCGCCAGTAGCGGTATTCATAGACCTTGCGAAAGCCGAACTGGCGATAGAGGGCAATCGCCGGTTCGTTGTCTGCCTCCACCTGCAGCCATGCCGAACGGGCACCGCTGACGCGCGCCCAGCGCAGTGCCGAGGCAAGTATTTCCGAGCCGATGCCCTGCCGCCGAACCGTTTGCGACACGGCAAACGACATGACGCCCGCAAGATCGTTGTCCTGCACGCAAAGCGCCACGGCGACGGCGCCGTGACGTGGGCTTTCCTTGATGAAGAAGCCCGATTGCGGCTTGATGGAACTGAGGATCTCCGCCAGTGCCGGCTTCAGCGCTGCGTCGTCCTGCCCCACTGCAATGCAGGCATCGACGAAACGGCCGATATCGTGGCTGGGAAGATGACCGAGCGTCGGCGGCAGCGGAAGGTGGGCGAGATCGCCGATCATCACATCTGCGGTCTCGAACATCTGCCAGCCATCATCCTCCAGATGACGGATCAGGTGCGGCGGTGCGAGCGGCGTTTCGCGCACCACCAGAGACCGTCCGTAATCGGCAAAACGCTTTCTGGCCTTCGAGAGCCGCAGGTCCATGTCCCGATAATCCGACGGGTCGAGCGGCACGATGCAGTTCAACCGCTTCGACGGATGGCTCCCCGTCAACCGAACCTGCCAGCTGCCGTCATAGACCACGGACGCCGCGGGCCAGGCCCGGAAGCCGACCGCTTCCAGCCTTCGAACCAGGGGCAGATCGGCTTGAACGGGAGATGCGGTCATATCCGTCATCAGCTCCGGTAATCTCCGTTGATGGCGACGTATTCCTTCGTGAGGTCGCAGGTCCAGACCGTGGCGGTGCCGGAGCCAAGTCCGAGTTCGACCTTGACCGGAATGTCCTGTCCCTTCATCACGTTGGACGCGGCCTCTTCCGAATAGGAAGGATCGCGTTCGCCATTAACGGCAACGCGGACATCGCCGAACCAGATCGCCAGCTTGTCGCGGTCCGCCGCTTCGCCGGCCTTGCCGACGGCCATGACGATACGGCCCCAGTTGGCGTCTTCGCCGGCGGCGGCGGTCTTGACCAGCGGCGAATTGGCGATCGACAGCGCGATCGTCTTGGCGCTAGCATCGCTTTCAGCACCCGTGACAGTGATTTCCAGCATCTTGGTGGCGCCTTCGCCATCGCGGGCAACCTGGATCGCCAGGTCCTTCAGAAGCGCGTTCAACGCATCCCGGAAAGACGACAGCGCCGGATCGGCGGGATCGGTGATCTGCGCCTGGCCGTCTGCAGCAGCAGCCCCCGTTGCAAACAGCATCAGCGTATCGGACGTGGACGTATCGCTATCGACCGTCATGGAATTGAAGCTTGGCTCGACGCCTGCAGAGAGAAGCGACTGCAGCACCGAAGACGAGATATCGGCGTCGGTGACGACGAAAGACAGCATCGTCGCCATGTCAGGCGCGATCATGCCAGCACCCTTGGCAATGCCGTTGATCGTAACCGCGACGCCGCCGATCTCCGCCATGCGGGTCGCGACCTTCGGATAGGTATCCGTGGTCATGATCGCCTTGGCAGCCTCCTGCCAGAAATCGCCCGTGGCCGACCCGTGCATATCGCCAAGCACGCCTGCAAATTTCGTGGCATCGAGCGGTTCGCCGATGACGCCTGTCGATGCGAGGTAAATTTCATTCTCGCTGCATCCGACAGCAGCCGCTGCCGATTGTGCGGTAAGTTCCGTTGCCTGGCGGCCCTTGGCGCCGGTAAACGCGTTGGCATTGCCGGAATTGACCACCACGGCCCGCGCGGTGCCATGGGCTAAGTTCGCGCGGCAGAAATCCACCGGTGCCGACGGGCATTTCGACTTGGTGAACACGCCGGCCACCGCTGCCGGTGCGTCGAACACCATCAACAGCACGTCGGTACGGTTCTTGTATTTGATGCCGGCGGCAGCTGTCGCCATGCGGACGCCGCGCAGGGCCGGCATTTCGGGATAGGACTTCGGGGCGAGCGGCGAGACGGAAGAGGACATCTGAACAACCTGGCTGAATAGGAAAGGGCCCGGATATACCGGGCCCAGATGCGAATTTTACTGCTGTGCCGGTGCCGGCGCTTCTGCACCGTCCTGCATCTTGCTCACGTCCTCGTAGCCCTTCTTCAGGCCCTCATCCATGATCTCGATCTTCTGGTCGGCCTTCGCCTTTTCGATGATGGCGACATACTTGTCGCGCATCACGAGCTGCTTGACCTGGTCTTCGACCTGGTCGAGTGCCGGCGGAGCGGCTTCGCGCTTGTCGATCAGCTTGATGACGTGAAAACCGAACTGGGTCTTGACCGGGGTCTTGGTGTAGGCGCCCTTTTCGAGGGCAAACGCGGCCTGCTCGAATTCCGGAACCATGCGGCCCTGGGCAAACCAGCCGAGATCGCCACCTTCGTCCTTGTTCGAATCCTGCGACTTTTCCTTGGCAATGGCTGCGAAATCGCCACCCTTGTCGAGGTCGGCAATCACGGCCTTTGCTTCATCCTCGGTCTTTACCAGGATATGGGCGGCATTGACCTCTTCCTGCTTCGGGATCGACGCGATTTCCTTGTCGTAGCGTGCCTTTACTTCTTCGGGCGTCGTGGCATCGACCACGTGCTTGCGGAAGTAGGCGTTGTGCAGCTCGCGATCGCCGATATAGGCCATGCGCTTCTTGTAGTCCTCGGTGTTACCAAGGCCTTCGGCGGCAGCACCGCTTGCCAGAAGCTTCACGTCGATTGCGCCGGAAAGGGCCGCAACCTTCTTCTGTTCTTCGGGAAGCTGGGCCAGCTGCGGGTCGAGGTTCTGGACCGCGACGTCGAGTTCGGCCTGAGTGATGTTCAGGCTGCCCACCTTGGCGACGACCGTATCGTCAGCGGCGAAAGCCGGGGCCTGGACGAAGATCGCAGCGGCAATAGCAGCCGATACGAGAAGTTTGTGGCGCAGCATCGAGTTACCTTTCGATTGGTGAACCGGATCCAGAACGTCTGGCACCGGCCGGAAAACCTTCACAAACACCGGATTGTGGCCATTCTGTATCGGCCGTCACCGTTGACATAATTCGGACCCCCTCTTATCTGTCACGCAACTTCGCGTCCAGAAGCTTTGCGGGCGCCACGGGTCGAATTGTCAGAGGCGCCGCCGGCCGACAAGCTCAATCGTGGTCTCGACGAGTGACATCAGGGACTGACATCAGAAAGGGCCATTCGTATGGTCAGCTTTGGCGGCATTGCCCGCAAACTGTTCGGATCTGCAAACGAGCGCCGCGTGCGGGGCTACAAGCCGATGCTCGAGAAGATCAATGCAATCGAGGAAGCCACCAAGGCGCTCACCGATGAGCAGCTCGCCAACAAGACGGCGGAGTTCCGCCAGATGCTGGCAGACGGCAAGACGCTGGAGGATATCCAGATCCCTGCCTTTGCGGTGCTTCGCGAAGCGGCCCTTCGCGTACTCGGCATGCGACCCTTCGACGTCCAGCTGACCGGCGGCATGATCCTTCACGACGGCGCAATCGCCGAAATGAAGACCGGCGAAGGCAAGACGCTGGTGGGAACCCTGCCCGTCTACCTCAATGCACTGTCGGGCAAGGGCGTGCATGTGGTGACCGTCAACGATTATCTCGCACAGCGCGACGCCAGCATCATGAGCCGCCTCTACGGGTTCCTTGGCCTGTCGACCGGTGTCATCGTCCACGGCCTGTCGGACGACGAACGCCGCGAGGCCTATGGCTGCGACATCACCTACGCGACGAACAACGAGCTCGGCTTCGATTATCTTCGCGATAACATGAAATACGAGCGCGGCCAGATGGTGCAGCGCGGCCACAACTTCGCGATCGTCGACGAAGTCGATTCGATCCTGGTCGACGAAGCCCGCACCCCGCTGATCATCTCAGGCCCGCTGGACGACCGTTCCGATCTCTATAACACGATCGACGCCTACATTCCGTTGCTGTCTCCGGAAGATTACGAAATCGACGAAAAGCAGCGCTCGGCCAACTTTTCCGAAGAGGGAACCGAAAAGCTCGAAGGCCTGCTGCGTCAGGCCGGCCTGCTGAAGGGCGAATCGCTCTACGATGTCGAGAACGTGGCGATCGTGCACCACATCAACAACGCGCTGAAGGCCCACAAGCTCTTCACCCGCGACAAGGACTATATCGTCCGCAACGACGAGATCGTCATCATCGACGAGTTTACCGGCCGCATGATGCCGGGCCGCCGCTATTCCGAAGGTCAGCATCAGGCGCTGGAAGCCAAGGAAAAGGTGCAGATCCAGCCGGAGAACCAGACGCTCTCCTCGATTACCTTCCAGAATTACTTCCGCATGTACGACAAGCTTGCCGGCATGACCGGTACGGCGCAGACGGAAGCGGAAGAATTCGGCAACATCTACAAGCTGGAAGTGGTGGAGGTTCCGACCAACCTGCCGATCCAGCGTATCGACGAAGATGACGAAGTCTACCGGACGTTTGAGGAAAAGTTCAAGGCGATCATCGTCGAGATCAAGGCGGCCAGCGAACGCAACCAGCCGGTTCTGGTCGGTACGACGTCGATCGAAAAGTCCGAACTTCTGGCAACCATGCTGCGCGAGTCCGGTTTTGAGAAATTCCACGTTCTGAACGCCCGCTACCACGAGCAGGAAGCCTATATCGTGTCGCAGGCCGGCGTGCCCGGTGCCGTCACGATCGCCACCAACATGGCCGGTCGCGGTACCGACATTCAGCTCGGCGGCAATATCGACATGCGCCTTGAGCGCGAGCTCGAAGGCATCGAGGACGAGGGCGAACGCGCTGCCAAGGAGGCTGCCGTCCGTGCCGAGGTGAAAGAACTCAAGGCCAAGGCTCTGGCAGCCGGTGGCCTCTACGTAATCGCCACCGAGCGCCACGAAAGCCGCCGCATCGACAACCAGCTGCGTGGCCGTTCCGGCCGTCAGGGTGACCCGGGCCGCTCTAAATTCTACCTGTCGCTCCAGGACGATCTGATGCGCATCTTCGGTTCCGACCGGATGGATTCGATGCTGCAAAAGCTTGGTCTCAAGGAAGGCGAAGCGATCGTCCACCCCTGGATCAACAAGGCGCTCGAGCGGGC
This sequence comes from Rhizobium sp. Leaf321, assembly GCF_001423215.1. Lineage (NCBI taxonomy): Bacteria > Pseudomonadati > Pseudomonadota > Alphaproteobacteria > Hyphomicrobiales > Rhizobiaceae > Rhizobium > Rhizobium sp. Leaf321. The sequence goes on along the minus strand of NZ_LMOF01000004.1, from coordinate 208,175 downwards.
CCAGAAAAAGGTCGAGGCGCGTAACTTCGACATCCGCAAGAACCTTCTGAAATACGACGACGTCACCAACGATCAGCGCAAGGTGATCTTCGAACAGCGTATCGAGATGATGGATTCGGAAGACGTATCCGAGACCATCGAGGACATGCGCAACGAAGTGATCGAGGTTCTCGTTGCCAAGCACATCCCTGAGCGGGCCTATGCCGAACAGTGGAGCGTCAAGGAACTGCGCGAAGACGTTGATCGCCTGCTGAACCTTGATCTTCCGATCGAAGACTGGGCGACCGAAGAGGGTATCGGCGAAACCGATATCCGCGAGCGGATCACCGCCGCCGCTGAAGCTTCCGTCAAGGATCGCCGAGAGCGGTTTGGTGCCGACGTGATGAACTACGTCGAACGCTCCGTGGTGTTGCAGACGCTGGACGCCCTGTGGCGCGAGCATATCGTCAATCTCGACCACCTGCGCTCCGTCATCGGGTTCCGCGGCTATGCGCAGCGCGATCCGTTGCAGGAATACAAGGCGGAAGCCTTCGAGCTGTTCCAGGCGCTGCTTGCGAACCTGCGCGAAGCCGTGACCGCCCAGATGATGCGCGTCGAGCTTGTGCAGAACCCCGAGCCGCCGGTACCGCCATCGGTGTTCGAGGAGCATCATTTCGACCCGACGACCGGCGAAGACCAGGTGTCGGGCGCAGACGGCAGCGACTTCATCGCAGCGCCTGCCGATCGTCATCCCGAAGACCAGTCTACCTGGGGGCGCGTCGGCCGCAACGAGGCTTGCCCCTGTGGTTCGGGCAAGAAATACAAGCACTGCCACGGCGCCTTCGAACAGGCCTGATCGGGCAACACCAGTGTTATCGATAGAACGCCGCCTTCGGGCGGCGTTTTTCGTTTGCGGGATCGTCGCCCTCTTAACGTTCGGGTCGGCTGAGCCAACCGTTTCTTAACCCTGCTGTGGCAGATTTGCGAGCATGGCTCCTGTAGCGTAACGAGTATTGCGTGCCCATCATGGCGGTGATCGAAACAGCGGAAAGACTGCTGCCGGCCGGTTTGCGTGCCAGAGTCGCACCGCTGACGGGCAGGATCAGAGCCACTGTGACCGAAAACAGTGATACGGCGCGGGCGCAACGCCAGGCCATGACCGCGTTTGCGATCCGCATTTTCAGCGCCGCTATCGCCTTCCTGTCCCAGATCGTCATGGCCAGGCTGATGGGCGAGTTCGAATACGGGTTGTTCGCCTTCGTCTGGGTGATTGTCATCCTCGTCGGCAATCTCTCCTGCCTCGGCTTTCACACCTCGATCATCCGCTTCATCCAACAACATTCGGCAGAGGGTGAAAACGGCGAGATCCGCGGCTTGAGCCTTGCCGCCTGCCTTGTCGCGCTCGTCACCTCGACCGTGATCGGCGGCCTCGGCTTTGCCTTTCTCTGGGCGTTCGGCAGCAGCATCGAGCCCTACTACATCGTGCCGGTTGCGATCGCTCTCTTCATCATTCCGATGATCGGCATCGGCGACATCCTCGACGGGCTTGCCCGTACCCATGGCTGGACGATATCGGCGCTGGCGCCAACCTACATCCTCAGGCCCATCCTGATCCTCACTTTCATGACGGCAGCCGTCCTGTCCGATGCGCCGCGCGATGCGCAGACCGCCATGCTGGCCGCGCTTGCCGCCACATACGCCACAACGTTTGCGCATCTGACCCAGCTCATTCTTCGGCTGAAAGGCAGCTACGGCAATGCATCGCGGCGCTACCGGCTTGGCTCATGGATCAGATACTCGATCCCGCTATTTGTGGTCGACGGCATCGGCTTCCTGCTGACCAATGCGGACGTGGTCGTGGTCGGCATCTTTCTGCCGCCGGACGATGTCGGGATCTATTTTGCGGCGTCGAAAACGATCGTCCTCGTGCAGTTCGTCTACTTCTCCATCAAGGCGGCCGCGGCTCCCCGTTTCGCCGCCATCATGGCGGAAGGCGACATGACGGCGTTGGCCACATTCGCGGGCCAGACCGTCCGCTGGACCTTCTGGCCGTCGCTCGTCGTCGGGTTGACCACGCTTGCTGCGGGTGAACTGCTTCTGTCGCTGTTCGGCGACGCTTTCACTTCAGGCTATATCCTGATGGTGATCCTGTTTGCTGGCATTCTGTCCAAGTCGCTCGTCGGCCCCGGAGAAGTTCTGCTCAGCATGGCGGGCAGGCAAAAGCTCTGCGTTGCAGTCTATACGGCAACGCTTGCCGGCAGCATCGTCCTCAATGTCGTGCTGATACCACATTATGGGCTGGTCGGTGCGGCGATGGCGACCGCCGGCGCCATGATGATCGAGGCGACGTTGCTGCACATAGCAGTACGCCGCACGCTCGGAATCGTGCTATTCGCTTTTTCCGATCCACTGCCCAGACCCTCGTTCAAGGTTCGATAGACACAATGGCTCTTCCCCCGAACAGGAGCGAAAAGGAATACGACGACGTCACAATGCCGAACGTCGCGTCGCGTCTTCGTGCAGACCGCCCGGATGCCGATACACGGGTAGAAATCGGCCGGCCCGGCCGCGAATTTTGCCTCTATCCGGCAGGTCTCGGTTACGATCTGCAGGAAGAACTCGAATTTTTGTCTCACCGCGCGATGGAGCCCAACATCTTCTTCTCGGCGCGGCTTCTTGCCCCCGCCATGCCGCGCATCGATGACCGCCAGGTGCGACTGGCGCTTATCCGTGACGAAGGCGAAAGCCATAGCCGCCTTCGCCTTCTGATGCCGTTTACCGTGGAGAAACCAGGCTTTGCCATGGGTGCTCCGATCATCCGCGTCTGGTCCAATCCGTTCGGTCCGCTCGGTACGCCACTGGTGGATGCCGAAGATGCGGCCGAAACCATCGACAACCTCCTGGAGGCCCTGACTGCCCGGGAAGCAAAACTTCCCTCCGTTCTCGTTCTGCCCGATGTGCGCTTAGGCGGCCGCTTTGCCCAGCTTGCGCGCGCCGTTGCCATCGGCCGCGACCTGCCCGTTGCCGTCACCGACAGCTTTCGCCGGCCGATGCTGGAAAGCCTTCAGGACGGCGAAACCTATATGAAGGCCTCCGTCTCGCCGCACCATTACCGCGAGATGCAGCGCCAGTGGCGAAAGCTCGGACAGCTGGGAAGGCTTGAATACGCCGTCGCCCGTCAGCCGGAAGAGGTGCGCCAGCGGATGGAGGAATTCCTGGCGCTCGAATCGACAGGCTGGAAAGGCCGCAAGCGTTCGGCCCTGATCAACGACCGTTACCGCGCAGCCTTTGCTCGCGAAGCGATCACCAATCTTGCCGAAGTGGACGCCGTGCGCATCCACACGATCAATCTCGACGGCCGCGCGATCGCCTCGATCGTGATCTTCTTGATGGCCGGCGAGGCCTATACCTGGAAGACCGCCTATGACGAGAGCCTCAGCCGCTATTCGCCCGGCAAGCTGTTGGTCATGAAGCTGACCGACTGGCACCTTGATGATGCCAACATCCTGCGCACCGACAGCTGCGCCGTGCCCGACCATCCTATCATGAGCAGGCTATGGGAAGAGCGCGAGGAAATGGGAACGCTGGTGATCGGCCTTGCCCGCAACAGCGACCGCGACGTGAGACAGGTGGCGACACAGCTTCACCTCTACCGCAACACCCGCAACATGGCGCGTCTGCTGCGCGAAAAGATCCTGGCAATTGCCGGACGCAATACCTGACATCGCGGTTTGCAAGGATCCGAATAGTTCTTCTTGCATCCGCCGCCGAGGCCATGTTAGAGGCCTTCACCATACCCTCCGTGCCCCATTGGCGGAACTGGTAGACGCGCTCGACTCAAAATCGAGTTCCGAAAGGAGTGCTGGTTCGATTCCGGCATGGGGCACCACGCACTTTTTTAACCATTGTTTTTACTGTGAATTTTGGTCCTAAACGTCCAGAAAACTTAAACTGCCTGAAAAAGCTGGACACTTTTGTTCTTATTTCCCCCCCTCGCTCCGTTCGTCGATGTCGTCGATGTCGTCGAACAGGCTGATGGCGCTCTCCGCCAGTAGCTTCTGATTTGCCGCCTTCGTGTATCGCGACACCTCTTTCGATGTCGTATGACCGGTCACGGACATAATCTGTTTCTCGGTGGCACCTCTCTCAGCCAGCCTGGCTGATGCGGATTTCCGCAGGCCATGCGCGCTGCAGTGTGGAAGGCCCGCAGCATTGCACTGCTTGCGAAACCAGTTTCCAAACCCTGCGGCGGTGAAGCCTTTGTTAAATTCGGTCACAAGGAACGTGAGATCGCCAACAGGCGATGCATCAATGATCTTCTGCAACTTCGTATGAACCGGGATCTCCAGCGTAATTGGCTTCTTCTTCCGGCCTTTGAACTGGGTGAATTTGAGGCTGCCGTTGCTGAGATGCTGCCGGCCGAACAGGATGATGTCGCTTCGACGCTGACCGGTGTAGAGCATCAGCGCCAGCGCTAGCCGAGGCTTCGTCCCGACCTTGTGCTTCTCCTCGAACTTCGCAATCTCGTCTTCCGTCCAGGAATGATAGCCGTCACCTTGCTGAGCGAAAAAGGACACGTCCCTCGCCGGGTTTGTCAGCATCAGCTCGACGTCGCTTTTGCAGGCCCATGCAAATATAGCGCGGAGCGCTTTGATTCTGCTGTTGGCCGCTTCCGGCTTCTCTGCCTTGCGGTCTCTCAAAACTCGGACGGCTTTCGCAGTGATGGCGGCGATCGGCATGTCTTCGAAAAGGCGCGTACTGTCCTTCTTTAGGGGTTCGGCCCACATGTGCTCGATGATCAGTTTACGGACATGCCGGGTCCGCTGGTCCAGGCGCTTGTATTCAGATGACTGAAAGTACTGCTCGCAGAGCCAACGAAGGGAGTTTTTCGTCGATAGTTTCGGTCCCCTCGCCTCTTCGACCGCGGTGCCATTCACAGCGATATAATAGGCCTCATTGAACTCGTCGCTACCCGGCACGCCAGGAAGCCGGATCTTCTTCTGGCCGCGCTTTCGGAAATAGAAGCGCAGGACGCCGTCCGTGCGATCCTCAATCACGTACTTCTTTGCAAACTTCTTCGGCATCACACTTCCACGGACCAATCGTCTGCGTCGTCAGGATCTCCACCAGGCAGACGCGTGAACGCCCGGTCAAGTGCCACACGGTCCCAGATTGTCCGGGCGTTGGCCTTCTTTGGTTTTGGCATTCTGCCATCGCCAACCATTTCGTCAAATAGGCTGGAAGATACGCCGATGTACGCCGCAGCCTAGTCACGTGCCAAACCGAGTGGCGGGAGGGAGATCGGTAGAACTTCTGCGCGCTGTGCTCTCATCTGTCCCCGTCCCTTCTCGCGATCGGTGCGGGGTCATTGACCTGGCTATAATCGGTGTTGTCCCAGATCGCGCCGATGCCACCGCACTCACGGCAACCGCCGCCCATGTAGCTCTTCAGCGTTTCGCTCCATGGGCCGGTCGGGTGGCCCTCGATTAACTCATGGCAACCGGAGCAAGCCCTCCAAGCGCCAGCGTCCTGCTCAAGCTGCTCTGCTACGCCAGCCAGTTCGATGCCTTTCAGTTCTGCTGTTGCCACGTGCAAATTCGTTTGCGGCGGTGCTGGCTGGACCTCGCTGGCAGTGAGTTTAGCCATTAGGCTGGCCCTCCATTTCAACTGGGGACGCGCATTGAAGTTCTCGGCGCGAAATGATTAGTTCGCCGTCTAACTGGCGGGGGCTACCATGAATTTTCGTACTCCCGACAACATCATCCGATGGCTCGGACCTTCTGTGATCATCGGGATAGGAACTCTGTTCATTGTCGGAAGTCCGCGTGGACAAATCCTCGTTTGCAGTACGACCGAAAACTGCATAGCGACGTGGGTGGGCGCGTTGAGCGGGTGGGCGGCCCTTTTTGGCGCCCTTTTGACTGTAGCGGTGATGCGAGAACAGCTCGCCGAGCAGAAGCGCCAAACAGACCACTTGATGGGAAATGCGGAACCAGAGATCTACGCGACTGGAACTGCCTACGAAGAAGACAATGAATGGTACCCCGCAATCGGAATCACGGTAATCAACAGGAATAGACGACCGCTCGAGGTCAAAAAACTGACTGCAGGAATAGACGAGAAACTCAAATTTGGTGTCCGCCAAGTCGAACACCGGGGTGAGGTCAAGCGCGCCTATTTCCCTCGTTCTTTCCGGAATACTGGTGTCAGCCAAGTATTGGACGGCAAGGAAGACGGCGCTGCTGCGGAGCGTTGTGTCATTCTCTGTAACATTTATCGCGACGAGAAGATTTTTGACATAGATGCCCGAGATATCGAACGTTGGAATGAGTACGATTACAGCGTCGAATTGGAATGCATACTCAAAGGTAGCGATGCACGAACGATCTTGTTGAGCACGCGCGGAAAAGTTCAATTCTAAGCTCATAGACTTTCCCTCGTAGGCGGCTTGGGCTTCATGGCGCTACAGCCGATCAAGGATAACATCGTCACGATGCGCGAGGACGTACGGCTGCGCGCGATCGAGACAAAGGACAGCTTGTCGACGATCGTCGCGAGCATGGTCACGCAGAAAGAGATGGAGTGGCGGACAGCTCGTGGCCAAGAGGATCGCCAGCGAACGGAAGCTGCCATCAAGGAACTTCGGGAGGGGTTGGTGCCGAGAGACGAGCACGCTCGCGTCTGGGCGAACTACGATCAGCGGTTCCAGGATCAGCAGCGCCAGGTCGATGAGCTGAAGCAAGCTCAAGGCAGCGTCTATGGGGCGAGAGACGTCATCATGGACTTGAGACAGCGCCTAGACCGCGTCGAGCGGGAGCGGATCGGCCAGCAGTGATCAAGTCACGCTCAAGGCCGCAGGTGTGGGAAAACTCAGGTCATTCCAAAACGAGTCTGACATGATGTTGGGCCTCATCACCCCAAGCACCATGAATTCGGAAGATTTCGATAAGCCAGTCGAAAACCGTGGACCCTTGCCCTTGTCGCGCTCGGATTAGGTCATTACGGAAACGCGCTTCACCGCTAGGGTGGCAACTCTCCAGCAGCTTCTCTAGCTGCCTTATCGTTTCTAAGTGGCTCAGGTTTTTGCGAGAAACTTCTGAATGGGTCCACCGAAGGACAAATCCCTCTTCAGGTGTGCCGAAGCCCCCGCGCAGAATGTCGTTGAAGGCATCCAGGTTGTTGCCCCAATATGTGTCGGGAATGAGCACTTCACTTACTTGATCATAAAACGCCTCGAGCGATGTGATCTTCGATCCATCAAGAATGTATTCTTTGGTCATGAGCCTGACCATGCTGGACAGAGCTTGATTCCACAATGCTGTCGTGATCTGCCTGAACGATTTTCCGGCGTGAGGGGTGTCGTTTGACCGTGAGTTTCGACTGCGGGATCTCAATCTGCCTGTGCAGGATTTGATCGATAACGCCGTACAATCTGTGTGGGATACGCGAACCGTCATGGTTGCGCTGCAGAGCGTAGCTTGGAACAGGGCCGCCGCCTACGAGGAGGACCCTGATCCAGAGGATGCTGAAAGCGAGATCAGCGCAGACGCGCTGTCATGACACGGCGGCTTCCAGCGAACGGCCCGATCTGTGAACGAGTAACCCCGTCGACGGGAAGTCGACGAGGTCGCTGTTCAGTGAAACGACGACTTGATTTTCCTGCTTGTTCTGGAAGCTTCCCAAGCTGAGTATGGAGAGGTGGCGCAATGCTTCATCTAACGTTACCGAGCTGCAAGCTCAGGCAGCTTCCCTCCAAGGGCGTCTCTATCCCAAGCCCTGAGAAGTTTAGGCCCTGGGTCTCTCCATTCGTTGATTAAGCTCGCGATTGACATCGCTGAACCTAAGATACCGAAGATCGGAGCCGGCAGCCATGTGATAAACATCCATGACCTTATGCCTTCGTGTATGATCAGGTTGGTTCCCAACACCAGCATGTCGTACCACACGCCAAACATTGCTATGGTTAGCCCTAACTTGAGCTGATACGGTGTTGGCCTGTAATCGTGTACGGGGTGGCCCGCACCCTTGATCCAACCTTCGAGCCTAAACACCCCTGGAGTCAGATCGTGGTCTCCTTGCCACCTGAACCCATCACCTGGTGCAAGGAAGTCGAAGTCTATAGATACATTTCCGAATGGATCGGCCTCCGTAATTGAGACATCGTTCTCGGGTCTCGAAACCCGGATGAGCTCGCTGCGGAATATGTTGGCGCCGCTTAGGTGGATAGCAAAAGGTGCCGTTCTTGCGAAATTTGATAGCTCGATAATCTCGGTTCCATCATTCCAGACAGTGAGTGTAGACGTCGTGACGGATGAGATCTGCGCATTCCTCTCCTCTTGAAGTACATAGGTTAGACTTGATGTCCGACGCGTAGCTTTGATAGCTGTAGCAGTCAGGAAGATAAACAGTGAGATGATGAGAGGTAGAACGAGTGCGATCCACCATGCGTCGTCGTAGACAGAAGATTGCATCTTAGACCCTCGCGATTTAGATCAAATCATCATTGCAGGGCCTCACTGGTACGGGAAGTGCTAATCCTCCAGCATGAAATTCAATGATCTTCCTAATGTCCCGCTGAATAGCGCACAACGAGCATCGAGAAAATGATAGGTTAGAGCGGTGCGGGGAGTGTTTAAAATTTCGAAGTGATATCAATTGGGCTTTCAAACCCCTCACCGATCATGATTTTAGTTGTTTTTAATCGCAAATTTCGGAAATTTCGCTGTCCAATTGGGATTCAAATATCTAAGCACTAGCCTACCATCGCGCTGTGGCAAAAACCCGTCTCCCTCGATAATTAGGAAAGCTCGTTTTGATGGGGCTTTTCATCGTCATTTCGATGCGACATAGATCAAAAATACAACCACGCGTGGGGGCGAAATGGCGACTATGGATTTACGGACTGGCTTCAACTGGTCATATGATGCAGCCGAAAGATGGGGGCATCTTGCGAACTGGGAGGTGAGGCATAATCAACCGACTTACATCACTCTTGCTCCTGGGTACGAGCTCCTTAACGGCCCTTACTTCATTGTTCACGGAACCGACCTTGCCTACAAAAACCAGAAACTGATTTCGGGAGAAGTTTCCGGAATCACTGTTGTCGATGGTCAATACAGCCTCTACATCGCTGACATCGAGATCAGTGCGAAGGTTCTAAGCAGCCTGATGCGTCAAAATACGGCGGAGTCCGGAGCAAAGATCTTCAAGACCATCTTTGCAGGTGACGATGAAGTGACCACAGGCTTTGCCAACGATCGCATCGCTACATTCGGCGGCGATGACAACATCGATGCGCGATCTGGCAATGACTGGATCGATGCGGGTTCCGGAAACGATATCCTCAACGGTAACACTGGAAACGATTTCCTCATCGGTGGATCGGGTAAGGACATGTTCGTGTTCGACACGAAGGCCGGTCCCAAAAATATGGACACCATCGACGATTTCTCGGGTCGCGACGACACAATCGTTCTCGATCACCTTGTTTTCAGAACCGTCGGCAAAGTCGGCGATCTGGAAGATGCAGCATTTCATTCCAGCACCACCGGTAAGGCGCATGATGCGTCGGACAGGGTCATATACAATTCCAAGACCGGCGACCTGTTTTACGATGCGGACGGTAGTGGCGCCGGTCCGGCCGTGCGTTTCGCGCACCTCGATCCGGGGCTAAAGCTCACTGCTGCAGACTTCGACTTGATCTGATCCGTATTCGCTACAGAACCGGCGCCCGCATTCCGCGTGCGCCGGTCGATCACAAAATTCTTCCGAGGCAAAGAACAAACCTTAATTTCATGTCGTCACTCCAAAGTTTTGCTCTTAGGACGTCTGGACACTTTCCGAAAAAACATAATGATCGCGTGGGGTCCGAAAGTGTCCAGACGCTTGCTAACCCCATTGTTTATATTGCTTTCAGGTGCGCCGGCATGGGGCACCACTCGCTCTAGAGAGCGTTGATTTCATTCAGCTTTTCGCAGTTTTCTTCGCACTCGGATTTAGGTGCGGGGAAAGTTCGACCTCGATTTGTTCTGCAACCAGCTTAGAGGCTCTGACTCCAAGACGCTTTCGATCCGCCTGCTTCGTGTAGGTTTCAGCCTGGCGAGATGTTGCCCATCCATATTGTGCCATCAGCTCATGAGACGATGCGCCGGCATTGGCGGCCAAGGTTGCCGATAGTTTGCGCACTCCATGAGCGCTCTTTTCGACGCCTGCTTTAGTGCAATGTTTCCGGAACCAGTTTCCGAACGACTCCGTCGTAAACGGTTGACCGTTCTCCCCACCGATAAAGGCGAGATCGCCAGTCTGTGTCTGAGCGATGACGCTCATCAGCCGGTCGGGAAACTCTACGGTCATCTCAGCACCCGTCTTCTGCGTTCGCATGCTGAAGGTATTGCCAACCATGTGCTGGCGCCCTGCCCTCACGATGTCCGATCGCCGGAGGCCCGAACACAGCAGTAGCTCGAAGGCCAGTCGCTGGCGGGTGCCTATCTGCCATGTGGTGCAGAACTTCGCAACGTCTTCCGCCACCCAAGGTTCGAAGGCATCCGACTTGTACTTGACTGCTTCAACACCGTTTGTCGGATCCTCGACGTTATGACGCGGCAAGGCTACTAAAGCTGATGTATGACGATCTGTCGAATACACAAGTCGCCGGCTCCCGCAAAGTGGGTTCGAATCTCGACGGGCATCAAGCTGTGATCGCTTGACAAGGTAAAATGGCCTCGGGCGGTCGACAGTCTTGCATCGTTGGCGGGCAAATCACCTGCCGCAATGACATTGCTCACCCCAACGCATACGTCCCATCGATCCGGCGTCCTTTCCATGTCCCCCCAGCTCCGATAGATGATTTCAAATGCGTAATTGCCGGAAGCCAAGCGAAGATAGGGCCCAAAGGTAAGGCAGCCCTTTGACTCCTTTCCGACCTCTGCAAACCGTTCAAGCCCGTCGATGATCTTACCGCCACGGGCTGGCAATTCGGACGCCCAGTAACGATAGAGCCGGTTGGCGCCATCGGCAGTCGTGCCGGCTTGCTTGTTGCGTACATCCATCAGGTCGGACGCACATTGGTCAATCAGACCCGAATGCACTTCTCCGCTGAATGGCCTTTTTGCATTGAACACAATAACGCGCCGCTGCGAACGACCGTCTCTGACAAAGAATTCGTCGGCAACTGGGTCCTCCGACAAATCGAGTTTAACATCGCGCAGGATTTGAGGGTGCAGGCAGTCCAGAACCAGTTTCCACGTCAGCGCGGATGGGACATATTGCGGCAGTTCGATGACGCACGCTTTTGCGTTCCCCATAATCTGGAGCATGCCCTTGAGCTCTGCACGGTAGACTTGGGTACTGTGAATATCGGCACTGATGTCCAAGCCAAGCCAGACGACATTATAGGCTCCGATATTGTCGATTTCCTCAATTGCCTGGGAAATCGGCCGCGATGAGAACATGAAGGCCATATCCTTACCAGCTGCCGTCTTGCTCACGCGCTCGATGTAATCAGCCGGTGTATAAGGATCAAACGCGATCACACGACGCGATTTGTCTAGAAAATCGACAACCGAGTTCGGAAAACCGCCGACTTCGATTACGGTCGCGCCCGGCTCATCGATGAGGTCCGCGGCGATCAGATAGCGGATACGGTATGCTGCGGTGCTGAGGTAATGCCAGCGCTCGAAGCTTGATTTCCTCCGACTGGCCTGAATCGCTTCGTCGACTTCCTCGGGCTTGCGGAACAGGACCTGCCGGTTTGTATCTGAAAAGGCTGCTCGGTTCTCAGCCAGCCGCTTAGGCGCGACTGTCGTTCGCCTTCGCATGAATGCGGTTCCCACGCCGACCTCTCCAAGCGTAAAGTATTCCCACTCCGGGTTGCGCAACCGAATTACGTCCATCGCTGCGGTAACGCTTGGCATTGTCGTATCGTGAAGGCTCACGATCGCACCGGGGGACAAAACTGGAGCGAAGTCCTCGAAGTCGGCGATGACTCCCCGCTTCGAATGGTCCCCGTCGATGTGGAGATAGTCGATCAGCACGCCCTGATTAAAAAACAGGGCCGCGGCGTCCGTAGACAGCATCTTGAGGATGATAACGTCCCCTGCGCGCTTGGTGAAATCGTTGTTGACGTCGAGCCAGCCGCCACTCTGGCTGGGGCTGCCAAAGCCAAGGTCTGAAAGGTTTGCATCGATCAGATAGGTTGCGGCCGTGTCGATACCGTGATCGCGCTGGGCTTGCTTTAGGATTTCCGGCACAAACCCGCCACCGGATCCAATGCAAACGCTGACCTGACTGCGGATGGCGGCGGCGAGACCATAATAAATGTATCCACAACCCAAAAAGCCGTCGAAAGCGCCATGGCTGTCACAAAAAATCGTACTTGTGAGCTGTGTCGCTCGCAGTTTGGAAAATAGCTCGCCAAGCGAGGTCGATAGAGCAGATGATGTGAGAGGCTCGCTCTCGTCGCTGGCGGAGATAGTCATCGGCTAGCTTCCGTTTTCGAGCATGCCGAGTTTGCGATCTCGCCTCGGATCGTCATGTCGATCGCGCCTAATATCGCCAGCTTCGCTGCCGACGCGCAAGCATTTTCACCGATCCGTTCCCATTTTGTTAACCGAGACAGAATCGCGTTTTGTTGTGAAATATCCTAAGCAGCCGCGCGATACCAATCGTCGTTGATCCTCGCTCTTGAGTTGTTCGAACATCTTCCAAAAAAACATTATGCGTGTGCAGGCGAAAACTTGTCCAGATGCTCGCTGAAATCGTTGTCTCTCTTGGCTTCAGGTGCGCCAGCATGTGGCACCGCTCGCTCTCGAGAAAGTTGCTTTCGCCTCCTCTTTCATCACCTGCATTCCGGCGCGAAAAGTACTGTCTCGATTGACGTCAAGCTGTCTCGAACGTGAACGAACGCGCTGTTTCACTTGTCAAATCGAGCTCTGAGCTTGCCCTTGCCAGTGTCCAGTCGGCATCTCTGCCTGTTTCCACTGCGTCGAAACCGATACCGGACCTTTCATTCCGCTTTGGTTCGCCTATCCCACCGTTTCTCAGGCCGCCGCAGCAAGCATCGCCTTCGCGGAAGCCGGGATGGCGAGGTGTTCGAAGCTTGGCTTGGCGAGCAGGTAGCCCTGGATGAGGGACACGCCCAAATCCCGCAGGGCCGACATTTCGCCGACAGTTTCGACGCCTTCGCAGAGCGGCACGATGTTGAGTTCTTCGAGCATCCGCAACGTGTGCTTGACGATGGTGCGCCGGACCGGATCGGTGTCGATCCCTCTGATCATGTCCATATCCAGCTTGACGATATCGGGCTGGAAATGACTGAGGAGGCCGAGGCCGGAGTGGCCTGAACCGAAGTCGTCGATCGCAGTTTTAAAGCCCATATCCCGGTATGTCCGTAGGATGTGAAGGACGTGCTTGGTATCCAACTCCTCGTTCTCTGTGAACTCGAAGATGATGCGATCAAGCGGAAAACCCGTCTTCATGGCCGTGGCAAGCGTCAGGCGGATACACGCCCGCGGTTCGTAGACGGCGTTCGGCATGAAGTTGATCGACAGTTTCACGTCGTCAGCGGGGTCGTAGAGCTGCGCGGCAAGTTCGATCGCCTTGACCCGGCACTGCTGATCGAACGCATAGCGGTTGTCGGCCTGCACCTGCGACAGGACAGAGCCGGCACCTTCTCCGCTTGGACCTCGAACAAGCGCTTCGTGGGCGAAAATCTTGCCTGTTGCGATGTCGACGATCGGCTGGAATGCCATCGAGAACGGTAGTTCGAATGCTGCGCCGTCGCGGCAGCCTTGGCAACTCGTCGTCATTATGGAAAAATCTCCGTTTGCATCAGACTTAAGGCTCATCGATTAAACTTCCGTTTCCCGCATGCGTCGAAACCAAAGCGCTTTTCTTGCGTCACACACCCCTGCGGTGATATCCGGGCGGTGCCGTTTTGCGGCCTCCCGCACCCAACTCTGGATCCGGCAGCCTCTTCAATCGCGTGCGGCTCTTGAACGAAACTGTTTGAAGGTCGCAGACCGGGGGTATCCCCAAGACGCAGGAAGCGTATCGCAAGAATGACACCAGCCATTGTCGAGGGCCGCGCGTGCGGAACCTGCACTCTTTGCTGCCGGTTGCCGGACATCGATGATCTCAACAAGCCTGCGGACGAGTGGTGCAGGCACTGCGTTGCCGGACAAGGCTGTTCCATCTACCAGGATCGACCGATGCTTTGCCGCGACTTCGTGTGCCATTGGCTAACGCGCGAAGGACTGGGCGACGAGTGGGCTCCTCAAAGATCCCACCTGATGGTCTATGGGGAAGGACAGCAGATTACGGTCCTTGCCGATCCGGACTATCCCGATCTGTGGCGTCATCCGCCCTATATGCCGCAGTTCAAGGCATGGGCATCCAACGCTGAAGCACGCGGCGGCTATGTTATCGTCTTCTGGCGCGACGAGGTTCTAAAAATTTAAGGCCGGAGCATCCGTGAATGCTCCGGCCAGAGGTTTGCGTAATCGTTCCGAGCGGATCAGCCGACCTGCGGCATGTCCCGCAGCAGCTTGTCGAGCGTGACAGGGTAATCCCGGATACGCACGCCGGTTGCGTTGTGCACGGCGTTGGAAAGCGCTGCCGCCACACCGCAAAGGCCGAGTTCGCCAACACCCTTTGCCTTCATCGGCGAAGTGGTCGGATCCGTCTCATCGAGAAAGATGACATCCTGATGCGGAATATCGGCATGGACAGGAACTTCGTAGCCGGCGAGATCATGGTTGACGAAGAAGCCGCGACGCTTGTCGACGGCCAGTTCTTCCATGAAGGCGCCGCCGACGCCCATCGTCATCGCACCGATGACCTGGCTGCGGGCCGTGATCGGGTTGAGAATGCGCCCTGCTGCACAGACGCTCAGCATGCGCCGAACGCGGATTTCAGCCGTGTACATGTCGACGCCGACCTCGACGAAATGGGCACCGAATGTCGACTGCTGCATCTCTTCTGCAAGATCGCCATACTCGATCGTATCTTCCGCAACGACACCGTCCTTGCCAGCTGCCTCTGCGAGAGCAATGCTGCGGTTGCCGGAACGGATCTGGCCGTCCGCAAACGTGACATCTGCGGAGTTGAAGCCGACCTTTTGCGAGATCGCATCCCGCAGCGCCACGCATGCGGCATAGACGCCTGCGGTGGAGCTGTTTCCGCCCCACTGTCCGCCCGATCCCGACGACGCCGGGAAGCGGGAATCGCCGAGCTCTACGGCAACTTTATCGATCGTTACGCCCATCATTTCGGCCGCGGTCTGGGCGATGATCGTGTAGCTGCCCGTACCGATATCCGTCATGTCGGTTTCGACAGTCACGACGCCTTCGGAATCGAGCCGCACGCGGGCGCCAGACTTCATGTTCATGTTGTTGCGGAACGCTGCCGCAACACCCATGCCAACCATCCAGCGTCCGTCCTTGACGCGACCCGTCTCGGCGTTGCGCTTGTCCCAGCCGAAGGTTTCAGCACCCCGGCGAAGACATTCGACCAGCTGACGGTGCGAGAACTTCCGTTCAGGCTTTTCCGGATCAACCTGCGTGTCGTTGATGATCCGCAATTCGACGGGGTCGAGGTTGAGCTGCTCGGCCAGTTCGTCCATGGCGATTTCAAGCGCCATGAGACCAGGCGCTTCGCCCGGTGCGCGCATCGCATTGCCCTCTGGCAGATCAAGCGCCGCAAGCCGCATCGACGTCATCCGGTTTTCGCCGGCGTAGAGAAGACGAGTCTGCGCCACGGCTGTCTCCAGGCTGCCGCCCGGCAGATTGCCGTTCCAGCTTTCGTGAGCAATCGCGGTTATCTTGCCTTCCTGCGTGGTGCCGATGCGGATACGCTGGATCGTTGCCGGGCGGTGCGTCGTGTTGTTCATCACGAAGGGACGCGGAAGCGCAAGCTTGACGGGGCGTCCCGCCGCTTTCGCACCAAGCGCTGCAAGCACCGCATCCGACCGGAGGAAAAGCTTTGAGCCGAAACCACCGCCGACAAACGGCGACATGATATGGACTTTCTCCGGATCGATGCCGAGCGTGATCGCCATTTCTGACTTGTTCCAGGCAATCATCTGGTTCGAGGTCCAGACCGTAACTTCGTCGCCGTCCCACATGGCAAGAGACGAATGCGGCTCCATCATCGCATGTGACTGGTCGGGTGTCGTGTAGGTCTGGTCGAACTTGACCGCTGCCTCGGCGAACGCCTTGTCGAAGTTGCCGGCAGAGGTGTCTGCGTCTTCACCTTCGGAGCCCTCCGGCTTCTTGGCCGTGTCCTTCGCTGCTTCCAGATCGTAGGAACCGGGAGCGCGAACGTAATCCACCTTGATGAGGCTCGCTGCGGCGCGAGCCTGCTCAAAGGTTTCAGCGACGACGACGGCGATGGCCTGGTGATAATGCGAGATCTCGGGGCCACCGAGAAGCTTGGCCGCATTCATCTTGCCCTTGGAGAGCTTGCCAGCCGTTTCAGCCGTGACGACAGCCAGAACGCCCGGAGCGTTGCGGGCCGCCTGGATATCCATCGAGCTGATCCGACCCTTTGCGATGCCGGCGCCTACGGGATAGCCGTAGGCAACGTTGAGGTTGGCGTGGTTCCATTCATAGGCATAGGTCGCCGTGCCGGTGACCTTCTTAGGGCCGTCGATACGCGTGATGTGCTGGCCGACCACCTTCATCTGGTCGATGGGATTGGTCGTGGCGGGACGATCGAATAGCATGGCTTACCCCTTGGTTTCTTCAAGGATGCCGGCGAGCGTGCGCTCCGCCAGTGTCACCTTGAACGAATTTTCTTCGGTTGGCTTTGCGCCTGCAAAGACCTTGGCCATCACGGCCTTGGACCCCTGCGGCAAGTCGGCTTCCGCCTCTTCGACGCGCCATGGTTTGGGAGCCACACCGCCGACCGCAACGCGACCGGTGCCATCCGGCTGGATGATCGCGGCAACCGACACAAGAGCGAACGCATAGGACGCACGGTCTCTCACCTTGCGATACACGTGCTTGCCACCCACAGGTGCCGGCAGCGTAACGGCCGTGATGATCTCGCCGCGCTCAAGCGTGGTTTCGATCTCGGGCGTATCGCCGGGCAGTTTATGGAAGTCGGCAATCGGGATCGCGCGTGTTGCGCCATCGGGCTTGACCGTCTCAACGGTTGCATCGAGGGCACGCATGGCGATTGCCATGTCGCCGGGGTGGGTGGCGATGCAGGCATCGCTGACGCCGATCACGCCCAGCTGGCGGGTCACGCCGCCGATGGCGGAACAGCCGCTACCGGGCTTTCGCTTGTTGCAAGGCTGGGCGGTGTCGTAGAAGTAAGGACAGCGCGTCCGCTGCAACAGGTTGCCGGCCGTCGTTGCCTTGTTGCGGAGCTGACCCGATGCGCCTGCGAGAAGTGCGCGCGAAAGCACGCCGTAGTCGCGGCGGATGCGCTCGTCCGAGGCGAGATCCGTATTGCGCACGAGCGCTCCGATCCGGACGCCGCCATCTTCGCTCTGTTCGATCTTGTCGAGGTCGAGACCGTTGACGTCGATGAGATGGGTCGGTGATTCGATCTCTAGCTTCATCAGGTCAAGGAGGTTGGTGCCTCCCGCGATGAACTTGGCGTTCTGGTTGTTGGCGGCCTTGGACGCAGCTTCAGCCGGTGATGCGGCGCGTTCATAAGTAAACTGTTTCATGCCTGCCTCCCCGAAACTTCCGTGATAGCCGCAACAATGTTCGGGTAGGCCCCGCATCGACAGATATTGCCGCTCATACGTTCGCGGATTTCCATCTCGGAAACCTGCGTGGGGGCGGTCAGGTCTTCCGTTACATGGCTCGGAATGCCGGCCTTGATTTCTTCAAGAACGGCGACGGAGGAACAGATTTGCCCAGGGGTGCAATAGCCGCACTGGAAGCCATCGTGCTTGACGAATGCCGTCTGCATCGGATGCATCTCGTCCGGTGTGCCAAGGCCTTCGATCGTGGTGATCTCGGAGCCCTCGTGCATGATGGCAAGCGACAGGCACGAATTGATGCGGCGACCATCGACCATGACAGTACAGGCGCCGCACTGGCCGTGATCGCAACCCTTCTTGGTGCCGGTCAGGTGCAGGTTCTCACGCAACGCGTCGAGCAGGGTCGTACGGTTGTCGAGATCGAGATCCTGGCGTGTGCCGTTGACGACAAAACCCACCCGCGACGTCGCCGTCCCCGGCCGGGGAGGCGGTGTTGCCGCCTGCGCATTTGCAGCTCTGTTGCTATTTGCCACGGCCACAGAGCCGGCAGCGGTTGCGACGAGAAGATCCCGTCGTGACATTTCAAACGAATTCGGACTCGACATGGGGGCTCCATCTTGACGACTACAGTTGACCCAATAACCACCAACTGCCCGAGTCTGTTCCGTCCCAAAGACCATTTCACCGGCGCCTTTTGTCACAGGCCATCACCGCGCTCTGACGATTTATCGGCGCCGGCAACGCATGGTTAATGTTTGTTTTATATCCAAGGACGTTCGTGTCCCAGATTTGTTCATATGGTTTCATTGGTGGCAATGCGTCTCACAGGCCCGCAATTTCGCGAAACTGACAAGCTGGAAGCCCAGGCTTCCGAACTGCCGGATACCGGCCACTCTCACCCCATAAATCCGCCTGAGCCCCCGAATGCGGGGCAACAGGTGGCTTGCGACATCGTGTCGACAGTCCAGATGCAGGCTCACGAGATCGAGGCGCTGCCGGACTGGCAGAAGGCCTTCATGTTGGGCCCGACCGTTCGTTTCACCCGCACGCCGGAGAAAACCATCTCCAGGCGTGGGGCACCCTCCGGCCCGGAAGCGGAGGGCGAAGCCGTCGCTTCCCACGCCGTCCCCGAGGCTGTCATTCCCCCTATGGCGGCGCCAGCCGTTCAGGAGATTTCCGAGATTACTTTCACCCAAAGACATGACGGCGACGCGCTGTCGACCTCTATCGCTAGCTTCCTGTCGCCTGAACCCGGCGCCCGCAATCTCGTCGGCACTCTCGATCAGGCGCTGAGGGAACGCCGGGCCACGTTTGCCAGGGAAACCGTTGAACCGGTGCTGGTCGCAGTTGCGCCGCCGCAGCCTGAAGCAGTGATTGATGCTCCCGTGATTAGCACTGAAAGACAGTCTCCGATCGCCAACCTGCCGGATCATCTGTTCTTCGAGGTGATGAGCCTTGGAGAGGCCACCGGCGAAGAGTTCGCGCTGACCCCGCCTCCCCCGCCAAAGGTCGAGCAGAGACCTGTGTTCGTTGCTCAGCGTCCGCTCCCGACCTATCCGAAACAGCCGGTCCGGCCCGAACCTGTGCGGGTTGCCCTGAGGGCGCCGGTCATTCGCCAGCCGATCGAGACCCTGACCAAACGTCTGGTTGAAGAAATTCCGGTGGGGCCGTCGCCGCTTGATCTCTATCGTTCGATCACGTTGCGCCAGGCCGGCCACGATGCTGCGCCAAATCCGGTGGGGCCTCCAATGGAGGATGCGCCCGTCATCGCTGCTGCTGCTCCGGTCGCTCCTGAGCCTGTCATTCCTGAGCCTGTTCTCGTTGCGCCCGTCATCGCTGAGACCGTCATCGAGGCCCCGGCGCCTGCGGTCGCTCCCGTCGTGCCAGTAAAGTCGACGCGGCAGGTTGTCATGGCGACCCGCGCGATCTCTCCGATCCGGCCGTTCAACACCGAACCGCTGCATGCGTCCGACGACTACGAGTTCCCGTCGATCGAATTGCTGCAGGCACCGGTGGACGACCAGATCAGCCCCGTCAGCCAGGAAAGCCTGGAACAGAGCGCCGGGCTTCTGGAAAGCGTGCTGGAGGATTTCGGCATCCGCGGCGAGATCATCGACGTTCGTCCCGGCCCTGTCGTGACGCTCTACGAATTCGCCCCGGCACCCGGCGTCAAATCCTCGCGCGTGATCGGTCTTTCGGACGATATCGCCCGCTCGATGTCAGCGCTTTCGGCCCGCGTGGCTGTCGTTCCCGGTCGCAACGTGATCGGTATCGAACTGCCAAACCCCGTGCGCGAAACAGTCTACCTGCGTGAGCTGATCGAAAGCGGCACCTATGCGGGTACGGGCTTCAGGCTTCCGCTCTGCCTCGGCAAGACGATCGGCGGAGAACCCGTCGTCGCCGAGCTTGCGAAGATGCCGCATCTGCTCGTCGCCGGCACGACCGGTTCGGGCAAGTCGGTCGCGGTCAACACGATGATCCTATCGCTGATCTACCGTCTGCGGCCGGACCAGTGCAGGCTGATCATGGTCGATCCGAAGATGCTCGAACTGTCGGCCTATGACGGTATCCCGCATCTGCTCACCCCTGTCGTGACCGACCCCAAGAAAGCGGTTCTGGCGCTGAAATGGGCGGTGCGCGAAATGGAGGACCGCTACCGCAAGATGTCGCGTCTTGGCGTTCGCAATATCGACGGCTTCAACGCCCGTGTGGCGGCCGCGTCCGCATCCGGCGAGGTCATCTCGATCAGCGTCCAGGTCGGTTTCGACCGTCAGACCGGCGAGCCGATCAACGAGCAGCAGGACATGGACCTGACGCCGTTGCCGTATATCGTCGTCATCGTCGACGAGATGGCCGACCTGATGATGGTGGCCGGCAAGGAGATCGAAGGTGCGATCCAGCGGCTTGCGCAGATGGCGCGTGCTGCCGGCATCCACCTGATCATGGCGACGCAGCGGCCTTCGGTCGACGTCATCACCGGTACGATCAAGGCGAACTTCCCGACCCGTATCTCCTTCCAAGTGACGTCCAAGATCGACAGCCGCACCATCCTTGGCGAACAGGGTGCCGAAAACCTGCTCGGTCAGGGCGACATGCTGCATATGGTGGGCGGCGGACGCATTGCCCGCGTTCACGGTCCCTTCGTATCGGACCAGGAAGTCGAGCGCATCGTTGCGCATCTGAAGACGCAAGGTCAGCCGCTCTATCTCGGCAGCGTCACGGAAGACGAAGAGGGTGAAGAGGTCGAGGAGGAAGACCAGGCGGTCTTCGACAGGTCCGCGATTAGCGAGGAAGACCGGGACGAGATGTACGAGCAGGCGATCAAGGTCGTCATGCGCGACAAGAAGTGCTCGACCTCCTACATCCAGCGCCGCCTGTCGATCGGCTACAACAGAGCCGCATCGCTTGTGGAACGCATGGAGAAGGATGGGCTGGTCGGCCCGGCCAACCATGTGGGCAAACGAGAGATACTCGACCAGCGCGGTCAGCCGACCGTGGCCGAGGAGCCTGAACAGTAATAGCTCAAAGATATGGCCGGGATTTCCCGGCCATATTGTTTTCGAACGCTAGTGGTGTTTTGTTCTGAAGAACCGCAGAACGATCCAGGTGGCAAGACCGCTGGCGAGACCCGAAAGCAAGGTTCCCCAAATGATGTCGGCCACGGAAAGCAGCGTCGACCAGTTCTTCATGACCGCATGGTTGGTGAGATCGTAGGTCATGTACGACATGAACCCGATCGCCGCTCCCTGCCGCACCGCTGCTCCAACACCGCCTGCAATCAGGGCCGGACGCACTGCCATCAGCGTCAGTCCGCCGATGTAGAGAAGGTAGAAGATCACGGCAGGCGCGAGACGGAAACTCGGCAGAAGCATGTCGCCCATGACCGGCCGGTAAAGCAGGCTTGTCATCGTGCTGAGCCAGACGGAGTCTATCGCGCCGAACACGATGAACGTGGTGATGTAGGCAAGAGCCAGCGTCTTCAGCGAGATCTTCGCCATGGGTTCGTTCCCTCTTTTTGTGTCAGTCGATGCGGGACCAGTTGACGGCACGGCAAAGAATACCGCCAGCAACGCAGCCTTTCGTCGTCATCTTCTTTTCCGCGACAACGACCGTGATCTTGAACGTCATGTTGCGTTGTGGATCAAAGGCGGTACC
This sequence comes from Rhizobium sp. Leaf321, assembly GCF_001423215.1. NCBI lineage: Bacteria > Pseudomonadati > Pseudomonadota > Alphaproteobacteria > Hyphomicrobiales > Rhizobiaceae > Rhizobium > Rhizobium sp. Leaf321. Next base: position 186,328 of record NZ_LMOF01000004.1, on the reverse strand, counting down.
GGAATAGGAGCCGTCAGCTGTCCGGTCGATCGTCATGACCAGCTTGTCGCCGGCCTTCTCGCTTCCCGATCCGGGCTTGATCCATGTGTTGGTGGCGCAGATCTGGGCGCCGCAAGGCGCAATCTCAACCTTGGCATTGCCGTCTCCGCGAGCCCATTTGCCGTCCAAATCAGCGGCAAGAAGCGGCCCTGCCGACAGTGACAAGAGTGCTGCGACAGCACCGATTCGCAAACCCAGATTACGCATGTTCAATCGTATAGAAGCCAACATTGATCGCTTCCTCCTCGAAGCCAGCCTCGCAATAGCAAAGGTAGTAGTCCCACAACCTACGGAAACGGCCGTCGAAACCGAGTTCCGCAATCTTCGGCCAAGCGGCGTGAAACCGCGTCCGCCACTCGGCCAGCGTCCGCGCATAGGACGCGCCAAAATGTTCGATGTCGCTGACGACAAGCCCGGATTTCTCAACGGCTGCCGTGAACGCGCTGTCCGAGGGAAGAAATCCTCCCGGAAACACATATTTCTGGATGAAATCCGGATTGCGCCTGTAGGAATCGAAGCGGTCCTCGTTGATCGAGATCACCTGCAAAACCGCACGGCCACCGGGCTTCAAACAGCGACGGATGGTGTCGAAATAAGCTGGCCAATAGGCCTCCCCGACCGCTTCGAACATCTCGATCGAGACGATCCGGTCGAATTGCCCTGATGTATCGCGGTAGTCCTGCAGTCGGAGATCGATCTGCCCTTCCACGCCGGCCTGCCGGATGCGCTCGTTTGCAAAGGCCAGCTGCGAAGGAGAAAGAGTAAGGCCGGTCACCCGGGCATTGACGTTCTGTGCGAGATCCAAGGCAAGAGCGCCCCAGCCGCAGCCGATCTCCAGCACGCTGTCGCCTTGGCTCATGGCGAGCTTTTCGCGGATACGCTCGAGTTTCTGACGCTGGGCATCTTCGAGAGACTGTCCCTGATGCTCGTAGAGCGCCGAGGAATAGAACATCGAAGGGTCTAGCCACTCAGCGTAGAACTCGTTGCCGAGATCGTAATGCGCCTCGATATTGCGTTTGCTGCCACGCTTGGTATTGGCGTTGAGAAGATGCGACAGGCGAACCGCGATCCGGCCGAGATAGCCCCCATGGGTCGCAAGCGTCAGCCCATGCCGGTTGCGCGCAGCAAACCGGATCACATTGGTAAGATCAGGTGTCGTCCATTCCTGCTTGAGATATCCTTCTGCAAAGCCGATGTCGCCCGCATGCAGAACGCGGCTCAGCATCCGCCAGCGCTTGATGACGATAACGGCGTCCGGCCCTTTTTCCGGCCCGGCCATCTCTATGGTGCGACCGGAAGGCAGCACAACGCGAATGGAACCGTAGCGGATACCGCTCAGCAGCCGGTTCACGACGCGCGCGCCGAAGCCGGCAACGCCAGCTCCGGGTGTGCGATCGGTCGTTACGGAGGTGAATTCGTCAGATTGGCTCATGGATTTCCACTTTGCGTAGGGGAGCAGCAGGAGTGACGGAGACGGGGTTTCCCGGTGGCTTTGGACGCTTGCGCAAACGCACGCCCTTGAGCCAGATTTTCAGTGCCTCCCAATGGATGCCGCCGACGACCCGGAGCGTCAGGAAGGGAATGGCGAAGAAGGCCTTCAGAAGCGCCCGGTCTGTCAGATCACGGCGGTGGGCGAGATGACGGGCAGTCAGCATTGGCCCCTCGGCATCGAATGTATCGATCTTGATCGACAGCCGTTCGGACGGCGGCGTCACGCGAAAGGTATAGCGCTGGTCCATGTCCATGAACGGCGAGACATAAAATGCCTTGTCGCAGTGCTGGACGATCTCGCCGCCGACACGATTATCGGCCGGGATGAGGTAGCCATGGCGTTCCCCGAATGTGTTATCCACTTCCCACAGGATCGCCTTCACCTCGCCATCGCGTCCGTAGCAGAAGAAGATGCTGAGCGGATTGAAGGCCCAGCCGAGTATTCTCGGCATGGTGAGAAGCTTGATCGACCCGCCATCAGGCTCGAGCCCTGCGGCGCGCATCCATTGCTCTATCTGGCCCCGAAGATCGGATCCCGAGCGGTCGCCGCGATCTCTTTGCCGAAACGAGAATAGATTGAACCGGTCGACGGAAAACAGTTTCAGGCCGCGATCAAGCGCGTCGAGCTCATCGAGATCGATCAGCAGCGAATAGATCCTGTAGGCCAGCCGATGCTCTTTCGGCCGCATGCGTGCATGCGTGACATGACCGGGATAAAGCGCCGACCGAAACGAAGCCGTCATGCCGTGACCTCGATCGGAACGGTAGCACCGAGCGGCCGGCGCACGATCCGGGCGCTTTCCTCGGCGACCTTCCAGGGACGCCGAACGCCGCCAAGATCTTCCGCGACCGCCAGGCCTGCCTGGAGGCCGTCTTCATGAAAGCCCGAGCCGAAGTGGGCGCCGCAGAACCATGTGTTGCGCACACCCTGAAGCGACCAGATTTCCCGTTGTGCCCGTTCGGTTGCCATGTCGAAGATCGGATGCTCGTAGATCTCGCGCCGAATGACGGCGTCCTCGCGGGGCTGACGTGGGGGATTGAGTGTCACAAAGGTCGGCGGCGCATCGCCAAGCGGCTGCAGCTTGTTCATCCAGTAGGTGATGGCAGGCTGGACCTGCGCCTCGCCGGTCTTTGCCGAATAATTCCAGCTGGACCATGCGCCCTTGCGCTTCGGCATGAAGCTCTGGTCGCTGTGCAGAATCGCCTCGTTGCGGGAATAGCGGAAGGCACCCAGAATGCGTGTCTCGTGGTCATCAGCGTCCGACAGAAGACGACGTGCCTGATCTGCGTGGGTGGCGATCACCACCTCGTCGAATGCCTGCCATCCGTCCGGTCCGGTAGAAATTTCAACACCGCCACCGGTTCTCCTGATCGCTTGGACGGGTGTCGACAGGCGAATGCGATCGCGAAAGTCAGCTGTCAGGCGATCCACATATTCCCGGCTTCCGCCCGTCACCGTGCGCCAGATCGGACGGTTCCAGAGTTCGAGCAACCCGTGATTGCCACAGAAACGGACGAAGTTGACCGCTGGATACTCACCCACCTTACCCGCGGGCATCGACCAGATCGCAGCCGCCATCGGGTAGAGATGGTCGTCGCGGAACGCCCGTCCGTAGTGATGTCGGTCGAGGTAGTCATCGAGTGACAAACCGCCCATCGTCGACAGATCACGGGGAGCATTGCGGTAGAAGCGGACGAGATCGCGCATCATCGACCAGAAGCGTGGGCTGACGATGTTGGACTTCTGGGCGAACAGTCCGAACCCTGTGCCACCAGAATATTCGAAACCGCCATCGTCGAGAGAGACGGCGAAGGACATGCTGGAGGCCGTGGTTGGAACATCCAGATGACGGAACAACGCCGTCAGATTAGGATAGGTCACCTCGTTATAGACGATGAAGCCGGTGTCGACGGAAACGGTTCTTCCCGATGCGTCGAAATCCACGGTATGGCTGTGGCCACCGATACGATCGGCTGCCTCGAACATGGTAACATCGTGGGCCTTGGCCAGAAGCCATGCAGCGGACATGCCGGATATTCCACTGCCGACAACTGCGATGCGTCGACGTCCCGAGGTCCTATGCGTCTCACGAAATGCCATACAATTCCCCCAGCTCCCAAAGCAATCGATCACCTGCCCTGTGGGCTCTGTAATCATTACGAGAGATTGAGATAGAGAGTTTCACGCAATATCACTTCTTTTTGCGACATTTTTTCAAGCCCATGAAACTGATTGGCTATGTCAGCCGTAGAGGGACACAAAGAACGTGTCGGGCTTTCTACGTTCGAGGAGACCAATGGATTACATTCACCTCATTTTTCTGGCGATAGGCCTGTCGCTGGCCATGGCAATCTCCTGGGCCGTACAGCGCGCGACGGGTGCGAGCGGCTGGATAGACACGATCTGGTCGCTGGCGGTCGGCGTCGGCGGCGTGGCTGCAGCCTATCTGGCGGCCGGTCCCGTCGAGCGCCGCGTGACGGCAATCGTCATCGTTGCGGCCTGGTCGCTGAGGCTTGCCTTCCATATTGGCGCCCGCACGCGGCTCGGTGGCGAGGATCCCCGCTACGAAAAGCTTATAAAGGAATGGGGCGATCGCGCTTCCTTCCGCCTGTTCTATTTTCTCCAGATCCAGGCGGTCGCTGCCTTCATTCTTGTGCTTGCAGTCTACTGCGCCGCTTCGAACCCGGCAGAATACCCGCAGGTGGGCGATCTTCTCGCGCTTGCCGTGGCAGCGATTGCCGTTATCGGCGAGATGGTAGCCGACGTTCAGCTCTCGAGATTCCGCAAGACGCCGGAAGCCAAGCGGGAAATCTGCCAGAAGGGGCTGTGGGCATACTCCCGCCACCCCAACTATTTCTTCGAGTGGCTGTTCTGGTGCAGCTGGCCGCTGATGGCGCTTCCGGCGCTGGGCTTTGCCGCTGTCGCGCTCCTCGCGCCCGTGATGATGTACTGGCTGCTGGTGCACGTCTCCGGCATTCCGCCGCTTGAGGAACACATGCTGAAATCCCGGGGTGACCAGTTCCGTGCTGTTCAGGCACGCGTCAACGCATTTTTCCCCGGTCCGCGTCGATCCAAACTCTCAACACAATAAGGGAACGCCACGATGAACATGCTGGCCTTTGCCATCAATACGGCTGAACGAGCACCCTTAAGCGATGGCGTGACGCTTGCCGGGATCGACTTTCTATGCGGTCGCACCAAGCGGAAGCTGGCCTCCACGCCGGCAACCGCCGAGGACGCGTTCGCAAGGTCGATGGCCGACTTTCCGATCGCCACCCATACGGATGATGCCAACCGCCAGCATTACGAACTGCCGCCAGAGTTCTTCAGCCTCGCTCTCGGTCCACAGCGAAAATACTCCTGCGCATTGTATCTGGCTGACGATACCACGCTTGCGGAAGCGGAATCCTACGCGCTGGCCGAAACCGTGCGTCACGCGGAACTGAGCGATGGAATGGACATTCTCGAGCTCGGCTGCGGCTGGGGTTCGTTGTCGCTCTACATGGCCCAGCATTTTCCCAATGCCCGGATCACCTCCGTCTCCAACTCGGCCCCGCAGCGTCAACACATCCTCAGCGAAATCGAGCGGCTGAAGCTCGACAACCTCACCGTCATCACGGCCGACATGAACGACTTTTCGACGGATGAGACCTACGACCGGGTCGTCTCGGTGGAAATGTTCGAACACATGTCGAACTGGCGAGGCCTGATGGAGCGCACAAGAGGATGGCTGAAGCCTGACGGAAAGCTGTTCCTGCACGTGTTCACCCACAAGGATCGGTCCTACCGGTTCGAGCACGACAACCCAGCGGACTGGATCGCCCACCATTTCTTCACAGGCGGCATCATGCCCGCGCACGACCTGCCGCGTCGTTTCGATGATATTTTCACCGTCGAACAAGACTGGCGCTGGTCGGGTCTCAACTATCGCCGCACCGCGATGCATTGGCTTGAAAATTTCGATCGCGAGATCGGGCAAATCCAGCCGATCCTGAAGGATGTCTACGGCAAGGATGCCTGCCTCTGGCAGCGCCGCTGGCGTCTGTTCTTCCTTGCCACTGCCGGATTGTTCGGCCATGACAAGGGAGAGGTCTGGGGCGTTGGGCATTACCTGATGACACCCAAGCGGTAACATCTGCCGGGGGGTCGCGTTTGCGCACATCAAAGGTCATCCACATCGTCAGCTGCCATGCGGAGGGCGAAGTCGGGGACGTCATCGTCGGTGGTGTGCTGCCGCCGCCGGGCGATACACTCTGGGAACAGTCACGCTTCATCGCCCGTGACGAGACGCTGCGCAACTTCGTGCTGAACGAGCCCCGTGGCGGCGTCTTCCGGCATGTGAACCTGCTGGTGCCGCCGAAGGATCCGCGCGCCCAGATGGGCTGGATCATCATGGAGCCCGCCGACACGCCACCGATGTCCGGCTCCAACTCCATCTGTGTTGCGACCGTACTGCTCGACACCGGCATCATTCCCATGACCGAGCCGGTGACACGCATGACGCTCGAAGCGCCAGGCGGCCTGGTCGAGGTCACAGCGGAATGCCGCGACGGCAAGGCCGATCGGATCACGGTGCGCAACGTGCCATCCTTTACAGACAAGCTCGCAGTGTCGCTGGAAGTGGCCGGCTTCGGAACACTCACGGTCGACACAGCCTATGGCGGCGACAGTTTCGTCATCGTCGATGCGGCTTCACTGGGGTTCGAGGTGAAACCCGACGAGGCACGCGAGATTGCAGAAGCGGGCGTGAAGATTACCGCGGCCGCCAACGAGCAGATCGGCTTTACCCATCCGGACAATGCCGGCTGGGACCACATTTCCTTCTGCCAGATTGTAACTCCCCTCACCCGGGAAAACGGCGTGCTGAGCGGTGCAAACGCCGTCGTCATCCAGCCGGGCAAGATCGACAGGTCTCCCACCGGTACGGGCTGCTCGGCGCGCATGGCGGTTCTCCATGCGCGTGGCGAGATGGCAATCGGCGAGACCTATATCGGCCGCTCGATCATCGGTTCGGAATTCCACTGCCGTATCGAGTCGACGACGCGTGTCGGTGATCGCGAGGCAATCTATCCGCTGATCTCCGGCCGCGCCTGGATTACCGGAACGCATCAATTGATGCTGGATCCGTCGGACCCTTGGCCGGGCGGTTACCGTCTTTCGGATACCTGGCCGAAGCTCGGAAGGTGAAGCGGCGTCAAAAAACGACCGGATGGGTTTTGCCGGTCTGGACGTTGACGAGCCCCTCCGGCGCGTAATCGCTCGGGGCGACCAGCACCCAGCGCCAGGGTGCACAGGTGAGCGTCGCAAAGGCGAGACGCTCCGGGAAGCCTGCAGACCAGCGCGGATGGAAGCTCGGCTCGAACATCCACTCGACCTTTTCGCCCTGTGCATAGAGCACCTGCATCTCCTCATGCAGAGCGTCCGCCGACCGGCAGCTCATCAGCCCCGCCACCTCGTAGCGAACCCGCGCGACGACCTTTCCATCGCGAACCAATGCCCAGCCACCATCATTGGCAGCGACGGCGTTGACAGCTGCGGCCATCGCTTCGTCCGATGAGCCGAGGCACCAGATATTGTGCTTGTCATGTGCCATGGAGCAGGCAAGCGCCGTATCCGGCGTCCGCGGCCCGCAGCCAAGCCAGAACATTTTCGACACCGCTCCCTTGCCCGAGAACCGGTCGATGATCGAGAACTTGGTGATGTTGCGATCGGCATCGCGCTGGACGAGCCCGTCTTCGACAGGAAGTTCGAAGGTCAGGAAATCATCCGTCCAGTGAAACGGTCGCAGCACCGCAGCCGTCATTGTCTGGCGGCCGGGGTGAGCGGCAATCGCGAAATCTGCGGCCGTCAGCTCACGGCCGATATTGATTGTCTTCGTTGCCCAGTCCGGCCAGTCGATTTTGGGCACCTCGGGCAGATAGCGCTTGCCATCAGAAACCTGGATGCCATCGGCCCAGACCTTGGCGATCTCGAATTTCTCAACGTCGGACAGAAGCACGATATCGGCATAACGTCCCGGCGCGATCGTGCCCACCCAGGGCGTCAGGCGCATGTGACGGGCCGGATTGATGGTCACACACTGGATGGCTATCTCGGGCGCAAGGCCTGCCTCGATGGCGAGGCGAACATTGTAATCGGTGGCGCCGAGTTTCAGAGTATCGGAGGCGCTGCGATCGTCGGTCGTCAGCGCGATCTGCGACCAGTCGGCGAGGCCCTTCTCGAGGAGACCGGCGATAACCTCCGGCAAACTGTGCGGGCGCAGTTCCATGAACAGGCCGCGGGTCAGCTTGTCCCAGAACTCCTCGACCGTCCAGGCTTCGTGATCCGATGCCAGACCGGCCGCGGCGAAAGCGTTGATCGTTGGGATGTCGCGAATGCCCGCCGCGTGACCTTCAACGACTCCGCGCTTCTCGAACGTTGCTCGGATCATGCCCCAGAGGCGGTCGTAGGAAGGGCTGGTTCTGTCCCACACGCCCGGCCAGTCCATCACCTCGTCGAGGCCCGCAACCATCAGGCTTTCGGACATGAACTGCTTTTGCTCGTCATAACCGAGATACCCGCCGCCATGCTCGTAACCGGTGGGCGGCACGGCCGATCCGGGCAGCGGGAAGATCTTGAGCGGCGAGCCGGCGGCGCGGGCCTTCAGCCAGAATTCAAGCGTCTTTGCGCCGTTGACGTTCGAAAACTCATGGCTTGCCTCACAGGTCCAGGTATTGCCGCGGGGAAGAACGAGTGCTGCTTCCCATTCCGGTGTCAAATGCGAGCTTTCGATATGCTTGTGCACCTCTCCAAGCCCTGGAATGGCAGCCAGATCGGGTTCATGCACCCGGTGAGCGACGGTGCCCGGATAGGATCCCGCATCGCCGACATAGGCAATGCGGCGGCCCTTGGTGATGATTTCCTGATTCGTGCGCCATGTCCGCGTGCTGACATCGAGCAGCCGGCCTACCCGGAGCGCCGTATCGGCTGGCAACTTGCCAAGTGCGACGAGCGTCAATTCCTGGCGAACCGCGATCTCGACATCAGAATCGAGGCCAATATCGTTGATGGCGGGAGTATCCAAGGCGCGTTCTCCTCAAGATGAAATCGTTGCGGATCAACCGGCCGCGCGCTGCAAGCGTCCGAAGAAGATCGCAGCACCGAGAGACATGATTGCGAGCGCAAACCAGGTCAGTGCGTAACTCAGATGACTGTTGGGAAATTGGATGACGGTCAGGCCGCCAACCGGATAGCCACCCGGGTTCGACGTTGCGTCCGCATCGATGAAATAGGGCATGACGCCCTGAAGACCGCGCGACGCGCTGATCGCTGCGACATCGCGCGAATACCAACGCTCGTTGCCCGGATCGTTCTCCCGCAGGAAGCCGCCGCCGGGTTCGGAGAGGCGGACAAGACCTGTGACGGCGGCTTCGCCGACGGTCTGGCTTTCAACCCGGGTTGAGGGATCCCTGCGGTCAGGGGGCACGAAGCCGCGATTGATCAGGATCGTCCTGCCGTCTTCAAGCTTCAGCGGCGTCACGACCCAGTATCCGGGCCCGAGCTTCGTCACGGCCTGAACCAGCGCTTCCTTCGTGTGATCGAAGGACCCGGAGATGGCGACGTGGAGATATTCGATATCGTCAGGTGACTGGCCGGCTGCCGGAGGTCCCACCGGCGTTGCATGCACACGGGCGTCGACCCTTGCGATAAGATCGAGCTTCCATAACAGGCGTTGCACCTGCCAGGATCCGAGCGCCACGAAAATCAGCGTCGCGAAGACCAGAAACGCCCGCATGATATGGGAGCGAGAACGGGAAAGTGGCGCGGAATGACCCGCGCCACTTTGATTGGTGTCTGTCTCAACCGGTCTCATGACCGCCTCAAGGCATGTTCTTCATCATCTCCGGCGACATGACCATCATGTTTGCATTGAGATGGTGCATGACCCAGAGCGAGCCGGAGAGAGCGATGACCACGATGACGATCGTGAAGATCAGTGCCATCGCCGTCCAGCCGCCTTCGGACTTGGTGTTCATGTGCAGGAAGTAGATCATGTGCACAACGATCTGGATGACGCCGAAGATCATAACCAGAGCGCCGGTGACAGCCTTGTTGTCGAAGACGTCGCCCATCACAAGCCAGAACGGTATCGCCGTCAGGATCACCGACAGGATGAAGCCGGTCGTATAGCTTTTCAGCGAACCGTGGCTGGCCTCGTGCCCGTGGCTATGGGCGTGATGCGCTGCGTGCGCATCTTCGTGCGCGGGTGCTTTGTCGGTCATCCGAGGACTCCCATGAGGTAAACGACGGAGAAGACGCCGATCCAGATGACGTCGAGGAAGTGCCAGAACATCGAGAGGCACATCAGGCGACGGCGGTTTTCCGGGATCAGGCCATGCTTGGAAACCTGCACCATCAGCGTGACCAACCAGATGATACCGAAGGTAACGTGCAGACCGTGGGTTCCGACCAGCGTGAAGAACGCCGACAGGAACGCAGAGCGCTGCGGGCCGGCACCTTCGTGCAGGAGATGGCTGAATTCGTAGAGCTCGATGCCCAGGAAGGCGAGACCGAACACGCCGGTCACGCCCAGCCAGAACAGCGTCTCCGCCTTGGCGCCACGCTCCATCTGAAGCATCGCGAACCCGTAGGTGATCGACGAGAACAGCAGCATCGCGGTGTTGAGCGCGACGAGCGGCAGGTCGAACAGATCCGCCGGCGATGGGCCGGCCGCATAATTGCGGCCGACGACAGCGTAGGTGGCGAACAGGATCGCGAAGATCAGGCAGTCGCTCATCAGGTAGAGCCAGAACCCAAGATTGGTGCTGTTCTCCGGATGATGATCTTCTTCCAGGTAGAATTGCGGGTTTTCCGCCGTCTCTGTTTTAGAAGCACTCATGGTTATCACACCTGCCTAGCGAGCAGTTCGGTCCGCTTGTTCTCTTCCGCGACAACGTCGTCCGCCGGAATGTAGTAGTCGCGGTTGTAGTTGAACGTATGGACGATCGACACAACGATGATGGCGATGAAGGACAGGGCAGCAAGCCACCACATGTACCAGATCAGGCCGAAGGCGAGTGCCACGCTGATGCCGGAGAGGATCGCGCCGGTGCCGGTGTTCTTCGGCATGTGGATCGGCTTGAAACCCTGAAGAGGACGCGCATAACCGCGGTTCTTCATGTCGTACCAGCTGTCGTGATCGTGGACCACCGGAGTGAAGGCGAAGTTGTAGTCCGGTGGCGGCGACGATGTCGACCATTCCAGAGTACGGCCGTGCCACGGATCGCCGGTTTCGTCCCTCAGTTCATCACGCTTCCAGACGCTGACGCCGATCTGGATGATGAATGAGGCGATACCGATGGCAATCATACCTGCACCGCAGGCTGCGATGATGAACCAGATCTGCAGCGACGGATCTTCGAACTGCGATACGCGGCGGGTGACGCCCATCAGGCCAAGAACGTAGAGCGGCATGAAGGCGAAGTAGAAGCCAACGAACCAGAACCAGAACGATACCTTGCCCCAGAATTGGTTCAGCTTGAAGCCGAACGCCTTCGGGAACCAGTAGTTGACGCCTGCGAGAAGGCCGAACAGCACGCCGCCGATGATGACGTTGTGGAAGTGGGCGATCAGGAACAGGGAGTTGTGGAGCACGAAGTCGGCAGGCGGAACAGCCAGCATGACGCCGGTCATACCACCGATGGCGAAGGTCACCATGAAGCCGACCGTCCAGAGCATCGGAACGTCGTAGCGAATACGACCGCGATACATCGTGAACAGCCAGTTGAACATCTTCGCGCCCGTCGGGATCGAGATGATCATCGTGGTGATGCCGAAGAAGGCGTTGACCGAAGCACCCGAACCCATCGTGAAGAAGTGGTGCAGCCACACGAGGTAGGACAGGATCATGATCACGCAAGTCGCGTAGACCATCGAGGCATAGCCGAACAGGCGCTTGCCGGAGAAGGTCGCAACGATTTCCGAGAAGATCCCGAAGACCGGAAGGATCAGGATGTAGACTTCCGGGTGACCCCAGATCCAGATCAGGTTCACGTACATCATCGGATTACCGCCGAGGTCGTTCGTGAAGAAGTTGGTGCCGACGTAACGGTCAAGCGACAGCAGCACGAGGGTTGCGGTCAGGATCGGGAACGAGGCAACGATCAGGATGTTGGTGCAGAGTGCCGTCCAGGTGAAGATCGGCATCTTCATGAAGGACATGCCGGGAACACGCATCTTCACGATCGTCGCGATCAGGTTGATACCTGACAACGTTGTGCCGACACCCGCCACCTGCAGACCCCAGATGTAATAATCGACCCCGACGCCCGGGCTGTAGTCAGCGCCCGACAGTGGCGGATAGGCCAGCCAGCCGGTACGTGCGAACTCGCCGATGAACAGCGAGATCATGATGATGATCGCACCGGCCGTCGTCATCCAGAACGAGAAGTTGTTCAGGAACGGGAACGAGACGTCACGCGCGCCGATCTGCAGCGGCACGATATAGTTCATGAAACCGGTAACGAAGGGCATCGCCACGAAGAAGATCATGATCACGCCATGGGCGGTGAAGATCTGGTCGTAGTGGTGAGAGTTGAGGTAGCCCTCGTTGCCGTTGAAGGCGATGGCCTGCTGTACGCGCATCATGATGGCGTCGGCAAAGCCGCGGAACAGCATGATGATGGCCAGCACGATGTACATGATGCCGATTTTTTTGTGATCGACACTGCAAACCCAGTCGCGCCAGAATGGCCCCCAGAGCTTGAAGTAGGTCATGAGACCCACCACGCCGATGCCGCCCAGACACACGGCCGCAAACGTCACGATCAGGATCGGTTCGTGAAACGGCAGTGATTCGAAGGACAACCTTCCGAAGATAAACTTCAGGATGTCAGGATTGGAAAACATGGGACAACCCGTTAATTGTTGATCTGCGCAGGCGCCGGATCGGCGTCGCCATTGTTCGTGTCCGGCATCGAGTGGTTGCCGTGACCTTGCTCATTGTGCGGCTGTTCATCGCTCTTGGCAGGTGTGCCAGTCGCGGGGAAAGTCGCGGCGTTTGTACCTTCCGCATCTCCGATACGACGATTGTCATACTGAAGTTTCGCGCGGTTCTCGTGGCTCTCAGTGCCGGCACCACCCATCATGTCGATATGCATCATTTCGTTCATGCACATCTTGCCCGGTTCGGCACACATGTTGAGGATCGCGCTGTAGAGATCCTTGTCGGCCGCCGCAAAATAGCGGATCGGCTCGCGCTCGGAAGGCTTCTCAAGCTTCAGATAGGCATCGCGGTTGAGTGCGGTACCCTGCTGCTTGACCTTTGCGATCCAGCCGTCGAAGCCTTCGGCCGTGTAGCCGTGGAACTTGAAGCGCATGTGCGAGAACCCGGCACCGCTGTAGTTTGCCGAAAGCCCCTCGAACTCGCCTTCCTTGTTGATGACGGCGTGCAGTTTGGTCTGCATCCCCGGCATCGCGTAGATCTGGCCGGCGAGCGCCGGAATGTAGAACGAGTTCATCACCGAGCTCGAGGTGATCTCGAACGTGATCGGGCGATCGACCGGTGCGGCCATCTCGTTGACCGTGGCGATGCCGTATTCGGGATAGAAGAACAGCCACTTCCAGTCGAGCGCCACGACCTGAACCGTCAGAGGCCGCGTTTCGGCGGGAACCGGACGTTCCGCATCGAGGCGGTCGAGAGGACGATACGGGTCAAGACGGTGGGTGCTGATCCAGGTGATCGCACCGAGCGCGACAATGATCGCCAGCGGCGCGGCCCAGATAACCACTTCGAGCCGTGTCGAGTGATGCCATTCCGGATCGTATTTTGCTGTGGTGTTCGCGTGACGATAGTGCCAGGCGAAGTAGAGCGTGAGAAACACGACCGGCACGATGATCAGCAGCATCAGAACGGTCGAGACGATAATCAGATCTGCCTGCTGCCTGGCGATATCGCCTGATGGCGACATCACGACGAGATTGCAGCCCGAAAGGGTGGCCAAAAGCGGCAGCAAAGCGATTTGGATGAGACGTTTCAACATTGGGAACATTGGTCTGCTCGAAACTTTCGATGTGTCCAGTCGGCCTAACGGAGCAAGCAACTGATCTCCATGAGGTGTTTCGTCGCAGTGCAATAACTTTTTCGCGCTGCAATGCAAGCGGGGTGTGTGGATTGATGATGGTCGTTGCAAAAACATCAACTCCGCCTCAATGTCCATCTGTTGCCATGGGTGCCTCAGAAAACACCAAAATCCGCCCAAAATATGCTTTTTGCGCGACGTCTTGATTGACAGCTGGTACGCCCGACATTCTCATGTGGAAACAGACGTGCAGGAGAACACATTCATGAGCCAACTTGCCAATCCTACATCCACAGAGATGGAACGGGATGCCCGGCAGATCCACGACGACAAGCCGGTCGAACCGAGCAATATTGCTATCGGGGTCGTCATCGGCAGAATGTCGGAATTTTTCGACTTCTTCGTGTACGGCCTTGCCTCGGTCCTGGTTTTTCCTCGGGTGGTCTTTCCGTTTGCCGGAGACCCGGTCACCGCCACGCTTTACTCGTTTGCGATCTTCTCGCTCGCGTTCATCGCGCGTCCTGTTGGTTCGGTGGTCTTCATGTGGGTCGACCGTACCTATGGACGCGGCACGAAGCTGACGATTGCCCTTCTCGTGCTCGGTGGCTCGACGGCCTCGATCGCCTTCCTGCCCGGCTATGAGACGATCGGATACTGGTCGCCGGCTCTGCTGGCGCTGTTCCGTCTGGGCCAGGGTTTTGCGCTGGGTGGAGCCTGGGACGGTCTTGCATCGCTGCTGGCACTGAATGCACCCCCGAACCGCCGCGGCCTTTACGCGATGATCCCGCAGCTCGGCGCGCCATTCGGGTTTGCGCTCGCGAGCGTCCTGTTCGGCTATTTCGTCTTCAATCTCTCCGACGCCGACTTCCTGAGCTGGGGCTGGCGCTATCCGTTCTTCGTCGCGTTTGCCATCAACGTTGTGGCCCTGTTTGCTCGTCTGCGCATTGTTGCATCGAAAGAGTTCGGCGATGCGCTCGAAGCCCACGAATTGCAGGCAAAGCCGGTTCTGGAAGTGCTGCGCGTTCACGGGGGCGACGTCGTTCTCGGCGCCTTTGCCCCGCTTGCAAGCTTCGCGATGTTCCACCTTGTAACGATCTTCCCGCTGAGCTGGGTGACACTTTTCGGTGGCCAGAGCGCCGGGAAATTCCTGTTCGTCCAGGTCATCGGTGCTTTGCTCGGACTCGTGACGGTCGTGATCTCCGGTCTTCTTGCAGACAGGATCGGTCGTCGCCGCCAGTTGATCATTGGTGCGGTGATCATCGCCATCTTCAGCTTTACGGCGCCGTTCCTGCTGAATGCGGGCGGTACCGGCCAGGATGCATTCATCATCATCGGCTTTGCCATCCTAGGCCTTTCCTTTGGTCAGGCCTCCGGTTCGGTTTCGTCGCGCTTCAGCCAGCCTTACCGTTACACCGGTTCGGCCCTGACGTCCGACCTCGCATGGTTGGTCGGCGCAGGTTTTGCGCCACTGACCGCGCTCGGTCTCGCGAGCCAGTTCGGCATCATCTTCATCGGCGGATACCTGATTTCGGGTGCCATCTGCACGATCGTCGCCCTGATGCTCAGCCGTGCACCCGACAGGTCGGCCGACAGCCCGCAGGGTGTCGCGACCTGATCGAACGGGTTAAAGCCTATAGACAGACGAAAAGGGTCAGCCAGCGCTGGCCCTTTTTATTTCGGGCACAGCTTACCCGGCCAATTACCGTGCCAGGGCGACGGTCTTGATCACCGCATAGACGGGAAGTCCGGCTTGAAGTGCAAGACGCTCAACCGACAGGCCGGTGATCCGGGCAAGCACCACGTCTTCGCCACACCGGATCTTGACGCGCACCATGCCCTCCCCTTCGGCATCCATCTGGGCGATCTGCCCTTCCAGAATGTTGAGGGCGCTCAGCCCTTCGGGCTTCCTGGTGGCGAGCATCACATCTCGCTCCGGCACATGGAGCCTGACGCTCTGTCCAACCTGCGCCCGCGCGTTCGAAACGACGAGAACTTCGGACGAAAGCCGCACAGTCGCCAAGCCATGCGCCGAATCGATCGCTTCGACGGTTCCGGAAAGCACCACGCCGGCTTCGCGGCGCTCTGTGGCCAGTACTTGGCTGCCGGACAGCACGTCCGACGGTGTGCCTGATATCTCCACCCGACCGTCGCTCATCATCACGACGCGGTCCGAGAGCCTCGCCACTTCCGCGACCGAATGGCTGACATAGACGATAGGCATCGCGGTCTCATCGCGCATCCGCTCCAGATAGGGCAGGATTTCGGCCTTTCGCTCGTCGTCGAGCGCTGCGAGTGGTTCGTCCATCAGGAGCAGTCTTGGTGACGACAAAAGCGCTCGGCCGATCGCCACGCGCTGCTTTTCGCCACCGGAAAGGTTGCCCGGCCGGCGGTCGAGGAGCGGACCGATGCCGAGCAGTTCGACAACATGCGAGATATTCTCGACCTGCGCTGACTTGGGCGCGAACCATTTTCCGTAAAGAAGGTTCTGACGGACGCTTAGATGCGGGAGGAGCCGTGCTTCCTGGAAGACATATCCGAAGCGACGCCTGTGCATTGGCACGAAGATGCCACGGTCGGTATCCAGCAAGACATCGCCGTCAATCTCGATCCGTCCGCGCTGCGGTTTGGAGAGGCCGGCAATGGCGCGCACCAGCGATGTCTTTCCGGATCCCGAGCGGCCGAACAGCGCCGTCACGCCGCCTGTCGAGGTGAAGGATGCGTCGAGCACGAAGCTCTTGAACGACTGCCGCACGTCCACGATCATCGTCATTCGACCGCCACCTTGCGTCCGACCAGATAGGCCATGCATTCGGACGCGAGCAGCGCCGCAAACGAAATCGCGATCGCTACGATGGTAAGACGCATGGCGCCGACATCACCGCCGGGAACCTGAGTGAACGTATAGATCGCTGCCGACAGCGTCTGCGTTTCGCCGGGGATATTGGACACGAATGTGATCGTCGCACCGAATTCACCCATGGCCTTTGCGAAGGCGAGGATCATACCGGCGATAATGCCGGGAAGAATGAGCGGCAGGGTAACGGTGAGGAAGACCCAGAGGGGACTGGCGCCAAGCGTGCCGGCCGCCTCCTCCAGCTTCCGATCGACAGTCTCGATCGACAGCCGGATCGAGCGGACCATCAGGGGAAATCCCATCACCCCGCAGGCAAGGGCGGCACCCGTCCAGCGAAAGGAGAGGACGATGCCGAGATAATCCGCGAGGAACGAGCCCACCACGCCACGTCTGCCGAAGACGATGAGCAACAGGAACCCGGTCACAACAGGCGGCAGGATCAGCGGCAAAAGCACGATGCCGTTGAGGATCGATTTGCCCCAGAATTTTCCGCGCGCCAAGACATAGGCGACGAGAATGCCGAGGGGCAGGCTGACAAGGACGGCCACGCTCGAGACCCGAAGGCTCAGGCGCACCGCCGTCCATTCCTCCTCGCTGAGTACCAACCAGTCCAACGCTGCTTCCCTTCAGACATCAGCCCAAGGGGCCCAAGTCAAACTGGCTTACTTCAGAACCGTAAAGCCTTCCTTTTCGAAGAAAGGCGCGGCTTTGGCGGACTTCAGGTAATCGAGATAACCCGCGGCATCCGGCGATTTTGAATCCGATAGAATCGCAATCGGGTAGATAATCGGCGCATGGCTGTCCGCGGGGAAGGTTCCAACCACCGCGACACCCGGATCGGCAGCGGCATCGGTTGCATAGACGATGCCGTAAGGCGCTTCGCCGCGCGACACCAGCGCGAGCGCTGCCCTCACACTTTCGGCACCGGCGACGCTTTTTTCGACCGACGACCAGATGCCGAGCTTTTCCAGCGCCGACTTTGCGTATTTGCCCGCAGGAACCGAATTCGGCTCACCCATGGCAAGCTTGCCGCCGTTCAGAAGCCGGGCAAGGTCGAGACCCCTGATGATATCGACCGGTGCGGCATTCTCTTTGGGCGCGACCAGCACGATTTGATTTCCGAGCCAGTTGGACTTTGTGTCTTCCTTCACCAGAGCCTTGTCGGACAGATAGTTCATCCAGTCGAGATCCGCGGAGATGAACACGTCTGCCGGCGCACCGCTTTCGATCTGCTTGGCGAGCGCCGAGCTTGCCGCATAGGAGGCTGTCACCGGCTTGCCATAGGCCTTGTTGGCAGCGTCGAGCGCATTCTTCATGCTGGCTGCAGCAAACACCGTCACCTTCTCATCCGCCGCGGCCGGAGCAGCCAGCAAGGTGAGAGACAGGGAGGCTGCGAGGACGGTCAGCAACCCTTGAAAAACATAGGAACGTCGTGTCTTACCATTCATCCAATCGCGCTCCCAGGCATAAGCAAGATATCCATCTCGATATATCGCACGGGGAATTTTTGCCAAGGGATATATTCGGCAAAATATCTCGCCGGGTAAGCCGATCCAGAACGCTCTGTTGTAGGTCACGTAAAATGTCCGAAAGTCAAATTATGTCCTAACAGGCAGCCGTGCCGTCTTTATAGGATTAATGTCCTAGATATCGTTTGAGATCAGCGGTTTTGGTGCGCGGCCGTGGTCGAGAAGCCTGCCGCCAAATAAGCCGTGGCGAAGCCGCATGACGTCGCTTTCAACTCTCCGGGCGATGAGGGGTTGATTCGACGTCTGCTCTCCCGAACCAAATGACTGTAAGCAACACCCAGTGTCGACGTCGTGATGCGCTGGCAGACCCCGACATGCAACGCCACAGCCTTCTTCCTTGCAACCGAAACCGCAAGACTCCCGCCCTGCCCTCCTTGATCAAACCTCACCAAAACCATCTAATGACGGTTGTTGTAATGGGCGTGATGATTGCAGCAGCCTGCTTGACTTCCGCGTTCTTGGCGTAAGCGACAGAGCGCTCACTCACCTCACTACTACAACTCACTGATTAAAATTAGCAATTACGAATACTCGCATTAATGGCAGAATTGGGATGATTCGATCAGGGGTTTGAGATGGCCTTCAGTGAAAACGACGTTCCTAACTTAGGGTTCTACAATTGGAACGTGGTGGATAATTGCCTTACCGGCGATGCGATATTCGCCAGTCTCTACGGGTTCACTTTGGATGAGGTGGTTAGAGGTGTGACCATCGAAGACGTCATGGCACGCATCATCCCCGGCGATCGTGAGAGGGTGGCTTTTGAAGTCCACACCGGCATACTCAGTGGTGAGGCTGGCTCCACCTGCTACACCGTATTTGACGGCTTTTGTTTGAAAAAGGTCATGTCGATTGGCAGATGCCTACACGATACTACGGGCTTGCCTTCATTCTACACAGGTACGATTTTCGAGCGACCGGATCGGCAGCAGGACGTTCCGACAAACGTTTCTGGTCATAATGTCGTGCCGTTCCAGCGACTATCGCGGATGGACAGGCCAGCGCATTAACAACACTTTAAAAATATCTTGTTGGCAAAAAGTCATACCAGCGGAACCATTCACGAACATCTGTAGAATAAACGGGAACCCTGCATCTTTGCGCGGGCTGCTCGTGACGCTCGCAACGCGAGAAGGGGTCCGGCTTGCGTCCCCTAAGCATAAAAATAATGAATTGGGTAAAGGTTAGCTTTGCCACCTTATGCGATGGCTATCCTGAAGGTAACTGCTTGACGCTGCCAAATCCGATCGACACCATTGGATACGACTGCCGATCTCTGCGATACGCTGTATGATCCGGATGGCGCGAGAGGAGAAAACCACATCGTACAGAGCCTTAGGGTTTGAAGTCGCGCCCGGCGTCACGCGAGCAGGACCAATTTCGTCATTCTGAAGTCTGGAAACGCCCTGATCCACACGGGGTCTGAGAGGCTAGGAAACTGGTTTTTTCCAGATCCGGAAATGTTAAGTCGTACCGAAATAAAAATGCTCTCAGATTGATTAAAATCGAAAAAACCCTTGATTCAGAGGATTTTAGCGTTCCCAGCCGATCGAAAAGGGGAAGGCTGTCGCGAAGACAGAGCCTTCCAAGTCGGAGGTCCGGGTTTGGCTTCGGACCAGCCGAAGGGCTATCAACGTCACCCTTATGACGCAAGCTACAAACAGGCTGTTTCAACGAGTGGGGACTTGGGAAGGCCAACATTCATCAGCCTTCCCGTTGCAACGGACGCTTCATGCGGGGAGCATGTTGAGGGCAACCGTTGCAAGTAGAGACCATGGTTCTGACGTCCTACCGCTAAACCATCGTCACTCGTCGCCATAGCCGGAGGAATCAACTCTCGGCAACAACGAAAGCGTAACAATGATCAGTGTAGGGAACAATGGTTAGATACGCTTGGCGGCAACAGGACGCTCAAGGCGAGGATTGTAGCGAAGCATGTCGGGAGCAGGTACCAATTACTGCCGACATGCTCGCCAAGCTACTGATATTGCGGCACCAGAGGCAGCACGAATATGAGTGATTCTGGTTAAGGAAGCATTGTTGATCGGGAACGCAATCAATCAGCATCAGGACTTATGGCAGAATATGGCAAGGCTCGGTAGTCTGATGCCCTGCCCTTCTGCAGGTCGTAGGAAGCATCCCGGTCGATGATGGGGACAGCTTATCCAGCCACGACGAGGTGGTTCAAACGGATAAGGAAGGGTAGCGAGCGGACCATCATCGCACCACAACGACGACAGTCCGCTCAAGCCAGTACGCGAGTATCCCTAACGCGTAATTCCCGTATGCCACAGTATTGTTAATTCTCGGTTGTCGCGAGTCCAACACGGTGGTGATGATCACTGACCGAACCAAGAAGGCAAAGGCTGTGATCTGATACCTTTGCCTTCTTGGAAGCCGACAACGACCGAAACGTTCATGCTTAAAACGTTCGTCGCGGTCGTCACGCATCTCGGCAGGCGTTGCCAAGATGCTGACTAGTTATCCGGCTTTTGTTTAAGGAATTGTTGCGAACTCATCACCTATCCTCAGTAACCAGGCGTCGTTTTGGCAATTCCTGTTTACCGACATCCAGATGCCCGGGTCGTCTGAGAGGCGTCGACCTCTCCAACGAGGTGGCGGCTCGTTTCCCAGGGGCTGGGATAGTAGTTGCATCGGGTCGTATCGTGCCATGCGACGTCGACTTGCCCCGTCAGCTCAGTTCTTCTACGAACCATATCCGGACAACATCCTTCTACCCGACACTCCGCAGACCTGCCTTCCCTGCCATCTGTCGCGCTCGGCGAAGGGCCGCTGCTCCCGTGCAACTGCAATGGTACTACCGTCCCCAGGACAATAGGCGGTTTTTGATGCTTCGGGGAGATGATAGATCTATCCAAATGCCTCAGTAGGAGAACATGAGTAAAGTTTCATAGAGACCCTCTTGAATGCCTTCCATTCAGCATTAGTCCCCACTATTTCACATCACGTCCTCGACTTCTCGCTCAGTAACTTCCTCATTGAGGCCCGATGCCAAACGACAATCTTCACGGAACCGACCCCTTCCAGTTTCTTGGCCACGACGGGGCGGTAGGAGCTATCATTAGAGAATTTGACTGGTCGAAGACGCCGCTTGGGCGAGTGGATACCTGGCCGCACTCCCTACGAACTGCGACAGCGCTCCTTCTGCACTCCCCGGTCCCAATGGTCATGCTTTGGGGCGACGACGGCGTAATGATCTACAACGACGCGTACTCCGTTTTTGCCGGACATCGACATCCAGCGCTGTTTGGCTCGAAGGTCCGCGAAGGTTGGTCGGAAATTTCCGATTTCAACGACAATGTCATGAAAACCTGTCTGGCGGGCGAGACACTCGCCTACCGCGACCAGGAGCTGACGCTTCATCGTAAAGGTTATCCGGAACAAGTCTGGATGGACCTCGACTACTCACCCGTCCCAGGCGAAAACGGGCGGCCGGCTGGCGTGATAGCGATTGTGGTCGAAACCACCGAGCGGGTCTTGGCACAACGTCGTATCATGGAAGAGTCGCAGCGGCTTCAGAACCTGTTTAGCCAGGCTCCAACGTTCATGGCGATGGTTAGCGGAGCCGACCATAGGTTCGAATTGGTCAACCCGGAATACCGGAAACTGATCGGCGGACGCGACGTGATTGGCCTCCCTATTGCCGTCGCACTTCCGGAGGTCGCCGAACAGGGGTACACAGCGCTTCTTGATCAAGTCTTCAAAACTGGTGAGCCGTTGAAGCGCATGTCGGATCGAGTGTTATTGAAGCGGAACGAGCACGGCGCTTTGGAAGAGCGCTTCGCGGACTTTGTCTATCAACCAATTCGCGACAACAACGGCAAGGTCACGAACATCTTCATACAGGGTTCGGACGTTACCGAACGGGTCAGGGCCGAAAGCCATCAGAAGCTTCTGATCAACGAGCTCAACCATCGGGTCAAGAACACGCTCGCGTCCATACAGTCCATCGTCAGCCAAACGTTGCGTGGGGTACAGACGAAGGAGGAGGCTTCAGATGCGATCAATTCGCGAATCCTCGCCCTTTCTCGCGCCCACAATGTCTTAACCGAACAGAACTGGGACGGTTCAGACCTGCGCGTGATGGTCGACAGCTCTATGGAAGCTTTCCGCTACCCCGGCAGACAGGCTATCAGCATTGACGGTCCGAGACTTCGTGTCGGTCCACATGCCGCGCTGTCGATTGCCTTGGCTCTTCACGAGCTCGCCACCAATGCTGTCAAATACGGAGCGCTGTCGAATTCCACTGGAACAGTGACCGTGGAGTGGACAGTGTCCTCCGAGAATCGGTTCACGCTGAAGTGGACAGAGCGCGGTGGACCCAAGGTTCGCCAAACTGATCGGAAAGGGTTTGGATCACGCCTGATTCTGAGGGTGCTGCCAAAGGAGCTCCAGGGCACCGCCGAGATGGATTTCGAGGAAGACGGCCTGAAGTTCAAACTGGAAACTTCCATGGAGGCCGTTGTCGACAGCTCGGCTAGCGTCGGACTTTAGATGGCGCGTATACTTATCGTAGAAGACGAAATGCTCGTCGCGATGCTGATCGAAGATGCGCTTACCGATCTTGGGCATGAGATAGTAGGACCTGCGATGCGTCTTGAGACGGCTCTGGAAGCGGCATCCAGCCAACAATTCGACTTCGCGATTCTCGACATCAACCTTGCAGGAAAACAGTCGTTTCCTGTCGCGGATTGCCTGTCACAGCGTGGCATCCCTTTCATGTTCGCAAGCGGGTACGGCGCAGCAGGTCTTTCAGCGCCCTATCTGTCGGCAAAGGTGATCCAGAAACCGTTCTCCCCTCGCGAGCTCGGGGACGCGCTAAAGAACCTGTGACGGCGAAGCTGGTTGCCGCCTGGTCAGGCGGGACGTCGCTCGCCATGGACAGGTCGTCTAAGCTGGCGACACGCTGACGTTTCACTGCGTCGCGCTGCCGTCGTGCTTAAAGCTCAGCTTGAGAGGGGCGGATTACGCCGTCTTTATTGAAACTCAACGCGATATTGTCTCGTAGCTCACTTCTGAACTGGAACAACTTTGAAATTGCGGACTTTTATGATCCTGAAAAGCGTCCTGCTATTAGTATGACATCAAAATCCCACACCGATCCCTCTTTGTTTGACGAGCCCCATGCGGTTGCACGGTGGTTTCTGTCATGGCACAACCGTTCCCAAGAACCCCCTCAGAAAGCAGGATTCTGCCCTTGAGTTACGACAGGTCCGAGGTTGATCTCAGCAACTGCGATCGTGAACCTATTCACATTCCTGGCAGCATTCAGCCGCACGGAGCCATGGTCGTCCTGGACGAAGAGACTGGCAGGGTCCTCTTCGTATCACAGAACGTCGACAGGTTTCTCGGAAGTACCAACCGCGAATACGTCGGCGCCCAGCTATCAGACGTCGTTGGTTCGACGGTCGCGCATGATCTTGGCAACGCCGTCGCCCGATCCGGGTCGAGCCATACTGCCGGACTGGTTCTGAAGGCCAAGCTCGGTGACTCGAACACCCTTGCCGACATTACGGTCCATCGTCACGGTGGACGGACATTTCTCGAGTTCGAGGACCCCGCATCGCCTGAGGATACTGAGGTCGCGCTGCACCTCACGCAGTCGCTGGTGAGGCGGGTGGACGGTCAAAAGGAATTCGATCCGCTTTTCCGCACGACGGCGCGGCTTGTCCGCGCCATGCTCGGCTACGACCGTGTCATGGTATATCGTTTTCTTCACAACGGGGCCGGACGAGTCGTGGCTGAAGCAAAGGACCCGTCGCTCAAGAGCTTTCTCGGTCAGCATTTTCCCGTCTCCGACATTCCGATGCAGGCGCGAAAGCTCTACGTCCAGAACTGGGTACGGGTGATTGGCGACGCCAATTTCGTCCCCGTTCCCCTCACCCCCCGCGTTTCCGAGGAAGAGGCACCCGTCGACCTGTCGCACGCCCATCTGCGTAGCGTGTCGCCGATACACTGCGAATACCTGCGCAACATGGGTGTCGCGGCCTCCATGTCGGTATCTATCGTAGTCGACGGCGAGTTGTGGGGCCTGATCTCGTGTCACCACAACTCTCCCAAGTGGCTGTCCATTCCGCTCCGCGTTTCCATCGAGCTTTTCGCACAGTACTTCTCGCTCCATGTTGCCTCCATCGAACATCGGGAGCAGAAGGCTGCGGCGATGTCGACCCGCACGCGCCTCGACGCGATCATTGCCGAGGTGAGGCCGGAAGAGTCAGTTGATACAGTCCTGAAATCCCGCCTCGACGACTTCGCGAGGCTGATCGCAAGCGATGGCGCTGGACTGTGGTCGAAGGGGGAATGGGCGTCCCACGGAGTGTCTCCACCCGAGAACATGGTACCCGAACTGATGGAACTGGTCGCCGGGCGGGCCGGACGCGCCATCTGGGACACTCAGGACCTTGCATCCTTCACTGGAAACAGGGAGATCTACGGAACGCGCGTCGCCGGCATGCTAGCCATACCGATCTCGGTGTCGAATCCCGATTTCCTCGTCTTCTTCCGCAGCGAAGAGGCACACCAGATCGAATGGGCGGGAGAGCCGACCAAGACCGAGATCAAGACGGAATATGGCAAGCGCCTCACCCCTCGCGGCAGCTTCGACACCTGGCGGGAAGATGTGCGTCACAAGTCCGTCCCATGGTCGGATGCGGACCTTGTCATCGCGGATGCGATCCGCGGGTATGTCAGGGACGTAATGCTCTCCCATAACGACGCGACCGAGGAGCAGCGCGAAAAGACCGAAAATCAGCGTAAGCTTCTGAACGCTGAGCTCAATCACAGGGTCAAGAACATCCTGAGTCTCGTGAAGTCGATCGCCGCTCAGACCGGAGCGAACTCCGAGTCGGTTGACGACTACGCAAAGTCGTTCGAGGGCCGCCTGAGGGCGCTGTCCTACGCGCACGACCAGTCATTCGCTGGTTCCGACGGCGGGGAACTCGGTAGCCTGATTACTGCCGAGGCGGACATGCACCGCTTCGCGCAGATGCCGGACAGGATCGTTATCTCAGGTGAACCTGTCGGGCTGACAGAGCGGGCGTTCGGCGTGTTCGCCCTGCTCCTCCACGAAATGATGACGAATGCATCCAAGTACGGCAGCCTGTCCGTACCGTCCGGTAAGCTGGAAGTCTCTTGGGCGCTGACCGAAGACGGAGACTGCCGTCTCGACTGGGTGGAAAGCGGGGGTCCTGAAGTCGTCATTCCGACCCGAAAGGGTTTCGGGTCCAAGCTTATCGAGAAGACGGTGTCCCATGACCTCGATGGAACGGTCGACCTGCAGTTTGCCAAAGCCGGCCTAAAAGCGACCTTCGTACTTCCTGCGCAACATCTCTTCAAGGTCACGACAGCGGTGCAGTCGCGGACTGATGAGGCAATAAAGCAGGAATCTTATCCGATCGGTGGCATGCGGGTTCTTCTCGTCGAAGACCAGTCGCTTATCGCCATGGACACGGAGGAACTTCTTCGGGCACTTGGCGCGATCGAAGTGACCGTGGCCGCGACGGTCGACGCTGCGCTCCTGTCTATCGAGCATAAGCGTCCGGAATGTGCGGTCCTCGATCTTAACCTCGGTGAACAGACATCCGAGGACGTAGCCGCCGAACTCGAACGCCTTGAGATACCCTACGTGTTCGCTACCGGCTATCGCGACGGGATCAGCATTCCTGCTGGATACTCGGGGGTTCCGGTCGTTCGCAAGCCTGTCGCATCGGGGGCGCTGTCGTCGGCGCTGGTCAGATCCCTACAAGGGGGTCCCGCCTCATCCGGGGGATAGCTTTGTAGCAGGCGGGATGCACCCCCTAAGCTTGAGCATGTAGCCACGGCTTGCGGCCAGACGGTCTTGGCATGCCCGTCATTCCGCAGTGTCCGACAGCGCGTCTGGTGCAGTTGATACTCTAACTCTGTCGCTTATCTACCCGACGACACGGAGAGGCGAGCATGTGCAACCTCTACAATGTCACAACTAACCAGGCGGCCATCAGAGACTTCATCAGCATCACGCGGTTCAGGGAAGGAAACCTGCCCCCGTCAATCAACGTCCACCCCGATCGTCAAGGGGCATCCGCATGGACTCGGACGGCGAGCGCGAGCTGACGATGTCGACGTGGGGCATGCCGACGCCCGAGGTGCATCTCGACGGCAAGCCAGACAGGGGCGTAACCAACGTCCGCAAGACGTTCATTCCCCACTGGCAACAGTGGCTCCGCGTCGAGAACCGTTGTCTTGTCGCTGCAACGGCATTCAGCGAGTACGAACAAACGGCTGACGCGGCGACGGGAAAGAAGCCGCTTCGATGGTTCGTCGTCGGTGAGGATCAGCCGCTGTTCATGCTTGCGGGCATCCATACGAAGTGGATCGGCTCACGGGGACCGATCAAGGCGCCGCGTGAGGGAGAACACGACCTCTATGCCTTCCTGACGACCGACCCCAACGAGATCGTAAAGCCAATCCACCCGAAGGCCATGCCCGTTCTTCTGACGACTAAGGAAGAATGCGAGATCTGGATGACGGCGCCGTGGAGCGAGGCGAAGGGATTGCAGCGTCCCCTGCCCGCCGACCGAATGATGGTGCTGCCGCGCTACACGGCGGTCGGCGGCCTTGGCGGAGTTTCGGCACCGCCGAGGGACCTGTTCGGCTGAACTCGCGTGTCGACGAGGAAAACGGGTGCGACGGACGATGAGGCGATCTGGCCGCTGGTCGGTGCTGAGACGCCTTACAATAGAATGCACGTTGATCGGCAGCACGGCCACTGTTCGGTATTACTGGTCCAATCCATATGGCAGTTGCCGGTCAGCCGGTGACAGCAGAGCAATCGGGAACTGAAGGAGAGCCGACCGTCGGCAACCACATACCTTTGATCATCAGGGCGGCGGGCAATCAACTGCGGAAATTCAGTGATGACAAGTGAAACTCGGCGCCAAATGTAGGGAATTAGAGACCCAACGCCGAGCCTTTGCCGCGATAGCTATCAAGCCTACCGTGACAACCCACGCTTCTTGAAGAAAGACTGACCCGCTAGCTGTCGAGTGTCATATCGATGTGAGGACGTCGGAACACGGCTTTAGATTGCAAAATGCCCGTCCGGTCACGTCGGGCGGCTAGAGCTCAAGGTAGCTCCAGCGACGGGCCGATATTTCGAGCAAAGGTCCCATCAGACAGCACCCAAGTTACTGTCACACCCGTACCCCGAGGGGCACGCGTATGTGAGCAGCAACGGGTAAAGAAATCAAGGACCGAGGCGCTTCAGCCTTTCGCGCTCTTCGATCCCCTTAGACAGCGCAGCAGGCCAAGGCAAACCAATGGGCAAAAACGTCAGCGGCCACCACATCATTAGGACGAGCGATGCAAGGGTCCCGACTGTCGTGGAGAGGTGGTTCATCTGCTCTTTCTGATTGCATTGAGGTGAAAGACAGTGGAGGCCGCCTCAGGACGACGCATCAATTCTTCGAAGATCTAGCAGCATGTAAGCACTTGCTCGTGACGAGGCTCGACGCACATTCAACGTGGTCCGCCGCGTCGAGCCTCCGCCGCGGGTGGGGGTCCGTTTAAGGAAGGCAACCGCGGCTTCGCATCCTGTATCGATGGGTAGGAAAGCGCAACGGCCAGATCTCGCACTGTTGAACCTAAGCGACCGGGCGCAGAGAGCGCGACTCCACCCACAACTTTACTCGCATCCCTTGGAAAGACCCTCATCGTGCGGCGGAGTCAACTGTCGGCTGCGGCTCTTGCTTTGGGCAAGAATGATCCTACCTTTCGCCTTGAATGCTCACCACGACCACGGATGTACTGGCGCGGTAGAGCAGCGACGAGGTCGGTGGCTTTCGCCCCGGCCTTTTCTGTTAGGAGCTTGGTCGGTCGACAGACGCTGTCCCGACACATGGAGGGAGCTTGACAATGAAAATGAGAAGTTTTGGAGGAGCGGTTGCCATCGGTTTGGCGTGCCTGACGCTTGCGGGCTGCGTCAGCGAGACTGGCGGCTACTCGACGTACGAAACTGTCTACGATCGCGGTGACCGATCGGACTACTATTGGCGTCGAGATCGCGTCCGATACCACGGCCATTATGGCCGCCCGGACCACTGGGATGGCCGGCCAGGCCGCCCCGGTCGCCCCGGCCATTGGTCCGGTAGGCCAGATCGTCCGGGCGGTTGGGATGGCAGACCAGATCGTCCAGACAGACCCGGTCGTCCCGATCGACCGGACAGACCAGACCGTCCGGATCGGCCAACCAGGCCCGACCGTCCAGACAGACCGGAAAGACCGACGCGGCCGGATCGCGACAACTCTGGAAATTGGGGTGGTGACAGGCCCGACCGCGGTCACAACGTGATCATTCCACGTCAGTAGTCATCTGGATTGCCTTCGGCGGCTCCTGGCTGCCGAGGGCTCCGCGGCCGTTGCTGACCGTCCTGAGCGGAAATTGCATTTGGCGCGGCGCCTATCTGCTTTTCACCAGATACCATAGAAAAATCCCGTCATCGCTGACGGGATCTGTGTTGCAACGTCTCATTCCAAACTTAGCGGCAAACGCGACGCGGTCCCGAGCTGGGCTGATACGTGTTGTCAGAGGCGCGGTACGAGCGGTAACGCGCGGCGCAGCTGCTGCTGCCGTTGCGGTTCTGCGAGGCGATCGCGCCGCCGATGATGGCGCCTGCAGCGAGGCCGCCGATGATAGCGCCCGCATTGTTGCGGCGGCGGTTATCATAACGACGATCGTAGCGGCGGTTGCTGTAACGGTCGCGGCGATCGTACCTGTCTCTGCGATCATAACGATCCCGACGATCGTAGTGATTGCTGTAGCGGCGCTCGCCGCGGGGAACATAGCGGCGGTTGTCGTCTCTGTATTGAACCTGCTGAACGTCGGTCGCCGGCGTAGAAGCGGCAATCGGCGCCTTTGGCATTGCCTGAGCCGGGACATACCCCGTGAACGCCGTCATTATCGAGATGACTATGATTGCTAGCTTTTTCATTTACATCCTCCATTGGTGGAAAACGGAGATAGGGCGGCTTTCGGAGAGCGGTAGGGCGAACTCTTCGGACCCGATTCAATAAATCTCAGGTTGAATTGGAAGCCGGTCGAGATAGAACGCTGATCGCGGCGTAGCGGAAAGCGCTGCCTTGCGGTGTTCATAGGCCCGCATGAAGCGCCGAAGGCGACTGGCTTCTGTGGCTTCACAGTTGCGGCGCACTCGTCTTTTCGGACGTTACTGTCGGCTCGCCCATCGTTTCCCGTCGCATGAACGCCCAGTCGATCAACTCCGCCATCGCGGGGCAGAGCGCGATGCCCATCCCACTCAGCTCGTACTCCACTCGCGGTGGCACCTGAGGGAAAACGGTCCGGGTGATAATCCCGTCTTTTTCCAGTTCCTTGAGCTGCTGGATCAGCATCTTCTGATTGACGCCCTCGACCCTCCTCTCCAGCTCGGAGAACCTCAGCGGTCCCTTTGCGCCGAAAAGCTGGCAGACGATAACGATTTTCCACTTGCCCTCCAGTACACGCAGGGCGTCCCGAGTGGCGGCTGCCCAAACGAGCTGCTGTTTAGAATCGTCGCATCTCCAATCGCGTTCGATGGCCATACTTACCTCGCAGTGGGTAACCCACTTGTTTGTCTGTTCTTGTTGAATTCACCAGCTACACCTAATCTAGGACATGAAACAACCGTGAAGGAGTGCAGTCTCGTGAAGATAGGAATTCTTGGCGTCGGCCACATTGGGAAAACCCTAGTTCGGACCCTCAGCGAAGCAGGGCATGACGTGAAGGTCGCCAACTCGCGTGGCCCAGACACAATCCCGTCCGAGGTGCTAGCGTCAGGCGGACGGGCTGTCGATGCCGAGGAAGCTGTTAAAGGCGCCGACGCTATCATTCTCTCGATACCCCTGAACCGTATTCCCGGTATCGCTTCTCTGTTGGCGATGGTCACTGAGGAAACAGTCGTAATCGACACTTCGAACTACTATCCGATGCGCGACGAGAAGATCGTCGAGATCGAAGACGGCAAGGTAGAGAGCGTCTGGGTGTCCGAGCAACTTGGCCGCCCCATAGTCAAAGCCTGGAACGCGATTGGTTCGGACTCCTTCGCGAGGAAGGGCAAACCCGCAGGAAGTCCTGGACGTCTCGCCATTCCGGTTGCAGCAGACCGGGATGAAGATCGCGAGGTAGGGCTCGCGCTTGTCGAAGACTCCGGGCTGGATGCAGTCTACTCGGGCACTATCGCGGAGTCCTGGCGGCAACAGCCGGGCGCTCCTGGCTACTGCACCGACCTAACGCGGGAAGAGATGCCTGACGCGCTGGCGAAGGCGGAGAAGGCTCGCCTGCCGAAGCGTCGTGATCTAGCCGTGGCGGTGATCCAGGAACGGGTCGGCGACGCGACGACGAACCCCGATGCGGATTTTGGCGTTCGTCTTAACCGCGCGATCTGCATGTAAGATCCGTCAAGAGGCTGGCTGCGTACCGGTGGCCAGCCTCGTCTGATCGAGCCCGCCAGCCAGATGTAGCAGCGTGCTTTTCCGCTTCCAGACTCACCAGTAAAGGAAAGAACTTAGTATTCGCGCAGCCAACCCTTACGCGGAAATCCAGTTTCGAGGGTGGACGGATGACAACAATCTCCGTCACGCCTCCTACAAAGGACTCCGCGAAGTTCAGGACAACGCTGACATCTATGAGGTCCGAGACAACTGATCTCTCCTCGTCTGGCTAACATGGACCGACGCTCTACACCGCGAGTAAGGAAAACTTGCTCGGACATCATAGGCCGAAATCAACGCTGCAAAGCCGCACTGCTCCATCCCAGCCAAGCTGTTTCGAACGACTGAAGTTGGACTGGCTGGTTGCGAGTTTAGCAGCTAATCCTGAGTTCATTAGCTTCCCCTTGTTCCATCTAACGATTATTGCTTCGTGGTAGCGGTCGCCAAAGCGGCGTATTGGGGGGAAACTAGGTGGCGTCATCATACACCGCTTTGATTGCGAAATCAGGCTCTACTGGTGAGCGCATTGCTGAGCTTGACTGGTCGCAGACCTCACTCGGCAAGATCGATAATTGGTCGGAGCTCATTCGTTCAACCGTCATGCTCATTCTAAAGTCACCGCTCGCCATGGCAACCCTATGGGGTCCGGACGGAATTCTTATCTATAACGATGCGTATGCGGATTTTGCTGGAAGCCGCCATCCAGGCCTGCTTGGAATGGGAGTGCTTGAGGCTTGGCCGGAGGCGGTCGATCTCAATTCCCAAGTCCTGCAAACATGTCTTGCGGGAGACACCCTCTCATATGAGGATCAACCACTCGTCCTCTATCGTGAGGGTGAGCCGGACGACGTTTGGGTTGATCTCGATTACTCTCCGATACTCGACGCTGAAGGTAATGCCATTGGCATTTTGGCCGTTGTCGTTGAGACGACGGACAAAGTGTTATCGGAACGCTGGCTCAGCGGCGAACGGGATCGGCTGCGACTTCTTTTCGATCAAGCTCCCGGGTTCATAGCGATCCTTCAAGGGCCAGACCACATCTTCGATATTACCAATCCGGCTTACATGCAGTTGGTGGGGCATAGGCAAATCATCGGACGCTCTGTTCGCGAGGCGTTGCCCGAAGTCGCGAGCCAGGGATTCATTGAAATCCTTGATAACGTGTACTCGACGGGCGAGCCTTTTACAGGGCGAGCACTGCGAGTTGGCCTCCAGCGCGACGAGAATTCCGCTCCGGAAGACCGGTACGTAGACCTCGTCTACCAGCCTATCCGCGACCGCAAGGGAAAGATAACCGGGATATTCGCTCAGGGCACCGACGTCACCGACCGCGTTGCCGCCGAGGCTGCGATAAAACGGAGCGAAGCGCAAAATCGCCAGGTCTTAGACAGTGCCGTAGACTACGCAATTATTGCCTTTGATACCGAAGGCAAGGTGACCCGCTGGAACAAGGGTGCTGCGACGATATTTGGCTGGTCGGAGGACGAAATCCTCGGGCAAGACGCCTCTCGCATTTTCACGCCGCAAGACCGCGAGATAAATCGCATCGCCACAGAGATGGGTCTCTCGATCAAGGATGGTTCAGCGAACGACGAGCGCTGGCATATCCGCAGATCGGGCGAGGTGTTTTGGGCAAGCGGGGAGATGTCCCGGCTCCTAGACGACGGAGGCAATCTCGTCGGGTTTGTCAAAGTCCTCAGAGACAGGACTGAAGAGCACCGGGCGACTGAAAAACTCAAACGAACCGAAGAACGACTGCGACGCGCCCAGGAAGCAGGAGGCGTCGGCATCTTCTCTATTTCGGTTGGTGACGACGTCCTGGAAGTTTCTCCCGAATTCTGCCGCCTGTTCGGGATTCAGGACACGGAGAACATCTCCGCGAAGACAATCGAGAGCCTGGTCATACCGGAGGACCAGGACAAGGTGTCCAATGCAGAGACACGGAATACGCAGACGGCACAGCTTGACGTCCAATACCGTATCAAGCGGGCAGACAACGGCGAAGAACGGATCATAGCCCGCAAAGCTGAGTTCGAGTACAATTCCGAAGGACAGCCGGTTTGCCTAGTCGGCGTCGTTCAAGACGTCACGGATCGGGATCGGGCGATCCTCGCCCTGCGTGCGAGCGAGGAACGGTTTAAGACGTTCGCGCAGGCGATGCCGAACCATGTCTGGACGGCAACGCCCGATGGATTGCTGGATTGGTTCAACGACCGCACCTACGCGTACTCGGGCGCATCCGAGGGCGAGCTTGATGGGCGGGCGTGGACTGGCATCGTTCATCCCGACGACATCGACACCGCAGGGATGCAGTGGCTGGAAGCCTTGACGAGCGGACTGGTCTACGAGACGGAATTCCGCTTGCGACGTCATGATGGTGTCTACCGATGGCATCTTGCAAGAGCCGTACCGATGCGAGACGAACGGGGCGAGATCACTCGTTGGGTTGGGACGAACACCGACATCAACGATCTCCGAGCCACGCGTGAGGCACTCGCTAACCTCACCAATCATTTGGAACAGCAGGTCGAAGAAAAGACTGCCGACCGGGATCGAATGTGGCGTCTCTCAACTGAGATCATGCTGGTCGCTGGTATGGATGCAAAGATAATGGCGGCTAACCCCGCTATGCTGGCCCTTGTCGGACAGACCGAGCAGGAATTGCTGGGACAGCCCTTCATGGACTACGTCCATCCGTCAGACCGCAAGGCTACGCTCGATGAAGTCGCGAAGCTTGATAAGGGCCTTCGGACGCTCAACTTTATCAATCGCTATCGCGGTGAAGGCGGCGTCTACCGAACGGTTTCTTGGACGGCAGTCCCCGACAACAATGTTATTCATGCCGTCGGTCGCGACGTAACAGCCGAAACTGAGGCTGCCGAACAGCTGAGAAAAGCTGAACTAGCACTTCAGCAATCGCAAAAAATGGAGTCGATTGGAAACCTGACCGGCGGCGTGGCTCACGACTTCAATAATCTTCTTCAGGTCGTCTCGGGTAATCTTCAACTGCTGTCGAAAGAAGTGGTTGGCAACGACCGCGCAGTGAAGCGGATCGCCAACGCGCTCGACGGGGTCAATCGCGGTGCCAAGCTTGCAAGTCAATTGTTGTCCTTCGGTCGTCGACAGCCTCTTGAACCGAAGGTCATAAATATCGGTCGCGTCGTCACGGGTATGGACGAGATGTTGAAACGCTCGTTGGGTGAAGCCGTCGAAATCGAAACTGTCGTCTCTGATGATTTATGGAATGTCCAGGTCGACCCGACGCAGATCGAGAATGCGCTGCTGAACCTTGCGATCAACGCTCGCGACGCAATGGATGGAACGGGCAGGCTGACAATCGAAGCTTGCAACATCACTCTGGACGCTGTGTATGCCAGGGACAATTCTGAGGTTAAACCAGGCTCCTACGTTATGCTGGCTGTCAGCGATACGGGTTCGGGCATGTCGCCAGAAATTGTCGCCAAGGTGTTCGAGCCGTTCTTTTCCACCAAGCCAGAGGGCAAAGGAACTGGTCTCGGACTGTCCATGGTGTTCGGGTTCGTGAAGCAGTCCGGCGGACATATCAAGATTTACAGCGAGGTCGGCGAAGGAACGAGCATCAAGCTCTATTTTCCGCAAGTCCTGTCCGATGAAGACCTGATCATCGATATGGACGTTGGCAAAATCGAGGGTGGCACGGAAACTATCCTGGTGGCCGAAGATGATGAGGCCGTCCGGGCGACGGCCGTTGAATTGCTTCGCGATCTAGGTTACTCGGTTATCACCGCGAACGATGCCGAAAGCGCCTTGGTCGTTCTTCAAAGCGGCGTGCATGTCGATCTACTGTTCACGGACGTCGTCATGCCCGGGCCGCTGAAAAGTCCCGAACTAGCGCGGATCGCCCGTGAGAAGAACCCTTCTTTGTCTGTCCTCTACACGTCGGGTTACACTGAAAACTCAATCGTACATGGCGGACGACTTGATCCTGGCGTGCAGCTGTTATCAAAGCCCTACACCAAGGAGGCCATGGCTCGCAAAATCCGTCATGTATTTGCCAATCAGGCGCAGCGAAATCAATCCCTCTCGGTGACACCGACGCCGACCATAATCATTCCCGCGACTGTCTCCAGGAATATCCTGCTGGTTGAGGACGACGTTCTGATCAGGCTGAACACAGCCGATATGCTTGAAGAGATGGGACATCAGATTACCGAAGTAGGCAACGGCACCGACGCGCTTAAAATGCTTGAAAGCGGCAATTTCGATGTTCTGTTTACAGATGTGGGACTACCCGGCATCTCGGGCATTGAACTCGCGAAAGGTGCCAGGACCAGGTTTCCGAACCTTACGGTGATATTTGCGACCGGCGATCCTAACGTGCCTTCTTTGGCTGGTTCAGGAATGACGAAAGTGCTTTTGAAGCCGTATGGGGAGGACAACCTGCGCTCCGTGCTCTTGGACATTCCTTAGTACCCGGAGTAGTGAACAAGCTCTCGGCGTGCTGAGGCCACCGCTTGTTACGCCAATAGCGGATGTTAATCGGTGGCGATGGCCGCCAACCAGGAGAGTGCCAACGTAAGGTTCGCATTTTGACGTGCCCATCCATGACCGGCATCTATGACATGTAGCGAAACGACAGCCCCAGCGTTGACAAGCTGCTCACTGAGAACAGCAGCGTCGTCGTGACGTCTGCGCTCGTCATGCGTTCCCGCCACTATCAGGATCGGTTTTTCTGGCATTCCCGGGAAACGGAAGTTCGGGGACAGCGGCTCGGGGCGCATGAGGATTGCCCCTGTAAACTTTTTGGGCATGACGGACAGTAATGCTTCAGCGAATATCGCGCCGCTGGAATATCCCACTATAATGCCGGGAGATTGGCCTTGCCATCCTGCGAAACCCAGCTTGCCGCTTGATTCACGACCTCTGCCGCAGCAATGCTGCGATCAGAGCGTCGTTTGAAGAAAGTGAACCCGCCTCCCTGTGCGAAGGTCCCACGAGGCGCGATTATCCCGGCCTGAGGTGCAAGCTGCTGACAGAACTCTGCCAAATCAGTTTCGTCTCGGCCTGAGCCATGAAGCGCTAGAAGCGTCAGCATCGAATAGTTTCTTTGTGGTTGACCTGCCCGTCTAGCATTCCCCAACAACACATCGATGACGGCTCAGGGCTGTAGGGGCCGACCTCGGCAGCTTTGCGTCATCTCGCACCTTCATTTCTAATAGGTTTGTTGAAAGTCAGATCGGATTTGGGTCATCCATAACCAAGCTTGAAAGAAACCGAACATACGGTATTATCAGGACATGAGCAATCTTTGGATAGAGTGATTAATATGAACCCTGCGATCTACGCCTACGGCGCACTTGCCATCGCCATCATCTTTGAGGTTGTCGGCACCTCGTTCCTGCAGAAGTCGGAGCAGTTCTCGAAGCTCGCACCGACGCTGATCATGGCCGTCTTCTACGCTGGGTCGTTCTTTTTCCTCGCGCAGGCTCTGAAATTCGTGCCGCTTGGCGTTGCCTATGCCATCTGGGGAGGCCTTGGCATTGTCCTGACTGCGATCGTCAGCATCGTCGTGTTCAAGCAGTCGCTCGACACTGCTGCTATGGTCGGCATAGCCATGATCGTCGGTGGCGTGGTCGTTGTGAACGTCTTCTCAAACTCCGGGGGACACTGAGTTTGAAGAACGCCCACAAGCGAAAGAAGCAGCCAGAGCTCGTCCGCAGGGCTTTGATCGACCACGCCGCGAGGCTGGCGGCAGAACAAGGCCTGGCGGCTGTGACGGTGCAAGCTGTTTCGGACGCTGCCGGAGTGACCAAAGGTGGCTTCATGCACCACTTCCCATCCAAGCAGGCATTGGTCGATGCTGTGTTCAAGGAGCTGATCGACATCATTGATCGTGACATCCAAACGCGTATAAACTCAGACAGCCAAAGCTACGGCGTATTCACCCGAGCGTATCTCGGTTCGGTATTCGAGGCCGGTCCCGATGCCGAGATTGGCCCTTGGGTGTCACTCTCGATGTCATGGCTGACCGACCCCGATCTTCGAGCCCTCTGGGCTAAATGGTTCGACGATCGCATCGAAAGGCACCGCGACACGGACGGCGACCTAAAGTTGGCCATTGTACGCCTCGCTGCCGACGGGCTGTGGATTTCTGACCTCGCGGGCATTTCGGTAGGCGACCGGAAGCGGCTACACAAGGAGCTTCTCCAAGCTACTCGACCAAATCCCGCTCCAGATTAACGACTACATTCGGGCTACAACCGACCTATGCAAGCTTCTAAAAATATTTGCCTTTTTTACTTGTCTCACAATAAAAACGAGCGTTTCCCGCCTAACAATAGCTTGTGGGGTCACCCCACGGGGCCAAGGCGACTTCGGCAGCTCTGCGCCAAGAGCGGTCATTGCCGATCCCATGGAGAGGATCGCCGCGCGGCGGCGATCCTCAGGCTGCGACAATCACTTGACCGCAGAGTTACCGCCGTCCGCGTAGAGGGCTGAACCCGTGACAAAGCTTGACATGGAGCTGGCGAGGAAGAGGGCAGCATTCGCGATTTCCTCGGGTTGCGCGATGCGTTTCATTGCATGCAGCCCGGCCGCCCAGGCCTTCTGGCTTTCGTTACCAGCCATAGGAGTATCCACCCCGCCTGGGAGTAGAGCGTTCGCCCTGATGCCCTGGCTGCCGTAATCCGCCGTGATACCCTTCACCAACCCCATCAAGCCCGCTTTGGCAGCAGCATACACCGCCATGCCGGGAAGCCCGACGCTCGTGCCGACGAAGCTCGATGTAAAAATGATGCTGCCGCCTCCCTTATGAAGCATTGCGGGAATTTGAACGCGGCTCGCAAGGAAGGCAGAGGTCAGGGTCGTTGAGATCGTATCTTGCCATTCCGGCAACTCGACCTCGGCAAGGGGTTTAACAGGACCGACGGACGCCGCGTTGTTGAACGCGATGTCCAACCCTCCGAAGGCCTGGTAGGCCTCCGCTACCAGCCTCGCATGGGTCTCTGGCAGCCGGACATCTCCTGCAACTGCAACAGATCGTCCTCCCGCAGCACGAATACTGGCTAAAACGTGATCGAGCGCCGAAGTGTTTCTGCCGTTGAGCACAACCGCCGCACCTTCCGCGCTGAACAGCAACGCGGCGGCGCGGCCGATACCTGACGATGCACCCGTGACAATAGCCACCTTGTTTTCAAGCAAACCCATCTGTTAGCCTCCATTGTTGAAGGCCGAGCGATACAGACGCACGGACGCTTGACGCCACCCGTTTCCTGCGGAATCGAAGTATTGCAGATCGTCCGGGCAAGAGCCGAAGAGACGGCCTTGTGGCACGGCAATATTACACCGAACTGCTGCCCTGTGTTGATACCGACTGGATTTGGGACACATGGCAGAACATCGAGGCATCCAGAGCGAGGTTTGACGCCGGGGAGCGCGGCGATTGAATCGGCTAAGGTGCCGACGGGTAACGGCTTCGGACCGAGATCGATGGGCCATCTTCAGCCTGACGCAATCCAGCATATAATTTCATAAATCAGGCACCGTCACGGGAACGATGCCTGATCCGAAATCAGTAATTGGCGCTGTAGACCACAGGTACCCAATCATAATTCGTCTCGTCACGCCGGACATGACCAATACCTGGAAAGGCGTGATGAGCCCCTGCGACCAGATATTTTTGATCTGCTGCTTCGGCGAATGCAATCGCGCGTGATTCTGCAGCTTTTGTCTGGTCGACGTCGAAATCGACCGTAACTTCCGGACGGTCATACTGCAGGACGTCGCCATGAGCGACATCACCCCAGAACACGATCTTCTCCCCCTGGCTTTCCAAGATGATGCCGCTGTGGCCTGGAGTATGGCCAGCCCGCAACACAGAACCAAAGCCGGGCAACGGGGCGGCGTTGTCTGCAAACGTTTCGAATTTTTTGGCGTTCACGTAGGGTCCAACGCATCTCTCAGCCTGGTCTATCTGCGGGCCCAGCACCTTGTCAGCCTTGGCCTCTGCATCGGCATTGAGCCAGAATTCGGCTTCCCGATAGTTGACGTGCAGGATCGCGTTTTTAAACGAAGGTTCGCCGTTGGCGACGAGCCCGCCAGAATGATCGGCGTGGATGTGCGTAAGAATTACGTCGTCTATCTGATCTACCTTGTAGCCAGCAGCCTCGATATTTGAGACGAGCTTGCCGAGCGACGGCCCCATCAGGTCCCCGGTGCCTGCATCGATGAGAACGAGCTTGTCGCCGGTATTGACCAGAAAAGCATTAACCGAGGTTTCGGCTGAACCCGACTGGAAATGACCAGCGAGATAGGTCTCTGCGTCACTTTCAGTAATGTTCTTATAAATTTGCGCCATTGGCAGATTCACCGTGCCGTCGGACAGTGCGGTGATCTCGTAGGTACCCAATTTCATCCGGTAAAAGCTTGCGGCCTGTTTACCGATCATTGGTGCCTTGGCTAAAGCGGTGGCAGGCAGGGAAGCGATGACACCCGCAGCAAATGCTGCACCGGTGGTGCTGATGAGAAGTGAGCGTCGACTCTGCATGTATAACTCCAAGTGGTAGAAGGGTTGCGGGAGACGGCCTTGAACTGACCTGAAGACCACGTATGTATCGCTTTATCAGCAATCAAATCGATGTGGCTCATGACAACTATCGATCATTTCAATCTGCGCTCGTTCGACCTTAACCTTCTCGTGGCCTTCGATGCCCTGATGGCAGAAGGAAATGTTACCAAGGCAGCACGGCGGCTTAAGATTCAGCAACCGGCAATGAGCCATTCGTTATCGACGCTCCGGGTTCTATTACAGGACGATCTCTTTATTCGCGTTGGTCAGGTAATGCAGCCGACTGCACGAGCCCGGAGCCTTGCTATCCCCGTGCGCCGCGCCTTCGTCAGGCGCAGATGGCGTTGACCGGCAGCCAAGCTTTTGACCCCGCGACGGAAGAGCGAACGTTCCGGATTGCCATGTCCCCGGAAATCGAACTGCTGCTAATCCCCGAGTTGACGATGCGCCTACGTCGCGACGCGCCCGGTCTCAAGGTTTTGGCTAGGGTATTTCCGTACGACGCTATGGAGCCGTCCTTAGAGGATGGAAGCATCGATATCGCGGTCGGCTGCACCTATTCGAAGGCAAGCCGCCGTTCTTTCGAGACGCTCTATGAACCCGAGATGGCATGCTGCTTTAACCCTGCGCTGCTGGAGCTTTCGAACCCGGTCGGCCTTGCTGCCTATCTTTCCGCTGAGCACGCCACCATCTCACAAAATGAGACGTTGCAGGGCTGTATCAAGGACGCGCTTGAGAGGGCTGGCGTAGAACTGAACGTAATTGCGGCCGCACCTGGCTATATGTCGGTACTCTCGGCGGCGCAGGTTGCGCCGGTGATTGCAACGGTTCCGAGTCGGATCGCTGCTCGCTATGCAGCTCTGCTGGGACTGGAGACAAGTCCACTACCTGTAAACCTAACATTTCCGCCGGTGAAAATGGTCTGGGCAAACCATGCCGATAGCGATCCGGCGAATGGCTGGTTGAGGAAGCAAATCCGAGACAGCCTTACATTCACCGAGGTCGGAAGCCTGGATGAGGACGTATCAATTCAGATAAGCGGCTACAGCATCGTCTCAAATGGTGGTGATGCTGCCGAAGGTCTGGTTTCCTGAACCGTTATACGGTCGATGTGTCTGCATAATTTGGGAGTTCGACCTTCTTCGAGTCCCTGAGGTACAAGTTCGAAAAAGTCTTTCGAACAAAAGCTGTCCCGGCTACGCGCATCGTACCACGAAGGACAGCCAGACCGATACGGGAGTGAGGCCAGAGCATACGAGGCAAAATTTTCGGTACGCCTTGCCCTTCCTTTACGAAAGGCCGCATTACGCGTTCGTATGCTGCAAGCGCAGATGGAAGATCATTCGTCTTCGACAATTCGCCTGCCAACACATAGCCACCAACGACCGCAAGCGTCGTTCCAATGCCCGATAATGGCGTGGCGCACCAGGCAGCATCTCCCGTCAGAACCACTCGGCCGTTAGACCACCGATCCATCCGAACCTGCCTCAAGACATCGAAATAGAAATCGTCAGTCTTGAACATGCCGTCCAGAATGCGCGGGAAATGCCATCCTGCATGAGAGAATTTCTCCTTCAGGAAGAGCTTCTGACGCTCGGTGCTCCACTCATTCTCGCCCTCCGGCTTTTTCTGCATACCCATGTATACATGGACATTGTTTTCGCGACCCGGCTTCAGCGTCGCGCCGATCCCCCCGATGGTGTTGTACTGGCGTGAGAACTCGCCATCATCGGACGTCTTGGGAATCCCGAAATACGCGATGGTGATGTCCATCCACTTCGGTTTGTTTTCGTCTGGAAATATCTTCTCCCGGGTCGGCGACCCAACGCCTTCTGCAGCAATCACGACGTCATAGCGTTCGCTTGTGCCGCTTGCGAAGTGCACGGTGACGCCTGAGGCATCCTGCTCCAAAGCGTGTATCGTTTCACCAAACCGATAGGCTACTCGCTGGCTTGCCGGGTCATAGATCATTCGGGCGATGTCGCCGCGCATGATCTCCAGCTCGGCAGTCGGTCCGTCGCCGATATCGGCTACGGCAAACCGCGCAATTGTGTTGTCATTCTCATCTACCCAGTCTGTTCCCGCCTCTCCAGTGGTGAGATCGAGCGCCGCTTGCTCCAAGCCCATCCTGCGCAACACTTCGCGGCCAGCCCCGCGAACATCGACGTTTTGGCCACCGTCGCGAAACGCCGGGGCTTTTTCGATAACCGTGACTTCGAAGCCATATCGAGATAGCCACCAGGCCGTCGTGTTGCCTGCGACGCTCGCGCCACTAATGAGGACTCGTTTGGACATACAGATACTCCTGTTGTCCCGTGATTACATCACGCATGATATTAAGTAAACATCACGAATGATATAATCGCCTTTATCGTTCCAGATTGCCGATAAAGCGTTGGAGCATCGCTACGAAAACCACAGCCTCTTCAGGGCTGAAGCCCTGCATCCCTCTCGCATTTGTGTCGAGCAACACCTGTCGCCCAAGCGCTGCCAGTTCTTGGCCGCGTGGCGTGATGATCACTGTTGAGGCACGCTTATTAGCTGGCACGGGGGAACGCTCAATATAGCCTGCCACTTCCAACTTATCGAGTGTCGCGACCATCGCGGGCTGCTTCACGGCCGATGCTTTTACGAGGTCCCTCTGCAGCATAGGCCCGCGCCAAGACAACCATAGCAGCGGGCCAAGTAGGGTCAGCGATATACCATGGGATCGCAACGCGTTATCTACCGACCGGTTGAACACTCGTTCGGCATGATTTGCCAAATAGCCTGGAGCCACGGCAGCTTCAGGATGGATGTCTTCGTTTTTCTTCATTCGAATTTTCTGCTGAAATTCATTTAATTTACTACTCTATCGCTGACTAATCGAACCTGCAGTAACTTTCGCATAACGACCTCGGGCCGGTTACTGAACGGCGGCCAAGTCATTGGCCTGCTAAAGAGCTTTAGTGTTAGCTCTTCGAACAAGCTCATCCACCACAGTTCGGACCCGTGGGAGCATCGTACGGGTCGCAGGCCAGACAGCATTAAATGGCGACTGCACCTGGCACCGTTCAGGCAGCACTTCGACTAGCTCTTTCCGTTCGATGTAAGGCTGCAGAAGAGACTGCGGCATCTGGCATAAGCCGAAACCGGCAACTGCCATATCGATGACCACCTCTCCGTCGCTCACCACGTGGGTTGCAATTGGATCAACTGACTTCACGCGCCCATCGCTCTCGATGAAGCGCCAAGGCGCGGCTCTAGATTGCGAGCCTCCGAGAATGCAAGCGTGATTTTGAAGATCGCGTAGGTCCGTGGGTTCCCCTGCATCACTGAGATAGCGCGGTGCTGCGCAAAGAACGAGGCGCTGTGAGCCAAGTGGTCGAGCAGCAATGTCAGTTCGGTCAGGCAACTCGCCGAATCGCAGACATAGGTCTACCCCCTCCTCAACAGGGTCGATGACCCTATCCGAAAAGCTGGCCTCCAGGCGAAGGTCGGGGTGGGCCCTGAGAATGTTTAACAGGATCGGCATGGCGATCCGCCGACCGAACGCCGCTGGCATGTCCACCCGTAGTATTCCTCGAACAGTGCTGGCCTTCGACCGCGCAACGTCTTCTGCTGACCGGAGCAGATCGAATGCGGTTTCGGCTTGCCCGAGGTAGGCCTGGCCATCGGGTGTCAGCGATAGCCGACGCGTTGTCCGATGTAGCAGCGTCACGCCAAGTCGACCTTCCAACTGGGCGACCGCCTTCGCGACAGCGGACTTGGTGATACCGAACTGTGTTGCGGCCGCTGTGAATGAGCCAGCCTTCACAACCGCGATAAAGATTTCTACGCCACCGAAAGGGTTCGTAAGAGCCACTTAACACTCGCTCCAATTGACGACTTCAAGTGTACAGTAGGACAACCAGAGGGGCGATTGTCTCCAGAAGGAGTTAGGGCCATATCCATACCAAGCAAGGAGATTTTGATGTCCCGTTTGTTCGATCCTTTGAAGGTAGGCGCTTTTGTGCTGCCTAACCGCGTCATCATGGCCCCGCTTACGCGCAAGCGCTCTGGTGTCGAACGCGTGCCGAACGCAATGATGGCCGAATACTATCGACAGCGGGCTGGTGCCGGATTGATCCTGAGCGAGGCGACCTCCGTATCTCCGCAAGGCGTTGGCTACTTGGGCACGCCCGGTATATGGAACGATGACCAGGCCAAAGGTTGGCAACACGTTACAAAGCAGGTCCACGATGCCGGAGGTCGCATCTTCCTGCAGCTGTGGCATGTTGGGCGCATCTCTGATCCAGAACTCCTTGACGGCCAGCTTCCTGTTGCGCCCAGCGCAATCGCGGCGACTGGTCATGTCTCGGGACTACGTCCGAAACGACCTCATCCCGTTCCACGGGCTCTGGAGACAGACGAGATACCTGGCATCGTCGAGGACTTCCGGCGGGGCGCGGAGCGAGCAAAGGCCGCTGGCTTCGACGGCGTTGAGCTACA
This sequence comes from Rhizobium sp. Leaf321, assembly GCF_001423215.1. Classification (NCBI taxonomy): domain Bacteria; kingdom Pseudomonadati; phylum Pseudomonadota; class Alphaproteobacteria; order Hyphomicrobiales; family Rhizobiaceae; genus Rhizobium; species Rhizobium sp. Leaf321. The sequence goes on along the minus strand of NZ_LMOF01000004.1, from coordinate 142,857 downwards.
TGCTGCCAATGGCTATCTCATTGATCAGTTCCTGCAGGACAAGACCAACAAGCGCACTGATCGCTACGGTGGCTCAGTCGAGAACCGTGCCAGGTTCCTGCTTGAGATCGTTGATGTATTGATCGAGGTTTGGGGCGCTGATCATGTCGGAGTGCACCTGCGACCTCGGGGCGAGGAACACGATATGGGCGACAGCAATCCCAAGGCAATTTTCGGTTTCGTCGCCGACGAACTGGCTAGACGGAAGATCGCCTTCATTTTTGTCCGCGAGATTGAAGCCGAAGATAGCCTGCTCGGCGAGATCAAGCGCCGCTTCGGTGGACCGGTCATCGCCAACGAACTTATGTCCAAGGAAGACGGGGAGCGACTTATCAACGCTGAAGATGCCGACGCAGTGGCATTCGGTCGCGACTATATCGCCAACCCGGACCTTGCCGAGCGCCTTCGATGGAACCTTCCTCTGAACACACCGAATAGGGACACGTTCTATGGTGAGGGCCCGGAGGGATACACAGACTACCCCAGACTGGTGCTGTAACTGAGAGGATGCCGACCCCTCTCGTTTAGACGAATGATCTCAAGCGATCAGGAGCAACGGCTTTGGTGCCATTCCGGCTATCAACTGCAAACTGGATAACAGTCGTCAATTCCAATGGAAGGAGAGGTTTGCTGATCACCCCAAGGGCCTTAGGAACGCCGTCGCCGAATATCTCGGGGTTCGCCGTCATGAAAACAACTGTGACACCAGCAGTGGCAAGTTCTCGTCCTATATCAGGTCCTGTTGGACCATCGAGCAAGTTGCAGTCTACGAAGGCGACTTCGATGCTGCCAAACGGCGGAACTTCATCACGGCTCGCTGCTATGCCAACAACATTGAATCCGAGTTCAATCACTGCATCCTCTGCCATCATGGCCAGGATCGGTTCGTCTTCAACAATGAGTACATTTGTCACGCTACAATCGCCCTGTTTCATGCACAAGTAGAACGAGCGTGTATTGTTCCGGGTCTTATCGAAAATCTACAATCAGGCCAGGTGCATGGATTCCAGCTCCGCTGAACGTTGCTAACGGAAGAGTGGAACGGTACAGATCACCACCATAGCAGCGGCCCAACGTTCGTCGGCCAGAACGGCTTTGATTTGAGTTGAAGGGCAGCGTTGACACGTCCCGGAAGGCGCAACATGTTGGCTGGCAAGCCAAAGACCAGCGTAGAATTTTAGCAGGGAACGGTGCGAATAAGTAGGAGAAATTGATGTCAAAGAGTGGAAATCAAGGCCCCGACTGGTGGTTCGCTTGGGTTGGCCATGGCAATACAAATAGCGGCATGGCTCGATTTCTGGCACTGCCAATGGCTTACATCATCGTTCTCGGCATTCTTTTCTGGGCCATCTGGCCGTCCTGATCCCAGGTAGTAGATAAAAGAGAGCCGTTTGACAGCTAGGCTGGAAACGTCTGCCAACACAAGCTGCTGAAGAGGTTTTGACGTACGCGAATTTGGGGTACGCATGAAACTAAAGCCCAATCCTGGCTCCTAAATACTCAGGTACGCTGGAGCGGACCTGGCGGTCTGGCGCACTGCATGTCTGCAGCAAATAGTTTCCTAGACTTCCGGTAACGTTGGCCATAGACGTGGGCGCAACAGCGCCCACGGAAAAAAAACCTGCGTGAGGAGCAACCGGGACTTCTGAACATCCCGCCTCTCACGACCGCGATCCGGTCGAAACGATTCAAGCGCCCTAGATGATTGTTGGCGTTATGCCGCCGTCCGCTCTCAGCGCCGCTCCATTGGCGGCCGCCGACAGGGGACTGGCGACATACGCAACGAGGCTTGCGATCTCCTCCGGCTCAATCATTCGCTGGATGAGCGAGGTTGGCCGGTCACGAGCAAAAAATTCGGCTTCGATCGTTTCGGAAGCCGCGTGAGGATCGGTGGCAACGCTTTTCAGAAAGTCAATGATCCCATCCGAACGTGTCGTTCCAGGAAGAATGGTGTTTACTGTCACGCGCGTGCCCTTGGTCAGAGCCGCCATGCCGCGCGAGATCGCCAACTGAGCGGTCTTGGTCATTCCGTAATGGATCATGTCGGGGGGCACCATCACCCCGGATTCACTCGCGATGAAGATGACCCGTCCCCAATCACGTTTCAGCATCCCGGGAAAATAATGCCGGGACAAACGTGCACCACTCAGCACGTTGATCTCAAAGAACCTACGCCAGTCCTCATCGGTGATTTCCGCAAAAGGTTTTGACTCGTAGATGCCGAGATTGTTGACGAGGATATCGACGTCAGGGACGGCTTCTATCAATGCTTCCGCCCCCTCGGCCGTCGCCGGATCAGCAAGCACGGCGCGGACATTGGGCCCGATATCCGCAACCGCGGCATCGAGTTTGGTCTGCGAACGGCCACAAATGATGACGTCGGCACCCTCCATCGAGAGCCGGCGAGCAATCTCGAGACCGATACCTGCCGTGGCACCTGTCACGAGCGCGGTCTTGTCCTTGAGCTTTAAGTCCATGATACTTTCCTTGTGTTTTTTCAGGCTGATGGCTGCAGGCTTTTAGCAGACCGCTACCGGGTTGATGTTGACCTGTGTGGAGCCTTTGTAGAGGGGCTGCCCAAGCACGAACAGAAACTCGAAGACCCCGTCGCGAACGAGCGGCCAGGTGTCGATGAGTTCAAGATTATAGATTCCGTTCTTTGCCAGCATGAACTGGTTGACTGGAAACTCCTGCCCATCCTTCGCGGGATAGATCTCGGACGCCCAGGTGTCTCCACCGAATGCGACAATCCCCTGCTCCGCGAGCCACTCAGCCGCCTCCATGCCAATACCTGGTTCAACTTCCAAGAACGTCTTGTCGTCCTTGCCGATCAATTCGAGCCATCCGGTATTGAAGAGAACGACGTCACCGGTGCGAAGCGTGATACACCGCTTCTCGAGCACCGCCTTGATATCGGCGACGGTAAACTCCGTATCCTTTGGGACGATCGGCTGACCGTAGTATTCGACCATGTCGAGTACCACGCCGCGCGTCACCATCGGAGGGACCTTTTCGATGCCCAGCTTGGTCACGCCCTCGACGGTTACAAAATCCGCTGCCTTGTTTCCGTTGTAATAGACATAGTCTATTCCGATATGGCCGATCCCGTTCAACTGCGTGCCAACGCCTGTCCAGCCGTTGACGAGTTCGTCGTTGAACGTGAACTTGTTCACTGCCTTGCTCGTACCTCCAGCTTCGTCTGGCTGGACATTGTAGAGGTTGAAGCTCCTGTGCCGGAACGCGGGCAGGTTCTTGTCGATCGGAACGGCAAGCGGATAGGAGCGCCCGGTCTTCACGAGCTGCATCGCTGCGAGCGTGATTTCCGGCGTCAGCAAGGTGGCGGCGCCGATTTCATCATCCGGTCCATATTTGGACGGTGCCCAGTCTACCATAGAATTTCTCCTTGTTGATTTCATACGCGGTCCGGCCCAAGGGCTGGAGGAAAGAGGACGCATTCATACGTCCCAATGCGGAGCGAGACTTGGAGGATTGACAAGACGGCCATCCGGGCGGGCGAGCTTGCTAATCACAGTCATTTCTTCGACTGATAACGTGAAATCAAAAATATCGATGTTCTCTGCCACGCGTTCGGGCTTGGATGTTTTGGACAGCGCGACGAAACCTTGCTGAACAAGCTATCGCAGTGCCACCTGCGCGGCGCTCTTGCCGTGACTTCCACCGATTTTCTGCAGCACGGGATCGCTGGGTACCGCGCCGTCAGCCATCCCGTAATAGGCAGTCAAAGCGACCCCTGCCGTTTTCGCGGCGTGTGCTACTGTCGACTGATCAAGATAGGGATGCACTTCAACTTGGTTGGTGATAATTGGCGCAAGGCTGAAGGCGATCGACGCTTTCATCTGTTCAACATTCTGGTTGCTGACGCCGATGAAGCGCGTTTTGCCAGCGGCTTGGACGGCATTGAGCATCTCAATTTGATCGCGTATCGAAACCGTTTCGCCGGGCCAATGCAGCAAATGCAGATCGACATGATCGGTCTTCAGCTTCTCCAGGCTGTCATCCACCGACGCGGTAAACTTTTCCGGGGTGTAGTTGTCGACCCATACCTTGGTGGTTAGGAAAAGATCGCCGCGCTTGGCTCCCGCTGCTTCGATGGCACGGCCGAGCGCGGCCTCGTTCCCATAGATCTGGGCTGTATCGAAGTGAACAAAGCCAGCCTCAAGTGCCGCAGGAACTGCCCGTTCCACCTCGACGTCCGACATCCGAAAAACACCGAACCCGACTACGGGAATTGAAGCCCCGTGAACATTGACGGTCTTCATGTGTATCTCCTTCAAAGCCGAGCGGGGCGCCCGCGGGCTTATTGGTAAAGAAAAGAATCGCAGTCAGTACCAATCGACAGGAGGCCTCCTCTCGGTGAGTCAGCCCCTTTTTGATGGTGACACACGAATGCGCTATGTGAGGTGGGAGATAGGCACCGCTGACGGACTTGATAACTGGCTCATCCTCCACATTATCTGTGAAGCAAATTCATGAGTGAGGTAGTGCGATGGATAATCGTGTCGGGGAGATGCAGGTATTTGTTCGCGTCGTCGAAGCCGGAAGTTTTTCGCAAGCAGCGAGACTACTTTTGATGACGCCTTCGACTGTGAGCAAACTCATCAGCCGCACCGAGAGCCGACTTGGCGTTCGTCTAGTGAAACGTTCGACCCGGCAGCTGGCACTTACGAATGAAGGACGGATTTTCTACGAAAGAAGTCTCGCGCTGCTTGAGGAACTTGCTGAAATCGAGCGGGACATCGCACAGGATGCAGTCAGTGCCAGCGGTACGATCCGCGTCAATGCCTCAGTTGCATTCGGTACTCTGGGGCTGGAACCGGTACTTTTGGCGTTGTGGGAGGCCCAGCCGAACATCGTTGTCGATCTCTCGCTGTCTGATGAAATGGTCAACCTTTACCTTGATCGCACTGACGTTGCCTTTCGCGTCGGAAGCTTACAGGACTCAACGATAGTTGCGCGTAGGATCGGAACCGCGAGGCGCAAAATCGTTGCGGCGCCAATATATCTGGAGCGTTATGGGGAGCCTAAAACGGTTGATGATCTTGTTCGACACAACTGCCTTGGATTCAACTTTCGGCGTGCGGCTCCCGTTTGGCCTCTGAAGGAGAGCGGACGGATCGTTGATAGAGCAGTGGTAGGGTCGCTTCTCGCAAACAATGGCGAGACCGTTCGACGCATGGCGCTCGCGGGCGTCGGCTTAGCCCGGCTTGGCGACTACCATGTTCGCGCTGACATCGCCGATGGGCGGCTTGTCGAGGTGTTGTCGAGCGCTGTTGAAGGCGATGAGGAAGAAATTCATGCTCTTTATCTCGGAGGACCGCGACTGCCACACCGCGTCCGGGTTTTTCTTGATTTCGTATGCCCGCGACTGAGCCAGTTCCTGATAGGATAATGCGAGTGTGGATATCACGCTTCGGAAGGGATCGAGCAGCGCCGTCTACAGGAACAGAGTAACCGCTTGATGGATCCCGGGTATAGGGCAATTGTCAGGCTGCGGCGTCCAAGGCTGGTGCTTTTGGTTTAAAACACATAAAGGCCCCTTACGCGATGGGTTTGCGGGTTTGCCAAAAGCATAGCCTTGCGAATATGAGGTGGAGCATATCTATCTGAAGGTCCGAGCAGTGACGACCGAAAAAGCGGTTCCTTCTGATGCATAGGAGCCTCGTGCCAAGTTAAAGAAGCTTTGGAGCACCGTATCTTGCTCGTAGGTCTCTACCTTGAAGAATGAAAACTACAAACGCGAGGATAAAGGTGGCACACCAAAAAGGTATTGAACTCGTCGATGTCGAAGTCGGCGCAAGGATTAGGGAAAGACGAAAGTTCCTGGGGCTTTCGCAAACCAATCTGGCGGAGAGGATTGGTGTGACATTTCAACAAGTCCAGAAATATGAAAAAGGCGCCAACCGCGTCGGTTCAAGCCGCCTTCACCAGATCGCCAGTGTGTTGCGAGTAGAGCCAGCAGCGCTGTTTGGTCAGTTCGTCGAAGGTCAGGAGGTTGGCTCACAAGAAGTTGCGGCGCTTGCACAAATGATGGGCTCCTCCGAAGGGCTGGCTTTCAATCGCGCTTTTGCCAAGATTTCAGACGTGGCAACTCGGAGATCGATCCTTGCGCTTGTGAAAGTGATCGCATCTAGTTCGGAACCTACGGAAAGTTAGTTGGAGTTAACGGGAATGCGTCCTGCCATGGCTGGAAAGCGTGTTCTCGATGAGCACTTAGACGCTCTGTTCCTGACATTCCACAGTTTAGGACAAAGCGTCGGCGATATAGGCCGGACCGCTCTATGTCGTCGACGCGGTATTTTACCGTATTTCCGTCCTAGATAGGAGGTGATCTGCAACGGTGTCTACTACGTGCCTAAGCGGCTGCGGGTACGCTGAATCGAACTCTTCCGTTTTTCGCAAAGAACCCACTTAACCGGCCTACCGCGCGAGGTCGAAAGGGACAAACGCTTTGATAGTCGCATTGCAAGAATCCCGCAGCCGACTTGTTGAACCTTCGGCCCCCGTGGCTTGTCGGTTTACACGTGCGCCTTCCAGCAAAAGCGAAAGCGTATCGGCTAATAAACTAGGATCGGCAGCCCCAGCTTCAAGGTGCCGTCCCCAGCTTGGTGGCCGTAGGTATCATTGAAAAGTTTGAAGCGGTCGACATCGATGAAAAGAAGTGAGAGCGGTACATTCCTCTCAATAGCTTTCTCGCATTCCTCATGTAGTCTCTCATCGAAGCTCCGGCGGTTCGCGAGGCCAGTCAATCCATCGGTATTGGCGCGGCGTGCAAGTTCGGCATGAGCAATCTCAAGCTTTGCCTCTGCGGCCTTGCGCTGAGAAATATCTCGCAGGACGACGATGAAGCCATTGTCTTCAGCAACGTAGCGGTACCGGCCTTCGACCCATACATAGTGCCCTCGCTTGTGCCTCAGGCGGTAAATGGCTTCGACTGGCAAGCGGGTTGCGCGTGCTTCACTGGCGACATTCTCAACCCTTGGCCAATCTTCCGGATGAATGATTTCGCTGGCAGCCTTTCCAAACAGTTCGGAAGGCTCTGTACCCAGCATATCGCGTGATGCAGGAGAAACGTACCTCCGTATCAAACCTGCGTCCAGACGGGTGACTACGTCAGTGGCATGATCCGCCAGCAAGCGGTACTGGGTTTCGCTTTCACGCGTCCTTGCTTCTCCTTGTGCGCGGCGGTTGAATTCGCGACGCACCGTCAGAGCGAGAGCCCCGGCCAGTGTGCAAAGCAGAGCCAGTATGGCGACTATAGTGATTGCTTGCCTACGCCATCCAGACCAGATGTCGTCATGGGACAGTGCTACGTTGAGGATCAAGGGTAGCGAACCCACCTTTTAAAATTGTAAAGTCGAGTGATGCCGTCGATTGCAGCAGTACCCGAGAACGCGCCCGCATTAGACTCTTGGAAGCGGCGGACATTCTCAGATCCGGACAGGTTGCGGCCAATCTGGTCGGGTAGATACGGTGTGCGCATGAGAAGGACGCCGTTTTGAGAGAACAGGTTGATGGCATCATTCTCGTTTAGATTGGCCGTCTCAAAGAGATTGCGGAAATAACTGAGTTTCAACGTGCCGACAACAATTCCGGCAAAACTACCGTCTGGACCATTGATGCGGCGGCTCAAGGCTATCACCTGGTCGTCTCCGGTCAGACGCCTCTGAAAAGGGCTGCTTATGTAAAGCCCCTGGACCTCTCCCTCCGCGTGGACCTGGAAGTAGACACGGTCTGCAAAGTTATCAGTTCTCGCAGGAAACGCGCCGGCATCACGCAGAACGTTCCCGACGCTATCGAGGACCAGCAAGCTTGAGAAGTATGGCTTCTTCAGAACACGATCGAAAAGCACCGATTGTTGAAGATCGGCTGGCAGGTCTGCAAGGCCTCCCTGCTCCAGCCGGGAGGCAACGCTCTCCAGAGCGTCGTCATAGACGTCGATGCGGTTTTCTATATCCTGGGACAGGCTAGTCAGGAGGTTTTTTGCGCCGGTATTGGCAGTCGTCCAGCTCTCTTGGCGCAGTTCGGCCAGCATAACTGCGGAAGCTCCGCAAAAGCCCAGCAACAGTAGCCCAATAAAGATCCAATATTGGGTCTGCTTCCTCGGGAACATGCGTTGGGCGCTCCGCTATCGTCGTCGATCAACTTGATGGTCGGCGCTGCACCTAGTCTCAATGGCGACTTCTATCAAGTCGTAAAGGCTACATGTGAAGATATAGTCAAACCCTGAATCTTTGGCAGGGTTGGCATGGCGGACCTGCGAAGCTCCGCGGCACCAGTGTGTCATACGTCGTCACCTGCGGGAGCTATGTTGCTTCACGTAATTCGGCGCCTACTTTACAGAATCTAGCAGATTCGGCTCTTCATGATATCGAACGGCACCACGTTGAGGGTGTGAAGTTGGTCTGCAGCCGCCGGTCGGCCAAGATAGTACCCTTGTAGCTGATGAATGCCGTACTGCTGCATCAGACGCTGATGCTCGATAGTTTCTACCCCTTCGACAAGAATGCGGGTTCCACGATTACGAAGCAGACCGATGATGTCCAACATCATTCGTCGTCCTCGCTCCGTGTTGCAGTCATGGAGGAAGGACCGGTCGATCTTGACGGTATCGAATTCTATGAGACGCAGCCACGACAATCCC
>NZ_LMOF01000004.1:133970-134052 GCF_001423215.1 Rhizobium sp. Leaf321 | reverse complement strand
GGCCCAACGCCCGAGCTCGATTATTGACCCCGATCGTTCCGCGACAGGGATGAACTCAGCGGGTGAAATCGAGGTGCCGTCG
>NZ_LMOF01000004.1:133033-133925 GCF_001423215.1 Rhizobium sp. Leaf321 | reverse complement strand
CCGACGCAAGCGCATCAGAGCCTCTGCAGCCGCCACTCTGCCCGTCTGAACATTTCGGATCGGTTGATAGACGAGGGATACAAGCCGCTGGTTTACCGCGACCTTCAAGATCGCTGCTATGTCTTCCTCGTCATCCCGTGTCCTCGCGTCACCAGGATCGAAGACCACCACCGTGTTCCGACCGCCTTTCTTCGCAGCGTAAAGGGCAAGATCAGCTTCGTGGACAACTCGGTCGAGGTGCTTGGTCTGGTTCCTGGCGAACGACAATCCGATGCTGACCGTAACGATCGAGGTTCCATCTCGTCGGTTCTCATGAGGTAAAGCCAGCGTACGTATGGCGGACTTGATCGCTTCTGCAAAAGCGATGGCGTCCTCAACGCTTTGATGTTGCGCAATGATGATGAATTCCTCGCCGCCGTAACGCGCAATCCGGGCTCCGTGCGAATTCACAACCGCCCGGAGAAGATGGGACACAGCGACAAGGCACCGATCACCCTCTTGGTGCCCATAGCGGTCGTTGTATCGTTTGAAATAATCGACATCGAGCAGCAGCACATAGAACATCGACCTATGGTCAACCCAACGTTGCCAGTAATCACGTAGTCGCTCATCGATAGCCCGCCGGTTTTCAAGCCCGGTGAGCGGGTCAGTCTTCGACAAAAGGAGGAGAGCCTTACCCCTCTCCTCTGCCGCGTTGTGCTGGACACGGGCCTCGAGTGCGTTGAGGAACACGTTGTAACGCTCTCGGTTGAGTTTCAGGTTCACGTATGAAGTGAATATGAAGCACGAGATACAGAAAGCTCCGAGGATCAGCTTATAAAGCGGCAACATGGGTGAATACAGGTAGAGCGTGCCCAGAAAGATGAGCATATTCGCTGCAGAGGCTGTGAGC
>NZ_LMOF01000004.1:60473-133008 GCF_001423215.1 Rhizobium sp. Leaf321 | reverse complement strand
CATGAAGATGGCGCCGAAAACCATGTAGTAGGAGAGCGCCTCCACAGCACTGGACATCTGTGCAGTGAGAATCCAAACAAGATAGGCTACGGATACGGCTGTAGCCGCGACAGTGTCGATCAGGCCGGATCTTGCTCCGACGTTGATCAAGACCTCTAAGATCGCTAAGGCACAGACCCCAACGACGAGACGGCCCACGACGGTGTAGTAAGCGACGTCGGGAATAAAGAGGTAGTCGGTAAGAGAGTACGCAAGGAACGCGACAACGGCTATCCATAGGCCTTTGCGCGTGACGCGTCTTCTGCCGTGCTCACTCTCACGCACGTACAAATTACGAAGGTCTTCTTCTGGCGACGAAGTTTTACCTGCAGCGATGGCACCTGCCTCGGCAAACATGTGCAGCATGACCCAAGACCCAATTCGGTTGCAGCTTACGCGTCGTGGACCGCCGCTCTATGTCGGTAACGACATGTCCCCGCATTGACAAACGATAACCGGCTCACGCCTGGAAGGCTGAGCATTAAACCCGAACCTTATTTAACAATGTCTAAAAGTTGGTGACACGTGACTGTCCCGATGTGGGACACCGCATTAATCCTTGAACCTGAAGGAAATGGTGAGAAATCTAACAATGTATTAACATTCGATTAATCATGAGGTTATTTTTCTTGGCCCAGCCCCTTTTCTCTCCTGACGGTCAAAGCTTGATCATGCCGCAATCCGTCAGCGACAGTCTTATCTCTCAAAAGCCGACCAACCAGGCAGAACTTCTAGCTGAAGCAACAGCTCAGTTTGCCATTGTCATAAACCTTGCCATGCAGCGGTTGGATGCTGGGAAGGATCTACCCGAGATGACCAGATGGTTGATCGGTCAACTGCATGATATCAGGCAAAAAGCAGGGCCCGAAGTCTGGCAGATGCTCGTCCCCATCATACAGGCGCATCCTTCAGCGCGGGTATTACAGCAGTGCCCCTTTACCCGATGGTCGTTCGAGAAGCCGCGTGGGTATTCGGGAGATGCCGGATTGATAGACTTCATCTATCGACATGAAGCGGTAGCTGAAGAACTCGCCAAGGCGACTCCTGTCGGACTTCAGATCTTTGAGTACACAATTAACGCACCAGGGCCGGTTGCGGTTAGGGAAAGGCGAGACATTCTAACCCGCTACGTCGATGAGACCGCGGCGAGGACCGCCTCGGATACTGAAATCCTGGCGATTGCCGCCGGACACCTCCGGGAAGCGGAGGCATCGACGGCCCTTTCAAAAGGCGAAATCAAGCGATGGGTCGCCCTTGATCAGGATCCCCAAAGCATCGGATCAATCATGAGACAATTTAAAGGGACGTCCGTCGATCCAATCGATGGATCGGTGCGTGGGCTCCTCACGGGAAAGCATCAACTCGGAACATTTGATTTGATTTACGCCGCTGGGCTCTACGATTATCTCAGCGACAAAGTCGCGATCAAACTTACGCAGATATGCATCGAAATGCTGAAGCCGGGCGGAGTATTCCTGTTCGCTAACTTTTCCGACGAGATGTCTGACGACGGCTATATGGAATCCTATATGAACTGGGAGCTCTTGCAGCGTTCGGAGGCAGACATGTGGCGTATCGTCAATGCCAGCGCGGGTGCTGAGACAGTCGATGCCCGCGTCTGGTTCGGGACCAACCGCAATATCATCTACAGCACGATTAGAAGTCTGAAGTAAGGTGCGGGATAGGGCCTCTTGGAAAATCCTAAGCCCCCAAGTCGATGGCATCGTATCCGGGGCGACGTGACGTCGCCTTGGACATGACTTAGTCTCGATTATTGCATTCGAACGGTCTTAGAAGTATCCGAAGCTGGTTTAAGGACGGGTCTGCGGATCCCCTAGCCCGTCCTTACCTTGACTAGGTGGCTCACACACCTCTTATGCTTACCTTAAGCAGCTCGGCCGTAGCGAGCCTGTTGTGCCCGCGGTTGCTCAGTTAAAGTGAACTGCGCCAAGAGCCTCTGGAGCTCCTCGGCTTCCGCCGCAAGGCCGTGGCTTGCCGCTGTCTGTTCCTCGAACATTGCAGATGCGTCGATTCCTGGCTAGGTCTTTGTATCTGGGCCGTCGCCTGGCTTCAAAAACACTCTTACCGTCGTTTGGAAACAAACTACGCAAATTTGCGTCGCTCAGTCTCTTTCTTCTGTTTCCGTAGCAGACGTGTCGTCAGGTACCTGAAGGACGTCTGTAAATGCAATCGACGAGAGAACTTTACCCGCAACGTCTGTAAGTTCGAAAACCTTGCCCTTCGCGGTCGAACGACCCGACTTGACGGCCTCTGCCATGATTTCTCGAGCTGACTGGATTGCTTCGTTCTCCGCGGACGCCAAGGTGTGGTGCTCTTCGCCCTCTGGATCCTTATTTAGCACGTCGCCAGAACGTATATTAAAGAAATACCGAGGCAAGGTCTCTACTCCCGTGTGGCACCCAAACTAAAATACATAGCAAATGTTTCCACCGTTCGCGTGTCGTATGGACATGCGCGTCAAGGTCTCTATCTCAAGCGTTGAAAGCACTGCACGGAGGCAACTTTGACCTGGACATCCAATGGGCTATTGCAAAATATGCCCGAGAACGACCTGGAGATGCTAAGACCGCATCTCCAGCTTATTAGCCTGAACCAGGGTAACGTACTCTTTGAGCCGAATACTCCAATTTCTCACGTCTACTTCTTCGAAAGCGGATTGTCGTCAGAGATTGCGGTAGCCGGAACCCACAAGATCGAAGTTGGATGCATAGGTCGTGAGGGTTGCTCTGGTATTCCCGTCATTCTAGGGTCATTCAGTTCCCCACACCGATCCTTCATGCAAGGTGCAGGTGAGGCTCACAGGATTGAAGCGGCAACGCTTCGTCGCTTGATAGGAGAGAGCGTCTCTTTGTCGGCAGTCCTACTCAAGTATGCTCATGTGTTCATGATCCAGATCGCAGCCACGGCGCTTGCCGATGGAAGGTTTGATGTTGAGAAACGTCTGGCGCGTTGGATCCTTATGTCTCACGACCGTTTGGGCGACACGTTAACGCTAACACATGATTTCCTTGCCCTTATGCTAGGCGTAAGGCGCCCGAGTGTTACCGATGCACTGCATAAACTGGAAGGCAAACGTGCAATCCGCTCTGAGCGTAGCGTCGTGACCGTCCTTGATCGCACACTTCTGGAACATATCGCAGGGGAAGCATACGGAACGCCAGAAGCAGAATATCGAAGGTTGCTCACCTCGCAGCCGTAAACGCTGAAGCTTCGGGAGGCACATGGTACAACTGAGCCTGGCTTAAGGCCGTACTTCTTATGAAACGGCCTGCCCGGCAAGATTGACGGGCAGGCCGGCAACATCAGATGCTGCCCGCGGAGTTTTTCGTCGTTTCGGCTGAGCCAGCCAAACCGGTTTCGCCGACGATTTTCTCGCGAGCGACGTCATGAACGTCGGAGGCAACATTTACGGCTTTCTGATAGACTTCAGATGCCGCATCGCCGACCTTGTCAGCCGTCTTGGAGACCTCGGAGGATACGCTGTCCTTCAACCGGTCCGACGTCTCACCCAGCGCTTCGTCTTCCGCACGGGTATGGGGAAGTGCGGCACCGATTGCAGCCCCGAGCGCGAAGGCTATCGCCCCGCCGACGAGTGGCTGATCCTTGAAGTGCTTCAGAACAGCGTCGTTGAGCTGAGAGCCCATTTCGCTGGCGCTATTGCCTGCATTCGACAGCCCTTGTCCAGCCTTGCTGGCAGTACCGGTAATGCTCTGCCAAGTGCTCGATACCCAACCCGAGGCCTCGTCAAAAAGGTTTCCTGCCTCGTCGCGAATGTCGTGGATCTGACGACCCGAGGCATCCGCGAAACCGCGGAAGGTTTTGCCCGTGGCGTCGACGAAGTGGCCGGCGCGGCGTCCGGTCTGGTCCGTCAGCGCCTTGTAGCGGCTTCCGCCGGCGTCACTGAAATGGCTGTAGTGGACGTCTCCGTCGGCTTCCGGCGGACCGATACGGCGCAACTCGCCCCTGGTCGGAGCAAGCGGGTAGCTTTCTTCCGAGCTCTGCGCATAGGAGGCAACGTTGGTTTTCGGTCCAGCCATCAGCCATGCTAGGCTGACACCGATCAGGGCAAGCGGAATGGGGTTGTTCTTGACTGCAGCGCCGAAGTTCGACGCGTACTCGCCTCCGCCGCTCGACTTCACATAGGCGAGCGCCTCGTCGACCAGCTGTCCCGGTGACATGCGCTGCTGGATAGCGTCGAGCCGCTCTTCGATGCGCTGGCGGTCCTTGGCGATCTCCTGCTCGATTTCGGCAGATCGGGAATTGTCTGACATATGGGCCATTAGGTTCTATCCTTTACGATCTGTGCATCGCGCTGCAACGAGGCAGAGGTGCGCTCAAGCTTGAGATTTTCGCCTTTCAGGGCTTTCAGTCCGCGCGAGGCAAGGCCCCAGGCGACGAGGGCGACAACGACGCCGACGACGACGGATGACAGAGCGTCCGCGTTCGGTTCGGTCATGCCTTGCGAGACCAGTAGCGCGGTAATCCCCTTCACCAGTGCGGCCAGGAGAACGCCCACGGCGCAGATCGCGAGAACAATGCCCGCGGCGAAGGCTTCGATGCCCGTCAGCGCATGGGACATCTTTTCCGAGGCTTCGGTCTTCGCAAGTTCGATTTCCTTGCGGAAAAGGCCGGAGATGTCGCCAACCAAGCCTGTCACCAGTTCAGGGAGGGATCGGTTTTCGGTTGAATTAGTCACGGGCACGGCCCTCCGTGTTAGCAAGGCTAGTTGGGGCGACATAGGTCGATGGCGTGTTGTGCGCTGGCGCCTGGCCTGCGGACGCATGATTTTGCACTGGACCGGACTTGACTGTGCCGGACTTGGGCGCGGAGGCCGTGAGGAAACGGCTGGCTGCGAGGCCGGCGATTGCCGCAATGCTAAGGAATGCAAGCGGCTGCTTGCGACCAAAGTCCTCAGCCATGTTGGCGATTTCACCGATGCTGCGATCCTGGATCCGGTCAGAAGCGCTGCGCAAACTATCGCCAAGAGTGCGGGTTAGCTTGCCGATGTCGCGGTTATCACCGCTTTCGAGTTCGCCAGCCACTTTCTCCATGGCTTCTGCGATGCCGCCAAGTTTTGCGGCAAGAATGTTCTTCTGGTCGCTCGCTGCTTCTTTCGCCTTGGCCGAAACGGTCGACGCCTCCTTGCGGGCGAAGTCCGAAACGGACTGCATGTCGTCGCTGATCTTCTGCTTCAGATCCTCAGCCGATGGTGCGGATGCTTCTTCTCCGTGAACGATCATGTCGATCTCCTGATGTTCGCTGGTTGCAGAGGCCCCCTCAACAAGAGAAAAAACCGATTGTTCCTCAATATCTGCGTCGAGATGTGCGGCGGCGCCTCGCTTTCGCTGTCGCCACGAGATCAGAGCCGATGTCGCAGATGGATTTGCTGAAGACTTACAATGTGGAACGAGTTCTTGCCGACCCCGCTAAGGTATGGCCGCCGCATGATTTCGGAAGCCCGCCGCGGTACCTGCGTCTGCATGGCAAGCCAAAAATCTACTATTACAGCTACACCAATGACGAGATCAAGTCTTTTCAGAACCTGTTGGCTCCGGAAACGTGGTGCGTTTTTGACAATACAGCCGCTGGAAATTCGGTCGATAACGCGTTGACGATGCTCGATATGCTCTCGAAATATGTAGGCAATATGCTGTTGGCACTTTCCGCAATCGGCAATCGTACAACACACGCCTTTGACCTGATCAACTCAGTTGAAAGAAAAACAGGCTGCTTTGACGTATCGCCGTCATAGCGTCTCCTGCATGTGATGATGTTGGACGAGAAGTGGCAAAATAAGCTCGTCGGTCGGCAAACCACAGCATAGAGAGGCGACAGCTACGATAAACGATGTCTCGTTAGTCTTCGGAGGTAGGAGCACCTGTTAAGAGATGGAGCTCGCGAGGGCAGCGGATCGCCCGGCCTTCTATCCTGGAGACCAAATACTTGAGAGTCCTGGATAGCGACACGTCGTCAACAGGTTTCGTCAAGACGCCGATCGCTACGTCTGTGTCCGATGGAACGGCGGTTGGATTGGCTGTTACAATAACCACTGACGTCCCGGTCCTTGCAAAATCCCTGGCTATGTCCAAGCCGCTCGCACCATCCAGCAAATTTAGGTCTATGAGTGCGATATCTGTCTTGCCCACATAGTCCAGAGCGTGACTACGGCTCGCTGCAGCACCAACAACTTCATAGCCAAGATCGGCGATAGCTTGTTCGGCAGCAGCTGCTATGAGGAATTGATCCTCAATGACGAGGACCTTGTATGGCATGCGCGATTGCTTTTTCATCACGATGGAACGCGGAGACAATTCCTTCAGTTCCAGTTCACGCGGGTCGTTGATGACACAGTCAGACGCTCTTCAAATTCCCGGAGTTTGTTCACCGCGTCTACTGTTCATTGATGGCTAGATCTGCCAATTGGCGCCTAGAGCTTTTGTCGATAAGTTTCAGATACGTCGCGGTTGCCCCTTCGGACCCCCTCCCGCGGCGGAGGCCTGGCGTTGCTGACTACGCTGCACGTGTGCGCCGGGCCTCATATCAAAGTTGTGAGCACAAGCAGAAGTTCGCATCAACATCGGAGGACGGTTCAAAGCATTTGCGGGCGTTTCCCAGCCGAAGCGAAGTTTGGTACCCAAGCGGGTTTGATCGTACACGGTCGCCTGTAGTTATGATTATGCGTGAATTTAGCGTGTTAGGCGAACGAACTCTCCGTCTGGAGCACATATCGACTCAGCAGTGTAGAAGAAGTCTTGACGCTCAAACCCGCCGCCGTCCTCCCACGCGTGGTTCACCTTCTGATCGCATTCCAGGATCTTATCCAGTGGGCTAGCCGCATTCTTGGGCATCTGCACTTTGTCCACGAACAGGTAGTGGCTAGTATTGGGATCGTCAGTACGCAATACGGTGTCGTACTTCAGCGAGGCGGTGTATCCAGCTTGACCCTTGCCTAACTTTTCGCAGAAAACGTCCTTGTTCGGGTGCACTTTCGCCTTGTACTCAAGCGGACATCCGTCTTGCTTAACTTCCATCTGCAGCACGAGCTTGGAGTACTTTCCTAGCTCGAACTCCTCTCCGGGAGATATCGTCATATCCCCTTGACCGGAATTTTGCTGTGTCTCTGGTTGATAGACAACGGTTCCAATGGCTTGCTCTGCGGAGCTGCCAGCCCGTGTAACAAGGATCGATACTTTCTTGTACCAGAAGCCTTGGGCTTGCGTGGGTGTGAAAGTGACTGACTTTGGTTTCATCGGCGCTATGGCCGAGGCAGCGACACCAATAGGAATGGTCTTCAGGCCGACCATCCCCAAGAAAGCATTTTGCGAGCTACCGCTAACGGTCACCAGCACTGTCTGCCCGGTCATGGAAACCTTATATGTCATACCGGCCGGCAAGCTCTTTGCGTAACCCGCTAGAAAGCGTTCAGCTGCAACCTTAGCAGCACCCGCATTCGTTCCGTTGAAGACGCGTGCGCCAGCGAGCGCCGCGCTATCGGCAACACCCTGTATGCTAACTTTCTCGCGGGTTGCCAAGGTGTAGTCGATCGCTCCACCGGCAGCTATGATCAGCGGCGTCGCCACAAGAGCCGTAATCATACCAAAGTTGCCACCGCGATCCTGTAAGATATTTCGTATAGTCAAAGTCGTCCCCCCAGCGTGTTCGTTGTTTTTAGAAGTGGGAGGTAAAAACGAACGTAAGGAACACGGTATATTAGACGTCAACACTTACCGCTGCTTATTGCGAAATTATTTTATTAGTGTTTACTCACTAATAAAGATTTTCGCGGTCTTGATCCTTCTCATTACCTTCCAAAAGCCCCGCACAAGCGAGGCCAGGTTAGGTATCGGACGGGCGACTTAAACATTCACTTTCGGTCACGCATGGTATGGAACAAAGGAGCGAAGATGGGTGAGAAATTAGATACGCGGGTAACCATTACAAGCGGCCGGCAGATTGGGATAGGCAACGACAACTTCGATATTCGTGATAACGGCGTGCCTGTCACCTTCGCTGATATTATAGTAGAAGCTCGGCAATTGAACGGACTGGTCTACCTATCCCTTGCGGCTGGCATTACCGATGGAAAAGATGCGGCGATCGCTGATGTCACAAACCGGATGCGAATGAGCCTCAGCACTGCGCAGTTTGTTCACAACGTTCTCGGAACTCTCATCAAGGAAGCGCTCGCACCGCCCGTCGATCTGTCAAAAGCTAATTAAGAACATCACTGACCTAACGCCCGTGTGGCCGGACATCCGAGGTGCTGAAGTCAAATGAGATGCCGCTGAATCAACGCGCCAAACGCGTGTTCACAACCCCTCTTTGAAATTACCTCTCGATGCTCCCAACGTGACGTCGCTAGCGATGGTGCACAACCACGCACTTACTCACGATGATGGCCGGTTGCTCTTTTCCTTTAAACGTAGACGTCAGCACTACCGCGCCGTCGCAGCAGTTGTCTGCTGACCGTGGCTGAGAGCTGCCGTCATTGCCTCTGGAAGGAACACGCGCGTAGCCGCGGGTTTTGATTGGCTACTTACGAAAACAAGCGCTGCCGCAATGCCCGTCATCATGATCATTATTGAAATTGCTGCAGATCTCATCTCTTCCCCTATTATCCAAATAAAATGGCTGGCCTTCGAGAAGCGGCGGCCAGCCATGGAGCTCAGTTGATCACTTGAATGACCTTGCGTGAAGCCGGCTCCACGATCACCCGTTGCTTGTTGACGATCGCGTAGGAGTACTTTGGATTATCTGGAACAGACTGCACGACCACTGTCTGCGGCAGTGCTTCGCCAACGACTATTTTCTCTTGGACGACAACTGTGTCCGTCGGAGCGGGTGCCTGGCGAACATAGCTGACAACACGTTCCGGGGGCGGATCAATCGCTGTCCCCGCAACGGCTCCGACGACGCCGCCGACAGCTGCGCCGACTGGCCCCCCGACGATTGCTCCTGTTACAGCGCCTCCAGCTGCGCCATTTACAGTCGAGGACTGCGCGAAAGAAGCGCCTGCGGCCAATACGACGCTGGCTGTGAGCACGATATGTTTCAGTGACATAACTTTCCTCCTTTGAGTAGCCTAATGACCTGCTTGAAACGAGGTCGCTCATTCGCAGTTCCGTCCTCGGACCTCGGTCGCAACTCGGTTGGGCTTTGGTCCCAACGCGCCGATTTTTGGGGTAGATGGCACGAGACAAAATTAGTTTGGCGTCTGTCGTCCCTCACGACACCTCTATCGAACTTGCAAGTTATCCAGCGCAATGAGCGTCGGCTATCGGTTCACCCCAACTCCTATCGACTCCAACTCCCGCACACGGAACGCCAATAAAGAAGCTCTGTCGCGAACAGACTTCCGTCCCACGCCATCGCAGACCGCGTCGCCAGCTGATGATTGGGACTTAAGTCCCGATACTACATTCGTCGGGAACATGCCGATTCCTTCCGCATTCTGACAGCAAACGCCCAAGAAGAAGGTTGCACGATGAAAGCGGTTATGATCTTTCTCGGAGGTTCTGTCCTTGCTGTCACAACGTTTGTCGGGGGAATGGTATCCGCGACTGCACTTTGGACGACACGCACTCCAACTCCGTTGGCGAGCGCCAATGTCTCCGAACTTTGGACCACTAACCCGGTGAAGATCGATAGGGCCGCGCAGTACCTTGAACGTACGGCAGACCGCCCCCAGCCGGTATCGTCCATTATCGAGGCAAGTCTAGAGCCCAGTGTGCGGATGGACATCCAAGATAGTGAGCTTATCCTCGACCTCCCCGAGCCTGGCCTGTCCGGTGGAGCCCGAGCGACGAGCGAGGACAAGCCTCGGGAAATGACATTTGAGCACCTGGAATGGTGTGCAAGCCGATATCGCTCTTACAGACCACGCGACAATTCCTTCACGCCATTCAGCGGCGGGCGACGGCAATGCAATTCGCCATACCAAAGCAGACATCCGTTTGAACCGGCTGATGCTCGAACAATCTCGGAAGAGCCTTACGCGGAGGATCCGTTTGAAGAGCTCAGCACCAACGATATAGAGGTTTCCCAACAGGTTGCTGGCGTCGATCGTTTCTCTCCCGGAGATACGGTTCGCGTGCAGTCTTGCTTTGCTCGATATCGCTCATATCGAGTGAACGATAACACTTATCAGCCTGTCAGTGGCGGCCCCCGTCGACAATGTCGGTAGTGATGAGACCCGACAAGCTATCGGTAGCCAGATACCAAGAGCCATACTGCACCAGTTGCGAGCGCGAAAGCCTTCGTGCGTCACAAGCGAAGCCAACGTACTAGGATTGAGAACATGCAGAAAGTCTTCGCATTGGTGATGCTATGTAGCGCGGTCGCCAATGAACCAGCCCAGGCGTTAGCGGCGCAAGAATATGAATTACTCGAAAAGGCCAGGAGTGCCGGCTCGGCTGTAGCTTCCACTTCTCAGCCTCGCAGCCAGCCGTATCGATGGCACGCGGCGCCCCATAACACTGTGAAATACAGCCAGAACATCTCTGCCAATGTAAAATCCAACCACCCGAACCCAAAGCCGACTGATCCCTCACCCGAGCCAGGAACACTGGCGATTTCTGCCGAGCTTAAGCAAGCAATCCGGGATATTATCGCCGGTGAGAAGACCGAAGAAGAGAGTCCCACCTTTGACATTGCCCCCGGTGCTTTGGTTCCCAGCTCAGTCAAACTGCATCCGTTTCCGCCAACGGTCGTAGAGATCGTTCCCACTCATCGGAGCTATCAATATTTTGTAGTTATCGACAAGCGGGTAGTCATCGTTAACCCGTCGACGCGGGTGATAGCTTTCGTTCTTGGGCCCTGAGCCTTCGTTCTCCCCGTTCCTCGACATCTAGCGGCAAAATGTAAGGTGAATCGTCCCACTTTCTGCAGTTTCCGACTTCACATCATAGCCAGCTTCCAAGCCGCGCAGATCGTCCCAGAGGCGTATGCCTCCTCCCAGCAGAATCGGAGCGATCGCCACATGCAGATGGTCAACAAGTCCGGCTTTGAGAAAAGCACGCACCACGGTCGGTCCACCACCTATCCGTACATCCTTGCCATTTGCGGCCTTCACGGCAAGCTGCAGCGCTGCAACCGGGGTCGCAGCGAGAAAGTGGAAATTGGTGCCGCCAGCCATTTCGATTGACGGCCGCGTTGTATGGGTGAGGACAAAGACCGGGCAGTGGAAAGGCGGCTCGTCACCCCACCACCCCTTCCAGTTTGGATCATCGGGAAAGTTGTGCAGCCCGAACTTGCCGGCACCCATGATCTCGGCACCGATGTTATCGAAGTAGTCCTTCGCATAGTCGTCGTCGATGCCGGTTGTGCCTTTGCCGCTGTTGTCACGCAGCACACGCTCCTGAAAGGTCCTCGTTGCGATATAGGCACCCGTGAGGCGCGACTAGTCTTGTCCGAACGGATTGTCTGGCGTCTGGTCTGTGGTCGTTGCGAAACCATCAAGAGAGACAAGAAGATCGACGCGAACTGCCATATGGGTACTCCGGGTCACTAAGGTAACTGCCTATGTAATAGTGCGCGGACACTAAGGCAAGTACCTTTTTGTTCTTGACTGACCTGGGCTGCCGCTTTACCGAAATGCATGCCTTTTCATTCGAATCCGCTCGACCTCGCATTTCATGCTCTCAGCGACCCGACACGCCGGGCTGTGATATCGCGTCTGGCCGAGGGAGAGATGCCTGTCAGCGTGCTGGCTGAGCCTTTTGGCATGACGCTCCCCTCGTTCTCCCAGCATCTCAAGGTGCTGGAGGATTGTGGTTTGATCGCCAGCGAGAAGCGCGGGCGCAGCCGCTGGTGCCGCCTTGAACGAGCACGCTTTGAGGAGGCGGCAAGTTGGATGGAAGCGGAGCGTAGATGCTGGGCCGAGCGACTCAATCGACTGGAAGCCTATCTGGACAACGAAAAAGAGAACAACAATGGGAAAGCTGTTTGACACCTGGTCGCTCGACCGCGAGATCGTGCTCGTGAAGGTTCTGAAGCACCCGCGCCATACGGTCTTTGCCGCCTGGATGGACCCGGAAGCGCTCTCGCAGTGGTACGGTCCGGCAGGCCTCACCATCGAGAACCGAAAGGCCGATATCCGCGGAGGCGGGGAATGGTGCTTCGACATGGTGGGTGTGTTTGAAGGGAAAACACAGCGCTTCCCAACCTTATGCGTTTTCTCAAGATCGTGCCGAACGAGCTGATCGTGGTGGACTACGGCACTCCCGAGCCAAACGATCCGGAGCGTTTCTACATGATGATAACGTTCGATGAGCAGACTGACGGGAAGACCGTGCTGACCATGCGCCAGCTGCACCCGAGCCGTGAACGCCGCCAGACAGTCATCGGCTTTGGTGCGGTTGAGTATGGGCTGCAGACGCTAGATGGTCTAGCGACCTGGCTCGAAGCATGAACGCCCTACTGCTAGGGGCGGCGTGTTCGCTACAGTGCCCAGACTGTCAGCGACTGTCTACAGAGTCTGCCCGCCCTAACTGCGAATGTGGGGTCAGAAGTGGCCATTGAGACCACCCGCACTCTGAGACCGCTATTCCATCCTTAAGTTCCAGGCTGAACAGTCACTTATCCAACATTACCCAGCTGCTTTTTGATGACCGCCATTGGCGCAAAATCGCAAGCGTACAGCTCTCAGGGCATTCATGCTTTCAAAGTCAGTGCAGTAGTCTTCAGCACGACCCGCCACGGTTGGACAATGTTCGAGAAGAACACCGCTTAAGGCCTAAGGCAATGCTGATAACGACGAGTACGGCTTCATGATGCGGGGCGACTGGGTGCAGTGCTTTGGTGGATCTGTGTCGCCAAAGACGGCAGGTTGGTCCCTCTCCGCGAAACAGTCGATCAACTTCCCTTCTGTAAGCTAGCTGACTACTGCATTTATTTCATCGCATGTCGTCAGCGAAAAGGCGTACACTCTAACGACTTGCAGTAGTCAGCAAATCGGTTCGAGCATCTCTTTGAGTTGGTGAGGATGGCGGATCCCGAAGAGATACCACTCGGTAAGCTCGCGGGCCAATATTCGAGCTTGCGGACCTTCGAAAGCGAGTCCCTTCTCACGACACACGTCCTCTAGCACTGCCCGTAACAGAGCCAGGTCGTTCGGCTCAAGAGTATCGAAGGACGGGAACATAGCTGCCTATCTCAAAAACCAGTAATTAATGCCGTGTGACACGACGTACTACTTAATAAGCCCAGCATCATTTGCCGCCGATTTGAACGCGGCTGCCGCGTCTGCTGGTTTCGCGCGACCATCAATCGCTTTTAAACAGAGCCTTCTCGCGAAAGAGAACGAAGTTTTCCTTTGGCTTGGCCAACTGGTCATCATGTATGCGATCGCGTCCCGACAGTTACGAATGCTCTTGAAATGATCGCCGCAGTCGACCGTCACTTCCACTGGCTGCTCCCAGAGGTCAGAACCCATTTGAGATCTCCACTTTTTTCCATGCAGTAACCAACGAGACTTCCTATTTAACCGTTCCAGCTTGGGACTTAGGTCTAGCGCAGGTGTTCTTATGTCCCTCCCACACAAACTATTCGCGGTCGGGAGCCCGCTTGAGCGCATTGATTTAAGCGCAGGACCATTGAATGCGGTCCGCTTGGCGTTAAATATCGCTGCCACGATCAACATGGTTTTGAAAATTGTCCGCGCTGGTTCTAGCCTTCAACGCTTTGTCACTGGCTAAGCAGTTCGTTGTTGCTGGCGGGATGGTGACGCTCGTGGCTATGTTTGCGGTCGGCGTCTTCGTAACCGATTTTATATCTCACGCCGTCACACAGAATACGGCGGCTGCGACGGCTCTTTACGTTGATAGTGTAATCGCCCCCATTTTACCGGACATGACCTCCACCCAACCACTCGATGAGGCAGTTGAACGCGCCTTGGACGAAACACTTAGCCAAGGTGCGCTTGCGAACCGGCTCTTATCGTTCCGGCTGTGGCGAGGTGACGGCACGGTACTCTATTCAAACGACAAGAGCATTATGGGGAAGGTCATTCCTCCGGATAACGACCTCCGGCACGCCTTTTCCGGTAACATGGTTGCTGAGTTCGAGCATGACGATGATGAGGATCCAAGGGGAGCAGTCGCGTCCGAAAAACCTATTTTGGAGATCTACAACCCCATCTATCAACCTTGGTCCGGAGAAGTTGTTGCTGTTGCCGAGTTCTACGAGCGGGCCGACGAGCTGAATGCAAGTCTCGGCTCGGCCAGGATCAAAACCTGGCTGGTGATAATGGTATCGACGCTTTCCTTTTTTGTCATTCTCTCCTTAATTGTCCTCCGGGGAAGCCGGACGATCGAAGACCAGAAGACGACTTTGAACGACAGTGTCGACGAACTTGGCGAGTTGCTTGTGCAAAATAGGGATCTTGCGGGCCGCGTTCAGCGGGCGTCGCAACGCACGACGGCTTTGAATGAGCGTTTTCTGCGGCGCGTAGGTGCCGACCTTCATGATGGTCCAATACAGCTGATGTCTTATGCGTCCATGCGGATTGACAGCCCAAATGTGCGAGACTGTCGCCGACCCGCACCGGATAGGTTGGAAGAAATCGATACAATAAAGCAAAGCCTGGACGAGGCTATACGAGAGGTTCGTGCCATCTGCCGCGGGCTAGTGTTGCCCGACGTTGAAAACGCTCCGCTCGATGAACTCTTGGAACGGGCTGTCTCGGGTTACAGGTCACGGACCGGAGCGGGAGTAGAGATCGTTTCGGGTTGCTCAATTTCGAAGTTATCGCCGTCGGCACGAATATGCGTTTATCGGTTCGTGCAGGAGGCCCTAAACAACAGCTGGAAACACGCCGGTGGTAAGGGCCAGCGTGTGGAGCAATGGAGTGACGGCCAATCTCTGACGGTCGCTGTAAGTGACCAAGGGCCAGGCTTCGATCCAACCCGAACAAGCTCGGGTGGGCTCGGGCTTCTCGGGTTGAAGGAGCGTATTGAGAGCATAGGGGGTAGGTTTGATATAGCCACATCTTCTGCGGGAACCAAGCTTACGATGCAGTTGGAGTTAGATGGAATGGAGGCAATATGAGCAATTTGCGAGTGGCAGTTATTGACGATCACCCCTTGTTCCGCGCTGGGGTCATTAAGACGCTCGTAGAACTCGGCATAGACGTCGTAGCTCAGGGAGCATCTGCAGAAGACGCAATCACTATCGCTAAAGAGCTCTGTCCCAGCGTCATGCTGTTGGACATCTCGATGCCGGGAGGGGGACTTGAAGCAGTAGAGGTCATTACCGAGAACAGTCCCAAAATCAAAATTGTCATACTGACTGCATCGGAAGAAAGCGACCACGTGCGTAAGGCTCTCCAACTTGGAGCCTGCGGATATGCGGTGAAGGGCGTCGGCCCGGCTGGTTTGGCCGAAATCATCAACACGGTCACCGCCGGAAATCGTTATCTAGCTCCCACCTTGAGCGTGAAATTAATAACGGAAGCCAGCGAGGGCAGTGTTTTAAGCCTACGCGAGCGGGAAGTTATGGATCTGATAGCGACTGGCCTGAGCAACAAGGTTGTTGCTCGACAACTCGGTGTTCACGAAAAGACGGTTAAGCATCACATGACACGTATATTCGGAAAGCTCCACGTATCCAATCGCACGGAGGCGGCCCTGAAATGGCAGCGGTCGAGACCACCCGCTTGAGCGGCTCGCTGCTCTTGATTGGTCTACTCTAGCATGGACCGTATCCTGGCCCTGTCTGCAGGGGTCGGGTAACGGCTTATGATTGTGCGTCCGATTCTGTCGCGCATGACATAACGGCTTTCGGTGAGGACCTCTCGGATACCGCTGCGGTGACGCACCTCAACGCCCTCGCCGCTTCGGTTGATCGTATCCCCCGTGCGAGGGTTTACGTCGTCGCCTGTTTTGCGACCAGCATTTGCTGAAGCCCCGTTAGCAGAACCGGCGCTCGCGTTACCGCCATTCCCCTTACCGCCGCCATTTCCGTTACCCCCTCCGTTCCCGTTACCCCCTCCCCCGTTCCCATTACCGCCGCCGTTTCCGCCGCTATTGCCATTCCCGCCACCATTGCCATTGCCGTTCTGTGCCAAGGCGCCTCGACCCTCAAGAAGCAAAGCGACTCCACCGAATGCGACCCGTGATGAGGAAAGGGAGCAGGTTAACTTCGACCAACATATTCCCATGATAAATTGCCGGCGCGATACCACTGGAGTTTCTCCTGCCTACGTCCCGTTTCTCTACGTCAACCTTATCTGAACCGATGCACGCGACGAGACAATTTGTGGCGTACCGACAAGCCGTCCTGACTAGCTTGCTCTATGAAGCGACAACTCCCAAGGCGAACGTCGCACCTGTTAGCACCAGTATTGCGACGAGCAACCATCTGGCCTGATAGACACTCTCTTCCACAGTTGCCTCCTCGGTAAGTCAGCGGAAAATACCCAACAATGCCGTGCGGTTCCCGCTATTCGACCTTTCCTCGTCGCGGGTCACCATAGGTCGCAAAGTTTTGGTACCAATGGTCCCAACGTCTTCCGACTGAAGCCCTCACAAGGGAACAGCGTCTCCGAGAGCTTGTTGATCACCCAGCTTCACAAGAGATTGAGCTTGGAAGCGAGGAAACAAATAGAGGAGATCATCATGAACACCGCGACACGATTTGCATTCGCAGCCGCTCTTCTTGCAGGCACTACAATGTCAGTCTACGCCCAGTCGAGCAGCACTGTTGGCACGGGTGGCACATCCGCTGGCGGTGGAACGTCCAGCAGCTCCGTTGGCACTGGCGGCTCAACGGCCGGATCGGACGCCTCGGGCTCTGCTTCGACGCTCGGGACTGGTGGCACCTCTGCGGGGGGCGGTCAGTCTAGCAGCTCGGTTGGTACCGGTGGCTCCGCGGCTGGTTCCGGTAGTGGTTCGGGCTCCGCCTCGACACTTGGTACCGGCGGCACCTCTGCTGGCGGCGGTCAATCCAGCAGCTCGGTTGGCACTGGCGGTTCGGCTGCAGGCTCCGGTAGTGGTTCGGGTTCCGCGTCGACGCTCGGCACAGGCGGCACATCCGCCGGCGGTGGCCAGTCTGCAAGCTCAGTCGGCACAGGTGGCAGCGCTGCCGGTGCATCGGGCGATGAGCATGGCAAAGGAAAGAAGGACTGCCCTCCCGGCCAGGCCAAAAAAGATGGCGCCTCGTGCTGATTCAAACACCGGGCGGAAGCTGTTCGCTTCCGCCCCTATCTGGAGGACCAGGGATGACCTCGGCATCATTCTCACATAACGGCGCTTTCGCCTTACCCCTGATTTTAGGGGTTATTGTTGCTGGTACGGCTTTCGCCAATGAGAGCATCAAGCTGAACGACGGGACGACTTGCACCGTTATCGAAAGCAGCGGCCCGGTGGGCAATGGGACCTCGACGTCGGTCACAGCGGGGGGCGGCAGCGTCTCGTCGTCGACAACAATCGACGGCAAAACGACGACCATGCATTCGAGTAGCGGTTCGACATCTTCGAGTGCCGGCTCGTCCGTCACCAGCGGGACGGCTGGCACTCATTCGTTTTCCACAGCCAGCATTACACGTCCCAACGGCACCATCATCACGCGCCGCTCTGACGGAACTTGCGACGTAACAAAACCACTGAAATAGGAGGAACATCATGTTGAAGATCAACTCGATCGCAGGCCTTGCCTTCCTTGTATCGGTGTTCACGACGCCAGTACTCGCACAGGATTGTAACGCGGCGGGCACTGTCGGCTCCGGCGGTAGTGCCGCAGCTGGCAGAACCTCCGCTAGTACACTCGGCACCGCAGGCGCGTGCCAGACAGACGACGGCATGTCCGCATCGATCGCCTCGGGCGGCAGCGCCGCCACAGGCGATGGCAACGCGAAAAGCCGGACGATGGTGAACGAGAACCCGAACCAACTGCGAGCGCAGTCCAAGGCGCAGGCAGTGGATCAGGGAACGTTTAGCAAGTCGCAGACCAAGACGCGGGTCAAAGGTGACGAGCTACAGAGCACGACCCGCAGCATGTCTCACGTTCCCGGCGAAAAACCAGTGAAGAGCACCACCGATAGCAATATTGCCCTGCCGCAGCGATGATCTCAGCCAGTGCTCTGGCAACTACCAGAGCACTGGCTTCTTCAGCTGTAGCAGCATGGAGGGAACACGACGCGCTTGTCAAATATGCAGTTTACGCTTTGTTGTATAAAGCGATCCAGTATGCTGACCGAAGGTTCGAAGGGTTGTGATAGCCCTAGCCCCGATCCCGTTGACACTTTGCTGTCGGACCTTGTCGTCACCTGCTAGTGCCCGTAATTCTTGGTCAGCTTGCTCTCATGACTTCTTCCAGTGTCTGCCAAAGTCCTATGCGGGCCCGGATGCCGGTCCAAATCGGGCGCCTTGAAAAGGAATCGAACCGCCGACCCCGTTGATGCAGCTTCGCTCATCGAGAACGAGTGCTTTTGAAAACAGGCACTTGCTAAGGATTGTCGTGATGGCCGGCCGCCACCTCACGCGGCTTGGTTTTGCTGCTCATGATGGACCCGGCCGGCCGGGGGCGTGCCAGGCAGACGGCTTCTCTCGACAACTGTTCCATCAAACAATTGGCAGTCACCTGTCGTTGGCCAGACCCCGAGGATACGCTCGATTTTGGTCAGATCTCCCCTTGCAAGAAATCTTGATTCAGCATCAATGGCTTGGCCTGCAACGCACATAGATGGGTACATTTTTTACCCTTCCATTGTTGCTTTCTTAACAGGATTGCTCCATATCGTTGCTCAACAACACCCGCCACGCCTCGGACGGAACCTCGGTTCCGAAACTGCGCACCCCGGCGGGTTTTTTGTTTTATAGCTATTCGAATCCGCCTATGAAATGGCATGAAGTTCGAAAAGCCCTCCGTCTCCATCCCCAACCAAATCGCCTTGCTAGAAGCGAGGGGAATGGCCGTGCCAGATTATGCCCACGCTGCCCATTGCCTCCAGCATATAAGCTACTATCGGCTACGGGCCTACTGGTTGCCATTCGAGGACGCGCCACACGCTAGTGGTACGCATGGGTTTCGAGCTGGAACCTCCTTCGCCCAAGTCCTGGAGCTCTACATTTTTGATAGGCGGCTGCGCCTCCTCGTGATGGATGCGATCGAGAGGATTGAAGTATCCTTGCGAGGCAGCTGGGCACATCACCTTGCCATGAAATACGGGCCACACGGCTATCTCGATCCTGGTCTCTATCACCGGCCCGATCGATATGCCCAAGCCTTCGCCAAATTGATTGAGGATCTGGCAAGGTCGAAAGATACCTTCATACTTCACTACAGGAGCAAATACGATGATCCAGAGCACCCACCGATCTGGATGACAGCCGAAGTGATATCGTTGGGGCAACTCTCGATGTGGTATAATAATCTAAAGAACCGACCGGATCGACAGGCGATCGCCAAGGTTTACGGGTTGGATGAATCGGTTTTGGTTTCGCTCGCCCATCACCTGACATACATCCGTAACATCTGTGCCCATCACGGCCGACTTTGGAACAAGCAGGTGACGGTAAAGATGATTGTGCCGACGTCACCTGCGAGCTTAAAGCTGGCTATGAATGGAAATGCGCAGGGACGAGTCTACAATACCATTGCAGTTCTCGGGTATCTCATGGATATCGTTGCACCGAACAACCAATGGCGCGAACATATTGCAAGACTGATGGATTCATGCCCGCTGGCAGACCAGGCCGCGATGGGCTTCCCGTCCAATTGGAAGAATCTCCCTGCTTGGGATTGATTAGCTAGGAGTGTCGGATAGCCTTCTAGTATTGGCCCGATCTTTGAGCGTGCTCTTGAAAGGATTCGAACCAGCCTTGGCTCGTTGACACAAAAACAAGCCAAGAAAACAACGCATTAGAAGATCAGGAGTTCTGAGACGTGCTGTCCGAGGACATAATTGAAAGATCATCGCTGCGAACTCACAAGGAGTGCCGCGGCTTGGTTGGCCGCAGAAAGAGCGGTCGTTACGCTTTCTCCCTGCAGCATCTGAGCTGCAAGAACACCGATGAACTCGTCCCCTGCCCCGTGAGTGCTGACGAGCTTGACTTTGATAGCCGGGATGGTCCCTTTGTTTCCGCCTTGCTCGGCAAATGCGACGCCCTCGCCGCCTGCGGTAACGACCGCCACTGGAAATGATTGTGCAAGAACCTGTGCCGTGGTGATCGCGTCTTCGAGCGTTTCAACCTCTCCGCCGCCAGCCAACGCTTCCGCTTCGACGGCGTTGACGACCAGAACGTCGATCAACCCTGAAAGTTCTGGCGACAGATCTCTTGCCGGCGCAGCGTTGAGAACCACCCGGCCGCCGGCATTTTTCATTGCGGAAGCCGCAAGCACATTCGCGGCATCCGGCACTTCGTTCTGAAGGACGAGGATATTTCCGGCGTGGAACAAAGGTGCACCCTGTGCCACGTCCGACTGGCCGAGCTGAAGATTGCTGCCAGAGACGATAACGGCACCATAGTCGCCTTCGGCGTCGAAAATCGCGACACTCATTCCCGATGCTGCGCCTTCGATGACACGAACGTGGTCCAGTTCGACAGCGTTTGCTGCCAGATTGTCGAGAAGGGTATGCCCGAAGTCATCATCGCCCACGGCACCGATCATTGCCGAGCGCACGCCGGCCTTGGCTGCGGAAACCGCCTGGTTTCCCCCCTTGCCGCCACATGCCGGGTTCCAGGCGGAGCCGGTGACTGTCTCGCCTTTGCGCGGCCGTGCCGGACCTTTGACGATGATGTCGTAGTGGAGACTGCCGAAAACGACGACAGCGGGGTTGGATGCGGTCATAGGAATTTGTCTTTCCGTTTGGAGGCGACGGCCGCCATGGTCTTTTCGAGATTGTTTTCGGCAGCGGTGTAATCGCGCTGTGCCACGGCAACGAACACCGCATCGAGAATATTGAGCTGGGCGATACGAGCGGCTGCATTTTCGCCCATCAGCGGCGACCCCTGTGCCGTCGAGCACAGAACGACGTCGGAATGCTGGGCGAGCGGCGATTCATTGTAGTTGGTGATCGCGATCGTTCGGGCGCCGTTGCGCCGCGCCGTCTGCATCGCCTCGATGACGGCCATCGTATTGCCGGAATGCGAGAACCCGACCGCGATGTCGTCGCCTCCCAGCAGCGAAGCCGACATCAGCATCATGTGGGAATCGTCGTAGACGCTGGCGCGGACACCGATTCGAAGAAACTTGTGCGCTGCGTCGCGTGCGATCTGTGCCGAACCACCGACGCCGTAGAAGTCCCGATAACGTGCACCGTGGATGAGGTCGGCCGCGCGATCGAACGCTTTCACATCCATGATCGAAAGCGTTTCCTCGAGCGCATGGATCGAGGTGCGAAACACTTTCTGGATAATCTCCTCGGAGGTGTCCTCGACGGAGAGTTCCTGGTGCATTTCGGCGGTCGGCAAGCTGTTGTATTGCGACACAGCGTTGCGAAACTCCCTATAGCCTGCAAATCCAAGTTTCTTGGCAATCTTCACGACCATGGCTTCCGAGACACCGGCATCGGTTGCGATTTCCTTCAACGATGTGTCGTCGTTGAAGCTGCGCAGCGCAAACACGGTTTCAACAACCCGTGCTTCGAGTGGTGTCAGCAGTGGCAAGCGCATGCGAATGCGCGGGCCAACTGCCTTCGGATCCATTTTGTCGGATTTCATCCCCGTCCCCTTGTCGCGCGATCGATCATCATTGCGACAAGAATTATAAGGCCGGTTGCGAGAAGTTGATAGAAAGCCTGGACGTTCATCAACGTCAAACCGTTACGCATGGCGCCGAGAATGATCGCACCGAGAATGGTGCCGACTATCGACCCCTTGCCGCCCATCAATGAAGCACCACCGATGGCGGCGGCCGCGATCGCGTCCAGCTCCCAGAGGTTCCCAAGAATGGGCTCGGCAGCCCCGAGGCGACCGATCAGGATGAAGGACGCCAGTGCCGCCAGAACGCCGGAGATGACATAGGCCGTGATCTTCGTCAGTGCGATCGGCACGCCTGCGACATAGGAAGCTTCCTCGTTTCCACCCACGGCCAGAAGATAGTCGCCGATCGGCGTCTTCTTGAGAAGAACCCAAGCCGCAAAGGCAACGACAGCAACGATGATGACCGAGTTTGGAATGCCGGCAATATTGCCGTTGAACAGCGACCGGAAGCCCTGGGGCACGCCGAGAACGGGATTACCGCCCGTATAGATGAGCGCAATGGCTCGGTAGGTGCTGAGCGTCCCGAGCGTGACGATGAACGGCTGAAGGCCCACATAGGCGACGAGAACGCCGTTCACCAGACCGCAGAACGCGCCGATGCCGAGGCCGGCCAGAAGCGCCACCGGCACGGGAACGCCTGAGACCAGCAGTGTCGCTGTGAGCACAGCGGAGATTGCCGCCGTCGGACCGACCGACAAGTCGATACCGCCGGAGATGATGACGAGGGTCATGCCGAGCGCGATGCAGGCATTGATGCTCGACTGCTGGAGAATGTTGATCAGGTTGCGCTCAGACAGAAAGCCCGGCACCAGCGCTGCAAAGACTGCCACGATCAGGATCAGACCAATGAGTGTGCCTGCATCACGCAATGAGAACGAACTGAAGAGTTTCGGGGAACGCTTTGGCATTTCGGCGGCGATATCAGACATGGGCGTGCTCCTGCATCGAGGAATCTGTGTTTGGCTCGCGATCGCCGACGGCGTGCGAAACAATGGCCTGTTCGGTCATTTCGTGTCGTTCCAACTGTGCGGCGATCCGCCCGTCGCGCATGACCATGACGCGGTCCGACAGCCGGATGACTTCTGGAAGTTCTGAAGATACGACGATGATCGACTTGCCTTCAGCGGCAAGATTTTCGATCAGGTGGTAGATCTCGGATTTCGCGCCGACATCGATCCCGCGCGTCGGCTCGTCGAACAGCAGGATCTCGGAACCGGCGGCCAGCCAGCGGGCGATGATCGCCTTTTGCTGGTTGCCACCACTGAACAGCTTGATCGGGCGATCAATCTGGAATGGGCGCAGGTTTACCCGCTTCAGCAATGTTTCGGCGCTCTTGTTGACAGCCGAGTGGCGCACGATCCCGACCCGCGCGAACTTTCGAAGCGAGGGAAGCGCCATGTTGACCGAAACCGGGCGCATGGGGATGATGCCCTCGCGTTTGCGCTCTTCCGGCAACAAACCGATACCGGCGTCGATCGCGGAGCGCGGACCTGTCAGCTTCAATGCGCGACCATCGACGTTGATGTCACCGGACCCGATCTTGTCGACGCCCGCGATGAGGCGCAGGAGTTCTGTCCGTCCCGAGCCAACCAGCCCGGCAACGCCGACCACTTCGCCACGTCGGACTGTGAAGGAGACGTCGCGGACATGCGTGACCGCGGAGGAAAGGTTGCGCACATCGACGCGAACGTCCTCC
The DNA here is from genome assembly GCF_001423215.1 of Rhizobium sp. Leaf321. Taxonomy (NCBI): domain Bacteria; kingdom Pseudomonadati; phylum Pseudomonadota; class Alphaproteobacteria; order Hyphomicrobiales; family Rhizobiaceae; genus Rhizobium; species Rhizobium sp. Leaf321. Next base: position 109,551 of record NZ_LMOF01000004.1, on the reverse strand, counting down.
TTCAGAAACGTCTTGTGCTCTTCCTGCATAAGTTCGCGGCCGACCATCATCGCGATGACGTCTGATTGCACCGCGGAGCGCAGGTCGACCGTGCCAACCACATTGCCGTCCCGCATGACGGTTCCCTGGTGGCAGATCCGAAAGACCTCATCCATTTTATGAGAGACGTAAATGATCGCAACGCCCGAGGCCGCCATCTTCTGGATGACGACGGCCAGGCTTTCGAACTCGGCCGGCGTCAAGCTCGACGTCGGCTCGTCCATGGCAACGATCCTGGCGTTCTCGAGCAGCGCACGGGCAATCTCCACGATCTGGCGCTGCGCAACCTTGAGGTCCTTGATCGGCGTCGACGGATCGATCGAAGGATCGATCATGGCAAGCGCTGCCGCCGCGCGCTTTTCCTGCTCGCGACGATTGACCAGCAGTCCACCCGCATATTTCAGCGGATGACCAAGAAACATGTTCTGCGCGACCGTCAGGTTCGGGATCTGCTGCAGTTCCTGATGGATCATGGCGATGCCAGCGCGGCGCGCATCTTCCGGGCTCTTGAATGTCGCGAGTTTCCCATCGACGAAGAACTCGCCGCTGGTTTGCGGCGAGACGCCGGAGAGAATGCGCAGCAGTGTCGATTTTCCCGCGCCGTTTTCGCCGAGAAGAGCGTGAACTTCGCCAGGCTTGACGGTGAAGGACACATCCGAGAGCGCCTTGGCGCTCTGGAAGGTCTTGGTGATGCCCTCGAACCTGAGGCGAGCCGTTGTCGTCATCTCGGTGCTTTCATCAAAGGAGGAGAGCCGATCCTGAAGGGACCGGCTCTTGTTGCGATCACTGCGCGCTGGCAGCATCCTTCATCAGCACCTGGCGAATATCGATGCCGTCGCCCTTGTACTTGGCAAGGTTATCCTTGGTGATCAGCGCCTGCGGTGTCGCAACGACACGTGCCAGCTTCTGACCGGCAACGAGCCGCAAGGCGGTTTCCATCGCCACTTCGCCTGTCAGGACCGGGAAGCTGTCAACGGTGCCCGTCAGTTCGCCGGCTTCGATCGACTTGTAGGCGTCGGAAATGCCATCCGTGCCAAACACGGCGACCTTGCCGAGAAGACCTGCGGCCTTGACGGCCTCGATCACACCGAGCGCCATTCCGTCATTGTTGCAGTAGAACCCGACGAGATCCGGGTTCTGCTGGAGGATATTGGTGGCAGCGTCGTAGGACTGCTGGCGATCCCAGTTGCCGGGAACGCTGGCAACGACCTGGAACTTGGAATTCTCGCCGATTTTTGCCTTGAAGCCTGCGGTACGCTGGACGGCCGCAAAGACGCCGGCCTGGCCTTCGATGACGGCAACCTTGCCGCCTTCCGCGCGGTTCTCGATGAACCACTTTGCAACACGAACGCCGTTGTCGCGCTGTACGTTGCCGACGTAGTGCTCGGCCTGCGGTACGACCGCGTCATTGACGTTGACAACAGGAATTTCGGCTTCCTTGGCCTGCTCCATGACGGGCTGCAGGTTCGCGTCGGTTTGCGGCGACACGAGAATGACGTTGAAGCCTGTGGTGACCATGCCTTCTGCGATCGTCAGCTGTCCCAGCTGGTCGCCTTCGCTCTGCGCTGCCTGATAGGCAACGGTCGCGCCGGCCTTTTCACCGAACGACTTGTAGCCTTCGCCGAGCGAACGCCAGTATTCGTTGGTCAGCGTCTTGGAAACGCCGCCCGCGCGCGTGCCTTCCGGGATCTTTGGAAACGCCCCGTACTTCGCTTCGAGCTGTGACCAGTCGACGCGATCCTTTTCGGTATCGGAGTTGAGCGGTGCAAGATCCTGCGCGAAGGCAGCGCTTGCCAGCAGCCCCAGCGCCATGCCGGCAATCGCGGATTTCAGGTGTCTGTTCATAGTGATCCTCCCAGGTGTGGTGTGTTGAAACAGAAAACTCTCTTGAAGCCTCCCCTCAGGCGACGTCGCCGAGCATAGCTTCCTGAATGATGGATTGCGCGGTCACCGCATCCTGACGGTCGATCGCGCCAGCAAGACGGTTGTCACGCTCAAGCCGATCAACGACGTTGAGCATCCGCTTGACGGTCTTGATGTTGACCTCGCATTCGTGAACCGGATCGAGGCCGGTCATGTCAGGGAAGGTGTCGAAATAGATCGCGCCTTCGTAGCCATCGCGGCGGATCTGCCGCAGCAGTTCGATCGTCTGGATCGAATGAACGGAACCGACCATCAGACCGTCGTCGCGCTTTGCGTAACCGTCATTGAGGTGAACACCGAGCAGGCGACTGTGGCGGGCAATCATGGCAGCGGCAAAGGCAGGCTGCTCGTCGGCGTAAAGCACGTGCGCAAAGTCGAGCGTGACGCCGAGGTTGGCACAGCCGGCTTCCTTGATCGCAAGCAGCGTGGTGGCGCAGTCTGGCATCAGGCTGTAGGAGCGCGGCTCGTTGGGTTTGTACTCAATCGAGATCAGGCAATCCGCGTCATGCTCACAAACTTCACGAATACCGTCAATTTCGTGTTGCCACATCCGATCGTAGTCGGCCTGGAAGGCGTAGTCGAAACCGTCCTGGCCAAGCCAGATCGTCATCAGGTTGGAGCCGGCTTCACGTGCGGCATCGATTCCCGCCTTGGTCAGATCGATCGCCTCGCGACGAACGCTTTCCTCAGGGTGGGTGAATGCACCAAGCTTGAAGGCGGGATTGGTGTAGTAGCGCATGGCAAAGCCATTGATTGCCAGACCCAAATCTTCCAGCTTATTCTTGAGTTCAGTTGGATTTTCGCCAACATGATCAGGGTAGTTGAGATCAAGGTCCGTCAGACCACCGACCTTTGCCGCCCGTGCCGCCATCTGCAGGACGCTCGGCTTGCCCTTCAGCTCCGGCCATTCACCGGCGGGATTCGACGCGAAGGAGTTGAGACGGGTGGCAAAACGGAGATTCGACAATGTCTTCGGCCCTATCAATATTGATCAGGGGGCGAACTTCACAAAAATATTGTGATTTGTAAAGCGAAATAGTTTTTGCGGTGCAGCACCACGTGCCGAACGGGGTGTTCGCCCGGTCCTTGCCTACTAGACCGACCGCGATCAAGATATGCCTGAAGGGTCGGGAAGCCATCAGAACCAACTGAAACGCGCCGGCAAAATTGCCTCTTGCACATCACCGGTCGGGGAACGTACCGCCATGAACCCACATCTCGGCGAACCTCGGATAAGAACGACTGACTAAACTAACCAACCGTTCTTTGGACCCCTCCATCAGGTCCGCTCGGATACGAAGAGGTCAAGGGCAACGCGGGATCTAGCCGGTCACCTTGAACGATTTGAACGTACAATTTCGCGGAATGGTTATTAGGCAAAGGTGCGCAGCTGGTTGCGCACAATGAGGATCGACGTGCGCGCGAAACGAGAGGCGCTGACGATTTGAGCGTCCAATCGGCTTTTTGCTCAGTAGCGGAACTCGTTCCCTTCTTCTGCGATTATACGATGCGACAGTAGGAGATCCGTAATGCAAACTGGCAATAGCATATCGCCCGCGGCTGAATCGTACCGACGCGAGCGGGAGCGACAGGTAGTACGAGGAGAGCTTGACGAAGCTTTCGATTACACGTTTCCCGCAACTGATCCAGTATCGATGACCCATACAACGCGGTCGGGCAAAGCGCCGGTCGCGATGAACATGAGAATGCGGCAGGCGCTGGAGAGCACGGTCCGCGCCCGTCCCATCGCTGGTATCGCCATTGCAGCCGGCGTTGGGTTTATCTTCGGCTTGACACGTTGAGAAGATGGCTTCGAGCCCATTTTTGTCAAGCCCGATAGGACTTTAGATACGCTCTAGCCTTTGTCGTCCTTATTCGACCATGTGTGCACGCATTCCATCTCCTATAATTTGTAAGGATCAACCTGTGAGCGTGCAATCAGACTTCGATGCTAGTGATTTCGCCAGTCGGCTCTAGACCTTCAGCGACGACGAGTTATTCCAAGCCATGCAGGAGCTCGAAAAAGCGAGCGATGACATCAGCCACAACGAGCGCGAAACTAGCGATGTCTTCGCAAAAATTGCCCTAGTCGAGACAGCCATTGAGGATCGCTTTCCAGGTCAGCTACTGGCGCCTTACAAAGAATGGCAGCATCGTCGGACCTGAAGACGTTACTCTCGCCCTTAACAGGAGCCCGCGAACAGGTGGCTGAATGCCGACAGAGACCAAGAAGCGAAGGAGTAGTTTTTATGATGTCGCCAGATCGTCGGCCAATCGATACGACAAAGAGCCTTACTCGCACGCAGCAGGATGCTCTACGAGCGATTTCCTTCTACCGCCGGCAGAAAAAGGTCGGTAAAGGCTGGCTGGTTGGCAACGCGCACTTATCGGAGAAAATTGTCGACCGCCTCGAGCAGCTTGAACTGGTCGAGGAGAGTTTCGTGCGGGGCGAGCCGATCCTGCAATTGACGATCTTTGGACAGGCAATTCGGGCCTGCCTGTTCCATTAGCGATCCATGACCGCTATCCCCGTCGAAGACCCCACTCCTTCTCGAATTCTGTCTCGAAAGTTGAAGTTGCATTAGCCGGTTCAGGTTCCCGTCGAGGTGCCTTTGGGTTGGAAATGACCGAGAGGCCGTCTGCAAAGACTTTCCCGTTCCGCGAGCCAATGGAATACCGAAGAGCAATGCCGTTCTCCAAGGTCGGAAATTGGCTTCCTCAACCTTTGAGACATGCAAGAATACGTCCGCAGTGCCATCGTCAGGGGTGATGAACCCGAACCCCTTGGCCACGCTGAACCACTTAACCGTTCCTGTTGGCATACATTGTTTTCCTATCTCAGCAGAGTTACGGCGTTTTTGCAGGTGCCATATATGAATGCGACGCGATCGGCGATCCGGGAGGTCTGAGCTACGGCGCCACCTCGATCGTGATTGTCGCATGCCACAGCATACGCGGGTCAACCATTTCTAATTGCAGCAATTATGCGCTGACCTATGCCGATTGACGTTCAACGCGGAGCGAAAGACCAGGCTGTTGAGTATTATCACTGACCTGAGACCCATCTTCCCTCCAGTTTTCAGGAGAGTCTTGGGTTTTCAATCTGGCCTCATGCGGCCTGTTTTTCCAGAGCGATTTGCGATGCAAATTCACTTGGCGTGATGTTGCCTAGCGATGAATGTGGTCGGTTTCGGTTGTAGTCCTCCTTCCATGCTGTGATTTCAATCCTTGCCTGCGTCAGCGACGAGAACAGGGTTTCGTTAAGGCATTCGTCGCGGAAGCTGCCGTTGAAGCTTTCCACAAAGCCGTTCTGCATTGGCTTGCCCGGCGCGATGTAATGCCAGTCGACGTACGTGTTTTGGCACCATTCGAGAATGGCCATGCTCGTCATCTCCGTTCCATTGTCAGAGACAATCGTTCGTGGCTTTCCTCGCCGGGTGATGACGGCATCGAGTTCCCGCGCAAGCCGTCGACCTGAAAGCGACGTGTCGGCGACCAGCGCCAGGCATTCGCGGGTAAAATCGTCGACAACAGCCAGGACCCGAAAGCGACGACCATCCGTGAAAGCGTCGCTGACGAAATCCAGGCTCCAGCGCTCGTTGGCACGCGAAGGCCGTGCCAGAGGCCGCCTCGTTCCCAAAGCCCGTTTGCGCCCGCCACGTTTGCGCACGGTCAGCTTCTCTTCACGATAAAGACGCCGAAGCTTCTTCAGGTTCATGACAATCCCCTGCCGATCCAGCATGACGTGAATGCGCCGATAACCGAAACGACGGCGCTCGGACGCCACCAGCTTCATAGCCGCACGTATATCAGCGTCATCAGGCCGGACGCTGCGGTATCGCACGCTCGACCGGTCGATGGACAAAACCTCGCACGCCCGACGCTGGCTCACCCCATGCTGCATGCAGACATGAGCCACAGCGTCCCGCTTCACATCGGGCGTCACCATTTTTTTGAAGCAACATCCTTCAAAATGGCATTATCCAGCATGGTCTCGGCCAGCAGCTTCTTCAGCTTGGCGTTCTCATCTTCCAAAGCCTTCAGCTTGCGGGCATCGGAAATCTCCATGCCGCCGAACTTCGCCTTGTATTTGTAGAAGGTCGCTTCGGATATCCCGTGCTTGCGGCAGACATCGGCCATCCTCAGGCCGTTCTCCTGCTCTTTCAATATTCCGATGATCTGCTCATCCGTGAACCGTGAATGCTTCATCCTGTCCGTCTCCTCAGAGTAACGGACTCTACCAAAATTTGGAGGAAGTTTTGGGTCTCAGGTCATCACGGAAAAACAGAACTCAACAAAGCCTCCGTAATCTTTGCTTATAAGAACTCTCTTACCTTCCCCCACGAGTGGGAGGAATTCTGAGACGCATCTTCCAGCGATCAGCGAGCAAAGCCGCGGATATCAGTCGATACCGCGGCTATTGGCGGGCTGAAGCGACGAGCGTGGGATTAAGCGCCCTTTACCGTTTCTGACAACGGGAGGTCGAGCCATTTCGGCTTCGGGGTCGCGTTTAAAAGCAAGCGTGTGTAGTCGTGCTTCGGTGAAGAGAACAGTGAAACGGCATCATTCTCTTCCACCACTTTTCCACGCTGCATCACAAGAATCCGGTCTGCAATTGCTCGAACGATCGGCAGATCATGCGTGATGAAGATGTACGAGAGCCCGAGTGTGCGCTGCAGATCGGCCAGAAGTTCTATGACCTGCATCTGTATAGACACATCAAGAGCCGAAACGGCCTCGTCGCAGACGATGAGTTCGGGCTCGCTCGCGAGAGCTCTCGCTATCGCGATACGTTGACGCTGACCACCGGAAAACTGGTGCGGATATCGATCAACGTGCTCGGCCTTTAAACCAACAAGTTCCAGAAGTTCCACCACGCGTTCGCTCCACCGGGCACGTGGGAGGATATCTCTGTGGATAGCCCATGGCTCCGAGATGATCTGTCGCACATTCATGCGGGGATTCATCGAGCCAAACGGGTCCTGAAACACCATCTGTACACGACGTCGAAAGCTGTTTAGCGCCTTGCCCTCAAGTTCGAATATGTCCTCTCCTGCAAAGAGTGCACGACCGGAGGTCGGTGTATTCAGCCGCAGGAGCATGCGCGCTATGCTCGATTTTCCGGACCCGGACTCCCCGACAATACCTACCGTCTCTCCACGGTGGAGCACGAAAGATACCTCGTCAACTGCCCGAAACTCTTGCTTGGACGCGAGCGCGCCCGAACCCAGGAGGTAATGCTTGCTGAGGTTCTCGACTTTCAGCAAAACTTCCTTGCCTACAGCCTCACGCTGGGGGCGATTTGTGTCCTCCAGATGCGGCACGGCTGCCATCAGCCGCCTCGTATAAGCGTGCGCGGGATTGGTGAATACCTCCCTCGCCTCTCCGCTTTCCACGACCTTCCCGCCATTCATGACGATGATCCGATCGGCCATCGCGGCCGCCACCTCGAGATCATGCGTGATCATTATCAACGCCATTCCCGTTTCCTGCTGCAGATCACGCAACAGTTCAAGGATCTGGGCTTGCACGCTGACATCGAGGGCAGTCGTCGGTTCGTCGGCGATCAGTATGTCCGGTTTTAGCGCGATCGCCATCGCGATCATAACTCTCTGGCGCTGACCGCCGGAAAACTGGTGCGGATAGTAGTCTATACGGTCTTTCGCGTCCGGTATGCCGACGCGTTCGAGCAATCGGATAACCTCATCGCGGACTGTGGTTGTCTGGGCCTCCCCGTGGGCCTCGAACACTTCAGCAATCTGTCGTCCCACGGTGAACACGGGATTAAGGTATGCCAGGGGGTCCTGAAAGATCATCGCAATGCGCTGGCCGTTAAGCTTGCGCCTATGCTCGTTGCTAAGACGCGAGATGTCGTTGCCGTCGAACACCAGCGATCCTGCAACGATATCCCCCGGCGGGCAGTCGATGAGCCCCATCACCGTACCGGTGCTGACGCTCTTGCCAGAACCGCTTTCGCCAAGGATGACGAGTGTCTCGCCAGGACATACGTTGAACGACACGTCGTCCACGGCTCTCACGGGATCGCCTTCGGACAAGAAATCGACGGTCAGATTGTCGATCGTGAGAATAGGTTTTGATTTGGTCATCGAGGCGCCTTTCGCAGCGACTGCAGACGCCAGCGTTGGGAGGGATCGGCAACGGTACGAGCCCAGCTCGCCAGTATATTCAAGGACAAGGTAGTAAGGAGAATTGCAAGGCCCGGCCAAAAGGCGATCCACCACGCAGTCGAGAGGTAACCGCGGCCATTCGCAACCATCGCTCCCCAAGTGAAGTTCGGCGGCTGGATGCCGAGACCGAGAAAGCTCAACGATGATTCTGCCAAGATGACGGTGGCGAAGTCGATTGCGGCGATTGTCACCAGTGTCGGCAGCACCAACGGCGCAATGTGCCGGAACAGGATGCGACGGCTGCTTGCACCCATCGAAAGTGCTGCACTGACAAACATGCGCTCGCGCAGTTCCAGCACTTCCGCTCGTGCCGTTCGGATGAAGACCGGCATGCGGGTGATGGCAAGGACGATCACCAAATTCGTCATGCTTGGACCAAGCGTATAAAGCACGATCAAGGCTAGCAGCAGCGAGGGAAAGCTCATTATGACATCGGCAAGACGCAGGATAACGTGGCTGTACCAACGTTCCGAATAGCCTGCGATCAGTCCGAGTGCGCCACCCACAAACATGGAGCAGCACACAGCGGCCGCCGCTATGGCGAGCGTCGTCTGCGCACCCACGATGAGCCTTGCAAGTATCGGCCGGCCGAGGGTATCCGCGCCTAGAATGTAGATGAATCCCTGATCCAGAGAAAAGGGCGCGAGGTTGCGTTGTCTGAGGCCAAGCTTGCCGGCCATATCACCGACCAGCAGCGGGCCGAACAGCACGCAGACAACAAGGATGAACAAGAAGATCGCGGCACAAAGTGCCAGCTTGTCGCGCGTCAGATAGATTGCGAGCTGATGCAGGTTCCCAGGCGACTTTGTGGAAACAATTGTCGTATCGGCCATGGTCGTCCTCCCTCAGTAGCGGATGCGTGGATCGAGTGCGACATAAAGAAGGTCGATCGCGATGTTGACGACGAAGATGGCGATCGCTGTGACGAGGATCGTCGACTGAACTACCGCAAAGTCGCGCTGGATAATTGAATCGATCATGAGCTTGCCGATGCCAGGCCATCCGAAGATGGTTTCAACCACGACTGCACCGTTGACCAGACCTGTCATAAGGTCACCGGCGACGGTGATGACCGGCAGGAGCGAATTGCGAAGCGCATGACCAAAGATGATCTTACGCCGCTTCATGCCTTTTGCATGCGCAGTCTTGATGTAAGGTGAGGCAAGTGCCGAAATCATTGTGCCGCGTACGACCTGTACGAGAAGGCCGAATGGACGCAGCATCAACACTGCAATTGGCATGATCCAGTGAAGGGCCGTTCCAGTTCCTGACGTTGGGAAGAGACCAAGTCCAACAGAGAAAACAAGGATGCCGACGATTGCGATCCAGAAATCAGGCGTGCTCGCACCCGCCAGCGACACGACTCCGGCGATACGGTCGAAAAGACTTCCTGGACGTGCGGCCGCCATCGCTCCGATAAAAATCGCCAGGCCTGTCGAAAGCGTCATCGCGACGATGGCGAGTTGCAGCGTTGCGGGAAAGGCCTCAAGCGCCACTTCAAGCGCGGAGCGGTTCTGGCGCAGAGATTGACCAAAATCCAGGGACAAGAGGTTGCTCAGGTACTGAAGGAACTGCATGTAGATAGGCTGGTCGAGGCCATTCAACTTTGCGAACGCCTGGCGGGCTTCGAGGCTGGAGTCGAGAGGCAGGTAGAGGGCTGAAGGATCACCCGTAAGCCGCGTGAGGAAAAAGACGAGCGTCAGCAGACCGATCACCGAAATGACGCTGTGATAAGCTCGCCGCCCTATATAAGCGAACATCGCGCATACCCCTGATTTTACTGGATGGAGTGCGAGCGCCAGACACCGTGGTCAGGCGCTCGATCGACTGGCGTGACCCGTCAGTTTTTCAGGCCGATATTGGCAAGGGGGATCTCGCTGTTGGTCGAGATATCCGGCTTCCAATCGAGACGCTTACCGACGCGGGTGTAACCGATCATGTGGAACATCGGGATATCCAGCACGAGTTCGTCATGCGCTTTGTTAAAGATCGCCTTGAACCTTGTCGTACGGTCGTCGCCAGTTGCCGCGAGTGCGTCGGCCACTTGGGCGTCGAGCGCGGCATCCTTGACTGTAGAGTAGCTGCCTGCCGAGGTGTAGAAGATCGGGATCGTGAAGGCAGCATCGCCCTTGTTGTTGTCGTGCATCATCTGCAGAAGGCTAGGTCCGCGTCCTTCCGGGAACGGCTTTTGCAAATAGCGCAGCCAGTCATTCACATCGAGCATGGTAAGCTTGACGTTGAGGCCGGCTTCCTGCCACATCGCCGCCATGGCTTCCATAGCCTCCGAGCCGTTCGGATAAATGCCATTGCGGCCGATGAGCTCTATCTCGGTCTCAACCGGCACGCCGGCTGCCTTTGCCTCGGCTACCAGCGCGGAGGCCTGCGCCGCGTCGTAAGTCCATGGAGCAAGCTTGTCGTCATGACCATTAATGCCGGTCACCGACATTTGAGAAGCGCGCTTGATGTCGTCTCCGAAGAGCTGCGCAAGTCCATCCCAGTCGATGGCAAGGTTCAACGCTTTGCGGACACGAACGTCATCGAGTGGCGCAAAGCCGGTGTCGATGCGCAAAGCAGTGGTTTCCGAGTTCAGATAGGCAAAATCGGTTTCCGGCGTGGTCGCATCCTGAATGGCGATCGAAGGCGTCAGGTCCGCTTCTCCAGTCTCTACCATTGCAGCTCGGATCGATGATTCCTGACGCCACACGTAGCTTGCCTTGGTAAACGCGGGCTTCTTGCCCCAATAGCCGTTGAACGCGTCAAGAACCACAGTTTGGGGTGAGAAACTGGCCAGCTTGAATGGCCCGGTACCGACAGGATCATTGACCGCCTTGTCGGCCGGTGTTTTGGGCGAGACAACCATAACGACACTTAGCAGAGTCGGTAGGATCGGCTGCGGCTTGTCTGACTTGACCTCTATTGTCAGTTCGTCGACTGCCGTAACCGTAAGCTTGGAGTCGCCGAACTTTGCAATGTTGCTGCAAGTCACCTTGCCGCCGGTCATGCGTTCGATAGAGTATTTTACCGCTGCTGCATTGAACGCTTCACCGTCCTGAAACTTCACGCCTTCACGCAGCTTGAAGCGCCAGGTGTTTGGATCGATCTGGCTCCACTCGGTCGCAAGTGCAGGAGTGGCTTGGCCGGTTGCCGCGTCTATAACAGTAAGCGGCTCTACAACGTTGCGGCTCAGAATTTGACCAACATTGGTTATGATCGTGCCACAAGGCTCGAGATTTGCAGGCTGCTCAGGCAGCACGATCTTGATCTCGTTTGTGGTCTGAGCACCGACTTGGCCAGCCAGAACGGCGACGGCTACGGCGCTTGCCAGCATCAAATTGTATCTCATTGTCATTGCACTCCTCCCAAGTGAATAGTGACCATTCGATATGATTGCCCTTTAGGCGTGTCGAACCATTATCGTTCTTAGGCCGACACGGCCTCGATAAGTTCTCTGAGAATTTCCTTTTCATCTCCAGTCAGATCGACCAATGGCGGCCGGACCGGGCCCGGCGTGTATCCAACCAGATCCACGCCCGCCTTTATAATGGAAACCGGATATCCAGCTTTCCGATCTCGCAACTCCGCGAATGGAAAAAAGAATGTGTGAAGTATGCTCTCCATCGTCGCGCTGTCGTTGCTGCGCATTGCATTGTAGAAACGAATGGCGAGTTGCGGGACGAAATTGAAAACTGCCGACGAGTATGTCGTCACACCGACGCCGTTGAAGCCCTCGGCGAAGAGTTCATGTGTCGGCATTCCGCCGATATAGCAAAGTCGATCGCCGAGCTTTGCTGTGACATGGCGAACCAGGTCTACCCTGCCTGTTCCGTCCTTGAAACCGATGAGGTTCGGGCAAGCGTCCGCAAGCCTGGCAACCGTATCGGCGTTCGCCACGGAGTTTGCACGATTGTAAAGGATGACGCCGAGGTCCGTAGAGTCGCAGACGGCTTTCACATGGGCGAAGATGCCGTCCTGTGGAGCTTCGGTCAGATAATGGGGCAGCAGCAAAACGCCGTCTGCGCCAACCTTTTCCACGATGCGCGCCGTCTCTACTGAGAGAGCAGTACCATAGCCGCAACCCGCGATAATCGGCACATCTCCTGAAACATCCTTGGCGGCTTCCGTAACGAGACCGACTTCTTGCGGAGTAAGAGAGAAGAATTCTCCTGTACCGCCAGCGGAGAAGAGCGCGGCTGCGCCAAAGCCAGACAACCATTCAACGTGCCGCCGGTAGCTATCGAGGTTGAGCTTGTAGTCCGGATCGAAATGCGTAACGGGGAACGACAAAAGGCCAGAACCCACGCGGACTTTCAGTTCATTAGGCGACAACAGACTTCCTCCTAGTAATCTACCGAGAAAAAGTCATATGACAACTAAAAATACAAGTCAACGCGTGTTGTCATATGTCCTTAGGACGGCGAGCAGCTAATGCTCGATAGCGCTTTATGCCGGTCACAAGATGTTTTCGCATTGCGTCGCGTGCGAGCTCAGGATCGCGTGCTGCGATTGCGTCGGCAATGCTCCTGTGCTCTTCCCATATAGACTCGTCACGGCTGGGCAGAGGATCCAACCCACCCATAACCTTCCGAAACTTCACGCGTGGGATCATTCGACGCCCGACATGCTCCAAAAACGTGCGAAAGCGCGCGTTGTTCGTGGCGCTGGCAACCGCGACATGGAATGCGAAGTCAGCCTCGTCCGTCGGCATGGAACTGGCCACAAGAGCGCCAAATCGCTCGACCTGGCTATGTATTTCTGCCTCCTGGGCTGGCGAACTGCGCGATGCAGCGAGGCCTGCGGCCTCCACCTCAATTCCAATACGTAATTCGAGTTCCTCGATTATGTCGGAAATCCTGTCGGTTTCTCCAGTAAAGAGACCCGCGATCGTGTCCACCTGTGAAAGGCCAGTGACGTAAACTCCCGACCCTTGTCGCGACTCGACAAGCCCGTCTGCCCGCAGTTCGGCGAGCGCCTCTCGTATAACCGTTCGGCTATGTCCGAACCTGGCGATCAGCGCCGCCTCCGTAGGCAGTTTGTCGCCGATTGCAAAGTATCCGTCGTCTATCTGAACTCTGATTGCATCGACGACGCCCGATGCAAGAGATCGGCGTATTCCTTGTTTTTGGACCCAGCCCATATCGATCCTTCGCATTAAACCAGCAGCTAAACAAATAGCACAGGTCCAACGTGAGGACGACTTGTTCTTATTTGTCATATCACTGGACTATCACAACATCTCGGCCAAGATGTCATGCCTTGGCGATCAGCTTGATCTAGAATGCTGTGGAGCGTTCCCATCTGCAAGATCGAGTAGGCGGGCGTCGAGAAGATGGCAAGGGCGCAAGGCGGTGCTTCCTCATCGCACCTGATATCGCATTCGCGCCTTCATATTGGATCTTCGATACGTCGCGAAAGAGCCGGTGCTAGTGACGAGCTCCTCTTCTGCCTGACGCGGAGTTCGAAACAGATGACGACGCAAGTATCTTATGGTTGGTCCACGACAAGCAGCAACTGGATATCGCTGCTTGTGAGCTTAGGGATAGGCCGTCGAGCCATCCGGTTTTTGTGTGATCTTGCGCTGCCAGTGGACGTAGTCGTCGGTTAGCAGAGCCTTTTCGTCGATCTCAATCCCCCATCCCGGACGGTCGGGTCGAAGCTCCATATGGCCATCGACTGGCATGTATGGATCAAGCGCCCACGGCGCGTGGACATGTGGCTTGAACTCAAGGATCTGAAAATTCGGCTGGGCGGCGCAGAAATGGATGTTGGCGGCGGTTGCTAGCGGACCCATTGGGTTGTGGGGGGCGACCGTCACATAGTGCGCCTCCGCAAGCGTTGCGATTCGCCGCATTTCCGACATGCCACCGACAACGCAGATGTCCGGTTGAATGATGTCGGCGCCCTGAGCCGACAAAAGCGAGAGGAATTCGAAGCGGTTGTAGAGCGACTCGCCGGTGGCGAGCGGAACGTTGACCTTCGATTTCAATTCCCGCCATGCCGGGATGTGCTCGGGACGAATAGGCTCCTCGTAGAAAAGCGGGTCGTTCGGGGCAATCGCGGCCGCCAGTTGAACCGCCTTGTAGGGTTCAAAGATTTTGGCATGCGCGTCGAAGGCAAATTCGAAATGTGAAGGGGTAATTTCGCGGATTCGCCCGAACCAGTCGCCGGTTTCCTTGACCAGCTCCCCCCACCGCCCGGTATGCAGATCGCGCCGGTACGGGCTGAGCTTGAACGCCGTGTAACCGTAATCCTCGTTGAGCTTGAGCGTCTGGTCAAGCGCATGCTCGGCATCCGGCGCCGTGTAGACGCCGCAGTAAACGCGCACCCGGTCACGGACGCTGCCGCCCAGCAGCATGTAGACAGGCAGACCCGCGGCCTTGCCGGCGATATCCCATAATGCGTGATCGATTGCGGAAATCGCGGCAAGGCCCAGGGCTCCGGGAGGAAACCGGCATTGTTGGTTTAGTTTGAGGACGAGATATTCGACCCGGCGCGGATCCTCGCCTTCGATCTGGTGAAACAGGTAGTCGAGAAGCGGCGGCAGTGACCAGTCCGGGCCGTGATTGTAGCATTCGCCCCAGCCGCTGATGCCTTCGCTGGTCTCGATCTTGAGCAGCAGGCGGGGACGCTCGTCCACGCGCTGCATGTATGTCTTGATGCCGGTGATATGCACTGCTGATCCTCCCTTAGGCAGCTTTTGCGGAGCGAATGCTGTCCACAACCTCACCAAGGATTTTGCGCTCGGACGCGTTTAACTCGACCACACCAGGTATCCGCACGGGCCCGACATCCGTTCCAAGCATGCCTAGCGCTTCCTTGACGACGGTGACGTTGGCGCCGTTGTTGTATTTTGTTCGAAGCGACTCGAACGGGGCAATTCCATCGATCAGACTGCGCGCCGTAGCATAATCGCCGGACTCGAGCGCCTTGTGGATGGCGTGCGAGCGCTCGGGGAAGACGTTGACGAGGCCCGAGGTGAAGCCGCGTGCGCCCATGGCGTAAAATGCCGGCGCCCAGCCTTCCGCCAGTCCGCAGACCCAAATTGCCGGGGCATCATGGGTGGTGCGGATAACCTCGGCCAACAGCATCAGATTGGGGGAGGCGAACTTGATGCCAGCAATGTTGGGGTGCAGCGCCAGTCGGCGGAAATCGTCTACAGAGAAACCGTCGCTGCGCACGTAGGCGATAACTGGGACCGTGCAGAAATCTGCCAGATCGAGAAAATAGGCTGCCTGGAAGGCCGGTCCTGCGAAAGGGTCCATGGGATGATGCCCCATGATCGCATCGGCGCCCTCGGCGATAGCGTCGCGCGCCAGCGCCTTCGCATCGGTTAGCGACCGGCCAACGGCCGCACTGACGAGTGCCATGCCGTCTGCAGCCTTGATCGTCGTACCGTGCACGAGACGGATCTCATCCATCGTCAGCGTGAAAAACTCGCCGGTATTGCCGGCCGCCATGAGATTGTGGACCTTTGCCGCGGCAAGTCCCTTAATCAGCCGATCGAGCTTCTCAACATCAATCGATCCGTCGCTTCCGTATGGCGTCACTGGAACGCCTGAGATCCCGGAAAGGGCACGTCTTACGGCCTGTAGTTTGTCAGTCACGCTCACTATCCTTCTGATTTCCGAATACGATCGACAGGTAGGTTTCGCCCGAACGTACGACGTGGTCGCGCATAGAGCGCTCCGCCATGTCCGCATCTCCGGCAACGATCGCGTCGGCGATGGCCACATGCTCCTCAAGCGCTTTCTGGCGCTCCGCCGGATCGAGGTGAATAACGCGACGGATGCTGGCGTCGTAAAATTGCTGACGTTCGATCAACTTAGCCAGATAGCTGCACCGCGAGCTTCTATGGATGAGATCGTGGAAGGCTTCATTGAGCGCAATCAGACTATCGGCGTCACCCGAAGTGGTTGCCTCGCGCATCAGGTTGGCGGTTGCCACCAGTTCCGAACCATCCTTCCTGTCGATCCGCTTCGCAGCCAGACGGGCGATCATCGATTCCAGCGCAGCGCGCGCAAGGATCATCTCCTCCGCCCAGCTGCTCGCAAACCGGATGATCACACCGCGCCGCGGCAGGGCCTCGACCAGCCCTTCCGTTTCCAGCTGACGAAGGGCTTCCTTGATCGGCGTCGTGCTTACGCCGAACTGCTCGGCGAGGCTGCGCTCGTTAACTTTTTCGCCGGTAGCGAAACGCCCTGACAGGATGGCTGCACGCATCGTCCGATGAACATGATCCCGCACGGTCACATTAAAGCTTGCGTCAATTTTCTCAAATCCAGCTCCACTCGCTGGCGTGCCCAAGCTGCTGATCATTTTCCAAATTCCGTTGACGCGCTGTCGTTAATATGAGATCTGGTATATCAGATTTGTTATTCTTGTCGATAGCAAATTTTGGACAACCAGGTTGAGGAGCCTTGGGAGAAGAACATGCCGAAGCTAAATTTCGTTGCCATCGCGAGTGCTGCGGTCCTCGCATACAGCTCCGCCCCCGTATTCGCAAAAACACCGCCGGATCAATTGGTCATCGCCATCATGATGACGACGATGCGCGGCCTCGATCCTCACGAGATCAACCAGCTCGAAGCAGCCGAGGTCGTCGCTAATCTTTACGATCGGCTTATTGAGCTGCCTGCCGATAATGTCACAGTGCCAAAACCCTCACTTGCCGAGAGCTGGACGGTGTCTGAGGATGGGAGGACATTCACTTTCAAAATCCGTCAAGGCGTGAGGTTTCATTCTGGCAATCCCCTCACTGCAAAGGACGTGGAGTGGTCTCTGCACCGGCTTGTAAATCTCGGGCTCGCACCTTCTACCGACCTTCGCCAATGGGGGTTCTCGGCCAAAAATGTCGATACTCTGATCCGAGCGACGGATGATCATACACTTGTACTGCAGACACCCGAAGTCTGGAACCCGAACCTCATTCTCTACTCCCTGGCCAGCTTCTCGACGTCGATCGTTGACAGCGCCTTTCTGGCGAGCCGGGAGAAAAACGGCGACTGGGCGCGCAATTATCTTCAGACCAGAGACGCGGGATCCGGGCCGTATTCCCTGACGACCTGGCGCTCCAATCAGCTTCTGATCGCCGATGCAGTCCCGGAATACTGGAAGGGCGTGCCCGCGATGCGGCGCGTGTTCATGAGCCATATTCCGGAATCGTCGGCTCAGCGGCTGCAGATCGATGCCGGCGACGTTGACGTCGCGACGCGGTTGTCTTCAACGGACCTTTTAGGGCTCGAGGCCGATGGCAAGGTCTCCGTCCAGAAGGTACCCGGTTTCGGCTTCTACTATCTAGCACTGAACCAAAAAGATGAAATCCTCTCAAAGCCCAAAGTTCGCGAGGCTTTCCGCTATCTTATCGACTACGACGGGCTCAGCAGCACCGTGATGAAATATTACGGCACCAAACAGCAGTCGATCATTCCGGCTGGCCTCCCGGGCGCACGGGGCGACAACCCGTACAAGTTAGACATCGACAAAGCGAAACAGCTAATTGCTGAAGCGGGTTATCCTGATGGATTTTCGAAAGTCTATTTCGCACAACCCGGCACCCCGGAATCAGAAGTCGGCATCTCGTTGCAAAACAATGCCGCCAAGGCCGGCATTAAACTCGATTTGCAGATCGGCGACCAGATCGGCAAGTTCCGCTCCCGTCAGTTCGAGCTGTTCTCTTCACGTACTGGTGATCGCCTTCCAGATCCGCATGCAGTTCTTCAGTCATATGCCACGAACGCCGACAATTCCGATGCAGCTAAGCTTGCCGGGCTGGTTGCCTGGCGCACGGCCTGGGATGTCCCCAAGGATATACAGGATTTGGTGATGGCGGCCGCTCACGAGATCGATCCGGAGAAACGCGAGGAACTGTATGGACGGATCAACGAAGCCTATATGCGCGCCTCGCCCGCTCTGGTCACGTCGTTCCAGCGTACCGATCCCAAAGCCGTCCGCACGGAAGTGAAAGGCTATGTTGGGCATCCGACTTGGCTGACACGCTGGGACACCGTTTCAAAAAGCGAATGACGTGCGAACCAAGGATAGTGCCATGAGTATTTCCCAAACCGCAGCCCCTCCCGTTCCAAGCCATTCGTTTCTCAAGGCAGCACGGAAAGTCGCCGCCTCGGCGGTCGTGATCATGACGACAATGCTCGGTCTGCTGGTCATCACATTCGTCGTCGGACGCATGGTCCCTGCCGATCCTGTCATCGCCGCGATCGGCGATCAGGCGGACCAAGCGACATATGACCGCGTCTACAAGGAGATGGGCCTAGACCGGTCAATCTACGTGCAGTTCGCAAATTACCTCGGCAATGCCGTGCAGCTTGATTTCGGTCAGTCGAATATCACTAAGCAGCCCGTGGTCAACGATCTTGCGCGGGTGTTTCCCGCCACGCTGGAACTGGCGACCCTTGCGACACTGATCGGCGCCGGTCTCGGCGTCCCCCTCGGCGTGATCGCCGCGGTCCGCAAGGGTACGTGGGTGGACCATATCGCCCGTGTCGTCGGCCTGCTCGGATACTCGACGCCGATCTTCTGGCTCGGCACGATTGTCATCCTGCTGTTTTACGCGCACCTCGGCGTGATCCCGCCCGGCGGCCGGATCTATGTCTACAACGAGGGGATCGTCGAAGCGCGGACAAATTCCGTGCTCGTCGACAGCCTGCTGGGCGGACACTGGGATGTCTTCTGGAGTGCGTTGCACCACCTTATCGCGCCGGCTCTGATCCTCGGGTATGCGGCAATGGCCTATCTCAGCCGCATGACACGCAGCTTCATGCTGGAACAGCTTCACCAGGAATACATCCTCACCGCCCGCGCCAAAGGCCTTGGCAAACGACCGATCATCTGGCGGCACGCGTTCCGCAACATCCGGGTACAGCTCCTTACCGTCGTTGCCCTCGCCTATTGCGGCCTGCTCGACGGCACCGTGCTGATTGAGACAGTGTTCGCATGGCCAGGGCTTGGACAATACCTCACCTCCGCCCTGTTCTTCGCTGACATGAATGCGGTGCTCGGAAGTGTTTTCCTGATCGGTTTGATCTCGATTGCCATCAACTTCCTGTCCGACATCGCCTATCGCTTTATTGATCCGAGGACCCGGTGATCCCATGACAAAATCAGGCACGTTCTCAGACATTCACACCTGGCTGATCAGTGAGGAATTCACTTCCACGCGCCAGGCACGCTTGCACAGCATCTATATCGCTTGGCTCAGCCTGGTCGCCAATCCGCTTGCTCTGGCAGGTTTCGTTGTCATAGTCTTCCTGGTCGTCATGGCGTCCCTGGCGCCTGTCATCCCGCTTCAGGATCCCATCGCCCAGGACTTCATGAAGGCACTGCAGTCTCCGTCTGCCGCGCACTGGTTTGGCACCGACGAATTCGGGCGCGATGTTTTCGCGCGGCTGGTTTATGGCGGTCGTACGACGCTTTACATCGCCATTCTCGTCACCATCATTGTCGGCCCGATCGGCTTCGTGATCGGTGCGACTGCTGGTTATCTCGGCGGTTGGGTCGATGTCGTTTTGATGCGCATCACCGACATCTTCCTGTCGTTCCCAAGTCTTGTCCTCGCGTTGGCATTCTCCGCAGCACTGGGACCTGGTATTGAGAATGCAGTGATCGCCATTGCATTGACGGTGTGGCCGCCGATTGCCCGTCTTACCCGCGCCGAAACACTGACATTTCGCCAAGCGGACTTCGTCGTTGCGGCAGAACTGCAGGGCGCTGGTATGGGCCGCATCCTGCTGCGTCATATCGTGCCGCTCTGCGCACCGTCGGTGATCGTACGCCTGACGCTCAACATGTCGAGCATCATCCTCACCGCCGCCGGCCTCGGCTTTCTCGGGCTCGGCGCGCAGCCACCGCTGCCAGAATGGGGCTCGATGGCTGCATCCGGCCGGCAGTACCTGCTGGATGCCTGGTGGCTAACGACTGTTCCGGGGATCGCCATCCTCGTCGTCAGCCTTGCCTTCAACCTGCTCGGTGACGGGCTGCGTGACATCATGGATCCCCGCAATGCATGAATCGAAAGACACCATCCTGACGGTCGACAACATGTCGGTCGAATTTCCATCGCTGTCAGGTGCAGTCCGAGCTGTACAGCATGTCTCTTTCACCGTTGGTCGCGAGAAGATCGGCATCATCGGAGAATCCGGATCAGGCAAGAGCACGACCGGGCGCGC
This sequence comes from Rhizobium sp. Leaf321, assembly GCF_001423215.1. Lineage (NCBI taxonomy): Bacteria > Pseudomonadati > Pseudomonadota > Alphaproteobacteria > Hyphomicrobiales > Rhizobiaceae > Rhizobium > Rhizobium sp. Leaf321. Next base: position 89,222 of record NZ_LMOF01000004.1, on the reverse strand, counting down.
CATCATGCGACTGCAGCCACCGAATGCCGCGGTCAAGGCGGATCGGATGCGATTTGAAGACATCGATCTGCTCAGCGCCACGGAAGAGGAGATGCAGTCGATCCGCGGTCGACGCATCGCCATGATCCTTCAGGATCCTAAATATTCACTCAATCCGGTCATGAGCATCGGCGAGCAGATATCCGAAACGGTGATCCTGCATGAGCGAGCCTCCAAGAAGGAAGCCCGCGACCGCACTCTTACCATGCTGGAAAGAGTGCAGATACGCGATCCGCAGCGTGTGTTCGATCTCTACCCGCACGAAGTCTCTGGCGGCATGGGACAGCGCATTATGATCTCCATGATGCTGATCGCCTCCCCCTCGCTGATCATCGCGGATGAGCCGACTTCGGCGCTGGACGTCACTGTCCGCCAGCAGGTGCTTTCGATCCTTGATGAACTCGTGACGGAGAGAAACATAGGTCTGATTTTCATTTCGCATGACCTCAATCTCGTTCGCAGTTTCTGCGACAGGGTCATCATCATGTATGCGGGTCGCGTTGTGGAAACGATCGCCGCCGCGGACCTTCATCAGGCCACGCACCCTTATACGCGCGGTCTTCTCAACGCCCTGCCGAGTCTTGACCATCCCCGCGACAGGCTGGAAGTGCTTCGTCGCGACCCCGCCTGGCTGGAGAACTGATATGCCCATGATCAAGATCGATCACCTCGCCGTTTCCTATGGCAGCGGTGAAACCTTCGTACAGGTCGTCCAGGACGTTTCCTTCGAGGTCGCGAAAGGCGAGGCTTTTGGACTGGTCGGCGAGAGCGGCTGCGGGAAATCCACGGTGCTTGGTGCGCTCGCCGGGCGCAACAAGCAATGGACGGGGACCCTTCAAATCGATGGCGAAACGATCACACAGAAGCGTAGCCGTGGGCAGCTTGCCAAACAACAACTGGTTTTCCAGGATCCATTCGGTTCGATCCACCCACGACACACGATCGGTCGCACCTTGCTCGAGCCGCTGGAAATCCATGGCAAGGACCAGCGCCACGAACGCATCGAGAAAGTCCTGACTGATGTCGGCCTGCCGCTTAACTTCCGCTATCGTTATCCGCACCAGCTATCAGGAGGGCAACGTCAGCGCGTCGCGATTGCCCGCGCCTTGATCCTCGAGCCTCGGATCCTGCTTCTCGACGAGCCGACCTCCGCGCTCGACGTCTCGATCCAGGCGGAAATCCTCAACTTGCTCAAGGATCTGAGGGAGCGTGAAAACCTCACCTATATCCTGGTCAGCCACGACCTCGCAGTCGTCGCACATCTGTGCGACCGGGTTGCGGTGATGCAAAGCGGCGGTTTTGTCGAGATCGCTACAAGGCAGCAGTTGCTAGAAAATACGGTGCAGCACGCTTACACCCGCACGCTTATGGATGGCAGCCGTGGCTATGTCGCCCGACCCAGAAAGCGAGACGTCGCTACCGGTTTCTCCGCTGGCCCCGTTGGCGTGACCGGCGTCACCGCCTGATTGTCACGAGCCCCGAATACAGCATGACCTAGTGGAGTGAGACCGTGATCCAGAACCCCATTCTTCCCGGCTTCCATCCGGATCCGTCCATCTGCCGAGTCGGAGACGACTATTACATCGCTGTCTCGACATTCGAATGGTATCCCGGCGTCCAGATCTTTCATTCCCGGGATTTGCGGGACTGGCGCCTTGTGAAAAGACCGCTCGACCGAGCCGAGCAGCTGGATCTCCGTGGTACACCGGATTCCTGTGGAGTCTGGGCGCCGTGCCTGACCCACGCCGAAGGCCGTTTCTGGTTGATCTACACAGACGTCAAGCGCAAGAGAGGCTCGTTCAAGGACTGCCATAACTATTTGGTGACGTCGGATACCATCAACGGTCCATGGTCTGCCCCCACCTATCTGAATTCCTCCGGCTTCGACCCCTCACTGTTCCATGACGACGATGGCCGCAAATGGCTGTTGAACCTGACCTGGGATTACCGGGCGCGCCCGTCGAGGTTCGGCGGCATCGTCCTGCAGGAATACAACCATGACCAGGGTGGGCTGATCGGTCCGATCACCAATATATTCGCCGGCTCGCCACATGGCCTTGCCGAAGGCCCACACTTGTACCGGCGCGACGGGTGGTACCATCTTCTGGTCGCCGAAGGCGGCACCGGTATGCGGCATGCCGTGACGATGGCGCGCTCGACGGACATTTTCGGTCCTTATGTGCTTCACCCGGCCACCCATGTCGTCACCAGCCGGTTTCATCCGGACGCCAACCTCCAGCGGGCGGGTCACGGCGATCTGGTGGAAACACCGGACGGCGAAATTTATCTCGTTCATCTTTGCAGCCGCCGGCTTCCCGGTATCGGCCGTTCGGTGCTGGGGCGGGAGACCGCGATACAGAAATGCGCATGGGGTGACGATGGCTGGTTGCGGCTACAAGGCGAGCCCTTCGTTCCGCAGGAAACAGTTTCGATGCCCGGCGGCGCGCAGCAAATTTCGTTGTCCGAGACGGAACGTTACACGTTCGATCCACAGACCGGCCTTGCTGACCCGTTCCAGTGGTTGCGAACCCCTAATCCTGACAGGCTGTTTTCTCTTGCGGCGCGACCGGGCCATCTACGGCTGATCGGGCGGGAATCCGTCGGGTCTTGGTATGAGCAGTCGCTTGTTGCGCGGCGACAAACGCATTTCGATTACGATGCCGAAACTGAAGTTGATGCCGATCCGGAAAGCTACCACCAGATGGCAGGGCTGATCACCTACTACAATAGTTTCGCCTACTACTACCTTTGCCTGACCCATGACGAAAAAGTGGGGCGGTCGCTTCAGCTCCTTTATTGCGATGGCGCGTGGCCCGAAGGCAAAACGACGCTCGCTCTGGAGGACGCTGTTGCCGTGCCCCCCGGGCCTGTGGAAATGAGGATCGAAGTCAGGGGAGCCGTTGCACGGTTCCTTTACTGGAAAGATGATGCTTGGCTGCGGATTGGACCAGTGCTCGATCATTCCGCGCTCTCCGACGAAAGCGGCGAAGGGGAACACGCCAATTTCACCGGTGCGTTTGTTGGAATGTCGGCTAATGACACCAGCGGACAAGCTATGTGCGCAGATTTCTCATATTTCACATATTCGTCTGGCTGTTATACGCTTTGAACGAGACGAACCGCTACCTCGCAGGTGACTGGCTAAACCTTCGTTGCAGAAGACGCCGCGTACTCGTACGCCGGACCCCTTCGCACGGACCTACGGATCGAATAGTCTACTGATGGAAATAGTGATTTTGCTTACGATACCCGTCGACCTGCTGTCAGAACACCCGTCCCTCTATGGCCTTGCTACCGTGTGTACAAAGCCCTAGACCGTTCGAGGTGCTTGAGGACCGCCGCATCGGCACCGTCGACATCCTTTGCGGCCAGTCGGTCGAGGATCTCCTCATGCTCGACGAGCGTGAATTTCTCCTTGCCGGTCCAGATGAGCATGTCCGTGTAATAGGTCTTCAGCCATGCCAGCATTGCTTCGCTGACGGCAACGAAGATCGGGTTTCCGGTGATCTGAGCAATGCGCGTGTGAAACTGCATATCCGCCGCAATGAACTCCTCCGCGTTTCCGAGGGATCGGCGTTGATGTTGGATGATGTCGCGCAGATCATTTATGTCCTGCGGCCCGATTCGCGCGGCGGCCTCGCGTGCCATGCCGCGCTCGAAGAATATCCGGGTGCTCTTCAGATACTCGAGACTGTCGGATGATCGCTGCAGCATGATCTTGGCAGTGAGGTCGACCTGTCTGAAGATCGATCTGGCGGTCAGTTGCAACACCTTGGCGCGTTCGCCGTGCGAAATGCTAACGAGGCCCATATTAGCAAGCGACTGCATCGCCTCGCGGATTGCTGGGCGTCCCACGCCGAACCGCTCCATTAGCACCCGCTCTGACGGCATTTCGTCACCCGGGTTCAGTTCTCCAAGAGTGATCATTCGTTCCAGTCTGTCGAAAACTTCGTCCGAAAGCTTCCGACGAACAATCTGTTCTTCTGGTTGGTTCATGGCGTCACGCTGGCTCACAACTTTGTTCCTCGTGCCGTTTTAGACAATTTCAACAAGTCCTGCCCGCTGGAAATCAAAGCTCCACACCGAAATTCCTCTTTCCTGCGAATGGAATACTCATTATACCACTTTCGCAGTTGGCGCCAAGCCCTGAGTGGCTGGCGAGAGGAGCAACCGAGTTCAATGACGATCACACTGACATACCGTATCGAGACCCCCGGCAGTCCCGAAGCCATGGCCTCCAAGATCGCCAGCGATCAGTCGACGGGCACCTTCGTACCCTTACCGGGCGAGACGGAGGAGTTGAAGTCAAGGGTCGCTGCCCGCGTCGTCGCGGTCCGCCCGTTGGAAAACGCCGAGACGCCGACCTGGCCGGAGGTCGGAAAAACCCATCCCCCGCTGTCTCGCGCTGATGTGGACATCGAGTTTCCGCTCGATGCGATCGGAACCGATCTTTCGGCGCTGATGACGATTGCGATTGGCGGGGTCTACTCGATCAAGGGCATGACCGGGATCCGCGTCATCGACATGAAGTTGCCTGCGGCTTTTGGTGAAGCGCATCCCGGCCCGCAATTTGGCATTGCCGGCAGCCGTCGCCTTACGGGCGTCCGGGGTCGCCCGATCATCGGAACCATCGTCAAGCCTGCGCTCGGTCTGAGGCCGCACGAAACCGCTGAATTGGTCGACGAACTGGTACAATCCGGCGTCGATTTCATCAAGGACGACGAGAAGCTGATGAGCCCGGCTTATTCATCGCTCGAGCAGCGCGTTGCCGCCATTATGCCCCTGATCCTCGACCACGAGCAGAAAACCGGCAAGAAAGTCATGTACGCATTCGGCATCTCGCATGCCGACCCCGACCAGATGATGCGCAATCACGATCTGGTTCTGAAGGCAGGCGGCAACTGCGCGGTCGTCAACATCAACTCGATCGGGCTCGGCGGCATAACGTTTCTGCGCAAGCGATCAGAACTTGTCCTCCACGCGCATCGCAACGGATGGGACATTTTGACACGCGACCCGGGCGCCGGGATGGATTTCAAGGTCTGGCAGCAGTTCTGGCGTCTTATCGGCGTCGACCAGTTCCAGATCAACGGGATCCGCGTCAAATACTGGGAACCGGACGAAAGTTTCGTTGCGTCGTTCGAGGCGCTGAGCACGCCGCTCTTCGACGCCTCCGATTGCCCGCTTCCCGTGGCCGGCTCCGGACAATGGGGCGGGCAGGCAGCCGACACCTATAACCGGACCGGCCGCACCACGGATCTGCTTTATCTCTGCGGCGGCGGTATCGTCAGCCATCCGGGGGGACCTGCCGCAGGTGTCCGGGCGGTACAGCAGGCGTGGCAGGCAGCGGTGTCCAATATACCGATCGAGATCTATGCCGCAGACCATCCCGAACTTGCCGCTTCGATTGCCAAGTTCTCCGACGGTAAGGGGGCTTGAAGCTCATGTCCCGGCTTCTCCTCAGCTTTTACGGCGACGATTTTACCGGCTCCACCGACGTCATGGAGGCGCTCGCATCGAACGGGATCGCAACCGTGCTGTTCCTGGGCAGGCCCGACGGTGACATGTTGGAGCGGTTCAAGGATTGCCGGGCGCTCGGCATTGCCGGCTCCAGCCGAAGCGAGACGCCGGAATGGATGGAAGCGCATCTTACGCCGGCACTCGCTTGGCTGCAGAACCAACACGCCGAGATCTGCCACTACAAGGTCTGCTCGACCTTCGATTCAAGCCCGACAATTGGCAATATCGGCAAGGCGATAGAGATCGGCAAACGCCTGTTCAACCAGCCCTGTGTTCCGGTCGTGGTCGGCGCCCCCCAGCTCAAACGTTACACCGCCTTCGGGCACCTGTTTGCCGCCTATCAGGGCAAGGTCTACCGGATCGACCGCCATCCCGTGATGAGCCGGCATCCGGTCACGCCGATGGATGAGGCAGACCTTACCTTGCATCTCGGCAAGCAAACCAGCCTTCCGATCGGTCTCGCCGACCTCGCAACACTGACAGCCGCCGGGTCGGATGCGCTTGTCGATGCACAAAGATATGAAGCACCGAGCATCTGCATTCTGGATGTCGAAGGCGACGCAACACAGCTTGCGGCCGGCCGGCAATTGCTGCGGCAGAAAGCGGCGACTGACGGGCTTTTCGTCGCAGGCTCGTCCGGTGTCGAATACGCGGTGATTAACGCATGGAGAAACGAAGGCGTGATCGGCGAAAAGACCGAGTTCCCCTCGCCCGGCCCGGTCGACAGAATTGCGGTCGTATCGGGAAGCGTGTCGCCGACCACCGAGAGGCAGATCCGGACCGCTGCGTCGGAAGGTTTCGATACCGTGGGAGTCGATCCGCTCGCCCTGCTGGGCGAAGAAGGTGACCGTGTCGTTGAATCAGCAGTCGCGCGCGGGATCAGCAGCTTGAGCGCTGGCAGAAGCGTCGTGCTGAATACCGCGCTTGGTCCCTCTGCTGATCGCGGCGGGGAGATCGATCGCGTTCCTGGCGCCCGCCACTGCCTCGGCAGAAGCCTTGGCGTCATCCTCCGCCGGCTGGTCGAACAAGAGGGCCTAAAGCGCGCTGTGATCGCCGGCGGAGATACGTCGAGCCATGCGCTCCTAGAGTTGCGCATCGAAGCGCTGACAACACTCCTGCCCCTTCCCCAAACCCCGGGCTCCCCCCTTTGCACCGCACACGGCAACTACCGCCCAACAAACGGCCTGCAGATCGCGCTCAAGGGCGGCCAAGTCGGGACGGATAGCTACTTTGCACAGATCCGGGATGGGAGAAGCAGCTAGTAATGGCGCCTGGATCAATGCTGATTGACACATGACGAGCCAGAGATATGACAGCGCCGCCTCACAGAAACATCATAACATACTCATTGACTCATCATACCAGTTAGCGTAAACCACCTAAAACTAAGGTGGTGAGGAAACATGACTGCAATTGCTCTGTTCGGCGCGGGCGGGAAGATGGGATACCGGCTCGCTAAAAACCTCAAAGGTTCACGTTACGACGTTCGCCACGTGGAAGTGAGCGATGCCGGAAAGGCTAAGCTAGAAAACGAGCTCGGCTTGTCCTGCGTGCCGGCTGACCGCGCGCTTGATGGCGCCGATGTCGTGATCCTGGCAGTGCCAGACACCGCAATCGGCAAGGTTGCAGCATCGATTTCCGATAAGTTAAAGCCCGACACTATGGTAGTGGCGCTCGATGCGGCAGCGCCTTTCGCCGGTCACTTGCCCAAGCGCGACGACCTGATCTATTTCGTCACGCATCCCTGCCACCCGCCGATCTTCAACGACGAGACGGACATGCGAGCGAAAAAGGATCATTTCGGCGGCGTCTTTGCCAAGCAGCACATAGTCTCGGCGCTGATGCAGGGGCCTGATAGTGCTTATGAAGTGGGTGAAGAGATAGCCAAGCTGATTTGGGCGCCGGTCATGCGCTCGCACAGGGTAACTGTCGAGCAGATGGCGATGCTGGAGCCAGGTCTTTCCGAAACGGTCTGCGCCTCGCTTCTGGTCGTCATGCGCCAGGCGATGGACGAATGTGTCGCAAGGGGTGTTCCCGAGGAAGCCGCTCGCGACTTCCTGCTCGGCCACATGAACGTCCTGGGCGCCGTGATCTTCAAGGAGGTTGATGGAGTGTTCTCTGACGCCTGCAACAAGGCGATCGAGTTCGGCATCCCGGCGCTGATGCGCGACGATTGGAAACGGGTGTTCGAGCCTAAGGAAATCGCCGACAGCATTCAGCGTATTACTTGATCCGCCGAGGGCTTTGCCCTTCAACTAGCAGCCCCGAGGGAGACGGGGCTTTTTTAACCGGGAGGAAACCATGAAATTGACACGTAGACTGACTGTGACCGTTTTTGCAGGCTTGCTGACCATGGGCGCAGCGATGCCTGCCTTTTCAGCGGATCTGATCGCCATCATCACACCGGCACATGACAATCCGTTCTTCAAGGCCGAGGCCGTCGGTGCCGAAGCCAAGGCGAAGGAGCTTGGATACGAAGCTTTAGTCATGACCCACGACGACGACGCCAACAAGCAGTCGCAGATGATCGACACGGCGATCGGCCGCGGCGCCAAGGCCATCATTCTCGACAATGCCGGTGCCGATGCAACTGTGGCTGCTCTCAAGAAAGCCAAGGACGCGGGCATTCCGTCGTTCCTGATCGACCGCGAGATCAATGCCACCGGCGTCGCCGTTGCGCAGATCGTCTCCAACAACTACCAGGGCGCCCAGCTCGGTGCCCAGGAATTCGTCAAGCTGATGGGCGAAAAGGGCAATTATGTCGAACTGGTCGGCAAGGAATCCGACACCAATGCCGGCATCCGCTCGCAGGGCTATAACGACGTCATCGGCGACTATCCGGAGCTGAAGAACGTCGCCAAGCAGTCCGCCAACTGGAGCCAGACGGAAGCCTATGCGAAGATGGAGACCATCCTGCAGGCCAACCCTGATATCAAGGGCGTGATCTCCGGCAACGACACCATGGCGATGGGCGCCATCGCCGCGCTGCAGGCCGCCGGCCGCAAGGACGTGATCGTCGTCGGCTTTGACGGTTCGAACGATGTGCGTGACTCGATCAAGGCGGGCGGCATCAAGGCCACCGTTCTGCAGCCTGCCTATGCTCAGGCCCAGATGGCTGTCGAGCAGGCCGATGCCTACATCAAGAACAAGACTGCGCCGAAGGAAGAAAAGCAGCTGATGGACTGCGTGCTCATCAATGCCGACAACGCCTCCAAGCTCGAGACCTTTGCACTGAGCAAATAACCCGGGTTCCAGAACCGGAGAGCGCGCACCCCGCGGGCTCTCCGAATTCTTCCAGCGAAGTGGAGTGCATTCGATGCTGAGGATGAGAGGCGTTGTGATCGTCGCCGTGCTCGCGGCAACGCTGCCTGCGTGCAAGATTATAAAAACGCCGACCGCCGAAGAAAAGGCCGCAGAGGCGGCGAAAACCGCATTCGATCCGGCAGCCAAGGTGGACGCAGTCTGGCAATCACAGGCAGTTACGTTTCTGCAGGGCCGTGCAGCTGATATCCGTGAGGTCACCGACCTTGCAGCATCACGACCGGACGAAGCCGGCCAGAAGTACGGCAACCCGCGCAAGCAGGCGAGCGCCCCCTGGACCTATGCCGTCAAGTTTACCGGCAAGGTGGTTGCCGCCGACACCCAGTCACGCGCCGCTACCCTCGACGTCGACACCGATGGCGATGGCAAGGCGAACGCCAAGGTTCAGATCGGTCCTGCCATCCGGGGAACGGCGCTGCGCGACGCCCTGGAGTTCGTCAATTTCAATGAATTTAAGAACCAGATCGAATGGGCGCAATTCGGCAAGGCATTCAACGAGAAGATCGCCACCGATTTCCTAGCAAAAGTTCCGCGCGACGGTCTGACGGGCCGGAACATCTCCGTCGTGGGCGCTTTTCCCCTGCCCGCATCAGGACAGTTGCCGCTGATTACGCCGTCCGCGCTGAACCTGGGTCAACCCGAATGACGGCGACCGGCATCGAACACAACCCGGAGGTGATCCTGCGCCTCGACGATGTATCAAAGGTCTATTCCGGCATCGTCGCCGTCAAGCGCGCAAATCTCGAACTGCGGCGCGGCGCGGTCAATGTTCTGGTCGGCGAAAACGGAGCCGGCAAATCGACATTGATGAAGATCATCGCCGGCGTCGAGCGCCCGACGCTGGGCCGTATCATCCTTGACGGCGAGCCGGTGTTCTTCAGCAGTCCCGCCGAAGCCCAGGCCCACGGCATCGGCATGATATTCCAGGAACTCAATCTGTTTTCCAATATGAGCGTTGCCGAGAATATCTTTGCGACGCGCGAAATTACCCGCGGTCTGCGTGGCATCGACCACGCGGAGCAGGTCGCGAAAGCCAACGGCTTTCTCAAGCGGCTCGATGCCGGCATCAGTGCAGAGACCATGGTCGAGGATCTGCCGATCGGTCAGCAGCAACTGGTCGAGATCGCCAAGGCGATGTCCCTCAACGCCCGCATCCTGATCATGGACGAACCGACGTCGGCGCTCTCGGCGGCCGAAGTCGAGATCCTGTTCAAGGTCATCAACGAACTGAAGGCACAGGGCGTTGCCATCGTCTACATCTCGCACCGGCTGGAAGAACTGATGCGGATCGGCGACTACATCACCGTCCTGCGCGACGGCCAGATCACCGGCCAGGCGATGGTCAAGGACATCGACACGAAATGGATCGTGCGTTCAATGATCGGCTCGGACGCGAAGGATTTTGCCCGCGCGGTCGATCCCACCATCGGCGATGAGGCATTCCGGGCCGAAGGCGTCAGCCTCGCGCGCCGCACCGGCGGGCTTGCGGTCGATGATGTGACGCTGTCGGTCCGTGCGGGCGAGATACTCGGCATCTACGGACTGATGGGCGCCGGCCGCAGCGAATTTTTCGAATGCGTGATGGGCCGGCATCGGCACGCCACCGGCAAGATCTTTATCAACGGCCGGGAGGTCCGCGAACGCGACACGACGCGGCGTATAAGGCGCGGACTTGCGCTTATCCCGGAAGACCGCCAGCGAGAAGGCCTGGTGCCGGTCTTGTCCATTGCCAGCAACCTTACGCTGGCCAGCCTTCGACGGTTCGTCCGGGTATTTCACGTCGTTGAAAGCGCAGAAAAACGGGCGATCAAGGCGATCATTCAGGATCTGTCAATCAAGGCGCCAAATCCTGACTTCGAAGTCACCTCAATGTCGGGCGGCAACCAGCAGAAAGTGGTGATCGGCAAGGCATTGATGACGTATCCAAAAGTGCTGCTGATGGACGAACCGAGCCGGGGTATCGATGTCGGCGCCAAAGCCGACGTATTTCGAACCATGCGCCGGCTGGCCGGCAGCGGCCTTGCGATCCTGTTTTCGACCTCGGATCTCGAGGAGGTCATGGCGCTTTCCGACCGGATCGCGGTGCTGAGCAACGGTAAGCTTGTTGCCGTTTTCGACCGCCATGGGGTCACGGAAGAAGCCATCGTCGCGGCTTCGGCCAAGGGGCATACACAAAAAAGGGACCACGCGTCATGACTGCAGACACCTCCACCGCAATCCCCGCGACGCGATCGAATGGTTCCTGGCTCCTGACCCTGATGAAGCTGAGAACATTCATTGCGCTTTTTGCAGTGATCATCTTCTTCTCGATTTTCGCACCGAACTTCACCTCGACGGCCAACATGATCCTGATGTCGAAGCACGTCGCGCTCAACGCCTTCCTGGCGATGGGTATGACGTTCGTGATCATCACCGGCGGCATCGACCTGTCGGTCGGGTCGATCGTGGGCTTGTGCGGCATGGTCGCCGGCGCCCTGATACTCAACGGCGTCGTTCTGCCGATCGGCTACACGATCTACTTCAACATCTACGAGATCGTTATCATCACGGTGCTGGTCGGCCTTTTCATCGGCCTGATCAACGGGTTGCTGATCACCAAGCTCAATGTCGCCCCTTTCATAGCGACCCTCGGAACGCTTTACATCGCTCGCGGCATGGCGCTGCTTTCCTCCGACGGCCAGACATTTCCGAACCTCGTCGGTCGCCCGGAGTTTGCAACGACCGGTTTTGAGTTTTTGGGCGCCGGCCGAATTCTTGGCTTGCCGGTATCGATCTGGATGCTCGTCGTTCTGGCCCTGATTGCCGCATACATCGCGCGTTCGACACCGATCGGGCGGCACATCTTCGCGGTCGGCGGCAACGAGCGCGCGGCCCGCATGTCGGGCATCCGCGTCGATGTGGTCAAAATCTTCGTCTACATGTTCTCTGGCCTCTGCGCAGCCATCGTCGGTCTGATCATCTCTTCGGAGCTGATGGCAGCACATCCGGCTACCGGCGAAAGTTTCGAGCTGAATGCGATCGCGGCTGCGGTTCTGGGCGGCACATCGATGTCCGGCGGTCGCGGCACGATCGGCGGCACCATCATCGGCGCTTTCGTCATCGGCATCCTTTCCGACGGGTTGGTGATGATGGGCGTTTCGTCGTTCTGGCAGATGGTGATCAAGGGTCTTGTGATCATCATCGCCGTAATTGTCGACCAGGCGCAGCGTCGCCTCCAGCAGCGCGTCACACTGATGCAGATGGCAAAGGCAGGTTGAGCATGACGGATCAGCTACGTGGCGCCCTGATCGGCTGCGGCTTCTTCGCAGTCAACCAGATGCATGCCTGGCGGGACGTGACCGGTGCCGATATCGTGGCGATCTGCGACCGCGATCCGGCCCGCCTGGAAATCGTGGGCGACCAGTTCGGCATCGAGCACCGCTACAGCGATGCGGCCGCGCTGTTTGCTGATGGCGGCTTCGATTTCGTCGACATCGCCACGACGGTGCAGAGCCACCGGCTTCTGGTCGAGATGGCCGCTGCGCACGGGATACCCGCCATCTGCCAGAAACCGTTCGCAAAAACTCTCGCCGACGCCAAGGCCATGGTCGAAATTTGCAAGCAGGCCGGTACTCCCCTGATGGTGCACGAAAACTTTCGCTGGCAGACGCCGATCCAGGCTGTGCGCCGGGTGCTTGATTCAGGGACGATCGGCGAGCCCTTCTGGGGCCGGTTTTCATTCCGATCCGGCTACGACGTGTTCTCCGGGCAGCCATATCTGGCTGAAGGGAAACGTTTCATTATCGAGGATCTCGGCATCCACACGCTCGACATCGCCCGCTACATTCTTGGCGATGTCGGCGCTCTTTCGGCGCGCACCCGCCGCGTCAATCCGGCGATCAGGGGCGAGGATGTGGCAACGATCCTGCTGGACCATGAAAACGGCGCCACATCGATCGTCGATGTCAGTTATGCCAGCAAACTCTCGACCGAGCCTTTCCCGGAAACGCTGATCGAACTCGACGGTACCCACGGCAGCCTACGGCTTTCGCAAGGTTATCGCATGGAGGTCACAAGCCCCGGCGGCACCGAAATCTCGGACGTATCTCCGAGCCTTTTACCCTGGGCATCCCGGCCTTGGCACAACATCCAGGAAAGCGTGTTTGCCATCCAGCAGCACTGGACGGATCGGCTCAAGGCCGGCACCGAAACGTCCACGTCGGGCGCCGATAACCTGAAGACCTTCGCCTTGGTGGAAGCCGCCTATGCCAGCGCGGCGAGCGGCCAAACTCTGAACATCGAGGCGCTCCTGCGATGAGTATCGCGCCGGATCATTTCGCGCTTTACGGCACCCATGCCCGTGAGACGCCGCCGGTCCGGCTGACTGCCGGTAAGCTTTCCGTGGATCTCTCAAACGGCAATCTGCGCAGCATCACGTATGACGGCGTGGAGGTGCTTCGCGCCATTTCCTACCTTGTGCGGGATCGCGACTGGGGAACGTACAACCCGGACCTGACGGATCTCGACATCCTGCCGCGGGATGGTGTCTTCACGGTCGCGTACTCCGCTTGCTACGCGGGTCCGGCCGGAACCGAACTGACGGTTCGTGTGTCGATTTCGGGCGACGCTTCAGGCAGTTTGACATTTTCTGCCGATGCATTGTCATCGACCGGTTTCGAGACCAATCGCTGCGGATTTTGCATCCTGCATCCGATCGTGGGTCTGGCAGGATCGCCGGTGACCGTTGCGTATGTCGACGGCCGGTCCGAAGAAACCTGCCTGCCTGATCTGATAGAACCCTGGCAACCCTTCCAGAACATGCGGGCAATCACCCATACGGTCCTGCCCGGCGTCGTGGCCGAATGCAGGATGGATGGTGACACGTTCGAGATGGAGGATCAGCGCAACTGGTCGGATGCGTCCTACAAGACCTATGTTCGCCCCCTGGCGCTGCCCTGGCCTTACACAATCGAGCCATCGCAAACAGTGGCGCAGGCGGTAACGCTCACCGTCAGAGACCATCGCCCTTCCGCATCTGCGCCAGTGAAGAAGTCTTCGGCTGCCAGCGTCGTCATCACCCACGGATCGAAGACAGGCACATTCCCGAAAATCGGCCTGATCATCACCCCCGAAGAGGCAAAATCCACACTGCGGCAGGCGGCCCTTCTGGCACAGGTCGCACCCCAGGAACTGCTCTTTCATTTCGATCCGCTAGCGGGACACAACGCGGACTGCTTTATCGATTTTGCCGCCATTTCCAGGCTGCATACCGGCACGATCACCCTTGAAATTGCACTCGCCTGCCAGCAGCCACTCACGGACGAGACCGTCGAGATCGCCGAATGGATGCAATCGGCCAGGTTTCGACCCAACGCGGTTGTCATCTCGCCCGACGTGGATCGGCAATCGACGCCACCCGGCAGCACCTGGCCGGAATGTCCACCCCTGGAAGAGGTTTATGCGGCGGCGCGCAATGCTTTTCCGGGCATCAGGCTTGGGGGCGGAATGCTGAGCTACTTTACCGAACTGAACCGCAAGCGCGTGCCGGCCGACAATCTCGACTTCATCAGCCACTGCACCAACCCCATCGTCCATGCGGCCGATGATCTGAGCGTAATGCAGACCCTGGAAGCCCTGCCTTTCATCACACGATCCGTGCGCGAGATCTACGGCGACAAGCCCTACCGTATCGGCCCTTCGACGATACCCATGCGCCAAAACCCCTACGGTAGCCGGACGTTGGACAATCCGGGCGACAGACGCATCGCCATGGCCAGTACCGATCCCCGTCACAACGGATTTTTTGCGGCGGCCTTTGCCATGGCCTATGCGAGCGGGACCCTCGATGCCGGGCTGGAATGCTTGACCCTCTCGGCGTTGACGGGACCTTTCGGGCTGGTCGCAGGCAGGAACGAGCCGACACCGGAAGGTGAAGCACGTCCGCTATTGCGCATCGTACACGCGCTTGCCGGATTGGCCGGTCGAACCTGGAAGCAATGCATCTCGTCCGACCCGACGCGCCTTCTATGCTTTGAAGCGCAGGTTAGCGAAACGTCGTCACTCTGGTTGATCAACATTACCGCGGAACCGGTAACCGTAGATCTGACGGAATGGGCTGGCAGCGATCACTGTCGGGCAGGAGTGCTGATCCTTGCACCCTTCTCGACCGAGCAGATCGCAAGGGTCTGATTGCAGACAGAATTCAGCATCGTTTCCGTAGTTTCGCTGTCAGCGGAGCAGCGGCTAAGGAAGCGTCGGAAAAGTTGGTCTGAGATATAGGATAGGTGGCGTGCGCCTTGAAAGGATTCGAACCACCGACCCGTTGGGCGAAGGACAAAGCGCTGGATATCTGTGACCACTCAAAATTTAAGAGACCTGCTCCGTGACCCGCTGCAATGAACCAGCCCGGCTTGAGATGACCTTGCGAATTGCGCCCAGGATGGGATGACTGATCCCCTCGTCTGCCAACTCTGCAACAAGGACATCAGCCTCGGTCACAATCCTTTCCGCCATTTGGGCAAGATCGCGGACGAGGATGCGCTGGGAAGATTTGGTTTCGGGCACAAGTGTCGTCCAGTGCTTCATCTGGATGGTGTCGGGCAAATCGCGGCCACCAATTTTCATGGCGAGCCTCTTTGACAAGCGGGGATAAACGGCCGTGCAAACGACATCGTAGATCGGTGCCAGATCCGTTGCATCTGAGCCATAAAGCAGGGCGTTGTTCTTGCCGTGAGCATCGGCATTGCCGACGAGATAGTTGAAGATCAGCATGCGAATGAACTGTAACCGATCCGCGACAGGTCTAGCGCAGGCCTGGTCGATCAGCCTGAGAGCATTTTCTGTCCCCGGTCCGCCCTCGGCCTCATACTTCAGCTCCGGCGGGACGCTAAGGGCCTGGCAAAAGTCTTCCTGGTGTAGGCGCTCAATGATGCCGTTTGCAGCTTTCGTCCGATCATAACGCTCAACCAGGAGAAAGGCAGTCGCCCCGTCTAGGCGTATCTCGACATGGGGTACCGGCAGCTTGAGGCGGGCAGCCAGCCGCATACAAAAATACTCGTTCTCCACCGTGCCTTCCAACGCCTGGATGACCGGTTTCAAGATATGGGTCGTTGGTCGACCATCTCTCGCCAAGGCAATGGAATCTCCATCGACAATGACCGCCAGTTTATCCTGCGCGCCGGCGAGCGATAAGCGAATGCCCTCGTCTCCACCAAGCAAAGGCCGGGTCCGCAACCTGCTGAGAATTTCATCCAGACGTTCCGAAGTGAGAAGTTCGGCTTGGGACTGGCCGGGAGGTTCGGGCGCCGTGCCGGCGGGATAGAGTGACAAGGCACCTGCGCATTCACCCCCGATAATTTCCAGTAGCCCGAAAGCATTGCCTGCCGAAAGGCCGAGCGCGCCGGCTAGGCGTTGCCGTGCGCCTTCGTCCGGCAAGAGGCCGGAGAAAAACGGGCGCACCACCTGATCACCAAATGGCTTTTCTTGCAGGGGCATCGAGAACGAGATCGCACGCGATCGCTGGTCCAGGAGATACGCGCCGTCATAGGCAAAAGTCAGCAGGCCGTCGTCAAGCCGGCCGAGTACGCCCGCCTTGATGTCGCGAAAATAGACGTCCAATACCCGGGTCATGATCGCGGGCCCTGGCGACGCCCGACCGAAACAACGAGGCCCAAACCAGCCAGGACTTGCATCGCACGGCCAATCTGGCAGCTCTCTTTGCCGGCCTCGAGTTCACGCAGAAACCGTACGCCCACACCAATCACCCCGGCGAGTTGCTCTTGGGTTAACCCTTGCTGTTTGCGCTCCTGACGGATCAGCATGCCGAGGCTTTTTGTATCTTTGACCTTTTCCATAATCACCCCTATCGGGACGACTATATCATCAGACGGCATGAAGTGAAGTCAAAAGAACCGATCGGGATGATTTTAGGATTATTGGCGCCAACTGACCGAAATAGACCCGATCGGGATGAAACTACAACGCCAGACTTACCCTGGCGCTCACTGCTTGAAGCAGTTTTCACGGTGCCATCTCAGGAACTGGGGATGCGGCCGCTCGAAGACCCTGCTAGGCACGATCGCCTTCCCAGTCTTGTTGAGGAGTCCTTGAATGCTGTCAGGATCATTCGCCTTACGCGATATCAGGATATCAAGATCGTCCGAAAGACTAATCAGACCGCGATCAAACATCCAGTGTGCGGTACCCGAAAGAGCAATTCCGTTGGAAAGAATGTCAGGCCCGCTCGCTTCCACCGGCCGGATATGTGCGGCGTCGACCTCCGCCCGGCCACCACCGTTGATGAGCTTCAATCCCGTGATGGCGCATCGTTTGTCATAGGCGTGAAGAACGAGCCGGCGAAACAGCCGATTTCGAACGATCCGCGACGAGAGTTGCATAACCCGGTCGCGCTCCTGCTCGAAAATGAACGGCGCTTGAGCTTCATCTGCAAATCCATCGACCGCATGCGTCACCCCCGGCTCATCCAGCCGAGGCAGTTCAGGCTCATGCTCGTCTATGCCAATCGATACGATGCGGTTGAAATCTGCTGCGGACATCGGCCGCACCGCAGCCTGTGCCCTGCCGGAAATACGGCCCTCTTCATTCAGCACGCCCCGCTCTATGACACCGTCTGGTCCACTGAACGGAACGGGATTGATGAAGTCGAGATAGCTGCCGTGTTCGATCAGCGCCAGATACATGCCGGGCGCCTTCAGATCAGGAATTACGCTTTCAACCTTGGCGACAGCAAAATATCCGCGGGTCGCAGCTACTTTCCGAGGCTCGTAGTAGACGATCCAGTCACCCACACACGCCTGAACACGACCGAGATACTGGCCCGGGAACTGGTATTGTTCAGCCGGGCTATCGTCGTAAATCGAATCTGACCGGTGAATGAAGACCCCGAATCCCATCTGCAACCTTTAGCATGAGGCTCCTGATGCTTCATTTGAAATCTGGGGACCTCAGCCTGGCCCAAAATGCTCGCCACTGCGGCAATACCATTTGTTAAATGTCCACTACTATTCCCGCCCGCCCTCGACAACGGTATCGAGAGAAACGGAATAAGAGTATGGCAACACACGATCTTTCGATTCATCACTTTCAACGAAAAATCTCGGATTTCTGCGAGGTGCGCATCTTGCCAATCGCCTCACAGCGAGTTCTGGACAGCATTCGGCCCTATCTCATAGATCTTGTCGTCCACCGCCGGCCACCACCGATCGTTAGTGGCCGTATGGATTGGACGGCCATTGGCGAGGCATGCGGGATCGAAAACCAAATGACAGCCGATTTGAAGAAGGCGCTCCGTCCGGGACTGGACGCGATTATCCGCTGGCTCGGAGAACCGCCTGCCGCCGATGACATCCAGCCAACGAAAACACGCATGAAATTGCGCAATGCCGTTCGGTGCAAGGTGGAAACTGCGACGCGTTCCAGACCGCGACAGATCCTCTCCGACAAGACCCCGGCTACCTCTTCGTCAGTGCCGAGGGGACCACAATCGAAACCAATCAGTCCATTCCCTGAGCCATTGTTTGAGGCGACCGATGATCCGGCGAGCTTTAACGATGCGCTCGTTTATCACATGCGCCGGTTCGGCGAGAGCTACTGGCAACTCTACCGCGCCGTCGTTCGCCTGGGCGAGACGTTCGATGACAAGACTCTGCTGTCGTGGGTTCAGGGCGAGCGTGTGCCGCGATCTCTGACGAGCTTCGAGATCCTGTCCCGTATCGAGCGGCGCTACCGACTGGGACAGGGCTATTTCAAAGGGAAGCTGCCGCACCAATCCCGCTCTCTATACGGCCATGATATGGGCGACATCAGCGCTGCGGAGCGGCGACGACTTGCATGGCATCTTCCGGACAATTTCAGCAGCTTGCCGTTCTCCAAGCGGGAGGAAATCATCGAATGGGTGCGCCGGGTCATCATCTCGGGCTCAACCGACTATCGTCGCTATCAGGCGGCGGCAAGCAAACAGCGTTACGCAATACGATTTCCGGGGATCACCTATGGCGGAGGCACCCTGTCTCCACGACCACAAATGAACCCGGACAGCACGAGCCACAATCCCGAGGCCTTTGAAGATCCTGATCTCCTGTCCGGCGTCGTCGATGCGCCGCCGCGGTTGGCTATGGAGATGGCCGATCTGATCCGCTTCAAGACATCGACGCTGACCGCAATCGGCTTCCAACGAAATGGCGTTTGGGGAGAGGAAACCGCATCCCAGAAGGTCGAGCATCTCGGCCTCATGTTCGGTGCACTCGCTGCCTCACCCGCCAGCGTCGTCAAAGGGCGCGGTGTGCCGCTCAGCCAACTAACCTTTGGCCTGTTGATCTTCCCGGGCGTCTGGGACTGGTACCTCCAATGGCGGGAGCAGCGCCGCGGCTTCTATACCAAGTGGGAAGAAGACATGCTGATGGTGGCGCAAGCTCTCACGCGGGCGGAGGTGGGCTGGATCCGCCAGCATCCGGAGCTCCTAAAGAAGGTTCAGCCAATCGAAGGGCTGATCGCGCCAGAGGAGATAGAATTTGCAGCACGCGACTGGCACGGCGCCTGCGACGCATTCCACCGGCATGCTGGCAATCGCTCGAAGGAAATCCAGCGTGTTATGCGCGTGCACCGCGATCCGTTCGAGCCGATCATGGTGGTCCTCGAAGCAGACAGCCCACTGTCGGAATACCGCAAGATCACAGATGAGATCCTGAAGCGTATGCCGGATGAAAATCGCTATCCTCGAGCAGCAGCCGAAGCGGTCCGCTCTTTCCTTTTGCTTCGCCTGGGTCTTCATCTTGGGCTTCGACAAAAAAACCTTCGCCAGCTTCGTTTGTGCCCGCGTGGGCATTTTCCGACATCAGAGCGGCGGCTGGAGGACATGAAATGTGGTGAATTGCGCTGGAGCGATCGGGAAAACGGATGGGAGGTCCTCATCCCATCAATCGCCTTCAAGAACTCAGGCTCATCATTCTTCGGACAAAAGCCGTTTCGCCTGATCCTGCCGGATTTGCTCGACCTCTACAAATACCTCGAGGCCTATATCGATCGCCACCGAGGTATGCTGCTTGGTTCGGCAAAGGATCCCGGCACCCTGTTCGTCAAGACGGTGAAGACAACCAGCCTGGACGCGGCATACGATTCCACCAAATTCTATGAAGCCTGGCGCACCGTGATCCAACGCTATGGCATCTACAACCCCTATACCGGCCGCGGCGCTATTAAGGGCCTGCTGCCGCACGGACCGCATAATCTTCGGGATATTCTGGCAACCCATATCCTAAAGCAGACCGGGTCATACGAGCAGGCGAGTTATGCCATCCAGGACACACCGGATGTCGTTCAGCAACACTACGGTCGCTTCCTGCCGCAGGACAAAGCGGCACTTGCGGCGAAAATCCTCAATCAGGTTTGGAAAGCTGCATAACCACTCGGATGGATGGCTGATCCAAATCGCCCATGCAGATGCAAACCAATCCCCACATCTGCATGGGTGATGCCGGTCGTCTTCGCCGTGAGCGGGTTCGAACCTACGACCTGCATCCCGCCACGAGAAAATCTATCTCCCTTTACCCAACAAAATCATCAAGCACGGAGCGCCTATCAGAGCTGAGACGAGCCCAGCCGGGATTTGGTAGGGTGCTACAGCCGTGCGACCAATCAGATCTGCTAAAACCATCAGTCCCCCGCCAATCAAGGCAGCGCCTATCATCTGCGGCAGAGCGCGCTTCAACCCGGCCTCCCGCGCCAGGTGCGGTCCCATCAGGCCGACGAAGGAGAGCGGACCAACTGTGAGGGTCGCAGCCGCAGTCATCAGCCCCGCGAGGCCGAACAGCGCCAATCTCGAACGCGCCAGCTGGACGCCGACTGCCGATGACGGGGCCGGCCCAAGCGGCAGGATATCGAGCCAACGCCGTGCTGACAGAGCAATTGCAATCAGCACAGCTCCGATTGCCAGTTCCATGGTGGCTGTCTGGCCGTCCACCATATAGGTGGAGCCGCTTATCCAACGCATCAGCAGCACCGCTCTCGGATCGCCGGTGGAGCTCAGCACGCCGACGACAGCATCCACCATTGCACTGAGCGCTATGCCTGCCAGCAGGACCCGCTCCGGCGCGAAGTTCGACCGCCTCGAACTCAGCAGAATGACAGCGAGCACCGTGATCGCGCCGACGGCTGCAAAAGCGAACTGCCCGACAAAGCCGGGCGCAACGGCGAATAACGCGATGGCGACGCCAAAGGTGGCACCGGCGCTAATCCCCAGAACCTCTGGGCTTGCCATTTCGTTGCCGGTCAACCTCTGCAGGATCGTTCCCGCAACACCCAGCATCGCGCCGGATGCGAGCGCTGCAAACACCTTGGGTGTGCGGATAGCGAGGATGTCGTTGAAAAACTCGCCGGAAGGCACAGACCAGACGCCGCCAGGTCCGCGCCCGACAAAAAGGCCAAGCGCAACAATAACCACGACGCTCGCAAGGGCGACCGTTGCTGGTTTGCCCACGCCCCATCGGCGCTGCCGCTCGTGCACCGCCGCCGCGTGCTGGACCCGGTGACGCACCCTCAGCCACGGTAGCAGCGCCAGGAGCAGCGGCGATCCGAAGATTGCGGTGACTGCGCCGGTCGGAAGAAAGTCTCCGAGACCGCCCGCAACGAGTTGCAGCACGGAGTCGGCGAGGAAGAGAAGTGACGCCCCGATGAGCGGAGACCACAGTATCAACTGCACCGGCCGGCGCGCGCCCGAAAGCCGCGCCAGCGTCGGCGCGACCAGCCCGATAAAGCCGATGACGCCCACGGCACTGGTGACAAAGGCCGCAAGCGACACCGCGCAGGCAACAGCGACGATACGAAGGCGCACGAGTTTGACCCCAAGCGAGGACGAACTGCTTTCCCCCAGATCGAGCAGCGACAGCGGCCGGATGACCAGGATGCAGACGATTGCGACGGGGACAATTTTCCAGATGAGCGAGACCGGAATGACCCAGCTCTGCTGCGCCAGTGATCCTGCGCCCCAAATGAACAGGCTCGCGAGGTAGCGCTGGTTCAAATAGATGAGGATGGCCGAGAGGCCGCCGCACCAGAGGCTGAGCACGAGACCGGAAAGCACCAGGGAATACGGCGAAAAACCTCGTCGAGCACCTAACCCGATGACGATGGCGGCAGCCGCCGCACTTCCCACCAGGGCAACGAGATCGCGGCCGGCGCCCAAGAGTACCGGCACGAAAAGCGAGGTCACGACCAGCGCAAGATTGGCGCCGGCCGAGACGCCGAGCGTCGTCGGGTCGGCCAGCGGGTTTCGCAGCACCTGCTGGAACAGCGCGCCCGACAAAGCCAGCGCCGCGCCCGCCAGAAGTGCCGTGGCCAGCCGCGGCAAGGTAGAGTAATAGAGCACCATCCGCTCGATGTCGTAGCCCGGCGCTACCGTTCCCGAGAGCGCCGGCTGAACGAGAAACCAGGATGCAACGCATCCGCCGCAAATCAGCAGGAAAACGACGACGCCAAGCCCGAGATTATCGCGACGGAGGGCGGTCATGCGTCATGGTCCAGAACGTCGGTCACCAGACCGGCAAACCGCATCGCCTCGTTGACCATGCCGAACATCAGCGCCGGCGGAACGACCGAAACGTGTCCGGGCCGGGAAAACGGCAGCGTCTGCCACAGCGGGCTTTCAGCAAGTCTTGGCAACACATCGGGCGGCACAGGTTCAAAGATGATCAGGCGGGCTTCCCTGTCTGTAATGGTCGAAAGCTTCTCGATGCCGATCGTCTCGAAGCCCCAGTAGTTCGATTGACGGGTCCAGGCGTTGCGTATCCCGATGCGCTCCAGCGCGTTGTGGAACAGGCCGGGAGCGGAGTAGATACGGGCGTGCCGGGCATCCATGAACGACGCCAGTGCAACCGGTGGAAGGGTTCTCCCCGCCAACCGTGCGCGGCAGCTCTCGAAGAATGCATCCGACCGCGTCAGGAATTGCTCCGCCTCCTTTTCGCGGCCAAGCCCGGAGGCCAGTTTGCGCGTCGCCGAAATCGCCGCCGGCAAGATGGGACCGCCGTCGGGCGTGAAGATCTCGAGCCGCAGGATTTTCGCGATCGGCTGGAGCCTCGGCAGAAGTTGGTCGAGATAGGGCGTCGTCAGGATGATGTCCGGCTTCAGCTGGATGAGGACCTCAAGATCGACCTCGTGGGAGCTGCCGATATCCACAACCGAGCTCGGCATTTCGGGCTCGACGACCCATTTGTTCCAGTCGGCGAGATCGGAAATGCCGACTGGCTGCACCCCGAGCGACAACAACGTCGACGCCAGCCCATAGTCGAGGCTTACGATCCTTTGGCCGCCCGCACCCGCCAGCAGCGGTGCCGGTATGGAAACCGCCGCGGCCGCGGCCGCTGCGCCATTCAGCAATGAGCGCCTTGAAATCTGCATCCCGTTTCGAACCTCAGCAGGCATAGGCAAGCGGATGCGACAGGTGGGGAGCCGAAATCACCTTCATCTCAATCCCGTAAATGGCATGAAGCGTTTCGGGTACCAGGATTTGGGCGGGGGTTCCGCTTGCGACCAGCCGTCCACCTTTCAGCGCATGGATGCGGTCGCAAAAGCGTGCAGCCATGTTGATGTCGTGCAAAACGATGACGACGCTGCGACCGTTCTCATGCGCGAGACGTCGTACCAGCGACAACACCTCGATCTGATGCGCGATATCGAGTGCCGCGGTCGGTTCGTCGAGTAGCAGGCAGCGTGCGTCTTGAGCGATCAGCATGGCGATCCACGCCCGCTGCCGTTCTCCGCCGGAAAGCGTTCCCACCATACGATCGGCAAATGCTTCGGTATGCGTGGCAGCGATCGCTCCCTCCACCTTCTCGCGGTCGAGGGCAGAAAAGCGACCGAGCGCGCCGTGCCACGGGTACCGTCCGCATGCGACCAGTTCGCGGATCGTCATATCCGACCCTGTGCCCAGATCCTGCGGCAGGTAAGCAACGGACCGCGGAAAATCATGACCGTGATAGCGCCGAACGTCGCGGCCGGCATAGGCGACAGATCCAGCGGTGGGCGTCAGCTGCCGCGCAAGGATTTTGAGGAGACTGGATTTGCCTGAACCGTTGTGGCCGACAAGAGCCACCACTTCGCCTTCCGGGAAATCGAGGCTTACGTCCGAGAGGATGGCATTCCCTTCGATCACAAGATTGACCCCGTCGACTGCGAAGGCGTTCTGCGTATCAGGCGCGTCCTGCACGCGCTCTGCCATGACCATGTCGCCTGCTCCTCTTGTCACGAATTCGGACGCCGGAAGGCGATGCCAATGGCGCGGTTGACCGCGGGTCCGACCACGGACATATGGGTCTCGCCGGCGAAAAGCTCGAACTGCGTCCGGATGCCGTCCGCCGTGCCATCCAGCCGATCAGCCATTTCCTGCGCCAGCGCAACCGTCCTTTCGGCTTTCCTCCGATCCAGGCGGACGGCCGCATCCTCGTTCAAATACTGGAACGGCGCGAGTTCCTCCCCCTCATATTCTCCGGCGGAAAGATGCAGCATCACGTCGTTGCCAGCGACCATTTGGCGACGCGCCTCGTTGTTGAGGATCTCGCTGCCTTCCCAGTAAATGGTCGGGCTCGCAGCAATCCAGTTGGCAAACAGGTCCGGCTTTTCGAACAAGGCGTAGAGCGTGAAGAGGCCGCCGAAAGAATGCCCGAAGAGCGATCGCCGTGCCGGATCGAGCAGAACCAGTTCGGCCAGCCGCGGCAGCAATTGCTTGTCGATGAAATCAAGCAACTCACCGGATCCGCCGATGCGCACAGGAGGTCCGCTCTCGACATAGGGCGGATAGGATTTGACCGGCGGGGGCCCAAGATCCCACGCCCGTCGCATGGCATCATAGGGGGCGTCGGTTGGATAACCGATCGCCGCGATAACGCCCCAGTCGACCCCAGTTCCGGTTGGATAAGGCGCCTGTGTCACCAGGCTTGCGAAAGCGAAGGGAAAGTTTGCATTGCCGTCGGTCATGACCAGAAGCGGCCAGCCCCCGACGGGCGCCTCGATAGCCGGCCTGAACAGGAAGATGCGATAGGGCTCGCCGCCGGTCTCTGGCTTCAGGTCGAAATAGGTGGTGCCCGGCAGGCAGTAGGCCTGTTCAGTCATGCTAATCTCGCAAATTGTATGGCGCTTGCAGGCCGAGGACCGCATTGTCCCGGCTCTGACGGATAGTCCACGGACGGACCCGCGCAGGCTGCCCGTACCTCTCGAGAGCAACAAGACCCCGAGCGGTTTGGTCCATCGTATCTGACGCCTATCACCAATTGTACTTCAACGAACCGACTACCGTTCGCCCCTGACCGAAGTAGCAATAACCGCCATTGCACACCTGCTCCTCGCGGTTGGCAAGGTTCGTTGCGCTGACCATGAGCGAGAGGCCCTTCAGCTCCGGCGACTTGGCAGCGAAGTCGTAAGAAAGGGAAGCATCAAGATAGCCAACGCCCGCGTTTTTCGCCGTGTTGTAGTCGTCGGTGTAGGATGTGCTCACTGCACGAACGCCCCCGCCGATGCTGAGGCCGCCGATGACGGAATCTTCCGGCACAGCATAGTTCACCCAAAGCGAGGCCGTATGCCGCGGAGTTGTCGTCGGCGTGTTGCCGACGAGCGAACCATCGAGATTGTCGGTGATTTCCCCGTGGGTATAGGTGTAGGCGGCAATCACGCTGATACCGTTGTCGAACTCCTTCCGGCCCTCGACCTCGAATCCGGTATAGGTATTCTCGCCCGAATTCTTGTAGATATAGAGCGGACCGGAGACGCCGGCATACTGGGGCTTACCGGTTTCGACCAGGTGGTAGACAGCGCTGCTGAGCGAAAAATTGCCGCCCTCCGGCTGGTATTTGATACCGGCTTCGATCTGGCGGCCTTCCGTCGGATCAAGCACGCCACCCCCGGCGGAGCGCTCGGTCGATGGCACGAAGGAAGTTCCGTAGCTCACGTAAGGGGCAAGACCATTATCGAAGAGATAAAGCAGCCCGACCTGGCCCGACAGGGCACCCTCATTTTTCTCCGCACCCGTACCGGCGACTTTGTCCTTGGTCTCCTGATGCAGCCAGTCGTAACGCAGACCCCCCACGAAGCGCCAGTTTCCGATCTCGGCCTGCTCCTGCGCGTAGATCCCCGTCTGGCGAAGGTCGTTGCCGGTAAAGCCCGTGAGCGCCGGAGACGGTGCGTTGCTTATCTCCCCCGGCAGCGTGGATCCATATCCATCGGCAAAGTCGGAAGTGACGCCCGTGTAATCCAGTCCCCCAAGAACAGTATGGGACACAGCACCAGTGTCGAACTTGGCCTGTAGTTGGTTGTCGATTTGGTAGGCCCGCACATCTTCAGTCACCGCGGCGGTGCCCCAAGGCGCGGCCGGCGCACTGAACATCGTCGTACGGTCAACATAGCGCGCTTCGAGGTCGAGGTCGCTGACACGTGCGTTCTGCCGAAACGTCAGACCGTTTTCGAACTCATGTTCGAACTGGTAGCCAAGCTGGTACTGGCGAACCTTTTGATAATCGTAATCCGGATCGCTTACGCGGAAGATCTTGCCGTCGTTTTTGAAGGTCCAGGCACTGGCCTCTCCCTCGCTTTTCTGCGCCAGTCCGTACACCGTCAGCTTCGTGCTGTCGGTTGGCGCCCAGGAAAATGATGGCTGTAGCAGGTAGCGGTCGTCCGCGATTTCATTATTGGTTTCTCCCTCACGGGCCAGCCCAACGACGCGGTAGAACAGATCTTCACTTTCGCCAACCGGACCGCCAAAATCGAAGGCGGCTTGCTTGCGACCAACCGTCCCGTATTGCACCTCGACCTCGTGATGGGCTTCCTCAATCGGCAATTTGGAAATCTTGTTGACGATGCCAGCAGCGCTCGCGGCCCCATACATGACAGATACCGGACCTTTGAGCACTTCTACTCGATCGAGCGTATAGATTTCGGTTGTGAACGTGCCGTAGGTCATCACCGGCTGGCGCAGGCCGTCGCGGAAATCGCCGCTCGTGGTCGTCTCGATACCACGAATATAGACCTGATCGAACCGCGGATCGAAACCGAAGCCACCCGTGTTTACGCCGGAACTGTAGCGCGTTGCCTGGATCAAATCGGTTGCGCCACGTTGTTCGATTTCCTCGCGGGTCACCACCGAAATCGAGCGCGGCGTTTCGACGAGCGGCGTATCTGTCTTCAAGGCAGTGATCGCCCGCGTCGGTACGATCGTATCGTTGTCTTCGCCGATGGTTTGCCCAGCGCCTGTAATGACGATTGGGGCGAGGGTCGTATTAACAGGAGCCTCTTGCGCAATTGTCGCACTCGGCGCGCAAACAACCACTAAACCGACAAAGGCAGTAGAGTGTTGGAGCATGCGGCAAAAAGGATGCCGAGTGAACAAGAACGTCATTGCCTGACCCTTTGTCTAAAAACAAAAATATCGCAGCGACCCAAGAGGTTGCGGATTCGAAGGTGTCGCGAAGACAGCATTACGCTGCCACGGGGGCCACCTATAAAAGCCAGATCTCGCGCAATCAATAAATGTGGAGGCGTTTTGTCATGTATTGTGAGATCGTTGTCAAAATTGCAACAGGCCTCCGCAGATCGTATTGTGTCTGAGATCCGGTCACTGACAACGGACTTTCAGCCAGGTCGTAGTAATCGAAAATAGCCGGTCAGCTTGCAGATCTCGAAAAGATTTGAACTACCAAACCACTATCTCTGGCACTAGGAGATGACGGCGAACAATGCCACTTAGCTTTCGAGCAAGCGGTATGAGCCGAAGCGCCTCAAGCTGGTTGAGGGTCTCTAAGTTAACTCTGCCGTATATCGCTCCGCAGTATCGCTCATCTATTCCGAGCCTACTGGACCTGGTATGGCCCATTCACCAACGCTCAGTCCCAGGCGGACCTTTGAACGGGCCAGCAAAGCCTGAGGTAATCCATCCGCCGTAGAACGTCCCGGCCTGGGGCACTACGGCCTCGCCGTCTACGAGGCACAAGTCCATGGCCTGCGGATAGAAGGCTATGAAATCCTTAATCAGGGCAAAGGATGTCGTGGGATGCGGATAGGCCCAGGCTGCGTTCCTGCTCATTTTGTCGCCCGATTGAATATCGAAATAGCGCGCCTGTCCTTTCCACTCGCAGATCGACCTACTGCTGCTTTCGCGGAGCAAAGAGAGATCTACGTCTGCGGGCGGAAAATAATACGTCGGCGGATGACTTGTTTCGATCGTGCGCACTGCGGCCGTGGTCTCCGCGAGAACGTGGCCGTTGTAGATGATTTTCAAATGATTGTGTACCGGCTGGGCGATGCTCGGCCTTGGGAAAGACCAGACACTCTCCTGCCCGGGCAGGCATGGGTCTGGAACGGGATGAATAAGCGTTACCATAATGTCCTCCAGTCCGAGCCAGCATGCAGCAGCAGCGGTGAATTGCAAGGCAGGAACAGCTTCGCAGAATGGCTATATGGCTCGTTCTCGTACGTGGCCGTCGCAACAAGACGCTTTGAAAGGAATCGAACTCAAGGCCTGGCGAGGTTGCCGAACATAGGCTGGGTTTGGTCGTATCAATGCCGACAGGCTCCAAGCTACTCTTACTGCTTGATACCTAGCCTACGCGGCTCTTCATCGTATCGAACGGTAACACGTTGATGGATTGAAGTTGGTCTCCCGCTGCGGGTCGGCCAAGATAGTACCCTTGTAGCTGATGAATGCCGTACTGCTGCATCAGACGCTGATGCTCGATAGTTTCTACCCCTTCGACAAGAATGCGTGTTCCGCGATTGCGAAGCAGACCGATGATGTCCAACATCATTCGTCGTCCTCGCTCCGTGTTGCAGTCATGGAGGAAGGACCGGTCGATCTTGACGGTATCGAATTCAATGAGACGCAGCCACGATAATCCG
>NZ_LMOF01000004.1:60253-60335 GCF_001423215.1 Rhizobium sp. Leaf321 | reverse complement strand
GGCCCAACGCCCGAGCTCGATTATTGACCCCGATCGTTCCGCGACAGGGATGAACTCAGCGGGCGAAATAGAGGTGCCGTCC
>NZ_LMOF01000004.1:59343-60235 GCF_001423215.1 Rhizobium sp. Leaf321 | reverse complement strand
CCGACGCAAGCGCATCAGAGCCTCTGCAGCCGCCACTCTGCCCGTCTGAACATTTCGGATCGGCTGATAGACGAGGGATACAAGCCGCTGGGCGACCGCTACCTTCAGGATCGCTGCTATGTCCTCCTCGTCATCCCGTGTCCTCGCATCACCAGGATCGAAGACCACCACCGCGTTCCGACCGCCTTTCTTCGCAGCGTAAAGGGCAAGATCCGCTTCGTGGACAACTCGGTCGAGGTGCTTGGTCTGGTTCCTAGCGAACGATAATCCGATGCTGACCGTAACGATCGAGGTTCCATCTCGTTGGTTCTCATGAGGTAAAGCCAGCGCACGTATGGCAGACTTGATCGCCTCTGCAAAAGCGATGGCGTCCTCAACGCTTTGCTGCTGCGCGATGATGATGAATTCCTCGCCGCCGTAACGTGCAATCCTAGCTCCGTGGGAATTGACAACCTCTTGAAGAAGATGGGACACAGCGACAAGGCACCGGTCACCCTCTTGATGACCATAGCGGTCGTTGTATCGTTTGAAGTAATCGACATCGAGCAGCAGCACGTAGAACATCGACCTATGGTCGAGCCAACGTCGCCAGTAATCACGCAGTCGCTCATCGACAGCCCGGCGGTTTTCCAGCCCAGTGAGCGAGTCAGTGTTGGACAAAAGGAGGAGAGCTTTACCCCTCTCCTCTGCCGCGTTGTGCTGGACACGGGCCTCGAGAGCGTTGAGGAACACGTTGTAACGCTCTCGGTTGAGTTTCAGGTTCACGTACGAAGTAAATATGAAGCACGAGATGCAGAAGGCTCCGAGGATCAGCTTATAAAGCGGCAACATGGGTGAATATAGGTAGAGCGTGCCCAGAAAGATGAGCATATTCGCTGCAGAGGCTGTGAGT
>NZ_LMOF01000004.1:50737-59336 GCF_001423215.1 Rhizobium sp. Leaf321 | reverse complement strand
CATGAAGATGGCGCCGAAAACCATGTAGTAGGAGAGCGCCTCCACAGCACTGGACATCTGTGCTGTGAGAATCCAAACAAGATAGGCTACGGATACGGCTGTAGCCGCGACAGTATCGATCAGGCCGGATCTTGCTCCGACGTAGATCAAGACCTCTAAGAGAGCTAGCGCACAGAACCCAACGACGAGACGGCCCGCGACGGTGTAGTAAGCGACATCGCCGATAAAGAGGTAGTCGGTAAGAGAGTACGCAAGGAAAGCGACGACGGCTATCCATAGGCCCTTGCGAGTGACGCGTCTCCTGCCCTGCTCGCTCTCACGCACGTACAAATCACGCAAGTCTTCCGGTGACGGCGATCTACCTGCAGCGACAACACCTGCCTCGGCAAACATGTGCAGCATGACCTGAGACCCAATTCGGTTGCAGCTTACGCGTCGTGGACCGCCGCTTTATGTCGATAGCGACATCCTACTTCCGTGACAAACCATAACCGACTCGTGTCTTCGAGACCGCGCACTAAACCCGAAGCTTATTTAACGATTTCTAAAAGTTGGTGACACGTAGCTGTCCCGATGTGGGACGGACTAATAATCCTTGACGAATTACAAATCGGTGAAGAATTTAACCGTGCATTAATATTCCATTAATCATGAGGTTATTTTTCTTGGCTCAGCCCCTTTTCTCGCCTGACGGCAAAAGCTTGATCATGCCCCGATCCGTCAGCGACAGTCTTATTTCTCAAAAACCGACCAACCAGGCAGAACTTCTAGCTGAAGCAAAAGCTCAATTTGCCATAGTCATAAACCTGGCGATGCAGCGGTTGGATGCCGGGAAGGATCTGCCCGAGATGACCAGATGGTTGATCGGTCAACTGCATGATATCAGGCAAAAAGCAGGGCCCGAAGTATGGCAGATGCTCGTCCCAATCATACAAGCGCATCCTTCCGCGCAGGTATTGCAGCAGTGCCCCTTTACCCGATGGTCGTTCGAGAAGCCGCGTGGGTATTCGGGAGATGCCGGACTGATAGACTTCATCTATCGACATGAAGCGGTAGCTGAAGAAGTCGCCAAGTCGACTCCTGTCGGACTTCAGATCTTTGAGTACACAATAAACGCACCAGGGCCGGTTGCGGTCAGGGAAAGGCGAGACATTCTAACCCGCTACGTCGATGAGACCGCGGCGAGGACCGCCTCGGATACTGAAATCCTGGCGATTGCAGCCGGACACCTCCGGGAAGCGGAGGCATCGACGGCCCTTTCAAAAGGCGAAATCAAGCGCTGGGTTGCCCTCGATCAGGATCCCCAAAGCATCGGCTCAATCATGAGACAATTCGAAGGGACGTCTGTCGATCCAATCGATGGATCGGTGCGTGGGCTCCTCACGGGAAAGCATCAACTCGGAACATTTGATTTGATTTATGCCGCGGGTCTCTACGATTACCTTAGCGATAAGGTCGCGATCAAACTTACGCAGATTTGCGTCGCGATGCTGAAGCCGGGCGGAGTATTCTTGTTCGCTAATTTCTCCGATGAGATGTCTGACGACGGCTATATGGAATCTTATATGGACTGGGAGCTCCTGCAGCGTTCGGAGTCAGACATGTGGCGTATCGTGGGTGCGAGTGTTGATGCGGAGACAGTGGATGCCCGCGTCTGGTTCGGGACCAACCGCAATATCATCTACAGCACGATTACGAGTCTGAAGTAGGCTGCGGCGATAGGCCTCTTGGAAAATTTACTGCCCCAAGTCCATGACTTCGTATCCGGGGCGACATGACTTAGTCTCGATGATTGCATTCGAACGGTCTTAAAAGTATCTGAAGCTGGTTTAAGGACGGGCCTGCGGATCCCTTCGCCCGTCCTTACCTTGACTAGGTGGCACACCTCTTACGGCTACCTCAAGCAGCTCGGCCATAGCGAGCCTGTTGTTCCCGCGGTTGCTCAGTTAACGTGAACTGCGCCAAGAGCCTCTTAAGCTCGTCGGCTTCCGCCGCAAGGCCGTGGCTAGCCGCTGTCTGTTCCTCGACCATTGCCGCGTTTTGCTGCGTACCCTGATCGATCGTGTTGATCGCGGTGTTGATCTCCTGGAGCCCGGTCGATTGCTCGCGTGAAGCGACAACGATCGCGTCGATATGTCCGTTGATCTCCTTTACCTCAGCAACAATCGTCGCCAGTGCTAGACCTGCTTTGCCGACGAGTGCCACTCCCGTCTCAACCTGCGACGCAGATGTATTGATCAACGCTTTAATTTCCTTTGCAGCGTTGGCCGAGCGCTGCGCGAGTTCCCGCACCTCCTGCGCAACAACAGCAAAGCCCTTGCCCGCTTCGCCTGCTCGAGCCGCTTCAACGCCGGCATTCAACGCCAGGAGGTTCGTCTGGAAGGCGATCTGGTCGATGACGCCGATGATCTTCGAGATTTCTGCCGAAGACTGCTCGATGCCGTGCATGGCGTTGACAGCATCGCCAACCACGATACCGGACTGCTCGGCGTTGCCGCGTGTACGGTTTACCAGTCGACCAACTTCCTCGGCGCGTCGAGCAGAGTCCTTGACCGTGGTTGTTACCTGTTCGAGCGCCGCGGCCGTTTCTTCGACGGACGCTGCCTGCTGCTCCGTCCGCCGCGCGAGATCGTCAGCCGACTGACGGATCTCGCTCGCACCTGCATCGATAGCTCTCGCATTTTGTCCGACTGTCGTCAGTGTCTCGTTGAGTTTGCCGATCGAATTGTTGAAATCCTCGCGCAAACGATCAAGGTGAGACACAAATGCCGTTGCGATGCGATAGTTCAGGTCGCCGTCGGAGAGATGCGCCAATCCCTTTGCAAGCGCATCGACTGCCAACTGAATGTCAGCGGCATCGTTTGCAGACTTTTGTTCCCGGTCGACTCGTTCACGTTCAGAAGACGCACGTGTCTGTTTGGCGTCACCCTCGAGACGTTGGCGCTCTATCGCATTGCTACGGAAAACTGAGAGCGCGGATGCCATTGAGCCAATCTGGTCTGTACGGTTCTGCCCGGGGATGGCCACCTGCAGTTGACCTGCAGCCAGCTCTTCCATCACAGACGTCATCTGTGTCACCGGCTTAATCACGAGCTTACTCAGAAGAATGGCGACAAGACCGATCATTCCTGCGACGGCAAGCACTGTTGCGATGATGGCCGCGATCCTGAACTGGAAAACAGATGCATAGGCGGCATCTGCATCTACGACAAAACCGAGATACCAGTCCACGGACGGCAGACCACTGACGGGGACGAAGCTCGTCAGTTTGCGACTCCCGGAGATTTCGGTCTCCGCGATGTCGGCTGCAATCGCAGGTGCGCCAGATGGAAACAGATCGATCAGGGTCTTGTTGACAAGGGATTTATCCGGATGAATAAGAATCTTACCGCTTGTGTTTACGAGGAATGCGTACCCTCCAGTGCCGACATCGACCGACTGGATCATGGACACAAGCGAGTCGAGCGAAAAATCGCTACCTGTCACACCGCTCAGTTTCCCGTCGACCTTAACGGGGACGGCAGCCGTAATGATAAGCCCGCCTGTCGAAGCATCCGAGTACGGCTCCGTCAGTACCGCCTTATCAGCCTGGACGGCATCGAGATACCAGGGTCGCTTTCTTGGATCGTAACCGGCGGGCAGTTCCTGCTGCGGCCAGGTGATGAACGCCCCGTTGGCAGCGTCGCCGAAGTAGGTGGACATGAACTGACTTGTTAAAACGTCGTTCTGCAGAAACGCGAGTTTGGCCGCAGGATCCTTGGCTTTTTCCATTCCCTTGGCAGATACATCGGTCAGCATGATGCGACCGTTCAGCCAGTTTGCAATGCTTTGGGATGCCTGCTTTCCAGAGGCGCTGATCTTTTCGGCAACAGCCTTGGTTGCCACGCCGCGTTGCAGGCTGTCGATATAGGTCGAGAAACCGACGAAGGCGGTAGCCACGACGAGAGACGCTGCTATGAGAATACGCGTCATCAGGTTTGATTTCCTAGACAAACCAAAATTCCTTCGGATGCTGCCGGTGCGACACCTAGCTTAGATTGGACGGGGAACATGCCTTGCGGCGAGGCAACGCGCATCATGCGTGCAGGAAGACGTGAGCTTCGAACAACTCACTAAATTAAGAAGATTAAATTTGAGCGACTACGAGACTTCGAACCATCTCGATCCTGCAACGAGGCGCTCTGCACTTCATTCGCGCCCAGCCTTCACCACAGTCGCCCTACTTCCCATCCCGTATCGGTCGTCTTCGCCTTGATGGGACCAGAACCTACGACCCGTGATTAGAGATCAAATCACTAAGATTCCTAAGACAATTCATCGGCTTATTGGTGGAGAAACGCTGTGTCAGCCTGCCGAGGGAATACAAGTTCGCGGGTCGATGAGCCTACGCCCTCCGCAATGACGACCGGATTGTACTGTTCGATCTTTCCGCTTGCGAAGGTAAGAGCCGCATCTGCGACCTCCTCGCTCTCGATCGGGTCAAAGGGCGCAAGGTTGGCTTACAGGAACCACGCTTCGGCAGCTGCCAGCAGTTTCTTCTCGTCTCGCCTTCCTTCTTGGAACAAGCGGAAAAGCAGCATCGCGAGCTCGTCGGGATGCGTCTCGTGTATCGGCACTGCCTGCGCAAATACTCGTTCGAGCAGAGCCAGGTCTTCAGGCCGGAGAAGAACATCAGAGGGAATTCTACCGCGCATAACGTAAGCTATTGTGAGGTTGGTCAATTGGCAATTGTTCGTGGAAGTATGATGAGCGCTACCACTCGTCGTTGGCTCGTTCTCGCCAGACTGACTAGGCTGCCACTGTTCATAGAAACACGACACAGACTTTACTGCGGTGTGCAACAGAGTTGGGTCTTGCCACACGGGCGCCGAGCGGCAGCGAACGCGCTGCCCAGCGAGATCATGCTTCGCTCGGCTCCCTTGGTGCAGGCGGTTGAGAATGACGAGGCGACATTCTGGTTATATGCCGGGCAGCTTCACTGGCGCTCTCGGTTGGATGCAAACCGATGATGTCTTCTGTACTGAAAACGATATCACCTGGCACTAGGTGCGGGTCTCGCGGCGGCTGAAGATGCGACCGTTACATTCGATCCGCTGGCAAGTCTTATGACATCGGAAATAAACCCTATCCATGAATGCCGGCATTGAACTCCACGCTTAACGTTACGCCAACCATGTCGGCGGCATAGGAGGCTACGTAAAGAATCATTCAAACACCTCCCTGTAGGCTTTGACTCGAGGCAGGCAAAGCAATGCAGATCGATTTACAAACTCTCTGGTACTTAACAATCGGAACGCTGATGGTGTCAGCTTCGCTTCTCCTTTGGGAAAGGCAGGCTTATCCAGGTCGCGCACGCGTGCTCGGTGTTATGGCCGCGGCTCTCTTCGCGTTCGTTCTCGGCTGCGCACTTGCAATGAACCGCAGCCACATCTCGGTCGCGCTCGGCATGGGGGCGACGAACATCCTGATGATGTTGGGCTACCTTTTGGTCCTAAACGCCATCGCGGGCCTCGACCGTCACCGATATGTCTGGTCGTCTGCTGGAGCGCTAAGCCTCCTGGCCCTCGCCTGGGCGATCGCTGGCACGCACTTCCCGGCCGCCTTCTGGAACCATGTCTCGTCTCTCCCCATTGCGCTGACCTGCGGCCTGACAGCGTGGATACTTCTGCGCAGCCGCACGGTTCAGGGACTGCGCTCGCGTCCGATCGCAGTAGCGATCTCGGCCGTCCATGCCGTGTTCTACCTCGGCCGCGCGTTCATTGCCCCTATCCTCCTCCAGCAGTACGGGCCAGATATTCTCTCCACCATCGGGAAGGCGACGATGTACGAGGCCGTCTTGTACTCTGTAGCGATGCCGATGTCCTTTCTGATGATCGTTCGAGAGGAGGAGAAGCAGCACCTGCTCCGCCTGTCGCAAACCGATCAGTTGACCGGGCTTGCGAACCGCCACGCCTTTTTTGAGCAGGCAGCTCGGATCATCAGGGAGCGGCAAGGCCACCCCGTCTCCCTGCTTGCCTTCGACCTCGACCACTTCAAGGCGATCAACGACCGTCACGGCCATCCAGTCGGAGATCAGATTCTCAAGCTGTTCGCAGAGACCGCCCGCGAAGAAGCGGGACCCGACGCGCTTCTTGTCCGGCTGGGTGGTGAGGAATTCGCCGCACTCCTGCCACGGTGCGACCATCATCAAGCTCTCAGTCGTGGCTCGGTGATCGCACGCCGGTTCGCCATCACAGCCGCGCGAGCAGAGGGCCTGAAGACCCAGGCAACCGTCAGTATTGGTCTTGCGGCACCGGACTGCCACGACCTCGCCGCTATGCTCGCGAGCGCCGATGGCGCTCTGTACCGAGCAAAAGCCCTTGGACGAAATCGGGTTGAGACCGCCTGCCCACACGAATTGCCCGCGACGCCCTTGAGCCATTCGCTTGCATCATAAGTCAGGGGCAACTGTGGCGTTATAATCCGGTCATGATCTGGCGAAGAGCATCGCGTACATGATACTGGCGAAAGGCTTCGACACCACATACCTCGCAACTCAGCATTGCGAGATTTCCTGACCCCACCCCGCGCTGTACAGCGAGAAGGCAGGCTTCGAGTTCGAGATCATGCAAACCTCATTCTACCTTGGTCGCCGAAACCTGGTTTCAACCCCGAACACGGGCCTGCCGCGTTGGCAGGAATGCCTCTACATCGCGCTCGCCGACTTTGGAATCGACCCGTCCGCTTACTTCAAGCTACCCCCGAACCGGGTCGTTGAGCTTGGCGAACAGGTTGCGATCTGATGGTTAGATCGCAGCTATGCGAACGACCACACTTGCCGCCAAGAGCATGCCAAGCGTCGCGACCGTCAGGCAGAAAACTACTAGCGACGCATTAAGCCGCTTTCTGCTGGTCACTTCGATGTTGTCCTTGTTCGCCGCAGTTGTGGTTATGGCGAGCCTTTGTCGTTGTCCCCGAGCTTCAGCGAGATGAAGGTGGTAGAAGTATCCCAGGCGTCCGTACATGTGTCATGTCCTTGTGTAGGCGCGCGCATCCGCGGCACGACAAACGTAGCGATATGCTCATATGTTTTCGATTGGGACTGGATGACAGAGAAATAGGAAACTCATAGGGTTCGGTAGGGTCGTCGCTTCGCCTCTCGGCCGCCCTTCTTGCTGTCAACTGGACACGGATCTAGGCCTCAGAGTTCAACTTTGAAGGCGCCACCGATATGACGCAGATGGCGACGTTTTGACCCAATCGATCTCCATCACGTAACCGTGGCTCTTAGTGTTCAAGGTCCCAATTCGTTGCGGGCAGCGAAGGTGCTAACCTTCGAGCCAACTGAATGCGAGTTCGAGGGTTATCGATATGTCTGAAATCGGTTTCGAGCGCCGGGCTTTGCTTCTCGGAGGCGGCGCACTTGCAACAGCCGGCGTTGCTGGTCTCGACTTGCCTGCTCGAGCCTCTGGGCTTGCGGCAACGCCAACGATGCGTGGAGGCGCCAATAATTAT
The DNA here is from genome assembly GCF_001423215.1 of Rhizobium sp. Leaf321. NCBI lineage: Bacteria > Pseudomonadati > Pseudomonadota > Alphaproteobacteria > Hyphomicrobiales > Rhizobiaceae > Rhizobium > Rhizobium sp. Leaf321. The sequence continues at coordinate 51,842 of NZ_LMOF01000004.1, read as the reverse complement.
ATTCCGGGCGCTCAGATCGTTGAGCGTATCGGCGGCGGAGGCTTTGTCATTTCGGGCACAGTGCGCCGCGCTGGCGACGGCGCACCGCTGGCAGGGCAGCGGATCCAGATGTGGGCTCATACCAAAGAAGGTAGTGAAAGCGATCCGCGCAGCCACGGCGCAACGCTGACCGACGCCAATGGTGTTTTCCGCCTTGAAATGCCGCAAATCATTCCGGCGCTCGGTCAAGCCCACGCGCATCTTGCCTACGATAGCATGGAATTCGAGACCGTCTTCCTCCGTCCCTTGCTCTCAAGCGCAAGGGATACCAGTCTAGAAGCGCATTTTGTCCTGCAGCGGGCCTGACTTGGGCTCAACAGCGCGCAGGACTCGTGCATTCTTTATCTGGACCGGGTTGCTTCTGACGCTTGGCGTTCATTTGGGGTTTGCCGCATCGAGCGAATACCTGGCTTGGCGCGATCCGATCTACATCTCCGCTGGCTTTGCGGGCGTCATCGCCCTCTGTCTGCTGCTTGTGCAGCCACTTCTTGCCGCTGGTTGGCTACCTGGCCTGCATGTGTTGCGCAGTCGTCGCGCCCACCGGGTGGTCGGAACCGCACTTGTTGTTTCAGTCATCGTTCATGTTACCGGCCTTTGGATTACCAGCCCGCCGGATATCGAAGACGCGCTTCTGTTGCTCTCCCCTACCCCTTTCTCCGTTTGGGGCGTCGCTGCCATGTGGGCGCTATTTGCCGCCGCGCTTCTTGCTGCCGTCCGCCGCCGGTTGTCGCCGCGGACGTGGCGTCTCGCACACACGAGCCTTGCCAGCGTCGTGGTGTTCGGTGGTGCAGTCCATGCAATGCTGATCGAAGGCACGATGGAGCCGATCTCGAAGGCCGTGCTCTGCGCACTCGCCGCTATTGCAACCGCTGTCGCGGCGGTCGTCCCTTGGCTGCGTGCCCGGCGGCGCGCGCCAGGGAGAAGGTAAATTCTTCCCGAGATGGCGTGATGGCCAAACCATGTCATACTTTTGTGGAAGTGTTGCGCAGAACGCATCTAATCCAGAACTTTCTGGATCCACTAGCGCGGCTGATCAATCCGGCATTGCACCAGTCAGGAAAAATGG
>NZ_LMOF01000004.1:48880-50718 GCF_001423215.1 Rhizobium sp. Leaf321 | reverse complement strand
AGCGGCTGGGAGGAGGAGCGCCGTTGTTCTGCCAGGTGCCCCATGGGAGGAGCGTGGGCGCCTTGAACACGAAGCTCGGCGGGAGGAGGTGCATCGCTTCGTTGACGCCAATCTACCCTAGCCAGCGATATCAGTAAGGAGGTCAGGCGCAGCGCAGCTATGCACTTTATGCATCGCCTCCTCAGAAAACGCCCAAGTGTTGTCCTGTCAGGCTTTAAAACGATCAAATGCCGTTAGGATCTTAATTAGCGGATCTGCTTCGGGATACTGGTAGATCTCGGTTCGCAGGTAGCGGAGCTCTTCCTCGAGGTCGGGCTCATCGACCTCTATCCACCAGCTTCTCGGTCCACCTTCTGCTCCGTCCGACCAACGATAGCCGCGAGCCTTTAGATGGTCTTTGAAATCGTAGGGGCTGTTCTCGGCGAAGATACGGACACGTGACCGCTGTCTCGCGTTGTATAGCTCTGCGAACGGTGAGATGCCTTCGGCTTCAACATTCCGATCGAGGATCTCCAGTAGCGCAAAGCAGTCGTCAACCGCTCGATGACCATTGTGAAAAAATCCAGCCTGGCCGATCAGGTAACCGAGCTTGGTGCCTTCAAAGCCTCGCGACGACCAGTCGATTTCGGCGTTCGAGCAGGCCCATGCCTTGCCGGAAAACATCGGCGAAAATGCCTCGCAGAAAGGGCGGTCGAATCTGGCATTGTGGGCGATAACCAGATCAGCAGGTTCGATGAGGGACCGTAGCATCGGGATATCAATCAACTGACCGGCAACCATCTCGTCCGTGATACCGGTAATCTTGGTGATTTCGGCAGGGATGTTGGTTCCGGGCTGCTGCAGGCCGCCATACACTCCAGTGATATCGCCGATAGCGCCGCGTTCGTCGAAGGTGAAAGCAATCACGCCAATCTCGATAATCTCATCTTTGCGATGATCGAGACCTGTGGTTTCCGTGTCGATGATGATGCCATGCAGAGGGTATTGGGGTCGAACGCTGCCTGTGACCTGACGAGGTTCGAGCTTGTGCAGGATTCGGTAGCGGCCCGTCGCGGCAAGATGCGCCAGCATCTCAGCCTCTTGCATACGGTGGCTTCTAACGCGTCTGACAAGCGAGGGGGAGTAGCCCGATCCCTCTTCGCCGTTAGCGTGGTCGATGAACATATCGAATTGGGCTGGCTTGCCCGTCAGATGCTGCTGCGTCATCCTTTAAGAATTATCATGCACTTCTACGGATATGTAGCTTGAAAGAGCTGAACGACACCGAAACGGCGCGCAATCCCCGCTTTTTCGATTGGCGCCGTCTTTCGCTATCGCTCGAACCGCTCGAGCATCTTTCGCAGTTGCGCGTTCTGCAATCGAAGCTTTTCGGCCAATTGGCCCCTGAGCAACCTGATCTCGTCGTCGAGGCTCAGCGTATCGTCTGACGGGATGGTGCGGTCAGATGGGACTTGCGTTGTTTCGGCTAGTTTCGGTTTCCTGGCTCCCCCCATCCGCTTGCGCGGTTTGCTCTCTATCCGCAGCTGCAAACTCGCTGCGTCCGGAGATTGGATGACGACGGTATCTGGGAGATTGGATGGCGGAAGATCGCCAACGACTACGTCAGCAACGACAGTCCCTGCCCCATCATCCGCCCTGCTTACAGCGCTTTCCAACGGCGTAGGCTCTGCCAAATCAGGATCGGATACAGCCGACGGTGATAGCTCAGCATCTCCGCGTGCGCTTGAGGTAGCCAAGCTCTCCTCTGCAACGGTCTCCGCTGGGCCGGAAAGAGCCAGGACATTCGGCGTGACATCGGCAACCTCAGCGTCCTGCTTCGGCTCACGGCGGCGTGGCAT
>NZ_LMOF01000004.1:27073-48837 GCF_001423215.1 Rhizobium sp. Leaf321 | reverse complement strand
TTAAACTAGAGATGTGAGGCGTTTCCGGCCGCAGCGGTCAAATCAATCGAGATTGAGCTTTTTCCGCAAATCAGCATTTTCAGCACGCAACTTTTCAGCCAGCATCTTGCGCAACTTTTGGTTCTCCGCCTCTAGCTGCAGAAGATCAGCCATTTCGTCCCGAGATGAAGTCGCAGCGTCATCAGCGATCCGGTCAGGCGTCGGAGCAAGCTTCGGCGCGGCGGGCTCGACCGGCGTTGGGTCTACGCTCACACGTGGCTTGCGGCCCCGCTTCTTTGGGCCATCGGTACCGGCTGTAGCGCTTTCTGCTGTCGTTGCGCCAACGGAGGTCTTCTTCGCCCGAGGCTTACGCTGCTTCTTTGCGGCAATAGGCTCTTCTTCCGGCGCGGGCGCTTCAGCATCGTGAATTGTGTCGGTATCGTCGGCCATGAGCATCTCCTTCGGTTCTTCAGCAGTTGTCGCCGTCGCATCCGGTGGTGTCAAGAATGGCTGAGGGGATACTACCGAAGGCAATTGTACGTTTAGGCCGGATTCAACCATCTTCAGACCTTCCGGCAGCAACGGCATCGCCTCCTCCTCTACGTCACGGGCAACGGACTTGAGGTCCATATTTCCCCAGATGGAGGTGGGCTTGGCGTCGAGCTTCCGGCGTCCGGATTTGTACTCGATGGCAAAATTGCGTTGCGGTTTTTTCACTCAAGACGCTTTCGGATTCTTGTTGGGCTATTTGCAGCGCAATAGGCCGCTGCAGATCCGAAATTAGAGATTTTTCGGCTGTTAGTCCACCGAATGCCACTGCGAGTGAGGGAACCCTGCTCCCTGATCCCAAGCCAGCAGCTTCAACGAACGCTTCCTAATACCGTAATACCCTGCGCTGCATGCGACAGCATCGCTATAGGCTCTTCGCCTCGATGTATCGAGGACTGCGTGCTGCGGGCCAGCGTCCAACGCTTCAAGCGGCTCCCGTGGTCTCTGACAAAATCAGCATGACCATTTTCAATTCGAGCCGCCGCTACTATTCTCCGGCTCGAGTAGTCGATTGCGGGCGTGCAGATCGTCGCTGCATTCGGCCTTGCAATCGATGGTTCTCGCACGATGTGTAGAGCCAGGGACAGCTTGTCTTCAGGGCGCTGTCATAAGGGTGTGTAACCCTGCCCCAACAAGGAGGACGCTATGTCTTCCAACCGAGCCTCTGCAGCACTTAGTAAAGCCCATATCTCCCTGATCAGGGAGGTATTGAGAAGCGCTGGTCTTCGCGGCGTAGATTCCCCTGCAAGTTCCGATACGAAGCGAGACGCCTCAGCTTTTCTGACGACCGAGTTTCGCAGCGGTGTTCGAACGAAGGGCGCTCTCGCTGTAGTTCTTGATCAATGGAATAAGCAATCATCGTCTGCCCGAGCCTCAAACGTACAAGTCGTTGACCGGCAACCAAGCGATGATAACCGCTGATGGGCGTTTCTTTCCCTAATCAAGCGCGCAGCTTTGACGGCAAGAACCGGTGTGTCCGCTTTACCGGCTATGATGAAATGTTCGAGATCAAGTTCTATCTCGCGGTGGAAGTGCTGGCGTCTGAAAGAGCTGAGCGCAATACCAGCGAGAGTGACTACTTGACGTCCTTTGATGCGCTCCGACCTAGAATCCTAAAGGCTGCAACATCAGAATATTCTCGATCTCGTAGCAGCACCATCATGCTTAACCTCACTAATTTTGATTGAACCTTTTCGATGAACGGAAGGCCGCTTAATCAACGAGACCGAATATCGACGAAAGCGAGGGTAAGGTGGCACGCCCGAAAGATATTGAACCCGTGGATGTCGAGGTCGGCACAAGGATTAAGGAAAGACGTAAATTCCTTGGTCTTTCGCAAGCCAATCTCGCAGACAAGATCGGCGTTACATTCCAGCAGGTACAAAAATATGAAAAAGGCACCAACCGTGTCGGATCGAGCCGCCTTCATCAGATCGCCAGCGTGTTGCGGGTAGAGCCTGCAGCGCTGTTTGGTCAGGTCCTTGAAGGTCAGGAGTCCGGCACAAAAGATGTTGAGGCACTTGAACAAATGACGGGGTCCCCCGAAGGGCTTGCGCTCAATCGTGCCTTCGCCAAGATTACAGACGGGGCAACTCGAAGATCGATCCTTGCACTTGTGAAAGTGATCGCATCTGCTTCGGAACCCACCGGACATTAGTCTTTTGAGTTATAGCTGGGACGTCGCGCGCAGCTGGTAACCGTGTTCATGACGGGGCAAACGCTTTGATAGTCGCATTGCAAGACTCCCGCAGCCTACGGGAGGAACCATCGGCCCCCGTGGCTTGGCGGTTTACACGCGCGCCTTCCAGCAAGAGAGAAAGCGTGTCAGCCAGCAGATTAGGATCGGTAGCCCCAGCTGCCGTGCACAAAGCCGCCAGTCGGTCTCGCTGGCTCGTCTTGAATTCTTGAACAACACCATAGGCAGGGTGAGCGATGTCGCGGAGCTCAACGACAGCATTTGCTAAATCGCATCCACCCGGCTCTTGCTCCAACCGCTGGACGTGAAAATCTACCCACGAATTGAGTTTCGCGGCGGCATCTTTTTGGTCGTCCTGATCAAGTTCAGTCCAGAATACCATTGCACGTTGCGTTACCTGTCGAAGGGTCTCGCACAGCAGATCGTCTTTGGACCGAAATTTCCTGTACAGGGTCATTTTGTTGGTGTGGGCGGCCTCCGCGATAGCATCAACACCAATCCCGCGGATGCCGAACTTCCGAAACAACTCAGCTGCGCATGACACAATTCGCTCACGCGGAGCTACTGACCCCTCCTGCTTACTTTCAACGGACGCGGTGGGCGAGTTACGGCTTGACATAGGTGTGACCGGTCGGTAACAAGTGAAGTTACAGACTGGTAACACTGTCCAATGCCTTGGTCAAGTTATCGGCGTAGCTACTAGGAGGCGACGATGGCAAAACGAGAAGAGATGACTCTGGCCGATGTTTTGACAGATCCGTTCATCCTGGCGCTCGCTAAGGCAGACGGGTGGTCCAGGCACGCTTTCACCGAAGAAATGCATGCCGCGTCTGACGCATTACGGTCGAGAGACCTAGACCGTGCTCGCGTACCCTTTTTCAACACGAAGGTTAACGCAAGCGCGCAGTGCTGCGCTTGGTAGAATAAAGTCGAGCCTAAAGAGCCTCTCGCGCCCCGACAGTGCCGCGGCATTCCCTTTCGTAGCATCGGATGCGTTTAAGCAGCCGGCCCGACGATAACGCGACCAGTTCAACTCGGGGATAGTCGTTGTCGAGCCGCCCGGCCGACTTTCGTAGTCTGGACAGATCCTCTCCTGAGATCGCCGAGCAGAACCGGTCTTAGGTTAGAGGCTATGCTCTTCTCTGACGCCTTGAACGGGGTCGAACTGACGACCCCTTGCCGCTGTTGGAACGTACGACGAAACCCTACGGGCGGAACAATAGGTTAGAAGTCCCAGTCGTCATCTTCTGTAGAGACCGCCTTTCCGATGACGTAGGAAGACCCCGAGCCGGAGAAGAAATCATGGTTCTCGTCGGCATTTGGCGAAAGAGCAGACAGGATCGCCGGATTGACCTTGCAGGCCTCGGCCGGAAACAGCGCCTCATAGCCCAGGTTCATCAGCGCCTTGTTGCCGTTGTAGTGAAGGAACTTCTTGACGTCTTCCGTCAGACCCACCTCGTCGTAGAGAGCTTCCGTGTACTTTGCCTCGTTGTCGTACAGCTCGAGAAGGAGATCGAAAGCAAAGTCTTTAATGCCCTGCCGTTTCGTTTCGGTCAGGCGCTCGACGGCGCGCTGGAACTTGTAGCCGATATAGTAGCCGTGGACAGCCTCGTCGCGGATGATCAGCCGGATCATGTCAGCGGTGTTGGTGAGCTTCGCCCGGCTAGACCAGTACATTGGCAGGTAGAAGCCGGAGTAGAACAGGAAGCTCTCAAGAAAGACCGAGGCCACCTTCTTCTTCAGCGGATCGCCCGAGACATATTGCTCCATGATCAGCGCCGATTTTCGCTGTAGGAATTCGTTCTCCTCCGACCAGCGGTAGGCATCGTCGACATCAGGTGTCGAGCACAGCGTCGAGAAGATCGACGAATAGGAGCGTGCATGTACTGCCTCCATGAACGAGATGTTCGACAGAACGGCTTCCTCGTGCTGGGTTGCAGCATCTTCCATCAGTCGCACAGAGCCCACACCATTCTGGATGGTGTCAAGAAGCGTTAGACCCGTGAAGACGCGGATGGTGAGTTTCTGCTCTTCGGGCTTCAGCGTCGCCCAGGACGGGATGTCGTTCGACAACGGCACTTTTTCCGGCAGCCAGAAGTTCCCCGTCAGCCGGTTCCAGACGTCGAGGTCCTTGTCATCCTCGATGCGGTTCCAATTGATGGCGCGGACACGGTTCGAAGGCTGCGAGACTTTTGCTTTGACTTGGATATTCATGTTCGTTTCCCCCGGATCACAGTGCGCATGAAACGCAGCCCTGCACTTCCGTGCCGGACAGCGCCATCTGGCGAAGGCGGATGTAGTAGATGGTCTTGATGCCCTTCTTCCAGGCGTAGATTTGCGCCCGGTTGATATCGCGGGTCGTTGCCGTGTCACGGAAAAACAGGGTCAGCGATAGACCCTGATCGACATGCTGGGTGGCGGCCGCATAGGTGTCGATGATCTTCTCCGGGCCGATCTCGTAGGCGTCCTCGTAATAATCGAGGTTGTCGTTGGTCATGAAGGCGGCCGGATAATAGACGCGGCCGATCTTTCCTTCCTTACGGATTTCGATCTTCGACACGATCGGGTGAATCGAGGACGTCGAGTGGTTGATGTATGAGATCGAGCCTGTCGGCGGCACGGCCTGCAGATTCTGGTTATAGAGCCCGCCTTCCATGACGGCTGCCTTCAGTTCCCGCCAGTTTTGTTGAGTCGGGATATCAATGCCCGCCTTCTCGAAGATGGCTCTCACCTTTTCCGTCGCCGGCAGCCATTCGGTTTCCGTGTACTTTTCGAAGTATTCGCCGGATGCGTATTTCGAGTTCTCGAAGCCCTTGAAGCTGACGCCCTTTTCCATTGCAAGACGATTGGAGGCGCGCACCGCGTGATAGGTCACGGTGTAGAAGTAGATATTGGTAAAATCGATGCCTTCTTCCGATCCGTAGAAAATGCGCTCGCGGGCGAGATAGCCATGCAGGTTCATCTGGCCAAGGCCGATTGCATGACTGTCGTCATTGCCCTTTTCGACGGATGGAACCGACGATATGTGGCTCATCTCGGAAACGGCCGTCAGCGCCCGGATCGAGGTCTCGATCGTCTTGCCGAAATCGGCGCTGTCCATCGCGGCCGCGATATTCAGCGAGCCGAGATTGCAGGAGATGTCCTTGCCCATCCTGGCGTAGGACAGGTCGGCATTAAATTCGCTGGCTTCGCTGACCTGCAGGATTTCCGAGCAGAGGTTGCTCATGGATATGCGGCCGGCGATCGGGTTGGCACGGTTCACCGTGTCCTCGAACATGATGTAGGGATAACCGCTCTCGAACTGGATTTCGGCGATGACCTGGAAAAAGTCGCGGGCCTTAATCTTCTTCTTCTTGATGCGGCTGTCGGCGACCATCTCGCGGTACTTTTCCGTCACGGAGATTTCCGTGAAGGCAACACCGTATACGCGCTCCACATCATGCGGCGAGAACAGGTACATGTCCTCGTTATTCTTGGCGAGTTCGAAGGTGATGTCGGGGATGACGACGCCAAGCGACAGGGTCTTGATCCTGATCTTCTCGTCGGCATTCTCGCGCTTGGTGTCGAGGAAGCGCATGATGTCTGGATGGTGCGCATTGAGATAGACCGCACCGGCCCCCTGCCGCGCGCCAAGCTGGTTGGCATAGGAGAAGGAGTCTTCGAGAAGCTTCATCACCGGGATGACGCCGGAGGACTGGTTCTCGATCTGTTTGATCGGTGCGCCCATTTCGCGCAGGTTGGTCAGCGAGAGCGCCACGCCGCCGCCGCGCTTGGAAAGCTGGAGCGCCGAATTGATCGATCGGCCGATGCTTTCCATATTGTCCTCGATGCGCAACAGAAAGCACGAGACCAGTTCGCCACGCTGCTTCTTGCCCGCATTGAGAAAGGTTGGCGTTGCCGGCTGGAAACGGCCGGAAATGATCTCGTCGACAAGGTCACGGGCAATCTGCTCGTTTCCGCGCGCCAAGGCGAGCGCCACCATGCAGACCCGGTCCTCGTAGCGCTCCAGATAGCGTTTACCGTCGAAGGTCTTCAGTGTGTAGCTGGTGTAGTATTTGAAAGCACCGAGGAAGGTCGGGAAGCGGAATTTCTTGTCATAGGCGTGGTCGAAGAGATCGCGAACGAAATTGAAGGCATACTGGTCCAGCACCTCCTGTTCGTAGTAGCCTTCGACCACCAGATAAACGAGCTTTTCGCGCAGGTTATGGAAGAACACCGTGTTCTGGTTGACGTGCTGCAGAAAATACTGCTTGGCGGCCAGCCGGTCCATGTCGAGCTGGATTTTGCCAGCCTCGTCGTAGAGGTTCAGCATCGCGTTGAGGGCATGAAAATCCAGTTCGGATTCCGATGTCTTCAAAGGCTTCTCGAAGGTCGTCGCGTCCAAAATCGTTCCAATCCATGAGTGACATTGGCGACGTCTTCCTCTGTGCCGAGAAGCTCGAACCTGTAGAGGTAAGGCACCTGGCATTTCTTCGAGACGATGTCGCCGGCGAGCCCGAAGGTCGCGCCGAAATTGCTGTTGCCCGCAGCGATCACGCCACGGATGTTTGATCGATTTTCCGCATCGTTCAGGAAGCGGATCACCTGTTTCGGAACAGCTCCCTTGCCACCTTCGCCGCTGTAGGTCGGCAGGATCAGAACGTAGGGTGCCTGGACATGGAGGCTGTCGGACGGACTGATCGGGATGCGCCGGGCGGCGATCCCGAGCTTGGCGATGAAACGGAGGGTGTTTTCCGAACGGCTGGAAAAATAGACGATCTCACCCATCGCCACGTTCTCAAACCGCGAGCGTGCTGATCATGTCCGGACGAAAACCGGCCCAATGGGTTTCTCCGGCAATGACGACCGGCACCTGACGATAGCCAAGCCCTTGGACCAGTTCATAGGCATCTGCATCAACTGAAACATCGACGATCTGGTAGGAAATTCCCTGGCGGTCGAGAGCGCGGGTGGTGGCTGTGCACTGGACGCAGGCAGGCTTGCTGTAGACAGTGACGGGCATGGTGATCCTCGTATGATTTTGAAAAGACGCGCGACATCGACCGGACATCCGCCGATGCCCGCGCGACAAATCTGAAAAATGAATGACAGCCGCGATCAGCGGCCGGGCGTCAAAGCCCGCTACTCACGCGTATATCGAACTGAACAATGCGACATGGCTTCACCCCGAAGTTGATCGACAGGGATCAGGGGGAAGCGGCGCGCGCGGTCACATCCCGCACGTTACCCGCGACCTTCCGGACACCCCGCCCGTGGACGTTTTCGTTTGAGGCAGGTCTCCTGGCTCGCGGGTCGTCACATCCATCTCGCCTTCCCGAAGCCTTCCGGCCTCAGTGGCATTAATCGAGCGGATGCTCGTCGCTTACAGTTGCGGGGGCAGCTTCGGCATTGATCTGTCCGTCATGGACGTCACTCACCGTATTCCCGTCTTAGCTTCCGACTCGCATCGAAAGAACCTCTAACACTAGATATAGTATCTGACGTGAATTTTCCGTCAACGGCTATGACGGGTTTTCAACCGTTCGTTCGAAACCTGGACGAATTTATACTTGGCACTACGGTCTTCCCGCACGCGTGGCGAACGGATCAAAGACTAAAGAACTTATCACGTTGAGGTTGCAACGACGGATGCAGCATCCTGAAGCTACATCTTCGAGCAAGATGCCTTGATGGGTGCGTCACCAGTAGCGACGCCTTGATATGATGCGAACCAAACACTGTTAGTCGACTCAAAGGCTTATTGGCTCCGTTCGACTATCTGCCCGATGCGCTTTATCGCGCCGGGTCGCAGACCGTCGGGTATTTTCATCTCGGAAACTGTTAGATCCCCAACGCGGACGAGCATCACCATCCCCATGTCATAGTGCGGGGTGCACTTGATTCCGTAAAAGCCTAACTCCGTGAACGTGATTTCAATCTCCTCGTTGATCTTGCCTTTAAACGGCAACGCTCCCTGAGGAAGGAAGCCATCGATTGTCGCCGCATTGTGCCCACGCTGGCTCGCCAGGAACTTCACCTTGTCTCCTGGCTTCAGCGACAGGAAATCCGGCTCGAACGCCATGCCTCCGGTCTCGTTTCCATTTAGCATTCTCACCACGAAGGTTTCTGCCTGGGCAGCCAAAGGCAGCAAGCTCAAAACGGCGGCAAGAAAGATCGGTCGCATCGGGCACCTCATTGGATCGGTTGAAACCGGATAAAACTGGAGCCATCCGTGTCGGTGAGGAAACGGGCGCTCACGCCAAACACGTCCCGGATCAGATCGAGCGTTAGTACCTCTGAAGGCGATCCAATAGTCAGGAGGCGCCCCTTGGACATGACTCCGACGCGGTCACATGCCATCGCCTGATTAAGATCGTGAAGGGCGATCACCGACGTGACGGCCAGAGCCTTCACCAGGCGAAGGATGGAGATCTGATGCTGGATGTCGAGATGGTTGGTGGGCTCGTCGAGCAGCAGGATTTCTGGCTGTTGTGCAAGGGCCCGGGCGATGTGGACTCTCTGCCTCTCCCCGCCTGACAGCGTGTGCCAAGACCGCTTCTCCATACCCGCCATATCCACTCGAACCAGCGACTGCGCAACAATGCAGTCATCCTTTTCAGACCAAGGCTGCAGAGCAGACAGCCATGCGGTTCGGCCGAGCTCGACTGCATCGCGAACCGTCAGGCGTTCCGATGTGTCGCTCTGCTGTTCGACAAAGGCCAATGTCTGACCAATCTCGCGACGATTCATACGTCCCATCGGGTTTCCATTGATATGCACCTCGCCCGATGATGGGGAGAGGATTCCTGCTAGGAGCTTCAGTAGCGTCGACTTGCCAGACCCGTTTGGCCCGATCAGCCCCAGCGTTTCACCTTTGCGGACCTGGAATGATACGGACTCGACGATCCTTACGGCGCGCACCTGCCATCCGAGATCTTGAGCTTCCAGTATCATCGGGTACGCCTTCCACGAATGAGGATGAGCGCGAAGCCGGGGGCCCCGACGAGTGCGGTGATAACACCGATTGGCAAGACCTGGTTTGGAACAAGAATGCGAGATCCAATATCGGCGAGAACGAGGAATACGCCGCCCATGAGAGCTGCGACAGGCAGAAGCTGCGCATGCCGCGGCCCGACTAGGAAACGGGCGGCATGCGGGATGACAATGCCTACAAATCCGATCGATCCGACGATGCTGACCATCACAGCCGTCATCATCGCTGCTGCGCCGATCACGATAGCCTGAACCTTGCGAACCGGCACACCCAGGGATGCCGCTGAGTCAGCTCCGAACGTGAACGCATCTAGTTCCCGCCTGTGCCAGATACAAACGCATATCCCGATAGTGGCAATCGGGACTGCCAGCATCACATCGTCCCAACGAACACCGCTGAGATTTCCCATCAGCCAGAACATGACACCCCGAACCTGCTCAGCATTGGCGGATCGTGTAATGATGAAGGACGTCAGAGCATTGAAGAGCTGAGAGCCGGCGATGCCTGAAAGAATGATTAGCCCCGTCGCCTGAATGCCAACACCGCCGCCGGCCGCTCTCGCCAGCATCACAACCAGTACGAAAGAGACGAGCGAACCCGCAAATGCACCTAGCGAGAGTGACAGAAGCCCGCCACCGAGGCCGAGAATGAGCACAGTGACCGCTCCAGTCGAAGCGCCAGCCGAGATGCCTAGAATGTAGGGATCTGCCAGAGCGTTACGGAGCATCGCCTGAAGGACGACACCGGATATGGACAACGACGCCCCGCAGAATGCAGCGACGATTGCGCGCGTCAGTCGGTAGTTCCAGATAATCCCTGCATCGATAGGATCGAGGGCGTAAGACGCACCCAGCATCTTGTTGGCCAATGTCTGGCCAACAAGATGAAGAGGCATGGACGTTTCCCCGACGGTAACACCGAGCGCGATAGCTGCAATGATCAGTAAAATCGATGCAGAGACATAACCGACCCTGCGATAGGTAATCCGCCTCGCCTGTTCGATCGCGATATCGCTCACTGCTTGGCCTTGATGTCTTCCAGGGCAGCAGCAAGCGTCTCGATCCCCGTCGGTATGCGAATGCCAGCGTGCACGGCATGCGCATCTACCACGACGATACGGCCTTCCTTTACCGCCTTCATTCCACGCGTGACTGGGTCACTTTTTAGGTAATCCAGCTTGATCTGGAAATCGTCAGCCGGATAGCGGCGACGCTCCATTCGCGCAATGACGATAACGTCGGGATTGGCCTTGGCGATCGTTTCCCATCCTACAGACGGATATTCCTCGTCGCTCTCGATCACGTTGCGAACACCCAGCGTGTTCATGATGAAGCCGGGAATGCCCTTTCGGCCTGCGACGAAAGGATCGAGGTCTATATCAGCGCTGGAGAACCAGAACACTGCGGACACGTCCTTAAGGTCAAGAGCTTTTGCCTTTTCAGCGGCAGCATCGACCCGGGCACGCAGCTTCTTTGTCAGCTCGTCGCCCTTGTCCTGGACGTCGAAGATCATCGAAAGTTCGTCGACAGCGTGGTAGACCGTGTCGATCGAGAACGGTGTCTTCCGGGCGCCATCGCCACCTGCCAGGTTGTCCTTCCCGATGCAATCGGCCGGCATGGCATAAACATTGATGCCGAGCTCGTTGAACTGCTGGCGGGTGCCGACCACCCCCTGCGGGCCGACATGGACTTCGAACTGTGTGGTGACCAGCTCCGGCTTTTTGGCTGCAATGGCTTCGAACCCGGGATGATTGTCAGCCAAGCGGGGAACCTTCAAGTTGATGTCCTTGAACTCGGGCAGCACGTCATTGAACCACACCGATGTACCGACAACCTTGTCGCTTAGTCCCAGCGCGTAAAGCATCTCGGTCGTCGACTGGCCAACCGATGCGACGCTTTCGGGCGCTGCGTTGAAGGTCAGCTTTTGACCGCAGTTACCGATTTCGAGGGGGTAGGACGTAGATGCGGCATAGGCGCCCGAGCTTGTGAAAAGCAACACGAAAAAGGTGATAGCTGCGTTGAATTTCGTCATAGTTGATCTCCGATCATATGTAAAAAGCCGATCGGGATCGTAGAGACGGCACGGAGACCGCCTGCCTGCTGTCCGACAATAGGAACAGCACGCAATAACGCTGCAAACATCCGCTTCCTCCTCCGGGCACCCCGCCGGCGTTAGTCTATTCAGGTGTCGGCAGGTCTCCTGACTGGCGGGTCGCTGCATCCTCTCGCCTTCCCGAGCACGAATGTGCTCAGTGGCCGATGAAAGGATACTCGCCGCCTACAGTTGCGGGGGCAGTTTCGTTTGACGGATCGCTCCGTCCCGAATTCCCTGTTAGTCCCTTACGGGAACCGACGGCGGCAAGCATACCGCCTTGAGTTTGTTACGCAAGTGCGTATGGAGCCATCAGGACGGCTTCGTCGCGGTCAGCACAAAGTAATCGATCATCCGGCTGCTATCGTCATAGACCTCACCATATGGGTGAGCCTCGAAAAGGTGTTTCCAGGATTTAACCTGAGTGAACCCCTCGTTGTGGAACAACGTTCGAGCATCGACTTCGCTTAGTCCGTTGAAAAACGGCAGCTGCTTGCCAAATTCGGTAGCGCTTTTGTTCTCGCGATGCAGAAACCAGAGACCGTCTGAAAGTAGCAGTGTTCCACCCGGACGCAGGATCCGGCGAGCCAGCACCAGTGCGCCGCACGGGTTTTCCAATGTCCACAGGACATTGCGCATTGTGACAATATCCGCGCTTGCATCGGGAAGATCTGCTTCATCCATGGTGGCTTGAATGAACGACACGTCGAGTTCTCGCATGGCCGCTTCTCGACGAGCGTACGCCAGCATGCCTTCCGACCCATCGACGGCCGTGACACTATGACCGAGTTCGGCCAACACCAACGCGCATGCGCCAGTCCCACAGCCGAGATCGGTGATTAGGCTGGGGGCATCACCAAGTGCTGAAAGAAACATTCGCTTCCATTCGTCATGATGACGAATGTGCGAGGCCGCGCCATTGAACCGGTCTGCGCGCTTATTCCAATGTTCGGACATGGCATTGGCGGTGTTCGGTGCAGCAAGCATTGGTGTTCCTCTCGGCAAATTATGATGGGAATGGCGCTTACTCGTGTAAACGGATCCCTGTAGGGACAACAGCGGATATTGATTTTGATCTCGATGTTGTTGCGCGATCGCGTGGGGAAGATGTCGCACAGATCCAGCTCTTCTCGAATATGATCCGCATCCACGATTTAACGCAGATAGCTCCGACAAGGCACGACCTGAACGCACGGAATCGTACAACAAGGCGCTAAAGCCGGCTATGGATGAGGCAAGCGCTCCGGTCGGCTGAGCGCTTGCCGGGTTAAGAGCAACCTTGTTACGACGAGGGTTCGTCAGTAGCTTCATGAAAGCCTGCCTCGGATACACGACGCTGCCTAATCCAGACATCCCATCAGTCATGACCGGATGTCTGGATAGCCTTGACCGATTAGTGAGCTTTCATTTCACTGACGATCTCGTCTGCCTTCAATGAAGACGGGTAATAAGTCGGCCAGTTGGTGACTTCGTTCAGCAGGGCCGCACGGTCATCGCCCCAGTAGAGGTGGTAATGGTCAGCCTTGTTCGGAGCAATTCCGTGATCGCTGAACTGGATGAACTGAGGAGCACCGGCATCACCGTCTGTCTTCTTGAAGATGAACCGAACGCCGCGATTGCCCTTCTTGTAGGTCAGGATTTCCTTGCCATCATAGGCGTATGTGCCCTTTGACGGCTTGCCGTCCTTGTAGAAGGTCACTGCATCGCCTTCAATCGTGATGCGGTTCACGTCCGTTTTGTATCCGACTTCGTATTCGGCACGGATATCTTCTACGCTTGACGTACCTTTTTCTGCCTTATGCTTCCATACGGGGTCGAGAGTTCCGTCCTTGAGGTAAGGATAGACCGACTGCCAGTCTCCAGCATAGTCAGACAGCGGACGGTCCTTGACTTGGCTGTCTTCGAAGTAACCCTTGTAGATCTGGGGATCGCCATGGCTGTGAGCGTGATCGTGACCGGCATGGCCGTGAGCTTCGCCGTCAGCGTGCTCATGGACCTTGCCGCTGCCACCAGCAACCGCAATGTTGTAGGGCTTGCCTTCAACCTTGATTGTGCCAACCTCCTTGAGTTCGCTCTTGGAGATGCGACGGACCAGTCCGGCATTGGGATCACTCATGACGACTTCATCTCCAGCCATGGCGATACGCGGGCGCGGATCGTTCCAGTGCCCGTCCATGGAATAGGGCTCGGTGACTTTGGCACTCTTGGCAAGCTTGCCATCCAGAACGTCGATCTGATGCAGTGAGCCATCTTCGGTCAACACGTATCCGAAGCGGGCGTTAGCTGGATCGAGTGCGAAGTCAATGCGGCGGAATGGCAATTCGATATAGCGGAAGTTCGGCTCATCTGCGGGATCAACGACGACGAGACCCTTGGCGCCGTAATTGCCGAGAAAGACCTGCATGCTCCTGGCGCCCAGCAACGTGCCGGTTGTCTCACCGCTTGGCAGATCGGAGGGATAGGTCAGCATCTTGGTCACCGGGCCGTCCGCGCTCGCGGTTACAGTCAGAATGCCTTCCTTGCATCCTGCAGCGAGGAAAGCACCGGAGAATGCTTCGCCGTGAATGCCTGTGCAAGATGCGACATTACCTGTGGGCGTGCCGTCTTCCGTCACCGCACGCAAGCCGACGCGGGTCGGTGCAGAATCGCCTTCGACCGGAGCATCGGAAGCGACCGTCGTTACCCAGCCGATTCCGACGGGAGCGGCAAAACCGTGATGAGCTCGGGCCTGCTTCAGCCGTGTCGATTCAATCTCGCCATCGGTTAGTTCGTGCGCATCAACGATCTCGTTATAGCCACCCTTGTCGAAGTTGATGACGACCTTGCCGTCATGGTCGATGACGTGAAACGGGCGTGGGCCGGTCAGGGCTTTTTCTACGGCCGACGGATCGGCAATCTCGATATCGGAATGGTCTCCATGAGAGTGGAGAGAAATGCCGCTATTGATAAAGTTGACGGCATCATTGTCAGATTGAACCGCGACAACGCTGGCGCCTTCATTGACGCTGTAAAGCTTATTTTGGCCGACTGTGTCGAACGTCCAGCGCTTCTCGGGCTTGCTCAGGTCAAACGCCGTGACCTTCGGATCCTTATGGTCGCCGACGAACACGCGGTAAAGTGTTACACTTTCCTCATCATCCTGAGCGAGCGCCGCCGATCCCAGCAAGGCCGTTGATAGCGCCAACGCAGATACGCCTCGGATTAAATGTCTCATTCGTCTCTCCTTTTTACGATATTACATAACATTCAAACAGCGGCTTTTTCCGGCAGTTGGACGGTGACTCAGCCGCGGTTGATCGCAGATGTGAGGGTTTGGACGTTGTGACGCATCATGTCGATGTAGGTCGACGCAGGTTCACCGGCTGGCGACAGGGCGTCCGAATACAAGGTGCCGCCGAGCGTTAGTCCGGCTTCTGAGGCGATCTGCTCAACAAGGCGTGCGTCCGAAATGTTTTCTGCAAATACGGCAGCAGCACGCTTCTCGCGGATCTCACGAATAAGCGAGGCGACGTCTGCGGCAGATGCCTCAGATTCGGTAGAAACGCCCTGGGGCGCTAAGAAGGTCACGCCGTAATCCCGCTCGAAGTAGCGAAAGGCGTTGTGCGCGACAACCGCTACACGCCGCTCTTGGGGGATCGCGCTCACAGCTGCCTCGATCTCCTCGGCAAGCGCCGCCAATTGTTCTGAGTACGCGGTCGCATTTGCTTCGTATGTCGAGCAGCCCTGTGCATCTGCGGCACAGAACGCCTTGGCAATGTTCTGGATGTAGATCTTGGCATTGCCAACCGACTGCCACGCATGGGGATCGTTCGGCGTTGCATGAAAGACCGCCTTTCCGTCGACATAGTGGTAATGGCCACCCGCCGGATCATTCAAGATGTCCGTGCCCTCGGTCATAACGGTCAATTTGGCTTTCGCTTCGCTTGCCTGGATCAAACGGTCCATAAAGCCCTCGAACAGCAACCCGTTTACCAGAATGACGTCCGCCTTGGCCAACGCCAATGCATCAGCTGGCTTTGGTTCGTAAACGTGAGCATCGCTGTTGGCACCAACCAGTGTTCGCAAAGCAATACGCTCGCCACCGATAGCTTTGGCGAAATCGCCGATGATCGAGAAACTGGCGACAACCGACAGCTTTTCCGCATGGGCAAGAGCGGGAACAGCCAATGAGGCGAATATCACAACTGTCATCCTGGCGATGAGCTTACTCAGGTTCTTCATTATATTTTCCAGTGCCGGGGCGGTTCAGGCGCTGCGGTGAGCGCTGCGCCGCAGGTGCGACAAAAGCAGGCCACGAGGGCTAGCGATGACCGAGAAAAAGTAGACAGAACCTGCCGATAACATGACCACTGGTCCTGATGGCAAGGATGCATGGTAAGACAAAAGGAGGCCGACGGCTGAGGAAAACAGCCCGATCGCAACCGACAACAGGCACATCGTTGCAACGCTTTGCGTCCAGAAGCGTGCGCCAGCCGCAGGCAGGATCATCAATCCGACCGCGAGCAAGGTGCCAAGCGCCTGGAAGCCAGCGACAAGATTCGTCACGACGAGACCAAGGAAGAGGAAATGGACCGGCGAGCCCAGGCGTGACACAGAACGGAAAAACAAGGGGTCCATACATTCAGCCACCAGCGCCCGTCCAAAAAGTCCGAGAGCACAAAGCGTCATCACCGACACCATGGCGATGAGGATCAAGGCATCATTGTTCAGCGCCAGGACCGTTCCGAACAGGACGTGCATCAGATCGACGCTTGAGCCCCGCAGAGAGACCATGAGGACACCAAGCGACAGGGAGATCAGATAAAAGGCCGCCATAGAGGCGTCTTCTTTCTGAATCGTGAACCGGGCGACGGCGCCGGCCCCCAGTGCTACGACCACGCCGGCAATCAAACCACCGATGGTCATAGGAACGATCTCAAGGCCGTAAAGCAGAAAGCCGGCAGCTGCACCAGGCAAGATCGCATGCGCCATTGCGTCGCCAGTCAGGCTCATGCGGCGCAACATGAGGAAGACGCCGACCGGGCAAGCGCTGAGCGATAACATGAATGCGCCAAACAGTGCCCTTTGCATGAATCCGAACTCGACGAACGGTAGGATAAACGTCTCATAGAGCATATGGATTACATCCCGCCACGTGCCGGTGACGCCGCGATGCCGTCATGACCAATCATTGTCTCATGCAGGTGATGAGCTGGTTTCCCACACCATGGAGCGTTCTCGTCCCATGCCTCGCCGAACTGGCGTGCGCGAAGAAGATTTTCGGCAGAGAGTGTCTGACGCGCCTCACCCCACGCAATCGGCCGCCGCGCCAGAAGAAGCGCCTCGGGAAAATGCTCGCGCACCAGATCAAGGTCATGCACGACAACCATGACAGTGCGCCTTTGAACCTGCCAGTGCTTGATGAGCGCTATCAGGTCGGTAAGCGTCCTGGAGTCGACCGCGTTGAATGGTTCGTCAAGCAGAATGAGATCAGCATCTTGCACAAGGACACGCGCGAACAACGCTCGCTGCATCTGGCCTCCCGAAAGTGTGTCGATGGAACGCTTGTCGAACCCTTCCAGGCCGACGGACAGCAACGCTTGCGTTACGGCTTGCCGGTCTTCTGCGCTATGACGACCCAGCAAGCCCCTTTTGGGCCAAAGCCCGAGCGACACAAGGTCAAGCACACGAGCTGGAAAAGAGCGATCCAGCTCGGAAAGCTGTGGCAGATAAGCGAAGCGGGTGCCCGGTGCTGTCGAGCACGTACCACTCATAGGTCGCAATAGACCAACAATACCCTTCATCAGGGTCGATTTACCCGATCCGTTCCCGCCAACAACGGCCACGAGGCTTCCTTTGCGTACGACACCGGTCATGTGATGCACAGCAGGATGGCGATTGTAGCCCAAGGTCAGATTGTCAAAGGTAAGGCATGCTTCAGTCACGACTACTGTCTATCTCCCGCGGCCCATGGGGCGCAACGCGCCGTTCACCATGTAATGTTATTACGTTTACCGACTTGGAAGAAAGGACGCAACCCTGACGAAACGAAGTTCGCCGATTTTAATCAGAGGGGCAAACGGCCGGCAATCGCGTTGTCGATGGTTCACGAACTGCTTCGATGCACGCATGCACCGGGCGCGGACAAGCAGTCTGGGATCCTGGCGCAGCACAGCGATCCCAACGGCATGGCGACGCTTGGTCAAGAACTCGGCGAGCGGCAGCCGAGTGTCGCGCATAGTGCTTCTTTACGTCGCCTGCGATGTTTCGATCCTCGTCGTCTTACGGGTGGCGTGGATGAAGGCGGCGACGAAGATTATCGAGAGCAGAAGCACTATGGTTGGCGCCGGTGCACTGTCGATGAAGAAGGACAGATAGACGCCGACGAAGGAACAGATCACCCCAATCGTGAGGGACAGGAGCAGCATGGAGCTGAGTGTGCGGGTCAGCAGAAATGCGATGGCACCCGGCGCGATCAACATAGCGATGGCTAAGACTATGCCAACGGCCGGCAGGGCGCCAACGATTGTCAACGAGATGAGGCAAAGCAACCCGTAGTGCAAAAGGTTGACCCGCAAGCCAACGGCTCTGGCTTGCGCAGGATCGAAAGCGTGGAGAAGAAAGTCTTTCCACTTAATGCCGATCATGCCGGCGATGAAGGTGGATATGATGGCCGCTTCTGCGATGTCGCGCCAGGAGACACCCAGCATGTCGCCAAACAGGATATGGTCGAGATGCACGTCCGACTGGATCTTGACGTAGAGCACCAGGCCAAAGCCGAACATGCCGGAGAAGACCACACCCATTACCGTATCGCGCTTGATGCGACTGTTATCACTGAGGAAGCCCGTCGCGATGGCGCAGAACATTCCGGCAATGAAGGCGCCAATGGCGAAGGGAATGCCAATGATGTAGGCAACGACAACGCCCGGAAAGACGGCGTGCGAGATCGCGTCGCCCATCAGCGACCACCCCTTGAGGACGAGGAAGCATGACAGCAGCGCCATGGGGATTGTGGCGACAACTGCGATTACCAGCGCATTGACCATGAAGTCGAACTGGAAAGGCGAGAGAAGCGTATCTAGAATACTCATAGTCCCGTCTCCATTGCTCGTTCGGCGCGGCTGCGGGCAGCGAGCATTCCGTGTTTTGGTGCAAGTAAGAACGCAGTCAGGAAGACTGCCGTCTGCAACACGACGATGATGCCACCTGTCGCTCCGTCGAGAAAATAGCTCGCATAAGCTCCAACAAAGCTAGTGACCGAACCAATGAAGAAGGCGATGGTGAGCAGCCTGGGAAAGCGGTCGGTCAGCAGGTAAGCTGTTGCGCCCGGTGTGACGACCATGCAGATGACGAGGAAAGCGCCGACCGTCTGAAGGGCTGCAACTGTCGAAGCCGAAAGCAATGTGAAGAACATGATCTTGAGAGCAATCGGGTTAATGCCGATTGACCGGGCGTGGCTCTCGTCGAAAAAAGCGACCATCAGGTCTTTCCATTTCACCAGCAGGATCGCCAGCGAGACAAAGCCAATGATAGCGAGCTGGAGCGTATCCCCGGGCGTGATTGCAAGGATGTTCCCAAGCACAATGGTCTGGACGTTCACGGAGGTGGGTGAGATCGACGCCATAAACAGTCCAAGCCCGAAGAAGGCAGAGAGGATTAGCCCGACGATCGCGTCTTCCTTGAGCTGGGTGCGGTGGTTGAAGAAAAGGATGGCCGCGGCGGCGAGTCCGCCGGAAAAGAAAGCGCCGATCGAGAATGGTAGGCCCAGCATGTAGGCTCCGGCCACGCCGGGGACGACGGAATGGGAGAGCGCGTCGCCGATCAGTGACCAGCCTTTCAACATGAGATAGCACGAAAGGAAAGCGCAGACGCCGCCCACCAAGGCGGAGACCCACATCGCGTTCAGCATGTAGTTGTAGGTAAAAGGTTCAAGGAGGATCGACGTCATTTCCTGCCTCCATTGGCGTCGTCCGTCTCTCCGACCGTTGGCTTGCCACCTTGCAGGATCAATGGCCGCTCGTCGTCCCGGAAGACACCGAACGGCGCCGGCTTGCCGCTCAGAACAAAGTGACGAAGAACGCCACCGAAGGCCTTTTCCAGGTTTTCCTGCGTGAAGGTCTCGCCCGTCGGGCCATAGGCGAGCACCGTGCCCTTGATCAGGATAGTTCGGTCGCAGAACTCCGGCACGGAGCCGAGGTTGTGTGTCGAGACCAACATGACGCGGCCCTCGTCGCGCAGTTCGCGCAACAACGTGATAATCTCGTCCTCGGACTTGACGTCAACGCCGGTGAACGGCTCGTCGAGCAGAATAATTTGGCCGTCTTGCGCAAGAGCACGGGCGAGGAAGACGCGCTTCTTCTGTCCCCCCGACAATTCGCCGATCTGACGCTTGCGAAACTCGCTCATGTTGACGCGGGCAAGCGCCCTAGAAACGGCCTCATGGTCGACGGCTTTCGGAATGCGCATCATCCCCATACGACCGTAGCGCCCCATCATGACGACATCCTCGACCAGAACGGGAAAATTCCAATCGACTTCTTCCGCCTGCGGCACATAGGCAATGAGATTCTTCCGCAGCGCTTCTGGGACCGGCATACCGAGCACACGGATTTCGCCCTTGGCGAGACGGATGAAGCCCATCATCGCTTTGAATAGCGTGGACTTACCCGAGCCGTTGATGCCAACCAGCGCAGCAATCGATCCGGTCGGAATCTGGAAACTTGCGTCTCTGAGTGCCGTATGACCGTTTCGATAGGTAACGGTAGCGCCAGTCACGGATATCCCGACCCCTCCGGAGCAGTCGATAGGCTGTTTCTGCAAGCTGGGTTGCGCGTTCATTGGATGTTCCTTTTGTCAGCTTAATCGACATGCCCGCCATTTGAGGCAAGGTCGGCGGCCTCGGGGATTTGTGGGTCAGAACGAGGAAGCCAGGCCCTTGGCGATCGTGTCTGACGTGACACGAAGCAGATCGATATAGGTCGGGACTTTGCCATCGGCCTCGGTCAAAGAGTCTACGTAGAGAACGCCGCCATATCTGGCGCCGGTTTCACGAGCCACTTGCTCGGCAGGCGCTGAAGAGATCGTGCTTTCAGAAAACACGACACCGATGTTGTGTTCGCGCACCGCGTCGATCACCTTGCGAACCTGCTGCGGCGTTCCCTGCTGGTCGGCGTTGATCGGCCAAAGGTAGAGTTCCTTCAGATCAAAATCGCGGGCAAGATAGGAGAAGGCACCTTCGCTCGATACCAGCCATCGCTTGTCCGCGGGAACGGTTTTAAGCTGAGCCCTGATAGGCTCGATCGCTGCCGTGATTTTCGCCTTGTAGGCCTCGGCATTGGCTTTGTAAGTCTCGGCATTGGCCAGATCGTACTGCACGAAGGCGTCGCGGACGTTGTCGACATAGATCAGCGCGGCGGCCGGCGACATCCAGGCATGGGGATTCGGCTTACCGGTATAGGGGCCTTTAGAGATACCCATCGGCTCGACACCGTCTGAAACGACAACGCTTGGGACCTCCTTCAGGTTCTGGAAGAACTTCTCGAACCAGAGTTCGAGATTGAGTCCGTTCCAGAAGATAAGCTGTGCACCCTGCGCCCGCTTAATATCGCCCGGTGTAGGCTGGTAGTTGTGAATCTCGGCGCCCGGCTTAGTAATCGACTCGACGATCGCCGCGTCGCCCGCAACGTTTTTCGCAATATCTGCGATAACCGTAAAGGTTGTCACCGCCTTGAACTTACCTTGCGCGGTAGCAGGCCCGACCATCGTAACAATGGCGAATGCAACCCCTATCATAACGACCAACAGCGAATGCCTTACCTTATCAAACATACGTTCACCTTTTTGCTATTGCGACTGAATTGCAATTCTCTGTTGGACTAAGCCTCATTCGATCAGACCATGTGCGGGAGAACGGGGGGTCGCCGCGTCTCAATAGTCTGCAAATGCAACTGAATTGCAACAAGGAATCGCTCGAGGCATTTGACAAATGCTTGATCGGCTAGATACGTGAGCGGTTCCCCACCAGGCGGCTCGGCACCAAAACGCATCGGAAGCGGGCTCGCCTAGGCCTCCTCGACGCGATGACCTTGACCATTGTATCCATCGCTTGGCTCCTGGATTATATGTCATGCAAAACCGGATGGGCATAGATTACGACGCCGTTGCGAAACGATGGCTGGCAACATGGGGATCCTAGGAGTACCTGAATTACCCCTGTCAGGATACGCCGGACGTCATGGAGCGACGGCGGCTTCGCTTTCTTCTGCAGGACAGAGCGGCACTTGCGGCGAAAATTATCAATCATGTATGGGAAGCTGCGTTGCCAGATGGATGATTAGCAGATCCACATGCTTGCGCAGATGCAGACACGATCTCCGCGTTTGCATCGGCCCTGCTTTTGAACGGATACGAACCGGCGACAGACCAGAGCGCTTTCTCGCTAGACTAATTGGCCGCAGACATCCTTTCGGCATTGCACACGGGCAGGAAAACCGA
>NZ_LMOF01000004.1:25226-27063 GCF_001423215.1 Rhizobium sp. Leaf321 | reverse complement strand
AGCGGCTGGGAGGAGGAGCGCCGTTGTTCTGCCAGGTGCCCCATGGGAGGAGCGTGGGCGCCTGGAACACGAAGCTCTGCGGGAGGAGGTGCATCGCTTTGTCTACGCCAATCTACTCTAGCCAGCGATATCAGTAAGGAGGTCAGGCGCAACGCAGCTATGCGTTTTACGCATCGCCCGCTCAGCAAACGCCTAAAAGTTGTCCTGTCAGGCCTTAAAACGATCAAATGCCGTTAGGACCTTGGTTAGGGGATCTGCTTCGGGATACTGGTAGATCTCGGTTCGCAGATAGCGAAGCTCGTCCTCTAGGTCGGGCTCATCAACCTCTATCCACCAGCTTTTAGGCCCCCCCTCTGCCCCGTCCGACCAACGATAGCCACGAGCCTTGAGATGATCTTTGAAATCGTAAGGGCTGTTTTCCGCGAAGATACGGACACGTGACCGCTGGCTCGCGTTGTAAAGCTCTGCGAATGGTGAGATGCCGTCGGCTTCACCCTTCCGATCGAGGATCTCCAGTAGCGCAAAGCAGTCGTCAACCGCTCGATGGCCATTGTGGAAAAAGCCAGCCTGTCCGATGAGGTAACCGAGCTTCGTGCCTTCGAAGCCCCGCGACGACCAGTCGATTTCGGCGTTCGAGCAGGCCCATGCCTTGCCGGAAAACATCGGCGAAAATGCCTCGCAGAAGGGGCGGTCGAATCTGGCATTGTGGGCGATAACCAGATCAGCAGGTTCGATGAGCGACCGTAGCATCGGGATATCGATGAACTGACCGTCAACCATCTCGTCAGTGATACCGGTAATCTTGGTAATTTCGGCTGGGATGGCGGTTCCGGGCTGCTGCAGGCCGCCGTACACTCCGGTGATATCGCCGGTAGTCCCATGTTCGTCGAAGGTAAAGGCAATGACGCCAATCTCGATAATCTCGGCTTTGCGATGATCGAGACCGGTGGTCTCCGTGTCGATGATTATGCCATGCAGAGGGTATTGGGGTCGAACGCGGCCTGTGACCTGACGAGGTTCAAGCTTATGCAGGATCCTGTAGCGGCCCGTCGCGGCAAGATGCGACAGCATCTCAGCCTCTTCCATGGGTTGGCTCTTGACGCGTCTGACCCGCGAGGGGGAGTAGACCAGATCCTCTTGGCCGTTCGCCGGGTCGATGAACATATCGAATTGGGCTGGCTTGCCAGTCGGATGCTGCTGCGTCATCCTTACAGAATTATCATGCACTGGCACCGATATGTAGCTCGAAAGACCTTTACGACACCGAAACGGCTCCCAGTCCCCGTTTTTCGATTGGCAGCGTCTTTAGCTATCGCTCGCACCGCTCGAGCATCTTTCGCAGTTGCGCGTTCTGCAATCGAAGCTTTCCGACCAATTAGCCCCTGAGCAACCTGATCTCGTCGTCGAGGCTCAGCGTATCGTCTGACGGGATGGTGCGGTCAGATGGGACTTGCGTCGTGTCAACCAACTCCGGTTTCCTGCCTCGACCCAACTGCTTGCGCGGTTTGCTCTCTACCCGGAGCTGCAAATTCGCTGCGTCCGGAGATGGGAGGACGGCGATGTCCGGGAGATCGGAGGGCGTCAGATCATCATCAGCGACAACGTCAGCTACGACATTGGCTGGAATGTCATCAGCTCGCCTGCAGCTTGCAATCGTGGGAGGCTCTACCGGAACAGGATCCGATCTATCAGTCGGTGGTAGCTCAGCAGCTGCGCGTGCGCTTGAGACCGATGGGCTCTCCTCAGCAGCGGTCTCCACTGGGCCGGAAAGAGCCAGGACATTCGGCTTCGCATCGGCAACCACCGCGTCCTGCTTCGACTCACGGCGGCGTGGCAC
>NZ_LMOF01000004.1:1118-25176 GCF_001423215.1 Rhizobium sp. Leaf321 | reverse complement strand
TTAAACTAGAGATGTGAGGCGTTTCCGGCCGCAGCGGTCAAATCAATCGAGATTGAGCTTTTTGCGCAAATCAGCGTTTTCAGTACGCAACTTTTCAGCCAGCATCTTGCGAAGCTTTTGGTTCTCCGCCTCTAGCTGAAGCAGATCAGCCATTTCGTCGTCTGCAGAGGCAGCAGCGTCATCAGCGATCCGGTCAGGCGTCGGAGCAAGCTTCGGAGCAGCGGGCTCGACCGGCGTTGTGTCTTTGCTCACGCGTGGCTTGCGGCCTCGCTTCTTTGGGCCATCGGTACCGGCTGTAGCGCTTTCTGCTGTCGTTGCGACAACGGAGGTTTTCTTCGCCCGAGGCTTACGCTGCTTCTTTACGGCAACAGGCGCTTCTTCCGGCGCGGGCGCTTCAACATCGTTGATTGTATCGGTATCGTCGGCCATGATCATCTCCTTCGGTTCTTCAGCAGTTGTCGGCGTCGCATCCGATGGTGTCAATAATGGCTGAGGAGGTTCTACCGAAGGCAATTGTACGTCTAGGCCGGCTTCATCAGCTTTCAGTCCTTCCGGCAGCAACGGCATCGCCTCTTCCTCTACGTCACGGGCAACGGACTTAAGGTCCATGTTTCCCCAGATGGAGGTGGGGTTGGCGTCAAGCTTTCGGCGTCCGGATTTGTACGCGACGGCAAAACTACGTTGTGTTTTCTTCACTTGAAACGCTTTCGGATCCTCGGAGAATATTGCCGCGACGGCCCAGCGCGGCTCGGTGCTCACCGATAGCAACTACTCCGGTGTCGGTCCATCCCGACAGCGATTCTCTTGTTACTGGACACTTGCATCTGAGCGCAAACGCGATCGCTGAGCAAAGGCACCCGGTTCGGAATCGAAACTTCCCTAGCCCGTCGCTACTTCCCTGAAGAAGAAGCTATCGCACAATTGATGCGGACAACAGCACCGCAGATATTTCGGCATTATCCGGATCGGTGACAAGCAGGATCTCCAATCTATCACCGTTCTCGTGGGCGCTGATACCCTCCACTTTGTGAGGGCGGTCAAGTTGCTCCATACCGAGTAGCTGGCCATCGTGACTGACGATGCCGATCGCAGCACCGATGCAAGGCCCATCGCGATAAGCATTCTCCGTATCTTCCGCCACTGCGCAGAACACCATGTCACCGTTAGCCAGAGCCGTTGCGTCCGTCAAGCAAAAGGGCACACCGGCGATGTAACCAAGGCTGATCCTGTTGATAGCGGACGGCCGGATCGGATCGGTCTTGGCACTTTGCAACGCAGCGAGGACCTGCCAGACAGAGTAGCTGATGATCGCGTTGTTGGCCTGACCCTTGTTGCCGCGCTGGAACAGGCGCAATTCATCGCCAATGATGACCGCGCCCTCAATGTTGAGCTCATCAAATGCTTCGTGAAGTGGACGGAGAATAGGGGACATGTCCAATTCCCGAGGCGGACCCAAGACAGTCCCATCGCGGTCAAGAGCAACGAGGGCGACGCGTCCTCGGTTCGGCCTTGATCCCGATCCGAGAGCCAGCAGTGCGCCATGCGGAAAATTCTCGAAAGCTGGAACCAGAGTGAGCGCTTCAAGGTCTGGCTTCATCCGTTTTCGCGCAGCTTTTTTGTCGGGCAACACGCCCTCGAACAAACGCACGAGCCGTCCCGGATCTGGCGAATTTTTGAAAAACACACCCAGATGAAGCTCGTCATCGGCAACAACGTAAATTGTCGAGCCCACGCATACGAGGCCGCTTGCGGCGCTCAAATGCAAAGGTCGCTTTGTTGAGGCCGCCGCAGCGATGTTGAGAGCACGTATCTCGGTAACGTTGATCATCGCTGTGTCTTATCAGGCCCGAGAGAATGGCTCCAGCCCACACTCTGGTGAGGAAGCTGCTGCGTGCGCGAGAATTTAGATGGCCCTGGCCTTATACCCGAGATGTACCAGAGTAGAAGAAGTTGGCGAAGAATGCTCTTCTATTCGAGGTGGCATAGGCCGGAGCTGCACATTGTGCATGGATACTCCGTCGTTTTGGCGGTTCGGTTTAGTCTGTGCGGGCGGCTGTTGCACTGAGTTCGAAAGACGCGTGGTCTTTTCCGGTCACGCGCGCGCCGCATAGAGCGGTGCACTTTGGGGTACGATTTATCCGAAAGCCACCAGCCACTATCTCTGAATTTTCTGGCTCCGGGCACGAACAAGCTTCCAGACAGGGGCAACGACATTCCCCATTGCAACCAAGGCAATAGCGCCAATAAGGATGGCAATGGCTGCTTGCATGGCGGATTTGGCGAACCATCCGACGATCGCCGGAGCGAAGCCGAGGGCTGTCACGACGGTGGCGGACGCATCGTGGATAACATGTTCAGGACCGGCGTAACCAAGTTCTGCCATACCATGAACGAGAATGCTTCCTCCGACCCAAAGCATAGCCGCCGTGCCAACGGCAGCCAGCAGCTTGAGGAAGATCGGCATGCCGTAGACCAGCCCCCTACCCGCGACCCTGGCTATTGATGATGAGGTATTGGCCATGGCGATGCCGACATCATCTGCTTTCACGATCAGCGCGACGAACCCGTAGACTGCAAGCGTGATCAGGATGCCGACGGCGGCTAGCACGAAGCCCTGCATGTAAATACTTGTCTGAGAAATGTCAGCCAAAGTCAGCGCCATGATTTCAGCAGACAGGATGAAGTCGGTGCGGACCGCACCGCTGACTTTCTGGTTCTCTAGGGCAACGGGATCTGTCTTCACGCCGAGCACTTCCTTTTCATGGCCATGCGCTGCATGCGGGAAGAACACTGCATAGAGCTTCTCAGCGCCTTCGTAGCAAAGATAAATGCCACCGACCATGAGCAGCGGTGTGATAACCCATGGCGCGAAATACCCCAGCAGCAGGGCGGCCGGAAGGAGAAACACGAGCTTGTTTTTCAGCGACCCGAGCGCAATGCGGCCGATGATGGGCAGTTCACGCGCGGGGCTGAGACCCACCACGTATCGCGGCGTGACTGCAGCATCATCGATGACGATGCCGGCCGCCTTAGTCGTGGCTTTGGCGGTCTGCGCTGCGACATCATCGAGCGATGCGGCGGCGAGTTTTGCAATTGCCGCGACGTCATCAAGAAGCGCGATGAGACCAGTTGCCATGAGTTTGATTACGTCCTTGAGATGGGCGCCGCTCGAGCGAGCCGTTAAATGGATTAGTGTTTTAAACTGATCAGGGAACGAAAACCGAGATCGCCTTCTCCCTGATGCTGAACGTCACCGGTGTCTGCGTCTTCAACTCACCGTCAAGGTTGACGGCACGCGGCCTGCTGGTCCGGATCGTCAGAGCCTTGGTGGAGAAGGCGCGGACATCCGTCCATTCACCGTGAGTGCCCTTTCTTAAACTCGGAAGCAATGCCAGCAGCTTCCACCAGTGGTCAACTTCGAGACTATAGAAGTCGAGCAAGCCGTCGCTTGCCGTCGCGTCCTCATGAACCGTCATCCCGCCACCGTAGAAGCGACCATTTCCAACCGAGACCTGTAGCGTGCGAAGTTCTTCGGTGCGACCATCATGTTCGAGAGTTGCGGTGAAAAGCCCGGATCGGGCAAGCAGACGGGCTGCAACCATGCCATAGCCGAGCTTGCCCCAGCGCTTCTTAGCCTTTTCGGTTAAGGACATTGCCAGGTCAGCACTGAAGCCGACGCTCGCAACATTGAAAAACAGATAGCCGTTCGCATCACCGAGATCGATATCCGTGGTGTTGCTCTTGGCAATGACATCGATGGCTGCAGTCAGGTCGACAGGGAGTCCGATGGTGCGTGCAAAGTCATTCGCCGTACCGAGAGGAAGGACGCCTAAAGACAGCCCCGTATTCAGCAGGCCCTTTGCTGCCGCGTTCAAGCTTCCATCGCCGCCACCAACAATGACGTATTGGACGGAGTTGCCATGCTCTTCGATAGCGTGTGACGTCGTCCCAGTATAACCCACGGGTAGTTCAACAAACTGAATCGAGGCTTGGGCAAGTAACTTTCGAACTTCAGGCAGTCGGACCTTGCCGCTTCGGGAATTCGGATTGACCAGCAACAGTGCCGTTTTACCTATCATGCGGCGGTATCCCTGCGCGTACATCAAGTGTGCGAAAGCGGCTAACACGTAGCAGGTTTTAACGTGCTGTTTAAAATCAACCAATGCTCATATGTGCACTGCAGCATAAACCGTCAATGGTGCTCTCGCGCTTCTCTGTGACGATCGTCATCCTGGAGGGAAATGAAACTCTGGTTCCAGAGTTCATCACCACTTGTTCATCCTTCACTTCTTAAACCTTAAGGGTCCGACCTTTAAGAAAGAGTGCGAGGCATGCCAACCGCCGATATCGTGCAGCCTCCTCATCGTTGGAAGGACCGCGTATGCTCCGGTAAGCCCCGAAAGACTGTAGCTGCATCTGATGATACTGGCGTCAGCTTCGGGATCGCTTATCTGGTCAGCTTTCTGACGTCTACCGACAAAAACTGCGGCATCACTATGCCTTTGAAAGAGAACCGACCCCAGGCTAAAGGCTAGGCTGTTCTCCGACGCCTTGATCGGACACGAACCTCCGAGACGGCACAGCGCTGTCCAGCCGAACTAATCGCCCGAAGACGTCCTTTCGGCATTGTTCGCGTACCTGAAGAACGAAAATGCCGGCCGCGGGAGGAACGGCAGACTTTTCGGGTAATCGAACGACGCCTGGGAGGAGGATTGCCGCTGTTCTGCCGAGTGCCTCATGGGATGAGTGGGCCTTAGACACGAAGCCATCCGGGGAGGAGTCTTCTTCGTTGATGAACATCTCCAAAAAATGGTATTTGTCATGTTGTGGTAAACCCGCGCTCGCGTTGCTGCGCAAAGCGAGCCGTTAGGAGCTATGTGCCCTTTGAATTTCTGGCATTCCATGGTTTGGCGCACGGATGGCATTCGGGTTATCTCCCCGGTCAAATGGAGACGCTTCGACGGTATGGTCGGCGCACTCTGGGAGGCGGAAAGCCAGGCAGGTGCCAACGGCTATTACCTCGCCGCCGATCCGCGCATCATGATCTTCTTCGACGACGTTTCATCGAGAGTCCGCATTTCGAACCAGAATGGCGACTTCGAGCGAAATTACCGGCCCTTGACCCGGGCAATCTACATTCCGGCGGGCGTGCCGATGTGGACGACGAGCACGTCACTTCATCGCTTCTCGCATCTAAACCTGCATCTTCATAAAGACCGTCTGCTGCGCTTCCTGTCGCCATCGGTCGGGCAGGCTGCCGCATTGTCAGCGCTGAAACAGCCTGCGGAATTACAGGATGCGCCGGGGCTGCAGGTGCTTGCCGGTCTGCTTGCCGAAGAACTGGACAATCCTTCTCGCCATGAGGTCTATGCGGAAAGCCTGGTCGGCAGCATCGTTACCGGACTGCTCGAGATCTCCGAACAGGGTGCTGGCAAAGCCGACGGCCGTCTGACCCAGGCGCAGATGAACAAGCTTGCCGCCCGCATCGACGCGCTTGGCGACTGCCGGATGACCGTCGCTGAAATGGCGGCCACCGTCGGCCTGTCTGAAAGCTGGTTTGCCAACGTCTTCAAGCAGACGACAGGCAAGACCCCGCTCCAATGGCAGCTTGCCAGGCGGATCGATCTTGCCAAGAAACTGCTGCTCGACAACGACCTGAGAGTTGCAGGCATTGCTGCACAGCTCGGTTTCTCCGACCAGGCGCATTTCACCAAGGCATTCCGGCAGGTTTCTGGCGAGACCCCCGCGGCGTGGCGGCGGATGCTGCAGGTTCGCTAGCCACGCGATCATCCCAAAGGAAAAGCCCACCCACTTTCAGGCGCGTGGGCTTTGTCGTTTCGAGTTCCGCGTTACCAGGTCTGGCGCAGCGTCGCCATAACGGTACGGCCGGGATTGTAATAGACGCCGCCGCTGTCCTGGCTGGCAATATGCTTCTCGTCGAACACGTTGCTCATGTTGAGCTGGAACGTCGTATTCTTCTGGATCTTGTAGGTGAAGGAGGCATCGAACAGGAAGGCGCTTTCCGACGATGCGCTATTGGCAAGGTCGAGGAAGTAGGAGTCCATGTATCGACCGCCGACGCCGAACGTCATGTCGCCGCGAGCGCCCTCGCCGTCCAGCGTGTAGGTCGTCCACACAGATGCCAGGTGCTTGGGTACGCGCATCAGGCGATTGCCGTCATTGACGCCACCGGGCTCGTCGATCTTGGAGTCGATATAGCTATAGGCTGCGATGACGTCGATGCTCTCGGTCACTTCCGCCTTGGCTTCAAGTTCGAAACCGCGGTGGCGGACCCTTTCAACTGTCGACGGCAGATAGGTGACGCTGTCGTAAACGGTAATATTGCTCTTCGTCAGGTCATAGACCGACGCCGTGAACAGCGCGGGGAAGGCTTCCGGACGGTACTTGATTCCAACCTCATACTGGCGTCCAGTCGTGGGCTCGGTACCGATGCCGGGAGGTGCAGCCGACTCGGCATAGCTTGCGAATGCTGCGACTTCCTCGGTGATCTTGTAGCTGACGCCGAACCGCTTGGTGAACTTGCTCTGCGTGTCGGAATCTGAAGCGGACGAGAAGAGATCGTCCTGGCTCAGATCGAACCAATCGTTGCGCACGCCGACACTGGTAGTTAGCTTATCCCAGAAGGTGAGATCCTGCTGCAGGTACAGACCCGTCGTCTTCTGGTCGTTTGCGGTACCGTAGGTGGGGTCGGTTGAAACCGGTCCGCCGGTATAAACCGGATCGGTGGTGCTGATCGGCGGTGCACTTGTATCGTACAGACCGTAATTGTCCGACTTGAAATTGTTGTAGTCGATGCCGACGAGCGTCCGGCTCTCGACATTGTCGAAGTCCTTTTCGTACATCAGGTGCGCATCGACAACGAATTGCTCGGTTGAGGTATCGCTTCCAAAGAAGTAGCGATCCGCAAGGTTCGAGCCGTCGGTACGCGTATTGGACAAATAGGCGCTTCCGAACGCGGTGTCGGAATTGCTGTAGCGCGCTTTCGAACCGAAGCTCAGGCCGTTGTCGAAGTCGTGGTCGAACATCAGGCTGTAGGAATTGCGGTTGGTGGTCAGGAAGTAATAATCAGGCTCACCGAAGAACTTGTCGCGATCGAAGTCCGACCCGATCGGCTGACCGCCGCTGCCCGGAATGCCGTCCTTGTCGAGATGATCGAAAACGAAGGACAGGCTGGTAAGATCGGTCGGGCGCCATGTGAGGCCGCCCATCAGGAACTTCTCGTTGTCCTTGGAGTAATCGTATTCCGCATCGGCATTCTGGAACTTGCCGGTGAGACGGTAGGACAGCGTATCGTCTTCGGTCAGATTATCGCCGAAGTCGAAGCCACCTTCCTTGTGGCTGAACGAGCCACCGGTCGCATAAACCTCTCCGAAGCGTTCGGTCTTCGGCAGCTTTGTCACGTAATTGATCGCGCCGCCCGGTTCGGCCGCGCCGAAACCCGAAGAACTGGTGCCCTTCAGAACCTCGATGCGCTCATAGGCATAGGGTTCTTCCTTGACGCCGCCGAATGTGCGGCCGATCGCCAGCCCGTCGCGGTAGGTGTAGGGCGTGAAACCACGAATATCGATATAGTCGTAACGATCGTCACCACCGTAATAGTCGGTGACAACACCAGCCGTGTACTGCACCACCTTCTCGACGCTGTCGGCACCGCGCTCCTCGATCTCCTTCGAGGTGATGACGGAGATGGATGCCGGCGCAACGAGGATATCGGTCGGCATTCTACCGACTGCGGTAGTCTCCGTCGCGACGATCGATTGGGAATCGTTGCTCGTATCGAGCGTCGTGCCACTTCCGCTGATGACGATCGGAGCCAATGTCGTATTGGAACCCGAACTGGCTTCCTGCGCGGCCAACATGGTCGGTGACAGGGAGACAAGCGCCGTACAAGCGAGAAGGACAGCTTTTGAGGAGCGAGTGGTAAACCGGTACGCGCGGCGGCCTGCTATATCCATATTGCAAATTCCAAGGGTTGGCGTGATCTTTTCAGGGGAAAGGCCGCAAAGTCGTTACCCGCCCAAGCACTTGAAATGCTTTGGCCGCAGCAAATTGTCTTACCAGAAATGTCCCCTGCAACGCTGATAACTTGAGAATCGTTGTCCGGTATTGTATTTTTTTCGTAAATTGTAAAAAACCACGGAAATTGCAGGCCAAGATCTGCGCATCTGTCGGCTTCTCGTTGACGCCGTCTCGTGAACCTGAAAATGGAAGTCTACTTAAAGCGAGGCAGAGGTCACCCTATGATGCGGTCTTTTCTCCTGGCCGTGCGATTTGCGGCCGTATGTCTTTTGTCTTCTCTTTCGGGCGTAGCGGCTGCTGCCGACGGTCAGACCTACCCCATCGTCCTCAAAAACGTGTTGGGAACGGCTGTTATCACGAAGAAACCCGTGCGTGTCGCAACCGTCGCCTGGGCCAACCACGAAGTGCCGCTGGCGCTTGGTATTGTGCCGGTCGGCTTTGCTCGCGCGAATTTCGGCGATGATGACGGTGACGGCATGCTGCCCTGGGTGGCCGCACGGCTGAAGGAACTCGATGCCAGTACGCCGGTCCTGTTCGACGAAGGCGATGGTATCGATTTCGAGGCCGTGTCGGCAACAAGGCCAGATGTGATCCTCGCCGCCTATTCCGGCCTCAGCCAGGCAGACTACGACACGCTGAGCCAGATCGCCCCAGTCGTTGCCTTTCCTGACGGGCCCTGGTCGACAGACTGGCGGGCGATGATCCGTCTCAACAGCGCCGGCATGGGCATATCGGACGAAGGCGAGGCCCTGATCACCAGGATCGAGGGACAAATCGCCGAGACGGTCGCCGGTCACCCGGAAATCAAGGGGAAGTCGGCGATGTTCATCACCCATCTCGACCCGACCGACCTCAGCACGGTCAATTTTTACACATCCCACGATACCCGCGTGAAGTTCTTTGCCGATCTCGGCCTGACCTCGCCCAAAAGCGTGGTGGAAGCATCGCGCTCAGGCAAGTTTTCCGGATCCGTCAGTGCCGAGCGGATCGATGCCTTCGACGACGTCGATATCGTCGTCACCTATGGTGGCGAAAAGCTTTTTGATGCGCTGAAAACCAATCCGCTGACCTCGCGCATGCCGGCAGTAGCGAAGGGCGGCCTCGTCATGCTCAGCCGCAATCCGCTCGGCACAGCCGCAAACCCGACGCCGCTTTCGATCTCCTGGCTGCTGACGGACTACGTGGCGCTATTGTCCAAGGCCGTGGGCACGACCGCTCCAAACTGATGATGACGGATCGCCGCCCCGACGCGAAACACCGCATATCGGCCATCGCGCTAACTAACCGCAACCGCGCCCTGTGGCTTGCCGGTGTCGTGGCGCTGCTCGCCGCGCTCTGCGCGTTGTCGGTGACGGTCGGCACACGTGATGTGAGCTGGAGCGATATCACTGCTGCTCTCGCTGGCCGGACGGACAACCTCGGCCAGGCTGCCGTCGCATTGCGTATCCCGCGAACGCTTCTTGGCGTCTTGGCCGGTGCGGCACTCGGTCTTGCCAGCGCCGTGATGCAGGGC
This sequence comes from Rhizobium sp. Leaf321, assembly GCF_001423215.1. Classification (NCBI taxonomy): domain Bacteria; kingdom Pseudomonadati; phylum Pseudomonadota; class Alphaproteobacteria; order Hyphomicrobiales; family Rhizobiaceae; genus Rhizobium; species Rhizobium sp. Leaf321. Next base: position 15,623 of record NZ_LMOF01000004.1, on the reverse strand, counting down.
GTCACCCGCAATCCGCTTGCCGATCCCGGTATCCTTGGGGTCAACATGGGTGCGTTGCTCGCCGTGGTGATCGGCATTGTCTGGTTTCAGATCGAGACTGCGGGAGCGTATATCTGGTGGGCGATCGCAGGAGCGGCGCTCGCTGCCGTGTTCGTCTATACGATCGGCTCGCTCGGGCGTGGCGGCGCGACGCCGTTGAAGCTGGCGCTGGCGGGGGCCGCGACTTCAGTCGCCTTTGCGTCTCTCGTCATTGCCGTGGTTCTGCCGCGCGCCGATATAGCCGGCGGCATCCGCTCTTGGCAGATCGGCGGCATTGGCGGGGCGACATCAGAGAGGATCTGGCCGGTCCTCCCGTTTCTCGCCGTCGGCTTCGCGATCAGCCTTCTGTCGGCCCGCAAGCTGAATTTGCTGGCACTGGGTGACGAGCTTGCCGTCGGTCTGGGCGAACGGGTTGCCTTCGCTCGCGCGTCCGCCTCGATCGGCGCTATTCTTCTCTGTGGCGCAACGACTGCCGTTTGCGGCCCGATCGGTTTCCTCGGACTTGTGGTGCCGCATGTCTGCCGGCTGCTGGTCGGGATAGACCACCGCTGGCTTCTGCCGTTTTCGGCGCTCGGCGGCGCCTGTCTACTGATCGCCGCCGACGTTGCGGGCCGCATAGCCGCCCGACCGGCGGAGATCGATGTTGGTATCCTGACTGCGCTGATCGGAGCGCCGGTCTTCATCTGGATCGTACGCCGCCAGCGCGTGCGAGAACTCTGACGATGGTTTCCACCTCGCTGCAGACACTGATTGCCAATCGCCGACGCCGACAGCGCCGCTACCGAAGCGTGGTTTCCATTCTGGCGCTGCTGGTCGTGGCGCTGTTTGCGCTCAGCCTCGCCATCGGTCAGACCGTGACGCCACCACTCGAGGTGATCCGTGTCCTGCTCGGCGAACAGATCGGAGGCGCATCCTTTACCGTCGGACAGCTGAGGCTGCCGCGTGCTGTGATGTCGGTTCTTGCCGGATTGAGCTTCGGTCTTGGCGGCGTCACCTTCCAGCTGATGTTGCGCAATCCGTTGGCAAGCCCGGACATCATCGGGATAACCTCAGGCGCAAGTGCTGCGGCGGTGTTTGCCATCATCGTCCTGTCGCTGAACGGTCCGTTCGTTTCAATCATCGCAGTCGTCGCGGGGCTCGGCGTTTCCATGCTCGTCTGCGGCCTCTCCTTCCGCAACGGAGTGGCCGGAACACGGCTTATCCTGGTCGGCATCGGCATCTCGGCCATGCTGGAAAGCATCATCGCCTATATCCTCTCCAGCGCACCGGCCTGGAACCTGCAGGAGGCGATGCGCTGGCTGACCGGCAGCGTTAACGGTGCCCAACTCGGCCAGGCAATCCCGCTTCTCGCTTCGCTTGCCGTGTTCGGCGGCCTTCTGCTCAGCCGCAGCCGCGATCTGGAAGCGCTGCGCCTCGGAGACGATATGGCATCCGCCCTCGGCGTAGGAGTGGCGCGGACCCGCATGCTGATCATGGTTGCTGCCGTCGGCATGATCGCCTCGGCGACCGCCGTATCGGGGCCGATCGCGTTCGTCGCCTTCCTGTCTGGGCCAATCGCCGCGCGTATCGTCGGCAGTAGCAGTTCGCCGCTAGTTCCGGCAGCTCTGATCGGGGCGGTGCTGGTGCTGGCTGGCGATTTCGCCGGTCAGTTCCTGCTGCCGAGCCGTTATCCGGTCGGTGTCGTGACCGGAGCCCTGGGCGCACCCTACCTCATCTACCTGATCGTACGCGTCAACCGTACCGGAAGCGCCCTATGAACAGTGCAATGCCAGAACACACGCTCGAAGCCCACGGGCTGTCGACCGGTTACGGCACCGACAACATCCTGCATGACCTCGACCTGAGGGTCCCGCCGGGCAGGATCACGGCCATCGTCGGCGCCAATGCCTGCGGCAAGTCCACGCTGCTGAGAGCCATGTCGCGGCTTCTGGCCCCGCGGGAAGGTCAGGTTCTGCTCGACGGCAAGTCGATCCACCGCATGTCGGCCAGGCTGCTTGCCCGGACCATGGGCCTCCTCCCCCAGTCGCCGATCGCACCTGAGGGCATCGCGGTTGCCGATCTGGTCAGCCGCGGCCGACATCCGCACCAGAACCTGTTTTCCCGTTGGACGCGTAAGGATGACGAAGCCGTCGATGCGGCATTGACCGCCACACGCACGACCGAACTTGCCGAAAGACCCGTGGACGAGCTTTCCGGCGGTCAACGCCAACGCGTCTGGATCGCCATGGCGCTGGCACAGGAGACCGACATCCTGTTGCTGGACGAGCCCACGACCTTTCTCGACATCAGCCACCAGATCGACGTTCTCGACCTTCTGACCGATCTCAACCGCGAGCGTGGCACGACTGTTGTCATGGTCCTGCACGACTTAAACCTTGCCGCTCGCTACGCCGACCATCTGGTCGCCATCGCAAAGGGTCGGGTCCATGTCTCCGGCTCCCCCGAAGAGGTCCTGACGCAACAGAACATCCGCGCCGTATTCGGGCTCGAAAGCCAGATCATCACCGACCCGGTCTCCGGCCGTCCCATGATGCTGCCGATCGGCCGGTATCGCGTTTTGGGGTGTTGAACGGCAAGGTCATATAGCTCCTTGATGGGATCTGGACTTACGACCTGAGGAAAGAATCAGGCTAACTGACTGTCTTTCAACACTTTCACAGATCAGGATGTCGGTTGACGTCCTTCTAGAGCAGGTAGCGGAAGCGGCCCGGTCCGCCTGCGTAGCAGGCCTGGGGGCAGTAGGCGCGCAGCCACATGTAATCGCCGGCCTCGACCTCTACCCAGTCCTCGTTCAACCGATAGACCGCCTTGCCCTCCAGCACATAGAGTCCGTGCTCCATGATATGCGTTTCCATGAAGGGAATGATGGCGCCCGGCTCGAAGGTGACGATGTTGAGGTGCATATCGTAGCGCACATCGGACGGATCGATGAAGCGGGTGGTCGCCCAGCGGCCCTCGGTCTCGGGCATGGCGTGCATCTCGTAGTCGTCTTCATGGGTGAAGATCGCCGGCGGCGGCTCCAGGCCGTCCACGACCTTGAAGGCCTTGCGGACCCAGTGAAACCGGATCGGTGCCGCGCTGTCGTTCTTGAACGCCCATTTCGCTCCGGCCGGCAGATAGGCGAACGAACCGGCACGCAGCGGACGGTCCTGGCCGTCATAGATGATGGTGCCCTCGCCTTCGACGACAAAGATCGCGGCCGAGGCCCTTGCATCCGGCTCGGGCCTGACGCTGCCGCCACCGGGCTTCACCTCCATGATGTACTGGGCGAAGGTCTCGGCAAAGCCGCTCAGCGGCCGCGCGATGATCCAGGCCCTGGTCTCGTCCCAATGCGGCAAGACGCTGGTGACGATGTCGCTCATGACAGTCTTCGGGATCACCGCATAGGCTGTCTTGAAGACGGCCTTGCTGGACTGGGTCTGGGTCTATGGCGGAAGGCCGCCAACCTGCGAAAAATACGGATTGCTGCTCATTCTGCCACCAACGTCTCAACGGCCTTGCGATTCTCCCATTCCTGCGGGGTGAGCGTCTTGATGTCAAACTGATCGCGGGTGCGGGTATAGGTGTGCCCGCCCATGCGTCCGACGGCATCCATGAGCTGCTGGTCGATATGCAGGTTCGCGGCGTTGACCGCATCACTGCGGACGAAGACGCCGACGACCTCACCAAGAATAATCTCACGGGCCGGCCCTACCTGAAGCGTCGTATGGCGGCGGCATTCCAGTGCGGCGGGTGCAGCCAGAATACGGGGGCTTCTGATCATCTGGCCGGGAACGGTCGACAGGCCCGCCTCTTCCATTTCGTCGACTTCGGGACCGAACTTGATGGCGCAGACTTCCATCTGGTCGACCAGCGCAGTGTCGCAGATGTGGACGGTGAATTCGCCGGTCTCGCGAATGTTGCGGGCTGTGTCCTTGAATCGCATGTCGGAATAATTCTCGACGCCGATCGCGACGATCGCCGGATCGTGGGTTAGGACATTGAAGAAGCTGAAGGGGCCAGCATTAGGGCGCCCGTCCTTGCTCACCGTCGTCACCAGTGCGATCGGGCGCGGGATCACGGTTCCGATGAGCAGCTTGTAGCGTTCACGCTCATTGAGCTTGGCGAAATCGAAATGCGTATGCTCGGTCATGTCAGGCCTCGACTGCGATGCGGTGTGTTTCGAGCGGCGTGTGACGGGAGAGGTTCTCGAACCCGTCGCTTGTCACGACATACATGTCGCCGACATTGCAGCCGGCCGACAGCGGCTCAAGCCACTGCGTGTGCAGCACGAAGACCATGCCCTCCTCCATCCGGTCGTAGTTGTGGGAGGATATGTTGAAGCTGTTCTGGCCGCCGGCCATGCCCACCGAGTGGCCGAGATTTGGATTATGCGGTCCTTCGGTCGCCGGATAGACATGCATAAGCTTGCGGCCCTGCGCCTCCCAGTCGATATTCTTCACATATTGACGCGGGATCAGTCGCGCACTGCCATCGTCCATCGGCGCCCAGTTGTAGGGCATGGTGCGCGCTTCCGGAGAGGATAGCATGCCGCGCTCGATCATCGGCTCGAAGGCGGCGTTGTTGACGTCGCGCATCGAGGCGCCGGGCCGGATCAGCTTTTCGGCCCGCTTCACGCCCTCGGTGCAGGCGGCAAGCACCTCTTCCTGCCGCTTGGTGATCTCGCCGACCGCGATCATGCGGGCGGTCTGGGCAGTGTAGCCACGATAAGTAATGTTGGAGACGTAGAGATTGATGAGATCGCCCGGTCGCACGACATGGCCATAGGGCTTGCCGCAATGGGTGCCGAACTCGTTGATGCCGATCTGGTAACCGTCACCGGTCTCGCCGCCGAAGGAGAGCTGGGCCTGGGTAAATGCGGCATAGATCTCATGGTCCGTCACGCCCGGTTTCGCGACATTATAGGCCGCCTGGGTGGCGATGCTGACGAGCTGGGCTGCGGCCCGGAACATCTCGATCTCGCGCGGCGAGCGCACCTTCTGCATCCGGTCGAGAATGGCATTGTCGGCAATGAACTTTGTCTTTGGCATGAGTTCATCGAGTCCTGCCCAGAAGGTCAGCGAGGTGCGATCACCGATGCGGCCGATCTGCGCCTTCGCGAGGCCCATGCCTGCCAGCAGTTCGGCACATTTCTCGGCCGTCTTGATCACGCTGTCGCCGGGACGGTCGGCATATTCGCGGCCGATCGGGCCGATCTGCCAGATGTCCTGGACGAGAACCGGCTCGCCGCCCGGCGGCAGCAGCACCGACTGAGTGAAGAAGGACAAAAGCGTCAGCGGCTTGTCGCTGTCGGTCGGGATGATCAGCACGCCCTCGCGCATCCAGTCGCAGATGTAGCGCAGATAGTGGTTCGCCGTGTGGAACCAGCCGACGCCTCCCGTGTGCACGATCAGCGCATCATGACCGGCCTCGACGGCCTGGCGACGAATACGGCGCAGGCGATCCTCGAACTCTTCGACCGGCAGCGGCAAGGGTGCTGAGAAATCGAAGTTCGGCTGGAAATCGGCGAGCAGCGATCCGATACGGTAGGCGCCGGCCTTGGTGGCAGTTCTGTTCATTGAGTATTCCTTCCAGAAGTATTTTTTATGTAAGTTAGGCCTGGCGCGGCGGTGCCAGTACCCGCCTGGCGACCAGCATCACCACCAGCGTCAACCCGATCAGAATTCCTGACATCGCAGCGACGCGGACATCGAGTGACTCTTCGATCAATGCGAACATCCGGAGCGGGAGCACGGTCGTTTGCGCATCGGCGAGGAAGAGCGAGACGGAAACGTTGTCGAGCGACTGAATGAAGACAAGGAAGGCGCCGGCAAGGATACCGGGAGCCAGAAGCGGCAGGATCACGCGCCGGAGCGTCGTGTACCAGGTCGCACCCATTACGGTGGAGGCCTCCGCCAGCGAGGGGTTGATGCCTTGCGCGACGACCGATGCGGCTCGGTACATCAGCGGCCCGAAGACCACGACATGGCCGATGACGGTGAGCCACAGCGACGGCTGGAAGCCGACGAAGTTCGCCACGATCAGCGCCGCCAGACCATAGACGAGGCTCGGCAGGACGAGCGGGGCGAGCAGAAAAGGCTCCAGCGAATTCACCGTGCTGCGCCGCATCCGCGCCATGCCGATGGTGGCCGGCACGGCAAACAGCAACGATCCAAGCACCGCAAGACCTGCGATCTTCAACGAATTGCCGGCTGCGATATGTTCGGTTCCGGAGCCGACGGGATCGAGGAGTGCCTCGTACCAGCGCAACGAAAATCCCTCGGGCGGATATTTGAGCGTCTGGCCTGCGGTAAAGGACATGGTAATCGCGATGACAATCGGCGCAACCAGATAGATCAGGCTGAGAGTGCCGACGCCAAAGACGAATGCCTTGTAAAGAAAGACGGGAAACGGATTTTTGCGCGGACTATGCATGGCCGACAAGCCTCCTGTGGCGGGAAATCATGGTCATGGCGACGAGAAGGATGCCCGTCGACAGAAGCAGGACAACGGCAATGGCGGAAGCCATCGGCCAGTCGAACAGCGTGCCGACCTCGCGATAGATGAGCTGCGGCACATAGACATTGCGCGCACCACCGATGACAGCCTGTGTGACGAAGGAAGCGCTGGTGCTGGCAAACACCAGAATCCAGCCCGCCAGCAGCCCCGGCAGCATCATCGGCAAGAGAACGGTCACAAGGATCCGCCACGGGCCGGCGCCAGAGACCTGTGCTGCCTCGGTGAACTGGACCGGCGTGCGCGACAGGATGGCGATCAGCGGCAGGATGATCAGCGGCAGATCGATCTGACACATGGCCAAGACGAGCCCGAGTTCGGTGGACATCAGCGAGAACGGACGCCCGGCCAATCCGAGCGCCACGAAGGTCTCGCTGATCGGGCCCTGTCGCCCGAGGATGACGATCCAGGCGAAGGTGCGCACCACATTGCTGGTCAGCATCGGGATGAGGGTCAGAAAGATGATGATCTGTCGCGCGGTCTTGCCACTGTGCCAATAGAGAAGTGCAATCGGAATGCCGAGCAACGTCGTACTGGCGATGGTCTGCAGACCGAGCGTGGCAGTGTTGACCAGAACGCGGTAATTGAACGCATCGCCGAGAAAGCGCGCGTAGTTGTGAAGGGACGGGCCGTCGGGGCCGATAAAGCTGAACCCGACGAGAACGGCGAGCGGCGTCGCAAAGAACGCCACCGACAGCAGAAGCATCGGGAGAACGTATGGGAAGCCGCTCGCTTTCATTTTATGGCCCTCAACCGGCTACAAGAGCGTCGAACTGGCGGATCCATTCCGCACGGTTCTTGTTGATCGCAGCCCAGTCCGGATAGACCAGAGACGCGAGCTGTTCGCGCTTCACATAGGCCTCGATGCCGGGTGTCAGTTCGACCTCCCTGTTGGTTGGGAACATCTCGGTCGGCGGCATCTTGAGCTTGTCCTGCGCTGCCTTGGAGATGGCAGCATCCATAAAGGCGTAAGCCGCATCAGGGTTTTTTGCGCCCTTCGTCAGGTGGATGTTGACCGGAGCTGCCGGAGAACCGGTCTCGGGCTGGACGAACTCGGCCTTCAGGCCCAGGGCTTTCAGCTTCGCCACATTGCCCGTCGAGCACATGAAGACGGCGATTTCGCCCTGCTGGAACAGGGTCATCTGATGGTTGGTGCTGGCAACGACACCCTTTAGATGCTCCGGATGCTCCTTGAACAGCTTGAACACGGCGTCCATGTCGGTCGGGCCGGAGCCGAAGATCTTGGCGATCTCCGAATAGGCCATGACGCCTGTGTTGGAGGCAAAACCCGTCCACGACACAAGGCCCTGGTAGGCGGGATTTTCGAACAGGTCGCGATAGCCCTTTGGTGCCGGCACCAGATCCGGATTATAAGCGATCCCGTTGACTTCGACGGTCACGGTCGGGCCGTACTCGCCCTGGAAGGCAGGATCGAGCAGACCCCAGTTCTTCAGCTTCGACGGATCGATCTTCTGGATCAGGTCATTCTCGACGGCGACGGCCATCTGGCCGGGCGACATCAGCAGCGTGTCGTAGGGCGGGTTGCCGGGGCTCGCCATGACCTTGGCAAGCTGATCCTGCGCCATGGCAGGCGCGACCGTGAGATCGAAACCGGCTTCCTTAACGAGCGGTGTCAGCGCCGTGCGATAGGCATCTTCCCAGTTGCCGGGGAATGCGGCGGCAACAGCCATGCCGCCGGCCGCGCGGGCGGCGAAAGGCAACGTGGCGGCTGCGGCTGCGGCCGCACCGGCAGCGAGCAGTCCGAAATGACGTCTTGTGATGTTGAAGTCTTGCATCTGTTCACCTCTGTTGTTGTTCATTCGCTGGATGCTTCCGGTTCGCTCGGAAAGGCGTGACACCTGGTCGTGTCGATCTCGGCAAAGAGCTGGGCTCCCGGCTCGGAAATGAACGTGGAGGGTCCACGGACCTGCGACGCGCGCAGACCCGTGCCATCCTCGAGAAGAAGGTCGTGGACGAGCGTTGGCCCAAGCGGCACGGACACCGTCAGCCGTGCCGGCAACGAAAAGCCACCGGGGGCCGTCAACAGACGGACGTCTTCGGGACGGAAAGTGATGGTGACCTTGGAGCCGATCGTGAAATTCAGACGGCGGGGCAGAACGATCGTATTGCCATCGGCGAGCGCAAGGGTTGTTGCCTCTGCGTCCAGCCGCTCCACCGTTCCACGCAGCACATTGGCCTGGCCGATAAAGGTATTGACGAACAGAGTCTTCGGCCGGTCATAGACGGCCATGGGCGTGTCGATCTGCTCGACATTGCCCTTGTTCATCAGCACAAGCCGGCCGGCGAGGCTTTGCGCCTCTTCCTGATCGTGGGTGACGATCAGCGTGGTGATGCCAAGCGTCTTCTGCAAATGCAGCAGCTCAACCTGCAGATCGAAACGAAGCGCCCGGTCAAGCGCACCGAACGGCTCGTCGAGCAGAAGAAGCGAGGGCCGGCCGGCAATGGCGCGGGCAACCGCGACACGTTGCTGCTGCCCGCCGGACAGTTCACGCGGCAGCCGGTTACCATAGTTCTTCAACTGCACGAGCGAGAGCATTTCCTCAACCCGGTCCTTACGCTCAGCCCGCGGCACGTGCTGGCAGGCGAGCGGATAGGCGATGTTCTCAGCCACCGTTAGATGCGGAAATAGGGCGTAGTTCTGGAACACCATGCCGATGCCACGGGACCTAGCGGACACATTTGCAAGATCCTGACCACCGAGCTGGATAGCCCCGCTCTTTGGTTGGATCAGCCCGGCGATGGCCCGCAGGACGGTGGACTTGCCGCAGCCGCTTGGCCCCAGAAGCGCGACGATCTCGCCAGCCTCGACATCGAACGAGATATCGCTAATCGCGTTCTGCCCACCATAACTGTGGGTCAGACCCCGGACGCTGAGCTGCTTGCCCTCTCCTGCCTTCGAGGCCCCTGCCATGAATATCCCCTTCGGTTGCGCCGTAACGTCAAAGCGCTTAGCGCCTGGCAGCACCAGGCAGAGATGCGGTCGTTCGACGATGTTGAGTTTGGCGTGGTTCATGGCAGGGGAGTTGCAAGCCGTGTGCCAGTTTGCGATTTCGAACCGAAATAAACATTTAAGATACTGACTTTACTAACGTATGTTATCTTTTTATAGTTTCGAACATTCTGCATAATCTTTTATATACATTCTTGCCGAATCTAATAAATGTGCAAAGTTCATGGGTGACGGTCATATATTGGGCAGCATTCCCGGCCTGGATTAGGATTTATTGGCGATTTTTCCGGTTAAATCGCAGCAAATCACGATCCCTACCAATCGAGATGCAGAGAAATATCAAGCTAAAGCAGAAGCTTAGGCAGTCGATCGTTAATCCACAAACCGTGCCAATGCAGGAGCTGAATCTTTAATCAGTAAGCTTTCGCAAATTTATTCGAATATTTGTGCGGATACGTGGAAATTTGCCAGGCCTGAAAGAATACTCGTTTAAAAACAGTTCACTAAGGAAATCAAGATCAGAATGGCACGCCGATTGCATCGAGGATTGCGTAAATTCACGTCGACAAAAGAGCGACAAGGGGATCACATGCGCAGCTTCAAGAAAAGTCGCAAAGGCGGCCTGGCCGGCATCGCATTCGCACTGCTCTCGACTTCTGCACACGCCGCAGAAGGTACTGCCATCAAGATGGTGCCGGAGGCTGACGTCGCCAAAATGCCTGGCGTCGCCTTCCAACAGACACTGGCGGACCGCCTGCCATCTGCCATCAAGGACAAGAAGATCCTAAAGGTAGCAACCGACCTGACACCGCCGATCAGCTTCCAGGACGAAGGCGGCAAGCTTGTTGGCATCGATGCCGATATTGCCGCAGCCTTGGGTGTCATCCTCGGCATCGATGTCCAGATGGCCAATGTCGGCGCAGGCGCCGCGATCGTGCCGGCCGTTCTCTCCAAGCGTTTCGACATGACCATTTCCGGCATCAACGACGATGTGGAGCTGGAAAAGCAGGTCGACGTCATCGACTACATGTTCGACGCCACCACGATCATGACCATCAAGGGCAACCCGCTCGGCATCAAGAGCATGGAAGACCTCTGCGGCAAGAAGGTTGCCGTGCCGGTCGGCACGTTCCAGGCGCGCCTGGTTGAAGCCGCATCGGCAAAATGCACGACACCCATGAATATCATGTCGATCCCGAAAATGCCTGATGTCCTGCAGGCTGTTCGTACCGGCCGCGCCGATGCCACCGTTAACGGTTACGCGACGAGCGTCTACACGACGGAAAACCAAACAGGCAAGGGCGTCGGCCTGCAGGCCCTCCCGGACGTCCGCCTCGCCGTCGGCTATCTCGGCATGCTGACATCGAAGGACAATCCGGACCTGCGGGACACGGTCATCGCCTCGCTGCAGCATATGGTCGATAGCGGTGCCTATAAGGCGATCATGGAGAAATGGGGGCTCGGGCCGCTCGCCGTGACCACCGTCAAGTTCAACGACGCAGCCAGCATGCCGGTGAACTGAGCCATGTCATTCTTTGCTCAACCTGTCAGCATGGGCATCGCCCCACCGGTCGGCACGCCGATCCGGTGGGGGCAGATCACATCAGGCGCCGTCGCGATCCTCGCGGTAGTGCTCACGATCACGATGATCGCTGGAAACCAGAGCGTCCAATGGGGTGAGATCCCCCGTTACATGGTCGATCCGGTGATCCTCGACGGCGTTGTCCTGACCTTGCAATTAACCGCAGGCGCGATGGTGTTCGGCATCGTCGTAGGTTGCATCGTTGCCATGATGGCGACAAGCCAGAACATCGTCTTCAAAGCGATCGCCGTCGCCTTCGTCTGGTGGTTCCGCGGCGTGCCGCTCATCGTCCAGATCTTCTTCTGGTTCAACATCGCGTTGTTCATTCCGATGGTGGGCATCGGCCACTATTCCATCTCGATCAACGAACTCGTCACCCCAGCGCTCGCCGGCTTCCTGGCGCTTGGCCTGCATGAAGCCGCCAACATGAGCGAGATCATTCGCGGCGGATTGACTGCCGTCGATCGTGGCCAGCGCGAGGCGGCCTCGTCACTGGGCTTGCGCCCGCTCCAGACCCTTCGAACCGTCGTCCTGCCCCAGGCTATCCGGCTTATCGTGCCGCCGACCGGCAACCAGGCGATCGGCATGCTGAAGGCGAGCGCCATCGTCTCCGTCATCGGCATGCAGGACCTGCTGACCCAGGCCCAGGCCATTTACGCGCGCAACTTCCTTGTCATCGAGCTCCTGTGTGTCGCCTCGCTCTGGTACCTGCTCATCACAACCATCGCGTCGATCGGCCAGCATTTTCTGGAAAAGCATCTCGCCCCGAAAGGCCGGACCGCCGGCGCACAGAAAGGCGCGCCCAGGCCCGCCTGACACATCATCCGTTCAATCCATCAACCAACCAGGATCGCCATTGCAGCGCATCCGACCAGGAAACATCAAGGAGCAGATCATGAGACTAGGCATTGACGGACAGAAGCTACCCGAAGCCAGGAAGCGCGGGCCACTCAAAAGCCTGGACCACGTCAAGGAACTCGGTCTCGGCGGCATCTTCTTCAGCACGATCCTTGACATGAGCGAGACGCTGGACAAGGGCGCGTTGGCCGAGATCCGCGCCAAGGCCGACGAACTCGAGCTTTATCTCGAAGCCGGTGTCGGCAAGATCAATCCCTATTGCAGTGCCGAGGCGCCGGAATTCCGGGCCATCGGCGATGGCGACGTTATCCTTGGCTTCACCCGCATGATCGAAGCGAGTGCGGCCATCGGCTGCCGGGAGCTCTGGGTGTCACCCGGAAACTTCAAATCGGAGTATCGCGGGCGACTGGCCAATGACCGCTTCCGCACCGACGTCACCTGGGACGAGCAACTGCTGGCCATCGAAAAGGTACTGTTGAAGCTCGCCCCCGTGGCGCGCGCCAATGGCGTCCATCTCAACATGGAGACCCATGACGAAATCACCTCATTCGAAATCCTTCGACTGATCGAAAAGGTGGGCGAGGATTGCGTGGGGGTGGTCTTCGACACCGCCAACGGCCTGCAGCGCGCAGAACATCCGGTCTTTGCCGCAAAACGCGTGGCCCCCTATGTCCGCCAGACCCATATCAAGGATGCCTATGTCGGCCACGCTGCGGGTGGCCTTGATTTCCAGACCCGGCCGGTCGGTCGCGGCATTGTCGATTTCGCGGCAATCATCCCCATCCTCGCCAAAGCCAATCCCGACCTGAACCTCTCCCTGGAGGTCGCGGCTTCCGTCGAGGACAAGCCGCGCAAGGCCAATCCTCGCCAGTGCATCGAGATTAACGATCCGATCTGGCGCGCCGGCCATCCCGACCTGACTGCGGAAGAACTCGAGGCCTATCTGGCACTGGTTGATGAGTTCGAGAAGCGGGTGGCCGCAGGTGAGATCCCGGACTGGGAGGCTTATGAGACCAGTCAGTATGGCTACCCTACCTATGAGCACCAGTCCTATGGCTACAGCGAAGCGGTAGAGTTCATCAAAAAGTCGGCTCGACATATCGAAGAGGTTTGCGTAGCGAATGGAATTCCGCTCTCGACGCCTTCCACGAAGCAGCGAGCCGCCTGACAGGCTCCAGATTAAGCACCGGCGACGGATGTTGCCGGTGCTCTAAAAACCGTGGGAAGATCTCGACTTTTTATATCAGACGGATATACGCAGGAATATTCTCACGAAAATAATTAGGTCGCTTGATCTGAGGTGGAAACAGACATGAAGAAGACGACACGACGTCAAGGCGCAAAGACCGCACCAAAGGCCAACGGCTCGGTCGATGCGGCAGAAAACGCCCATGACGACGTGACTGAACGCATCCGGATCACGCTCGCCACGGCGATCGGCGAAGGTGCGCTCAAGCCCGGCGTCAAGATCCTTGAGGATGCTATTGCAGACCATTTTGGCGTCAGTCGCACGGTCGTGCGTGGTGCACTTGGCGTTCTGGAAAGCGACCATCTCCTGGAACGCAAGAAAAACCGCGGCACGTTCGTTGCCGAACCGGGCATCGAAGAGGCCAAGGCCTTGTTCGAGGCCCGTCGCAAGCTCGAGCACGTCATCTTGGAGCTTGTCCTGGACCACGCGACCGCTGAGCAGTTGGACGCACTTGAAAAACTCACCGACGAGGAAGAGCACATCCATCATCATGGTGATGAGAAGTCGAAGACGGTGCTGTCTGGCAAGTTCCACGTCGTTCTGGCCGAGCTTGGCGGCAATGCCGTCTTGACGGAGATACTATCGAAGATCGTCGCCCGCCTCTCGCTCGTCATGTCTCTTTACGAGGAAGAGCGGAAAGACGACTGCGGCGCCGACCACCATCGCCAGATCGTCACCGCCCTGAAAGCCAAGGATCTGTCAAAAGCACAACAGTTGATGGATCATCATCTGGCCGACATCGAGGGCCGAGTTCGGCTGACTGAAGGACAGGGCGATCGGCACACATTCCTGGCCGTGTTGGAGAATTTTTCCTGAGCAGTTTTTGCCTTGAACGGAATCGAACCGCCGACCCTGTCGCTATATCCCATTAAATCATCTAACCCAGTAATCACTTGCACTCGAAATGACCGGTAGGGGCCGTGAGCAGTCTAATCTGTTCCGGAGGTTCACTCCCTCTGATCCGAAATAGTTTTCGGTCCACTTATGGGCAAGACGTTTGGGACTTGGACATGGCCAGCGCGTATCATGTATTCTAACTGGACACGTTGGTGAGCGGCGAACATAACGGAGGCCGTGATACGATTTTTAAACCGCCTCTTTCGCCGCACGCAGGCCGCACTGGTGCCGCTGACGTCTTGGCCTGACGGTCCCGTGTCGGCGGAGGTTCCATTACTTCCGGATGGCATGAACCCGATCCTCTGCCTTGCGGACGATTGGTGCTTACCCCGTCACGAAACGCGCACGGAGGTCTTGGCGCGCTGCGGCGTTCTGCCCGATCCAATCTACAAATGGCCAGCCCTCGTCCTTATC
>NZ_LMOF01000004.1:639-1037 GCF_001423215.1 Rhizobium sp. Leaf321 | reverse complement strand
CTCGCTGACAGCCTGGCCGCCGGAGTGGCAATCGCAAGGTCTGCAAAACCCGTCCGAGGATCGCGACCCTCGCCTCAGGACCGCCTGCCAGGTGACGCTGGCGACGGGCTTCCGCCTGCCTCTAAGCGCAAGAGAACGAGAATGGGTGACAAGCTCCGTGCCTCTCGCATTCGAGGGTTATGTCGGGACAGCGCGCATGGCACAGGCTGGCCGCCTTGCGCCGGGCGAGACAGAGCTCGAATATGTGCGCGACCCAGAAGACCTGGTCGAGGACAGGCAGCGGATGCTTGGGCTGTCAGCAGACGGCGAAGCGCTGATTGTGGTTTCGGATCAGCTCTTTGTCATGCCCCGCACCGACATTCTGCATCTTGAGGTCATTCGTATGACGCCGGCCAAGC
>NZ_LMOF01000004.1:0-559 GCF_001423215.1 Rhizobium sp. Leaf321 | reverse complement strand
CCATGTATGGATGACGGCTAGGACCAGCGTTGATAGGATCGCCGGAGCGAAACGAACTGAAGCAGGCTCGCTAATGGAAGGCAGCAGGGCGGGCGCATACCGGACCAAGGCTGGAACCAAGTGGCGCGTAGGAGTGCTTGACCGTTTACGACGGCTGGGCACCTTGGAGCTTCTGGTCCTTCTTCTCGTCTTGCCGGTCGCAGCGGAGGCGCACGAGCCCGGTTACGCCGAAGCAAAGATCGCCTCGCCCGCACGCACTAGCCGTGCGGGCGTCCGTCTCGCCTTTCCTGCCGGTGAACTGCCCCGTCGCGGGATGCTGGTCGCGACCGGCAACGTCCTGTCGCCGCTGGCTCGATGGATCGTCATTGATCTCGACCTCATGACGATCCGGCAGGCAACGACCCGTCTAACCGATGCGGGAGGATCGGTGAAGATCGAAAGCGAACGCACCGATGCCATCTCGGATGACGAGCGGCGCAACGTGATCGCATTCGGAAACGAGGTCTGGATCATGCCGGATCCCGATCCGCCAATGATCGGCGAGCCGACCGACCAACTG
>NZ_LMOF01000003.1:0-216735 GCF_001423215.1 Rhizobium sp. Leaf321 | reverse complement strand
CAGCGCCGCCGCCCTCGTTCAGTGAGCGGGTTATAGATCCGAGGCCCAGACCAAGTCAACAGGGGTTTTTCAAAAATGTCATTTTTCTTTCACAAGTCAGCGGAAGCCTCTGATACGGCTTAGAGTTTGGGCAGTGATGACAAAGCAGGCAACGCTTCCTCGATGGCCTGTCTTTGTCGAAGGGGCTATCCATTCTTAAGGACGGGTAGCTAGAAGAGGTCCGGCCCGGCCCGGCCGCCTCTGGTGCCTATAGGGGCTTCGCAGGCTAAGCGTCCGCTTTCGTGGCGCGTATCTGTCTCTATATAGAGAGCGGTCAAAAGCGAGTTCAGGAATGTCTGCGTCATTACCTTCTGCATCGTCAGGTGCGGCCCTCATCGCGGGACTGCCGAAGCTTCCGGTCTCGGATGTGCTTCCTCAGATCCTGTCGGCGCTCGGCAACGGCAACCGGGCCGTCATCTCCGCGCCACCCGGCGCCGGCAAGACGACACTGGTTCCGCTGGTACTTCTCTTTGAACCGTGGTGCGGGGGCAAGATCATCCTGCTTGAACCGCGGCGGCTTGCGGCGCGCGCCGCAGCAGCACGCATGGCGTCTCTTATAAGAGAAGAGGTGGGCGGTCGCGTCGGTTACCGGATGCGGCTCGACAACCGGGTGTCTTCGGCAACCCGGATCGAGGTAGTCACCGAAGGCGTGTTTGCACGCATGGTCCTCGACGATCCCGAACTTGCTGGCGTCTCCGCTGTCATCTTCGACGAATTCCACGAACGCTCGCTCGATGCGGATTTCGGGCTGGCGCTTGCGCTCGATGTCCAATCGGCGCTGCGGGAAGACCTTCGCATCCTCGTGATGTCGGCGACGCTCGATGTCGAGCGGGTCGCCGGGCTGCTTTCCGATCCGCCCGTTATAGTCAGCGAGGGACGAGGCCACCCGATCGAGATCCGCCATCAAGACAGGCCGGCGGGCGAGCGGATCGAGGATACGGTCTCGCGCGCGATCATTGAAGCGCACCGATCGGAAACCGGCTCCATCCTTGTCTTTCTGCCGGGCCAAGGGGAAAT
This sequence comes from Rhizobium sp. Leaf321, assembly GCF_001423215.1. Classification (NCBI taxonomy): domain Bacteria; kingdom Pseudomonadati; phylum Pseudomonadota; class Alphaproteobacteria; order Hyphomicrobiales; family Rhizobiaceae; genus Rhizobium; species Rhizobium sp. Leaf321. Next base: position 215,679 of record NZ_LMOF01000003.1, on the reverse strand, counting down.
CCTGCGCACGGCTGAGCGGCTGCAGGGTCGCTTCGGCCCGGAAACGCTGGTCGTGCCGCTCTACGGCAATCTTTCTCAGCGCGATCAGGATCTGGCGATCCGGCCCTGCCCTGCCGGACAGCGCAAGATCGTGCTCGCGACCTCGATCGCCGAGACCTCGATCACCATCGACGGGGTGCGCCTCGTGATCGACAGCGGTTTGCAGCGGCTGCCGGTGTTCGAGCCTTCGACCGGCATTACCAGACTGGAAACCGTGCGGGCTTCGCGCGCCTCGGCGGATCAGCGGGCCGGACGCGCCGGGCGAACCGAACCGGGTATCGCCATTCGTCTGTGGCATCCCGGCCAGACGGCGGCCCTGCCGGCATTCACGCCACCGCAGATCCTTGCGAGCGATCTCTCTAGCCTCGTCCTCGACCTTGCCCATTGGGGCGTGGAGGATCCGGCATCGCTGGCGTTTCTCGATCCGCCGCCTGCGGCCGCCTTCAAGGAAGCGAAAAGCCTTCTCACCCAGCTCGGGGCCTTCGATGAGCAGGGTCGGCTGACAGCGCGCGGCAAGACCATGCGCGACATGGCGCTGCCGCCGCGGCTTGCGGCGATGACGATTTCGGCGGCAGACGACGGCCATGGCCGTCAGGCTTGCCTGCTGGCAGTGCTCCTGACCGAACAGGGGCTTGGCGGATCGGATGTGGACCTCGATGAAAGACTGAGACGGTTCCGCAATGAGAAAGGTGAGCGTGCCGACGCCGCAAGGCGGCTTGCGGACCGGATCGCCTCAGGCCTGCCCCGCAAGACGCAACCCGGTTTGCCAGCAACAGCCGGCCAGCTTCTGCTGCATGCCTATCCGGACCGGGTGGCGATCCAGCGCGGCGGGCGCGGGCGGTTCGTGATGGCAAACGGCCGGGGGGCGGAACTGCCGGAAACCGAGCGGCTTGCGGGTGCAACGATGCTTGTCATTGCCGATCTTTCCGGGCGGGCCGTCAAGGCGCGGATCCTTGCGGCGGCCGAAACCAGTCGTGCCGAGATCGAGGCCGAGCTCGACGATCTGATCGTGCGCCAGGACGAGACGGTGTTCGACCGCCAGAGCCTGAAGCTGCGGGCCCGCAAGGTGACGCGGCTTGGCGCCATCGTGTTCGAGGAAAAGCCCCTGCCCCGCAAAACGGGCGAAGCCGCTGCCTTGGCACTTGCCGAGGGTGTGCGGGAGCTTGGGCTTCAGGTCCTGCCGTTTTCCAAGGACGGCGCGCAGCTGCGCGAGAGGCTGGGTTTCCTTTACCGGACGATCGGTGCGCCCTGGCCTGACATGGATGACGCAGCACTCCTTGATCAGCTTGCCGAATGGTTCGTTCCGTTTCAGGGCCAGGCCTCCGGCATCGACGCGATCCAGCCCGGCAGTCTTTCAGAAGGGCTGCGCTCGCTTGTTCCCTACGACATCCTGCAGGATATGGGACGCTTGGCGCCGACGCATTTCGAGGCGCCGACCGGACAGCGGCATCCGATCCGCTACGATGGAGACGAGCCGACCCTGTCGATCCGGGTTCAGGAACTGTTCGGGCTGAAGACCCATCCGGCTGTAGCGGGCGGGCGCCTGCCGCTGCTGCTCGAACTGACATCGCCCGCGCACCGGCCGATCCAGACGACAAGAGACCTCCCCGGTTTCTGGTCAGGATCGTGGAAGGATGTGCGCGCCGACATGCGAGGACGCTATCCGAAACATCCGTGGCCGGAAGATCCGGCAGAGGCTCTGCCGACGGCGCGGGCGAAACCGCGCGGGACATGATAGGCAGACGTGACAGAATGCCGCCTGCGACCACGAGATGCGGCGCGCTATGAAAAGCGTCGTGACAGTCGAAGCGGAAAGCGGGACATAGAAGAGATGGCGACCAGAGACATGTCCGGCGACGAGATGGCGACCAGCGAGAACGACGTGATCGCTCTTTCCGATGCGGTGCGCAGCCGATCCAGCCGGCGGATGCGCCTGCAGACGCTGGTGCGGCTGCGCTGGCTTGCGGTTGCCGGACAGACGGCGACGGTGGTGATCGTCGCCTTCGTGCTGCAGTTCCCGCTGCCCCTGATGGAAGCGGCAATCCTGATCGCGGCGCTTGCCGTGGCGAACCTCACCCTTTCGGCCTGGTTTCCGGCCACGCATCGGTTGGGCCCGCGGTCCGTCATTGCGCTTCTGGGCTTTGATCTGCTGCAGATGGCTTCGCTCCTATTTATCACCGGTGGCCTTGCCAATCCCTTTGCGCCGCTGATCTGCGTGCCGGTGATCATTTCGTTTGCCTCGCAACCCTTGCGCCATTCGATCATGCTGATCGTGTTTGCCCTGATCTGCACCACCACCATCGCCTTTTCGCCCTTCGATGTGCCCTGGTATGCGGGCCAGACGCTGGAGACGCAGCCGGTGATGCAGATCGGCGTCTGGTGCGCGATCGCCTCGATGATGATGTTTGCCGCCTTTTATGCCTACCGCGTCTCGAGCGAGGCGGCGCTTCTGGCGGATGCGCTGGCCGCGACCGAACTGGTGCTGGAGCGGGAAAAGCACCTGTCGCAGCTTGACGGGCTGGCGGCCGCGGCGGCCCATGAGCTTGGAACGCCGCTTGCCACAATCAGCGTCGTTGCCAAGGAAATGCTGCGCGACCTGCGCGAAGACGACCGGTTTCGCGAAGACGTGCTTTTGCTGCGCAGTCAGAGCGAGCGCTGCCGCGACATCCTGCGCCGGCTCACATCGCTGTCGACGGAAAGCGAGGAGCATATGCGCCGCCTGCCGCTGTCGTCGCTGATCGAGGAAGTGATCGCGCCGCATCGGCAATTCGGCATCGATGTCGAGATCATCGAAAAGAGCGACATTGCCGGCGAGCCGGTCGGCAACCGCAACCCGGCAATCCTCTATGGTCTCGGCAACCTTGTCGAAAATGCCGTCGATTATGCGAGGGACAAGGTCACGGTGACCACCGAACACACGGCGTCGCGGGTTGCCATCACGATCGAGGATGATGGTCCCGGTTATGCGCCGGATATACTCGCCCATATCGGCGAGCCCTATATGACCACGCGGTCTCGCGAAGACGAAAGCGCGGGTGGGCTCGGGCTCGGGCTCTTCATCGCCAAGACGCTGCTGGAGCGATCGGGGGCATCGCTCAAGTTCGGCAACCGCGATGCCGGCAAGGCAGGCGCCCGGATCCGGATCGAATGGCCGCGCAGCCTGATGGACCGGCCGGCGATAAAATGAGTGGCCGCTTTGCCAACGCGACCCATATTGAAGTGCAGCAACGGACCGTTGTCCGTGGAGACAGACGATGGATACGAATTCTGAAAACATGCCCGCCCTCGACGATGCCCAGCTCGGAGACGATCCTTTCTTGCTGCTCGTCGATGACGATGGCCCGTTCCTGCGGCGTCTGGCGCGCGCCATGGAAAGCCGCGGCTTTATCGTGGATGCAGCGGAATCGGTCGCCGAAGGGATCGCCAAGGCCGAAGCCCGGCCGCCGAAATATGCCGTGGTCGATTTGCGGCTGGGTGACGGCAACGGTCTCGACGTGATCGAAGCCATCCAGAAGTCCGGTTCGGACACCAAGATCGTGGTGCTGACCGGCTACGGCAATATCGCGACCGCGGTGACGGCTGTTAAGCTTGGAGCGCTCGACTATCTGTCCAAGCCTGCGGATGCGGACGATGTGTTCAACGCCTTGATGCAGCGCCCGGGCGAAAAGGCGGATGTGCCCGAGAACCCGATGTCTGCCGATCGGGTGCGCTGGGAACATATCCAGCGCGTCTACGAGGCCTGCGAGCGCAATGTTTCGGAAACCGCAAGGCGGCTGAACATGCACCGGCGCACGCTGCAGCGGATACTTGCCAAGCGCGCACCGAAGTAAGTCTCGCCGGTCAGATGTCGTCGAAGCTTTTGCCGGTCGCCCATTCGGCCAGCATCAGCCTTCGCGCGGCAACGCGGGAGAAATTCAGCATGATCGATTTGCGCGATGCGGGCGCCAGCCTGTGTTCCGGCGCTTCGCGCATCTGGTGCGCGCCGTAGCCATCGGACAGGAACAGGCCGCAATCTTCCGGAAAGATCTCGAGCGGAACGTCTTTGTGGGTGGCGAAGAACAGCCGGTCGCAGGAGGCGCGGTAATCTGGCCATTTGCGATCGACCCGGAAGTCTTCGATGGAGGTCTTGATCTCGATGATCCAGATCTCGCCCTTTTCCGATACCGTTATGAGATCGGCGCGGCGACCGTTGGAAAGCGCCATTTCCGGAAGAATGGCGTGCCGCATGTCATGGAGCAGGATCTGCATGCCGCGGCGGACCATCATGGCCCGCGACGACTGACGGCCGTCGACCAGCGGGTTATTATTGGCAATATTCAATATCGTCATGCACTTGACCTGTCACAGCCCCTCCGGGGGGGTACGGATGTTGCAAAAAGGACATTGCCTTTTGCATTCGTGGAAGCGCGATCCCCTGGCTCACTGCTATCGCTTGCCAAGCGCTGCGCTATGGAAAATAACGGGTCCGAAGGCGCCTGAGCGCCAATTTCAATCGATTCGTACATCAAGAGACATCCATGCGCTTTCGCAACAGCATGCTCGCACTCGGCCTGTTGGCAACCTCTGCCCTGGCCGGCTGCTCCACCACGTCCGACACACCCCGGACGGTCGCCCAGGCCGATGCTCCGGTCCGTATCGAGACGGCGCAGATCTTTACCGATTCGTATGGCTCGATCACCGATGCAGGTTACACCCTGCCGGCGATCCCGATCAACCGGGTGAAGCCTCAGTTCGTTCGCCAGGTCGTCAATTACGAGACGAACGAACGCCCGGGCACGGTCATCGTCAATACCCGCGAACGTCATCTCTATTTCATCCTGCCGGGTGGTCGTGCGATGCGCTATGGTATCGGCGTCGGAAAGCAGGGCTTCGCATGGTCGGGCACAGCCTATGTTGCCTGGAAGCAGGAATGGCCGAACTGGCATCCGCCGAAGGAAATGGCAGTGCGCAAGCCGGACATCGCCCGTTATGTCGAAAACGGCATGGGCCCCGGTCTGTCGAACCCGCTTGGTGCACGCGCCATGTACCTGTTCAACGAAAAGGGCCAGGACACGCTGTTTCGCCTGCACGGCACGCCGGAATGGGCCTCGATCGGCACCGCCGCTTCGTCGGGCTGCATCCGTCTGATGAACCAGGACGTGATCGACCTCTACAGCCGCGTCCGTCCGGGCCGCAACACCAAGGTCGTCGTGATTCAGTAACGGTTCAACGCCTGCAAATGCAAAAGCCGCCGAGGATTTCCCGGCGGCTTTTTTGTTGTCTGAGCGACGGGCCGGATTAACCGGCCTTTGCCTTGAGTTCCAGCCGGCGGCGGTGCAGAACCGGTTCGGTATAGCCGTTCGGCTGTTCGCGACCCTTGAGCACCAGTTCGAGCGCTGCCTGAAAGGCGACCGAGGCGTCGAAGTTAGCTGCCATCGGCTTATAGAGCGGATCGCCTTCGTTCTGGCCATCGACCACTGCCGCCATCCGCTTCAGCGTCTCGACGATCTGCTCTTCGGTGACGAGCTTGTGGTGCAGCCAGTTGGCCATATGCTGCGACGAGATGCGCAGGGTCGCCCGGTCTTCCATCAGCGCGATGTCGTTGATATCCGGCACCTTGGAGCAGCCGACGCCCTGGTCGATCCAGCGCACGACGTAGCCGAGAATGCCCTGCGCATTGTTGTCGAGTTCGCGCTGGATTTCTTCCGGCGTCCAGTTCGGCCGCGAGGCGACAGGCACCGACAGGATATCGGAGAGTTTGGCACGGGTGCGAGTCTTCAGCCCCTTCTGGACTTCGGCGACATCGACTGTGTGATAGTGGGTGGCATGCAAAGTGGCGGCCGTCGGTGACGGGACCCAGGCGGTGTTGGCGCCCGCTTTCGGGTGACCGATCTTCTGCTCCAGCATCGCCGCCATCAGATCCGGCATCGCCCACATGCCCTTGCCGATCTGTGCATGGCCGGACAGCCCGCAGGCGAGACCGATATCGACATTCCAGTTCTCATAGGCCGCAATCCAAGCCGCCTGCTTCATGTCGCCCTTGCGGATCATCGGGCCGGCTTCCATCGAGGTGTGGATCTCGTCGCCGGTGCGGTCGAGGAAGCCGGTGTTGATAAACACGACGCGCTCCTTTGCGGCGCGGATCGCCTCCTTGAGGTTGATCGTGGTGCGGCGTTCCTCGTCCATGATACCCATCTTCATGGCATTGTCGGCGAGACCGAGCGCCTGTTCGACGCGCGTGAAGATCTCGGCTGCGAAGGCCACTTCTTCCGGCCCGTGCATCTTCGGCTTGACCACATACATGGAGCCGAGCTTCGAATTCTTGCGGCGGCCGGTGATGCCGCCATCCTTGCGACCGATGTCGTGGATGGCGATCAGCGCCGTGACGACAGCATCCATGATGCCTTCGGGCACTTCATGGCCGTCGCGGTCGAGAATGGCCGGGTTGGTCATGAGGTGGCCGACATTGCGGATCAGCATCAGCGAGCGGGCTTTGACTTCGACGGTTGCGCCATTGGGCGCCGTATAGTCAAAATCCGGGTTGAGCGTGCGCAGGAAGTTCTTGCCACCCTTGGCAACCTCTTCCGCGAGATCGCCCTTCATCAGGCCGAGCCAGTTGCGATAGACGGCAACCTTATCCTCAGCGTCGACAGCGGCGACCGAATCTTCGCAGTCCATGATTGTGGTGATCGCCGATTCGATTCGCACATCAGAAATATGGGCCGGATCGTCCTTGCCGATCGCGGTTGCCGGATCGATGACGATTTCGACATGCAGGTTGTTGCGCACAAGCAGGATCCGGTTCGGTTCGCCCAGATAGCCGGCAAACTGCGTCGGATCGGTCAGGCCTGTCACCTCGCCGTTCGACAGCGTCACGAACAGGGCGGCATCTTCCACCTTGAAGGAGGCTGCATCCTTCCAGCTGGCGCCGGAAAGCGGAGCCGACTGATCGAGGAAGTCGCGCACCCAGGCAATCACCTGTTTGCCGCGGACCGGATTGTAGCCCTTGCCCTTATCGGCACCATCCACTTCCGGGATGGCGTCCGTGCCATAAAGCGCATCATAGAGCGAACCCCAGCGGGCATTGGCGGCGTTTAGTGCATAGCGTGCATTCATCACGGGGACGACGAGCTGCGGGCCGGCGATGCCGGCAATTTCCGGATCGACGTTTTCCGTCGAGACCTTAAAATCGGGTCCTTCGGGAAGGAGATAGCCGATCTCGCGCAGGAATTCCTCGTAGGCAGCCAGGTCGTTCGGTGCACCGTGCTTGCGGTACCACTCGTCGATCTCGAGCTGAAACGCATCGCGCCTGGACAGAAGCGCCCGGTTCTTCGGCGCAAGGTCGTGAACGATCGCGGAAAACTCGGCGAAGAAATGGTCGGCATCAATACCGGTCTCGGGAAGCGCTTCGGTAACCAGAAAGTCGTGCAGCTTTTGATCGATCTGCAGTCCGTTTTTTTCGATGCGAGTCATGCCGCGCCTCCCGTATGATTTTTTGGTGACATGCAGATTGCCCGCAAGACTTTGTCTGTCAATCGCCGACGATGCCATCGACCATGAAATCATGGGCCGATATGGACCACCCTCAAGAGGTGTTTCACGTGGAGCGCCGACGGACCACCTTCATGGGTATTCCGTCCTGCGGCTGGGTGGTGAGCTTCTGCACCGGCCAGACTTTGGTGCCCGGCACCACATCGAACCGGTAGCTCTTCATCAACACGGCAAGCGCGATCACCGCCTCCTGCATGGCAAAGACGGCACCGATGCAAGTGCGCGGGCCCGCTCCGAACGGCAGGTACTGGAAGCGATTGATGTTGCCACGGTTTTCCGGAAGGAAGCGTTCGGGCATAAAGGCGCGCGGCTTTTCCCAGTAGAGTTCATGCCGATGCAGTGTCCATGGCATGACGAGAACCGTCACGCCCGCATCGATGGTCACGGTCTCGCCCGTCGGGCTGGTCCAGCGATCGCCACGGATTGCCGCGCGGTTGATGGAGGGCGCCGGCGGATAGAGCCGCAGCGCTTCCTCGAAAGCGGCTCTCACCCAGGGCATTCTCTCCAGCCAGTCGACCGGTTCGGCCCCTTCGCTCAAGACCTGATCGATCTCCGTTTCCATCGCATCGCGCACATGCGGCGACTGGCCGACGCAATACAGCGTCCAGGCGAGCGCCCTCGCCGTCGTTTCGTGGCCGGCGCCGATGAAGGTCAGGATATTGTCTTCGATTTCGGCCATCGTCAGGCCGTCGGGCCCTTCGAGCTGCAGCAGCAATGTTAGAAAATCCTGCGGTACGGCATCCGGCGTCTCGCGGATCCGCTTCTGGCGCTGGATCATGGTATCGGCGACGACCTTGCGGAACTTGTCCAGCACGCGCTGGCCACCGATCCGCGTCACGCGCGGTACCCAAGGAGGGGCGCGCAGAAGATCCATCGGATCGACACGGCCCATGCGATGCAGCAGGCTGTCGACGTCATCGGAAAATTTCTCGCTCTCGGTGACGATCTCGCCGGAAAACAGTGTCTCGGAAAGGATGGCGAACGCAAGTTCCGTCATGTCGACCGAGATGTCGTGGACCGCGCCCGAAGGATGGTCGGCCGCATACTTCTCGACATACTCCTCCGACTTCGCCAGCATCTGGCCGGCAAAACCGCGGGAGTGGCGCGGCGTGAACACCGGTGCCATCGCCTTGCGCGAGCGCTTCCACACGGGCCCTTCCGCCGTCAGCAATCCGTCACGCAGGATCGGCCGCAGGATGAGCTGACGGATCTCCGACATCTCGTAATTGGCGGAATTATCGACAAGAATGTGCCGGATAAGGCCCGGATCGTTGACGATGAGGGTGCGTTCCTTGAGGAACTTCGTCTCGATCCAGGGAAGCGTGTAGGACGGCTTTCCCCACAGTTCGAGCGGATTGCGCATCACGGTGCGGATGACTTCCAGCCGCGACGGCGGGACGGTGCGCGGCTCCGGTGCCGGTGGCACGAAAGGTTCGGGGCGCATGTCCATATGAAGGGTCCTCATCTTTAAGAGATGAAGAACATATCAGAACTCAGAAGAGCGATTTCAACTCGGCGATCTTGTCGTTGACCAGCCAGCCGTAATAATTCTCTTCCGGCAAACCGCCGCGCGCCCTCAAGGCTGCCGCCCGTTGTGCCGAGCCGCCGGTGTTATAGAGAGTGGCTGTGATGCCGGGATTGCGGGAGATATCGACATTCGCAATCGTCTTGTAGTCGTCGATCGAACGGCGGATGTTCGCCGCCATGTAGGCGAGCGATTTGTCCGGGTCCATGATCGCGTCATAGACTTCCGATGCCTTGTTCTCGTCCAGCTTCGGGTAACCGGAAACGCGGGCGACGGTGTCTGAAAACATCATCGCCGTCAGCGGATTGAGCTGGCCGAGGCCGAAGGTCTGGCCGGCATAGAAGGGCTGGAAGAAGACCGCGCTGAAACGATTGTCCGGAAACGCCTTGCCATCGACCTTGCGTCCCCGGAAAGCGTCTTCCCAGACATTTTCCCGGCAGGTCCAGAGACGGTAGGAGTCGAGCCCCGTGCTGCATTTTGCAAATTGCGGGCGGTCGAGAAAATCCTTGATCGATTCGTCGTCGTAGCCGAAGCGGAAACTGTTGCCGGCATAGGCGGCGGCCTTGATGTAATAGGTCTGCAACCGGTCATAGGCATCGACATTATAGGTGTGCTCGCCAACGATCGCGCCGACGATATGGATCGGATCGAAGCCGTAGGCCGCTGCCGCAGATCTGATCTTGCCGATCAGTTTCTTGTCGGTTGCGAGCAGATCGCGGATCTTTTCATACTTGTCGTCGAACGTGGTGCGGCCGGCGCGGGTTCGGCGCACGGAGGCACCCGGCACTTTCGGCTGCACCGTATTGCGGTTGCCTTCCGGCACGATGGTCACCGCGGCCGCGTAGGTCGTGGAAGCGGCCGTCCATGCGACGGTCATCAGAAATGCAAGCAGGAGGCGTTTCAAAATTGTCGTGTCCCAATTACGGTCTGCACCGATAACGCTCCAGACGCCGAAACAGTCAGGCGGTGGAGAACGGCGCATCACGAAAGCGCGTCACCCTTACGTGAAGAGATGCTGTAATGTCGAGAGAGTGGCATTCAAAATAGCGTCACTGCCAAGGCGAGCAGCAGCCGGTCGTTGCCCGGCTGCCACGAATTCAAGGTCAGAGGATGTAACGCGACAGGTCGGTATCGTTGGCGAGATCGCCGACATGCTTGCGGACATATTCGGCATCGATCGTGATCGCCGTGCCGCCCTGATCGGGCGCGGTGAACGAAATCTCGTCCAGCACGCGCTCCATCACCGTCTGCAACCGGCGGGCACCGATATTTTCGACGGTGGAATTCAGATGCACCGCGACGTCGGCCAGCGCGTCGAGCGCATCATCGGTAAAGTCGAGCGCCAGATCTTCGGTGCCCATCAGCGCCTTGTACTGCCGGATCAGGCTTGCCTCGGTTTCCGTCAGGATGCGGCGGAAGTCTTCCTTGGTCAGCGGCTTCAGCTCGACGCGGATCGGCAGACGGCCCTGGAGTTCCGGCAAAAGGTCCGATGGCTTCGACACATGGAAGGCGCCGGAGGCGATAAACAGGATATGATCCGTCTTTACCGGTCCGTATTTGGTCGAGACCGTGGTGCCTTCGACGAGCGGCAGCAGGTCGCGCTGCACGCCTTCACGTGAAACACCGGCACCCATGCCGCCGTCGCGGGCAGCGATCTTGTCGATCTCGTCGAGGAACACGATGCCGTCATTCTCGACCGAACGCACCGCTTCACGCTGGATCACCTCGTTGTCGATCAGCTTGTCGGATTCGTCGCGCACCAGTTCGCCGTAGGACTTGGCAACGGTGGTTTTGACCTTCTTGGTGCGCCCACCCATCGCCTTACCGAACATGTCGGAGAGGTTGAGAACGCCGATATTGCCGCCCGGCATGCCGGGAATGTCGAAGCCGGGCATGCCCGAGCTGGTGTCGGCCACCTCGATCTCGATTTCCTTCTCGTCAAGCTCGCCGCTGCGCAGGCGCTTGCGGAAACTGTCGCGGGTGGCAGGAGAGGCCGTCGATCCGACGAGCGCATCGAGCACGCGCTCCTCGGCACTTGCCTGCGCCTTCGCCTGCACTTCGGTGCGTTTTTTCTCACGGATCAGGCCGATGCCGATCTCGACGAGATCGCGGATGATCTGTTCGACGTCACGCCCGACATAGCCGACCTCGGTGAACTTGGTGGCTTCCACCTTAATGAAGGGAGCGCCGGCTAGCTTTGCAAGGCGACGAGAGATCTCCGTCTTGCCGACGCCGGTCGGCCCGATCATCAGGATGTTCTTCGGCATGACTTCGTCACGCAGGCTTTCGTCCAGCTGATGACGGCGCCAACGGTTTCGAAGCGCAATGGCAACGGCGCGCTTGGCGTCATGCTGGCCAATGATGTGGCGGTCGAGCTCGGAAACGATTTCCCGGGGAGAAAAATTGGTCATGAGTTCCTCTTGGCGTCCCTCGTCAACCGTCCTGTCAGGCCCGGCCCGTGAGAGATCCTCTGGCTTGGATGGCGTTATTCGGCGTCGAGCGTTTCGACGACGAGATTGTGATTGGTGTAGACGCAGATATCGGCCGCGATATCGAGCCCCTTGCGGGCAACCTCTTCGGCCGACATGTCCGTGTCCATCAGCGCGCGGGCAGCCGCATAGGCGTAGTTTCCGCCGGAGCCGATGGCGATCGTGCCGTGTTCGGGCTCCAGCACATCGCCGTTGCCGGTGACGGCGAGCGTGATCGACTTGTCGGCAACCAGCATCATCGCCTCGAGATTGCGCAGATACTTGTCGGTGCGCCAGTCCTTGGCAAGTTCGACGGCGGCGCGCATCAGCTGGCCGGGATACTGCTCGAGCTTCTTTTCGAGGCGATCGAGAAGCGTGAAGGCATCCGCAGTGGCGCCGGCGAACCCGGCGATCACATCGCCGGTCTTACCAATTCGGCGCACCTTGCGGGCATTGCCCTTCATCACCGTCTGGCCCAGGCTCACCTGACCGTCACCGGCCATCACCACCTTGCCGCCCTTTCGGACCGTAATAATCGTTGTCATTCCATATACCTCTAAAAGCCCCTGGAGGGCGCCTTCGATTGCGAGCCCCAGCGACGTTCATGGCGGCTCCGTTGTGCCCTATGTAAGTGGGCATCCGCCGAATACAATCTTGTCGAAACGGCGCAGCGTGACGGCCCTGCTTCGACCGCGCTTTTGCTGGATATTTGATCTTGCGCCTGATATGGAGCGCGCAGAATAAGCATGGGTGACATGATGGTCGATACGACAGCCGCACGCACGGGAAGCGTTTCCCGCAAGACCAACGAGACTTCCGTTTCGGTTTCCGTCAATCTCGACGGCACCGGCACGTCAAAGATTTCGACGGGCGTCGGGTTTTTCGACCATATGCTGGACCAGCTTTCGCGCCATTCGTTGATCGACATGGAGATCGACGTGAAGGGCGACCTGCATGTCGACGATCACCATACGGTGGAAGATACCGGCATCGCGATTGGCCAGGCCATTTCCAAGGCGCTCGGCGACCGGCGCGGCATTGCCCGCTATGCCTCGCTCGATCTCGCCATGGACGAAACGATGACGAAGGCTGCGGTCGACGTATCGGGCCGGCCTTTCCTGGTCTGGAACGTCTCGTTCTCGGCCCCGAAGATCGGCACGTTCGATACGGAACTGGTGCGGGAATTCTTCAACGCGCTGGCGCAGAATGCCGGGATTACGCTGCATATCCTCAACCATTACGGCGCCAACAACCATCATATCGCCGAGACCTGCTTCAAATCCGTGGCGCGCGTGTTGCGCATCGCGACCGAAATCGATCCGCGGCAGGCCAATCGCGTTCCTTCGACCAAGGGTACGCTTGCCTGACGCTTCCAGGAGTTTCATCCTTGAGAAGCTATCTCGTTCTGACGCCGAAAAATCGCCCCGACAGGGAGCACCGTTCCACCGTCATCATGCCGGACGGATTTTCATGGCCGGCATTTCTTCTCTCCTGGATCTGGCTGTTCTGGCACCGGATGTGGATTGCAGGCGCGATTGCCCTTGCGATCCAGATCGGCAGCGGCGTTCTTTCGACGATGCCGGGCTTTGCGATCGGCGGCTGGCTGCTCGGCTTTGCGATGAACCTGATCGTTGCGCTGGAAGGCCGGCATCTCTACTCGCAGTCGCTGCAGCGCCGAGGCTACACCCTCGAAACCGTTGTGTTTGCGCAGGACAGGAGCACGGCCGAGGAGATGTATTTCTCCAATCTGCCGCAGCCTGAACCGAGCGCAATGCCTACTCTTTCCGAATGGGCGCCACAGACGAACACCCCTTCCCCCGCCGCTGCCGGATGGCAGAGTTCCGGCGCCGGACTTTTCGATCACGGAGGACGCTGATGCGCGTCGCAATCATCGACTATGGATCGGGCAATCTCCGATCCGCTACCAAGGCTTTCGAACGCGCCGCTCGCGAGGCCGGCATCGACGCTGAAATCGACCTCACCGACAAGCCTGATGCCGTCGCCTCGGCTGACCGCGTCGTTCTTCCTGGCGTCGGCGCCTATGCCGATTGCCGGGCCGGGCTCGATGCCGTTTCCGGCATGCACGAGGCACTGATCGAGGCCGTCGAGACAAACGCACGCCCTTTCCTCGGGGTCTGCGTCGGCATGCAGCTGATGTCCTCGCGCGGGCTCGAAAAGACCACCAGCGAGGGCTTCGGCTGGATCAAGGGCGATGTTGTCGAAATGACGCCGTCCGATCCCAGCCTGAAGATCCCCCAGATCGGCTGGAACACGCTGGAACTTGCCAACCCGCATCCTCTGTTCGAGGGAATTCCGACCGGGCCGGACGGACTGCACGCCTATTTCGTGCACTCCTACCATCTCGCCGCCGCAAACCCTTCCGACGTCATCGCCACGACGGAATACGGTGGCGCGATGACGGCCTTCGTTGGACGCGACAACATGGTGGGGGCGCAATTCCATCCGGAAAAGAGCCAGACACTCGGCCTCGCCCTGATTTCCAACTTCCTGCGCTGGAAGCCCTAACATGATTCTTTTCCCGGCTATCGACCTCAAGGACGGCCAGTGCGTGCGCCTCAAGCTTGGCGACATGGAACAGGCGACCGTCTACAATCCGGACCCGGCCGACCAGGCCAAGGCCTTTGAGGACCAGGGTTTCGAGTGGTTGCATGTGGTGGACCTCAACGGCGCCTTTGCCGGCGAAAGCGTCAACGGCGCGGCCGTCGATGCGATCCTGAAGGCAACGAAGAACCCGGTCCAGCTCGGCGGCGGCATCCGGACGCTCGAGCATATCGAGGCATGGCTTAGCCGCGGATTGGCGCGTGTCATTCTCGGGACCGTCGCGGTTCGAGATCCTGCTCTCGTCATCGAGGCATGCGAGAAGTTTCCGGGCCAGGTCGCCGTCGGCATCGATGCCAAGGGTGGCAAAGTGGCGGTGGAAGGCTGGGCGGAAGCGTCCGAGCTGGGCGTGATCGAGCTTGCCAAGAAATTTGAAGGCGCTGGTGTTTCGGCAATCATCTATACCGACATCGACCGCGACGGGATCCTCGCCGGCATCAACTGGGCCTCGACGCTGGAACTGGCGGATGCAGTTTCCATTCCCGTCATCGCGTCGGGCGGGCTTGCCTCGATGGACGATATCCACCGCATGCTGCAGCCGGATGCGGCCCGTCTCGAAGGCGCGATTTCCGGGCGAGCGCTCTATGACGGCCGGATCGATCCTGACGAAGCGCTTTCGCTGATTCGCGCCGCGAGAGGAGAAGCCGCATGACGCTCAAAGCCCGTGTCATTCCCTGCCTCGACGTGAAGGACGGCCGTGTCGTGAAGGGCGTCAATTTCGTGGACCTGATCGATGCCGGCGATCCGGTCGAGGCCGCAAAAGCCTATGACGCTGCCGGTGCCGACGAGCTCTGCTTCCTCGACATCACCGCCTCGTCCGATAATCGCGACACGATCTTCGATGTCGTGGCCCGCACCGCCGAACACTGCTTCATGCCGCTTACCGTTGGCGGCGGCGTTCGCGCCATTGCCGATATCCGCAAGCTGTTGCTGGCCGGGGCCGACAAGGTCTCGATCAACTCCGCTGCAGTGAACAATCCGGATTTCGTCTACGAAGCTGCCAACAAGTTCGGCAACCAGTGCATCGTCGTGTCGATCGATGCCAAGCGGGTGTCCGCATCAGGCGAGAGCGATCGCTGGGAGATCTTCACCCATGGCGGACGCACTGCGACCGGGATCGATGCTGTCGAGTTTGCGCGAAAGATGGTCGAGCGCGGCGCCGGCGAGTTGCTCGTGACCTCGATGGACCGCGACGGCACGAAGATCGGCTACGATCTGGCGCTGACCCGCACGATTGCCGATTCGGTTCGCGTTCCCGTCATCGCCTCGGGCGGCGTCGGCACGCTGGACGATCTCGTTGCGGGCGTGAAAGAGGGCCATGCGACCGCCGTTCTCGCCGCCTCGATTTTCCACTTCGGGACCTATTCGATTGGCGAGGCAAAGCGCTATATGGCCGACCATGGCATTGCCATGCGGCTCGACTGATATTCGGGACGGGAGGAGACGGTTTTGAGTGAATTCACCCTCGGCGATCTCGAGAGGATCGTTGCGCAGCGCGCGAAAGCCCCGCCTGAGGAATCCTGGACCGCCAAGCTCGTGGCGGCCGGGCAGACCAAGGCTGCCAAGAAGCTAGGCGAAGAGGCGGTGGAAACCGTGATCGCCGCGGTGGCGCAGGACCGGCACGATCTCGTGTCTGAAAGTGCGGACCTTCTCTATCATCTTATGGTCGTATTGAACATTGCCGACATCCCGTTGCAGGATGTGCTCGCCGAACTTCAGCGCAGGACAGGCCAGACAGGCCTGCAGGAAAAGGCGAGCCGAGCTCCTTCATGAACATCGTTTCGACGCCTGAAAAGCATGATGTGGATATCCCGGAGAGCGGTGTGAACGCGGAATACTACTCGCCCTACCACCACTTCACCGCCGAGGAATGGGCGAAGTTTCGGGCCGACACGCCACTGACGCTGAAGGCCGAGGAAATCGCCCGGCTGCGCTCGCTGGACGATCCGATCAACATCGACGAGGTCCGGCGCATCTATCTGTCGCTGTCGCGCCTTCTTTCGACCCATGTCGAGGCCTCGCAACGGCTTTACCGGCAGCGCAACCGCTTTTTGACCCTTCCGGATGTGTCAAAGACCCCGTTCATCATCGGCGTTGCCGGCTCGGTCGCGGTCGGCAAGTCGACCACCGCACGCGTGCTGAAGGAACTGCTTGCGCGCTGGCCGGCAAGTCCGAAGGTCGATCTCATCACGACCGACGGATTTCTTTATCCCAACGCGGTTCTCCAACGTGAAAACCTGATGCAGCGCAAGGGTTTTCCGGAGAGCTACGATATCGGCCAGATCCTGCGGTTTCTTTCGGCGATCAAGGCCGGCGAGAAAAACGTCAAGGCGCCGCGCTACTCGCATCTGACCTATGACGTGCTGCCCGGCGAATATACGCTGGTCGACCGTCCCGACATCCTAATCTTCGAAGGCATCAATGTGCTGCAGTCGCGCGCATTGCCTGTTGACGGCAAGATCGTGCCGATCGTGTCTGACTTCTTCGACTTCTCGATCTATATCGACGCCGACGAGGAGCAGATCCATCAGTGGTATGTCCAGCGGTTCATGAAACTGCGGCAGACGGCCTTTCGTGAGCCGACATCCTTCTTCAACAAGTATGCGGCGATCAGCGAAGCGGAGGCGATGGCCGTCGCAGAAGGGCTTTGGGAAAACATCAACCTCAAGAACCTGCGCCAGAACATCATCCCGACCCGGCCCCGCGCCGATATCATTCTGCGCAAGGGTCGCGACCACTTCATCGAGACGGTGGCTTTGAGAAAACTGTAGGCTGTCGATCGATACCCATTACACGATGGATCTTCGATCGTCAGCTATTGACCCTTCGCAGTGTCAGATTGATGCGGCCCCCATTTTTGAGAAGCGTCGACGTGCCGGGATAGATCCGGTCCACCCCGTGAAACGCAAGCCGCCCTTCCCCGCCCAGCACCACGATATCGCCGCTCGAGAGCTTGAAGGAGCCTGTCGGATCCTTGCGATCGACCCCACCGACCCGAAACAGGCAGGTATTGCCGAGCGAGATGGAAAGGACCGGCGCGTTCAGGTCTGATTCGTCCTTGTCCTGATGCATGCCCATTTTCGCGTCGTCTGAATAGAAATTGACAAGGCATGCCTCCGGCGGCTTGTCATAGCCGGAGAGGTTTTCCCAGAGGTCCATCAGTTCTGACGGAATGGCGGGCCACGGTCTGCCCGTCTGCGGATGGGTCTCCTGGTACCGGTAGCCGCGCTCCTTGTCCGTCACCCAGCCGAGCTCGCCGCAATTCGTCATCCGAACCGACATCGGTTTGCCCGTGCCGGGCATGGCCGGGACGTAGAGCGGTGCCTCGGCGACGATGGCGCGGATGACCTCGACCAGATGTTCCTGGGCGGCGCGGTTCAGAGAGCCCGGCAGATGCCGGATACCGTTTGCCAAAGTCGCCATATGATTCCCCCGTGGCCCTTCGTGGTCAGTCGCCGTTCGGCTTGCCGCGCATCTTCTTGACATCGGAGCGGCCGGATTTCGCCTTGAGTCGCCGCTCCACGGAGCCCTTGGTCGGCTTGGTCTTCCGGCGCGGTGGCGGTGGCGGCTCGGCTGCCTTCAGGATCAGTTCCTTCAGCCGGTCGCGCGCATCCTCGCGGTTGCGCTCCTGGCTTCGAAACCGGTTGGCCTCGATCATCAGCACGCCGTCCTTGGATACCTTCCGGCCGGCAAGCTTGATCGCGGCTTCCTTGATCCGTTCGGGCAGCGACGGGGAATTGACGAGATCGAAGAACAGCTGGACCGCCGTCGAGACCTTGTTGACGTTCTGGCCGCCCGGCCCCCCCGCCAGCACGAACTGCTCGGTGAGCTCCCATCCGGCGATGGTGATGCGGGTGTTGATCTCGAGAGGATTGCTGGCCATGGCCGTATTTCCCACAAACCGGAGCAAAAGAAAACCGCCGGCTCAGAGGGAGCCGGCGGCTATAATGTTCCACGTGAATCCTTGTGGTCCAGCTGGGACCCAAGACTTACTCGGCGGCGATCTTCAGACCAGGTGCTGCGTCGCGGACCTTGCTGTCGACGTGGTCTTCGAACTTCTCGAAGCTCTTGATGAACATCGAGACCAGCTTGGCTGCCTGGTTGTCGTAGGCCTGTCCATCGGACCAGGTCGAACGCGGATCGAGAATGGACGTTTCGACGCCATCGACGGCGACCGGAACGGCAAAGCCAAAATTGGCATCCGTGCGGAACTCGGCATCCTTGAGGCTGCCGTTCAGGGCTGCGGCCAGAAGCGCGCGGGTGGCCTTGATCGGCATACGACGACCGGTGCCGTATGCGCCGCCTGTCCAGCCTGTGTTGACCAGCCAGCAATCGACGCCGTGCTTGGCGATCAGGTCCTTCAGGAGGTTGCCGTATTCAGCCGGATGACGCGGCATGAACGGTGCGCCGAAGCAGGTCGAGAACGTGGCTTCCGGTTCCGTCACACCCTTTTCCGTACCGGCCACCTTGGCGGTGTAACCGGACAGGAAGTGGTACATGGCCTGTTCCGGGGTCAGCCTGGCAATCGGCGGCATCACGCCGAAAGCATCTGCCGTCAGCATGATGATCGTCTTCGGATGCGGCGCGAGACCGGTTTCCGATGCGTTCGGAATGAAATGCAGCGGATAGGCACTGCGGGTGTTTTCCGTCAGCGAATTGTCGTCGAAATCGGGAACGCGGTTGTCGTCGAGAACGACGTTTTCCAGGACCGTGCCGAAACGGCGGGTTGCCGCGTAGATTTCGGGTTCGGCTTCAGCGGAAAGCTTGATCGCCTTGGCGTAACAGCCGCCTTCGAAGTTGAAGACGCCGTTTTCGCCCCAGCCATGCTCGTCGTCACCGATCAGCGTGCGGGTCGGGTCGGCGGAAAGCGTGGTCTTGCCGGTGCCCGAGAGACCGAAGAACACGGCGGTATCGCCCTCGCTGCCAACATTGGCGGAGCAATGCATCGGCATCCCGCCCTTGGCCGGCAGGAGATAGTTGAGAACGGTAAAGACCGACTTCTTGTTTTCGCCGGCATACGACGTGCCGCCGATCAGCACGAGACCGTTTTCCAGATCGCAGGCGATCACGGTTTCGGAGCGGCAGCCGTGACGGGCCGGATCGGCCTTGAAGCTCGGCAGATTGATGATCGTCAGCTTCTGCTCGAAACCTTCCAGCGTATCGCGCTTGGGGCGGATGAGGAGGTTGCGGATGAACAGCGCATGCCAGGCAAGCTCTGTGACGACGCGGGTCGGAAGCGCGTTTGCTTCATCGGCGCCGCCGATCAGATCCTGGACAAACAGGGTTTTGCCGCTGGCATGGGCCAGCATGTCAGCCTTCAGCACGGCAAAGTGCTCGGGCGACATCGGCTTGTTGTTGTCCCACCAGATCTTGTCTTCGGTACCCGCGTCGCGGACGACGAATTTGTCCTTGGGCGACCGGCCGGTATGCTGTCCGGTGCGAGCCCTCAACGCGCCGTCGATCGTCAGATCGGCTTCGCCCCGGCGAATCGCTTCTTCGTAAAGCTCGACTTCGCTGAGATTGTAATTCACACGCGATGCATTGCCGAGACCGATGTCTGCGAGCCCGTTCGATGGGTTGTGAAGTCCAAACTGCTCCATACGCGCGCTCCTTTTTGTGGATTGAACCTGCGCGGAACCTAGAGCGGGTTTTTAAAAAGGGCAAGATAATTCTGAAATAGCGTAATAATATCAGTTATTTAATCGATTTAAAAAATTTTATTCTCGATTAAATCGGTTTACGAGGGTTTTCTGTTCGCCGTTTCTGGGGGTCTTTCACGACCTGCAGACTGTGTTTGGCTCATTGGGACAAAGGTCCCTACCGACCGTGCGCCTCTTGGCGTTGCCACAATTTGTTCCACCTTTATACTGAAGAAGCGCATGGCTTTCGCCAATTCTGGCTGGGGACATCCAGGAGATGCGCCTATATGACGATGGAGACGGAGAGAATGCAGACAATCGCGCTCGTAGATGACGACCGCAATATCCTGACTTCAGTGTCGATTGCACTGGAAGCCGAAGGGTATAAGGTCGAAACCTATACCGATGGCGCCTCCGCGCTCGACGGGCTGATCGCCCGCCCCCCGCACCTGGCCATCTTCGATATCAAAATGCCGCGCATGGACGGAATGGAGCTGTTGCGACGCCTGCGACAGAAATCCGATCTGCCTGTGATCTTCCTCACCTCCAAGGATGAAGAGATCGACGAGCTGTTCGGGCTCAAGATGGGCGCAGACGATTTCATCACCAAGCCGTTCTCGCAGCGATTGCTGGTCGAGCGCGTGAAGGCGATCCTGCGCCGTTCCAGCGCACGCGAAGCCCAGCAGGCAAGTGGTGGCGTCAAGCCGACCCCGGACCAGTTGGCGGCCCGCACACTGGAACGCGGCCAGCTGGCGATGGACCAGGAACGCCACACCTGCACCTGGAAGGGCGAAGCGGTAACCCTGACAGTCACGGAATTCCTGATCCTGCATTCGCTGGCGCAGCGTCCGGGCGTCGTAAAAAGCCGTGACGCGCTGATGGATGCCGCCTATGACGAACAGGTCTATGTGGACGACCGCACCATCGACAGCCACATCAAACGCCTGCGCAAGAAGTTCAAGATGGTTGACACGGATTTCGACATGATCGAGACGCTGTACGGCGTTGGCTACCGATTCCGCGAGGCTGCGTAACGGTTGCCAGCTCCGAGACCCGGGAGCCTCTAAAAATTCGATCGTGCGGATGCGTAACTTGAAGCCACCGCGGCACAGGGCTTAGACTGTAAGCTCTCTGGAAGGACTGCACGTGGCAGACCGATTGCATGAAACCGGAACGACCAGACCCGCGAGTGCCGGAATACGCCGCGCCTCACGGCGCTTCTGGTCGCGACCGTTCACGCTCATTCGCCGGGTGTTCGGCCACGCGGTGTTTTCCAGCCTCACCCGCCGTATTCTGTTCTTCAACATCGCGGCGACCGTCGTTCTCGTCGCCGGCATCCTCTATCTCAACCAGTTTCGCGAGGGGTTGATCGATGCCCGCGTCGAGAGCCTGCTGACGCAGGGCGAAATCATTGCCGGCGCGATCTCCGCATCCGCCTCCGTCGATACCAATTCGATCACCATCGATCCGCAGAAGCTTCTCGAACTGCAGGCCGGCCAGAGCATCACGCCGGTGCCGAACGACGAGGACCTCGATTTCCCGATCGACCCCGAGCGGGTCGCGCCCGTGCTGCGGCGGCTGATCTCGCCGACCCGCACCCGCGCCCGACTGTTCGATGCAGACGCAAACCTGCTGCTGGACTCGCGCCACCTCTATTCGCGCGGCCAGGTGCTGCGCTTTGATCTGCCGCCGGTTGAAGATCAGTCGCAGACCTGGAGCGAATGGGTTGCCGGCTTGTTCAACCGCATGCTGCAGCCCGGCAACCTGCCGACCTACAAGGAAGCGCCGGGTGGCGATGGCTCGATCTATCCGGAAGTGATGAACGCGCTGACTGGCGTTCGCGGCGCCGTGGTGCGCATTACCGATCGCGGCGAACTGATCGTCTCCGTCGCCGTCCCGGTCCAGAGGTTCCGCGCGGTGCTCGGCGTTCTGCTTCTCTCGACCCAGGCCGGCGACATCGACAAGATCGTGCATGCGGAGCGGCTGGCGATCATGCGCGTCTTCGGCGTCGCGACCCTCGTCAACATTCTGCTGTCGCTGCTCCTGTCGTCCACCATCGCCAATCCGTTGCGCCGGCTTGCTGCTGCTGCTGTTCGCGTCCGTCGCGGTGCCAAGCAGCGTGAAGAGATTCCGGATTTCTCCTATCGTCAGGACGAGATCGGCAACCTCTCGATCGCTGTTCGCGACATGACCAATGCGCTCTACGACCGCATCGACGCGATCGAAAGCTTCGCAGCCGACGTGAGCCACGAGCTGAAGAACCCGCTGACGTCCTTGCGCAGCGCCGTCGAGACGCTGCCGCTTGCCAAATCCGAGGCCTCCAAACAGAAACTGACGGATATCATCTTCCACGATGTGCGCCGCCTCGACCGTCTCATCAGTGATATCTCCGATGCATCGAGGCTCGATGCGGAACTTGCCCGGACCGATTCGGCACCTGTCGGCATGGATACGCTGCTGAGCAACCTCGTGGATATTTCCAGACAGATCCGCACCGGCCGCAAACCGGTTGAGATCGATCTGGTCATCGACGCGAAGGGCGGGCAGAAACCGAATTACCTCGTCAACGGCCACGATCTGCGGCTTGGCCAGATCATCACCAACCTTATCGAAAATGCCCGCTCCTTCGTGCCGGAAAAAGGCGGTCGCATTGCCATCCGCCTCGCCCGGGTCAAGGACAAGGTGGTCGTCACCGTGGATGACAACGGTCCGGGCATTCAGGCCGAGAACATCGATCGCATCTTCGAGCGGTTCTACACCGATCGCCCCGATGGCGAGAGCTTCGGCCAGAATTCGGGCCTGGGACTGTCGATCAGCCGTCAGATCGCCGTGGCGCATGGCGGCTCCCTGCAGGCGGAAAACCTTGTCGATCCGCAGACGGAGACGCTTAAGGGCGCGCGCTTCACGCTGTCGCTTCCTTCGGGCGAAGAGCCATGAGCGATACGCAACGGGTCAATATCCATGCCACGGCGATCGTCGTCGGGACCCGCGGCATCCTCTTCACCGGTCCTTCCGGCAGCGGCAAATCCATGCTGGCGTTTGCCTGTCTAAGTGCCGCCAGACGCCAGGGCGTCTTTTCGGCGCTGGTGGCCGACGATCAGGTGTTCGTCTCGCGCGAGAATGATCGCCTCGTCGCACACCGGCCGCAGACGATCGCCGGCCTCATCGAATTGCGCGGCAGTGGCATTATCGAAGTAGACTCCGCCCCGTCAGCTGCCCTCGATCTTGCCGTGCGCGTCCTGTCGTCTCCGAACGACGAACGGTATCCGCCGGACAACGAACGCTTCGCGCTTTCGGGTCTCGGAGACATTCCACTGGTTAGATTATGGTCGCTCTTTCCGGAGCCACTTTCCGCGCTTTCCGGCCTTTTCCCGGCATTTCGAGGGGAGCGACCCTTCTGACCCAATCAGGCTCGCGATTTTTTAACTTGAACTTGATGCGGACATGGCGAAGATGGCTCCCCACCGCTGGACGCCTGTATTGCGTTGCGATATTGGCCGCAAGTTTCCATAGCAGGGGGCAGTTTTCATGATCGGAATTGTGCTTGTCACTCATGGCAAGCTGGCTGAGGAATTTCGACAGGCCGTCGAGCACGTCGTCGGACCTCAGAAATTCATCGAAACCATTTGCATCGGCCCCGAAGACGATATGGACCAGCGGAGGCAGGATATCGTCGATGCGGTCGCCAAGGCCGATGACGGATACGGCGTTATCATCCTCACCGACATGTTCGGCGGTACGCCGTCGAACCTTTCGATCTCGGTGATGGAAAGCGGCAAGACGGAGGTTATCGCCGGCATGAACCTGCCGATGCTGATCAAGCTTGCCGGCGTCCGAAGCGACAACAACATGGAGCGCTCGCTGGTCGAGTCCTCCGAGGCCGGCCGCAAATATATCAACGTCGCAAGCCGCGTGCTCAGCGGAAAATAAGAAAGCACTGCAAACGCATGTCTCCCCTTGCCCCACGGCATTTCACAATCGTCAACAAGCGTGGCCTCCACGCGCGAGCATCGGCCAAGTTCGTGCAGATGGTGGAAAGTTTCGAAGCCGATGTGAGGGTTTCAAGGGATGGATCGACAGTCGGCGGCAATTCCATCATGGGCCTGATGATGCTGGCCGCCAGCACCGGCTGTTCGATCGAGGTTTCCGCAAGCGGCCCGCAGGCTGTTGAAGCGCTCGACGCTCTGGAGGCGCTCGTTGCCAACAAGTTCGGCGAAGAAGCTTGATAACCATAGCAACCGAACGGACATAAACATATAAAGACGTCTTTATGTGTTAGTTGCAAGTCAGCCCCAAGCCTGTTACACCGCTGGCGAGATTTTTCGTCGACGCCCGGATGAACGGAAATCCGTTCCCCTGCCTTCGACACACCACGCGGAGAGCTTTATGAGCACTGACAAGGATTACATCGTCGCGGATATCGAACTTGCTGCCTACGGCCGCAAGGAGCTCGACATCGCCGAAACCGAAATGCCGGGCCTGATGTCGTGCCGCGAGGAATTCGGTGCATCGCAGCCGCTCAAGGGCGCCCGCATCTCCGGTTCGCTGCACATGACGATCCAGACGGCGGTTCTGATCGAGACGCTGAAGGAACTCGGCGCCGACATTCGCTGGGCCTCCTGCAACATCTTCTCGACCCAGGATCATGCCGCTGCTGCAATTGCAGCGTCCGGCATCCCGGTATTTGCCGTGAAGGGTGAATCGCTCACCGAGTACTGGGAATACACCGACAAGATCTTTCAGTGGACCGATGGCGGCTTCTCCAACATGATCCTCGATGATGGTGGCGACGCCACCATGTACATCCTGCTCGGCGCCCGCGCCGAAGCCGGTGAGGACGTTCTTTCCGTGCCCACATCGGAAGAAGAAGAGATCCTGTTCGCGCAGATCAAGAAGCGTCTTGCCGCTTCGCCAGGCTGGTTCACCAAGCAGCGCGATGCGATCAAGGGTGTGACCGAAGAGACCACAACAGGCGTTCACCGCCTCTATGATCTTTCCAAGAAGGGCCTCCTGCCCTTCCCGGCCATCAACGTCAACGACTCCGTCACCAAGTCGAAGTTCGACAACAAGTACGGCTGCAAGGAATCGCTGGTCGACGGCATTCGCCGCGGCACCGACGTGATGATGGCCGGCAAGGTCGCCGTCGTCTGCGGTTACGGCGATGTCGGCAAGGGTTCGGCTGCTTCGCTCCAGGGCGCCGGTGCTCGCGTCAAGGTCACTGAAGTCGATCCGATCTGCGCCCTGCAGGCTGCCATGGACGGGTTTGAAGTCGTCGTGCTAGAAGACGTCGTCGCCTCGGCCGATATCTTCATCACCACTACCGGCAACAAGGACGTCATCCGCATCGAGCATATGCGCGAGATGAAGGATATGGCGATCGTCGGCAATATCGGCCATTTCGATAACGAGATCCAGGTTGCGGCGTTGAAGAACCTGAAGTGGACCAACGTGAAGCCGCAGGTCGACATGATCGAGTTCCCGAAGGGCAACCGGATGATCCTTCTGTCGGAGGGTCGCCTGCTCAACCTCGGAAATGCTACCGGCCATCCGTCCTTCGTCATGTCCGCCTCGTTCACCAACCAGACGCTGGCCCAGATCGAGCTGTTCACGAAGCAGGGCGAGTACAAGAACGAGGTCTATATCCTGCCCAAGCACCTCGACGAAAAAGTTGCCCGTCTTCACCTCGGAAGGCTCGGCGTGACGCTGACCAAACTTTCTGACGAACAGGCTGCTTATATCGGCGTCTCGTCGCAGGGTCCGTTCAAGGCTGAACACTACCGCTACTGATCCGTAGCCGAACAATCCACAACATCTTGTGGCCGCAGCCTTGACAAAGGCTGCGGCTTCTTTTTTGGCCCCGCGCCTTCCCGCTCTCTGCCGCGGCAGGTATTGTTACAGCTCTTGATTCGTACTCGTTCGGGCCTCCGGCTTCGGGCAAGGTGCGATGTGGTATGTCTTGTCGATAAGCGGCAATTGGACGGAGACAGACCGGTCATGTCGGTAAGAAAAACGAGCCTGCGAAAGCAGGCCGATCTCATTTGTGGCGTGGCGATGAGCTGCGGCCTGGACGCCTGCAAAGAGGCGGCAAATGGGCGGTGGAAGAAAGACCTTGCCCGGCTTGCGCCGGTGAGCTTGGCACGTCCGGCTGCAGCGTTCCTGGCGGGGACGGTGCTCTCAGGCGTGGCTGGGATGGCGCATGCACAGGAGGCCGGCACGGTCGGCCCGCACATGTTCTCGTCGACCCAGGTGATCTGGTCGTCGCTGGTGCTTGGCGCGCTGGGGGCTGCCCTGCTGTCGGCCGTCTGGCTGGTTCGCCAGCGCGGCAACATGGAAGCCGAAACCCAGGATATGCGCAGCGCGCTGTCGGATGCGCAGCAGCGGATTTCCAAGTACGAGGCGCTGATCGCCGACAAGAACCGCCGCATCGTGGTATGGGAAAGCGGCTACTCCAAACCTGAGTTCCTGGGCCAGTTGCCGGCTGAAACCGGTGCGCCGCAGCAGGATCGCGATTTTCTCGCTTTTGGACGCTGGCTGCGCTCTTCTTCGGCAATCGAGCTGGAAAAGGCGATCGACGCTCTGCGCGGCGAAGCCCGCAGCTTCGATCTGGTTCTTGAAACCAACCGCGACGAAATCCTTGAGGTGCAGGGCCGCGTTTCGGGCGGAAAGGCGTTTGTCCGCTTTATCGCGCTCAACAACCTGCGCGCCGAGCTTGCCGAACTGAAGATCGAACGCGAACGGCTGACCCACTCCATCTCGCTTTTCCACTCGCTGCTCGACACGATCGAACAGCCGGTCTGGCAGCGCGACGCACAGGGCAGGCTTGCCTGGGTCAACCACGCCTATAGCGATGCCGTCGAAGCCAAGGTTCCGACGCAGGCCGTTGACGAAAGCCGCGAATTCCTGGGCACGATCGCGCGTGAGAAAATCCGCGCCGTCGCAACAGCCAACTCGCCTTTCCACGACCGCATCTCTACTGTCGTGCGCGGCAATCGTACCGTGTTCGACGTTGTCGATGTCGTAGCAACGAACGGTTCCGTCGGCATTGCGATCGATGTGTCGGAAGCCGAATCGGTGCGCGAAGAGCTGAAGCGGACGCTCAACAGCCACGCCGAAACGCTGGACCATCTCGCGACACCCGTCGCGATCTTCGACGGCGAACGGCGGCTGCAATTCTACAACCAGGCTTTCGTCCAGCTGTGGGGCCTTTCCCTGCCCTTCCTCGAATCGCGGCCGGATAATTCCGAACTGCTCGACAAGCTGCGCGCCAACGGCAAGCTGCCGGAAGAGCTCAGCTGGCGCAACTGGAAGGAATCGGCGCTGTCGATCTACCAGGCGCTCGATACCAAGACCGATACCTGGCATCTGCCGAACGGCCAGACGCTGCGCGTCATCGCCACCGCGCACCCTCGCGGCGGCGCCACCTGGGTGTTCGAGAACCTCACCGAACAGGTCGATCTCGAAACCCGTTACAACACGCTGGTCAAGGTTCAGGGCGAAACGATCGACCACCTTGCAGAAGGCGTGGCCGTGTTCGGCCCGGACGGCCGAATCACACTGTCCAACCCCGCTTTCCGTGCGCTCTGGGGCGTGACCGCCGACGAGACCAAGCCGGGCACCCATATCAAGGCGATCGAGAAAGCCTGCGCGCCATCCTATGACGAGCCGGACGGCTGGCGTCATTTCGGGCAGATGCTGACCAATTTCGATGACGAACGGGCCTCGATTCAGGGAACGTTCGAGCTCTATTCAGGCCTCATCCTCGACTATGCCGCGACGCCTTTGCCGAATGCCCAGACGATGTTCACCTTCGTCGACATGACGGCCAGCGCGCGTGCCGAGCGGGCACTCAAGGAAAAGAACGAGGCGCTGCAGAAGGCAGACGAGCTGAAGAACGATTTCGTCCAGCACGTTTCCTACGAGTTGCGGTCGCCGCTGACCAACATCATTGGCTTCACGGATCTCCTGAAGACGCCCGGCATGGGCGAATTGAACGAGCGACAGGCCGAATATATCGACCACATCTCCACGTCCTCGTCGGTGCTTCTCACCATCGTCAACGATATCCTTGATCTTGCGACCGTCGATGCCGGCATCATGCAGCTGAACTATTCGCAGCTGGCCGTGGACGAGCTTTTGGACGACGTGGCGATGCAGATCGCCGACCGGCTCCACGAAAATACGGTGACGCTGGAAATCATCGCGCCGACGGCACTCGGAACCGTGTTTGCCGACGAGCAGCGGCTGAAGCAGATCCTGATCAAGCTTCTGATGAACGCCACCAATTTTGCGCCCGAGGGGTCCGCGATCTCGCTGAATTGCTGGCGCGACGAGGGCAACGTGTTCTTCTCGGTAACTGACAGAGGCCCCGGCATTCCTCCTGACATGCTGAAAACGGTGTTCGACCGGTTCAAGGCGAACGCCAAGGGCGGCAAGCGCAGCGGTGCTGGCCTTGGCCTTTCGATCGTCGAAAGCTTCGTTACCCTCCACAACGGCGACGTCTCGATCGACAGCCGGGCCGGACAGGGAACGGTTGTCACCTGCCGCATTCCGGTCGGATCGCGGGCCCGTTCGGTCGCTGCCGAATGATCGCTGCGCCTGGCGATAGCATTGTCGTGACACTGGCCGACGAGGCCGAGACAATTCTCTTCGGCGAGGATCTGGTGCTGGCGCTGAAGGCCGGCGACTGCCTGGCGCTTTCGGGCGATCTTGGCGCCGGCAAATCGACTCTGGCCCGGGCCTTCCTTCGGGCCATGGCGGACCAAAACGATCTGGAAGTCCCGAGCCCTACTTTCACGCTGGTCCAGATCTATGACCTGCTCATTCCCGTGGCGCATTTCGATCTCTACCGGCTGGCCGACCCATCCGAGCTCGACGAACTCGGTTTCGACGAAGCGCTTTCCTCCGGCATCTGCCTTGTCGAATGGCCGGAAATGGGCGGCGATCTCCTGCCTCTCGACCGCATCACGCTGACGCTCGAGCACGAGACGGTTGGCCGACGCGCGACGATCACGGCACCGGAAGCAGCCCTTGCCCGCATTCGCCGAGTGATCGCCATCCGCGAGTTTCTGTGCACTCACGGTCATGCCAATGGCCGACGCCGCTTTCTGACCGGCGATGCCTCGATGCGGGCCTATGAAACGGTTCTGAGCGAATCAGGCGAGACACTGATCCTGATGGACTGGCCGAAGCGGCCCGAGGGTCCGCCGGTTCTCGACGGCAAGCCGTATCCGAAAGTGGCGCATATCGCCGAGGATGCCTATCCGTTCGTGGCGATCTCCGAATACCTGCGCGGCATCGGCCTTTGCGCGCCTGAAGTGCTCGAGGTCGATTACGACCAGGGCATTCTCCTCATCGAAAATCTCGGCCAGGACGGTGTGCTCGACGAGGACGGGCAGCCGATCGGCGAACGTTACCGCGAAAGCGTCGTGGCGCTGGCCTATCTGCATGGCCATGAGATCCTCCAGGATCTTCCCGTCGCCGGGTCCAGCACGCATCACATTCCGGATTTCGATCCGGTTGCGATGAAGATGGAAGCGCGGCTTCTGCTCGACTGGTATCTACCGTGGAAGCGGGGCGGACAGGCTGGAGAGGACGAGCGAGAAGAGTATCTCTCGATCTGGGACGGGCTGATCGCAGAGCTCGGCTCTGCAGAGAAGAACCTGCTGCTGCGCGATTTCCATTCTCCGAACATCATCTGGCGTAGCCAAGCCTCCGGCGTGCATCAGGTGGGCCTGATCGATTTTCAGGATGCGATGATCGGCCCGACGGCTTACGACCTCGCGTCGCTGGTCCAGGACGCCCGCGTCGATATTCCCAAGGTTCTGGCCGATCAGATGATGATCGACTACCTGACGCTGCGCCGCGCACTGGGCGGATTTGACGAAGCGGGTTTCCTGAAATCCTGGGCGATCATGGCGGCACAGCGTAACTGCAAGCTCGCCGGTCTCTGGGTTCGGCTGCGGGAACGCGACGGCAAGCCGCACTATATGAAGCATATGCCGCGAACATTGCGCCATCTTTCGACGGCACTCGCGCATGAAGCACTCGCGCCCTTGCGCGATTGGTGCCACAGGGCTGGTATAGAGCTTCCCGAATCATAAATACGGTTGCATGGACATGACCAACACCCCGATCACGCAGGCTATGGTGCTGGCGGCAGGGCTCGGTACCCGGCTTCGCCCGATCACCGATACGATGCCGAAGCCACTGGTGCCCGTTGCCGGAAAGCCGATGATCGATTACGGGCTCGATGCCCTGGCCGACGTCGGGGTAACGCATGCGGTCGTCAACGTCCATCACTTCGCCGACCGGATGGAAGCGCATCTCGCCGCCTATCCGCGCCTTGAAATCATCGTGTCCGACGAGCGGGCGCAGCTGATGAACTCGGGTGGTGGCTTGAAGCAGGGTCTGTCCCTGCTTCAACGAGGCTTTGTCTTCGTCATGAACGCCGACCTGTTCTGGATCGGTGAAAAGTCAGGCGAGCCCACAAACCTTGAGCGTTTGGCCGAATTTTTCGATGCTGAGCGCATGGATATGGCGCTGCTTTGCGTGCCGCTGGAGTGCACCACCGGACACAACGGCAAGAAGGATTTCCAGCTTTCCTCCGACGGAAGACTGTCGCGCTACACCGAAGGGCAAGACAACCCGGTCGTCTATGCGGGTGCGATCGTCATGCACACGTCGCTTCTCGACGACGCGCCTGATGATGCCTTCAACCTCAACATCTATTTCGACCGCGCCATCAAGAACGACCGGCTGTTCGGCCTCGTGATGGATGGCGAATGGATCACCGTCGGCACGCCGGAAGCGCTGCCTGAAGCCGAAGCCGTGATTGCCCGCCACAAAGCAGGGGCCTGATCCGATGTCGGATGCATCGCCGAACCGCCTCTTCTCCATCCCGTCAGGTGCGCCTTTCCTGAAGACGCTAGCCGCAGCACTCTGCGACGGGCGGCTGAACGAGACGTTTCGCTACGATCCCCAAAATCCGCTGTCGCTGGCTGACGTCACAATTTTTGTGCCGACCCGCCGTTCGGCGCGTGTGCTGCGCTCGGAATTCGTCGATCTTCTCGGCGGTCGCGCCGCGATCCTGCCGGTCATCCGGCCGCTTGGCGAGACCGACGACGATCAGGGCTTCTTCGATCTCGTGGCACCCGAGGAAATGGATCTGGCCCTGCCGATCGGCGGCACGGCGCGACTTCTCGAACTCGGCCGGCTGATCCTTGCCTGGCGCAACCAGTTGCCGAAGATCGTGTTGGACGTGCATTCGGAATCGCCGCTTGTCGCGCCCGCAAGTCCGGCGGATGCGATCTGGCTTGCCCGGGCGCTGGCGGAACTGCTCGATGCGATCGAGACCGAGGAACGCGACTGGAAGGATCTCGACAATCTCCAGACCGGCGAACATGCGCTCTGGTGGCAGCTCACCGCCGAATTCCTGAAGATCGCCAGCGGTTTCTGGCCGACGCGACTTGAGGAGTTGAAACGCTCTTCGCCGGCAAAGCATCGTGCTTCAATCCTGCGCGGAGAGGCGCGTCGGATTACCGAGCGGGAGCACAAGGGGCCCGTGATTGTTGCAGGATCCACAGGCTCTGTTCCGGCAGCGGCCGAGCTGATCGCGGCGATCTCCAGGCTTGCCGAAGGCACGGTTGTCCTGCCGGGCCTCGACATGACGATGCCGCAGGACCAGTGGGACATGGTGGGCGAGGAAACCTTCGACGGCAAGCCCGACCCTTCGAGCCGCAGCCATCCGCAGTTCGGTTTGTCCCGCCTGTTGAAGAAGATCGGTGCGACACGTGAGGATGTCACTGTCATCGGCGAGACGCAGGCCGATCTCGCCTTCCGCGCTGAGGCGATCTCGCAGGCGCTGGTGCCCGCCAAGGCGACCGATCGCTGGAGTACATGGCGCCAGGAGGCCGATCCGGAAAAGCTGCGCGCGGCCTTTGCCGATGTCGCGCTGATCGAAGCCGCTAACGAGCGCGAGGAAGCGGTGGCAATTGCCATCGCCTTGCGGCTCGCGCTGGAGAAACCTGGACGCAACGGTGGCGAAGCACAGGCAGCGCTAATCACGCCCGACCGCGCGCTTGGCCGCCGCGTCACCGCAGAGCTTGCCCGTTTCGGCATCCTCGCCGATGATTCGGCCGGTTCGGCGCTTTCGGGCACGCCGCAGGGCACGTTGACCCAGCTTCTGCTGGAAGCGACGCTTCGGCCAGGCGATCCGGTGGCGATCGTCGGCCTGTTGAAACACCCACTGATACGGCTTGGCCTTCCGCCTGCCGAATTGCGCGCCGCGATCGATGCGCTGGAAGTGCTGGCGCTGCGCGGTGGCGTCGGCGACATGGATATCGCCGCTCTCGAGCCGCTTCTCGATGCACAGCTGACCGCAATCCTTGAAGATCGCCACATGCCGCATTGGCGCAGCTCGTTGCCTGAAGGTGCGGTTGCTCAGGCAAAGGATATCGCAAAGCGGATATCGGCGGCGGTGGAACCGCTGGTCAGCGCGTTTATCCGCCGCCGTCCCGATGGACGCGGGTTGACGGCAAGACTGACGCTGTCCGATTGGGCGACCCGCACCGGGCGTGCGCTCGAAGCCCTTTGCATCGACGAGCGCGGTGATCTCTCGGTACTCTGGTCGGGCGAGCCGGGCGAACGTCTCTCGGGTCTGCTGGGCGAAGTGATCGAGACGGAAGGCCAGATCGAGGCCGACGGGCCGCAGTGGATCGACATCGTCATGGCGCTGACGACAGGCGAAGCGGTGAAGCCGCGATCGCTTGCGCATCCGCGGGTGTTTATCTTCGGCACGCTGGAAGCGCGGCTGCAAAGCGTCGATACGATGATCCTCGGCGGTCTCAACGAAGGCTCCTGGCCGGGACAGACGGTCAACAATCCGTTCCTGTCGCGCTCGATGAAGACCGATATGGGGCTGGAACCGCCCGAACGTCGCATCGGCCAGCTGGCGCACGATTTCGAAATGGCCTGCGGCACCCGCAACCTGATCTTTTCCCGCTCCACACGACAGGGATCGACACCGACGGTCGCCTCCCGCTGGCTGCAGAGACTGCTGGCGCTGGGCGGCAAAAGTTTTGCCGACGAATTGAAGGCGCGCGGCAAGGATATCCTGCATTGGGCATCACTGATCGATCGTGGCGACAACCAGCAGCAGGCCAGGCGCCCTGCCCCCAAACCGCCGGCGGAGCTGCAGCCGGTCAAATATTCGTTCAGCGAAGTCGGACGGCTGCGTCGCGACCCCTATTCGATCTATGCACGGCGTATCCTCAAACTCGATCCGCTGGCGCCGTTCAACGAAGATCCGGGTGCGGCACAGCGCGGCACGCTCTACCACGCCATCATCGATCACTATACGCGCGAAGGACACAAGCCCGGCACACCGGTTTCACGTGAAGCAATGCAGCGCATCACGCGGGAGCTGTTCGACGCCGAACAGCTCCCGCCGCATATAGACCGGGTCTGGCGGCCGCGCTTTGTCGAGGTGGCGCGGGCCTTTCTCGACTGGGAAGAACGGCGCGCACCGGAAGTGCGCAGCAGCGTGACGGAAGCCGGTGCCGGTTTCGACGTCGAGAGCGCTGGCATTCGCGTTACCGGCATTGCCGACCGGATCGACATCAAGCGCTCCGGCGAGGCCGATATCATTGACTATAAGACCGGCCTCAACCCCTCAATATTGCAGGCGAGGTCGCTGCTCGATCCGCAACTTGCCTTGGAGGCAGCGGCGCTGCAGGCAGGCGCCTTCAAGACGATGGGCATCCAGCGGCCCGGCGATCTTCTTTATGTCCGGCTTCGACCCGGCGACCGGTTCAAGGAAGACCGGATCAACAACGAGGGCGCAACCGCGAATGCCAAACGCCAGCCGAAATCGGCGATCGATCTGGCGCAGGAATCGATCGACCAGTTGACCAAGTTCGTCATCAAGCTGCGTCAGGGCGATGCGGGGTTCGCCTCGCGGCTGGTGCCGTTTGCCCAGGGCGATTTCGGCGGCGAATACGATCACCTCGCCCGCGTTGCCGAGTGGTCGACCGCCGATGACGATGGAGAGGCAGACGCCGATGAGTGATCTTTTCACCGACCTTCCGGATAACCCGGCTTCGGACCTGCCGGATGGAGACGACCCGCTTCATTGGATCGACTGGACGACGGTTCAGCAATCGCGTGCCTCGGACCCGGCCAGTTCCGCCTGGGTGTCGGCCAATGCCGGCTCCGGCAAGACGCATGTGCTGACCCAGCGGGTGATCCGGCTTCTACTTGCCGGATGCCGTCCCTCCGCCATCCTCTGCCTCACCTATACCAAGGCCGCGGCATCGGAAATGTCGAACCGCGTCTTCCAGCGGCTGTCCGAGTGGACGGTTCTTTCCGACGAAGAGTTGCGCACGCGGATCGCGGCTATCGAAGGTCATGAGCCGGATTCCATGAAGATCGCCGAGGCGCGGCGGCTGTTTGCCAAGGCGCTGGAAACGCCGGGTGGTCTGAAGATCCAGACGATCCATGCCTTCTGCGAAGCTTTGCTGCACCAGTTTCCGCTGGAGGCCAATGTTGCGGGCCATTTTTCCGTGCTTGACGACCGCGCTGCAACCGCGCTCCTCTCCGAGGCGCGGCGTTCGCTGCTGACGGCGACATCCGCTGAAGACGATCCAGATCTGGCGGAAGCCTTTGCCCACGTGCTTGATCTCGGCGACGAGTTCGGGCTGGAAGCGCTGCTCTCCGATATCGTTGCCAGACGAACCGCGATCCGCAAGTTCACCGCGCAGGCGGAAAAGAACGGCGGCATCGGCCCGGAACTGAAACGGGTTCTCGGGCTCGACCCAGCCGCTAGCGAAGACAGCATTGCCGCCACCTATTGGCCGCTGCCCCAGCTTTCCGGCATCACGCTCGATCTCTATCTGTCGCTTGCCGATCAGAAGGGCGGCTCGACCGTCCATGAGGTGGCCTATGGTTTGCGTCTGGTCGCCAAGGAGACGGATGTCTTCAAGCGTGCCGCTTATCTCGACTCCATCTTCCTGACGGCTAAGGGCACGGTGAAGGCAGATCGCAGCCTGATCGCCAGCGCCATGACCAAGATCGCACCGGAGCTTGCCGGCGCGATCGATGCGGCGCGAGAGCATGTTCTGAGCTGCCGGAACCGGTTGCGGCTGTTTCGCCTGTTTGCGGCCACCAAGGCGGCGCTGACACTCGCCGCACGCCTGACCGACGACTACGAGGACCTGAAACGGGGCCGCAGCCTTCTCGATTTCGAGGATCTGATCGCTCGTACCGCCGATCTTCTCACTCGCGACGGTGTCGGCGCCTGGGTGCATTACAAGCTCGACCAGGGCATCGATCACATTCTGGTCGACGAGGCGCAGGATACCAGCCCGATCCAGTGGACCGTGATCAAGTCGCTGGCGGAAGATTTCTATTCAGGCAACAGCGCGCGCGATACGCGCCGCACGATGTTTGCCGTCGGCGACGAGAAACAGTCGATCTATTCGTTCCAGGGCGCGCGCCCTGAGCGGTTCGCCGAGGAACGCAACGCGACGCAAAAGCAGGTGGCGGCCAGCGGCCAGCCGTTCCATGCGATCCGCCTGCCGCTGTCCTTCCGGTCGACAGCCGACATTCTTTCTGCCGTCGATCAGGTGTTCTCGATCGAGGAAAATGCCAAGGGCCTGTCCGCGATCGGCGATCCGGTGCAGCACCGTTCCAACCGCATGGGTCATCCCGGCGCGGTCGATCTGTGGGACGTGGTGGCGCCCGAAGTGTCCGAACAGGAAGACGACTGGACGGCGCCGTTCGATTCGACCCCGGACAAGGCACCGGCTGCCATTCTCGCCTCTCGCATCGCCGCCCGGATCGGCGAGATGATCGGCCGCGAGACGATCATCGAAAAGGGCGTGGAACGGCCGATCGAGCCTGGCGACATTCTCGTTCTCGTGAGAAAGCGCGACGCCTTCGTTAACGCGCTGACGCGGGCGCTGAAACGTCGCGACAACATTCCCGTAGCAGGCGCCGACCGGTTGAAGCTGACGAGCCATATCGCGGTGCAGGATCTGCTGGCGCTTGGCCGCTTTCTGCTTCTGCCGCAGGACGACCTGTCGCTGGCGGCGCTGCTCAAAAGCCCGTTGTTCGATCTGTCAGAGGAGGATGTGTTCGAGGTTGCGGCGCTCAGACCCGAAGATGACAGCGCCTGGACGCAGCTCAAGCGTCTTGCCGAAAAACAGCCGCTGCGGTTTCGTGATGCAGCCGAGCGCCTGCAGCATCTGCTGACGCTGTCGCGCCTGCTCAGCCCGCATGATCTCTATGCCCGTATTCTCGGACAGCACGGCGGACGGCGGAACTTTCTCGGGCGGCTCGGCACCGAGGCGGGCGATATTCTCGACGAATTGCTGACCTTCGCGCTCGATCACGAGACATCCGGCCTGCCCGGCCTGCAGGCTTTCGTATCCACGCTGGAGCTCGAAAGCCCCGAAGTGAAGCGCGAACAGGATGGTGGCCGCAACGAGGTGCGGATCATGACTGTGCATGCCTCCAAGGGCCTGGAAGCGCCGGTCGTGTTTCTGGTCGACAGCAACTCGAAATCCTTCATTCCATCGCATGTGCCGAAATTCCGGCTGCTGAAGACCGTCCATGGCGATGTTCCGGCCTGGCTTGCGGGCAAGACGCTGTCCAACCCGCTGACGGCGGCGGACGACGAACGGCTGAAGACCTCTGCCGAAGAAGAGTACCGGCGACTTCTCTATGTGGGCATGACCCGCGCTGCCGATCATCTGGTGATTTGCGGCTATCGCGGCAGCCGGGATAACCCTGACAGCTGGCAGGCGATGATCGCGCGTGCCTTGTCGACGAGTGGGCAGCATTGCAGCCCAGCCACGTTCTCAGGCCCCGAGGGCGAGTGGAGCGGCCTGTCCTGGCGCCTGCCCGCGGCACCGGGCAAGGCTGCTGCCAAAGCGGACCATACAGCTGCCGGCGGCTCGGAAAGAGAAGCTTCCGCCCCTACCCTGCCCACGGCGCTTTCACGGCCGCTGCCGCCCCGCAAGATCCTGCCGCGGCCGCTTAGCCCGTCCGGCGCCGGCACCATGATCGACGACGACGATGATGATCTGATCGTCACATCGCCCCTGTTCGGCGACAAGGCGACCGGCAGCCTGGCGCTGCAAAAGGGCAAGCTGGTGCATCGCATGCTGCAGATGCTGACCGACTTTCCGGACAGCGAACGCGAAGCGGCCGCCCGGCGCTACGCCGAGCGCGCCGCCCGCTTCTGGCCGCCGGCTGAGCGACAGAAGCTGGTCGAGAGCGTCATGTCGGTTCTGTCTCTCCCCGAGCTCGCGCCGGTATTTTCGGCGCGCAGCCAATCGGAAGTGTCGATCATGGGGACGCTGACGCTGGAGGGTGAGGACTACGCTATCTCGGGTCGGATCGACCGGCTGGTCGAGATGGAGGACCGCGTCATCATCCTCGATTACAAGACGAACCGCTTTCCGCCGAGCACTGCGGAAGACGTGCCATTGACCCACAGGGCACAGCTCGCCATCTACCGCGAAATCCTCACGCCTCTTTATCCGGGCAAAGCGATCGACTGCGTGCTCGTCTACACCGAGACGGCAAAGGTAATCCCGCTGGGTGTGGAGCTGATGTCCCGTTCGCTTGCAGAACTTAAGACAAAGTGACATGACGGACATTGAAAATAGTGAGTGCCGATCTCACATCTGGGTCAACAAGAATCGAAGGAGAGCCCAATGGCTACCGTGAAAGTCGATACAAACAATTTTCAGGCTGAAGTTCTGGACGCCGTAGAGCCGGTCGTCGTCGATTTCTGGGCCGAATGGTGCGGCCCGTGCAAGATGATCGCTCCGAGCCTCGAAGAGATTTCGACGGAACTCGCCGGCAAGGTGAAGGTCGTCAAGCTGAACATCGATGAGAACCCGGAACTGGCTGCCCAGTTCGGTGTGCGCTCGATCCCGACCCTTGCCATGTTCAAGGGCGGCGAAGTGGCCGACATCAAGGTTGGCGCTGCGCCAAAGACGGCGCTTGCCGCCTGGATCTCCAGCGCCGCTTAAGCTTCTGTTTCACGTGAATCCAAAAACCCGGCTGATCGATCAGCCGGGTTTTTTGTTATCTGCTGTTGATAGATCCTGTCCGTCATCAGACCGGTGGCGTGCCATTGTCGGCGAGTACATTGCCGGCGAAATAGAGCGAGCCGCCGATCAGGATACGGGGCGGCGGACTGCCGGGCAGCTGGCGGCGGGTGATTTCCTGCAAGGCTTCGATGGTGGAACCCGCGGGCTCGGCCACCAGACCAGCGTCGAACGCAGCATTGGCCAGCACAACTGGATCAAGGCCTGCCTCGCTATCGCGGATGCGGACGGTAAAGACGTGTTCGCCGAGATCCGCAAAGGCCCGGAAATAGCCGACGGGATCCTTTGTATTGATCATGCCGGTGACGAGGTAGAGCGGCCGGGGCTGGCGTTCCTCGAAGGCGGCCATGGCTTCGGCAATCACTTCGCCTCCGGCCGGGTTGTGCCCGCCGTCCAGCCAGATTTCCGAACCCGGGGGCGCGAATTCGAGCAGTTTCCCTTCGACCAGCTTTTGCAGGCGGGCCGGCCATTCAACCATGCCCATCGCCTTTTCCATGGTCGCATCCGTTACCGTGAAACCGGCGGCCTTGACGGCGCGGATGGCAGCAGCGGCGTTGGCGAACTGGTGGCGGCCCGGAAGGCGCGGCAGCGGCAGGTCCTGCAGGCCGTCTTCGTCCTGGTAGATCAGCCGGCCGAATTCCTCATGGGCGGAGAAATCCTGGCCATAGATGGAGAGCGGACAGCCCAACCGTTCGGCTGTCGCAACCAGAACCTCGCGGGCCGCATCAAATTCCTGGGCGCCGACGACGACCGGGCGGCGGCGTTTCATGATGCCGGCTTTTTCCGCTGCAATCAGTTCGACTTTGTCGCCGAGATAGGCCTGATGATCGAGCGCGATCGGCATGATCACCGAGACGGCGGGGTCGGCGATGACGTTGGTTGCATCGAAGCGACCGCCCAGGCCCACTTCCAGCACCACGGCATCGGCCGGCTGTTCGGAGAAGATCAGGAAGGTTGCTGCCGTCAGGATTTCGAACACGGTGATCATCTGGCCGGCATTGGCATCGCCGACGCGGCGAAGCGCATCCGCCAGAAGCGCATCGTCGACAAGCTGGCCGCGGCCGCCCTTGACGCCGATGCGAAACCGTTCGTGCCAGTGCACAAGATGCGGTGAGGTGTGGACATGCACGGAGTAGCCACCCGCTTCGAGAAGCGCGCGGCAGAAGGCGGTGCAGGACCCCTTCCCGTTGGTGCCGGCCACATGAATGACCGGCGGCAGTTTCAGATGTGGATTGCCGAGCACCTCAAGGAGGCGGGTAATGCGCTCGAGCGACAGATCGAAACCCTTCGGGTGAAGGGTCATCAGCCGCTCGATTTCCTGCTCGGCCGCACTTGCCACGGGCTGGTTCATCGTCGTCATCCCGAAGCTCCGGCTCCGATCACGTTAGGTCAGAACCGGTGTTCAGGCGCTGACGGCGACAGGGGCAGGAAGGAATTCCTGATCAGGCTGTCTCATCAGCATCTTCAGGATCCGCGCCAGCGTTGCCGGGATATCGTGGCGCTTGACGACCATATCCACCATGCCGTGCTCAAGCAGGTATTCTGCTGTCTGGAAGCCTTCCGGCAGCTTTTCGCGCAGGGTCTGTTCGATCACGCGCTTGCCGGCAAAGCCGATCTCGGCGCCCGGTTCGGCGATATGGACATCACCCAGCATGGCATAGGAAGCGGTCACGCCGCCGGTGGTCGGGTTGGTCAGCACACAGATATAGGGAAGGCCTGCTTCCTTCAGCATGTCGACGGCAACCGTGGTGCGGGGCAGCTGCATCAGCGACAGGATGCCTTCCTGCATGCGGGCGCCGCCAGAAGCCGGGAAGATCACCAGCGGGCACTTTTCCTTCAAGGCGCGCTCGGCCGCCTTGACGATCGCTTCGCCGGCCGCCATGCCGAGCGAACCGCCGATGAAGTTGAATTCGTGCACGACGGCGACGAGTTTAACGCCATGGACGGAACCGAGACCGGCGAGGATCGTGTCCTCCTGATCGGTCTTGATACGGCTGTCCTTCAAGCGGTCAGCATATTTCT
Source organism: Rhizobium sp. Leaf321 (assembly GCF_001423215.1). Classification (NCBI taxonomy): domain Bacteria; kingdom Pseudomonadati; phylum Pseudomonadota; class Alphaproteobacteria; order Hyphomicrobiales; family Rhizobiaceae; genus Rhizobium; species Rhizobium sp. Leaf321. The sequence goes on along the minus strand of NZ_LMOF01000003.1, from coordinate 175,721 downwards.
TGGAGTCGCGAAACTTGAGCGGATCCTGGGCGACCTTCGGCTGTACCAGCGATTCGAACTCGCCGTCGTCGAACATGTCTCTCAGACGCGCCTTGGCCGGCATCTTCATGTGGAAGCCCGAGGCGGGAATGACCCACTTGTTCTCTTCGAGATCCTTGTGGAAGACCATTTCCCCGGTTTCCGGGCATTTGATCCAGAGATTTTCCGGAACGTCCCGATCGGGACGGCCGAGCATGGAGTTGATGCGCGGCCGGACGTAATTGGTGATCCAGTTCACTGGGCGTACTCCGAGTTTGGACGTTCAGGCCTTATCTGGGCCAGTTATTCGGCGGCAACAAGGCGGGCGGAACGCACGCCGGTGGCCAGGCCGCGGACGAAGGTGGAAACGGCAGATACAGTATCCTGCGTCGCAGCGCCATCCTTGGTGAGACTGCCGGCAACCTGCGCGACGATCGCACTGCCGACGACGACACCGTCAGCCGCAGCGCCGATGGCTTGCGCATGGTCGGCGGTCTTCACGCCGAAGCCGACGCAGACCGGCAGGTCGGTATGACCCTTGATGCGGGAGACAGCGCCCGATATCAGCGACAGATCCGGCAGAGCGGATCCGGTAATGCCGTTCATCGAGACGTAATAGACGAACCCGGACGTGTTGTGCAGAACCGTCGGCAGGCGCTTTTCGTCCGTGGTCGGCGTGGTCAGCCGGATGAAGTTCAGCCCCTTGTCGATTGCCGGAATGCAGAGTTCGTCATCCATTTCCGGCGGCAGGTCGACGATGATCAGACCGTCGATACCGGCTTCCAACGCGTCATCGACGAACCTGTCGACGCCGTAGATATAGATCGGATTGTAGTAGCCCATCATGACGATCGGCGTTGCGGCATCGCTCTTGCGGAATTCGCGAGCGAGATCCAACGTCTTGGCAAGTGTCTGGCCGCCTTTCAGCGCGCGCTGCCCCGCCATCTGGATTGCCGGACCATCGGCCATCGGGTCGGAAAAGGGCATGCCGAGTTCGATCACGTCGGCGCCGGCATCCGGCAGGGCCTTCATGATGGCCAGCGACGTGGCAAAATCGGGATCGCCGCCCATGAAATAGGTGATCAGTGCCGGGCGGCCTTCAGCCTTCAGATCGGCAAAACGCTTGTCCATCCGTGCGGTCATGTTCAGAGCCCCATTCCAAGGATTTTGCCGACAGTGAAGATGTCCTTGTCGCCGCGACCGCACAGGTTCATGACGATGATTTCGTCCTTGGACATCTTTGGTGCGCGCTTCATGACTTCGGCCAGTGCGTGCGAGGGTTCGAGTGCGGGGATGATGCCCTCGGTGCGCGTCAGGAACTGGAAGGCTTCGAGCGCTTCGGTATCCATGATCGGGACGTATTCGACACGTCCCATGTCTTTCAGCCAGGAATGCTCCGGGCCGATGCCGGGATAATCGAGACCGGCCGAGATCGAATGACCTTCCTTGATCTGGCCGTCGCCATCCTGCAGCAGATAGGTGCGGTTGCCATGCAGAACGCCAGGCGATCCTGCCGTCAGCGAGGCGCAATGCTCCTCGCCGTTGAGGCCCTTGCCGCCGGCTTCGACGCCGACGATCCTGACGCTGGCATCATCGAGGAACGGATGGAATAGGCCGATCGCATTCGATCCACCGCCAACGGCTGCTACCAGCATGTCGGGCAGACGTCCCTCGGCTTCCAGCATCTGTTCCTTGGTTTCGCGACCGATGACCGACTGGAAGTCGCGGACCATTTCCGGATAGGGATGCGGACCGGCAGCGGTGCCGATCATGTAATAGGTGTCATCGACATTGGTGACCCAGTCGCGCAATGCCTCGTTCATGGCATCCTTGAGCGTGCCGTGGCCTGACGTGACCGGGATCACCTCGGCGCCCAAAAGCTTCATGCGGAAGACATTGGGTGCCTGGCGCTCGACATCTGTCGCGCCCATGTAGACGACGCAGGGAAGGCCGAAGCGGGCAGCGACCGTGGCCGAAGCGACGCCATGCTGGCCGGCACCGGTTTCAGCGATGATGCGCGTCTTGCCCATGCGCTTGGCAAGCAGGATCTGGCCAATGCAGTTGTTGATCTTGTGGGAGCCAGTATGATTGAGCTCGTCGCGCTTGAAATAGATCTTGGCGCCGCCGAGTTCTGCCGTCATGCGCTCGGCGAAATAGAGCGGGCTGGGCCGGCCGACATAGTGTTTGCCGAGATCGGTAAGCTGCTTTTGAAATGCGGGATCGGTCTTCGCCTTTTCCCATTCGCCCTGCAGATCCAGGATCAGGGGCATCAGGGTTTCCGCGACAAAGCGGCCGCCGAAAATACCGAAGAGGCCGTCCTCGTCGGGACCGGAACGGAACGAATTCAGTTTTGGGGTCTCGTTCACTTTCAACTCCTTCAGCGTTTCGTAGCGGCGTCTGCCGCATCGAAGAACGCATCGATCATGCCCAGATCCTTGGCGCCTGGCGCGCTTTCGACACCGGACGATACATCTATGCCGCTTGCCCGCGTCGATGAGAGCGCAGTCGCGACATTATCCTTGTTCAGGCCCCCGGAAAGCATGTAATCCACGCTCTGGTCAAGCGACGCCATGGCCTTCCAGTCGAAGGAAATGCCGTTGCCGCCTGGAAGATCGGAGCCCGCCGGTGCCTTCGCGTCGAACAGAAAACGGTCAGCCACACCTATATAGGCATCGACCCCTGCAAGATCATCCGCGGACTTGACAGAAAATGCCTTCATAACAGGCAGACCGTAAATCGCCTTGACGTGCAAAATCCGTTCCGGGCTCTCGTGACCGTGGAGCTGAAGCATGTCCGGGCGAAGCAGCGAGACGATATCGTCCAGTTCCTCGTCATCGGCGTCCACCGTGACCGCAACGATCTTAGCTTTACCACGCACCCGGTCCGCCAGGTCGCCGGCGATCTCGGGCGCGATGTTACGCGGGCTCTTAGGGAAGAAGATAAAGCCGATATGGGTTGCGCCGCGCATTACCGCGCGATCGACCGCTTCTTCAGTCTTGAGGCCGCAGATCTTGATATCCGGTTTCATGTGCGCGGATTGGCACGAAACGCGCCCGGAGTCGAGCCCTTCAGCGGTTTGGTGGCGTGACAGTTCGGCACGGACTCCTCTTCTCAAGACCTCAGGCAATCATCCGGGGCGTGATTCGGTTCTCCACCACGATCCTGCACGCGAAAGGACATGCTCGCCGACATAATCACAACCAGAACCTCGGTCAAAAGAGCAGGTTTTTCCGGGAAAATAGACGTTCTCGATTCAGGTTTGATTTATTAGGGTTTTGCCAGTAACTTATTCCACAGCAAATTGTTTCTTGAAATGTTTTCGCAGGGGGTAGTCATGGCGGCAAGAGGTGCGAACTTTGTGCGCGCTGCAATGTGCCTTGCCGCGGTGAGCGCTCTTTCAGCCTGCACTCAGACGACTGCGTCGCTCGATTCCAAGGCTTCGAAGACAAGGACTGCCCAGGTCAATGTGGGTTCGGCAAAGCAGGTCTACACCTATTCGTCCAGCGACCGCGAATGCCTCAAGCGCGCGATGTATTTCGAATCAAGGCGCAGCAGCCCCGATGGTTTCATGGCTGTCGGCAGCGTCATCATGAACCGCCTGACCTCAGGTCTTTACCCTGAGACGATCTGTGGTGTCGTGGGGCAGGAAAAGCAGTTCGCGCCGGGTGTGATGACCCGCAAGATGGACGAAAACACTGCGCCGCAGCTGAATGAAGCAGCGGAAGCCGTGCTGAAGGGCAAGCGCCACCCCGATGTGAAGGAAGCGATGTTCTTCCACACGAAGGGCCTGCGCTTCCCCTACAAGAACATGCATTACGTGGCTGATGCCGGCGGCAACGTGTTTTACGAAAAGCGCGACGAGGACGGCAACCTGCAGACGCCAGAGCCGAAGCCTGCCGGGGCCTATGTCATGATGGCTGAAGGGACGATCGTACCAACGCCGGGAGCGATGAGCATGATCGCACGGGCCGAGCCTGTTCGTGAACAGACACCAAGCCCCGTTGCCGTTGCGTCCGCAGCAACGCAGCAGCCCTTGCCGGGCGTTGCCTCTGTCACAACGGTTGCCGACACATCTTCCGCCGCTGTCGCAACAGTGCAGCCTGTTTCCCATTCGCCCAGCATGATGCAGGCCTACCAGGCCGGCGCTGGCATGGATGCGGCAAGTGCCGCCATTCTTTCGACTGAAGCCTTGCCCAATAGCGGGCCTCTGCCGAAACGGCGCCCGGCGGGTGCCAAGACCGACACAGCCGGCGACATGGTAATGGTCGCGCCGACTCCGCGTCAGTTCCCGGCTCGCACAGCTACACCTTGATCTCTTCGTCCAGTTTCCGTTTGTTTTAGCCGGGCTTCAGCTGAAATCCAGCGCGTGAAGCTGCGAGCCATTCTGCTTCAGCCATTTGCGCGCCTCTTCCATCCTCGGGCAAAGCTGGTGGCAGAGAGCCCAGAACTTTGGCCCGTGGTTCATTTCCTTCAGATGCGCCACTTCGTGGGCTGCGAGGTAATCGATCACCAGCGGCGGCGCCATGACGATGCGCCAGGAAAAGCTCAGGTTTCCATCCCAGGAACAGGATCCCCACCGGCTTCTCGTGTCTTTCAGCGTGACTGATGCGACCGGCTTGCGGATCGACGCGGCATGGCGAAAGGCCAGCAACTCCATATCTCGACGTGCTTCTTTTTTCAGAAATGTCGCGACCCGACGGCCGAGATGATCCTCCAGCCCGCTTACCCTTACCACCGGCACGCCATCGACCATGGCGATTTCCGTCAGGCCGCGAAGCGTTCCGGTATGGTCGATGCGGTGCTGAACGCCGCGAATCGGCACGAAGCCGCCTGAGCGGATGGGATTGTCGGTGGAGAATTTCGAGAGCTTCGTGAGCAGCCAACCCTGATGGCGCTCGAGAAATTCCTCGATCTCGCTTTTCCGAAGGCCTGCCGGCACAGTGAGATTAAGCGCGCGGCCGCCGGGCTCGATGCGCAGCGTGATACGAGTGGCGCGACTGTTTTCCTTGATCGTCAGCGGCAAAGCGCGGTTTCCGACTTCAAGCGTGCGCTTTACGGTTTCGAGCGGTTTCGAGCGGGCGCGAAGGGGCTTTTTGAGGAGCGCGAACATGTAGCCTTTCTAGCCGATTCGAGAGCACCGTTCTCATGAAAAAGCCGGCGTCGCAAGGACGCCGGCTCGTTACGTTTTCAGAAGATCCGTTTGACCGATCAGACGTCGACGACCGGGTTCTGACCGGAAGCGTTGCTGTTACGGCGCTCGCGCATGAAACGATCGAACTCTTCCTGATCCTTGGCACGGCGAAGCTCGCGGGAATAGTTGTCGAACTCATCGCGCATCTCGTCGAGCTTGCGGCGTTCTTCATCCATGCGGTTGAGTTCGGCCTTGCGCCAATCGTCGAAGGCAACGTTGCCTGTCGAGAAATGCGTGTTGTAGCCAGCGGCGCGGCTTCTGGAAAACCATTGGCTGGTCTTGCCGGCCCATTCGTCGGCGCGATTATTGGCATCGCGCTTGAAGCCGCGAAGCCGATCCCCGAAGATGATATAGGCAAGCATGGCCAAGCCAAGCGGCCAGAAGACCACGAAACCGAGCACCATTAAACCAATGGTGGCCGGCGTCCATTCCGGACGAATCAATGCAGACTGGTTCATGGGTTACACCCTTCAATTCAATGCGGAGTGGCCTGATGCCAGCCCGATGATATCCGATTTGGTGAGCCTCAGACCCGCCTTCAAGAAGACAGGTCGCTAAATCCAAGAACATGCTGAAATACCTTGGAGAAATCCAGCTACCGGCATCGAACCGGATCTGCTCTCAGGTCGGCGAATCACCCTTGGTACTGCGCTTCCGGGATGCTGGCTTGGCAGCTTTGGTATCGGCCATGGCATGCTTGCGGGTGAATTCGATAATGCGGGGGGCGATTTCGCTGCGGAAACGCGAGCCGTTGAAGACGCCGTAATGCCCGACATCGGGCTGCATGTAATGCTGGCGCTTGTCATCCGGGATATTCGGACAAATCGTGTGCGCCGCCTTTGTCTGGCCGACGCCGGAAATATCGTCGTTTTCGCCTTCTACCGTCAAAAGAGCGACGGAGCGGATCGCCTTCGTATCAACAGGCATCGCGCGATGCATCATCTCGCCCTTCGGCAAGGAATGACGGATAAAGACGGCATCGACGGTCTGCAGATAGAATTCTTCCGTCAGATCCATCACCGCGAGATATTCGTCGTAGAATTCGCGGTGTTTTTCGGCAGGCTCGCCATCGTTCTTGACGAGGTGCTCGTAGAACTCCTTGTGAGCGGTGACGTGGCGGTCAAGGTTCATCGACATGAAGCCTGACAGCTGCAGGAAGCCCGGATAGACGCGCCGCATGAAGCCCGGCTGCGGAAACGGTACGCTCATGATGACATTGTCGCGAAACCATTCGAGTGGGTGATCTCCGGCGAGTTTGTTGACGGCTGTCGGATTGCTGCGGGTATCGATCGGTCCACCCATCAGCGTCATCGAGGCGGGCGCCATCCGATCACCGCGGGTCTCCATCACCGCAACGGCGGCAAGCACAGGCACCGATGGCTGGCAGACGCCGACCACATGGGTGCCGGGACCGATCTGATGCAGCATCTCGATCAGGTAGTCGATGTAATCGTCGAGATCGAAGCTGCCCTCGGTGACCGGAACCATGCGGGCATCGATCCAGTCGGTGATGTAGAGATCCGCATGCGGAAGCAACGCCTCGACCGTGCCACGCAGCAAGGTGGCATAGTGACCGGACATCGGCGCGACGAGCAGGATCTTCTGGTCGGCCGGGCGCGCGGCGGGCAGATCGCGGCGAAAATGCAGGAGATTGCAAAAGGGCTTTGCCCAGACGATCTCTTCGGTGACCATGACCGGCTTACCGTCGACCACCGTTTCCGGAAGATTGAAGCTCGGCTTTCCATAGCGTCGCGTCATCCGCTCGAACACTTCGAGACTGGCCGACATGGAGCGGCCAAGTGCTGTCTGGGCGAACGGGTTCATCGGATTGTCGGACATGAAGCGCATGGCATCCGCGGCGGCCCGGAACGGCGCCATGGCGGCATGGTTCAACTCATAGAGCTGGTAGAACATGAAATCGGGCTCTCCTCATCCCTGGTCCGATATCCGTCAAAGCGGTGGCGGGCAAAACGTTCCGCCATCGGAATGCAGCAAGGCTAGCACTTGTGGAGGGAGTTATGGAAGGGCGGCGGTTTACCACCGCCCTTCCCTCGCTGCAGCACGCCTTGCCGATGCCAGCGATCGATCAGATATCGGCGACGAATGTCTGTTTCTGGGTGCCGAGACCATCGATGCCGAGTTCGACAACGTCGCCGGCTTTCAGGAAGCGCGGGGGCTTGAGGCCAAGGCCGACGCCCGGGGGCGTACCCGTGGAGATGACGTCTCCCGGATGCAGCGACATGAACTGGCTGAGATAGGAGACGAGGAAGGCGACGCCGTAAACCATCGTCTTGGATGAGCCGTTCTGCATCTTTTCGCCGTTGACCGTCAGCCACATTCCAAGGTTCTGCGGATCCGCGACCTCGTCCTTGGTGACAAGCCATGGGCCAATCGGTCCGAACGTGTCGCAGGACTTGCCCTTGGTCCACTGGCCCGCGCGTTCTGTCTGGAAGGCGCGCTCGGAGACGTCGTTGGTCAGGCAGTAGCCGGCGACGTAATCCAGCGCCTCGGCTTCCGACACGTATTTAGCGGTCTTGCCGATGACGACACCGAGTTCGACTTCCCAGTCGGTCTTTTCCGATGTGCGCGGAATGACGACGTCGTCGTTGGGTCCGACGATGGCGGAGGTGGCCTTCATGAAGATGATCGGTTCCGGCGGCACGGTGGCGCCGGTTTCGGCCGCATGGTCGGAATAGTTGAGGCCGATGCAGATGAACTTGCCGGTGCCCGCCACGCAGGCGCCGATCCGATCGGCAGACAGTTCCGGCAATGTCGACGCGTCGATCGCGGCAATCTTCGTCAAACCCTCGGGCGAAATCGCCTCCCCGCCGATATCCGCGACATGGCCAGACAGATCACGGATCTTGCCATCCTGATCGAGCAATGCCGGCTTCTCCTGGCCCACAGGTCCTACACGCATCAATTTCAAGGTCTTATTCCTCCAGTTGTCAGACAAGTGTTTATGCAAAAAAGAGGCGCGATTGTCACCCCTCTTTGTGCCATCTGCGGTTCATTGCAAAGCAGCCCTAACTGCCTAGATTGGGTAAGACCCAAACTTGTGAGGACACTATGACGACCAGCAACAGCCGGACCTCGGAATTTCCAATCGACGCTTTCTTTCTCGATCGCTGGTCGCCGCGGGCCTTCGAGAAGGAAGCCATCGATCGGGAAACGATGCTGACCATTCTGGATGCCGCGCATTGGGCACCCTCTTCCGGCAACAGCCAGCCTTGGCGCTTTATCTACGCGCTACAAGGCACCGAGGATTTCACCAGACTTGCGGATCTACTCGTTCCGGGCAATCGGCGCTGGGCAGAAAACGCGGGTGCGCTGGTCTTCTTCGTGTCGAAAACCTATCGCGTTTCCAAGGATGGCGAACGTCGCGAGGGCTATACGCATTCTTTCGACACGGGCGCCGCGTGGTTCTCAATCATCTGCCAGGCGATGAAGCTTGGGTATCATGCACATGGCATGGAAGGGTTCGACAAGGAAAAGGCTGTTGGCGAACTTGGACTTCCGGAAGGTTTCAGGGTCGAGGCTGCCGCGGCGATCGGGCGGATGGCCGCTAAAGATGCACTGCCGGAAGATTTGCGCGAGCGTGAAGTTCCCAGCCAGCGCAAGCCCGTTTCGGAAGTCGCTTTCGAGGGAAGGTTTGCCGGCGAAGAATAATGTTTCACGTGAATCCTCCATCCACAGGTAAGATTCACGTGAAACAGATTTCTAATGGACAAACAAAAACGGCGGCCGAGAGGCCGCCGTTTTTGCACGACGAAAGATTGCTAGATATCGAGGTTGGCGACGTTCAGCGCGTTCTCTTGAATGAACTCGCGCCGGGGCTCAACCTCGTCGCCCATCAAACGCGAGAACAGGCCGTCTGCATCCGTCGCATCGGGAACCTTGACCTGAAGCAGCGAGCGAACGTTGGGATCAAGCGTTGTTTCCCACAGCTGCTCGGCATTCATTTCACCAAGTCCCTTATAGCGCTGCATGGACAGGCCCTTGCGTCCCGCCGCAAAGATCGTGTCGAGAAGGGCGCGTGGACCTGAAATATCCTGCTCGCTATCCTTGCGAGCGAGGACTGGCGACGTGCTGTAGATCTCCTGCAGACGCGACGACATCTGGTCGATATGGCGGGCATCGGCAGAGCCGATCAGGGCCACATCGATCACGGCGACTTCCTTGACGCCACGAACCATCCGCTCGAAGCGCATGCCGCCTTCGTCGGTGACGTGACCCGACCAGCCACGCTCGGTTTCCTCGGCGATCATATCGAGACGCTTGGCGACTTCGTTAGCCGTCTGCTGGGCCCGTTCGGGATTGTCCGTCAGATCTGGATGAAGCGCGCCGGCAATGGCTGCCTGCTCGATGATCGAGCGGTTGTAGCGAGAATGCAGTCCCTCGATGATCGAGCGGATGCGCAATGCATCCTGGATGACTTCGCGCATATCCTGGCCGGCACGGACTTCACCGGAGCCGAGGGTCAGGGTCGTATCTTCCAGCCCCATGCCGATCAGATACTCTTCCAGAGCCTGCTCGTTCTTCAGGTACTGGATCGACTTGCCGCGCGTCACCTTATAGAGCGGCGGCTGGGCAATGTAGATGTGGCCACGCTCGATCAGTTCCGGCATCTGACGGAAGAAGAAGGTCAGCAGCAGGGTTCTGATATGGGCGCCGTCGACGTCGGCATCGGTCATGATGATGATCTTGTGATAGCGCAGCTTGTCAGCGTTGAACTCATCCTTGCCGATCGATGTGCCCAGAGCGGTAATCAGCGTGCCGATTTCCTGGCTGGACAGCATCTTGTCGAAACGGGCGCGCTCGACGTTCAGGATCTTGCCGCGGAGCGGTAGGATCGCCTGGGTATCACGCGAACGGCCCTGTTTGGCGGAACCGCCGGCGGAGTCACCCTCGACGAGGAAGACTTCGGACTTGGCCGGATCGCGTTCGGAGCAATCGGCGAGCTTGCCGGGAAGCGAGGCGATATCGAGCACGCCCTTGCGGCGGGTGAGTTCACGAGCCTTGCGGGCCGCTTCGCGGGCAACGGCAGCTTCCACCACCTTGCCGACCAGGATCTTCGCTTCAGCCGGATGTTCTTCAAGCCAGGAGCTCAGCGCTTCGTTGACGAGGCTTTCGACAACCGGGCGCACTTCCGAGGACACGAGTTTGTCCTTGGTCTGCGACGAGAACTTCGGATCCGGCACCTTCACGGAAAGAACTGCGGTCAGGCCTTCTCGGCAGTCGTCACCCGTGAGCGAAACCTTTTCCTTTTTCATGATGCCGGACGAGTCCGCATAGGACGTGATCTGGCGAGTCAGCGCACCACGGAAGCCCGCCATATGAGTGCCTCCATCGCGCTGCGGAATGTTGTTGGTGAAGCAGAGAACGTTCTCGTGGTAGCTGTCATTCCACCACATCGCGACTTCAACCGTCATGCCATCCTTCTCGCCCTTGATGGCGACAGGCTTTTCGACGAGCGGCTTCTTGGAACGGTCGAGATATTTGACGAAAGCCTCGAGGCCGCCGTCATACAGCATTTCCTCTTCCTTCACGTCCGGCTTGCGCCGATCCGTGAGCCGGATTCGAACCCCGGAGTTGAGGAAGGCGAGTTCGCGAAGGCGGTGCTCGAGTGTGCCGTAATCGAACTCGGTCATAGTGAAGGTTTCGGTGCTGGCGAGGAAGGTAACTTCCGTGCCGGAGCGACCTTCATAATCCCCGATGACCTTCAGCGGCGCGTCGGCGACGCCGTGCGTGAACGATATCTCGTGAACCTTGCCTGAGCGACGGATCTTCAGCTTGAGCCAGACCGAAAGTGCATTGACGACCGAGACGCCAACGCCGTGCAGTCCGCCGGAGACCTTGTAGGAATTCTGGTCGAACTTACCGCCGGCGTGGAGCTGGGTCATGATGACCTCGGCTGCCGAGACGCCTTCGCCGGTATGGATATCCGTCGGAATGCCGCGACCGTTGTCGGTGACGCTGACCGAGCCATCCGCATTGAGCGTGACCGTGACGATATCGGCATGGCCTGCCAAGGCTTCGTCGATCGCGTTGTCGACGACTTCGTAGACCATGTGATGCAGACCCGAGCCGTCGTCTGTGTCGCCGATATACATGCCTGGGCGCTTTCGCACCGCATCCAGGCCCTTTAGAACCTTGATGGAATCGGCACCGTATTCGGCACTCGCGCCGTGATCGCTGACGGGTGTGTCGGTCATTCAGTCTCTTCCAGTTGGTTAAAATACCGGCGAGCGAATCACCGGAGTCTCCGCCTTGAATATAGGGAATTCAGGGCGGTTTCTAAAGGTTGGGGCCTCGCGAAATGCCTGGAAAGGCGTGGATGCGCAGAGATTTCCAGGGCAATTCAAGCCTTTTGCAGAAGTCTTCGCATTTCCTCTAGCACGTCCGGCGGCAAAGAGCGAATCCGTGCCGCCAAGGCGTTGGCAAATGCGGTGTATGCAGGCGCCAGGCCTGTCGTGTCGAGGACCACTTTCGGGCGCGAGGCTTCTGCGACCCGAAACAATTCTTCTGCTTCATCCCAGATGATGTTGAAATAGCCGGTGATACGCTGGAGCAGCTCGAATGTGGGCCGGCCCCGTTTGCCATGTTCCAAGGCCGACAGATAGGCAGGCGTAACCCCGATCGCCTCTGCCAGTTGCCTCTGGGTAACTCCCTTTTTGGAGCGCAGCTGTCGAAGCGCTTCACCAAAGGGCGTCACAGGACCGATCCCCGATAATCCGCACGGCTCTTTGAAAGCCGCACGTACATGGCGCCCTCGCCACCATGGTTTTGGGCTGCCCATTCGTAGGACGAGATCAGGAAACGAAATTCGGCCTTCGAGAACCACAGCGGCACCGCACGGCGCAGAACCCCCTCGCCGCCCACCGAGCGGCCCTTGCCGGTGATGACAAGAACATGGCGCAGACCGCGATCATGGGCACTGTAAAGAAAATCGAGCAGCAGATCGTGGGCGGCGTCCTGGTAGAGACCATGGAGATCGAGCCGAGCATCGATCGCCAAGCGACCCTTGGCGAGCTTCTTCCGGGTGGGTTTTTCCAGCGGATGATGAATGCCGGCAGGCTTTTTTACCTTCGGCGCGACTGCCGCGAAGGCATCGCTGACACGCTGGGTTGGCGGTACCGGGGGCTTGGAGACTTCATCCTCTGCCGCCAGTCGTGCCGCCATTTCCTCTTCGAAGGCAGCGATCTCTTTCATGCGCCCAGGCAGAGCACGGGCGGATTTCGCTACCTTGCCCCAAAGGATGCGTTCATCTGAACTGAGTTTTCGATCCTTCATGCGCCATATCCTACCCGGCATAACGGCCGGCGGCCGCGTTTGGGACGAGGATATAGAAATCCGCATCGTTTCGCACCGTGCCGGCAAGCTCGCCTGCGTGATAGCCGGAACCGGTGAAGATATCGCCCCTTGCAGGCCCAACAATGGCTGAACCCGTATCGAGCGCCAGCATCAGCCGAGCGAACGGCTTGCCGTCGTCGAGATGTGTCAGCCGTTCCGCATGGATGAAAAAGGGGTAGCCGAATGTGTGAATGGAGCGATCCACGGCGAGCGAGCGTCCCGCGATCAGCGGCACCTTGGCGGCAGCGATAGGACCGAGGTCAGGATCGCTGACATCGGCCTCACGGAAGAAGATGTAGGACTTGTTGTGCCATAAGACTTCATCAACCTTAGCCGGATTCAACACCAGAGCTTCGGCAAGCCACGTCCGAATGCTCTGCATGGAAATGTCTTCGCGAGCGATTTCGCCACGATCGATCAGAAGCTTGCCGATCGGCGAAAACGGATGGCCAGCCTTTGCCGCGTAGGTGATGCGACGGACGCGGCCATCGGGGTAGACCAGCCGAGCTGCGCCCTGAACATGGGCAAAGAAGACGTCGATCCGCGACCGTGCGAAGGCTATCTCCAGCCCCCGGCCGTCGAGACAGCCGCGATCGATTTCACCGCGATCCGGATAAGCGACGATACCATCCTGCGTCTGACGGCCGAACATGTAGCCGGAGTCGAGATCCGCAGGGCGATTGCTTTCGTCGAGATCGACGAGATCGTCAGGCCGGAAATAGAAGGGATGGGTGAAAAGACCTTCGCTCACATCGGAGACGTCGACTTCCGGTTCGTAGAAGGCGGTGACGAATCCTTGTTCGTCATTGTGCTTCAGGATCCGGAAGGGTGTGCAGCGTTGTTCGAAGAAGGTGCGAGCTGCAGAGGCATCGGCAAATGGTGCGGCCTGCTCGAAGAGGTCCGCCAGTTCCATGGCCTCAAGGCCGAGAGAACCCTTGCGATAGGGCTTAACGTTGCGGATATGGGCCGCGCAAGCGCGCATCGCCTCATACAGCGGGCTCGGATCGTCGGCAGCCCAACCGGGGAGATCCGCGAAGTCGACCCTCTCGAGGCGGAAGTCAGAGAGGGTCGGAGACGCGGAAATCATTGTTCGGATTCGGTGGCGACCAGCTTCCAGTTCGGGTCGCGGGAGCCGATGTCGCGGGCAAAGGTCCAGATGTCAATGACGTCGGCTACGGTTTCCTGATCGCCGTCGATCAGCGTGCCGGCCTTGTCGAAGGTTGCGGAGATCAACTGGCTGACAATGCGGACGGTAACCTGGGATTCGCCGTCCTTGATCGAAACCTGTGTCATGTCGCATTTGTCGATGCCGACAAATGTGGACTTGATCACCTCGCCCTTGGCCTCGCGCTCGGCGATCGCCGCTTCGAAGCCGTCATAGACCTCATTGGAGAGAAGCCCCTTCAAGGTCTTCCGATCACCGTCGGCAAAAGCCATGACGATCATTTCGTACGCCATCCGCACGCCGTTGAGGAATTCCTTCGGGCGGAACGACGGATCTTCCTTCACGAGGGCACGAAGCGATGCGTTGAGCGGCGTATCAGGCTTTGCGACGGCATCGATATCGGCATTGCGTTGTTCCTCATCGACATTGTCGCGGCGAGGAAGCGTCACTACCTTGCTATCGTCCTCGACGGGACCGCGGGCAACATCGCGAGGGCTGACTGTCTCAGTCGGCGGCTTCTCATGTCCCGTGCGCCGGCCGAGGACGCTGCGCAATTGCAGGAATATCAGCACTGCTGCGACGAGGAAAAACAGTGTTATCAAGTCGTTCGAGCCCATTTTATCCCGCAATTGTCGTTTAAAAGTTCTATGCAGCTTTTCATATAGTCTCCTACCGCCCATCTTCAAATAGCAACGGCGTGAGATGAACCCATATCCGCCAATTAGATACAGGCAATGATTATGCGCTTACCATTCCTTCCGGTTGTTCTCCTGGCTTGGCCGCTGGCCGAAATCGCTGGTTTTGTTTTGGTCGGAAGAGCGATCGGACTTTGGGGAACGCTTGGCCTCGTCCTCGGAACGGGCCTCCTGGGCGCATTGATGATCCGCGGCCAGGGGATGACTATGCTGCGGCGGCTTTCGACAGAAGGGCGCGAAGGTCGGATGCCTGCAGCCGAACTGGTGAGCGGAGCGATGGTCGTGGTGGCTGGCATCCTGCTGATGCTGCCGGGGTTTCTGACCGACATCATTGGTCTCGCGCTGCTTGTGCCCTTTATCCGCAAGCTGATCTGGTCGGCCATCGGCAGCCGCGTGGTCGTCGTGAATTCGGGCGATCGCAGAAGCCCGGGCGGTTTTCGCGCCGGTCCCGGCCCTGGCCCCGGTCCTGCGCCTGTTCATCCGGTTGGATCCGGCCCGGTGGTCGATCTCGATGACGACGATTATCGCCGCGAACCGAACCCGTCCTCGCCTTGGGCGGACAAGGATAAGCGGATCGAACCTTAAGGCTAAGATCTCGCAGGGTTGTAAGCCCCGGAGCGAAATGTTAAGTGCCCCCAACGCTTTTCAGCCACCCTTTCCAGCCTTGAGGAATTTTTATGGCAGACGATAACGAACAGGCTTCCGCCCCCTCGCTCAATATCCTGGCGCAGTACACCAAGGATCTTTCGTTCGAAAATCCCGGCGCGCCACGCTCGCTGCAGTCGCGCGACAAGGCTCCAGCGATCAATATCAGCGTCAACGTCAACGCCAATCCGCTTTCGGAAAACGACTTCGACGTCGTTCTATCGCTGAGTGCCGAAGCCCGCGAAGACGACAAGATCGTGTTTGCGGCTGAGCTGGTATACGGCGGCGTTTTCCGCGTCACCGGTTTCCCGCAGGAGCACATGCTGCCGCTTCTGTTTATCGAATGCCCGCGTCTTCTCTTCCCGTTCGCACGCCAGATCATTTCCGACGTGACTCGCAACGGTGGCTTCCCGCCGCTGATGATCGATCCGATCGATTTCGGTCAGATGTTCTCGCAGCGTATGGCCGAAGAACAGACCAAGTCGCAGGTTCAGCCGCTCAACAGCTGAGCGAGCAACGGATAGAATATAAAAAGCCCGGTCACAGCCGGGCTTTTTTCATGTTTGGACTTCAGCAGAAATCAGTCGGCTGCATATTTCAGCCAGACGGCCTTATCCTTCAGTCCACTCACCATCGCGGCATGGGCGGCGATGTCGTCTTCGCTAATGCGCGGCGGCAGATGGCGTGGCCGTGCGGCGATCGCGGTGACCACCACATCCTCGATCTCGATGACATTTCTCGGCTGATCAGCACCGACCAGACCAAGAGCCGCCTGCCGGCCGCCGGTCATTTCGATATAGACTTCCGCCAGGAGTTCGGAGTCGAGCAGCGCGCCGTGCTTGGTTCGATGGCCATTGTCGATGCCGTAGCGACGGCACAATGCGTCGAGGGAGTTAGGACCCATCGGATGCTTTCGGCGGGCCATCGAAAGCGTATCGACCACGTTTTCCGGTGGGACCGGCGGCAGGCCTATGCGTTCAAATTCGGCATTGATAAAGCCGATATCGAAATTGGCATTGTGGGCGATCCATCGGGCGCCATCGAAGAAGTCGATGATCTGTTGCGCCACCTGGGCGAACAGCGGCTTGTCTTTCAGCGACTCATCGGTAATGCCATGGACAGCCAGCGCATCCGGATGAACCTTGCGATCGCCCGGGTTGATATAGAGGTGCAACGTTCTCCCCGTCGGGAAGTTGTTGATGAGCTCTATGCCGCCGATTTCGATAATCCGGTCGGCCTTGGATTCAAGGCCTGTGGTTTCGGTATCGAAGATGATTTCACGCATGGGTAATTCCGTTCCTGCTGCCGGCTTTGAGCTTGCCGATGATCTCGCGCACGCTTGATCTGGCTGTCTCCAGTCCGGCGCCGGTGTCGATGACGAAATCGGCACGCGCCCGCTTTTCGGCATCCGGAACCTGCCGGGCCAAGATCATCGACAACTTCTCCTCTGTCATGCCGGGCCGCGCAAGTACCCTCTGGCGCTGCACCTGTGGATCGCAGCTGACGACGACGACAAAATCGACCCTTTTTTTGCCGCCGGTCTCAAACAGCAAGGGAATGTCGAGCACGACGAGCGCTGCGCCGGCGCTTTTGTGTTTATCGAGAAATTCTGCTTCGCGTTTGCGCACCAGCGGGTGGACGATGGATTCCAGCAGTTTGAATTTTTCAGGTGCTACCGAAAGCTGGCGCGACAGTTCCTGTCGGTCGACGACACCGTCTCTGACCGCATTCGGGAACGCCTCCGCGATCGGATCGACCGCTTCACCGTGATAGAGATCGTGGACCACCTGGTCGGCATCGTTGACCGGGATACCCTCTTGCGCAAACATTTCTGCGGTGGTGGATTTTCCCATGCCGATGGAGCCGGTGAGGCCGATAACGATCATCCGTGCATATCCATATCTGCGATGACGAGATCCCGCAGCGCCCGATCGACGACAGGGCGGAGGCCGAACCATTTCTCGAAACCCGGCACGGCCTGATGCAGAAGCATGCCGAGACCATCCACGGTCACGAAGCCCTGCTCCTCCGCCTGTTTCAGAATGTCCGTTTGCAGCGGGATATAAACGATATCGGTAACGACTGCGTTCGTGAGCATGGTCGAGAAGTCGAACTGCGGTATCGGCGCGCCGTCCATGCCGAGCGATGTTGTATTCACAAAGAGACCTGCGCCGGACATGACCTCGCCCAGTGCTTCCATCGCATGCGCGTGCACGTTTTGTCCGAACCGGTCGGCAAGTTCTTGCGCACGCGCCACGGTCCGGTTGACGACGTGGATTTCTCCGACGCCCTGATCCCTGACGGCTTGAATGATAGCACGGCTGGCACCGCCGGCACCGAGAATGACGGCGCGATCGACATTTCCCCAACCGGGCGACTGTTCGTCGAGGTTGGCGGTAAAGCCGTAGACATCGGAGTTCGAGGCGTGAAGAACACCGTCCTCCATCCACAGCGTATTGGCGGCACCGAGTTCTTCGGCAATCGCATCTGGACGATCAGCGAGCGCAAAAGCCATTTCCTTGTGGGGAATCGTGACATTGCCGCCGCGATAGCCCGATGATCCGCCTTTAAGCTTGCTGATGAAAGCTGGAAAATCCCCAGGTGCCACCGCTTCACGTGTGTAGCGGCCAGCAATACCGAACTTATCCAGCCAATGACCGTGGATGATCGGCGAACGCGAGTGCTTGATCGGCCACCCCGTTACGAAAGCGTTAACCAAAAGTGTTTCACGTGAATCAGCCATCGATCGCTCCGATCGCGCGCAAGGTGTCGAGAAGCGGCAGCATGGGGAGGCCGAGAATGGTGAAGTAATCTCCCTTGATCCGCGAGAAGAGCTGAATGCCCTCACCTTCCAACTGGTAGGCGCCGACGCTTCCGAACACCGTTTCGCCCACCCTATCCAGATAGCGATCCACGAATATCTCGCTGAGCGGTCTGACGGTAAGATCGGCGTGTGCAACATGCTCCCAAAGGGTTTCGCCATCGCGCATAAGAGCGACGGCGCTGTTCAGCCTATGCGTCCTGTCCGACAGAGAGAGCAGGCTTTCGCGCGCCTCTTCCCGTGATTTCGGCTTGTGATAAACGCGATGATCGAGCGACATGGTCTGATCCGACCCGATGACGATGGCGGAAGGATAGTGTCTGCTGACATCGAGCGCCTTGGCCTTTGCCAAGGTCAGCGCGACGATATCTGGGCTGGCGCCCACCAGTCCCGCCTCGATCTGACGTTCATCGATATCGGCGGCCCGGCTTTCGAAACTCAGCCCCGCATTTTCCATCAACATGCGTCTGAACTTGCTGGATGAGGCCAATATGAGTGGCCTTGAGTGAGACATTGTCACGGCAGATCTCCGGATGGAATTAGTGCCGAATTACCGTAGCTTCGGGCGGAGCGCAACGATGGCCGCCGCCGTCTCCTCGATCGACCGGCGGGTGACGTCGATGACCGGCCAGCCGTGGCGCGAGCAGAGCGCTCGTGCATATTTCAGTTCCTCGTTGATCGTTGCCCGATCCGTATAATGACCGCGATCGAAATTTTGCGTGGTTCCGAGTTCGCGGTGTTCGCGCACCTGTGAAATGCGGTCCGTCGTCGCGACCAGCCCGACGATCAGGGGGCGGGTTGCAGACAGAAGTGCGTGCGGAAGGTCGACGCCCGGCACGATCGGGATATTGGCAGTCTTTATACCGCGGTTGGCGAGATAGATGCTGGTCGGCGTCTTCGAAGTGCGGCTGATCCCGACCAGTACGACATCGGCCTCGTCGTACCCTTCGGGCATCTGGCCATCGTCATGATCCATGGTGAAGTTCAGCGCTTCAATGCGGGCGAAATACTCCGCGTTGAGCGCATGCTGCGCGCCGACGCGGTATTTCGACGGTGCTCCGAGATAGGTCTGGAATGTCGCCATAACCGGTTCCAGCACGTTGACGCATGGGGTTCCCATCTGACGGCAGCGCTCGTCCAGCAGTTTCGCAAGCACGCGATCAACGATCGTATAAAGGACGATCCCCGGTTCGCGATCGATCGCCTCCAGCACGGCCAGAAGCTGCTTGCGGTTTCGCACCAGCGGATAGACGTGCTCGACGGCGAGCGAGGTCTGAAACTGGGCTGTCGCCGCGCGTCCTGTCGAGATCAGGGTTTCGCCCGTGGAGTCAGATATGAGGTGGAGATGGAAGAAGTTTTTTCTGTTCTCCACCTTGTTCTTCGTCCTCTGTTGATAACCGGGGAGAGAGTGACCGCGTTTGGAGGGACGGGCCCGACCCCTGGGATAACCTCCGAGTTGTCCACAATCACGTATTTCGAGGAAGCCGTTTCAGGCCCCCTGTTCAAAGCGGGGATAACCGGATGAACCTATCGATTGATTCACAAGATATCCACAAGAGAGCTTCACCAAGCGCCCGGCACAAGCAATTGATATCTCTGATCGAAATATGGTTATCCAGAAGCTCTGCCAAGAATGCCCGGAAGTTTTCCTTTTCAGCGATACGGAGCGGCAGATCGTCGCGTTTTCTGTGCAGGAGTTTTAATCCTTGCTACTCACCGACTCTAAGAAATAGAAGATCTTAAGAATCTTATTTTCTTTATTTGGAGAACCCATTGGCCGGTCCGACCAGGAAGATCGTTGAGGTGCTGAACGGCAAGACGATCACCCCACCGCCGATATGGCTTATGAGGCAGGCAGGTCGATATCTGCCCGAGTACCGGGAAGTCCGTGCGGCAGCCGGTTCGTTTCTCGATCTCTGTTATACGCCGGATCTGGCTGTCGAAGTGACGCTTCAGCCTATCCGGCGCTACCAGTTCGACGCAGCCATCCTGTTTTCCGATATCCTCGTCATTCCCGATGCCTTGAAGCGCAATGTTCGCTTCGTGCAGGGAGAGGGTCCAAGGATGGATCCGATCGACGAAGCAGGGATTGCAGCGCTCGATGGCAGCACGATGCTTTCCCACCTTGCACCGGTGCTGGAGACGGTTCGGAGGCTTCGGCTCGAGCTACCCCCTGAAACTGCCCTGATCGGCTTCTGCGGGGCTCCCTGGACCGTTGCGACCTATATGATCGCCGGTCAGGGAACACCGGACCAAGCGCCGGCACGTCTGTTCGCCTACCGCTACCCCGAGGCCTTCGAAAAACTGCTGGCTCTGCTGGCGGAAATGTCTGCCGAATATCTGATCGGTCAGATCGATGCGGGCGCAGATGTCGTGCAGATCTTCGATTCCTGGGCCGGCGTGCTCGGGGAGACGGAATTCGAGGAATTTTCGATCAAGCCCGTGCGGCGGATCATCGATATCATCAAGGCAGCGCGACCTGACGCGAAGGTGATTGCTTTCGCCAAGGGTGCAGGCATGAACCTCAAACACTACCGGGCCCGGACGGGCGCAGATGCAATCGGGCTCGATTGGTCGGTGCCGATGTCGTTTGCGCAGGAGCTGCAGAAGGACGGACCTGTTCAGGGCAATCTCGATCCAATGCGCGTGGTGGCGGGCGGAAAGTCCCTAGACGACGGGATCGATGCTATCCTCCAGGGGCTTGGACAGGGACCGCTGATCTTCAATCTCGGCCACGGCATCACACCGCAGGCGGATCCGCAGACCGTTGCGCATCTTGTGAAACGGGTCAGAGGATCGGGCGTATGACGCGGGACGACCGCACCGGTGCCGGAAATGGGCGGCGTGTCGCGTTCCGGGCGGCGACGGCGCTTTCGGTTTTCGTCGTCGTGCTGTTTTTTATCTACTGGCTGCGGCCGGATGATTTTCTGCTCTACATCAAGGCGTTTCACGTCATCGCCGTGATTTCCTGGATGGCCGGGCTGCTCTACCTGCCCAGGCTTTTCATCTATCACACGGAAGCCGAGCCGGGTTCTGCCCAGTCGGAAACCTTCAAAGTGATGGAGGGGCGGCTCCTGAAAATCATCATGAACCCGGCGATGATGATCAGCTGGGCGCTCGGGCTTTATCTCGCCTGGGCGGTCTACGGTTTCCAGGGCGGCTGGCTTCATGCCAAGATCCTGTTTGTCCTGCTGCTCACCATGGCGCATATGCGGTTCAGTGCTGCAGTTCGGGCTTTTGCCATAGACGGGCCGCGCAAAACCGCCCGCTACTGGCGGTTGATGAACGAGATCCCGACGGTTTTGATGATCGCCATCGTAATCATGGTCATCGTTAAGCCATTTTGATGGTGTCTTGAGCTTTTTCTTAACTCCGCCTGCCCCTCCCCCTTGCAGGCGTGCTCGTGAACAGCTATTTTCCCCGCCATCTCATCTCGTGGCATGTGTGTAATCGTCTGTCCTACCCCGGTGTCTTCCGCGGTAGCGAATTTCACCGACACGCCTGTTTCCCCAAAAAATTCTGAATATGGTCCCCTCTTCATGGCTGAAATGAAGCTTCAAGAACTCAAGAGCAAATCGCCGACCGATTTGCTGACATTCGCCGAATCGCTGGAGGTGGAAAACGCCAGCACCATGCGCAAGCAGGAATTGATGTTTGCGATTCTCAAGATCCTGGCCAGCCAGGATGTCGAGATCATCGGCGAAGGTGTCGTTGAAGTTCTGCAGGATGGCTTCGGATTTCTCCGTTCGGCCAATGCCAATTACCTGCCTGGCCCCGATGATATCTACATCTCTCCCTCGCAGATTCGCCGCTTCTCGCTGAAGACCGGCGACACCGTCGAGGGACCGATCCGCGGGCCGAAGGAAGGCGAGCGCTATTTCGCGCTGCTGAAGGTCAACACGATCAACTTCGATGACCCGGAAAAAATTCGCCACAAGGTGCATTTCGACAATCTGACGCCGCTCTACCCGAATGAGCGCTTCAAGATGGAACTCGACGTCCCGACGTCGAAGGACAATTCGGCGCGTGTGATCGATCTCGTCGCACCGCTCGGCAAGGGCCAGCGCGGCCTGATCGTCGCGCCGCCGCGCACGGGTAAGACCGTTCTGTTGCAGAACATCGCGCATTCGATTACGGCAAACCACCCCGAGTGCTATCTCATCGTTCTCCTGATCGACGAGCGGCCGGAAGAAGTGACGGACATGCAGCGCTCAGTGAAGGGCGAAGTTGTTTCCTCGACCTTCGACGAACCCGCCATCCGCCACGTTCAGGTGGCTGAAATGGTCATCGAGAAGGCGAAGCGCCTCGTCGAACACGGCCGCGATGTCGTCATTCTGCTCGACTCCATCACCCGTCTTGGCCGCGCCTACAACACGGTCGTTCCGTCATCCGGCAAGGTTCTGACCGGTGGTGTGGATGCCAACGCCCTGCAGCGCCCGAAGCGCTTCTTCGGTGCCGCCCGTAATATTGAAGAAGGCGGATCGCTGACCATCATCGCTACGGCGCTGATCGATACGGGCAGCCGTATGGACGAAGTCATCTTTGAAGAGTTCAAGGGTACGGGCAACTCGGAAATCGTGCTCGACCGAAAGGTTGCCGACAAGCGCATCTTCCCGGCCATGGATATTCTGAAATCCGGCACGCGCAAGGAAGACCTCCTCGTCCAGCGCCAGGACCTGCAGAAGATCTTTGTTCTCCGTCGCATTCTCGCGCCGATGGGAACGACCGATGCAATCGAGTTCCTGATCGACAAGCTGAAGCAGACCAAGAGCAACAGCGACTTCTTCGACTCGATGAACACCTGATCCTTAGCCGGATTCACTACTACCGAGAGGCGCCCGTCGTAAAGACGGGCGCTTTCGAGTTTCTGGGACACAGTCCGAAAGCCGCACCATGAACCCTGATACGATCTTTGCCCTTTCGAGTGGAGCACTGCCCGCAGGTCTCGCCGTTATCAGGCTAAGCGGCAACCAAGCCTTCACCGCGGCTGAGACGCTTGCTGGTCGTTTAGCGACAGACCGTAAAGCATCGCTCAGAACAATTCGCGGCCGAAACGGCGCGATCATCGATCAGGGACTGGTGGTCGGCTTCCCGGGGCCAAACTCGTTTACGGGAGAAGACTGCGTCGAACTGCATGTGCATGGCAGCCGCGCCGTTGTTTCAGCTCTCGTCCTGGAGCTCGAGCAAATCGACGGACTGAGGTTGGCCGAGGCGGGAGAGTTTTCAAGGCGAGCTTTTGAGAACGGAAAGCTGGATCTGGTCGAGATTGAAGGTCTTGCGGATCTCATCTCTGCCGAAACGGAAATGCAGCGCCGGCTTGCAGTCGAGCAAAGCTTCGGGGGCCAGTCAGCGCTCTATATCGACTGGGCTGAGCGGCTGACGCGGTCGCGTGCTCTGATCGAGGCCGAGCTGGATTTCGCTGACGAGGACGACGTGCCGGGTTCCGTATCGGAGCGGGTCTGGAGCGAGGTGGGCCAGATTTCTCTGGAACTTCTGCAGCATCTGGAAACGGCAAAGTCTGGCGAGATCATCCGGGATGGCTACAAGATTGTCATCGCCGGGCCTCCGAATGCGGGCAAAAGCAGCCTTTTGAACGCGCTTGCGAACCGGGATGTGGCGATTGTGACGGAACGCGCGGGAACGACCAGGGATATCCTGCACGTCGATCTCGACATGTCGGGTTATCTCGTCCGGTTCTTTGATACGGCTGGCCTGCGGGAAAGCGACGATATTGTCGAAGTCGAAGGAATCCGTCGGGCCCGTGTTGCGATCGAGCAAGCCGACATGATCCTCGCTCTCAACGAGATCGATTCGCCGGCGTTACAAAACCATGAGTTCAGTCAGGCTAACGTTCTGACTGTCGGAACGAAGCTGGATGCTCACGCACCTTCGGACGACTTTGACCTTTGCATCTCAACAAAAACTGGCGACGGGCTCGAGCTCCTCAGGGAGACCATCCTCCGAAAGATCACAGCGCTGTGGGCCGGTTCGCTGGTACCGAACAGAGCTCGGCAAGTCGACGCACTGAAAGATGCTTCCAATTTTATCGCAGAGGCGTTAAACGGCACGGAACTTGACTTGAGAGCCGAAAGCCTTCGAGCAGCCGCATCCGCCTTGGGGCGCATTACGGGCCGCGTCGATGTGGAGCAGTTGCTGGATGTGATCTTCTCGCAGTTCTGTATCGGAAAATGATTCACGTGAAACACTCGGCTGACGTGGGACAATGAATATGGACCAAAATTTCGATGTCATCGTCATTGGTGGTGGTCACGCGGGTTGCGAGGCCGCGAGCGCTGCAGCGCGGATGGGCGCGAGGACGGCCCTGATCACACACAAACGCGAAACGATTGGTGTCATGTCTTGCAATCCCGCGATTGGCGGGCTGGGCAAAGGTCACCTCGTGCGCGAGGTCGATGCGCTTGACGGTCTGATGGGCCGCGTCGCAGACGTTTCCGGAATCCAGTTCCGTTTGCTCAACCGGAAAAAGGGTCCCGCCGTTCGTGGTCCCCGTACGCAGGCCGACCGGCGCCTTTACCGTGAAGCGATGCAGAAGGAAATCTTCAATCACCTGAACCTCACTGTCATCGAGGGTGACGCATTCGACCTCATCACGGACACTGGTCGAGTGTCAGCTGTCATCATGAGGGATGGCCGTCGATTCGGATGCGGAACGGCTGTACTCACGACCGGTACGTTCCTGCGCGGGCTTATTCATATCGGGCAGGAAAAGATACCGGCCGGTCGGGTGGGTGAGGAGCCATCGCTCGGGCTGTCAGCGACGCTTCTCGGCCTTGGCGTCGCCCTGGGGCGCCTGAAAACCGGCACACCGGCACGGCTTGATGGGCGGACCATCGCCTGGGACAAGCTCGACAAGCAGGAAGCCGATGAGCAGCCAGTTCCATTCTCGTTCATGACCGATAAAATCGTAACGCCGCAGATCAGCTGTGGAGTGACCCGCACGAACGAGGCGACCCATCGGATCATCTCCGACAACATCCACCTGTCCGCAATGTATTCCGGCCAGATCGAGGGCGTGGGCCCACGTTATTGTCCGTCGATCGAAGACAAGATCGTGCGGTTCGGTGAGCGCGACGGGCACCAGATCTTCCTAGAGCCCGAAGGGCTTGATGATCCAACTGTTTATCCAAACGGAATATCCACGTCCCTGCCCGCATCAGTCCAGGAAGCTTTCATTCGCACTATCCCGGGCCTTGAGCGGGTCGAGATAATTCAGCCCGGCTATGCAATCGAATACGACTATGTTGACCCGCGGGAATTGACACCCACGCTGGAAGTCAAGAAATTGCCAGGGCTGTTCCTGGCTGGCCAGATCAACGGCACGACGGGTTACGAGGAAGCTGCGGCGCAAGGGATGGTCGCCGGCCTTTCAGCAGCGATCACGGCTTCGGGCGGCCAGCCGGAGCCGTCCAGTCGTGCCGAATCCTATATCGGTGTCATGGTCGATGACCTCACGTCGAAGGGCGTGACGGAACCTTATCGGATGTTTACATCACGTGCAGAATACCGCCTTTCGCTACGAGCCGACAATGCCGATATCAGGCTGACTCAAAAGGGCATTGAACTGGGCTGCGTGGGCACTGATCGTGCAGCGAAGTTCGCGGCCTACTCCAAAGCAGTCGACGAAACCCGTGCGATGCTGAAATCGCTCTCGCTGACGCCTAAACAGGGTGCAGCGCACGGATTGTCCCTCAATCAAGACGGCCAGCGGCGTACGGCGTACGAACTGCTCGCCTACCCCAACCAGTCGATGGCTGATCTGGCCGGTGTCTGGGGAGAACTCCGTGGGGTCAATCCAAAGGTAGCGGAAGCTCTCGAGATCGAATCCACCTACTCTGTCTACATGAATAGACAGGCTGCAGATATTGGCTCAACGATCCGCGATGAGTCAAAAACCATCCCCCTGTCCTTCGATTATTCTACAGTGCCCGGTCTCTCAAACGAGCTACGAATAAAGCTCGCGAAGCATCAGCCCAGCAATATGGCGCAGGCCGCAAAAGTTGACGGTATGACGCCGGCAGCGTTGGCACTTATTCTTGCGCTTGTAAAAAAAGAAGCCGCGGTCTCGGATCGCGTAAAACGAGTCTCGGCATGATGTTGAACGGCAGAAGTGTTTCACGTGAAACGCAGGAGAGGCTTGAGCACTTTGCCACGCTCTTCTCCAAGTGGGCGAAAACAATCAACCTTGTCGCTCCCTCGACCCTGAACGAGATTTGGCAGCGCCATATCGCCGATAGCGCGCAAATCTTTCAACTATCCCCGGAGCCATCGAAATGGATCGATCTTGGCTCGGGCGGTGGCTTTCCGGGCGTCGTGACCGCGATATTGCTCGCCGAGCTTGAAGATGGTTGGGTTCACTTGGTCGAAAGCAACCATAAAAAGGCTGCTTTCCTCCGCGTCGCCCTGAACGAAACCGGAGCTCGGGGTTCGGTTCATCCGCTCCGGATAGAGCAGGCGACACATGACTTGCCTGGATGCCAGCGCGTTTCCGCTCGCGCTCTGGCTGATCTCAACCAACTTCTATCCTATTCCTCCGATTGGATGGTCGAAACGGAAGCCAGAGGCTTCTTCCACAAAGGCCGGGATTATCGCCGTGAAGTCAGCGAAGCCCGTAGTCGCTGGGATTTCGATCTGCTAGAACACCAAAGCGTTGTCGAGCAGGACTCGGTTATTCTTGAGATCAGAAACCTCCGACGCAAGGACCCGTAAAGTCAGGTGCGATATGTTCGAAAAGAACCGTATTATTACCATCGCTAATCAAAAAGGCGGCGTCGGTAAGACGACGACAGCAATCAACCTGGCAACGGCGCTCGCCGCAATCGGCGAAAATGTCCTCATCATCGACCTTGATCCGCAGGGAAACGCCAGCACTGGCCTCGGTATTAACCGCAAGGATCGCGTTCATTCGTCTTATGACGTGCTGATGGGCGAAAGCGATATTAGCGAAACTGCCGTTCCGACTGCCGTTCCGAACCTGTCCATCGTTCCCTCCACCATGGATCTTCTTGGTTTCGAGATGGAGATTTCGCAGGCCACGGACCGCGCTTTCCGGTTAAAGCGGGCGCTGGATACTGATGTAGCGCGTGCATACTCTTATATCCTCGTCGACTGCCCACCCTCTTTCAATCTGCTGACGATGAATGCGATGGCCGCAGCGCATTCGGTGCTCGTACCTCTGCAGTGCGAGTTCTTTGCGCTCGAGGGTTTGAGCCAGCTCCTCGAAACGGTTGACCAGGTCCGCCGGACGGTCAATCCGCTGCTTGATATCCAGGGCATCGTTCTGACGATGTTCGATGCGCGTAACAATCTGGCCCAACAGGTCGTCAGCGACGTCAGGACATATCTCGGTGATAAGGTGTACCACACGCTGATTCCGCGCAACGTTCGGGTATCCGAAGCGCCTTCATATGGTAAGCCGGCTATTCTTTACGATCTGAAATGCGCCGGGAGCCAGGCCTACCTTCAGCTCGCCTCCGAGGTGATCCAGCGGGAACGTCGGCGCAAGGCGGCTTGAAACCCTTCTTTGATTACACGAAATAACAGGTGACAGGATGAACGAAGATCCCTCGAAAAGGCGGCTGGGCCGCGGGCTTGCTGCGCTTATCGGTGAGATGGATCAACCTGTGCAGGTCAATACACCTGCGAAAAACGTCAATCCAGACCGCATGGTGCCGATCGAGCATGTTTCGCGCAGTCCCAAAAACCCCAGGCGCCATTTCGATGAGGCCGAGCTGCAGGATCTCGCCAGCTCGATCAGGCAGCATGGCATTGTCCAGCCGGTCGTTGTTCGGACAGTCGACGGTCGCCTTGAGATCATTGCCGGTGAGCGGCGGTGGCGTGCAGCGCAACTGGCGGGACTGACTGAGATCCCGGTCATCGTCCGCGACGTAGACGATCGGACCGCACTTGAAATCGCAATCGTTGAAAACGTTCAGCGGTCCGACCTCAATCCGCTCGAAGAGGCGCTCGGTTACGAGCAGTTGATTGCCGAACATGGCTATACCCAGAACGATCTGGGGGAAATCATCGGCAAGAGCCGCAGTCACGTCGCAAACAGCCTTCGCCTTCTGAAATTGCCGGACCCGGTTCGCGACATGCTGTCTGCCGGAAGCCTTTCAGCTGGTCACGCGCGTGCCTTGATCACCACGTCTGATCCCTCGTCCCTAGCGCGCACGATCGTGTCCAAAGGCATGTCGGTGCGCGATGCAGAGCGGCTTGCGCAAAACGATATCAAGTCCCAGGGCATGCCCCAGCTTGAAACCAAGTCGGTCGAAAAAGATTCTGATACGCTGGCCTTGGAGCGCACGTTGACCGATGCTCTCGGATTGGATGTGAAGATCAATCACCGCGGGGGCAGCGGCCAGGTTCGGATCAACTACCGCAATCTCGAGCAGCTTGAAGAGGTCTGCCGTTTGCTGGAGCGGCGCGGTTAGCGCCTTCCCAGATCGTCTTCAGCGATATCGCGACGACTGTATCGCGATTGCCATCAGGCTGTGGAAGGCGATGCTGGGCTCGAGACTTTGTCTTTGCCGGGACTGAAGGACGGCCGCCTGCAGGCGCTCGGTTTCCCGGGCAAGTGCCGGCGCGGTCCAGGATCGCAACGCCTTTTCGATAATCGGCTTGCGCTTGAAATGGATATGCCGACCGAGCGTCATCATGACCTGTGCGGCCTGCAGCTTCTTGTCGTCCATTTCCGCCCGCATAACATCCAGTAACTGGAACTGTCTGAGGCAGGATTGCAGGATCAGAAAGATCGGCGTCTTGGATACCAACACCTTCTGAAAAGCGCGCTGAAGAGACGCCACGTCCCCGGAGAGAATGGCGTCGACGGCCTCGTCCGCGGAGACGCTGCTCGCATCGCCGATGATTTCATCGACGTGATCTTCGCTAACAGTCCCCGCACCGCGACAATAGAGCGCCAGCTTCTTCACCTCATTGCGGGATGCGATTCGATCGCCGCCGAGAAGCTCCATCAGGCGCTGGCGGGCAGCGCCGCTGATGGTGAGGCCTTCGGCCGACAGTTCCGTATCGATCAGGCCAGCAAGCGCGCGTGCATCGTCCGCATAGCAGGGAATGACGGCGATGGAGCGGACCGGCTCCACCACCTTGCGAAGGCCGCTGCCCTTCTTCAGGTCACCAGCCTCGATGATTAAGATATTGGCGGGAGGCTCATCCTTGGCGAGCACCTGCATGGCATCCAGCAGCGGCTTCTCGTTCATTGCGCCACGGAGCCAGACGAGCTTGGCGCCTCCGAAAAGGCCGAGTGAGTTGACCTCATCGAGAAGACGGCCGGGATCGCCCTGGAGATCGGATACATCCAGCTTGAGCATCGCGAATGGGTCGTCCTGCGCGACACCGGTCTTGGCTGCGATCTGCGCAGCCCGCTCGGAAACGAGCCCGCGATCGGGCCCATAGATGACGAAGATCTTGTAGAGGCCGACCGACTTGTCAAGAAACCGGTCGAACTCGTGGGATTTTATTTCTGCCATACGGTAGGCGACTGGGGCTCGCGGGCAAGGGCAATGGCGATTTCACCACGCAGGAACTCGGCTGTCTCGCGAGCAGCACGGTTTTCAGCGTCGCGTATTGCCCGCAGTTTTGCAAAGCTCTGTCCCGGGACATCGATCAAGGCGACGACTTCGCGCTTGGCCGTTTTCAGGATCTTGCTGTCGCTGATCCGGGTCAGCGTATAGGTGACATCCACCTGAACGCGGCCGGCAACAGGAATGTTGCTGACAGACACGGTGTCATCGTCGCTGGTAAGGTCGAGAATGCTCGAGGCGGAGCTCGTGGCCGTCATCTTCACTTCGTAGAGCGGATGCGCCGTCTCGCCTGCACCATGACCGGTGAGGAAGACGAGATTGTTGCGGATCACCTGCTCGATACGGGTCTTCGGATCCGCAAACTCCACGGATGCGAGCTTCTGACCGGTGCCTTCCTGTTCGGAATAGAGAGGCCGTGCCTGGCATCCCGCCAGAAGGGCAAGGCCGGCGATGCCAAGTGCGATGCCAAAGCGGCGGAATGAACGATCAGGCAACAATGTTCACGATCCTCTGTGGGACGACGATGATCTTCTTCGGTGGCTTGCCACCGAGAGCGGCTTTTACCACGTCGAGTGCGAGGGCTGCAGCCTCGACGGCAGTTTGATCCGCGTCGCGCGCGATTGTCAATTCGGCGCGCTTCTTGCCGTTGATCTGGACCGGCATCGTGACGTCGTTTTCAACCACGAGAGCCTTGTCGAACTTTGGCCAGGCAGTTGTTGATACCATCTCGCCATTGCCGAGCACGGCCCAGCATTCCTCGGCCAGATGCGGCGTCATTGGCGCGACGATCTGGATCAGGATTTCCGAGGCGTTGCGAACAGCGGCACGGTAGGCGGCGTCGCCCTTGCCGGCTGCAACATCGGTCAGCGGCGCTGCCAGCGCGTTGACCAGTTCGTAGATGCGGGCGACGGCCTTGTTGAAGGACAGCTTGTCGAGATCGCCCTGAACGGCCTGCAGCGTCTTGTGGGCCAGCTGCGAGATTGCCAGTCCATCGCCATCCTTAGCCGGAGTCGGATCGACCGTCTTCAGGTTTTCGGCAGCTTCCGAGATCAAGCGCCACAGGCGCTGGGTAAAGCGGTAGGCACCTTCGACACCCGCTTCCGACCAGATCACGTCGCGATCCGGCGGACTATCGGACAGAACGAAGAAGCGGGCCGTATCGGCGCCGTAGGATGCGATGATGTCATCGGGATCGACGACATTCTTTTTCGACTTCGACATTTTTTCGATCGAGCCGATGGTGACGCCGGCGCCGCTTGTCAGCAGCGTCGCGGTACGCTTGCCGTCGATTTCCTCGATACGGATATCGGCGGGGGCGACCCATTCACCGTTTTGGCCGGACTCGCCGAGACGGTAGGTTTCATGCACGACCATGCCTTGCGTGAACAGGCCCTTGAACGGTTCCTTCACGGCCACATGGCCGGTCTCGCGCATGGCCCGGGTGAAGAAGCGCGAATAGAGCAGATGCAGGATGGCGTGCTCGATGCCGCCGATATACTGATCGACCGGCAGCCAGTGATCGGCAACGGCCGGGTTTGTCGGCTCGTTCAGCCAAGGGGCTGTGAAGCGTGTGAAATACCAGCTGGAATCGACAAACGTATCCATCGTATCCGTCTCGCGACGGGCATCGTGGCCGCATTTCGGGCAGCTGACATGGCGCCAGGTCGGGTGGCGATCGAGCGGGTTGCCCGGCAGGTCGAAGGTGACGTCGTCGGGCAACTGCACCGGCAGGTCCTTCTTCGGCACCGGCACGACGCCGCAGACTTCGCAATGGATGACAGGGATTGGGCAACCCCAGTAGCGCTGGCGGGAAATACCCCAGTCGCGCAGGCGGAAGTTCACCTTGCGCTCGCCCTGCGGTGCATTGCCCAGCGTCTGTTCGGACAGCTTGTCGGCAATGATCTGAAACGCTTCGTCCGTGGACTTGCCGTCCAGGAAGCGGGAATTGATCATCACGCCGTCGTCGACGAAAGCGGTATCGCCGATCTCAAACGTGGCGGCATCACCATCCCTGGGCATCACCACGGCAACGACTGGAAGATTGTATTTGCGGGCAAAATCCAGGTCGCGCTGGTCGCCGGCCGGGCAGCCGAAGATTGCGCCCGTGCCGTATTCCATCAGCACGAAGTTCGCGACATAGACCGGCAGTTCCCACGAGGGATCGAGCGGATGCTTGACGCGGACGCCGGTGTCGATGCCCTTTTTCTCGGCCGTTTCCAGCGCAGCAAGGGACGTGCCCTGACGCCGGCATTCCTCGGCGAAGGCTTCGATCTCAGGGTTGTTCGCAGCCGCGGCCTTCGCCAGCGGATGGTCTGCAGCGATGGCCAGGAACGATGCGCCGAACAGCGTATCGGGACGGGTCGTATAGACCGTCACGTCCTTGTCGACGCCGACAGGTGCGGTGTCCGTGACGATTTCCCAGCGCAGGCTCATGCCTTCCGAGCGGCCGATCCAGTTTTTCTGCATCAGGCGGACCTTTTCAGGCCACTGGTCCAGGTTATCCAGCTCGTCGAGCAGATCCTGACTGAAATCGGTGATCTTGAAGAACCACTGCACGAGCTCGCGCTGCTCAACCAGAGCGCCCGAACGCCAGCCGCGACCGTCGATCACCTGCTCGTTAGCCAGAACCGTCTGGTCGACCGGATCCCAGTTGACCTTGGATTGCTTGCGATAGACCAGGCCCTTTTCCATCATGTCGAGGAAGAGGTGCTGCTGCTGCTGGTAATATTCCACGTCGCAGGTGGCGAACTCGCGCGACCAGTCCAGCGAAAGGCCCATCGCCTTCAGCTGCTTTTTCATGGATTCGATGTTCTGGTAGGTCCAGGCCTTCGGGTGGGTCTTGTTGTCACGCGCGGCGTTTTCTGCCGGCATGCCGAACGCGTCCCAGCCCATCGGGTGCAGAACGTTGAAGCCGCGGGCGCGCTTGTAGCGGGCGACAACGTCACCCATCGCATAATTGCGCACGTGGCCCATGTGAATGCGGCCGGATGGATAGGGGAACATCTCGAGGACGTAATACTTTTCCCGCGGATCGGCATTGTCGGTTTCGAAAACCTTCGCCTCGTTCCAGGTCTGCTGCCAACGGGGCTCGGCATCGCGCGGGTTGTAACGTTCAGTCGCCATCTGGATGATATTCCGGGAAATCAGGATATAGGAGTCGGGCAGACCTTCACCATGAATGGCCGCAAGCGTCAAGTTTTTGAGGCCTGACACGTGCCAAACTTTGATGGGACATGCCCTTGGCAGAGCCTCATATGGGCTTTAATCGCTTGCATCACAAGAATAGCGAAAGGTGACGGACAATGAGCGTCGAACAACGGCTCCAGGAAGTCAGGACAAGGATCGGCAAGGCGGAAGAGACGGCCAATCGCTCCGCGGGCTCTGTCTCGCTCGTCGCTGTCTCCAAGACATTCGATGCCGGTGACATTAGGCCGGTCATCGCGTCGGGCCAGCGTGTGTTCGGTGAAAACCGGGTGCAGGAGAGCCAGGGCAAGTGGCCGGAGCTCAAGGCGGAGACGCCGGGCATCACGCTGCATCTGATCGGTCCGCTGCAATCCAACAAGGCGGCCGATGCGGTGGCTCTGTTCGACGTGATCGAGACGGTGGACCGCGAGAAGATTGCACGAGCCCTGGCAGACGAAATGGCTAAGCAGGGCAAGTCGCCGAAGCTCTATGTGCAGGTGAATACCGGGCTTGAACCGCAAAAGGCAGGCATCGAGCCGAAAGAGACGGTGGCGTTCGTCGCGCTTTGCCGAAACGAACTGGGGCTCGCCGTCGAAGGGCTGATGTGCATTCCGCCCGCGGATGAAAATCCGGGACCGCATTTCGCGCTGCTGGCCAAGCTTGCCAAAGAATGCGGCGTGGACAAGCTTTCCATGGGCATGTCCGGCGATTTCGAGACGGCGGTGGAATTTGGCGCCACCAGCGTGCGAGTCGGTTCGGCAATCTTCGGCGCGCGCTGAAGTCTAACCCGTTGGTCGGGCTTCCCGCCCGATCGTCCCTCCCCTACACTCGCCCGATCAGGCTATGCGGTTGTGTTGGGAGGTACAGATGCAAAGCCAATATTTCGACGTTTACAGCAGCTGGGAAAACAACCCAGAGGCCTTCTGGAAGTCCGCGTCAGAGGCGATCGACTGGTTCAAAGAACCGGACGCGGTTTTTGACGCCGATGCCGGTGTCTATGGCCGGTGGTTCGTGGGGGGTGAGACCAACACCTGCTACAATTGCCTCGACCGCCATGTTGCGGCGGGTAACGGCGATCGGCTTTCCTTCATCCACGATAGTGCGATGACCGGTGCACAGCGGTCCTTCACCTATGCCGAGGTTCTGGCGGAGGTGAAGGCGATTGCGACTGTGATGCGCGATCTCGGCGTCGGTTACGGCGACCGGGTCGTCATCTACATGCCGATGGTGCCGGAAGCGATCTTTTCGATGCTCGCCTGCGCGCGGATCGGCGCTGTGCATTCCGTGGTGTTCGGCGGTTTCGCGGCACAGGAACTGGCAGCCCGGCTGAACGACTCACAGGCAAAACTGGTGATCTCGGCGAGCTGCGGACTGGAGCCCGGTCGGGTCGTCGCCTACAAGCCGTTGCTCGACAAGGCGATCGACCTCGCGACCGTCAAGCCCGAGCATTGTCTCATCGTGCAGCGGCCGGAACTCATAGCGCAGCTCAGGCCCGAAAAGGGTGAGCTCGACTTTGCCGATCTGGTCGGCAAGGCGCGTGGGAGGGATATCGACTGCGTGGCAGTCAAATCAACCGATCCGCTCTACATCCTCTACACATCCGGTACGACGGGAAAGCCGAAGGGCGTGGTGCGCGACAACGGCGGGTACATGGTGGCGCTCGCCTGGAGCATGCCGAATATTTTTGGGATCAAGCCGGGCGAGGTGTTCTGGACCGCGTCCGATATCGGCTGGGTGGTCGGTCACTCCTATATCGTTTACGCGCCGCTGCTTGCGGGCAATACCAGCGTCATCTTTGAAGGAAAGCCGGTGGGAACGCCGGATGCAGGGACTTTCTGGCGCGTCATCGCCGACCATGACGTCAAGGTGTTCTTCACGGCGCCAACGGCGTTCCGCGCTATCCGCCGCGAAGACCCGGACGGCGAGCTCATGGCGCGTTACGATCTCAATGGTCTGCGCGCTCTTTTTCTGGCCGGCGAAAGGGCGGATCCGGAAACGCTGAAATGGGCGGAACAGAAGCTGAAAGTGCCTGTGATAGACCACTGGTGGCAGACCGAGACCGGCTGGCCGATTGCTGCCAATCCGATGGGGCTGGGGCTGATGCCGTTCAAGCACGGATCTCCCACACGACCGATGCCCGGCTACGCCATCGATGTTCTTGATGATTCCGGACTGCCGGTGCCGGCGGGGACGCTCGGCAACCTCGCCATCCGGCTGCCGCTGCCGCCCGGATGCCTGCCGACCTTCTGGAGCGCAGATGAGCGTTTCCGCGAGACCTGTCTCAGCACCTTCCCTGGGTACTATACGACCGCAGATGCAGGCGTGATCGACGAGGACGGCTACGTCTTCGTGATGGCGCGCACGGATGACATCATCAACTGCGCCGGGCATCGCCTTTCGACCGGCTCGATGGAAGAGGTCTGTGCGAAACATCCTGATGTGGCGGAATGCGCCGTGATCGGCATCAGCGATACGGTGAAGGGGCAGATCCCCTGCGGCTTCCTTGTCCTGAAGCACAATGTTTCACGGGAAACGGATAAGATCTCGTCGGAAGTCGCAGAAATGGTGCGCTCGGAGATCGGCCCGGTTGCGGCGTTCAAGACGGTCATGATTGTGCCGAAACTGCCCAAAACACGCTCGGGCAAAATCCTGCGGGGCACGATGCAGAAAATCGCGGACGGGATGCCCTGGACCATGCCGGCAACGATCGAGGATCCGGGCGCACTGGATGCGGTGACAGCCGCGCTCACCGCGAAAGGCTATGGAGGGGGCATGCGGGCTGTATCGCGCACAGGCGACACCTAGGCTGGCGACTGAGCGCCCAAATAAAAAGCCCCGGGCTGTGGCCCAGGGCTTTCGTAAAATCGTATCTCGAAGATCGCGGCTTAGAAGCGGCCGTCGTCTTCTTCGTCGTCGTCCTTGCGGGTCGACTTGAGGGAGGAAAGCTTGGCGAACACGGCGTTCGCATCGATTTCCTTTTCCTTCTCTTCTTCGCGTTCGCTGCGGAAACCGCCGAAGCCGATGTTTTCGGCTTCTGCAGCCGGCTGCAGGGATGCACCGAGTTCGGCAGCGGTGGGCAGCGGACGACCCTTCGAGGCCTTTTCGACTTCAAGGTCGAGATCGATCTGGCTGCAGAGGCCGAGCGTGACCGGGTCCATCGGCGCCAGGTTTGCGGCGTTCCAGTGGGTGCGCTCGCGGATCTGCTCGATGGTCGACTTGGTGGTGCCGACGAGGCGCGAAATCTGCGCGTCCTTCAGTTCCGCGTGATTGCGCACCAGCCAGAGAATGGCGTTGGGGCGATCCTGGCGCTTCGAGACCGGCGTGTAACGCGGGCCGCGGCGCTTGGATTCAGGAACGCGAACTTTCGGCTCGGAAAGCTTGAGCTTGTAGTTGATATCCTTTTCAGCGCGTTCGATTTCGTCGCGCGACAG
Source organism: Rhizobium sp. Leaf321 (assembly GCF_001423215.1). NCBI lineage: Bacteria > Pseudomonadati > Pseudomonadota > Alphaproteobacteria > Hyphomicrobiales > Rhizobiaceae > Rhizobium > Rhizobium sp. Leaf321. Next base: position 139,658 of record NZ_LMOF01000003.1, on the reverse strand, counting down.
CTGGCCGGTGGCGATCGGGTCGAGGCCCTTGATACCCTGCGCTGCTTCGCCGTCTGCAATCGCCTTCACCTCAAGCGGGTGAAGTTTGCAGAACTGGGCGATCTGGTCGAACGAAAGCGCGGTGTTGTCGACGAGCCAGACGGCTGTCGCTTTCGGCATGAGCAGTGTTTGAGCCATAGATATAGTTCCTCTGTCCGTCCGCGCCGGTGTCGCGGGCGTGGGTATCAACCACAATTTCCGGGAATTTATTGCCCTATATTCGATTTGCGTCGGAATTGCAAATCGTCCAGCACCTTACCCTTTGTCTAATTGCGGCCCATGTTCCAAGTGTTAGATATGGGTGAAAGCAGGGAGGAGCACATGTCCGAAAAAATTTATCCGGTCGAGAAAGCCACCAAGGCAAAGGCGCTCATCGACAAGGACAAGTATGACAAGTGGTATGAGGAAAGCATTGAAAACCCCGACAAGTTCTGGGGCAAGCATGGCAAGCGGATCGACTGGTTCAAGCCTTTCACCAAGGTAAAAAACACGTCGTTCAAGGGCAAGGTCTCGATCAAGTGGTTCGAGGATGGCCAGACCAACGTTTCCTACAATTGCATCGATCGGCACCTGAAGACGCATGGCGAGCGCACTGCGATCATCTGGGAAGGTGACAACCCGTATATCGACAAGAAGATCACCTACAACCAGCTCTACGATCAGGTCTGCCGCATGGCGAACGTGCTGAAGAAGCACGGCGTCAAGAAGGGCGACCGGGTGACGATCTACATGCCGATGATCCCGGAGGCAGCCTATGCGATGCTGGCCTGCGCCCGGATCGGCGCGGTTCATTCGGTCGTGTTCGGCGGATTTTCGCCGGAAGCGCTGGCCGGCCGCATCATCGACTGCCAGTCGACATTCGTGATCACCTGCGATGAAGGCGTGCGCGGCGGAAAGCCGGTGCCGCTCAAGGAAAATACCGATACCGCCATTCGCATCGCGGCCAAGCAGTATGTCACGGTCAACAAGGTTCTGGTGGTGCGCCGCACCGGCGGCAAGACGAACTGGGCGCCCGGCCGCGACCTCTGGTATCACCAGGAAATCGCCACCGTGAAAGAGCATTGCGAGCCGGTGAAGATGAAGGCGGAAGACCCGCTGTTCATCCTCTACACGTCCGGTTCCACCGGCAAGCCGAAAGGCGTTCTTCACACGACCGGCGGCTATCTCGTCTATGCGGCCATGACGCATGAATACACGTTCGATTACCATGACGGGGATATCTACTGGTGCACGGCCGATGTGGGCTGGGTGACCGGGCATTCCTACCTGGTCTACGGACCGCTGGCGAACTGCGCGACGACTCTGATGTTCGAAGGCGTGCCGAATTTCCCGGACCAGGGCCGGTTCTGGGAAATCGTCGACAAGCACAAGGTCAACATCTTCTACACGGCGCCGACCGCGATCCGTTCGCTGATGGGGGCCGGCGACGAGTTCGTGACGCGGTCGTCGCGGGCAAGCCTGCGGTTGCTCGGAACAGTCGGCGAGCCGATCAATCCGGAGGCTTGGAACTGGTATCACGAAGTGGTCGGCAACAAGCGCTGCCCGATCGTCGATACCTGGTGGCAGACGGAAACCGGCGGCCACATGATCACGCCGCTGCCGGGCGCCACGGCGCTCAAGCCAGGTTCGGCGACGAAACCGTTCTTCGGCGTGCAGCCGCAGCTGGTGGACAATGAAGGCAATGTTCTGGAAGGGGCTGCCGACGGCAATCTCTGCATCATCGACAGCTGGCCAGGGCAGATGCGCACGCTTTACGGCGATCACGACCGTTTCGTCGAGGCGTATTTCACCACCTACAAGGGCAAGTACTTCACCGGCGACGGCTGCCGGCGCGACGAGGACGGCTATTACTGGATCACGGGCCGCGTCGACGACGTGCTTAACGTCTCCGGCCATCGTCTCGGCACGGCGGAAGTGGAATCGGCGCTGGTGTCGCACAATCTCGTGTCGGAGGCGGCCGTCGTTGGCTATCCGCACAACATCAAGGGCCAGGGCATCTACTGCTACGTGACGCTGATGGCCGGCAACGAGGGCACGGAAGAGCTTCGCCAGCAACTGGTCAAGCATGTTCGCCAGGAGATCGGCCCGATCGCGGCACCGGACAAGATCCAGTTCTCGCCCGGCCTGCCCAAGACCCGATCCGGCAAGATCATGCGACGCATTCTCCGCAAGATTGCCGAGGACGATTTCGGGGCGCTGGGAGATACGTCGACCCTCGCCGATCCAGGCGTGGTGGACGATCTGATCGCGAACCGGCAGAACAGGTCGGATTGACCCGACAACTCCCGTGGGGTGTCAGCGATGGCATCCCACGGATTTCTACCCTTAGCCGGCAATGGAATTTCCGCGCATTCTCATTTACGTGGTCAATACAGGCTCAGTCATCGCAGACCTGCACCATCTTGCGACCGCCGTCATAGGGTTGAACCAGTCCTGCGAGAAGCAGGTCCGAGCCGGCGCTGCGGCCATCGGGCAGCACGACGTCGGCAACGATGCGGCCAAAATACTTGTCTCCGGAAATGTTGACGAGCTGGATCGTGCCGGACGCCTGCGTCAGTGCTTCCAGCGCCTGTCGCGCGTCGCCACCGGCCTGTCGGACGGAACTGCATTTCGACTTGAGTTCCGGCGCATCGATGCCGCGGATGCGGACATAGACTTCCACCGTCTGCTGCGGCCAGGGCCGCGCCTCGACCAGAATCGTATCGCCATCGATGACCCGCAGAATCTCGGCAGTCACCGGTCCCGAAATTTCCTCGCGCGCCGCAGCGTCACCCGCAGGGGCACCCAGGAAAACAGCAATGAGCGCGAGATATCTGACCATGAAAGGAATAAATTCCGATCTCTGGTCGAAGTCAATAGGAATATTTGCTTAATACTCTGCTGCTCAGAAATCGATGGCGCGGCCGTTGATTTCCCAGTCGCCGAAGCGGGCGGGATCGGCGCCGCCGCGGCCGCCGAATTCTTCCGGCGTGTCCGTCTTTGCTGCTGCCTGCCTGCGCTCTTCGGCTTCCTTCAGCGCGCGCTGGGCAGCCGGCGACAGCGGTTTGCTCGGCGCTGCGGTCTCGATCTGCGTTTCGCTGTTGTCGTTGTCGGGCGTCTGCATTTCATTCACCGGATGGTTTATTGAAAGTCTGAGCGAATTCACCACATTATAGGGCGTTCTCAGGGTTTCGAAAAGCCTGGGCGGTGGAATTGGCAACGGGAGATATGACGATGAATGTGATGCGCACCGCCATGCTTCTGGCCTTCATGACGGCCTTGTTCATGGGCATTGGCTTTCTGATCGGCGGCAAGGGCGGAATGATGATCGCGCTGGTGATCGCGGCCGGCCTGAACCTGTTTTCCTACTGGAATTCCGACAAGATGGTGCTGTCGGCCTATCATGCGCAGGAGGTCGATGCCCGTTCGGCGCCGGAATTTTACCTGATGGTGCAATCTCTCGCGGCCAATGCGGGGCTGCCCATGCCGAAGGTCTATATCTACGACAACCCGCAGCCGAATGCGTTTGCGACCGGCCGCAATCCTGAAAACGCTGCCGTTGCCGCCTCCACCGGTCTGTTGCAAAGCCTGACCCATGACGAAGTGGCCGGCGTCATGGCGCATGAGCTCGCGCATGTGCAAAACCGCGACACGCTGATCATGACAATCACCGCGACCCTTGCCGGCGCGATTTCCATGCTTGGCAATTTTGCGTTTCTGTTTGGCGGCAATCGCGGCAACAACAGCAATCCGTTCGGTTTTATCGGCGTGATCGTCGCCATGGTCGTTGCGCCGTTTGCGGCGATGCTGGTGCAGATGGCGATCAGCAGGACGCGCGAATATTCGGCCGACCGTCGCGGCGCCGAGATCTGCGGCAAACCGCTGGCGCTTGCTTCCGCGCTCTCCAAGATTGCCGGCACGGCGCGGCAGGTTCCGAATTACGAAGCGGAGCGCAACCCGGCGACGGCGCATATGTTCATTATCAACCCGCTTTCGGGCGAGCGGATGGATAACCTGTTTTCGACCCATCCGAATACGGACAACCGGATCGCAGCACTTCAGCAGATGGCTGGTGAGTTCCGGGGGGACATCGGCGGCGGTGGCTCGACGGGGCAGTCTTCGGCTGCTAGACCGCAGCGAAGCGCGCGCTCCGTTCCGAATTCCGGCTCCGACAGCCGGTGGGGCCGCAGTTCGAACGAACCGCCCAAGGGTCCATGGTCTTGAACGACAAGAAAAACAACAAGCCTTCCAGATCAACTGGCGCGCGGGAAAACCCGACATCCCATGCGCCAGGCTCACGCCGTGAAGCCGGACCGGGAAAGCCTGGGCTCGAAGTCCGCATGACGGCCGCAAAGCTTTTGTCGGCGGCCATCGACAAGAAAATTTCGCTCGACGGGATGCTCGACCTGTCCCACGGCAACCCGGCCTACAAGGCATTGGGCGATGCCGACCGGGCGCTGACGCGTGCCATCCTGACCACCGCCCTTCGCCATCTGACCCGGCTCGAAGCAGCGATCTCCTCGATGATCGATACGCCGCTGCCGCATGGGGCAAAATCGCTGCACCATGTTCTGGTGGTTGCGGCCGCGCAGATCCTGCATCTCGACGTCCCCTCGCATGCGGCGGTCGACTTGGCCGTCGAGCAGGCCAATCGCGATCCGCGCAACCGTCGCTTTGCCAAGCTGGTGAATGCCGTTCTGCGCCGCATGGTGCGCGAAAAGGAAGAGATCCTCGCGGCCACCGCTTCGGTGTCGCCGGTACCGGACTGGTTCCGCAAGCGTCTGGTTGCCGCCTACGGCGAGACCGAGGCCGACAAGATTGCCGAAGCGCAGCTGACGCCGGCCGCGATTGATCTGACAGTGAAAAGCGATGCCAAGGGCTGGGCGGAAAAGCTCGGCGGCAAGCTGTTGCCAACAGGCAGCATCCGCCTCCAGGCTTTCCAGGGATCGGTGACCGGTCTCGAGGGCTTCGAGGACGGTGAATGGTGGGTGCAGGACGTTGCCGCATCCATTCCGGCACAGTTGTTCGGTGACCTCACGGGCAAGCGCATCGCGGATCTGTGTGCCGCCCCCGGCGGCAAGACGGCGCAGCTGGTCGTTGCCGGCGCGCACGTGATTGCCGTCGAGCAATCCGCCAACCGGCTGGCGCGGCTGAAGGAAAACCTGGCACGGCTCGGTCTTGAGGCGGAGCTCTCGAGCGGCGATCTGTTCGAATTCAAGCCGGAGGAATTGCTCGATGGCGTGCTGCTTGATGCACCCTGCTCTTCCACCGGCACCACCCGCCGCCATCCCGATGTGCTCTGGACCAAGGGACCCGAGGATATCGGCAAGCTTGCCGTGCTGCAGGAACGGATGCTGCGTCACGCGGTGACGCTGGTAAAACCGGGCGGGCTCATCGTGTTTTCGAACTGCTCGCTTGATCCGCTGGAGGGCGAAAAGCTGGTGGCGAAGGTTCTGGCGGATACGCCGACACTGGAACGCCAGCCGGTCAGCGCCAGCGATTGGCCGGGTCTGGAATCCGCGATTTCAGATCTCGGTGAATTCCGCACCACGCCGGCCATGCTGCCGGGGGATGAGACCTTTGCCGGTGGCATGGATGGCTTCTTCGCGAGCGTGCTCCGCGTCAGGTAAGTCTTTATTCACTATAACCTTACATAGTTTCGGTTGATCCATAATCGATTCCGGGCGCTCGGGAAGAGCATCCGGCCCTGCGGAGAATATCTCAAGTGACGATGCGGCTTGCCGATCGCCGAAGGATTCTTGCCTTCGGCATGCGGGAGATCTGGCGACGCATGTGTCGCCGGTCCGCCGGCATGCGCCTTGCTCTGACACCGCTGCCGGTGCCGGACAGGCTGATCGTGGCGCCAACCGATCTGCGATCGATCGATCCGTTCATTGCCGAGGAAATTCTCGAGGGGCGCTATCCGCTGGCCGGGCGCGTTCTCGAAACCTTCGGTCATTCGCCGTTTCAGGTCGAGCTTCCGTCCAAGGCTTTTGCCGAGCGGCTGCATTCGTTTGCCTGGCTGCGGCATGTTCGTGCCAACAAGACAGAAGAAGCCTGCGACCACGCCCGTGACGTGGTGGCGGACTGGATCACGCTGCATGGCCGTCGCCAGAGGGGCATCGGCTGGGAACCGAGCGTGGTGGCCGAGCGGGTGGTCGCGTGGCTGTCCCACTCGACCGTCCTCTTGCAGGGCGCGGAGGCCGGCTTCTATCGTCGCTTCATGAAGAGCCTGGCGTTTCAGGTTCGCTACCTGCGCAAGATCGCCGGCTGCATTCCCGCCGACGAGACCCGGCTTCGCATTCGTATCGCACTCGCCATGGCATCGGTTTCCATGCCTACACGCGCGGCCTTCATCCGCCGCGAAGGTGCGCGGCTCGACCGTGAACTGGAATTCCAGATCCTGGCCGATGGCGGCCATCTCTCGCGCAATCCGCGCTCGATGCTGGATGCGCTGCTCGATCTTCTGCCGCTGCGGCAGACCTATATCAATCTCGGCCACGATCTGCCGCAAAAGCTGATCCCGACGATCGACCGCATCTATCCGGCGCTACGCTTCTTCCGGCACCAGGATGGTGATCTGGCGCTGTTCAACGGTGCGACGGCGACACCGGCAAGCGAACTGATGTCGGTCCTGCGGTATGACGAAAGCGGCGGCAAGCCGTTCAAGGCGCTCCCGCATATGAACTATCACCGGCTGACGGCCGAGGACACGACGCTGATCGTCGATACGGGCTGGTCGGAGCCGGAATTCTCGCGCACGGCGCATGCCGGTTGCCTCGCCTTCGAGCTCTCGTCTGGCCGCAACAGGTTTATCGTCAACTCGGGCTCACCGAAATTTTCCGGGCGCGGCCACCGCAAGATGGCGCGCTCGACGGCGGCGCATTCGACGCTGACGCTGTCGGAGACGTCATCGAGCCGGATCGCCAAGTCGAAGCTTGCCGGCCCCATCCTCCTTCCCGGCGTTTCGGACGTCACGATCGACCGACGTGACGATGCGCATGGCAACGACTGGCTGCGGGCGACCCATGACGGGTATCTCAAGGAGTTCGGCTATCTCTACCACCGCGAGATCGGCCTCAATACGACAGGCAACAAGATCAAGGGCCATGACCGGCTGTTCGTGCCTGATGGTGAAGAGGCAAGCGACGAGAGACTGGTGGCGGTGGTTCGCTTCCATATTCACCCGGCCATCCGTCTGGTGCGGCGCGACCCGGAAAGCGTGGTCATGCAGGCGAGTGACGGCGAGAAATGGCTGTTTTCGGCGCCGGGTCTCGATGTCATGATCGACGAGGACATCTTCTTTGCGGATGTTTCCGGCCCTCGCCCGAGCCAGCAGCTGGCGATCGAATTCATCCTGCCCGAGGTGACCGAAATCCGCTGGATGCTGCGTCGCGCCGACTAGCCTGGTTGGAATAGGGTTTCCCTGAAGGGGTAGCTGTGCTAACCGGCGGCCAATCCCTTTCAGCCCTTTGGGGCACCCTCTTTCAGGAGAGACCGATGGCCGTCGCATCCAAGAAAATTCCAGCGCCAGACCGCGTCAAGATCCGCACAGCGCTCCTTTCCGTGTCCGACAAGGCCGGCATCATCGAGCTCGCGAAAGCGCTGACCGTGCAGGGTGTGAAGCTCTTGTCCACCGGTGGCACGCACAAGGCGATCGCCGCCGCGGGTCTTGCCGTCACCGACGTCTCCGAAGTCACGGGCTTTCCTGAGATCATGGACGGTCGCGTCAAGACGCTGCATCCGACCGTGCATGGTGGCCTTCTCGCCATCCGCGACGACGAGGAACATATCGCGGCGATGCAGAAACACGGCATCGAGAGCATCGATCTCTCTGTCATCAATCTTTATCCGTTCGAGGAAGTGCGCGCGGCAGGCGGCGACTATCCGACGACCGTCGAGAATATCGATATCGGCGGCCCAGCGATGATCCGTGCGTCTGCCAAGAACCATGCCTATGTCACGATCGTCACCGATCCCTCTGATTACACTGCCCTGATCGAGGCGCTGCAGGCCAATGGCGGCGAGACGGACTATGCGTTCCGTCAGAAGCTGGCCGCCAAGGCCTATGCCCGCACCGCAGCCTATGACACGGCGATCTCCAACTGGTTTGCCGAAGCGCTCGAGATAGAGACGCCGAGCTACCGGACGATCGGCGGCGTGCTGAAGGACGCCATGCGCTACGGCGAGAACCCGCACCAAAGCGCCGGCTTCTACGTGACTGGTGAGAACCGTCCCGGCGTTGCCACGGCGGTGCTGCTGCAGGGCAAGCAGCTTTCCTACAATAACATCAACGATACCGATGGCGCCTTCGAGTTGATTGGCGAATTTGCGGCCAATCAGGGCCCCGCCTGCGCCATCATCAAGCACGCCAACCCTTGCGGCGTTGCCACCGGCTCGACGCTGAAGGACGCCTATCTGCGGGCGCTTGCCTGCGACAGCACCTCTGCCTTCGGCGGCATCATTGCGCTCAACCAGTTGCTCGATGCCGAGACAGCGGAAGAGATCGTCAAGCTTTTTACCGAAGTGATCATCGCGCCCGAGGTTTCCGACGAGGCAAAGGCGATCATCGCTTCCAAGAAGAACCTGCGCCTGCTGGTGACCGGCGGTCTGCCGGACCCGCGTTCGCGCGGCATTACGGCAAAGACCGTTGCCGGCGGCCTTCTGGTGCAAAGCCGCGACAACGGTGTCATCGAGGATGTCGATCTGAAGGTCGTGACCAAGCGCGCACCGACGCCGACCGAGCTTGAAGACATGAAGTTTGCCTACAAGGTGGCAAAGCACGTCAAGTCCAACGCCATCGTCTATGCCAAGGACGGCCAGACGGCAGGCATCGGCGCCGGCCAGATGAGCCGGATCGATTCCGCCCGCATCGCCGGCCTCAAGGCTGAAGATGCGGCAAAGGCCATGGGCTGGGCCGAGCCGATGACAAAGGGCTCTGCGGTCGCATCTGAAGCCTTCTTCCCGTTTGCCGATGGTCTGCTTTCGGCGATTGCTGCCGGCGCAACCGCTGTCATCCAGCCCGGCGGGTCGATGCGCGATGCGGAAGTGATTGCGGCCGCCGACGAGCATGGTGTGGCGATGGTGTTTACCGGCATGCGTCACTTCCGGCACTAATCCAAGCCGAAAAGCTTCTATCCGGCCGGTCTATCGGCCGGATAGGGCACGGTCAGAAGCAGGATCAGGCCGGTGCCGAGAAAGACTGTCAGCGTCGCCATGCCGAGATGGGCCGAGCCCGTTGCATAGGTGACGATGGAAAACGACAGCGTGGCGAGGAAGCTCGTGGCGCGTCCCGACAGCGCGTAGATCCCGAAATAGCGGCCGGCCTCCGAGACATCGATGCTGCGGGCAAGGTATGACCGCGACGAGGCCTGGACCGGGCCGAAGGCGGCACCGATCAGAAGCCCGAACAGGATATAGGCCTTTTCCGCCGCGGTGCCGAACATTCCACCTGAGTCCTCCATGGAAAGCGGCATCAGGCCGAAGAAGACCTCGCCCGGGCTGGTGGAAACGATGCCGAGTGTTGCGATCAGCAGCAGGACGAGACTTGTAACCACCACCGTCTTTGATCCGAGCACGCGGTCGAGGACCCCGGCGGCGATACAGCCGAAAATCGCCAAGACATTCAGGATGATGCCGTAGATGCCGATCTCGATGGTCGCCCAGCTGAACATGCCCGCCGCAAACGTGCCGCCCAGAATGATCAGGCCGTTGACGCCATCCTGGTAGAGCATGCGGGCAATCAGGAAACGGATGATGCCCGGGCGTTGCTTGAGTTCACGCAAGGTGCCTGCAAGTTCACGGAAGCCGGAGCCGACGGCCTTTGCGAGAGGCAGGCCTTTCGGGGCATCCGGCGTGAAGAAGAACATCGGCAGGATGAACAGAAGATACCAGATCGCCGCGATCGGGCCGGTGATGCGGGCGTCCTCGCCGAGCGCCGGATCCAGACCGAACAGCGGCGGAATGCCAATCAGCGTCAGGCCCGTTTCCGGATTGGCTGCAAGCAGCGCGACGACCGCGATCAGCACGGTCATGCCGCCGAGATAACCCAGACCCCAGGCGATGTTCGAAACCTTGCCGATATCGGCCTTGGATACGAGGCGCGGCATCATGGAATCGTTGAAGACGATGGAAAACTCCGCCGCGATCGAGGCAAGGATGATGCAGGTCACCGGCAGGGAGAGTGGCGAGCCGGGGGCGGCCTGCCAGAGCATGACGAGGCTTGCGACCTTGATCAGTGCAAAGCTTGCGATCCATGGCTTTCTGGCCCCCGACTGATCGGCGATCGATCCCAGGATCGGAGACAGGATGGCGATGACGACGGAGGATGCCGTCGCCATGTTGCTCCAGGTGGTCTGGGCGGAGATCGGGTCGTCGGTGAGGCGCGCGACGAAATACGGGCCGAAGATGAAGGTGATGACGACGGTAAAGAACGGCTGTGCCGCCCAGTCGAACAGCATCCAGCCCCAGATGCCGCGCCGGCCTGGTTTGGCCGGCGCCTCGTCAAGTCTTGTCTCGGCCATCTTCTTTTCCCCGGAGCCCCTGCCCTCAAGTCGACCGTGCGTGTGCCAGATCTCCAAGCAGACCGGCGGCGACGGAAATCTTCGAGAGCGTCAGATCGCCGCTTTCGCTGAGGCTCATCAGTTCGGCGCCGATGCGGTTGACGCGCAGTCGATCGCCAGCGATCCAGGCCTCCACCGGCTTCTTGTCCTTGCGGTGCTCGGTCAGGACGGCAATGACGATGTCACGGCGGGCCGAGGCGAGCTGTTGAAGGCTGCGCGAAAGCGCCAGGCTTTCGTAATGATCGCTTGTGCCAATCCGCTCGCCGGCCACGATCAGCCGGTTGACGCGGAACGTTTCGGTGACGGCGAAATAGCTCTCGATGGCGCGCGCCATGCTTTCGCCGGTCCGGTCGGCAATCCGCATGATCTCCGGCACGATGACGAGGGCCGATAGCAGGCGTATTTCTTTCACGAGACCGGACGGCGCACCTTCGGCCTCAAGTTCTGCGGCAAGCGGGCCCGTTTCGGCGATGATATCGTCGGTCACGGTGGCGCGCAGCCCCTTGATGGCGGCCCTGAGCCTGGCGATAGCTTCAGTCAGCTCCGTCGTGCCGATCTGCGTCTGGAGTGCGAGATAGGTGCCGATGCCGATGATGCGGGTAACCTGGGCATAGAGATCATTCTGAACCCTGCCCGAGATCTTGCCATCCAGCTGGTCGATTTCGGCCCAGATGTTTTCCAGGTCGAAGCCATCGCGAACGAGGAAGAGTGCCTTGACGACATTGGCCGCGGTGGCGCCCGTCATGTCGCTCATCATGTGGATAAAGCCCGGCCCGCCGCGGTTGATGGCTTCGTTTGCAAGCGCCGTCGCGACGATCTCGCGGTGCAGGCGGTGGCCGGCAATATCGGCGGCATAAGCCTTCTGCATCTTCGCCGGGAAATAGGCTTTCAGCACGGATGCGAAATACGGGTCGTCGGGGATGGTGCTGTCGATCAGGGCGTCGAACAGGACGATCTTCGAGTAGGAGACGAGCACGCCGATCTCCGGTCGTGTCAGCGGCCGGCCGCTGGCATAGCGCTCGGCAAGTTCGACATCGTCGGGCAGCGTTTCGACCTTGCGGTTCAGCCGCCCTTCGCTTTCGAGGACCGACATCAGGCGGGCTAGCTGCTCGCGATTGGCGGCACCCTTGCGCTCGACGAGCGAAATCGCCAGCGGTTGCAGGTAGTTGTTGCGCAAGACGAGATGACCCACGTCTTCCGTCATGGAGGCGAGCAGCGTGTTGCGCTTGGCGCGAGTCAGCCTGCCGTCCTGCATGGCCGGATTGAGCGCGATCTTGATATTGACCTCGACGTCGGACGAATTGACGCCCGCGGAATTGTCGATCGCGTCGGAATTGCAGCGCCCGCCGGCAAGCGAATAGGCGATGCGGCCCTTCTGGGTGACGCCAAGATTGGCACCCTCGCCGATGACGCTGGCACCGACTTCCGCGGCCGTGATGCGGATCGGATCATTGGCGCGGTCGCCCACTTCGGTATCGGTTTCGGACGCGGCCTTGATATAGGTGCCGATGCCGCCGAACCAGAGAAGATCCACCTTGCTTTTCAGGATCGCCGTCAGAATCTCGAAGGGCGAGGCCGTCATCTTGTCGAGCCCGATCGCCCCTGCCGCCTGTTTGGTCAGCTTCACGGATTTTTCGGTGCGCGAAATGATCATCGCACCTTCAGAGAGTGTCGAGCGGTCGTAATCCTGCCAGCTGGAGCGGGCAAGGGCGAACATGCGGCTGCGCTCGGCGAAGGATTTTTCGATATCCGGATCCGGATCGATAAAGATGTCGCGGTGGTCGAAGGCGGCGATCAGGCGGATCTTTTCCGACAGAAGCATGCCGTTGCCGAACACGTCGCCCGACATGTCACCGACGCCGGCGACGGAGAACGGCGTCGTCTGGATGTCGATGTCCTTTTCGCGGAAATGCCGCTTGACCGCTTCCCAGGCGCCGCGGGCGGTGATGCCCATCTTTTTGTGGTCGTAGCCGGCAGAGCCGCCCGATGCGAAGGCATCATCCAGCCAGAAGCCGGCTTCCTGCGCCAGTCCGTTGGCGGTGTCGGAGAAGGTTGCCGTTCCCTTATCGGCGGCGACGACAAAGTAAGGGTCGTCCTCGTCGATGCGCAGCGTGTTTTCGGGCGGGACCACCTCTCCGTCGATGATGTTGTCCGTGACCGACAGTAGCGTGCGGATATAGGTCTTGTAGGCTTCCTTGCCGGCGTTGAAGAAGGCGTCGCGCGAAGCGGCGGAGGGAAGCATCTTCGGGAAGAAGCCGCCCTTTGCGCCGACGGGAACGATAACGGCATTCTTGACCTGCTGCGCCTTCACAAGGCCCAGCACTTCGGTGCGATAATCCTCGCCGCGGTCCGACCAGCGGATGCCGCCTCGTGCGACCTTGCCGAAGCGCAGGTGAACGCCCTCGACTTCGGTGCCGTAGACGAAGATCTCGCGGAATGGACGTGGTTCCGGCAGGCCGTCGAGCATGTCAGGATCGAGCTTGAACGCCAGCATCGGCTTTGCGCCGCCGTTTTCGTCCACCTGGAAGTAGTTGGTGCGAAGCGTTGCGTCGATCGCGTTGACGAAGCGGCGCAGCGTGCGGTCCTCGTCGAGGTTCGGTACGTTGCCGAGCGCCTGCTCGATCGTCTCGTGCAGCTCGGTCAGCTTCCTGATGCGGGCTTTTTCGGCAATCTTCGGATCGAACCCGTCGCGGAACAGGCGGAAGACGGAGGCGGAAATTTCCGGATACTTGTTGAGCGTATCGGCGATGTAGGTCTGCGAGTAGACGATGCCGGCCTGGCGCAGATAGCGGGCATAGGCGCGCAGCACGGTCACTTCGCGGGCGGAAAGACCGGCAAGCAGAACGAGGCGGTTGAAGCCGTCATTGTCGATCAGCCCCTCAAACGCCCTGAGGAATGCGTCTTCGAGCCGCTGTCCTTCGCGCGCGAGATCGATCTCACGGGCGCCTTCGAGCTGCAGTTCCATGTCGTGCAGCACGATCCGGTCCGCCTGGGGGCCGGCGTGGATTTCGAATGTCTGCTCGCTGACCACGTGAAAGCCGAGATTTTCGAGAAGCGGCACGCGGCGCGACAGGGAAAGATGCTGGTCGCGGTGGAAGATCTTTAGCGAAACGGTGTTCGCATCGTCACCGGGGCGCCGGTAGAAGTCGATGCGGATGGTCTCGCCGGCAGCGCAGGCGGCAATATCGGGCAGGTCGGCAAAGGTTTCTTCCGGAGAGAACGCTTCCTGGAAAGCGCGGGTGACGGAAAGGCGGGGGCCGTCTTCCGCAAGCAATGCGAACCTGTCTTCCCACGGCGTCGCGATAAGGCGCACAGCCTCCTCGAGCTTTGCCTGCGCGACGCGCGGCGTCTTGCCGCCGCTGCGGCCGATGATCATGTGGACGCGGGCAACGCGGGCTTCCGGAAACGCCGGGTAATAGGCCGAGACGTGGCCGTCGAAGATTTCGCAGAGATACGCGCCGACCTTTTCGCGGACGATCGAATTATAATCCTCGCGCGGCACATAGACGATAACAGAGACGAAACGGTCGAAATGGTCGATACGCGGCAGCACGCGCACGCGCGGCCGCTCGCTCAGCTCCATGATCTGTTCGCAGAAGCTCGAGAGAACATCGAGATCGATCTGAAAAAGGTCGTCGCGCGGGTAGGATTCCAGCGTGTTTTCGAGCATGCGGCCCGAATGGCTTTCCGGATCGAACCCGAAATTCTTCTCGATGCGGGCGATCTTTGCGCGCAGCAGCGGCACGTCGCGGACGGACTGGGTATAGGCCGTGGAGGTGAAAAGGCCGACGATGCGCAGTTCGCCGACCACATTGCCCTTTTCGTCGAAGCGCTTCACCCCGACGTAATCCATATAGGCGCGACGGTGCACGACGGATTTGACGTTGGCCTTGGCGACGATGAGGAAATCCGGGCCGTCGAGAAATTCGAGGATCTCGGGCGTGGTCGTGACCTGATCCTTGCCCTGTCGCAGCACGAGCACATCCGGATCGGACAGGATGCCGAGGCCCCTGCCCTTGCCGCGCTCCACCTTGGCATCGGCGCCCTTGCCCGAATAGGTGTATTCGCGCATTCCGAGGAAGGTGAAATTGTCGTTCCTTAGCCAGTCAAGAAAAGCATACGCCTCGTCGGCATCGGCCTTCTTGCCTTTTTTCGCGTTGACGAGTTGGGCCTGGGCGTCTTTGAGAACGCCGAGCATCGCGGACCAGCCGGTGATGGCCTGGTGCACCTGGTTAAGAACAAAGCGGATTCGCTCGACCAGCCCGTCGGCTTGCTCGTCGTTGAGCTGGGGCACATGGATCTGGATCAGGCTGATGTGATGGGCCGGGTCGCCGGGTCGCTCGCTCGAGTGAAGCGTCGGCTGCTTGCCGGGTTCGATGACGAGGATCGGATGGACGGCCATCGTGAGGTCGCGATAGGCCGTCGTCACCTCACCCATGACCGAATCGAACAGGAAGGGCATGTTGCGATCGATCACCGTAATGATCGAAACGGGCATTCCATCGGGCTCGACGCCATCAAGGGTTTCGATTGTGATGTCGGCCTTGATTCGCGTCCAGGCTTTCAGCCGTCTTGCGGCATGTCCCGCGCACAGGGCAAGCATTTCTGGCGTGTAGTTTTCGAGATCGTCACTGCTGGCGCGGCTGAAGATCAGGAAGGGATCGAGATGGTCCTCCATGCCGGAAGCGGCCGCAATCTTGCCCGCCTTCTCGATCTGCTTGTCCCGCTTCGGGTTTTGCCGGCCTGCCATCTGTCTCTCCCTAAATTTTTTCTCAACGTGCGATAAAACGCAGCCAATGTCATTATGCTTTGCCGCGGTGTCTCACCGGTGCTTGCGGCTGGAATTTGTCATAGGCGTGTCACGTCTTGTTGACATGTCGACACAGAGATCCGATCAACGGTTCGATAACGTCGAAAGCAAGCATCATGCAGGGTAATTCAGGCGCGGTCATCGTCATTTCCAGCCATGTGATCCGTGGCTCGGTCGGTAACCGGGCCGCCGTCTTCGCGCTCGAGACCCTGGGATATCCCGTCTGGGCCATGCCGACCGTCGTTCTGCCCTGGCATCCCGGGCACGGTCCTTCGACGCGCCTGACGTTTCCCGAATCGGATTTCGACAAGGCTATAGACGATCTCATCCGGGCGCCATGGCTCGGCGAAGTGAAGGCGGTGCTGACCGGGTATTTCGGAACTGCCGCGCAGCCGCGCGCCGTGGCACGACTGATCGAGGCGCTGCGGAAAAACAACCCGGACCTTATCTATGTCTGCGATCCCGTGATGGGCGATCTCGGCGGGCTCTATATCCCGCAGCCGACAGCCGAAGCAATCCGCGACGAGCTTCTGCCGCTTGCCACCATCGCCACGCCGAACCGATACGAGCTTGCCTGGCTCTCGGGTGCACCGCTCGATGATAACAATGCGATCATGGAGGCAGCGATCGCGCTTGGGCCGCCGCGGATGCTGGTGACCTCGGCGGTGCCGATGATGACAGGCAGTACAGGCAATCTCTATCTCACCGGCAATCATGCGCTGCTGGCTGAACACCGGCTGATCGACCACGCCCCGAACGGGCTCGGAGACCTGCTCTCGGCGGTTTTTCTCGCCCGCGTCATGTCCGGCATGGATGAAGAGAAAGCCCTGCAGACAACGACTGCCAGCGTGTTCGAAGTGCTGGCGCGTTCGGTAAAGCGCGGGGCCAACGAGCTGACCCTGGAAATGGATGCCGCCAGCCTCTCGACGCCGATGGCGATGGTCCAGATGCGCCGGCTCGTGCATCCCCTTAAGAGGCGCAAGCCGTAAGCTCAAAGAGCATGCGCATCCACACAATGGCCGTTGATTCTCGTCTGGCTGCACGATAATCGTGAGCCATGAGCGAATTTCCAGAAAAACTGCTTTCGGGCTACCGTAACTTCATGAGTGGTCGCTACAGCGACGAGCGGGAGCGCTACCGCGCGCTCGCCGATACCGGCCAGAAGCCGCATACGCTCCTGGTTGCTTGTTGCGACAGTCGCGCGGCGCCCGAGACGATCTTCGACTGCGGTCCGGGAGAACTCTTCGTGGTCCGCAACGTCGCCAACATGGTACCGCGCTACGAGCCCGACAGCCAGTTTCACGGGACATCGGCTGCGGTCGAATACGCGGTGCAGGTGCTCGAGATCCGCAATATCGTCGTCATGGGCCACGGCCGCTGCGGCGGTATCCAGGCAGCGCTCGACGCTTCCATGAAGCCGCTGTCGGAGGGGGATTTCATCGGCAAGTGGATGGGTTTGGTCAGGCCTGCGGCCACGCAGATCCAGAGCAACGACCTGATGACCCAGAGCGAGCGTCAGACAGCGCTCGAACGGGTGTCGATCCGCAATTCGATCGCCAATCTGCAGACCTTCCCCTTCGTCCGCAATCTCACGGAAAAGGGAGAACTCGACATTCACGGCGCCTGGTTCGATATCTCGACCGGCGAGTTGTGGGTGATGAACGAGAAGGGCGATTTCACCCGGCCAGACATCAGTGTACCGGCGATCGAGGCCGAGCAGAGCCCGGCCTGATCATTTCAACCGTGTAACGGCTCAGCCGCCGTCGATCTGGGCGCCCATGTATGCGATCGCCTGCTGGTAGACGGTTGCCGCGTTCCAGCCTTGGATGGCGACGAAATTCGGCTCGCCCTGCTGGTAACCGGCGCCTGTACGCCAGCCATGACCCTTGAGGAAGTTGGCGGTCGATGCCAGCGCATCGGCGCGCGAACGGACCATGTCGATATGGCCGTCGCCATCACCATCAGCGCCGTAGCGGATGACGTTGAGCGGCAGGAACTGCGTCTGGCCGATTTCGCCATGCGCTGCACCCTTTGCAGTGGTGCTGAGATCACCGCGGGCAACGAGCTGCAGGGCAGCGTAAAGCTGTTCGGTAAAGTAGGCCGAGCGGCGGCAGTCATAGGAAAGCGTCGCGACGGCCGACAGCGTATGCTGGTCGCCCATGTAATTGCCGAAACCGGTTTCCATGCCCCAGATTGCCAGGATCGGGCCGGCCGGAACGCCGTAGCGGCGCTCAATCGACGCAAACAGCGCTGCGTTGGATTTCTTCATGGACTTGCCGCGCGAGATGATCGTTGCGCCACCGCGCTTCTTCATGAACTCGTCGAAGGAAAGCTTGAAGCTTTTCTGGCCGCGGTCGGCGCGAATGGTCGGGCGGTTGTAGACGACGTTAGCAAAGGCGCGGTCGAGAACTGCAGGGCTGATACCCTTGGACGGTGCCTGCTGCTTGAAATCGGCGACCCAGCGGTCGAAACCGGCTCCATCATTGCCGCAGGCGGCGGCAAAGGCCGGGGCTGCGGTTGCAAGCGTTGCTGCTGCGATCAATCCTGCCAGAATAGTCTTCATCATGCGGTCAAACCCGTCGAAAGTCCGGATTGCTTGGCCGAAAGCTTCCGGAAGAATTGCGCTATATTCGGCCTTATGACCCCAGTGGCGGATAATCGCAATTCATCTTCCCATGAATAGTTCGTGAAGAGAGACGAATCGAAAAAACCCCGTCATTTCTGACGGGGCTTTCTAAGCGGATTTGCTTAATAAAGTACGTTACTTATCAAGCAGCAACCTTGCGTGGCTTGATCAGACCGCGATTGACCAGAAGTTCGGCGATCTGGATCGCGTTCAGCGCGGCACCCTTGCGCAGGTTGTCGGAGACGACCCAGATGTTGAGTCCGTTTTCGACGGTTGCGTCTTCGCGGATACGCGAAATGTAGGTCGCATCTTCACCGGCGCATTCGAGAGGCGTGATGTAGCCACCGTCTTCGTGCTTGTCGATCACGAGGCAACCCGGCGCTTCGCGCAGGATATCGCGGGCCTGATCGGCCGTGATCTCGTTTTCGAACTCGATGTTGACGGATTCGGAGTGGCCGATGAAGACCGGAACGCGAACGGCCGTGCAGGTGACACGGATCTTCGGGTCGAGCATCTTCTTGGTCTCGGCCAGAACCTTCCACTCTTCCTTCGTGTAGCCGTCTTCCATGAAGCTATCGATATGCGGGATGACGTTGAAGGCAATACGCTTGGTGAACTTCTTCGATTCGACCGGATCAGCCACGAACACGGCGCGCGTCTGGGTGAAGAGTTCGTCCATGCCTTCCTTGCCGGCACCGGACACCGACTGGTAGGTGGAAACGACGACGCGCTTGATCTTGGCAAAGTCATGCAGCGGCTTCAGCGCGACGACGAGCTGGGCCGTCGAGCAGTTCGGATTGGCAATGATGTTCTTCTTGGAGAAACCGACGATGGCGTCGGGGTTCACTTCCGGAACGATCAGCGGCACTTCCGAATCGTAGCGCCAGGCGGACGAGTTGTCGATGACGACGCAGCCCTGCGCACCGATCTTCGGCGACCACTTCTTGGAGGCATCGCCGCCGGCGGACATCAGGCAGATGTCGGTATCGGAGAAATCGTAGTTCTCGAGGTTGGACACCTTGAGCGTCTTGTCACCGAAGGAGACTTCCGTGCCCTGGCTGCGGGCGGAGGCGAGTGCGACGACTTCATCAGCCGGAAAACCACGTTCCGCCAGAATGTTCAGCATTTCCCTGCCGACATTGCCGGTTGCACCGGCGACTGCGATCTTGAAACCCATTTCTTTGCTCTCTTTCTGTCTCTCCTCGGTTTTCTGAGGGGGAAGCCCGTGTCGCGCGCGACGCGGTGTTCCTTGTCCCCGGCCGTACCGGGGAGAGAGCGGTGGCCAGAGACGTCAGACGATAATTTTCGTCGTCGTTTTGGCCGTGGTTTTGTCGGAAACCGAAAGGGCAACATCCAGCCGCCCGGCAGATACTGCCAGGTCATAGCACGCAGCAAAGCGAAAGTCGCGGCGAAGCATGGACACTCCTTTTCCAACGCTGCTCATAAAAGATTTTGCCACAGAGTCAAGGTTGATGCGATCGGACATCGGCGCCGTTATCACGTTTCTGTCATTGCACTGTCATCGCATGGGGCTATGCCCGAACCTCTATGCGACGCAACGACGGGGGTTTTCCATGCGTATGCTTCTTGCTGCCTTTGCAGCCACCACAATTCTTTCCGGCGGCATGCAAGCCGCCCACGCCGCGAACGTCTTTCCGCTTGATCGGGCGACGATCCTGACCGGCTCACCATTCGATTTCAAGGTCGAGTTCAGCTCGGTCGTAAAGCCTGAGGACGTCAAGATCACCGTCAACGGCCAGGACTACAAGTCTGTGTTCGGCAAGGATATCGAGTTCGTTGCAGAAGAGAAAAACAAGGACAAGGTTCTCGGTTCCGCCGTCGTGCTGCGCGCACTGACGATCGCGAATGCCGGCGACTACAAGGTTGAAGTCTCTGCTGGTCCGGAAACCAAGAGCGTGACCTGGAACGTTTATGGCACCGCGGCGCAGCCAAAGGCCAAGAACGTGATCTTCCTGATCGGTGACGGTCTTTCCGTGGCGCATCGCACCGCTGCCCGCATCATGGCCAAGGGCATGACCGAGGGCAAGGCGAACGGTCGTCTCGCAATGGACGACATCCCGCCGGCAGCCTTTGTCGGGACGTCCGCGACGGACGCTGTCGCCACCGACAGCGCCAACACGATGTCGGCCTATATGACCGGCCACAAGACAGCCGTGAACGCGATCGGCGTCTATGCCGATCGCACGCCTGACTCGATGGACGATCCGAAGGTTGAAACATACGCGGAAGCGGTCCGCCGCCAGACGAAGAAGTCGATCGGCATCGTCACGACCGCAGAAGTTCAGGACGCAACACCCGCAGCCGTCGTCGCCCATACCCGCAAGCGCGGCGACAAGGCGGAAATCAACGGCATGCTGTTCGACGTCAAGCCCGACGTCCTGCTGGGCGGCGGTTCCGCCTACTTCCTGCCCCAGGCGACGCCTGGATCCAAGCGCAAGGACGACAAGGACTATATCGCCCTGTTCAAGGACGCCGGCTACATGCTTGCGACCAGCAAGGCTGAACTGGCAACGGCATCTGGCACCAATACCGGCAAGATCCTCGGCCTGTTCCACACCGGCAACATGGACACGACGCTTGACCGCGAATTCCTGAAAAAGGGCACGACGGCGAAGTTCCCGGATCAGCCGGGCCTCGTCGACATGACCAAGGTCGCGCTCGACACGCTGTTGAAGAACCCGGACGGCTTCTTCCTGATGGTCGAAGCTGCAAACATCGACAAGATGTCCCATCCGCTGGACTGGGACCGTGCGGTCGTCGATACGATCGAATTCGACAAGGCGATCGCCGCAGCCCGCGAATTTGCCGACAAGAACCCCGACACGCTGATCATCGTCACCGGCGATCATACCCACGGTGTTTCGATCATCGGTACGGTCAACGATGAAAAGCCGGGCGACGACATGCGTGAAAAGGTCGGGACCTATGCCGAGGCAGGCTTCCCGAACTATATGGACGAGAACAAGGACGGTTATCCTGACAAGGTCGATGTTACCAAGCGCCTGTTCCTGAACGCCAATAACGGCCCTGATCATTACGAGACATTCCGTCCGAAGCTCGACAATCCCTTCGTTCCGGCCATCCAGAACGAAAAGAAGGAATATGTCGCCAACGAAGCCTACAAGGATGTCCCTGGTGCCGTTCTCGTGACCGGCATCATTCCGAAAAGCGCCGACAGTGGCGTCCATGCGGTTGACGACGTCGTGCTTCAGGCTGCCGGCCCGGGTTCGGAAGGCTTCCGCGGCTATATGGAGCAGAGCGACGTCTACAAGGTTCTCGCGGAAACTTTCGCGCTGGGCGCCAAGCAGACCAACTGATCAGACCTATTGGGCCTGAACGACCAAAGAGGGGCATGTCCTGAGGCGTGCCCCTATCTACTTCAGATATCGCGGGACTTGAAGATATGCCTCAGCTGCAGGATGATGACGGCGCTCGTCAAGGGAAAGTGATTATGGGAGCGCTCGAGATGGTCGACCGTCGCCAGATGCTCAAGACCTCGCTTGGCATCATTGCCGGCCTGCCGCTGCTGATATCAGGCGCAACCGCCCGCGCAGGAAACGGGCTTTCCTTCGACGAACTCTACGGCAAGGTCAGCGTTCTCGGACTGGAATTTTCCGACAAGGTCAAGCGGCTGAACGGCCAGGAGATCGCCATGCGCGGTTTCATGGCGCCACCGCTGAAGGCGGAAGCCTCGTTCTTCGTTCTGACCGAAGTGCCGATGTCGATCTGCCCGTTCTGCTCCACCGATGCGGACTGGCCAGACAATATCGTCGTTGTCTATCTCGATGAGAAGCAGACATTCACCCAGCCAAGCCAGACGATCGAGGTGCGCGGCACGCTCGAGATGGGCTCGTGGACCGATCCGGACACCGGCTTCGTGAGCCTGCTGCGGATCCGACAGGCGGAATACGGTACGGTCTGACGACATGATGCCTCTGAAGGTGCAATCTCTCGCCGTCTCGTTTCCCGGTCTGGCGACACCGGTTCTTTCCATCGATGCTCTCGAGATCGCCGCCGGCAGCCGCGTTGCGCTGACGGGCGGTTCGGGATCCGGCAAGAGCACGCTTCTCAATATCATTGCGGGGCTCGAGCGTGTTCGCACCGGTGAGGTCATCTGGGGTGGGCAGGATATTGCCAGACTGTCGGAAGGCCGGCGAGACCGTTGGCGGGCCGAAAATGTGGGCCTCGTAATGCAGGATTTCCATCTGTTTGCGGGCCTCTCCGCGCTGGATAACGTGCTGCTGCCGGCACGGCTTTCGCGGGTCTCGACCCCGAATCTGGTGAAAAGAGCGCATGAGCTGATCGAGACCGTGGGGTTGAAGCGACCCGGTCAGTCCGTCGAGATCATGTCGCGCGGCGAGATGCAGCGGGTGGCGATCGCCCGGGCGCTGCTGCGCAAGCCGGGTATCATAATTGCCGACGAGCCGACGGCAAGCCTCGATGTCGAAAACGGCGAGGCGGTCGGGGATCTGCTTCTGTCGGTCGCGGCCGGTGCCGGCAGCACGCTCGTTGTGGCGACGCACGACCAACGCATGATCGAACGCCTCGACCGGCGCATCGTGCTCAGGAGCGGGTGCATCGTCGGCGATGATGTTGTCGGGAAGGTGCCGGTATGATCCGTTTTATTGTCGCCGACCTGCGGCGTCTCTGGCTGGGCTGCGCCGTCGTGGTGCTTCTGGTTGCCTTAGCTACGGCGCTCGGGGTTGCCGTGACCCTGCAGGAACGGTCGCTGCGTCTCGGCAGTGCGCGTGCCGCCGACAAGTTCGATCTCGTGATCGGCGCCTCCGGCAGCGAAACGCAGCTGATCCTCTCCTCGATCTTTCTCCAGCCCGCGCCGCTGCCGCTGGTCGATGGAGAGCTACTTTCGAAACTTGCAGCCGATCCGCGCGTCGCCTGGGCAGCTCCCGTTGGTTTTGGCGATTCCTTTGCCGGCTATCCGATCGTGGGAACGACGACGACGCTTGTGACCAGCACGACGCCGGGCTTTGGCGAGGGGCGTATGTTTGCCGCGGAAGGCGAAGCGGTTCTCGGCGCTTCCGTTATTCTTCCGGTCGGCGCCGTCGTCAAGCCGATGCATGGAACAGCCGAAACCGGTGGTCCAACCCATACGGACATCGCATACAAGGTCGTGGGCAAGCTGAAACCGACCGGCACGCCATGGGACCGCGCCATTCTCGTGCCGATCCAGGCCGTATGGCACGTTCATGGTTTAGGCGCTGAGCATGAGCACGAGGACGCAAGCACGGAGCCTGCGGCAGCTGTCGCCTCTACCACCCATGACGAAGACCATCATCACGGCGGCATCGATCCGGATGCGCCGCTCGTTGAGGATTTCGGCGCTGATACCCCCGGCCTTCCAGCGATTCTGGTCAAACCGAAGTCGATTGCCGATGCCTATCGCCTGCGTCAGGCCTATCGCGGCAATGGCACGGTGGCGGTCTTTCCCGGCGAGGTGCTGACCGGCCTTTATGCGACGCTTGGCGATGCGAAAATGGTGTTGAGCGCGGTCGCTGCGGGATCGCAGGCGCTTGTCGCGGCGGCACTGGTGCTGGTGACGGTCATCCATGTGGGGCAACGGCGCCGGCAGATCGGCGCGCTGCGCGCGTTCGGGGCACCACGCGGCGCCGTGTTCCTCATCGTTTGGCTGGAGCTGCTTCTCCTGGTTGCGCTCGGCATCGGGCTCGGCTTCGTCTGCGGGCTACTGGCAGCGCAGTTCGGCGCCCATCTGTTTACCGCGAAAAGCGGGGTCATCCTGCCGGTCGGGTTCACGAGAGACGACGTACGTCTGGCACTTTTTCTGCTGGGCTTTGCAGCGGTCCTTTCGGCCGTGCCGGCACTTCTTGCCTATCGCCAGTCGCCCGCCCAGGCGCTTCGCTCCTGACCACTCCGGGCTACGTCATTAGACGAAAGTCATAAGCCGAAAGCATGTCTCATCCGGCGTGCCAAATTCTGTCACTCTGCAACGATTGCGCTAACCTGTCTGGCCGAGGAGGAGAATGGCCGGACAGGAAGGCACGGAGTTCATCTTGTTGGGAGGACGACAATGGCACACGTCGCAACGGCAGCCCGGACGAAGGCTAGCCCCATGACGCGCGAGGAAAAGAAGGTCATCTTCGCCTCGTCGTTGGGTACCATTTTCGAATGGTATGATTTCTATCTCTACGGAACGCTTGCCGTCATCATCGGCCGGCAGTTCTTTTCGGCGTTTCCGCCCGCCACGCAGGCCATCTTTGCACTGCTGGCCTTTGCTGCAGGCTTTCTCGTCCGCCCCTTCGGCGCACTGGTCTTTGGACGGCTCGGCGATCTTGTCGGACGCAAATATACCTTCCTGGTCACGATCGTGATCATGGGCCTATCGACATTCTTTGTCGGTCTTCTGCCAAGCTACGAGCAGATTGGTGCAACGGCGCCCATCCTTCTCATCGCGCTGCGCATGTTGCAGGGCCTGGCGCTCGGTGGCGAATACGGTGGTGCTGCTGTCTATGTGGCCGAGCACGCGCCCCCCGGTCGCCGCGGATTTTACACGGCCTGGATTCAGACGACGGCGACGCTTGGCCTGTTGCTGTCGCTCGCCGTCATCGTGACGCTGCGCGTCAACATGGGTGAAGAAGCCTTCGCCACCAGCTATCCGGTCATATTCGGTCTGCTGGGCGGCTGGCGCATTCCGTTCCTCGGATCGGCACTGCTGCTTGCGGTCTCCATCTACATCCGCTTGCAGATGAACGAGTCCCCCGTCTTCCAGAAGATGAAGGAAGAAGGCACCCGTTCGAAGGCACCGCTGACGGAAGCCTTCGGCACCTGGAAGAACGGCAAGATCGTCCTGATCGCACTGTTCGGTCTTGTCGTCGGCCAGGCCGTCGTCTGGTATACTGGCCAGTTCTACGCGCTGTTCTTCCTGCAGAGCATCCTGAAAGTCGACCTTCTGACGGCGAACGTACTGATTGCCTGGTCGCTTCTTCTCGGCACACCATTTTTCCTCGTCTTCGGTGCGCTGTCTGACCGCGTGGGCCGCAAATGGGTCATTCTGGCAGGCTGCGCGCTCGCAGCGGTCACGTACTTCCCGCTGTTCCACGCATTGACCAATACCGCCAATCCGACCTACGCGGCAGCGATCAAAAACGTCCAGATCCAGGTTTCGGCGGATCCGGCGACATGCGGATCCCTGTTCGACCCGGTTGGTATCAGGACCTTCACGCAGCCCTGCGACGTCGCGAGACGCACGCTGTCGCAGCAGGCGTTTACCTACAGGCTGGTGCCAGCAGCCGCCGGTGCGCCAACCACGGTCAGCGTGGCGGGCACGGACGTTCCCGTTGCCAATGTGACGTTGCCGGACGGCAAGACCGAAACCTTCGCCCAGCGTCTCGGCCCGGCCAGCGTGGCAGCCGGCTACCCTGCCGCCAACGATGCTGCCAAGGTGCGTGTGGATGGCTTCTTCGCGGTGTTCGGCAATGCCCAGGCTTTGACGGTCATCGCCATTCTCTGGGTCATGGTCGTCTATGTGACGATCGTCTACGGCCCGATCGCCGCGGCGCTGGTGGAGTTTTTCCCGACACGCATCCGCTATACCGCCATGTCGCTGCCGTATCACATCGGCAACGGCTGGTTCGGCGGGCTGCTGCCGGCCACCTCCTTCGCGATCGTTGCCTCGACCGGGGATATCTATGCCGGCCTCTGGTACCCGGTCGGCTTTGCCGTTCTCACGATCATCATCGGAGCGGTCTTCGTGAAGGACCGGCGCAATATCGATCTTAACGACTGATCAGTCAGCAAAAAAGAAGGGCCCGGCGGAAATGCCGGGCCCTTTTTCGTTTCAGGGCAGTGGTCCCCTCGCGGGATGCCTCAGGCCGAGAGGCCGGCAAATTCCTTGAGGATGGCGTCGCCCATGTCGCCGGTGCCGACTTGGCGGCAGCCGTCGGCCATGATGTCGCCGGTGCGGATGCCCTGGTCGAGAACTTTGGCGATCGCCTTTTCCAGGTTGTCGGCTTCAGTGATCATGTTGAAGGAATAGCGAAGACACATGGCAAAGGACGCGATCATGGCGATCGGGTTGGCAATGCCCTTGCCGGCAATATCCGGTGCCGAACCATGGACCGGCTCGTACAGCGCCTTGCGCTTGCCGGTCTTGCCATCGGGTGCGCCGAGGGACGCGGACGGCAGCATGCCGAGCGAACCCGTCAGCATGGCCGCAACATCAGACAGCATGTCGCCGAACAGGTTGTCGGTGACGATGACGTCGAACTGTTTCGGCGCGCGAACCAGCTGCATGCCGCCGGCATCGGCCAGCATGTGGTCCAGCTTCACATCGGAATACTTGGCCTTGTGGATTTCGGTGACGACCTGGTTCCACAGCACGCCGGATTTCATCACGTTGCGCTTTTCCATCGAGCACACGGCATTCTTGCGGGTGCGCGCCAGTTCGAAAGCAACGCCTGCGATGCGTTCGATCTCGTAGGTGTCGTAGATCTGGGTATCGATGCCGCGCTTCTGGCCGTTGCCGAGATCGATGATTTCCTTCGGCTCACCGAAATAGACGCCGCCTGTGAGTTCGCGGATGATCAGGATGTCGAGCCCGTCCACCAGTTCGGGTTTCAGCGAAGAGGCGGCGGCAAGCGCCGGATAGCAGATGGCCGGGCGCAGATTTGCGAAAAGCTCCATATCCTTGCGCAGACGCAGCAGGCCGGCTTCCGGGCGCACCTCATAGGGCACACTATCCCATTTCGGACCGCCGACGGCGCCGAACAGGACGGCATCGGCCGCCATCGCTTTTTCCATATCCGCGTCGGAAATGGCGGCGCCATGCGCATCATAGGCGCAGCCGCCGACCAGACCTTCGTCGGTGACGAAATCGGCACTCATGGCGTCGTTCATATGGGCGATGATCTTGCGCACTTCGCCCATGGCCTCTGGACCGATGCCATCACCGGGAAGCAGGAAAAGGTGTTTTGCCATTGTGCAGATGTCCTTGATTGTTCAGGCGGCGGTTGGGCAGCTGTTTCAGGAAGCGCCGGCACCGATGCGTGCGGTCACTTCGATCTCGATTTTCATTTCAGGGGTGGTGAGGCCGCAGACGATCATGGTCGCTGCCGGCCGAATCTGGGCAAATACCGATCCGACGACCTCGACCACGGCATCGTAGTCGGCCATGTCGACGAGATAATAGCGCACGCGGACCACGTCCTTCAGGCTGCTGCCGGCTTCGCCAAGCGCTTTTGCGATAGTGGCGAGCGCGTTGCGGGTCTGGTCAGCGACATCGTCAGGCATCACCATCAGGGCATAGTCATAGCCCGTCGTGCCCGAGACATAGACCATGTCACGGTCAACAACTGCGCGGGAATAGCCGATCCGCGCTTCGAAGGTTGATCCCAAGGAGATATGCGTGACCATCTGATGACCCTCAGAGCCAGGGGCGTTCCGTGCTGTTCTTGTCCTCGAAACTCGAGATTACGGCGTCGCTCTTTAATGTCGAAGCAATATCGTCGAGACCTTCCAAGAGGATCTGGCGTCGGCCGGGATCGATGTCAAAATGCAGCGAGCCGCCATCCGGACCTGTGATCTTCTGCGCTTCGAGATCGATCGAAATGACGGCATTGGAGCCGCGATCCGCATCGTCGAGCAGCTTTTCGAGATCTTCTGGAGACACGATGATCGGCAGGATGCCGTTCTTGAAACAGTTATTGTAGAAAATATCGGCAAAGCTGGTCGAGATCACGCAACGGATGCCGAAATCGAGAAGTGCCCAAGGCGCGTGCTCACGCGACGAGCCGCAGCCGAAATTGTCGCCAGCCACCAGGATCTTGGAATTGCGATAGGCCGGCTTGTTCAAGATGAAATCCGGGTTTTCTGACCCATCCTGATTGTAGCGGGATTCTGCAAACAGTCCCTTGCCGAGACCGGTTCGCTTGATCGTCTTCAGGTAGTCCTTGGGAATGATCATGTCGGTGTCGATGTTGACGACCGGAAGCGGCGCTGCGACGCCTGTGAGTTGCGTGAACTTGTCCATGATCTGCCTCCAAGGGAGTTGTCGTGAAGGCCAAATAAAGCAATTTGCCGCCGATTTGAAGGGCATTATGCCTTCAACCGGTACTCCGCTGCGCCAGAGCGCGCAGGCGGAGCGAACATGATGACGCTAGAGGTCGATGATGGTACCGCGGCCGTCGTTCCACACACGGATATCGCGGCTGGCCGGCTTTGGTCCGAACGATTTCGCTCGCACGGGTACAGGGTTCAACCTGGTCGAGATCGCCCTACCAATTGAAAGAAGGACGAGAATGCCGGCAAATGCGACGGTCAGATACGCTGTAAAGAGCGCCGCCATGGCAAGCACCGCAATAGCTGAGGCGACGACGAAAAATGCACGAATGTTTTGCATGGATCATACCTTTCAACGTCTGAAATGTGGGACCGGCCGGCCCCGCTTACAAGTGGTTTCACGACCTCCTGTCTTGCCGAGGGCCAAAAAGCTTGTCACAACCACGTTATGACTTTTCCCAATGATTACATGGTCCCGAAGCGATGGCCGCTCTGATCCGGCGCTCGCTCCTGAGCGTTCCCGCGAGCAACACCCGTGCGCTTTCGAAAATCCCGCAGCTCGACTGCGACGGCGTGATTTTCGATCTGGAGGATTCCGTGGCATTCGCGCAGAAAGCGGAAGCGCGGGATAACCTCCGCAGAAGCTTTGCCGAGCTGAATTCCGATGGTCTCGAGACGGCTATCCGGATCAATCCGCTCACAAGCGAATTCGGTCCTGCGGATCTCGAGCTCATCGTCGAACTTCTGCCGGATGCGGTGGTCATTCCCAAGGTTGAGCATGCGGACGACGTCCGGGTGATCGCCGCGCGCCTTTCTCAGGCGGGCGTGCCGGAGAGGGTCTCTATCTGGGCGATGATCGAAACGCCGCTCGGCGTCCTCAACGCCGCCGAAATCTCGAGCGTGGGCGGACGGATCAAATGCCTCGTCGTGGGGCTCAACGATCTTCGCAAGGCAACGGGTGTTTTGCCGCAACCGGGGCGGGCCAATCTCATACCCTGGTTGATGCAGGTCGTGCTGGCAGGCAGGGCCTATGGTGTCGATGTGATCGACAGCGTGTTTAACGATTTCAAGGACGAAGTCGCGTTCGAAGCCGAGTGCGCCCAGGGCCGCGCCATGGGATTTTCAGGCAAGATGCTGATCCATCCGGCGCAGATCGACGCGGCCAACCGTCATTTCGGTCCTGATGATGATGCGCTTGAAGAGGCGCGCGCCATCATCGAGGCCTTCCGCCAGCCGGGAGCCGAAACGCTCAACGTCATCAACCTCGACGGTCGCATGGTCGAGCGTCTGCATCTCGAAGATGCGGAAAAGCTCGTCGCCAGCGCGGCGGTCATCGCCAACAGAAAGAGAAAGCCATGAAAGTATATCGTTTCATCACCGGTCCTGACGATGCCGCCTTTTGTCACCGGGTGACGGCGGCGCTGAACAAGGGCTGGGAACTCTCCGGTTCGCCAAGCTACGCCTTCAACGGCAAGACGGGCGAGATGCATTGCGGCCAGGCCGTGATGAAGACCGTAGAAGGCAAGGAATACAGCCCCGACATGAAGCTCGGCGAGCAGTAAAAAGCTAGGCCGAGGTGTGTCTGCCAGCGCTGGATCAGCGCTGGCTTGCTTCCTCGGCGCTCGCCTCGATGCGCTCCATGTCGTCGTCACTCAGGCCGAAGTGATGGCCGATCTCGTGGATAAGGACGTGGGTGATGATATCGCCCAGCGTTTCCTCATTCTCCGCCCAGTAATCGAGGATAGGCCGGCGATAGAGCCGGATGCGATTGGGCAGTTCGCCGGTTTCGACCGTAAACCGTTCCGAAATGCCACGTCCTTCGAACAGGCCCAGAAGGTCGAACGGCGTTTCCAGCGCCATGTCTTCGAAAACGTCGTCGTCCGGAAATTCTTCGACCTCAATGGTGAGGTTCGTCGTGAGTTTGCGGAATTCGTCCGGAAGGTGGCTGTAGGCTTCTAATGCCAGCGACTCGAACGTGCTGATCGTCGGCGCATGGCGATCCTGCCAATCATCGGTCTGGTCAATGCGGGCCATGGGATCTCCTTCCAACTCAGGCACATATAATACCTGAAGCAGCTATTTCGAGAAAAGAATCATTGCGATAGCTTTTAGAGGAAAAGATTCCTGATCGGGAGCTGTTGACTCTTTGCCACGTGTCTGGAATCCATAAGAACATAAAGCGAACATTATCGATGGAGTTAACGCCATGGCCAAAGGTGCCTGGGCGCGGGAGAGACTTTTGCCCTGCGCAAGCCGATCTCGGAAACGGAAAGCGGTCGGCGAGCTTGCTCGTGATGCTCGCGTCTGGTCTGGATTGGAACCCGCATGACCGCCTGTTTTCGATCCCCTCTGGCGCATCGACAGAGGCGTATTCTGACACTCGTGTTCCCGCGTCTGTCAACCGACAGAATCGCGCGCCGCCGCTGGGGTATGGACTGGCGGTCTTACCGCCATCACGACCATCCACCGATCGTCTTTGCCGGGCGCCACGCCGACAGGATGTGCCTGACAGTGCTCGACGCGGCCGCCGAACGCCTTAACCTGAAGCTGGGGCAGGGCGTTTCAGAAGCGCGAGCGATCTTTCCGGAGCTCGACGTGATGGACGAAGACGATGATGCCGACGCGGCGCTTCTGATGGCGCTCTCCGACTGGTGCGACCGATATACGCCACTGGTGACGCTAGAAGGGCGCAACGGGCTCTCTCTGGATATCACGGGCTGTGCGGATTACGGTGGCGGAGAGCAGGGCTTGCTCGGCAATGCCTCCCACAGACTCCGTCAGATGGGTTTCGACGTCAAAGGGACACTCGCATCTTTTCCGGGCGTGTGGAGCGATTCTGCTTCTGCCGCGGACGGAACCTATGGCGGCGCGTTGTTTCGATCGAGTGACGTCCGAGCCTTTTCAGAGATATCGCAGCGACACAGCAGCCGGTTAGGCATCACTGCCTCCGATCACGGATCGTTGATAAAGGGGTTATGATATGTCAATTACCGGGCTGGATTCTTTCTTGACATCGCTTGTCCTCTTTTGCAAAAAGTCTGTATCGAGGTCAATGTTCTCCAGGTCGATCCAAAATGCTGGTTTGCAGTTGCAATTACATCACCGAAAGGGAGATCAAGGATACGATCATCCAACTCCTCACTGAGGACTGTTGGCAGCTGATCGTTCCCGTCAAGGTCTACCATGCGATGGAAAAACGCGGCCGTTGCTGCGGTTGCTTTCCCAATGTCGTCGATCTGATCATAAAGACCACTGAGGAATATCACGCCCAGCGGCACTCGACGGAAGCTGACGTGATCGTCTATATGTCGCGCTTGAAACAACTCCACGAAGAAAACAGGAGAGCGGACATTGAAAGGCGACTTACAGGTCATCGAGCGGCTTAACGAGGCACTCTTCCTCGAACTTGGCGCTGTGAACCAATACTGGCTGCACTATCGTCTCCTGCATGATTGGGGTTTTACCAAGCTTGCCAAGAAGGAGAGGGCCGAATCCATCGAAGAGATGCAGCATGCCGATCGCCTGATCGACCGCATCATCTTTCTCGAGGGTCATCCGAACCTTCAGACGCTGGCACCGCTTCGCATCGGCCAGAACGTCAAGGAAGTTCTCGAAGCCGATCTGGCTGGCGAATACGATGCCCGCACCGCCTACAAGGCGTCGCGTGATATCTGTCACGCCGCCGGCGACTATGTCTCCATGAAGCTTTTCGAACAGCTGCTGATGGATGAGGAAGGTCATATCGACTTCCTGGAAACGCAGCTCGAACTTCTCTCGAAGATCGGCGAAGAGAGATACGGCCAGCTCAACGCGGAATCAGCCGACTCCGCTGAGTAAAGCTCAAATCATCGACACTCTATCGCTCGAGCCCGGTGGAAGATGCTTTCACCGGGCTTTGCTTTATCCGACCAGCGCTAACCGGACGTGCAATCAGCCTGCCGGCGCGAGGTGGGCAAATTCGGCGACGACCCTGTCATAGACCGCGCGCTTGAACGGCACGATCAGGCCGGGCAGATCCTGCATCGGCTTCCATTCCCAGGCATCGAATTCAGCCGTATGGCCGCCCGGCGGCGGGTTGATGGCGATCTCGCTTTCATCGCCGTCAAAGCGGAAGGCAAACCAGCGCTGCGTCTGTCCGCGATACTTTCCCTTCAGTCCGATACCGATCAGGTGTTCCGGAAGATCGTAATTGATCCACTCGCCGGCTTCGGCAAGCAGCGCGACGGAACGCATGCCCGTTTCTTCGTACAGTTCACGATAGGCGGCGGGCAGGGGATCTTCGCCCTTGTCGATCCCGCCCTGCGGCATCTGCCACAGTTGCGGAGACCCGTCGAATTCGCTGTTGCCGGCAGCAATGCGGCGTCCGGCCCAAACGAGGCCCTCGCTGTTGAGCACCATGACCCCGACGCAGGGACGATAGGGAAGATCGTCCGCTTTCACCGGTTTCTTGTGATCCTTGGCCATATCATTCCCCCTTGCTTCAAGGTGCCACGCTCTCGCGGGCAAGCGTCGATACACCGACGATTTCTACACCGCGTTGCGAGGCTTCGTCGGCCCATTTGCGGATCGCCGCGATGCTCTCGTCGAAGGCGGAGGCGATGCCGATTGCCGTTCCCTTGCGTTGGGC
Source organism: Rhizobium sp. Leaf321 (assembly GCF_001423215.1). Taxonomy (NCBI): domain Bacteria; kingdom Pseudomonadati; phylum Pseudomonadota; class Alphaproteobacteria; order Hyphomicrobiales; family Rhizobiaceae; genus Rhizobium; species Rhizobium sp. Leaf321. The sequence goes on along the minus strand of NZ_LMOF01000003.1, from coordinate 106,965 downwards.
TATCCGCTCCAGTTCGTCAAGTTTCTTGAGGATCGCGTCGGATTGAAGCTGACCGTCCAGGGTCAGGTCACCGAAGGCGTGCGGCAGTTGCATCGCCTTTGCCAGCACCTCCGTCTTCGACTGGGCCGAGGTGCCGTCATCGAGGAACAGCAGGCCGCGGGAGGCCATGTCGCGCAGGACAGGCTCAAGCGCCTTGACGTCGGAGAGATAGCGGCCGCCCTGGTAGTTCATGATCCCCGTATAGTTGGTGATCTCGCCCATCGCCACGTGCAGTCGCTCAAGGTTCTTTGCGGCAGGATCCTTGACGAGAAGTGTGCCGGGTCCAGGGTCGTTGGCCGGATAGTCGTAAGGCTCGAACGGGACCTGGATGATGATTTCGTGGCCCGCGCGGCGCGCTTCCTGCATCCAGCGCTGCAGGCTGTTGCCGCTTGCAGCAAGGCCTAGCGTTACGCCTGGCGGCAGTTGCTGGATTGCGCGCTGGGTGCCCGTCTGGCTGAGGCCGAGGCCACCGACCACGATCGCGATCCTTGTGCCGCGGGCGCCGGACCAGGGTCGTGCATACTGATCCATCGGTCGCAGGCCATCCTCGCCGAGGATCGGCAGTTTGCCGTATTCCGTGTCTTCCAGAAGAGACGTATTCGGCTCTGCCGCAAATCGCGGGTCCTGGCCAATTCTCTGGGCATTGATAAGGACGGGACCGTTTCCATCCCTTGCGCGCGGCGTGTATTTTGTCACGACCGAGCCGTCCGCCATCCGGTTCTGCTCAATGGTCGCGCCGGAATTCGGATTGGACCGGGGCATGCCGTTGGGGTTGGCATTTTCGGGAGAAACTGCATCATCGGCAGGTGTCTTGGGGGCGATCGCCGTGGAGGAGGGGGGCTCGCTCGAGGCGATGCGCTCAAGCTGAGGGTCGTTTCGCATCGCATAGATCGACAAGCCGACGACGGCAATCACGCCGATGCTTCCTAAAACGGCAACGGCCGACAGGCGACGCGCCGTTCGTCGCTTCGGCGGCCGGTTTTGACCGAGCGGTGCATGGAGATCGCTGCCCAAGGGATATGCCCGCGTCTGCGCTGCCGAAATGAATGCGGTCAGGCGGCTGTGATGAAACAGCCGCCTGACCGGTTTGCCTGATTAGTTCTTGACGGCGGCCGCAGCCTTGTCAGGGCTAGCCGGGAAGGACGGGTCTGTCTTTGTCCCATGCAGCAGGTCCATGGCATAGTTCAGCTGCAGGTCGTCCTTGGTTTCCGGCGGCACATAGGCAGCCGAACCGGAACCTTCGTCGGTCTCAGCCGCACCCTGGATATGGCCCTTGAGGCTGGATTCGCCTTCGGCGCGGACCTTGCCCTGCAGTTCCGGCGGCAGCGGCTGTTCGACCTTGATGTCAGGCGTGATGCCCGTTCCCTGGATCGACTTGCCCGATGGCGTGTAATAGAGCGCCGTCGTCAGGCGCAGCGCACCGGATTCGCCAAGCGGAATGATCGTCTGGACGGAGCCCTTGCCGAACGAGCGGGTCCCGACAACGGTCGCGCGCTTCAGATCCTGCAGGGCGCCGGCGACGATTTCAGATGCGGAAGCCGAGCCGCCGTTGACAAGCACAACCACCGGCTTGCCATCGGTCAGGTCGCCAGGGCCGGCATTGAAGCGGCGTGTCTCATCCGCATTGCGGCCGCGGGTGGAAACCACTTCGCCGCGTTCCAGGAAGGCGTCGGAGACGTTGATCGCCTGATCCAGCAGACCGCCCGGGTTGAGGCGCAGGTCAAGCACGAAGCCCTTCAGCTTGTCCGCAGGCACGTCGGCCTTGATCTTCTTGATCGCCTTTTCGAGATCGTCATAGGTCTTCTCGGTAAAGGAGATGACGCGCACATATCCGATGTCGCCGCCTTCGACGCGGGATTTCACGGCGCGCACGGCAATGATGTCGCGCATGACGGTGATGTCGAGTGGCTTGTCGGCACCCTGTCGGATGACCGTCAGCTTGATCGGCGTATTGACGGCGCCGCGCATCTTTTCGACAGCGTCTTCCAGCTTCAGGCCGCGAACAGCCTGGCCATCGATTTCAGTAATGAAGTCGCCGGCAAGAATGCCAGCCTTGGATGCCGGCGTGTCGTCGATCGGCGTGATGACCTTGACGAGCTCGTTCTCCATTGTCACTTCGATGCCAAGACCGCCGAACTCACCGCGCGTCTGGGTGCGCATGTCTTCGGCATCTTTGGAATTCATGAAGCTCGAATGCGGATCCAGCGAGCTCAGCATGCCGTTGATGGCATTTTCGACCAGCTTGTTTTCATCCGGTGGCGTCACATACTGGGCGCGGACCCGCTCGAACACGTCGCCGAAGATCGACAGTTCCTTATAGGTGGAAGCCCCGGCGGCCTGGGCCGGGACACCGGCTGAATAAATGACGCTCATCGCGGTCGCACCCAACAGTGCTCCGACGATGACAAGAGAAGCCCTACGAATCATTTCGCGCCCTTCCAGTTTCTTTGCTGGCCCACCACGGTTTAGAATCAACCGGAGTGCCGTCTTTTCGGAATTCAATGTAAAGCGTCGGGCGATCCGTTTCCAGCGCCAACGCAGTCGCACTTGCTACTCTTTTCTCACCCATGGCAGCGATCGGTTCGCCAGCAAAGACAAACTTGCCCTGCCGCGCGTTGACCATGTCCATTCCTGCCAGAACAACATGATAGCCGTCGCCGGCGTTCAGGATGATCATCTGGCCATAGCTCCGGAATGCACCGGCAAACACGACCAGCCCATCGGCCGGTGCTGTCACCACTGCGCCGGGGTTAGAGGCCACGGTCATACCGCGTGCCGGGTGTCCCGTTCCGTCTGCATCGCCGAACGCACGCAATATTTCGCCGGCAACCGGAAGCTCCAGTTTTTGCCTGAGGCTTGAAAACGCGTATGCGGGCGCAATGCGGTTTTTGTCGGGCACACCGCTTTCCGCCAATTGCCGGGCTTTTTCGCGTTCTTCTTCGGACATCTGCCGACGGCGCTCTTCCTCGGCACGGGCCAGATCCATGCCTTCGCGCACGGATGCGATCTGTCCTTCAAGCCCCTGAATAAGATCCTGAAGCGAGGTGGCGCGGCCAACAAGTTCCTGAGAACGCGCGCGTTCTGCGGCCAGCTGTCTTTCGTTCTCGGCATTCAGCTTGGCGTTTTCAGCCAGCAGCAGGTTCATGCGCCGCTCTTCCTCGACGCCTGCCGTGATGGTTTGCGAGACGGTTTCCTTTTCCCGTGCCGCTTCGGCTTGCAGGCTCGCGAGATTTTGAAGATCCGTGACCAGCCTTTCGGCCTCCGCCCGCATGCCGGGCACGACGGCGCCGAGCAGGATCGCGCTTCTGACGGAGCCGAGCGCGTCATCGGGCGACACCAGCAGCGCTGGCGGCGGGCTACGGCCCATGCGTTCCAAAGCACCCAGCACTTCGGCGAGAATGGAGCGACGCCCCCTCAGGGCAACGCGGATCTTGTCTTCCTGCACTTTCAGCGAAGCGAGCTTGTCTTCGCTGACCTGTATCTTCGACTGCAGGTCCTTGCGGCGTGCGGCTGAATCGATCAGGGCCTGGCGCATATCCGCAGACGTCTTCTTGATGCCGGAAATGCTGTGCTCGATCTGAGCGACCTTTTCCGACGAAAGGCTCATGCTTTTGGCCAGCACTTCCAGCTCGCCGCGGGTCTCATTGCGTCTCTTCTGAAGATCGGCGGTCGGATCCGCCAAGGCTTCGGTCGCGGGCGGGGAGGGCTGGGCCGCAGGCGGTGCCGCTTCCTGTGCCAAGGCAATCCAGTGAAAGGGCGGCAGACGGAGAGGCGCGAAGGCAAGCGCCGATGCCATCGCTGGCAGCGCAAGGCCCAGGGCTATGGCTCTCCTGATTGTCATTGCGTTCTCGAATCTGCAGCGGACCTGCGAAGGCTAGGCTGATTCGCCGGGGCCAGCCATAAACAACATCGTGTTTCGCAACATCGGCCCGGAAGGTAAACGAAGTCTAAACGCGGTGGTAGGGATGGCCTGAAAGGATGGTGACGGCGCGATACAGCTGTTCGGCAATGAGAATGCGGACCAGCTGATGCGGCCATGTCATAGAGCCGAGATTGAGGACGACATCAGCGCGTGCCCGAAGATCCGGGTCCAGCCCGTCGGCGCCGCCGATGGCAAGCATCATGTCGCGCTTGCCGCCGTCCTTGTACTTGTCGATCAGACCGGCAAAGGCTTCGCTATCGAGCGCCTTGCCGCGTTCATCGAGCAGAACGAGGATGGCGCCCTCGGGAAGGGCCTTCTCAAGTGCGGCCGCCTCCTCGCGCTTTCGCGTTTCTGCATTGGAGGCGCGACTTTCCGGCACTTCGATCATCCTGGCAAGTTCGAGCCCGATTGCGGGCCCGGCCTTGGAGAAACGGTCGAGGTAACGGGACGCAAGATCTTTCTCGGGTCCGGCTTTGAGCCGTCCCACGGCGAAAAGGCTGATGCGCATGTCCTGATCCGTTGTTTTCAGAGCTCTCGGCTGCCACTGCGCCGGCACGTCGTCAACGCGCCGCCGTTAGCATGCAATCGTCGCATCTTGTCGGCTCAGGAACGTCCCGGCCTGTTAGTGAAGCACTGTGCCTTCCTCGACATCCGGAGCGGCCCACATCTTTTCGATGTTGTAGAACTCGCGGATTTCGGGGCGGAACACATGGATGATGATATCACCAGTGTCAATCAGCACCCAATCACCCGTCTCCATGCCTTCGACACGGGCCCCGCCGAGGCCCTCTGCTTTCAGGTCGGTGATGAGGTGATCGCAGATCGCCATGACATGCCGGCTCGATCGTCCGGAGACGACGACCATGTAGTCTCCGAGAGCGGATTTTCCGGCAATATTGATGGTGACGATATCTTCTGCTTTGGAGTCCTCGAGGCTCGTGAGGACCTGATCGAGGGCATGGGCGGCGGCATCATCGCCACGTTCCAGGCTCTGCGGAATGACGGAGGCCGTCCTTCCCTTCGCGTGTACTGTTGTCAGGGTCGTTCCTTTCGTCCGGTAACAGCAACATCCTCTTCGCGCGAATCCCGTCTGATGACCGGCCGCATACCGAAGGTGGCATCGAATGCTTTATCTTTCAAGTGATCGGAATGTTCCACTTCAGGAATCGGAAGTCTTTCCCGATGCCCGGATTGCCGTCGAACTCAAGGCTGAGCGGGGACCGTGTATAAAGGTCCAGGCGGGCGGGCGGCGCTTCCACAGCGTGCCGGCATCCGTCTCGTCAACACGGGCATGCTGGAATGTCCGGGCCATCTTTGATGACAGGAAGGAAAGCGTTGCACCCGGCCGGTCTATGACGGCGATCGGGAAGGTGGAGACGATCTCCTGCCACTTCTGCCAGTGGTGAAAGGTCCTGAGACTGTCTGCACCCATGATCCAGATGAAATGGATATGCGGATTGCGCGCCTTGACGAAGGACAGCGTATCGGCGGTATAGGCGCCGCCGAGCGCTTTTTCGAACGCGGTGACCTTGATGCGTGGATCCTGAATCAGCCGCTCGCTCATGGCGATGCGATCGGGGAGGGATGCGAGTTCAGACCGGCTTTTCAGCGGATTGCCGGGTGTCACCATCCACCACAGCTGATCGAGCCCAAGGCGCCGAAGCGCAATCTCGGCGACCAGAAGGTGGCCTTCATGCGGTGGGTTGAACGAGCCGCCGAAAAGCCCGACGGCCATGCCCCGTTCCACATGCGGCATGGCGAGATGGCGTCTTTCGATCCGCTCTTCCGTCACGTCAGGGCCGGATCTGGCCGGTGCCGTGCACCCTGTATTTGAACGAGGTCAGCTGTTCGACGCCAACAGGGCCGCGCGCATGCATCTTGCCCGTGGAAATGCCGATCTCTCCGCCCATGCCGAACTCGCCGCCATCGGCAAACTGGGTCGACGCGTTGTGCAGGAGGATCGCTGAATCGATCTCGTTGAAGAAGCGCGCGACCACGGCCGGATCTTGCGCAATCACCGCTTCGGTGTGGCTTGATGAATAGGTGTTGATGTGGCGGATCGCACCCGAGATGCCATCGACGATCGCCACCGAAATGACGGCATCGAGATATTCCGTGTGCCAGTCTTCCTCGTTCGCCGGCTTGAAGCCCGGGTGAACCTTGAGCACGGCCGCCGAAGCGCGGATTTCGCAGCCGGCCTGCGTCAGCGCTTCCAGCACCGGCATCAGGTGGGTCCCGATCGCGGCGCTGTCGACCAGCAGTGTTTCGGCCGCACCGCAGACGCCGGTGCGGCGCATCTTGGCATTGACGACGATCGCCTTTGCCATTTCCAAATCCGCGGAGGCATCGACGTAGATGTGGCAGAGACCTTCCAGATGCGCAAAGACCGGCACGCGGGCTTCGGACTGGACGCGGGCGACCAGGCTTTTTCCGCCGCGGGGAACGATGACGTCGATAGCGCCGGAGAGGCCCGACAGCATGGCGCCGACGGCCGCCCGATCGGTCGTCGGCACGAGCTGGATCGCATGTTCGGGTAGACCCGCCTGCTTGAGGCCCGCCACCAGGCAGTGATGGATTGCCTGCGATGAATGGATCGAATCCGAGCCGCCGCGCAGGATCACCGCATTGCCGGCCTTGAGGCAGAGCGCGCCGGCGTCGGCCGTCACGTTCGGCCGGCTCTCGTAGATGACGCCGATCACGCCAAGCGGCGTGCGGACACGTTCGATATGGAGCCCGTTCGGGCGATCCCATTCGGCGATCACTTCACCGACCGGATCCTTGATCGCGGCGATTTCGCGAAGCGCCTCCGCCATGCCGGCGATCGACTTTTCGGTGAGGGTCAGCCGGTCGATGAAGGAGGGGAGGAGCCCCTTGCCCTCGATGTTGCGGAGATCCTCGGCATTGGCGCTCAGGATTGCGACGCTGTTGGCGAGAACCAGATCGGCCATGGCATTGAGCGCATCGTTTTTCTGCTCGGTCGATGCCGTTGCCAATGCACTGGCTGCAGCCTTTGCGTTGACGCCGATCGCATCCATGATTGCGGCAACGTCGGTCATCTGGACCTTATCCAACATGAACGGCATCCTCCTTGCGGGTGGTCGTGCGCCTGATCGCGCCTGTCATAACAAGGTCGTCGCGATGGACCATGGCGGCACGGCCGGCATAGCCCAGAATGGCTTCAATTTCCGCCGATTTGCGGCCGGTGATCTGGCGTGCCTCGTCGGCATCGTAGCTGACAAGACCGCGGGCAATCTCGCGGCCTTCCGCGCCGATGATCGCGACCGTATCACCCCGGTGGAAATTGCCCTCGATGCGGCGCACGCCGGCGGGCAGCAGACTTTTGCCCGAACCCAACGCCTGTTCGGCGCCTTCGTCGACGACGAGTTCGCCAGCCGCCTGCAACTGTCCGGCAATCCAGGTCTTTCTTGCCGTCACCGGTGTGCCAGATGGGGCAAACCAGGAGGATCGCGCGCCGTGTTCGATGGCGCGCAGCGGATGATCCGGCTTGCCCGATGCGATGATCATGGCGCAGCCCGCAGTCGTCGCGATCTTGCCGGCGTCGATCTTGGTGCGCATGCCGCCGCGCGACAGTTCAGATGCCGCACCGCCGGCCATCGCCTCGATCTCGGGTGTGATGACATTGATGATATCCAGAAACTGCGCATCCGGATCGAGATGCGGCGGTGCCGTGTAAAGACCGTCGATATCCGACAGCAGAACCAGAAGGTCGGCGCCAGTCATGGTGGCGACGCGCGCGGCAAGCCGGTCGTTGTCGCCGTAGCGGATTTCGGACGTTGCGACGGTGTCGTTTTCGTTGATGATCGGAACCGCGCCGATCTTCAGAAGCTGGTTGATCGTGGCACGGGCGTTGAGATAGCGGCGACGCTCTTCCGTATCGCCCAGCGTCAGCAGGATCTGTCCCGCGACGATCCCGTCCCGCGACAGGCTTTCCGACCAGGCGCGGGCAAGCGCGATCTGGCCGACGGCTGCCGCTGCCTGGCTTTCCTCCAGTTTGAGGGCGCCGTGGGGAAGGTTCAGCACGGTACGGCCGAGGGCGATCGCGCCGGAGGAGACGACGAGAACATCGATACCCTTCGCCCGAAGCGCGGCGATATCGGCGCAGATCGCGTCGAGCCACGGAGATTTCAGGCCGGTCTTGCGATCGACCAAGAGGGCCGAGCCGATCTTGATGACGATCCGGCGATGGTCGCCGAGCGGCTTGCGACCGCCGGCTTGCCCGGAAGAGACTTGCTTGTGACCGATCTCGTGGCCGGGCGTCATTCGTCGACGTCCTCGTCGAACTCCTGAACAGGAACGGAGCGGTTCGGCAGGGCCGTGTCTTCGCCGACGCTTGCCGCGACGATGACATCGCGGAGCGCGCGCAGAACATCGGTCATGCCCGTGCCGGTGATGGCGGAGATCAGGAAAGGTTTTTGGCCGCAGGCTTTCTCAAGCTCCTTGGCCTTCTTCTTCAGTTCCTTCTCGTCGAGCACATCGATCTGCGACAGCGCAACGATTTCGCGCTTGTCGGTCAGACCGCCACCATAGGCCTGAAGCTCGGTCTTGACCGTCTTGTAGGCCTTGCCGACTTCTTCCTCGATGGAAGACACGAGGTGCAGCAGAACGCGGGTGCGTTCCACATGGCCAAGAAAGCGATCGCCGATGCCAACGCCTTCATGAGCGCCTTCGATCAGGCCCGGAATATCGGCGAGAACAAACTCGCGGCCGTCGATCGTGGCGACACCGAGGTTCGGGTGCAGCGTGGTGAAGGGATAGTTTGCGATCTTCGGGCGGGCGCGGGTAACCGAGGCCAGGAAGGTGGATTTTCCGGCATTCGGAAGGCCGACAAGTCCTGCATCGGCAATCAGCTTCAGCCGCAGCCAGATGGTGGCTTCCTCGCCCTCAAGGCCAGGGTTTGCCCAGTTCGGTGCCTGGTTGGTGGCGTTCTTGAAATGCGTGTTGCCGAAGCCGCCATTGCCGCCCTTGGCAAGCCTGAACCGCTGACCCTCCTTGGTCATGTCGATGATCAGCGTTTCGTTGTCTTCCTCGAAGATCTGCGTGCCGACCGGAACCTTGAGCGTGACACTGTCGCCATTGGCGCCGGTGCGGTTGCGGCCCATGCCGTGGATGCCGACCTTTGCCTTGTAATGCTGCTGGAAACGGAAATCGATCAGCGTGTTGAGGCCATTGACGGCTTCGACCCACACGTCGCCACCACGGCCGCCATCGCCACCATCAGGTCCACCGAATTCGACGAACTTTTCCCGTCGGAACGAAACTGCGCCCGCGCCGCCGTCACCGGAGCGGATATAGACTTTTGCTTCGTCGAGAAATTTCATCGGTCTGGTAGTCCTGTTCTTGGTCGCTCCCGCTCTCCGGCGGGACGTACTTAAGGTTTTCGATACCGTCCGACAGGCTTTAGGTCAAAGCCTATCGACAGAATGCGCTGAAAACGGCCCCGGCGGACAAGGCATCCGCCGGGGCCGATCGTGATCAAGGCATGATCAGGCGCGATCATGCCGGGGAGCGGGGGCCAGAAGCCGGAAATCCTCCGGGGCAAGCTCCGTCTCGATATGCGGCACCATGACATTGCGGGCGCGGTTGAACACATCGCTTGCGCCTGTGATGCGGAAGCCGAGCTTTGTCTGCACATTGAGCGAACCGAGATTGTCGGCAAACGCGCCCGAATGGACGACAGTGTCCGGCATGCGGCGGAAGAAGCGGTCGAGGACCCCCGACGCTGCCTCGCTCATATAGCCGCGATCCCAATAGAGGCGGTTCAGCCAGTAACCGAGATGCCAGCGGCCGTGCCTGAGTTCCAGGCCGACAACGCCGATATGCACATCGTCGCCGGTGGTGATCGCCAGCTGCCAGTTCGGCAGGATGCCCGAAGTTTGCGGCACCAGCCAGTCGAGCGCATCCTGACGGTCATAAGGCTGCGGAACACGCGACAGCATGCGGCTGACCTTGAAATCGGAAAGCGTTTCGGCAATCGCTGACGCATCCGACAGGCGGTGCGGGCGAAGCGTCAGGCGCTGCGTGACGATTTCAGGGCAGGGGCCAGGCTGGGTGCGGACCGCTTTTGCCTTTTCGAGAACGACGGCACTCATCTCAGCTCTCCCCAGCTTCTCAGCGACATCCATGTCTTGCGGTCCAGCCGGAACCATTCGACGGGGACCATTCCGCCCACGGCCAGGCATTCGATCATGCCTGTGCCCTGGAACTGGAAGCCACATTTCTGGATCACCCGCTTCGACGCGATGTTGGTGACCCGGCAACGGGCATCGATGTGCTCGATATGGCTGCGGGTGCGGAATGCCATGTCGATCAGCGCGTGGGCTGCTTCCGTAGCATAGCCCTTGTTCCAGTGGGGTTCGCCCAGCCAGTAGCCGATTTCGAGGGTTCGTTCGTCGATCTGGGGTTCGAGTGCGCAGCAGCCGAGAAACTGGCCGTTGTCAGCTCGGGTCACGGCATAAACGCATTTGCCAATCTCGCCCGCATTCGTGCGTCGCACGAAATCGGCCGCGTCTTTAGACGTGTAGGGATGCGGCATGCGCGACACCATGGTCGCAATGTTCGCATTGTTGGCGAGATGGGCAAGTGCGTCGATATCGTCTTCGTGCGGTGCGCGCAGAACAAGGCTCTGCGACAGTAAGACGGGGCAATCGCTTCTCAGCCGGTCCGGCCTGAGCCGTTCCTCTGGTCTGGTTTCCGGCGGCCGTAATTGGCCAGCCCTTACTAATTCGCCTTGCATGGTTCAGTCTCCTTTGAGGGATAAAAGAAAAAGGGAAGATGGGTAGCGCCCCATCTCCCCTTTTCTTTGACTGAACCTTCAAACGTTCAACCGGGTCGATGAGACGCCGGTTGCTTCACGCTTGCCGGCTTTATTCTGCGGCTTCGGCTTTCGGCATAACGGACACGTATACGCGGCCATTAGCGCGCGTACGGTAATTCACGTTGCCTGCCGTCAGTGCGAAGATCGTGTGGTCTGTGCCGATGCCGACATTGGCGCCCGGATGCCACTGCGTGCCGCGCTGACGCACGATAATGTTGCCCGGAATGACGACTTCGCCACCGAACTTCTTCACGCCAAGGCGCTTGGACTGAGAATCGCGACCGTTACGCGACGAGCCGCCAGCTTTTTTATGTGCCATTGGTGTTCTCCTTTAACTTTCGAAAACCTGGATTAGCCGAGGATGTCCGTGATGCGGACGACCGTGTGATGCTGGCGATGACCGCGAATACGCTTGGAATTCTGGCGGCGACGCTTCTTGAAGGACAGAACCTTCTTGCCACGGTTATGCTCTACAACTTCAGCCTTGACCGTCGCACCCGAAACGAAGGGAGCGCCGAACTTGGCATCCGCGCCGACGCCGATGACCAGGATTTCGTTGAATTCTACGATTGCGCCAGCTTCTGCTTCCAGCTTTTCGATGGTGAGCACGTCGTTGGCGGCCACGCGGTACTGTTTACCGCCGGTCTTGATGACTGCGAACATTGGTTATCCTTTCATGTTCGTTCCGGCTCTATCCCCGAAAGGACGGCCGTCTTTTTCTCAGTCGGGCTATAGCAGGGCTGCGAAAGAACAATCTTCCAGAACGGACCTGCCGGTGATTTTCTGCACGCCTTGGCGCGCAAGGTCTGATCTGGACATTTTTCCAGACTTCGACGCGTCCGGCCTTACGCGAGCCCCCAAAAACTGTCAAGACGAAAGGATATGAAGACTTGCATTTCACCCCTTGCCAGCCCGATTTTTCGCCGCTATGAGACAGCCGCGCATCAAATGCGCCGACCAGCAAAGCGGAGAGGTGGCTGAGTGGTCGAAAGCACCGCACTCGAAATGCGGCATACGGGCAACCGTATCGTGGGTTCGAATCCCACCCTCTCCGCCATTAAAATTTGTAAGTCGTTGAAATTTTACAAACAATCGTTTGTTTCAGTAGCTCAGCCCTCGATTCACCCCACATTACGATTTTCGCTTGTTTCGAAGCATTGCCGTTCATCAACATGAAGACGACGCAGCGGGGTTGCTTTACGAGGAGGTCAACGCCTGAATTTGGTTTCCTTCACCTGCTCCAGCGACCTTTCCAGCGGTGTCCAGGAAGGGCGCAAATTCCAGACGGATGAAGGAGCAGATGCGTAGCGCTGCCTATTCCTCGAGCGTCAACTGCGAGACTTGTCCGGCCATAACGGAAGCTAGCTGGATAGATTCCACCGTGGACAGAACAGCTTTCGATACACCTGATTTGCTGGATTGAACTTTGAAGAGCAGTTCAAATCAGGTAGGCGTTGTTCCAACGAATTGGAGCTGTGCTTATTGAATGCCGACACTGCGATGGTTGACGAGGGATGATGACATCAGGGCTGCCGAAACGGTGCCCTACCGCTTGCTGGAGGAAGTTCCCGAGCTCGGCTTCGGCGACCGCGACACCGGCAACATGCTCATCCAGGGTGACAACCTCGATGCCTTGAAGGCACTTCTGCCGTTCTATGCCGGTCAGGTGCAATGCATCTATATCGACCCGCCCTTCAACACTGGGCAGGCCTTCGAGCACTATGATGACAACCTTGAGCACTCGATTTGGCTTGGTCTCATGCATGGCCGACTTCATCACTTGCGTGAGCTACTACACGAGACGGGTACAATCGCCATCCACCTTGACGCTGAAGAGATCGCCTACTGCACGGTACTAATGGACGAGATTTTCGGTCGAAAGAATCGCGTCGGCTTGTGCACTTTTAAACAGAGTTCCGTCTCGGGTCCCAAATCGATAAATCCGGGGATTGTGAGCATCTGCAGCTACGTGCTCATCTATTCTAAAAATAAGTCTCGGTGGAAGAGTAACAAGGTGTATCGCGCTCGCGGCCGGGACGATCGATACAGCAACTTTATCCATAATGTTGATCAACCATACACTGAGTGGAAGACCATACCTCTATCGCAAGCTATCGAGAACCAATTTGGTGAATCCATAAAAGAATTAAAGAAGAAATTTAACGTCAACTATGAAAACAAAATTCATGATTTTGTAATCTCGCATTGCAAGAGCGTGGTGCGCACAGCAAGGGTTAAAGAAAAAGACATCGCGGATGAGGCAAAAGACGCTCTGAGGGCCTCGGAAATGGATGGTTCTAAGTTTTTCTGCTTTGAGAGGCCGGGACAAACCACCCAATTCTTTTACAAAGGTGAGCAGGTGGCGATCTATGAGAAGAAAGTGCGCACCATAGATGGCTTGCGTGTTACTGCTGAGCGCGTGTCAGAGATGTGGGATGACCTCTTGTCCAACAACCTCCACAAGGAAGGCGGAGTTTCATTTCCAAAAGGCAAAAAACCTGAGGCATTGGTGAAGCGTGTCTTTGAAATGTTCTCCGACCCCGGTGACTTGGTCCTCGATAGTTTTCTCGGCTCGGGAACTACCGCTGCCGCTGCGCACAAAATGGATCGCAGGTACATCGGATTGGAAATAGGTGTGCAAGCTGAAACCCACTGTCGGCCTCGTTTAGTTCGCGTAGTGGACGGGGATCAAACTGGTATTAGTAAAGCCGTAGACTGGAAAGGCGGCGGCGGCTTCCGCTTCTATCGGCTCGGGGCTTCGGTGTTCGATGAAACGGGGCAGATACGCCCCGACATCGAGTTTCCCGTGCTCGCCGCTCATGTGTGGTTCTCGGAAGTCCGGTCGCCATGGTCGAACCCGGACAATCTGTCTCCGGTGCTCGGCATCCATCATGGCCGCGCCTACGCTCTACTCTACAACGGCATCTTGGGTGACAAGACGGCCAGCGGTGGCAATGTGCTGACCCGCAGGACGCTGGCGGTGATCCGCGCCGCGCTGCCCGAAGGCTTCATCGGCCCCGTCACCATCTATGGCGAACGATCCGCACTGGCAGATGCCTCGCTGGTGCGCGAGCAGATCACTTTCAAGCAGACCCCCTATGATGTGAAGGCGCGGGCGTGATGGAACTCAAGGACTATCAAAAAGAGACCCTGAAAACGCTACGGAGGTTCCTCGAAAACGCCCGCGTCGTTGGCCCCGGCGCGGCCTATGAGGCCATCGTCACCGAACCCGAAATGGCGAAACGGCTGAAAGGCTTCGCAGGCTCATACAAGGCTTTGAACGGTTTGGGAGAGACGCCCTATGTCTGCCTACGGCTGCCCACCGGCGGCGGCAAAACCTTGCTCGCCGCTCACGCCGCCAACATCGCCAAGGAGACGTGGATCGAGCGCGACTTCCCACTGGTACTGTGGCTGGTGCCAACGACCACTATCCGCAAGCAAACGGTGGATGCGCTCAAAAACCCCCGCCACCCCTACCGCGCTGCGTTGGACGATGCCTTCGCCGGTCGCGTTCGCGTGTTCGACATCGGCGATTTTACCCAACTCCTGCCGCATGACCTGCGCTCGAACTGCTGCGTCGTGGTTGCCACGATCCAGACGCTGCGCGTCAAGGACACCGAGGGCCGCAAGGTCTACGCCCATCACGAGATGCTGGAACCGCATTTCACCGGCGTACCCGACCGGATGCCGGGGCTGGAGTTGATCGAAGATGGCAGGGGCGCAGGTACGATCAAGTTCTCCTTCGCCAATCTGCTACACCTGCACCAACCGCTGATGATCGTTGACGAGGCGCACAAGGCTGTAACTGGACTGTCGAGGAAAATGCAGAGTCGCGTAAACCCGACCGCCATCATCGAGTTCACCGCAACCCCGCGCACTAACTCCAACATCCTGTATTCGGTGTCAGCTCAGGAACTTAAAGACGAGGAAATGATCAAGCTGCCCGTCATGCTCGCCGAGCATCAGACATGGCAGGCTGCTGTTACCGGCGCAATCTCGAAGCGGGCGGAACTTGCAGAGGATGCCAGCCGGGAGCGTGACTATGTTCGCCCCATCGTCCTGTTTCAGGCTCAGAACAAAGATGAGGAAGTTACCGTCGCCGTGTTACGGCAGCACCTGATTGATGTGGAGGGTATCGAGGAGCATCGCATCGCCGTTGCCACTGGCGACCAACGTGACCTTGACGGCATCAACCTGTTTGACCCCGGTTGCGAGATAGATTTCATCATCACGGTCGAGGCGCTGAAAGAGGGCTGGGACTGCTCCTTCGCCTACGTGTTCTGCTCGGTCGCCAACATCCGCAGCGCCACCGATGCCGAGCAGCTTCTCGGGCGTGTGCTGCGTATGCCCTACGCCAAGCGACGGTCGGTTCCCTCGCTAAACCGTGCCTATGCCAACCTGACATCGAAATCGTTCTCGGAGGCCGCTTATGCCCTGCGTGATCGGCTCGTCGCGATGGGCTTCGAGCAGGGCGAAGCCGAGGATAACGTCCTACCAGAGCAGCTTGACCTCAATGAAGGTCTGTTCGGCCACGCTCGCCGTCCGCAGCCGAGCGTTGCCGTATCACTCAACGCCCATCCCGCAGCCGTTAAGGAACTGGAAGCCGCCGCGCCGTCCAAGGTTCGCGTCACAGCCGGAGAGGATGGTAGGGCTGTGGTGAAAATCACCGGATTCCTCAGCCCCGCCGAGAAACAGAAGTTGATCGCGGCATTGCCTAAGGCGGAAGCGGGCGGCTTCTCCGAACAGATCGCCAGCTACGAGGCGGAGCACCTGCATGAAGCCTCGCCTGCCGAGCGGGGCGAGACCTTCACCGTCCCGGCGCTCATGGCTTGGGTGCAGGGCGAGCTTGAGCTGGCCGACACTGACATCCTTATGGAGTATCACGACTGGTCGCTCGCTGACCATTCGCCGAAGCTGGAGGCCAAGGACTTCGCCATTCAGGCGACGGCGGACACATTCGAAATCGACATCGACCAACAGCGGCTGTTCGTGAAACATGCTGAACAGAGCGCCCAGCTTCTGCTCGACATCCCCGTCGAAGGCTGGAGCGAACAGATGCTCGTACTTTTCCTTGACCGTCAGGTGCGAGATAAATTCATCGGCCAAGGTGAACTCGTTCGCTGGCTGACTGACCTTGTGAACTACCTGACCGGGCCGCGAGACATCCCGTTGTCGGCGCTGATGCAATGCAAGTATCCGCTCGCTCGCAAGGTCAAGGAGCGTATCGCCGAAATCCGCGCCAAGGAGCGGGAGGGCGTCTATCAACGCTTGCTGTTCGCGCCGGAGGCCAAGCCCGAAATCTCCTTCGACAACGGCTTCGTTTTCACTGACAACATGTTCGCCGGGGTCCGCACCTATCGCGGCTCCTATCGATTCTCGAAGCACTTCACAGGCTGGGATCAGGTCGCAGCCTTCGATGGTGCCGAAGATGGCGAGGAACTGAACTGCGCGAAGCTACTCGACAGTTTGACCCAGGTGAAGCACTGGATCAGAAACGTGCCGAAGCATCCCGCCGCGTTCTGGCTTCCCACCGCATCGGGCAAGTTCTACCCGGACTTCGTGGCCGAACTGACCGATGGCCGCATACTCTTGGTAGAATACAAGGGCGCACATCTGACTGACGCAGCCGACACCGACGAGAAGCGCGCCGTTGGGGCACTCTGGGAGAAGGCCAGCGGCGGCAAAGGTTTGTTCCTGATGGCCGAAAAGCAAGTTGACGGGAAGGACGTGCGAGGGCAGATGCTGGCAAAGGTTCGCTGATCTATCGGATTTGGGGGCAAAATGTTGAATGCGGAGGAAGTGTTAGGAAAACTGGTCAGTGGTCAGCCATCGCGCCTCGATGGGCTAACCCGCGACCACGGCATCTACGCGTTGCACGATCATCTTGGGGACATCCGCTACATTGGCATCACCAAAGGCGATAAGAACGGCTTCTACGGGCGCATCTACAGTCGGCATGTGAGCGGTTCAGAAGGACGAAGTCACAAATTCTCCCACGCATACAATACGGGGCGCATGTGGCGACAAAAGCGGGACGATAGCCCCGATGCCCTGGTAGCGAAACACCTACGCATTGCTTTCGTGAGACGGCATTGCCACGCATCCTATGTTATCGTGCCACCTGAATTCTGGAGCGATCTCTCCCGACTCGAACTTGCTGTTCAGGCCATTGCCCCAAACGGAATGTTCGCGTGGGGGAGCAAACGCGCATTTATCCCGGTCCCAGAGCCGAGGGAAATGGTGGACGAGATGCTTGACGAACTAAATTTTACCCCAGTGCAACGGACAGCCGTGGAGCGGCAGGCTACACTTCACGCCGCACAAAATGATCGTGCTCGCTCTACTGCGTCGCTTGCTACACTCCCCTTGGCATCGGCTTCGGGCATCCAGTCACAATAATCCTGCACCACGAGAGACATCGGCAACCATCCGTCCCTAGCAGTCTAAAAACGTATCCACGTTACAAGCTAATTCATAGGCTAGCTTTGATGCGTTCGCCTACAGGTGATGGACGTCGCACTACTCGCGACCACTTCCAGTCCTGTCCCCCAGAATGCGATATACCTGCATGCGGGAGCAGCCGACAGCTTTGGCAATTTCCGAAGGCCCCACCCCCTCAATATCGAGTTGCCTGATGCGGTCGTAATTGAGTCGAGCCTTGCCACCATTGTAGATGCCCATCGATTTCGCTCGCTCAATGCCCTCTCGTTGCCGTTCCTTTATGAACCGCCGCTCCATTTGCGCCACCATGCCGAGCACGGTGAAAATGACGTGTCCCATCTCGCCGCGCGTAGAAACGAGCGGGTCGAGGATTGTCACGAATGCACCGCGTTGCTGGCAGTCATGAACGATATTGAGAACGTCGCGTGTGTCGCGCCCGAGCCGATCAAGCCGGGTGACCATGAGCTCGTCGTCCTTACGCAAAAATTCGATGACGGTAGCTAGTTCGTTCCGACCCTCGCGGCTGCCGCCGGATACCTTCTCTGACCGGATAATTTCGCAGCCCTCGCGCCGAAGCCGATTAACCTGACCTTCTAGATCTTGGTCGGTGGTACTAACGCGGGCGTAACCGATGCGTGCCATATGTAACCTCAAGGTTTAGCCCCGAGGCTACCTTGTCACAAATAGTCGTCGTCAACCCAGATGTGACGGCGCGACCTGTATCGGTCGGTGTGTCACACCGTGGTATACCCCGCTGCGACTTTACTGAGCTGCGGCTGACCGGCGTCGTGCTATATCACCCTCCATGTGGCGCTGGGGCGCAGCTTGTCCTAAGTATACTCTTGTGAACGCCCCCACGACGAGAGAATGAGCTTGATGGTAGGGAAGAAGCTAGATGAGAGGTCACGGCGGGAGCGCTACTACGCACTATTGGAAGATTGGGTAGAGGCCGCCGATGGCAACAACTACAGCCGCGCAAATATGCTGCTGGATGGCGTAGCTGCGGATCGTTTCGACGAGTCGGAATCAGCAACAAATGATCCCGAAGCACTGGGCTTACTTCGAGCGATGTCAACCGAGCGTGTTTGGCACGATCAACATCAACTGGGCGAAATTGCGAAGGGTGACTGGATCGAGATTTTCCTTAACGACGAAGGGGGCGCTCCTTTGGCATGGGAGATGCTCCCCAGTGATGGTTACCGGCGCGGTCCAAAGCGCTCCGTTGAGCGCATTCGCCGCATTGGGCGGCCTACCTCTGACGGAGCGGCAACGGGCGATGACCCCGAACTTGCCTTACGCTTACATACAGCGAGTAGGGCTAGTGGTGGGCAGCACGCGACTATCCAGTTGCAAAGCCTTGCTAACCGCTTCGTTCTGGATGGCAGCTCCACTTCGGGCCAAGCAACGACAGGCGACATAGAGATAATGGTCTTGGACGTCGGGCAGGCTAGCGCAGCCATCATTCGCCGCCAAGGCATCCCGATTGGGCTCTTCGATGCCGGCAGTCCTCTTTGGTTTAACAAACGGTCGATGGACCGGAGCTTTTGCCCTCCCGATCTCGGAAAAGGGTTCATCTTCCTTTCGCATTGGGATTTTGACCATTTTGATCTCGGTCGCCGCCATTCTGTCTGGCACGGGAACGACTGGTTCGCGCCGGATCAGCCAGTAGGGCCGAATACTGCTTTATTTCAAAAAATGCTTGGACGACGACTAACTTTTGTCGACGGTCCTTTGGTCATAGGCGGATTCCGCTTTGAGCGGGGTACTTCCCTTGATCCGTCGGATCGCAACAATAGTGGCTATCAATTGCGATACGAGCAGGGAAAAGAAGCCGTCCTGTTGACAGGGGACACCGACTACGCACACATCGCGCCGCATATGCTGGCCAGCCTGACGCACCTATGCATTCCACATCACGGTGGACGTGGAACTATACCGCCAAATCCGGCGGGTCATACTGGGCGCGCAATCGTTTCTTACGGCACCCCTAACGGCTATCGCCACCCTCATGTACCTCAGATCCGAGCCCACGAAAGTTTGGGTTGGAAGGTACTGGCGACCGCACATGATGTACGGCCGCGCGGCCATCGTCAGCTTTACCCCACGCCCACTAAAGATTAGCGCCCCGCGGGTTGGCCAACGTGCTCCTTTGATAATCTCGGCATAGGCTGGATTACTTGCTCATTGCGCCTAGGCGAAGCGTGGATAGTATGAGGTCGCGACTCGGGAGGACAGTTCGGCAGATGGACAAAATCAACATCGACTTACAGCACTGCTACGGCATCAATGCGCTGCAGCACACCTTTGACTTCTCCAAGCGCCGGCAGAACATTGTTTATGCTCCGAATGGCGTGATGAAAACCTCGCTCGCGTTGACATTCAAAGACATTTCGGAAGGCAAGCCGTCTTCCGACCGGGTGCACAAGGACCGGCAGACTAAGCGGGTTGTTGTTGATGGCAATGGCGCCGACTTGGCCGCAGACAGTGTGTTTGTTGTAGAACCGTACAACGAGGCTTACAGGTCGAACCGCATGTCTACCCTCCTTGCGAACGGGGCTTTGCGGGAGCGGTATGACGTAGTTCGACGTGAGATCGATGAAAAGAAACACCTTCTTCTTTCGGCGCTGAAGGCTCCCTCAGGGCTGAAAGATGGCGTCGAAGAAGCGTTGGCGACCGATGTTACTAGCGACCCCAAAGATTTTTTCACGGCAATCCGGAGACTAAAACCAGAGGCTGAGAAGGCTGAATACGCACATCTGGCGAATTTAAATTACGCGATGATATTCTCGCCGAAAGTCGCGGAACAGCTAAAGTCAGATAGCTTCAAGGCAGACATATATCGATACATGGAAGTATATGACCAATTAGTCAGCAAATCTACATTCTTCCGAAAAGGTGCGTTCAACCACAATAATGCGTCCGATGTCGCCAAAAGCCTCAAGGCTTTTTCAAAGCCGATCACTCTGTCTATGTAAACAACAAAGATGTTAGAAAAGAAATAAAGTCGGAGGCAGATCTAGAGCGCGTTATACAGGACGAAAAAGATGAAATTCTGAATGACAAGGAGCTTACGGCTCAGTTCGAACGCATTGATAAGCTTCTTACAAAGAACGCCGATCTACGAGAATTCCGATCTTATCTGACGCAGCATGAAGATCTAATTCCAGAGTTAGCCAACCCGGAGCGCCTCAAGCAGCGGTTGTGGGTGGCTTATCTTTCATCGAGCGTTGATGCCCTTAACGAGGCACTAGACACTTTCGATCGAGGCCGGGAAGAGCTTGAGGCGATTGTCCATCAAGCGCAGCAGGAGGCGACGCGGTGGGTGGAAGTCCTTGAGGAATTCAACAGTCGCTTCTCTGTCCCCTTCCTTGTGACGATGGAGAACCAGCACGACGTTATATTGAAGGCAGACGCACCCAGCATAAGATTTCGTTTTAAGGGAGCCAACGGAGAGGAGGTTCCTGTAGCGGAGGGAGACCTGATACGAATTCTGAGTAATGGGGAGAAGAGGGCGCTATATCTTCTAAATATAATTTTCGAAGTGATCGCGCGAAGAGAAGACCAAGTCGAAACCGTTTTCATTTTCGACGATATCGCTGATTCCTTTGATTACAAGAACAAATACGCAATTGTAGAGTATCTGCGAGATATAACTGAAATACCGTTTTTTAAGCAAATAATTCTTACCCATAACTACGATTTTTACAGAACAGTGTCTGGTCGGCTCGACCTCGGGCGCGATAACAAGTTCCACACTCTCCGCAACGATGATGGGCTTTTCATTCGTCAGGAGAAGTACCAAAATAATCCATTCAAGCACTGGAAGGAGAAGCTTCCCAGCGGAGCGCACGATGATTTTTTGCTGGCAATGATCCCGTTCGTTCGAAACATCGCTGAGTTTGCTGGATTGGACGCGCTCGAGGCGGATCTTACACGTTACCTGCATGTAAAGCCCGGATCCGATGCGCTGACGGTTGCGGATCTGGAGGGATCCTTTAAGTAAGTGCTAAAATTCGCTAGCGTTTTTTCGTTGCCGATGCCCGATCGAACGGTCTTCAACTTGATTTTCGATCAGGCAAATGCTGCCTGCAGCTTGGTGGATGATAAAATTGAGCTTGAGACAAAGATAATTCTAGCTATTGCAATACGGCTGAAGGCCGAAATGTACATGATCAGTGTCATAAACGATCAAGCGTATGTCGGCTCAATCACGAACAATCAGACGTTTGAGTTGCTCAAAAAGGCTCAAGTAGCGCTGGTCAATGAGAAACAGGCATTGAAGACGCTCAAGCAGGTGTGCTTGATGACCCCAGAAAATATACACATCAACTCATTCATGTATGAACCGCTTCTTGATATGTCTAATCACCACCTCAAGAAGCTTTATGCAGACGTGTGTACTTTAGCGGGTGGTACCTAGGGTATGTGGAGTTCGTTTCGGGGCGTTTGTCTCTCGAAACTGCACTGCGAAGACGCCGAAACCAGCCTCTGTCGTGGAGCCGGGGCATCCCTAGAGGTACCTATGCTAATACATAATTACGGGCTCTTTTGGAGAAGAAGTATCGTCGCAACCGATGGGCCATGGCCTAGGTCTGGCGAACTTCTAGGTGTGGGTGTTAGACAAAAACGTCGAGGCAAAGTCGACTTCAGCCGGCAGCGCGGGATTTATGCACTCTATGACGACAATTTTCGTCTCATTTATGTCGGTCAAGCTGGAAAGGGGGAGCGGCGCCTCTACAATCGTCTGCGATCACATTCGCTCAATAACCTTGCCGAGCGATGGACGCGGTTCTCTTGGTTCGGAATTTTGCCCGTTATCGAAAGCCCGATGACGAAGCAGTTGAAGCTGGTAGATGATCACACCCCGGCAGCACCGACCCGTGAGGTCATCCTCGACCACATGGAGGCCATTCTGATTATGGCCGGAGAACCAATCAGAAACTCAAAAGGCGGCATATTCGGGAAGGATGTAACGCTTTACAGGCAGACTACTGCGGCGACAGCAGTTGACGAGGATGACGTAAATTCTCCCGATGAGTAACAGCTACGCTGCTAGCCGAGCTGCATTCTCCATCCATAATTATGCAGCCCAGTCGGACTCGCGCAAAGTCGTCGTCAAATCCGATAGCCATGTTACAATACCGATACCTGCCATCGCCCACCTTCCGCATCGACCGCTGCTAACGCAGTCTTCGCCTGCAAATGGTAAGTTCAGCTTCGGTAAAAATCCCTTCCCAACGGGGTTGAAGGGCAAGCGCCTCCACAGTCAGATCGAGCCGACCTAAGGCCGCCAGTCTGCCATACCCCTCGGAGATTGGGTTGGCGATCAGGCGTTTGACCGCCTGTACTGCACCCAGATCTCTTGCTAGGTCCAGCAGCCCGCTTGGGCGGTAACCGAGTTTTTCGCACTGCCTGTAAATCTCAAGTAGCGCCGTTCCCAGTTCGTGCTCTCCGCTTATCTTTGAGCGGTTGCCTTTAGTAGCTGTCGATACCGGAGAGAGTAGTGCCTGAAGGCTCTCGGCCTTGCCTTCCAGCCAATCGACCAGCTTACCGACGGCGCGTATACCTTCTTCGACATTCTCCCTTTGTGTTTCGAACTGCGCCGTGGGGTCGACGCCCGGAGTCGCGATGCGTACGAACAAAGCTTTGTCTGTTGCCTCGACCGTAAATCCTGTGCCTTCAAGAAGCCCACTCTCCATCAGCGACGTCCTGTAGGTAGCATAGCCGCTGAGTTGAATGTTTGCATACTTGGTTGCGACTTTGGATCCGAACTCGTGCTTCACCCTTGTGGAAGGAAAATCACTCGGAAGATGCACACCCTCGAAAACCTTAGTAAGAGCCTTCGGACCGTCGTGAGACTGACGCACCTTTAGCTTTGGCAGTATTTTATTCGCTAATTCAGTGTAATGCTCCGAGAAGGCCCGTTTTGCTGGCACTGTGATCGGCTGCCATGCGGCACCTAGCTTTTTACCGCAGATTGCGTCCAGTAGATCACATCTCGCCTCAAGTCGGCGCACTAGTTCTGTTGGTAGATCTGGCTGAGCTGCCCTCGCAGCTAGAAACTTTGTAATATCCTCAACGGGTACCGAAGCATCGAAATGCTGCACGCCAGTAAGCGAGGCTATTCTCGTTGCAGGAGCTAAAAGCAGTGCGGCCGCGCAGTGAGTACCAAGCTTCGCTCGATAGCTCCCTAGCTCCAACGCGTAGGCTTCCGCCTGCCCGATTTGGAAGTCCGCTGTTATCTTGCTTTCAAGAAGAAGACAGGCAATCAGATTGTCCTCAGCATCGAACCACCCAACCTGTACATCTGTCTGTCGGCTATCTTGGGCCCGAGGAGGAGATTTTCTTACACGAATTTCCGCAGGAGACGGAGGTAAGAACGCGTGCGCGACATTCGAAAGCAACCACTCCCTAAAGTCCTCTGACGCATGGAGTTCTTCCACGAGGAAGTTGTCGAGGTCGCGTTCTCTGACGCGATCTTTAAAAACAGTTTCGCCGATTTCCACCACATTGCCCCTACTATGCCTACAACTGCAGATACACCTGATTGAAATCGGTGTCGCTGTTCGGCGTCATTTGTTCAAGGCTTGCTATATCCTACTGCTCGGCTTGCCGATCGCTTTAAGGTTCCCGTGAGCGAGCTTGATCCTGCGGGGCCTCGGACTGTGTCCCTGCACATTCGAGCGTGGGTCCACCAGCACACCGACCGGCCACTCCCCGCTGCGCGACAACGGTACTGAAGCATGATCCGGAGATCAAGATCCTTAGCGCTAAGGGTGAAGTGGATCTTAGCGGCTATCGCAGGAGCGGCTTGCACTTGAGTCCGGCATCAACCGATCATACGTCGGTCGCGTCGAGCGCGTGAGGAGAACGTCACCGTCGACACCCTCGAAGGACTAGCGAAGGCTCTGCAGGCGCATGTGGGGCGGTTATTCGATGAGCACAGTTCGCAGGAGCCCCCTCCCGTTGCGGGCGGGGCGCAAACCGAAAGCCGTCACCCCAAATGAAGAAAGCCGCAGCGATGCTACGGCCTTCGGTATAGCGGTTGCACCCCGAGGAGCATTACTATTCCTCGCTCTTCATGATCGTCATCACTCGTGTCGTGGCAGCAGGATCTGCCGGGTCGGGTGATCCACAGAGGAGGTCGGGATCGTAGCAGTCGACCTTCCAGAGTAGGCTTCGCCGTCGATCTCCACCTTTCCGATATCGTGTTCGCCATGAAGGTCGTTGCCGGCCCCCAAGGCGTCAAAGCTTCGCACCGCACGAAGAAGTTCGGCCAATGCGTCAGCCGGTAGGGCAGCCACACCGGCAGTCAGCACGACCGGGCCACGACTGAACTCGTCGTTGAGGCCGCACACGGCTTCGCGGCACCGATACCTGCCTCAGCCCCACCTTCGCAATGGGTGGGGCTGCTGCTGGCCAGCACAGGCAAGCTTGTTGAAGCGGCAAGCATATCGCCACCCTCACGCATCGACGTGCTTCGGGTGGAGCAGCCCAAGGTCCACGATGCCACGGGTGAATTCCTCCAGCTCCGGCCATTCGCGCCACCGCAGGCGAAATCGGTCTTCCGGTAGAATTTCCTCGATCTTGGCTTCCCACCAGCCATCATCAAGGCCCTCGGAGGCAAGCACGATGTCGCCGACCATCAGCTTCGACCAATCGCTCGGCTGACGCCCCTTGGTCTCTCCCTTGCTCACTTTTGCGTAATCGGCGGCACCAGCGCCAGCAGCAGCGGCCGCAGCTTCCACTCGTGCGGCAGAGGCAGCGATGTAATCAGCATCAAGGTGGGCAGCAAGTCGATCATAGGTCTCACGCTCAACGAACGGCACAAACGCCTTGCCGCTTTCAAACAGCTTGCCTTGTGGAAGTTTGGCCGCGATCGCGACCAACTCATCCCCGTTCACCTCAATCAGCGCCATGTCCATGAGATCGGCCGCAGCTTCGGCCTTTGCAATGTCTGACGAGCCGAACCACGACGCATGCGGTTTTCCGCGATCATCTAGCCCGATCATGATAAGCCCGGGTGTCGGACCATCTGGAGACGACGACTTCGGGAGCTTCGACGGTGCCGGCCTTGGCAGGCGAGGGCTATCCATCAAAATTGATACCGGCGCCAACGAAATAGCTGAACGACCAGCCTGTGTCGGTGAAGTTGGAATGTTCTGCACGATGAGCTCCTGAAACGAAAAAGAGCGCCACAATGGGCGCTCATGTTGGTGTCGCCGTAGCTTGCCTAAAACCGAGGCAGGCTACGTGCGACTGGCGCTACATTACAATAAAACCCATTTATGTCAACACCTTAGCGTTTCGTAGGGGCAGACGCCACGGGCCGCGTACCATTCAGCCGGTTCCTCAGGATCATGTTGTTAGCGTGGTAACTGAAGCCAACGCGTCCCTCTGCGATGGCGAGAACCCGCTGTTTCAGCGTAAGGCCAGCTCCGCCTCCTACGATCAAATCTGCCATGTTGAACTGGTGAAGGACATTATGAACTAAAGCAGCATCAGCGCCTGCGGATCGAGATCGGAGAGCGTATGCGACAACGCAGGCACCGACGCGCGACGACGTGCTCAACATCGGCGGCTTCTCGGACGCCGTCTATGAGGTCATCACGTCCTTCGCGGCCAATCCGAAGGGAGCAGACAGCTGGGTGAAAACCATCGAGGCGATCGAACTCTGACGCAAAAAGCAATACCTCTGCGCCGCTGTGAACGGCGCGGAGACCGTGACGAATGCCGGAGAAACTACAGGCTGTCACCCTCCAGGTCGCGGGTTCGAGTCCCGCCGGGTCCTCCAATTTGTGGACCCGTAGCTCAGCGGATAGAGCAGGACGTTTCTTCACACCTCGTCGTCACGGACGAATGACATGGCGAATGCAAAGGAAACTACATTAGCCGCGGCAGGTTCAAACCCTGCAGGGGAAGTCACGACCTCAAATGGTAGCGGATGTTTCCTCGAATACTGGTCGCCATGATGACTGAGGCAAATGCCCGGAAACGATATTGGTGCTCCGCGAATGGAGTTGCAGGGTCGAAGCCTGCTCCGCCGTCATCTCCCATCGTGGAGGACCGGCGGGACGTTTCCGGATGATTGTCAGTCTGACGTGAATTGCAGCGGCGAATGCCGGACGAAACTACAGCACCGTTGGATGGTCTGGCAGGTTCGACTCCTCCTTGGCACACGCTCTCTGGCATGAGCGGGACCATCCGGTTTCGTCCACCCTTGTCGCCGCTGCGACTACGACCCGGCAAATGCCGGCAGGACTACAGGTAGAGCAGCCGCCCGGTTTCCGGTCGGTGTGTCGGATGTTCAAATCATCCCGCGTTCCCGAAGGGAGTGCGTAGCTCAGAGAATACTGTCCTGCCACCCTTGTTGCCGGCGGAATTGAAAGAACGAAATGCCCGGCGAATGCCGGCAGGACTACATGGAAAGAGCAGCCCGCCGATCTTCGGCGGGAAGGTCGGGTGTTCGATTCATCCCGGTTACCGTGAGGTAACGCGTAGCTCAGACAACTGTCCTGCCAAAACTCGTCGCCGGGCTGACGAGAAGATCCTGGGCGAATGCCGCCGGAGACTACAGGGGCCGCATCGCGCCATGACCATGGAATGCGTGCGGTGAGCGATCTCCTGCAAATGCTTGTCGGCTAGGTGGCGTGACGAAATTGAAGTGAACCAGAAGGACTGCAAACGCAGAGAAGACAATGACAGAGGTAATGAGCGGACAGGATTTGATCGATGCAGGCATGAGCCAGGGCAAGTGGTTTCGAGATGCGCTGGAAGCGGCCAACCGGGTGCTGAGCGATGGCGGTTCTACGACCGATGCGCTGGCGGTTGCCCGCGGTTATCAGCCGGGGCCGACCCTGCCGCTTAAGGCGCAAAATGACGTGCTGATCCATATGAACATCCGTGCCGAAAACGCGTTCGAACAGGACAATATCGAGAAGGTGAGTGCGACGATGCGCGAGCTTTGCCGAACGCCGGTCGTGCGTGCAGCCGCGATCATGCCCGACGCCTGTCCCGCCGGCCCGGTCGGCACGATACCGGTTGGCGGCGTGGTGGCGTCGGAAGCGATCCACCCTGGTATGCATTCGGCCGATATCTGCTGCTCGATGGCGATCTCGATCTTCCCGGGTATCGAGCCTAAGGCCTTGCTTGATGCCGTCCACGCGGTGACCCATTTCGGTCCCGGCGGACGTCCGCGTGGCGCCCAGATTAAGCCTTCCGAGGCGACATTGTCGGCGTTCCAGGCAAACCCTTTGCTGAGGGAGATCCTCAGTGTGGGCATCGATCAATTCGCCACGCAGGGCGACGGCAATCATTTCGCCTATGTCGGCCAGATGAAATCAACCGGCGAGACGGCGCTCGTTACGCATCACGGATCGCGCGCTCCCGGCGCACGACTGTATGATCGCGGCATGAAGATCGCCAACCGGTTCAGGGAAGTGCTTTCGCCCGAAACGCATCGGGAGAATGCCTGGATTCCGGCCGAGAGCGAAGAGGGGGAAATGTACTGGTCGGCATTGCAGACGATCCGCCAGTGGACGAAGGAAAACCACTACGCCATCCATGACATGACGGCAGAAAAGCTGGCGGCGAAGGTGAGCGACCGTTTTTGGAACGAGCATAACTTCGTATTCCGCAAGTCCGACGGTTTGTTCTACCATGGTAAGGGTGCCACGCCAGCTTTCGACAACTGGGCGGACGACGCGACCGATCTGACGATCATCCCGCTCAACATGGCCGAACCGATCCTGATCGTGCGCGGCTCGAATGCGCCCCATGGCCTCGGCTTTTCGCCGCATGGCGCCGGCCGCAATTTCTCGCGTACGGCGCATATACGTCGCCTCGGCGAGGAATTCGGCGCCGATAACCGGGGTCTCAGCCCGAATAACATCGCGGCTGTCATGGAGAGGGAGACGTCGGGCCTCGACGCCCGCTTCTTCTCCGGCACGCCCGATATTTCGGAGCTGGCGAGCGCCTACAAGAACGCCGCCAATGTCCGGTCGCAGATCGAACATTACGGCCTTGCCGAAATTGTCGACGAGGTCATCCCATACGGGAGCATCATGGCCGGCGACTGGCAGAAGGACGCGCCATGGCGCAAGAAGCGCCGATAGTTGGAAAGTGAGGGCGGGATTTTCCGGCGGCCGACCGGCACGGACCGGCGCGCTTGTCTCCATGGCTCCGTCACATCACTCGATATACTCGCAGCCGGCTTCCTTCAGTACCTTGTCAACCCAGTCGCGGTTGACTGTACCAGCTTCGGTCTCGGCCATCTGCTTGGTTTCGGCGTCGTGCTTCTTGATCGTGGCCGTCAAAATATCATGCGCATCGACCTTCGGCACGCTGACGACGCCGTCGAGATCGCCAAGGATTAGGTCGCCCGGTTCGATGACGGTGCCGTTGATCGCAATCGGAAGACCGATTTCTCCAGGGCCGGTGCGATAGGGGCCTCGATGGGTCACGCCGACGGCGAAAGTTGGAATGTTCCGTTCCAAAAAGGCTTCGGCGTCGCGGATGGCGCCGTTCAGCACGAAGCCGGCCACGCCGCGCCGGATGGCATGGGCAAGCATCAGCTCGCCCATCAACGAATTGGCCAAATCCGCGGCAGCATCAACGACGATTACGTCGCCTGGCTGAGCCATGTCGATTGCCTTGTGCAGCATCAGGTTGTCACCCGGCCGGGTCCGGACGGTCAGCGCCGGACCTACAAGGTTGCCCGACTTATGCATCGGCCGCATTCCTGTGCCGAGCGCACAGATGCGCGACATAGAATCGCTTACATTGGCAACGGGAAGGCTTCGGAAGGACTGGACAAGAGCCGGCTCGATGCGATTCCAGTTCAGTTTGATGCGAAATCCGTACGTCATGAATACCTCAGGCAGAGAGTTCGGTTGGACGTGCAATCGAGCGTTCGTCCGGCGCATTGCCGTCGAGAACGCTGATAATGTGATGCGCGGCGATGATTGCCATCGCATCGGCGGAGCCGTATGTGACACCGCCAATGTGTGGCGTTGCAATCAGCGTGTTGAAGGCCCAAAGCGGGTTGTCGGCCGCCGGCGGCTCGGTGGCGAAACTGTCGAGAGCTGCCCCTGCGACAGTCCCAGCGCCGAGAGCCTCTGCAAGTGCCGCTTCGTTGACAATACCGCCGCGTGCGGTGTTCACCAGAACCGCGGAATTCTTCATCATCGCGAGCCTCCTCGCGTCGATCAGATCGCGTGTTGCCGCGGTCAGCGGGCAGTGAATGCTGAGAATGTCGAGCGCCGGCAGCATGGCGTCGATATCGTCTGAAGTTGCGAAACCATCGGCTTCTGCTGCGTCCGGCGCGAAGGGGTCATAGACCACGACTTCCATGCCAAGAGATTCGGCCATGCGTGCCGTCTCGCGACCGATCCCGCCGTAACCGACAAGACCTATTGTGGCGCCTAGGAAATCCTTGCCGATAAATGTCGGCTTCGGCCATTCACCGCTTTTCACGGCGCGATCGAGCGGCAGTATTTCCTTGATCAGACTGAGCACCAGCGCGATCGTGTGCTCGGCGACGGCACGCGAATTCGAGCCCATCGCCCGAAGCACGGGGATGCCGAGCTTGGCGGCTGCGGCGATATCGACATTGTCGACACCGACGCCATGCTTGGCGATGACCTTGAGATTGGGAGAAGCGGAAATCACCGCTTCGTCGATGCGGCCTTGGCGCACCATCAGTCCGTCAATCTTGAGATCGGCGGCGCGCTTGGCCACCACATCGGACGGATCGTAGGGTGGCGAGAAGAACACGTCGATATCATGCGCATTCAACAGTCTTATCGCCTTTTCAGCGATCTGGTTGTGGCTCACAAGGATGCGTCGGCCACGCATGCCGTGCTCGACCCCTTGGATGATGTCATGGATCATCAGCTAGCGCTTCCTTTCTGCGATTTGCGAATTAGATTTTCGGCGCGCGTGACGATCGGCGCGTCGATAAACTTGCCGTCCAGCATGAAGGCGCCTCGTCCAGCGGTCGCCTCTCTCTCGTTAGCGGCAACGACTTTCAGCGCCCAGGCGACCTCCTGCGGACTTGGCGCGAAACCTTCGTTGAGGATAGGAACGACGGAAGGGTGAATGCAGCTTGCCCCGTCAAAACCGAAGTCACGCGCCTCCAGTACGGCGGCGCGAAGGGCCTCCTTGTCGGCGAAATCCGCGATGGTTCTGAGAAGCCCGAGAGACAGCACGCCGGCCTCCTTGGCCGCGTAATGGATCATGAGCTTGGGATAACGCAGCACCTCCGGCGTCGGCTTCGCATCCATGGCGGTCGCAAGATCCTCGCCGCCGCAGGCAAGGGCCATGACGCGCGGCCCCTTGGCAATGGACCGAACCTCGAACAGGCCCTGCATGTCCTCTATCAGCGGCACGAAGGCGATCGGCGAGCGATCCTTTTCGTGGTTTTCGAGGCTCTTCGCCAAACGGACGAGAACATCGGGGCTGCAGACCTTCGGGACGTAAAGTCCGTCGGCACCGGCTTGCGTCGCGGCGATCGCGTCCTCGATCAGCCGCTCGGAGTGGTTGACGCGCACGAACACCCGGCCGCCGGCCTTCTTGATCGCCGGTACCCATCTCGCCAATCCATCTCGGGCTTCGGTCTTGGCTGCCTCGGGTAAGGCATCTTCAAGATCGACGATAACGGCATCGGCCCCGCGCTGACCGGCCTTTTCCAGAAAACGGGGCGCGTTGCCCGGTACGTAGAGGAGTGACGAGATCATGCCTTGTCCTCCAGGTCAGCCAAGGTCATGCCGATCTCGGCAAGGATTTCTTCGGTCTGTTCTCCGATGCCCGGTGCCGGATGACGAAAGCCCCCTGGAGTCGTCGAGAAGCGCGGAAAAATGTTGTGTTGCGGAATGCTGCCGAGATCGGCATCTTCCACATCCACGACGATTTGCCGCTCGGCAAAATGCGGGTCTGTGCTGATATCGGCAATGTCATAGACCGGACCAACGGTTGCGCCAGCGGCACGCATGGCTTTCAACGCATCGTCGCGGGTGCGGGTGACGAACCACGCGCCGAGTGCTTCATCCACCAGCTCGCGATGGCGGACACGTTCGACATTGGTCGAAAACCGCGGATCGTCCTTCATCTCCGGGCGGCCGACAATGTCGAAAATCCGCATCGCGATGACCTGGGTCGATCCCGAAAGCGCCACATATTTGCCGTCGCTGCACAGATAGACGTTGCGCGGTGAGACCGTATTGGAGCCTGAGCCGGAGCGCTGCTTGACCTTGCCAGTGACGCTATAGATCGATGCTTCCGGCCCAAGCGAGGCGAAGATCGGCTCCAGCAGGGAAAGATCGATCACCTGACCCTCGGCGTCACCGCGTTCGCGGGCAAACAGCGCCATCATTACGGCATTGGCACCCGTCAGTCCTGAGATCATGTCCGCCAGCGCCAGAGGTGGCAGTACCGGTTCGCGATCCGGAAAACCGGTGCGCGAGGCAAAGCCGCTCATCGCCTCGACCAACGTGCCGAAGCCGGGCAGCTTGGCATAGGGGCCGGTCTGGCCAAAGCCCGAGATCCGCACGATGATAAGCCCCGGGTTGATTTCCAGGAGGCTTTGCGGCGAAAGCCCCATTTCCTCCAGCGTGCCCGGCCGAAAGTTCTCGATGAAAACATCCGCCGTTTCCAGCAGCTTCTTCAGGGTTCTCAGCGCCTGCGGCTGCCGCAGGTTGAGCGCGATCGAGCGCTTGTTTCGGCCATAGGTTTTCCAGTGAAGCGAATGGCCATGGTCGCGCCATTCGCGCAGCGCATCACCCTGTGGCGGCTCCACCTTGACGACGTCGGCGCCGAAATCGCCGAGCTGCAGCGACAGCATGTTTCCGGCAACCACGCGGCTGAGGTCAATGACCCGGATACCGTGCAGCGGGCCCTTTTGTTCCGGCTGAAACCGGACGGTTGTTTTCGTCTCTGCCATGAAAACCTCAATTCGCGCCGGGCTTGTCGGGGAAGACGGCGCAATGTTCCTGAGGAATGCGCACGAGGATCGAATCCTGCTTCAGCTCTGAAGGCGTCTGAACCCGGAACTCGATCGGGCCCGACCGGACCGCATATTGCCAGACCGAGCCGAGATAGGTCCGCTGATCGATCGACACCCGCATCGTGTTCGGGCCAGTCTCGTTCGTGAGCTCGATCTTTTCAGGGCGGATGGCAACGACGACGGAACCGTCCTTGCCGGCGGCACCGGGGGGCGTGACGAGCTCGCTGCCATCGGCCAAGCGGATGCGGGCTTTGTCGGCACCGTTCTCGACCATCGTTCCGTCGAAAAAGTTAGACGAGCCAATAAAGTCCGCGACAAAGCTGTCGGCTGGTCGCTCGTAGATTTCGCGCGGCGTGCCGAGCTGGCGCATCCGTCCCATGCTCATCACCGCAATCCGGTCGGAAACGGCCAGTGCCTCTGCCTGGTCGTGGGTGACGTAGATGGTGGTGACCTTCAATCGTTCCTGCAGCTCTCGGAGCCAGACGCGGGCACGCTCGCGCAGTTTGGCATCGAGGTTGGAAAGCGGCTCGTCGAGGAGCAGAAGCGGCGGGCGGTAGACGAGGGCTCGAGCAAGTGCGACGCGCTGCTGCTGGCCACCGGAAAGTTCGAACGGAAAGCGGTCCGCATAGGGAAGCATTTCCACGAGGCCGAGCGATTCCCGGATGCGCTCGTCACGCTCTGCTCTTCCAATCTTTCGGAGCGTCAGAGGAAAAGCGAGGTTCTCGGCAACGGTCTTGTGTGGCCACAGCGCGTAGGACTGGAATACCAGACCGATATTGCGCTTCTCCGGCGGCACCGTGTTTTTGGCGTTGCCATCGAACAGGATTCGGTCGCCGATGCGGATCGTTCCTGACGTAGCATGGTTGAGACCGGCGACCGCGAACAGCGAGGTCGACTTGCCGCAGCCGGACGGCCCGAGCAACGTCAGAAACTCTCCGGATTGAACATGGATGTTGAGGTTGTCGACAGCCGTGACGGCGCCGTACTTGATGGTCAGGTTCTGAAGGACGAGATCAGCCATAGATTTTGGCTCCCATGACGCGGCGAGCGATGATCACGAACGCGGCGGTAATGACGACTTGTATGGTTGCGAGGGCGGAGACCGGGCCGTTGTCACCTTGAGCGACAAGCTGCAGCATGGTGGTGCCGATGATTTCGGACCCCGGTTGATAGAGGAAGGCCGCCGTCACGTATTCCTTGAAGAAGTGGATGAACAGCAACGCATAGCAGCTGAACAGCGCGGGCTTGAGGATCGGCACAATGATGCGTGTCACGGTCGTCCACCAGTCGGCGCCGGAAATGCGCGCACCGCGGTCGAGTTCCTCACCGACCTGAGCAAGCGCCGGCGCGATGGCACCAAAGCCGACCGGAATATAGCGGATCATGAAAGCAAGGATCAGCACCGCGATCGTGCCGCGGATGACGTCTGCTCCGGGCAGCCAGATAACTGCGTAGAAGAACCCGAGGCCAGCGATGATGCCGGGAAGCGCGCGCGGGAAAAGCGCGATATATTCTAGCGCCCGGCTATGCTTGAAATCCGACCGGCGGGCGACCAACGCGATGACCAGAATGAAGAATGTGCCGATCGCAGCACCGATCGTCGCGACCAGAACGGAATTGACGATCGAGCGCACGTAGGTGGCCGAGCCAAGAACCTGCTCGAAATTGGCGGTCGTCATCACCTTCCAGACTGGTATGAGCGGTGTGAGGAAGCTCACCGCCGAGCGCAGAAAAATGCCTCCGAAGATTGAAATGATCGTCAGGAATGCGAATGCGAAGACGAACAGGAACGCCGGCCAGCGCCAGGCACCGAGATCGAGCGTCGAGGGACGGCTTGCCTTGCCGCGCACGGTGACGAAGCGGCCAGCGCCTTTCATCAGAAAGCCCTGTAACCAGACAAGCAAGGCAACGACGACCAGTAGGATGACGGCAGCGGCGCCCACGATTCCATATTCTGGTCGTACCGCAGCGTTGATGCCGGCGTTATAGAGGAAGGTCGTGACAGTCTGAATTCCAGACGGACCGCCGAACAGCAGCGGGATGGCCAACATCTCGATGCCAACGACGAAGTTGAGCACGGCCGAATAGATGATCGCGGGACGGATCATTGGGATGGTGACCGAAAACAGGGCTCGGAAGGGACCAGCTCCGGTCGAGCGCGCCGCATCTTCGAGCAGCGGGTCGGCCTTTGTGACGGCGGCGAGACACATGAGATAGGTGAGCGGCGCCTGGCTGAGGCCAGCGACGATACCCATGCCAGTGACACTGTAGAGGTTCCAAGGCGCGCCGCCGAGATAGGTTTTCGCCGCCAGCGTCATGAAGCCTGACGGTCCGTACATGGTGAACCAGCCGAAGGCGATGACGAGGTTCGAGACGAACAGCGGCCAGATAAAGATCTCGCCCAGCCACTTGCGACCCGGCAGGTTGGTACGACCGACGAGCACCGCCATGACAGCACCGAAGACCTGCGCGACGACCATCGTCAACGCACCGAAATAAAGGGTGTTGAAGAAGACGCCGGCTATGCCCGGTTCGCTAAACAGGCGGCTGAAATTGCCGACCGTCATGACAGCCGTATCGTCGTAGAGCGGCTTGTCGAGGAAGGCCTGGAAGACAATCGGGGTGATCGGACCGAATACGAGGATCGTCGTCAGCGCCGCAACGCCCCAGTAGATCGCACGCGATCGGTCTATCCCCCGTCCGGCCGTGCCGGGGTGGCTGATATCCGTCATCGATATTTCCTGTCAGGGTTGATGGAAGGGCCGACGACCAGTCGGCCCTTTGGCTCGGCTTACTTGCCGGCGATCGCAGCGTTCCACTTTGCGACGAAAGGACCGGCTTCCGTAATCAAGCGCTGGTCGAAACCGGCCGTGATCACATTATCCTTGCCGACGATTTCGCTTATCTTCTGAAACGTGTAGCGAACCTGGTCCTCTGGAACGTCCTCGCGATAAGGCACGAGACCGCCCTTGCCGACCTGAGTCTGGCCATCCTGGCTCAGCGCATAATCGACGAAGAGTTTTGCCGAGTTCGGGTTAGCTGCGCCCTTCGGAATACCCATGCCGCGCAGCATCATGATCGTGCCGTCGTCCGGAAAGGCAAAGCCGAGGATTTCGCCACCCGGCTGTTCCAAGCGCGGAAAGATGGTGATGCCGGAAACGGCAATGCCCATCAGATATTCGCCGGTGGCGATCTTCTCGTTCATCGGACCGCCCGAGGTTTCGCCGCGGATCATCGGACCGATCTTGCGAAGTCCGGCCCAGCCGGCTTCACCTTTCTTGTCCATATAGGCCCACCATGCGGTAAGGCCGAAGCTGTTGCGGGCCGCATCGTAGGTGGTAATCTTTTCCTTGAACGTATCCGGATCGGCAACGGCGTCTTCAACCAGTGAGGCGAAACCTTTCGGGCGCTGATCTTCCGGCAGAAGAGCGGCATTGTACGTGATGACCAGCGGATCGGTGGAAAGCACGTTCACGCCGGGATAGGGGTGGGCGAATTCCGGGAGCTTGGCGATCTCGGGGCTCTTGTAATCCTCCATCAGGCCGTCTTTGCCGTAGGATGCCCAACGGTCGTTGGCGCCAGAGACCAGTACGTCGGCGGTGCGGGCGCTCGAGCCTTTTTCGGCTTCCCAGCGCGAATGGACAGTGCCCGATCCCAGATCGACAGTCTCGATCTTCACCCAAGGATACTTCGCGTTGAAGCCCTTGATGAGCGGGTGCCAGTTGTTGTCGGCCATGTTGGAATAGATCATGAGGCCCTTTTCGGAGCGCGAACCTTCGATGATCTTCGAGTAATCAGCGGGATAACCGGCTGGGGCATCCTGAGCCTGCGCGAAACCGGCAATGCCGGCCAAAAGCCCGGCCACGGCCGAAAGTGTTACAAATTTCATTCCTTACCTCCCTTTGGATAAACGACGACTGCGGCGCGCCAACTCCTCGGTAATCGCGACTGCAGTTTCCCTGACCACGTGACTGATGCGGTCGGAATTTTGAATGAAGCGCCCTTGCGGGCCGGATATGTTGAAAGCAGCTATGGCTTTGCCATTTGCAGCAATGATCGGCGCGGCAGCACCGGCAGCACCTTCAACGACACCCATCGCATTGACGTAAAAACCTGATGCGCGCGAACTGGCGATAGCTTCTTGAAGTTTCGACTGATCATCCTCGGACAGGGACGACGCTTCCGCATAGGCTTCCACATCCGCATCGCTGCCCGATGCCAAGAGAACGACGCCGCTCGCAACCTTGTGTGCTGGACGCGTCGGCACGATGTCGCGATCGTAAAGGATCTCTCGCTTGGGTAGCACTTTGTTGAGATAGCGGATCGATGGACCTTCCAGCACGGCGATGAACCCGCTCTCCCCCGTCTCTTGGACGGCATTCAAGAGATAAGGTGACACAAGCGCAATCAGCGCCCCGTAGTTTGGACCGTCTGCAGAGATCTCACCCGGGAGCCTGATGAGTTGGTACTCACCGCTGCCCAGTCGGTGGATGTAGCCGCGCTCGGCCAGCGATTGCAGCATGAGAAGCGCGCTCGACTTGGGCATGGCAAGTGCAGCCGCGATCTCTGAAAGGCTCGCGCCCTCCGGTGAAGCCGCAAACCACTCGATCATATCCAAAACACGCTCGACACCACGACCGCTCACGATAACCTCTATCTTCAAAAGTTCAGCATAATGAACAGATACAGAATAGTGAAAATTGACGAGGTAGTCAACACGCGACCATTTTGTTGCGTCTCTCCGTCTCGTGCTGCGGCATGCTGAGAGGCTTGAGTATCAGAGCCGGATACAGCAGCGGCGTGAAGGTTGGCAGCTCATTGACCAAAGCCGCAGTCCTGCGAATGGACGCGATCCAAGCCTGGCCTTGATCTGGCGATCCAGCGCGACAAATAGCTGTCTGATCGATGGGGAAATGCATCCGATGAAGACGCTCGCAAAGGCGGTTACCGCCTCGGTTCTGGTCCTGATCCTTCAGGGTTCGGTCCCATATCTTTTGGGGACATCCCACGTACAGGCCCAGTCGCCACCCGATGCCACCGTATCTGACGCGGCGATGGGCAAGATGAACACGTACGTCGAGTTTCTCAACCAAACCCTGCGCGCGTCCGAGTCGCTACAGCGTTACGACAGTTGGGTCGACATGAAGACGGGCCCGACCGGCAAGGAGCGCATCATCTATGGCATGTACTCTCTATACGACGTGAGAGAGTTGGCGGGCAAAGCCTTGGCTTCCGCTCAGGAAGAGCCAAAGCTGCCGGAGCTTGACGCTGCCATGACAGCCTATGTCGAGACCTACCAGCAACTGGCTCCCGTCATCGAGCGGGCGAACAAGTATTACGAGCGCCAGGACTATAAGTCGGACAAGATGGCAGACGGTAAGGCGTTCCATAAGGACATTGCTGCCCTATCGCCCGTCTATGAAGAACGCCGGAAGACAGTGGACGCCGCAATGAGGACCGAAAAGGTCAAGCTCGACCGCGCATCGCTACTCGCGCTCGAAAAGGCCGAGGGCAAGAAATCGCGCTGGCATGTGCGAAACGTCATGTTCCGGGCAGAGGCCGTGATGGACGTGATGCCGACAAACGAAAAGCCCGTGGTCGCCATGCCTGCATTCAGATCAGTGCTTGCCGACTACGCTCAGGCTGTCCGGGAGTTCGACGACTACGCTCTCCAGCATCCCAACTCATTCCACGTGTTTGAGTCCAGCCCGGCGTCGCTCCTGTCCAAGCTTCGCAATTTCGACGAAAAACTCGAAATGGCCAAAGGCGACGCTCGCAAAGGCGCGGGCGACGATCTCGAATGGCTTGTCTCTGACTACAACACGATGGTCTCCACCTCAGAGTCCGCTACGGTGTTTGCCAAGGACTGATATGCGTATGGCGATGATGGCGAAGGAGTGGCTGCATAGATGAGAACCCATCTCGAGAACGGAACCTAGGTCAACGAGCCTGCGAACTGGGAGGTCTCGGCCGATCGTCTTACCATGACGACCGACCAGAAGACAGACTTCTGGCAGACGACGCATTACGGGTTCGAGCGGGATAGTGGACATTTTCTTGGAGTTTCGGTCAGCGAAGGATTCACAGCGCGGGTCCGGGTCCAGGGAGTTCCGATCCCTGTAGGACCAGGCGGGTTTGATGTTGCGGATTGACGAGACACGCTGGATCAAGACCGGTGTCGAGTTTACGGACGGCGAGCGCTTTCTGTCAACGGTTGTCACCAACGGAAGCTCGGACTGGTCCGTCTCGCAGCCGTTTCAAGGATTGGAAGACTTCATCATACGGATCACGCTCAAAAACGGAGCGGCAAGGATACAGGCCTCGTCGGACGGCAAGGTATGGCCGCTTCTCCGCCTGGCGCCGTTCCCTTCCGCAGATCGCTATCTCATTGGACCGACCGCCTGTACGCCGGAGCGCGGCGGGCTGAACGTGCGCTTTTCAGACTTTGATGTGGGTGAGGCCATAGGGAGCGATCTCCACGATCTGTCGGTATGAGGCCAGCTTGGAGTGGTGAAAGACTGATGAGCGCTGCGTGGTTCAACCGCCACGGCTCTCTGCCCTCAGAACCAGTTCTTCAACTCAACGCCAGAAAGGCGGCAATCAGCGCCCTTAAGAATACAATAGGGATGCGAGAGAGGCTGTCCGTAAGCCGACGTTCGAAACCTTACAGACCAGAAAACCCGGGCTTTTTCGTACCTCGAAACGGCCAGCGGCATCGCGACGGCTCCTGCTATCAGGCTGGACACCGATAGAGCTGATCCTCAACGTCCTGCACTCAGTCCGGTGAGTCCGCGGGCGAGCCACCCGTTCGATCTTTCCGAAGGGGTTACCGGACGTTACGCCGAGCGACGCGAGGGGAGCACCGCATGCACGGCCGTTACGCCAATGACGACGATGGCGCCAAGGATGATGCCCAGCAAAGCCTGAAGCGAGGATGTCGTAAGCCACCCGACCACAGCCGGAGCAACCCCGATGGTAGTCGTCATGAAATGGGATACCCCTTCTATGACATGCTCGGGTGTTGACAGTCCGAGCCCATCCAGCCCGTGGACGACGATACTGCCGCCGACCCAGAGCATGGCCGCAGTGCCCACGGCCGCCAGGATCTGTAGAAACACCGGCACACCCTTGACCAGGCTGCGGCCGATCACCCGTGCCGTGCCAGATCCCGCCTTTGCCATGTGCAATCCGATGTCATCGGCCTTTACGATGAAAGCCACGACGCCATAGACGGCAACCGTTATCAGCACTCCTACGGCAGCGAGCACCATAGCCTGGGTATAGATGCTGGAATCCGCAACATCGGCAAGCGTCAGGGCCATGATTTCTGCGGATAGGATGAAGTCCGTGCGGATAGCCCCAGCGACCTTCTGTTCTTCGAGCGCGACCGGGTCAACCGGTGTCGACGAGTCACCCACATCGTGCGCGTGGGGGGCCAGCAGACCGTATATTTTCTCAGCGCCTTCGAAGCACAGGTACAGGCCGCCGATCATCAACAGCGGGGTGATCAGCCAGTTGGCGAAGTAGCCGAGCAGGAGGCAGATGGGCAGGAGGAAGACCAGCTTGTTGCGCAGCGAGCCCAGAGCGATGCGCAAAATTATCGGCAGCTCCCGGGCCGGTGATAGCCCAACGACATAGGTCGGGGTTACAGCCGTGTCGTCGATAACAACGCCTGCAGCCTTGACGCTTGCTTTTGCAGTCTGGGCCGCAACATCGTCCAGCGACGTAGCAGCCAGCTTCGCTATTGCAGCGATATCGTCGAGTAGTGCTATCAGGCCTGTCGCCAACGAAATGCTCCGTTAATTTCCGATTGGACACTCACAACAGATCAATAGCACGTCAAGTTCCGTCATCTCTTTCCCTAGCTTTTTGAAGGTAGGGCACGCCTTTACCCCGCATTTTCGGAGCTAGGAACTAAGCTTAAACCCCCGTACTTCAATCACTCCAACCAGGGCAGGGTGCCCTTCGGGATGCTTGAGCCAATCAATGTCGCTCCCCCGGCAAGGCTCAACACGAGGAGGGTTGAGAGAACTGCGACTGCCGCTGCGCCAGTCGAGTTTCCTTCATACTGCAGGGCAAAAATCATCACACCTATGGTTTCCTTTCCCGACGACCAGAGCAGTGTCGAAAGCGTCAGCTCGTTGAGCGCCGTCATCACGACCAGAATCGCCCCGGCAGCCGCGGCCGGTAGCACGCCGGGCAAGAAGATGGACAGGATGCGGCGATTAAGACCGGCGCCGGTAATGCGAGCCGCCTCGTCCAGTGCGGGGTCGGCTGATTGCGCGGCGGCGGCCACGGGCCGGAGCACCAGCGGCAGGAAGCGCGAGAGATAGGCGATGACGAGGATCGCCATGGTCCCGTAGAGCGACAGCCCGATCAGCGGCAGCGGCTTGAGGAACGCGAGGATCATGCCGAGCGCGACAACAGTGCCGGGAACGACCCAGGGCCCCTCGATGACGAAATCAAGCAGCCGGAGCACAGGATTTGTACGGCGTTGAGAAAGAAAGGCCAGCGGTACGGCCACCAGCATCGAAATTGCGGCCGTGATCACGGCGAGCAGCAGCGAATTGGCAAAAGCCCTTCGCACGGTCGGATTGTCGAGCACGGCGCGGAACTGGTCGAGGCTTATCGTGTCGGGTCCGAAGGCCACCCCGATGGCCGGCAAGAGCGCAGTCATGGTCAGCGCCGCGAGCGGCACGAGCGACAGGATGAGCACCACGATCCACAGCAGGAACTCGATTACAGGCGCGCGGCGGGTAGGCACGAAGGGTGTCCCGGCCGGAAGCGGCACGGCGATGCGGGTCGTGACGATGTTGCGCAGGACGATGGCAAGCGCCGCCATGGCAGCGAGCATCAGCGCCAGTGTCGCCACTTGGCCGGCGGCGGCCGGGCCGAAGCCGTTCAGCCGTTGGTAGATCAACGTTGTCAGGACCGAGATGCGGCCCGGAATGCCAAGAAGTGCCGGCACGCCGAAATTGCCAATCGCCGCGGTGAACGCGATCAAGCTTCCAGCCAGCACCGAAGGCATGACGATGGGTAAGACGATTCCGAGGCCGATCCTGCCTGGCGAAATACCGAGGATGCGCGCGGCCTCGACAAGGTCGGCCGGCAGTGCCCGCAGCGCCGCCCGGACAGCAATGAAAACCAGCGGCATGTGTTCGATGCCCATCACAAGCGCGATCCCGCCAGTTGAATAAAGCGGGTTGGTGGAGCCCGGCGGTGGCGCAAGGCCGAGCGGTTTCAGGATCGGCGACTGCGCGCCAAACAGTTCAATCCAGGCAAGCGCCATGGTTTGCGACGGCACGATCAGCGG
Organism: Rhizobium sp. Leaf321; assembly: GCF_001423215.1. Taxonomy (NCBI): domain Bacteria; kingdom Pseudomonadati; phylum Pseudomonadota; class Alphaproteobacteria; order Hyphomicrobiales; family Rhizobiaceae; genus Rhizobium; species Rhizobium sp. Leaf321. The sequence continues at coordinate 65,414 of NZ_LMOF01000003.1, read as the reverse complement.
GATCAGGATGAGAAAGGTCAGTGCGGCGCGGGTGCGGAGTTTCAAAAGGCTGACTGCAAAGGCGAGCGCCACGCCGATGACAGTCGACACGGCAACGGACAGAAGCGCGGTCTGCAGCGTTCCCGAGAGCGCCCTGAGTGCCGAGCGACTGGCGAGCGTGGTCAGCATCAGCCCGAGCGGCGTGCCGTCCTCGCCGGGTTGGAAGGCGGCGGAAAAGAGCCGCGCGAGCGGCCATAGCGTCGTGAAGGACACGTATAAAACGAGAAGGGAGACGAGCAGATGCTCGCCTCCCAAACGATGCGGCCGGCCCATAACGGGTCTGCGGATCATAGGGTCAACCGCCAAACAGTTCCGCGAACTTTTCCTTGGTTTCCTTGTCGGCCTTGAGCATGGCATCGCTATCGGCGGGCAGGATCTTCAGTGTGGTAAGCGCCGGGTACCCTTCCGGCTGCGCGACACCGGGCAGGATCGGGAAATAGCCCTGGGCGGCGGCCTGTACCTGGGCTGCCTTGGAGAGCTGCCAGGCGACGAAGGTCTTGGCTGCCTCGACCTGATCGGACCCCTTGAGCACGGCGACTGGCTGGGTGATCGAGCTTACACCTTCTGCGGGAAAGACGAAGTCGACGGGTGAACCCTTCTTCTTGGCGTTGAGGGCCATGTATTCGATGATGATGCCGTAGGCCTTTTCGCCGCGCGCAACGGCTTCGACAACCGTGCCATTGCCCTGGCCGGCAACGGCGCCGGCCTCGGCCAGCTTTTCGTAATACGCCCAGCCGAATTCAGGCTGCTGCGTTACCGTGCCGACATGGATGACGGCCGCACCGGAATAGAGCGGGCTTGGCATGATAAGGCTCTTGGCCGCATCGGCGGCAAGCAGGTCGTTCCAGCTCTTCGGGGCGGTCTTCACGAGGTTCGTGTTGTAGATGATCCCTGTGGTGATCACCTTGGTGCCGAAAAAGGTCTTGTCGGCATCGATGAAGGCCGGGTTTATGCCCGCAACCGGAGCGTCGGTAAAGGCCAGAAGGCGGTCGTCGTTCTTCAACTGCGTCATCGCGACGGTATCAGCGATCAGGATGACGTCGGCCGGGCTGTTGCCAGCGGCATATTCAGCCTGCAGCTTGGCCATGACCTCGGTCGTGCCGGAACGGAAGAGTTCAACCTTGATCTCTGGATGGTCGGCGTTGAACGCCTCGATGACCTTGGTCATCTGATCCTGCGGCTGCGAGGTGTAAACGGTGATCGTGTCTGCGGCCGCGGCCTGGAAGGCGAGGCCGGCAAGAATGGTTGTGGCGACGAGCGTGCGGAAGAACATGAGAACCTCGTTGATAGGGCAGATTGTTTTGAACGCGGCCCCGCCCGGGCGATGGGGAGACGGCCACCGGTTCGGCAGGTGCTGTTTCGCCTAGCTCACAGAGATGACGGCAGAACGACAGGTTGACGATCGACCAGTGACACGGCCGGCCCAGGTTTGGCCTGTTCCGCCGTCGCCGATCACCCAGCCGCCCGTAAGGACGAGTTCGATCGATGTGCCGGGCGCTAACCGCTCCTCGAGCGGCAGGCTGACGACGTCGCCGTCAATCTCAGTCGGCAGACAGTGGCTGAGGAAGACGCCGTTCTGAAAGACCTGACCCAGGAGCTCGACCTTCAGGTGGCCGCCCTCAGGCACGCGCTTGAAATCGGAGGCGTGACAGCACAGCCAGCCATAGCCTGTCGGGGCCTCGCCCGGCATGTCGAGGAGCTGCTGGCCGAGCATGACCTTCGTTCGACCCGCTCCGGACTCAACCACTTGCACCGGCAGCGTCCGTCCCCGACCGATGAAACGGGCAACCATGCTCGAAGACGGCTGGCGGTAAAGCTCTTCCGGCGTACCGAGCTGCTGTAGCCGGCCCCGGTCCAGGACGGCGACATGCGTCGCAACCGCCATCGCCTCGTCCTGATCATGGGTGACGAATACGAATGTGGCGCCGGTCAGACTATGGATACGGCGGAATTCCGCGAGCATGGCCTCACGCAAGTGAGAATCGAGATTGGCAAGCGGTTCATCGAGCAGGATGAGTTGCGGTCTGGTTGCGAGCGAGCGAGCAAGCGCTACCCTTTGCCGCTGTCCACCCGACAGTTCGTGCGGCCGGCGGCCATCCAGCCCCCGAAGCCCGACGACGTCCAGAACCTCATCGATGCGTTGGTTTCGCTCCTGAACCGTGAGCCCGGCGACTTTCAAGCCGAACTCGATATTTTTTCGTACGGTCATCGTCGGCCATAGCGCATACGACTGAAAGACCATTCCAACGCGACGCTTTTCCGGTGGGACAAAGACGGCATCACCGGCGACTAACTGATCGTCGAAATGGATCTCTCCTTGATCGGGATGCTCAAGCCCGGCGATCAGGCGCAGAAGAGTGGTCTTGCCGCAGCCTGAAGGTCCAAGCAAGGCGAGAAACGCTCCGTCGGGAATCGCGAGCGAGACGCTATCCAGCGCTGTGAACTGGTCGAAGTGCTTCGATATCGCGTTGAGGCATAGATGCGGCACGTAATCGCCCTCCGATCGTCAAGATCAGATTCCACGAATATGTGACGTGTGGATGACAGTCAGGTTCGAGGCATAGCCAGTTCCGACTGGGTAGGGCAGTAGAACGAGGTCGATATTCTCGCTATCGAATTCGTACTGAAGGCCATCAAGCCCTTGGAAATTGCTGTGACGGACGTGCCCGATGGACGCTGAGTGCGTCGGATTGAGCGGTGCCTATCTGCACTCAATGGATGCCTTTAGACGGTTCCGGTAATGTCGCGTCCTCTCGAATGGCCGGAATAATCGAGACCGTGCTTTCGAGCCTGTTTCTCAGTTCCTGTGAAACAAATGGAGCCGGACTGTTTTCGTCATCTGTCTCCTGAGTTTCTTCATCGACCCCCAGCGAGGACAGGCGATAGTCGATAGCAAGAGCGTAGATTGCTTCCAGCAGACCCCTCTCCTTGATGTCCGGGTCGGACAACGCAAACAGGGAGGCTTTGACAATGCGTTTGCTCGATGTCTTCGGGCATTCGTCTACGACATGAGCATAGAGTTCTTTGCCGGTTAGACCGTCGGCTGCGCCACTGACGAGCGCCTCGTAGACCTTGTTCAGTTTCTTGCCCATGAGGATGATTCCTTTTTCGGATGAAAGTTCGGTTCCGATGACGACGGTGTGCGAATGTCGTTCAGGGCAAATTGATCCTGACGACTGCCCGGCCTGGTGTCAAACTGGATCGGGCTGACCTCGTGTCAGGATCGCACTCAATGCAGCCATCAGGACTCTTAAGCCCATCAGGTAACTCCCACGCAGGATTACGCAGACGACTGCTTGGCCAAGGCCATCTTATTCCTTAAGCCGCGTCACAAAACTGAAATAGACCAGGGATAGCTGGAGACAGCATTGTCGCTTCGGCGCGTGTTGCGTTGATCGAGAGTGTTACCTGGAGACCCGGTCGTTGAGAACCCATCTCGAAGTTGTGCATGCTTTATCGGATCTATTGCGACGATTGCGGCTGAGGCCGCCGTCGCAGATTCGGTTTCGCACGATCGCAAACACGCCGACGACAGTGAAGTTTTCCAGGCACGAGCTACTCAACGCTCTCTATGCCCTTGAATACGAGGGTGTTATCGCACTCCACAATGATTACAGCTTCAGTGTGCTGAAGCCCTCTTCCGCAATCTAGCCGAGGGGGCAAGTGAGCTGCGCCGCACCGGCACGCACGCGGTTATGTCACAGTAAATTCACACTCCGTAGACATTTGCTTAAGAGCCGAAGGGCATTGATGCCGCTGTTTTCTTGCCTTTGAGGTCTAAGCCTTTGCTCTTCGCCAATCTTCGAATCTCGCAGCGCGTCATGCTCCTGGCGGCGATGGCGCTCGTCGGTATCATCACGATCTGCGCCATCTTTATCGGTCAGCGCCACGTCGAGCACGGATATCGTGCCGCTGCAGATGCGCTTGCCGAGAGCAAAGCCGACGTTGCAAGCCTGTCGGCCAGCGTGAGCGCCAGCTACATGTTCCAGCAGGCATTCCTGCTCGAAAAAGAGATGGCCAGCACGGAAAAGTTCAAGGCAGCCGTTTCCGAAGGTCGTAGCGTGCTGGCGAGCCTTCGTCGTTCCGCCACTCCTGATCTCGCAGCCCAACTCGACCAACTGAGCATTGGCCTGACCGCCTACGAAGCAGCGTTTGATACGCTTGTGAAGAACAATCAGGACCTTGGTCTCGATCAGGACAATGGCTTGCAGGGCGCCATGCGCTCGGCGGTTCATTCGATCGAGGGACGTCTGGACTCCGTCGACGATACCGCTATTCGCGCCAGCATGTTGATGCTGCGGCGTCATGAGAAAGACTTCATACTGCGTGGCGATGCCTCATATCTGCAAAAACACACAGAGGAGGCTGAGACATTCGCGACGCTTGTGAAAAACGCCTTCCGCCCAGGCGCGCAGCGCAGCCGGGTGCTCGATGGCCTGGAAATTTACCGATCGGCATTTCGCTTTTACGCCGAAGCCAGCATTGGGGAAGCAGAGACCCGCAAGGATGTTGCAGCTGCCTACCTTGCGTTAGAGCCGCAGGTGCAGGCTGTCAGCACAGCTTACGAAACGGAGCGCGAGACTATCCTCGTGGAAAATGAAAGAGTCGCGTCTCGCAACCTTACCGTCGTCGCCGGCCTGGTTCTGCTGGCGATCGTCGGGCTTGGTGGCGGCGTCTGGATTATCGGCCGGTCCATTACGCGGCCAGTCGCGGCGATGACCGGTGCCATGGGTAAACTCGCCGAGGGACAGACGGATCTTGCGATCCCGTCGTTTGGATCTCGCAGCGAATTCGGTGCCATGGCCGGCGCGCTGCACACGTTTCGGGAGGCGGCGATCGCCAACCGTCGTTTGGAAGAAGAAGCAGCGACCGTACGGGCCAACGCGGAAGGTGAACGCGTCCGCCTGCAACGGGAAGCAGAGACCGAGGCAAGGGCACGATTGAGCCATGCAACCGGAGGTCTCGCCGAAGGGCTGCGGCGTTTGGCAAGCGGCGATCTCGCTTTCGAACTGACCGAGCCATTTGCGCCGGACTTCGAAAATCTACGCCGCGATCTCAATGCAACAGTCGCCCAGTTGGCCGATGTCATGAGCTCGATCGCCCATGCAAGCATTTCCATCGAGGGGGGAAGCCGCGAGATCGCCTCGAGCGCTGACGATCTGTCCCGCCGTACCGAGCAGCAGGCCGCATCGCTCGAAGAGACCGCGGCAGCGCTCGAACAGATCACTGCCAATGTCGGCAACGCGTCGCGCCGATCGCAAGACGCCCATCGTATTGCCAGCGAAACCAATGCCGCGAGTGAAAGCACAGCTGTGCTCGTTTCAAATGCGTTGAAAGCCATGGCACGCATCGAGATCTCGTCGACCAAAATCGGCGGAATCATCGGCGTGATCGACGAGATCGCCTTCCAGACCAATCTTCTGGCTCTCAACGCCGGGGTCGAGGCGGCAAGAGCGGGGGAGGCAGGACGAGGATTTGCGGTGGTTGCCCAGGAGGTCCGCGCTCTGGCAGGACGGTCGGCGGAAGCCGCACGAGAAATTAAGCAACTGATCCAGACGTCTGACCGCGAGGTTCTAGACGGCGTTCGCTGCGTCCGTGAGACCGGCGAAGGACTGACCGAAATCACCGGCCGCGTGGAAGCGATCACCACGCAAGTCGAAGCGATTGCCCTTTCGGCTCGCGAACAATCCGTCGGCCTCAACGAGATCAACACGGCCGTCAACATGCTCGATCACGGAACACAGCAAAATGCCGCGATGGTCGAGGAAAACAATGCGGCAAGCGCACTGCTCATGAACGAGGCGCAACGCCTACGCGGTCTCGTCGGCATGTTCCAGCTCGCGCAGGGACCATCAACATGCGACACTCACGCGAGTGGAGTGGACCACGCTGCTTAATTTCAGCGAGATTTCTGGAGCCGGCGCCTCGATCACCGGAGAGCAGCATCTTCACATTGAGATGACTACGTGTCGGTGACGGGCGACGATCAGCGACCGCTCTCGTGGGAGACCCGCACCTCGCGACCGCGAGGAAGGTTGCGCGTCGTTGCGAAACCGTAATTAGTCCCGAACAACGCGTCTGAATGCACCGGACGAATCGAAGCGGCACTCGAACGTGGTGACCCGCGATCCCTCGGGTGGGAACTGGCCGTAGACAGTGAACCCGCCCCCCGTGCGCTCCACCGGGAGAGTAAGGATTTCCTGAGGCCTGCGGCCGAACGTGGCAGATGCCTCTCCCTGGCAGAATTTACCCATGCTTCCGATGGAGACCCTCTGCCGCGACTTCGTTTCGATATCGCGTTCCGGCGGCGGTGAATACGTGTTGCCGCGGAACGGGAAGTCCGGCTTGTCGCCACGGGAGTTCGGACATTCGTAGCTCATGGAGTACCACGTCACCGGTCCTGGAACGCTGTCGCCCAGGAGCCCTCCGGCGTGGCTCTCACTGAAGAGAACGTGGTATTCGCCACCGCAGACTCGCTGAGCTTCCTGGATGCATGCTCCGCTGTTGCCCTTACACTTCGTCTGATGAACGTCGTTTGCAGAAGCGGGGAGGGCCGACAGCAGGACGATGCCCATGAGAGATTTCGTTACGAGGCGCATTCCAAGTCCTTTCGTTCGAACGTTGCGGCGCGAAGGCCATGAGTTGGATTTTCAATGGCGACTGGCCTTCGGGGTTCACTCCACTGCATTGATCGGCACGTGGCCGAACTCCAACATGAAGACAAATCCAGTCCAGTCGTTGATGATATGGGCGCCCGCGGAGACCCAGAGATTTCTCGTGACGATATAGGCGAGCGTGAATATCAGGCGGGCAAAACCGATGCCGATGAGAGACTGTGCAAAGTGCCAGTCATAGGTCGGCAGATGCGCCGCGCCGAAGAGCAGAGACGAAACGACAACGGCGATAACGATCCCCAACCTTCGTGACAGGTGCAAACGCTGCACGCACAGCCACAAAACAGCGAGGAAAGGCAGTATTCCGAAAAGCTCTTCCCCTACCAACTGGATGCCGGTCACCAGAAGCGTGGCGCTCACCTCGGTTGCCGACATCACGGCGATCGCATCCGCGACGGGATTGGAGTAAAGTTCGAAAAACTGTTGCAGGACCAAGCCCATCGCCATGGATCCCAGGAGCGTAGCAAACCCGAAGAGCACCATCAGCCCCACGGATCGAAATCCGACAGGACGGAACAGGCACTTCCAGTGTGGCCCGGCTACCTTGCTAAGCGCCAACACGGGGACTGCGACGAACAGCAGCGCCGGAATGAGATTGTAGGGGAAGGTGCGAAGGGGAACGAGGGAGAGCACAAGCAAAGCGGCCGCCAACGATACCATGACAAGGAGCCAGCTTGGTCCATCAATTTCGACGGGCTTGCCGTTGTAGAACGGGAAATCGCGATCGGTTGAGATCATCGTTCGAACCTCGACATTTCCGGACGACGGTGTCGCACGCGGTTCGGATGACTACTCGACGTAGAGCGTGAGATCGTAGCTCGCGGTCTCGTCGCGCCTTGCTGCATTGCGCATCAGATAGACGTCGATGAGGTACTTGCCGCTGGACGGGATCGTGATGCTGGTGCCGTTTCCATCGATCGAGCTGTTGTAGAGAGCCGCATCGGCGCCCGGAGCGGTCACATTGAAGTAGAGGCTGGTATTGCGGGAATCGAGCTGGACGCTCATCTTCTGGCCCGCCGTAACCGACAGCGCGTACTGAACCGTCTGGTAGCCTTTGACCGACGATTTGATGGTTGAACTCGAGGATCCCGTAGCAAAACGAACCGTCTCGCGCCGCATCTCGTCGGCGACGGAGGGCACGGCTGCCATCATGGCGACCCCGAATATCAGGCTTTTCATAATCTTCATCGACTGGCTCCTCCCGTTCGATCTACGAGCAAAGTCTCTGGCACGGCTTAGCGCCTTGACGAAGTTGCTCGGGTTCATGCGACGACCTCCCGGTGTCTATTTCAAAAACCTACATTAGCTGAAATGGCATGGGAAGCCTGTTCGGCCAAATCCTACACGGTGGCAGCTGCCCGCCTGCGCGCAGAGACAGGGCACTGCACAGTGACGTCTGGTGCCGACGCTGGTAAGAGGGTGCAACCCCACGCAGGCATCAACGGGAAGGACTGGCACGTGGACTTCATGAAACTGCTGAAGTCGCTCGAAGAGCTCCTCTACGAGCTCGTGTCGTGGCTGGTCTTTTATCCCGTTACTATGTGGCGTGCCGTCGTCAGGCCACTCAGCATGATGCGCTACGCAGACATCGAACTCGCCGACGAGCCGGAAGAACAGTATCAGGACACGCTTAGCCCGCCCCTGTTCCTGCTCATTACGCTGCTTCTCTCACAGGCGCTGTCCGGAGCACTGCCATCGGTCTACGATCCGACGGAAGCTGCCCGCGAGCTCGGATCGGGCTCCAATCTTATGATCGCAAGAGGGGTGATCTTCGGTATCTTTCCGCTCTGCATGGCGGTGACGCTGCTGCGATCGAAAAGGGTCAGGATCACCCGAAATTCTCTCCGCCCGCCCTTCTTCAGCCAGTGCTATGTCGCAGCACCCTTCGCCTTCTTTCTCGTGCTGGGCCTCGATTTCTTCAGCATGCCGCAGGAGCAAGGAAACCTTGCCGGCGTCGTCGCAATGGCGGTTGCCACCATCTGGTACGCGCAGGCGCAGGTCCGCTGGTTCAGGCACGACCTTGGCGTCGGCGCGCTGAAAGCCATCGCTATTTTCGTTGGAGCATTCCTGTTTGCCACCATCGCGGCGTTTACCGTTGCAGCGGTGATCACTCTCGACGCCAAGAGCATCGCTCCCGGCCCTGGTTGATTAACTGGCGGAGAAGAGCGACCGGTGGTGCCATGACGTCATTTTCGTCCGTGACGGATGATCAGCCACATGGGGATGAAAACTCCGATGACGGCCCAGAGAACTACGGAGGCACCGAAGTGAAGTCTTCCTGTTTCGGCAAGTGATATGCCGAGGACAATGGCCGCTACGGTTGTCACAAAGACTGTGATGGACATGATGATCCAGAAAAGCATAGTCATTCCATGATGATGTGGTCGGCACGGTACTTCACAGGACCATCCCAGCCGACGGGGGTCACGCCGGCCTCGGCGCAGATAGAATCTCAGACGGGCTCTCGCGATCAAAACGCGTGCGCCGTTTTGACGGCCTTGCAGCCTCAGGGCCTCTGTGTGACGATCCAACACTCAGGAGGGACCTCATGAACCGCGGCGAAGATTTTGCCCACATCGTCTACACGCTTCTCGTGGTGGAGAAGCAGATGTCGGTTGAGGAAGCGGCGGCCGCCTTGGGGATGAGCTACGCCTCGCTTCACTCGCGACTGATTGCTCGCAGCCCTTTTTCCGCCGACGAGATCCAGGCTCTGATCAGACTGTTACCGGACCCGAGACTGGCGTCTTATCTTCTGGACGGAAGCGTCTTTGTGGCAGCAGAGCGTATAATGCCTCCGGTCGAGGGACGCCTTGCTAACGAAGCGGTACAAAGGGGAGCGACAAAGGTCGTTGTCGAAGCGGCCGATATCCTTGAGTTTGTGGACGCTGTGTTGGCAGGCGGCGGGCTGGACCACCGTCACAAGAGGCTTCTACTGAAGGATATCGTTGAGGCCGAACGAGCGCTTGCAACACTTCGGTTGCAGATTTCGGAGGACTGATGGGATGCTGTTGCGTTTGAGAAATCTGCTTTGCGGAACTCAAGCTCGATCGCCGCGTCGTCCAGTACTGCTATAAGCTCGTAGTGCCTGTCAGACTCTTCAATCGCAAAATGACGGGCGGCTGCTTCGTTGACGAAGATGCCACCGACCAGCCCGAGGCGGTCGTTTACGATCCAACCACCCCGACGATTTCTGCCAATCAGGAATCTTGGTCCAGCGAAAGCTGTGTTGCCCGGGAGGGGAATCTTCTCATTCGCGGACTGTTTTTCGATCATCATTTGTTTCTCCTTTTGCTCAAGACGCATTCAAAAGCGGCAAAAGAAAAATAAGTCTGAGGGCATGTCGAAATCGATGTGGCTTCGCGACAAAGAAATATAGACGGCGTAGTTTTCAGGCTGGGGCGTGGTCAACGGTCGCTCCTCAAGAACTCCGCGCATACGGTGCGAAGGACGATTTCTTCGTCCCGCTCGAGCGGCATCAACGGCAACCGAACGTCGGTGGGAAAGGGGCGATCCAACGAGACGGCAACCTTCAGCCCCGCGACATCACACGTATCCAGTTGCGGTGTGGACCTTGCATCAACGGACCAGTTCGGTGACGTTACCGGTGCTGGGCGGATGTTGTTCAGCGCAGATATCACGCCCGATCCACCAAGTGCGAGGAAGGAAGACAGGGAGTGGTCGTCCCGGGACAAGTGCTTGAACCGGTTGCGCAACGAGGCCCTGATATTGGCGAAGTGGGCAAGACGTGCGGGGCCGTGGCAAATACCGACGACCTGAGCGAGGTCAGCAAGCTCGACAAGCATCTCTTCCCCGAAATCTCGCGCCGTCCTTGACGGATCGTCGTCGATCAGGATGGGAAGCCGGACCGCAGCGTCGATCTGTCGGAAATGATCGACTACGCCTTTCAGGGTTGGCTTCGTGTAATAGGGCACCGTCAGCAGCAAGGCCTTTGCCCCCAGTTCCTGCGCCCTCAGCGAACGTTCAATCGTCTTCGCCGTACAGTTCGATCCTGTCGCGGCGATGACAGTCAGTTGGCTATCCGCACAGCGGACGGCCGTTCTCAAAAGCAGGTCCTGTTCCCTCTGCTCAAGCGCGCAGCTCTCCCCGATGACATCGTGGACGACGATACCGTCGATTCCCGCCGCGACTTGGTGGCGGACTTCAGCCTCGAAGACTGCGATATCGACGCTGGTGGCTGAGAACGGCGTCAGCATCGCTGTGATAGAAAAAGGCCCTGGCCCCCGAAAGAACGTCATGGTGATTTCCCGTTGAGACGAGACCGACGTCGAACTGATCGCCGATCTTCCAGATGTCGATGGGTCGGACGAACTCGTCAGCTTTCCGTGTGCAAGGATGGCATCACGCTGTCAGGATTGCATAAACCTGGTCACCGGTCCTGGCCGCCCGTAGCCCTCGAACAGCGTCGCCCTCTCTAAAGCGCCTGGCGACGCATGACAGGACATTGAGGGCTTCCGTCCGTGCGGAAGCGGGTGTCAGAAGCAGAATGACGATGTCGACGGGCTCGCCGTCCACGGCCTCGAAGTCGATCGGGTGCGCCAGAAGAACCACAAGGCAAAATACGGATTCCAGTCCAGCGACTGCAGCATGCGGAAGGGCCACACCGCCCCCGATACCCGTAGAGCCCAGGACCTCGCGGTCGGATAGTGCTTTGGCGATTATACGGTAAGGAACCGAGGTCGCTTCGCCAGCCTTCTCAGATATCTGCCGCAGGAGGTGTTGTTTTGACGATGAACTCAACCCAACGAAGACGTTCTCCGCCAGGAGAAAATCGTGGACCAACATTTTCTCTCCTCCGTTAAATTCCGAAGCCTGGTTCGTCTCTGAACGAGCTGCACCACCAGCTGCGGGGTTTGCCCTTGTTCGGAAGTCGTGCTGCGTCATCGTGCCCAACACGATGACGCAGCACGACGGGCTTGCCCTGTTGTTTCCGACATTTCAGTTGACGGATGCAATGTTGGTGATGACCTTCGCCACGAACATGACCGAGCCAAGTGCGCAAACAATTCCGAAGATAACGTTGGAGCCACAACATGCCATCCTTGCGTTCCGGCGGGGAAAGACGGCGTTGCGAACAAAGCGGGCGAACATCACGAAACGCACTGAAGCCGCTCCTGACACCACTGCATGTGGGCAAGACAAGCCTCGAAAAGGATCTTCGAAGCTCCGAACAATCTGTAGTCGAACATCATGTCGCACCTTTTTCGGGTCGATGCCCAGGCGCAGGTTGGCGTGGGTCTCCGTCTTTATGGATCGGATACGCATAGGGATTCGAGACGGGGAGCAGGACTAGAATATAGAAAATGCATAGTGATTTTTGACACTTCGCGCCAGGTCACTAGCCCGCCCAACACACCTCCATCTGCCTTAACGCAGTCACAGCGTTTCCACGTCGGAGCGGCGTTCCTGAATGACGTCTTGTCTGTTCTTCGGGCGCTCTGACCTGTGCGCTATTCGGAAGTCTTCCTCGCCAAATCGCCACTCGTCGCCATTGCATCTCCGCATGTCGTTGTCGCGGCAGTCGAATGGGAATGATGGTGGTCTGCTGCTGGGGTTGAGGTACATTGTTTTGCTCGCCTGATCTTTTCGAGGAGGAAGAGATCAGGGAATGCGGCGGAAGTGCCGCTTTTGGCGAACTGCCGGCGAGCAGCATTGGCTTTCCGTCTAACCCAGAGGAGGAATGGGCATGAGCAGGAACAGAGGTGTAGTCTATTTGCGGCCGGGCAAGGTCGAGGTAAGGGATATCGACGACGCCAAGCTCGAGGCGCCGGATGGGCGCCGGATCGAGCATGGCGTTATCCTGAAAGTGATTTCGACCAATATCTGCGGGTCCGACCAGCATATGGTGCGCGGTCGCACGACGGCCTTGCCTGGTCTCGTGCTTGGCCACGAAATCACCGGCGAGGTCATCGAAAAGGGCGTCGATGTCGAGATGCTGGAGATCGGTGATATCGTTTCCGTGCCCTTCAACGTCGCCTGTGGCCGCTGCCGCTGCTGCAAGTCGCAGGATACGGGCGTCTGCCTCACCGTCAATCCGTCGCGCGCGGGCGGCGCCTATGGTTATGTCGATATGGGCGGCTGGATCGGCGGCCAGGCGCGTTATGTCACTGTTCCCTATGCCGATTTCAATCTTTTGAAATTCCCGGATCGCGACCGGGCGATGTCGAAGGTCCGCGATCTGACGATGCTGTCGGATATCCTGCCGACTGGTTTTCATGGGGCGGTCAAGGCAGGCGTCGGGGTCGGGTCGACGGTCTATGTCGCGGGCGCCGGTCCGGTCGGTCTTGCGGCTGCGGCGTCAGCGCGCATTCTCGGTGCAGCGGTCGTGATGATCGGAGACTTCAACAAGGATCGTCTTGCCCACGCCGCAAAGGTCGGTTTCGAGCCGATCGATCTGTCGAAAAGCGACCGGCTCGGGGACATGATCGCCGAGGTGGTTGGCACAGACGAGGTCGATAGCGCCATCGATGCCGTCGGTTTCGAAGCTCGTGGGCATTCGGGTGGCGAGCAGCCTGCTATCGTCTTGAACCAGATGATGGAGATCACTCGCGCGGCGGGCTCGATCGGCATTCCCGGCCTTTACGTGACGGAAGATCCCGGTGCGGTGGATGACGCCGCCAAAAAGGGCAGTCTGTCGCTTCGGCTGGGTCTCGGCTGGGCGAAGGCCCAGTCCTTCCACACGGGCCAGACGCCGGTGCTGAAATACAATCGTCAGCTCATGCAAGCCATCCTTCACGACCGGCTGCCGATCGCCGACATCGTCAACGCGAAGATCATCTCGCTTGATGAGGCAGCGCAAGGCTATGAAAGCTTCGACCAGGGGGCCGCGGTCAAATACGTGCTGGATCCTCATGGAGACCTGACGAAAGCCGCGTGATCTCGCCGGCCGAGTTGCAGCCGCTACCCTTGTCCGGCGCCGTATTGGGTGCCGGACAAGGCAGATTCGCCTAACGCTACCAAGTCCTCACGCCACATGGTTCAAGAAGCCACGCTTGCTCCCGTGCAGGCGCTTTAGCGCTGCGACATAGGCCTCGTGGGATATGAGCGTGCCGGGATCGAGGATATGGGGCGCGAGGGCTTGCGCTGTGGCGAGGTGACGGGCTGCGTGCTTGTAGCGGCTGGCTTTTCCATGATCGAGCGAGAAGTCGATCATGCTGCGCAGGATCAGCGTTGCGGCGAGCGGATGATGGGGTGCGAGCATCTCGGCAGTTGATGTCATCAACTCGTAGAGATCGCCATTCAGTTCTGCCGGCCTGTTGATCACCAGTTTCGCCGCCTGGCCCAATGCCGGCCAGCGCAGGAAGAAGGCGAGCGCCTGGTGAACATCGGGGAATGTCCGGGCATAGGCAAACGCCCTTTCCTCGGCGTCCATATCGTCGAAATCCGGCAGGCGTTTCAAGAATGCGCGCAGGTGAATGTCGCTGAGCGACTGTTCGAACCATCGCCAGCGATCGGCCTGGGCTTCCTCGGTGCGTCCCAGGGTTTCCAGCGTCTCGGCGCGGGCAAGCTGCCACTCCATCTCGCGGTCGGGCGAACCGGTTATCTCGGCGCCATCGAGTGCCTGCAGCGCTTCATCGGCGCGCCCTGCGGAGAGGAGGCGGCGGGCTATTTCGGCAGCGATTGCCGGTATCCGGCGGGTTTCCTCCGGCTGCTCGGCAATGTAGGCATCCACATCTCCCGTGGCATCGGCGATTGCCTGAAGCGCGATACGCACTGTCGTCTCATCATGCCGGTCGTGCCTCGGTGAGGTGGTGCCGATGCTTTCCCGGGCGCTTTCGTCGGGCTCGTTCAACCACTGCACAAGCAGCGATTTCAGGCGGTCGAGGCCTTGAGTGCCGAGGGCCGGGGCCATGGCTGGAGTGAACGGGTCGAATTGACCGTGTCCATTGTTCTGAACCGCCGCCAGAACCCTGTCGGCAAGAATATCGGGGTCGATGCCCGAGGCGCTGGCGATGACGCCGGCATCGCTGCAGGCTTGATGGAAACTTGCAAGCAGCGCGCCGCTCGCATCGTCCGTTCTGTCGAAGATCGGCTCACCGAGGGCAAGGAACTGCCAGATCAGCTCGAAGCCCTCACTGGGATCGTCCGGCGCCACGGTCTCGACGATCGTCTTGCGCTGGGTTTCGAGGTCGGCCTTCGTCGATTTTACCCGACGCCAGCTGATGAATGTCCGGGCGCGCGCGATGCTGCCGAGCCGCTTGCGAACTTCGCGCGCCACTTCTTCACTGCTGTGGCTGCCGGCCAGTTCCATGCGAAGCTTGCGCTTGTTTGCGGCGCTGCCCATGCTGATCTCGATCAGCAGCTCGGCAAGTCGTTGCGAGCCGAGCGCTTCCAGGTTCTTCGCGTTGAGGGTCGTCTTCGTGGCCATGGGGATGTCGATGCGGTCTTGCGTGAGGTGTCGGGACAGACAGTTCAGAACCATACCGGGATTTGCAAGTGTTTCAGCCCGGTTTTCGCCACCGGCCTGCTGCCGAGCGCTGTTGTGGGTCTTTCACGCCGAGGAAATCATTGGTAGAGGGTCGCCATGAACGCGCTTTCAGATGCCGATCCGATCTATAACCCGCCGCAGAATCCCTATCTTTCGCTGCTGCACCGCGATGCGCATCTGCTTGTGTTCAACAAGCCGAGCGGTCTGCTGTCGGTGCCTGGGCGGCATCCGGCGCTGTCGGACAGTCTTTTGACGCGGGTGCAGAAAGAGTATCCGGAGGCGCTGATCGTGCACCGTCTGGACAAGGATACATCCGGTGTCGTGGTGATGTCGCTCAACCGCCGGGGGCATGCGCTTGTCGCAGCGCAGTTTGAAGGGCGCACCACGCGGAAATCCTATGTGGCCGAGGTCTGGGGAAGGGTTGAGCAGGCGGAAGGCGTGGTCAATCTGCCGTTGGCGATCGATCCAGACAACAAGCCGCGCCACCGCGTCGACACCGATCACGGCAAGCCTGCCCAGACGCGCTGGCAGGTGATGGGATATGGCGAGAAAAGGACGCGGCTGCGGCTGTATCCGCTGACGGGCCGCACCCATCAGCTGCGCGTGCATATGAAAGCGCTCGGCCACGTCATCCTCGGCGACGCGTTCTACGCGGATGGCGATGCGCTTCTTGCTGCGAACCGTTTGCTTCTCCATGCCGAAGAACTAAGCTTCCGTCATCCTGACGGTTCGGACGTCACGTTCACCGCTCCAACGCCCTTCTGAGATCGGACATTGGCACAAAACCTCGAGAAAACGCCGCTGATCGTCGATTTTGTCGGCGGCGCAGTCGGTCACCGTTTCCGTTCCGGCGAGGGCCGCAAACAGGACCTGCCGAAGGCCGTCGGGTTTTCGAGCGGCACGATCCCTGATGTTGTCGATGCGACGGCGGGTCTTGGCCGCGATGCGTTTCTGCTGGCATCGCTCGGCGCGCGCGTCACGCTGATCGAGCGATCCGAAACGATGCATGCGCTGCTTCTGGAAGGGCTCGAACGGGCGAGGGCCGAAGGCGGGCGTCATGCGGAAACCGTGTCCCGGATGACGCTGGTGCATGGGGATTCCTGTGTTCTCCTTCCGCAGATGAAGCCGCAGGTGATCCTGATCGATCCCATGCATCCGCCGCGCGACAAGACGGCGCTGGTGAAGAAAGAGATGCGGCTGATCAGGGATATCGTCGGGACCGATGCGGATTCTGTGCAGCTCATGCAGGTCGCGCTGGAGGCTGCCCAAAACCGGGTCGTGCTGAAATGGCCGCTGCGCGCCGAGCCGATGCCGGGCGTGCGCAAACCGTCCCATCAGATATTGGGGAAAAGCACCCGCTACGACGTGTTCGTCAAGGCGAAAATCAGCGCCGAGTAGGTGGGTGATCGCACTGCCGTTGTTGCCCTGTGTCGACGGTTGCGCATAGTATCCCGCATTCCTTGGGAGTGCCTTGCCGATGTCAGACAGTGACCAGAAGTCCGGGCCGTTTCCGGAAGAGCCGGGGATCCTCGAATTTCTCGATATCTGCGATCGCTTCTACCCCGCCGATGCTGTGGATGCGCCGATTGCACAGCAGCGGGACTGGTATGATGCACTCTGCGCCCGCTTCGACCAGCCGCTGCCGCAAGGTCTGACGTTTCAGGACGAGATGCTGGTCGTGCCGATCCGGCGTTACCGACCCGCGACGATCAGCAGCGAAACCGTTCTTCTTTACCTGCATGGCGGCGGGTTCGTCGTCGGGTCGCTGGATAGCCACCACGCGATCTGTGCGGAGATTGCCGATTTCGCGCAGGCGGAACTGGTCTCGGTCGATTACCGGCTTACGCCCGAACATGTCTGGCCGGCCCAGACGGACGATTGTTTCGGTGTGATGAAGCAGCTTTTAGGGGAGGGCCGAAAGGTCGTGCTGATCGGCGACAGCGCCGGCGGCAATCTTGCGGCGGGGCTTGCGTTACGGGCGCGGGACGAAAGACTTTCGGGGATTGCCGGCCAGGTACTGATCTATCCAGCACTTGGCGGCGATCTTGTGTCTGGCTCTTACCGTGAGATGGCCTATGCGCCGGGGCTTACCACGGCCGATGTCGCTTATTACCGGGCAGTCCTCAAGGCGCCAGAAATTGAACCCGTCGCGCATCCGCTTCTGGCCCGCGACCTATCCGGCCTGCCGCCGGCCTATATCACCGTTGCGCATTTCGATCCATTGCGAGACGATGGCGAACTCTATGCGCGACGGTTGCGAGAGGCGGGCGTCGAGGCGACGTTCCGCGAGGAGCCGCAGATGGTGCATGCCTGGCTGCGTGCCCGCCACATGAGTGCTGGCGCGCGCAGCGGTTTCGAGGCGCTTTGCGAGGCTGTGCGGCGGATGGCAGTTAGCGACTGACCTAGCTCTTAGCCTTGGACACCAGAACCGGATCGGCGCGGAAGGCAGTCGGGAAGATCGCCTTCAGATTATCGATCTTCGGCATGTCGTTATAGACGATATAGGGATAGCTGGGGTTCAGCGTCAGAAAGTCCTGGTGATACTTCTCGGCCGGATAAAAGGCGGAAAGCCTGGAGATTTTCGTGACGATAGCGGCTGGATAGAGTTTCGTCGCATCAAGCTGGGCTATATAGGCCTCGGCCACCTTCTTCTGCTCGTCGCTCGTGGTGAAGATCGCGGATCGGTACTGCGGGCCGCGGTCAGGACCCTGGTAGTTCAGCTGGGTCGGATTGTGGGCGACGGAAAAGAAGATCTGCAGCAGTTTGCCGTAGCTTACCTGCTTCGGATCGAAGGTGATCTCGACGGCCTCCGCATGGCCCGATCTGCCCGAGCTGACCGTCTCATAGGTAGCAGTTTTCTGGTCGCCGCCGGAATAGCCGGAAACGGCGTTGCTCACGCCCTTCACATGCTGGAAGACGCCCTGAACGCCCCAGAAGCAGCCGCCGGCGAAGATGGCCTTCTCGACATTGCCCTTCGCGGCTTCGTCGATCGTCGGTGCAGGAATGGCAACGGCCGCCTCCTGCGCACGCAGCGCTGATGCCGGAAACGCCATCACGACGGCGCAAAACATTGCCGCCGCCAGACGATTTGCGAAGACTGCCATGAGAGCTCCTCCTGTTCGCATGGACTGTCTCAGGGATACCGGCCCGGCGTCAAATCACATCGGCGTAGGCCGCCAGCCACGGCGGGCGACGCCTACATGTGATCGCGGTGAATGGCCTTCTCGAAGGTCTTTTCAAAGATCTTCTTCTCTCCGTCATAGGCGAGGACCGAAGCGCTGATCAGCCAGTCGGTTGCCGTGCAGGCGAGTTTTGCCGTGGAGACGGTACGGACGGACCACCGGTCGCGCCTCATGTCGCAGGTCCAGACCGAAGTGCCCGTCATCGACAGCGGATCGGTCGGGTCGATCGACCAGGTCTCCTCGCGCAACTGCCGTGTGGAAAGGCCGGTGCCCGGATGTTCGAAAAGGCCTGTGTCTTCAGCCACTTCGTAACGCGTCTGGTTTTCAGCAAGGTCGCGGGTGACGCTGCGGCGGGTAGTGGAGGGCGCGTGCTCGATATATTTCGGCAGCGGATCCGGGTTTGCCGGCTGCTTCATCTCGAACATCTCGTGATCGCCGAGAATCGGCATGGCAAGACCGAGCGAGGCGATATCGATCGTCAGGCCGGGATCGACCGGCGGCGGCAGGATCATCGGCCAGTAGGCGGTCGAGAGCGATAGCCGGATTCGGTGACCCTCGCCAAACCGGTAACCGCAGACGTCAAGATCGAGGCGGATCTCGACCGGCTGCCTGGGAATAAGCGGTTGCGGATCTTCATTGCCGTCGCGATGGGCAAGGTTGATCACGCCGAAGGAGACGCGGGTCGCAGTCCCGTCTGGATGAACATCCACGATCCGGGCGCAAAGATTGGCAAGCTCGGCATCGGCGCTGAGCGTCAAGGTGATGCTCGGGCGTCCGAGAAAGGTTTTGGCCTCGTCAAGCGGCGCTGTCTGGAAGGCCAACGATCCGGCATCGTCGATGCGCTGGTCGCCGGCGAGTTCGGCATCCGGCTTCAACGTAAACCACTCGCCGGCTGCGGTTCCGGTGTCGAGCGGTGACTTCAGATAGATCTCGTGCGCCGGTGCATGCGGGATCGGCATCCCCTCCAGCAGCGAGCCGAACTGGTCGACGTAGAAGCACTCGCTTTCCGGTGCGCTCCAGTGCTGCTTGGAGACCCAGAAGCCCGGATCGACATCGCGCCGTACCGCCGGTTTCGGGCCGTCGAGAATATAGGCTCGAACCTGGGGCAGGATTTCTATGCCGTTCTCCTCGCCCCGCAGCCAGCGGTTCCAGAAGGCGATTGCCTCGCCATGAAAATCGGCGCGCGGTTTCGGCCAGGCGAAATGCGGATATTTGTGCACCCAGGGGCCGAGCAGCGCCTTCGCCTTGTCGCCCAGGCCTTCGACGGCCAGCAGCGGAGTGTTGCGATAACCGTCGGCCCAGCCGGCAATGACGAGAGCCGGAATTTCGATAGCCGCATAATCTTCGCAGATGGAGCCTTGTTTCCAGAAGCCATCGCGGCGCTGGTGGGAAAGCCATTCCTCCAGGAAGAACGGCTCGTTTTCCAGCCGTTCCATCCACATCTCAAGCCAGCGATCGCCGACGATGTCGGGATCGGGCGAGCGCGACTGATAGGCGAGCATGGTGGCGGCCCAAGACAGCTGGGCCGACAGGTGGCAGCCATTCTTGTAATGGATGTCGTCATTGTAGCGGTCGGTGGTCGAGGCGATCGAGATCACGGCCTTGAGCGCCGGTGGTCGAAGCGCTGCCACCTGCAGGCAGTTGAAGCCGCCCCAGGAAATGCCCATCATGCCGACTTTGCCGTTCGACCAGGGCTGTTCTGCGATCCAGGCGATCAGCTCGCAGGCATTGGCAAGCTCCAGCTCGGTATATTCACCGTCGATGACGCCGTCGGATTCCCCGGAGCCGCGAATATCGACGCGAACGCCGGCGATGCCTGCTGCCGCAAACACCGGATAGGTGGATTCGTCGCGCGGGCTGGTTCCATCCCGTTTGCGATAGGGCAGAAACTCAAACACGGCCGGCACCGGATCGGCGTCTGCATTGTCAGGCATCCAGATGCGGGCGGCAAGACGGGTTCCGTCCTTTAGCCTGATCCACTGGTTCTCGATGACGGTGAAGGAACGGTCAGTCATGGTCATGCGCTCTCAAATATCGATCTTCAATTTCCCGCGCTTTCCATCCGCCGTGTCGTCAAGACCTTCTCCAGCCAGCCGAGCTGCATCTCGGGCACGGATTTGAGGAGAAGGTCGGTATAGTCGTCGAACGGAGGCGACAGCGCCTGAGATTTCGGGCCGAAGCGGACGAGTTTGCCGCGATGCATGACGGCGACCGAGTCGGCGATTGCCTTCACGATGGCGATGTCGTGGGTGATGAACAGATAAGACAGCTGCTGTTCTTCCTGCAGCTTCATCAGCAGCTTCAGGATCCCTTCGGCCACCAGCGGATCGAGCGCCGATGTGGGTTCGTCGCACAAGATGAGCTCGGGCCTTGCGGCAAGGGCGCGGGCAATTGCCACGCGCTGCTTCTGGCCGCCGGAAAGCTCAGCCGGATAGCGATCGATAAAGCCGGTGCCCATCTCGATCTGGTCTAGCAGTTCCTTGACGCGGGCGGTCTTGGCTGCCCCACGCAAGCCATCATAGAAGGTCAGTGGCCGGCCGATGATATCGCGCACCGTCTGGCGCGGGTTCATGGCCGTATCGGCCATCTGGTAGATCAGCTGGATGCGGCGCAGGTCGTCTCTCGGCCGGCTTTTCAGCAACGGCGTCAGCGGCCGGCCCTCGAAGGTGATCGCGCCGCTGCTGGGCGCCAACAGGCCGGTGATGACGCGCGCCAGCGTCGACTTGCCCGAGCCGGATTCGCCGACGACCGCAAGCGTCTGGCCCTTGCACAGATGCAGGGAAACATCGTGCAGCACCTTGAACCCGTTCGAATACTGGGCGCTGACATGATCGACCCTGAGAACCGCTTCGGTCTGGTCAACTGCTTCCTCGCGGGCGGCCTGGCGCACATTGACCAGAGCCCGGGTGTAATCCTGTCTCGGTGCCTCGATGATCTGCTGCACGGGACCGTATTCGACCATCTTGCCGTGGCGCAGCACCATGATGTCGTCGGAGATCTGCGCGACGACGGCCAGATCGTGGGTGATGTAGAGCGCTGCCGTATCGGTTTCCTCGATCGCGTGCTTGATCGCCGCGAGAACGTCGATCTGGGTCGTCACGTCGAGCGCGGTCGTCGGTTCGTCGAACACGATCAGGTCGGGTTTGGAGC
Source organism: Rhizobium sp. Leaf321 (assembly GCF_001423215.1). Classification (NCBI taxonomy): domain Bacteria; kingdom Pseudomonadati; phylum Pseudomonadota; class Alphaproteobacteria; order Hyphomicrobiales; family Rhizobiaceae; genus Rhizobium; species Rhizobium sp. Leaf321. The sequence continues at coordinate 43,923 of NZ_LMOF01000003.1, read as the reverse complement.
AAAGCGCCATCGCCGTCATGGCGCGTTGCAACTGGCCGCCGGAAACCTGGTGCGGAAAGCGATCGCCGAAAGTTTCGGGGTTTGGCAGGCCAAGAACCTGGAACAGGTAGAGAGCGCGCTCGCGAGCATCTTCCTTGCTCATGAGGCGATGCTTGACAGTCGCCTCGATAACCTGGTCGCCGAGCTTGTGGGCGGGGTTGAATGCGGCAGCTGCCGATTGCGCGACATAGCAGACGCGGGCGCCGCGCAGCTTGCGGATGCCACCCTTCCCCAGTTGCAGGATGTCGGTGCCGTCAAGTTTCACTTCGCCGCCGGTGATTTCGGCGCCGCCGCGGCCGTAGCCGAGCGCCGCGAGCCCGATCGTTGACTTGCCGGCACCGGATTCGCCGATCAGGCCTAAAACCTTGCCCTTGGCGAGATCGAACGAGACGTCGTCGACGATGGTGATCCGCTTTGGCGGCTCGCCGGGCGGATAGCTTGTCGCCTCGATCTTGAGGTTGCGGACGGAGAGGAGATGAGATTGAGCTTCATGCATCGCCGCGGCCTCCCTTCAGGCTGGAGGTTCGCTTCAGGAGCCAGTCGACCACGAGGTTGACGCAGACGGCGAGGGCCGCAATCGCGGTTCCAGGCACTAGGGCTGCGGGAATGCCGAAGATGATGCCGTCCTTGTTGTCCTTCACCATGCCGCCCCAGTCGGCGGTCGGCGGCTGGATGCCGAGCCCAAGGAAGGAGAGGGTGGAGAGAAATAGGATCGCAAAGGCGAAACGCAGGCCGAATTCGGCCAGCAGCGGCGAGAGCGTATTGGGCAGAATTTCGCGAAAGATGATCCAGATCTTGCCTTCACCGCGGAGCTTCGCCGCTTCCACGAATTCCATCACGGCCACATCCAGCGCCACGGCCCGGCCAAGGCGATACACGCGGGTGGAATCGAGGATCGCCATCACCAGGATCAGCACGATCAGGTGTTGCGGCAGCACGGCCAGCACCACGAGCGCAAAGATCAGCGTCGGGATCGACATCATCAGGTCATTGAAGCGGGAAAACACCGTATCGACGAGGCCACCTGAAACCGCAGCGGTAAAGCTCAGGATGATCCCGAGCGAAAAGGAGATCACGGTTGCTGCAAGGGCCACAATCAGCGTCGTGCGCGCACCGAAGATCAGTCGCGAGAGGATATCGCGGCCGAGATTGTCGAGGCCGAAGAAGAATTGCGCATCGGCCTCCTGCCAGACATTGCCGACGACTTCGGTCTCGCCGTAAGGGGAAATCCAGGGCGCGAACAGGGCGCAGAACAGTGCGAGCGCAATGCCGAACAGGCCGACCCAGGCGGTGATGGGGATTTCTCTCAATCTCATCGTGGATGCCTCAGACGGGGGTTGGCGATGATCGCAAGAATGTCTGCCACCATGTTGAGGAGGATGTAGACGGCTGCAAAGATGAGGCCGCAGGCCTGGACGACCGGCATGTCGCGCACGGTCACCGCATCGACCATGTACTGACCCATGCCGGGATAGACGAACACGACCTCGACCACCACGACGCCAACGACGAGGTAGGCGAGGTTCAAGGCGACGACATTGATGATTGGGGCGAGCGCATTGGGCGCCGCATGCTTGACGATCGCGCGCCAGCCGGACAGGCCCTTGAGCTCTGCGGTTTCCATATAGGCCGACGACATGACGGAGAGGATCGCCGCCCGCGTCATGCGCATCATATGGGCGAGCACGACGAGAACGAGTGTCGCGGTCGGCAGGGCGATCGTCTGGAGGCGCTCCAGAAAGCCCATGCCCTGATAAACGGTGGCCGGAAAGGTGGCGATGCCGAAATTGACGGCGAAATAGAGGATCAGCAGGTAGCCGACGAAGAATTCCGGAAGCGAGATGGCCGCAAGCGAGATCACGTTGATGATCTTGTCGGGAATACGATCCCGGAAATGCACCGAGAGCATGCCGAGACAGATTGCCAGCGGCACGGCGATGACGGCCGCAAAGGCAGCGAGGAAAAGCGAATTGCCCAACCGGTTGCCGACCTGTTCGGAGACAGAATTGCGGCTTGCCCAGGATGTGCCGAAATCACCCTGCAGGACGCCGCCCAGCCAGTCGAAATAGCGGGTGACAAGGGGCCGGTCGAGGCCGAGTTCGGCGGTGATGTTGGCAACAGCTTCCGGTGTCGCCGACTGGCCGAGATAGGTGGAGGCGAAATCGCCGGGCAGCGCTTCGACGCCGCCGAAAATCAGGGCCGACACTGCCAGAAGCAGGATCAGCGAAAGCACCATGCGCTGGGCGATAATGCTCAGCAGCGGAAAGCGCTCTCTCAAGCTGCGGGCCGGCGAGCCGCCAGCCTCTGTGGAATTGGACATGTGGCGCGATCCCGTATCCGAAATGAAGGGTTCAGACCGCAGGTTTTCCTGCGGTCCATATTCATCGGCGGAGCTCTACAGCCCCTGTCGGGTATCAGGCGTCGAGCCATACGCGGGTCGCGACATAGCCGTTCGACATGTCGTTGCCGATGTCCTTGACGTAACCCTGAAGCTTCTTCGACGCCGCATTCACGAAGTCGTTGAACATCGGCAGGATCGTGCCGCCTTCATCGCGCACCAGCACCGCCATGTCGCGGTACATTTCACGGCGTTTGGCTTCATCCAGCTCGCCGCGCGCGGTGATCAGCAGCTTGTCGAACTTTTCGTTCTTGAAGCGGGTGTCGTTCCAGTCAGCGGAAGACAGATAGGCGCCGGAATAGAACTGGTCCTGCGTGGCGCGGCTGCCCCAGTACGAGGCCGAGAATGGCTGTACGTTCCAGACGTTCGACCAGTAGCCGTCACCCGGCTCGCGCTTGATCTCGATATCGATACCGGCCTTTTTCGCGCTCTGCTGGAAGAGAACCGACGCATCGACAGCGCCCGGGAAGGCAACTTCCGACGTGCGCAGAAGCACCGAGCCGCTATGGCCTGACTTCTTGAAGTGGAACTTCGCCTTGTCCGGATCGTAGGAGCGTTGCTCGATGCCCTCGGGGAAGAGCGCATAGGTGTCGTTGATCGGGAAGTCGTTGCCGACCTTGCCGTAGCCACCGAGGATGCGCTTGACCATTTCCTCGCGGTCGATGGACAGTTTCAGGGCCATGCGCAGATCGTTGTTGTCGAATGGCGCCTTGTCGCAATGCATGATGAAAACGTAGTGGCCGCCACCGGACGTGGTCAGAAGCTGCACCGTCGGGGCGCGCGTCAGAAGCGGCACGGTCTTTGGATCGACGCGGTTGATGAACTGCACCTGGCCGGACGACAAGGCCGCGATACGGGCGGTTGCGTCGTTCATGGTGATGATTTCGACCGTTTCGACATAACCGCGGTCGGAACGCCAGTCGCTGGTGTTCTTCTCGAAGGTCATGCGAACGCCGGGCTCGAAGCTCTTGACCTTGTAGGCACCGGTGCCGATGCCGGCATTCGGCGCGTCGACACCGCCGTTCGGCTGGATGACGAGATGGTAGTCGGTGAAGATCGCGGGAAGGTCGGCGTTGCCGCTGTCGAGCGTCACGACCAGATCGCCGCTCTTGTTTTCGATCGACTTGATGGATTTCAGAACGCCGGCTGCACCGGATTCGGTCTTGCTATCGCTATGGCGCTTCAGGGTCGCGACGACGTCGTCGGTGGTCATCTCCTTGCCGTCGTGGAACTGCACGCCCTTGCGGATCTTGAAGGTCCAGGTCTTGGCGTCCGGCGATGGCGACCATGATTCGGCAAGCGATGGAACCGGTGCGCGGGTTTCCGGATGGGTTTCGACCAGCGTGTCGCCCCAGGTGCGGACCGCGGTGAACATCACCTGCGAGGTCGCCTTGGCGGGATCGATGCTGTCGGTCGCGGCACCGCCCTCGAGGCCGAGCTTCAGGTTGCCGCCCTTCTTGGGGGCCTGTGCGGAGGCGCTGGTTGCGTAGAGCTGGCTTGCTGCAGCCAGCGTCACGCCCGCTGCCATGGCGCGGCCCATGAATTCGCGGCGGTTCATGCCACCGGTGGTGACCCGGCCGGCAAGGTATTTCGTAATGTCGTTCATTTCCCTGTTCCCTTTTATTCGATGCAGTTTTCTGCGTTCGTAGTCTGCGCTGTCTCGCCGGGTTTCCTCTTCCACAGCGGTTTGCGCATTATTCCGTCGATCGTGGGAAATGGTTCGGTTGCGGCCGACATAACTTCCTTTCTGATGCAGTCCCCGGCTCTTACCGTGCGAGCTCTATGCCTCGGGAAATAGTCTGCTTAGCGATCGAAGGCCCGTTGAGGCGTGATGGAGATTACGGTCGCGTTGCCGCGTGGGTGAGCCTTCGCTACGACATTAAGTGCCTTCGATGCGACACATTTAGCAACCCCCCATGGGTTGCGAAAATTAGGCGCCTTTCGAAAGGGATGCAAATCCTGCTAATCGCGCGCTATCGCATGGAAAAACGTGCCGGTCACCCTTCCCCGGAAACCGCCCGACGGACCTATTTCGTCGCCTCGACCATCTGCAATCATAGCGAGAGGTTGGTCGGTTCCGGCATCGATCACCCGAGCATAATGGAATTCGTGGCCCCGCACCACGTCGCCTATTTTACCAATGGCACTTTCTCTCAGAAGACGCGCCTGGCGGTAGCCAAGGTTCATCTTGCGCTTGGAAAAGCTCGTGGAATGGGAAAGCAGGCCGGTCATGGCGTGGCTTGCGCCGTCGGCATCCTCCAGCCGTTCGCCAAGCACCATGTAGCCACCGCATTCGCCGTGAACCGGCTTGGTCTGCGAGAATGCCTTCAACCCCTTCTTGAACCTGTCAGCCGCTGCAAGCCGTCCCGCATGCAGTTCGGGATAACCGCCCGGCAGCCAGCAGACGTCGCAGTCGGCCGGAGGCGCTTCATCGGCAAGCGGCGAGAAGCGGACGATCTCGGCCCCCATCGACTGCCATTCCCGCTTGATATGCGGGTAGAGAAAGGTAAAGGCGGCATCTTCGGCAAGTGCTATCCGCTGGCCGGGTGGCGGTAATGCCTTTTCGGTCGTACCGGACGGGATATCGAATGGACGTGCTGCCTCGAAAATCGCGTCGAGATCCAGCGACTGTTCCATCGCATCGGCCAGCCGGTCGATATGGGCGTCCATCTGCGGATGTTCGCTTGCCTGCACGAGGCCCAGATGGCGTTCGGGCAGGGTCAGGGTCGGATCGCGCAAAATCGTGCCGACAACGGTAAGCCCGATCGCGGAGATCGCGTCGCCGGAGAGTTTCCTGTGACGCTCGCTTCCGGCACGGTTGAGCACGCAGGCCGCCATTTTCACGGTCGGATCATAATGCATGAAACCGCAGGCGACGGCCGCCGCCGTCTGGCTCTGTCCCGACACGTCGAGCACCAGCAGAACCGGCAGGCCGAACAGGCGCGCGAGATCGGACGCTGCGCCCGAGCGACCGGGTTCGCCCAGAATGCCGTCGAAAAGACCCATGGCGCTTTCGATCAGGATCAGGTCCGCATCCTCTGCCTGGCCGCGGGCGAGATGCCGAAGAAGATCGGGGGCCATGGCCCAGCTGTCGAGATTGAGCCCGGGCAGGCGGGTTGCCGCTTCGTGGAAACCGGGATCGATATAATCAGGCCCGGTCTTGATGCCGCGCACCTTGATGCCCCGCCGCTGGAAGGCACGCAAAAGGCCGATGGTGACGCTGGTCTTGCCGGAGCCCGACCGCGGTGCACCGATGATCAGGGCGCGGGCCGTCATGGTGCAGGTCCCGAAAGGACCGCCTGCATATCGACGATCCGGCCGATCACGATCAGCGCCGGCGCCTGGAAATCCTGGCGCTGCACTTCTGCTTCAACGGTCGCAAGCGTCGCAATCATCGAGCGCTCCAAGGGTGTGGTTGCCGCCATCAGAACCGCGACGGGCGTATCGCCTGCCAATCCGCCCTCCATCAGCAGCCGCGCGATCGTGCCGATCGTGCTCACACCCATATAGACGACGATGGGCTCGCCCGTCTTCGCCAAAGCTTTCCAGTCGAGATCGCCAGGCGTGCCGGCGGCATGTCCGGTTGCGAGCGTGATCGAGCGGCTGATGCCGCGCATCGTGGCCGGAATATTGGCGCAGGCGAGTGCGGCAAGGGCAGAGGTCATGCCGGGAAGAATCCGGAAGGGGATATCGGCTTTCACCAACGCTTCGGCCTCTTCGCCGCCCCGGCCGAAGATAAACGGGTCTCCGCCCTTCAGACGCAACACGCGTTTGCCTGTTCTCGCGAGTTCCATCAGCCTCGCGGTGATGTCGTCCTGCGCGACCGAAGGTTTGCCGCCGCGCTTGCCGACGAAGATCATGTCGCGTGTTTTCGCCAATGCCAGCACGGCGTCGGAGACCAGCGCGTCATGCACGATCACGTCGGCCCTTTGCAGCGCATCGGCGACTTCCAGCGTCAGATAGCGCGGATGACCGGGGCCGGAGCCGGCCAGCCAGACATGGCCGGGCGCAAATTCCGGTGCTTCGACGATGGTTTCGATCAACTCATTCATGGGCATGGAGTGCAAACCTTTTGCCGGCCGGTGAAGGCCGGGCTATAGAAACGGCCATGGAAGCCGGCATCGATATTGACAGCAAGACCCTGCGACGTGGCTGGACCACGGGAACCTGCGCTGCGGCCGCCACGAAGGCTGCCTGTCTGGCGCTGATGACAGGCGAATTTCCGGCGATGGTGGAGGTGACCCTGCCCGGCGGTCAGCGGCCGGGTTTTGCGCTGGCCATCGAAGAGGTGGGCGAGGGGTTCGCGAAGGCCGGCATCATCAAGGATGCCGGTGACGACCCAGATGTCACCCATGGCGCGTTGATCATGAGCACGGTGCGGCGCGGCGCGCCCGCAAGCGGCATCACCTTCAAGGCCGGACCCGGCGTCGGTACGGTGACGCGGCCCGGTCTGCCGCTGCCACCCGGCGAACCCTCGATCAACCCGGTGCCACGGCAGATGATTGCGCAGGCGATAACAGAGGTTGCCGGCGAGGGCGCCGATTTCGAGGTGGAGATTTCGGTGCCCGACGGCGAAAAAATCGCCGAGAAAACGCTCAACGGCCGGCTCGGCATCGTCGGCGGTATATCGATCCTCGGCACGACCGGGATCGTCATTCCGTATTCGTGCTCGGCCTGGATCCATTCCATCTGGCGCGGAATCGACGTGGCCCGCGCGGCCGGCCTCGATCACATTTCCGGTGCCACCGGCAATACGTCCGAAAAGGCGGCGCAGGCCTATCATGACCTTTCCGACGTCGCGCTGATCGACATGGGCGATTTCGTCGGCGGCATGCTGAAATATATCCGCAGCCATCCGGTGCCGAAGGTGACGGTTGCCGGCGGCGTCGCCAAGATGACCAAGCTCGCCCAAGGCATGCTCGACGTGCATTCCAAGCGCGGGCTCGCCGATCTCGAAGCGCTTGCCAAGGTTGCGGAAGACGCCGGCGCCGATGCCGATCTCGTTGCGCGGATCATCGCTGCAAACACCGTCGCGCAGGCGTTCGAGATGGCCGGCGCGCGTGGTCTGAAGCTCGGTGACCGCATTGCAGCACTTGCCTGGAAGACCGCCGCAAAGTCGCTCGGCGACCCTAAGATCGCGCTGGAGATCCTGGTCTTCGACCGGCACGGGCAGCTTGCCGGACGAACGGAATTCACGCCGTCCGATCATTCCGGGTCCTTGGCGCCGGAGAGCTGATCCCAGCCGGGGCGGAAGCGCCTTACATAGTCTGCATTGTATAGCTGGCTTTCGACGAAATCCGTCGCTCCCAGCCCTTTGCCGACGAAGATCAGCGCGGTGCGTTCTGCCGGCTCTGCGGCGAGCTTGGCGACGATATCGGCAAGAGTACCGGTGATGATGCGCTCTTCCGGCCAGGAGGCGCGCACGACGATCGCGACCGGGCATTCGGGGCCGTAAAGCGGTGTCAGTTCCTCGACGATCCTGTCGAGTGCATGGATAGCGAGATGGATAGCAAGCGTTGCACCTGTCGCGCCAAAGGCTTTCAGCGTTTCTCCCTCAGGCATTTTCGAGGCGCGACCGGATACGCGTGTGAGGATGAGGCTTTGCGCGACCTCCGGAATTGTCAGCTCCCGCCGCAACGCAGCGGCGGCGGCGGCAAACGATGGAACGCCAGGGGTCAGCGTGTAATCGATGCCGTGCTTCTCCAGCCGGCGGATCTGTTCGGCCACGGCGCTCCAGACCGAAAGATCGCCTGAATGCAGGCGGGCTATATCCTTGCCGGCCTGGTGAGCGGCAACATATTCGGCCTCGATATCGTCAAGCGACAGGGAGCCGGTATCGATTATCCGTGCATCGGCCGGGCAATAGTCCAGCAGTTCCTTCGGCATGATCGAGCCTGCATAGAGGCAGACGGGCGAGCGGCTGAGGATATCGCGGCCACGGACGGTGATGAGATCCGCGGCACCGGGGCCGGCGCCGATGAAGTGGACGGTCATGGATAGTCTTTCGTTTGCGCCAAGGCGCAGGTGGCGCCCTGGGATATCAGCCGGGGCACGATGATTTCGGACCATTCTCCCGCAGCCGCGAGCGCCGCACCCTCGGACAGGCTGGATGACGGCGTCTGGGCCAAGCTGTGGCGGGAAACGGTCTTGGTCCGTGGCTCGGCGTCCAGCAAGGCTTGGTCGCTGACGATGTGGAGGGGAATTCCCAGCGTTTCGGCCAGCTGCAGAATGCCCGGTTCCTGCCGCTTGATCTCTCCGGTGGCGAGTGCCCCAATAGATCCCCTGATGATACCGGCCTCAGTGCAGGCCGCATCGAGCGCGGACAAAAGGTCTGCGCGCGTGGTGCCCTTGCGGCAACCCAAACCGGCGACGATCATGGTTCTGTTCCTTTTGTCCAAGTCCACTGCGTGACCGGCATGGCGGGTTTCCAGCCCTGCATCGCCCCGACGGGCGAGGCGCGCGAGACATCCATGCGGATGAGGCTTCCGCCGAGCGTGGCTTTTGCGGTCAGCAGCACCGCTTCCATCTCCAGCGTCACGGCGTTGGCAACGAGCCTGCCGCCGGATTTCAGCGCTGCAGCGGCCGTCTCGAAGACACCAGGTTCGCTGCCGCCGCCGCCGATAAAGATCGCATCCGGTGGGGGGAGGCCATTGAGCGCCGACGGTGCTTCGCCCTCGACGACGACGAGGCCCGGCACGCCGAAGCGTGCGGCATTGCGCTTGATGCGGGCGGCTCGCTCGGGATGCGCTTCTATGGCAATCGCCTTCATCGACGGATCGGCCAGCATCCATTCGATGCCGATCGAGCCGGATCCGGCGCCGATATCCCAGAGCAGTTCGCCGCGCCGGGGCGAAAGAGCCGATAGCGTCAAGGCGCGGATCTCCCGTTTGGTGATCTGACCGTCATGCTCGAACAGGGCATCATCAAGGCCGAAGCCATGAGGCAGCACGCGAGCCGGTACATTTGCAGCAACGTCGATCGCGACAACGTTCAGCACATGGATATCCTGCAATGCAAATTCGTCCGCCTGCACCTTGCGAATGCGCTCCGCTTGGCCGCCAAGCGCTTCGAGCACAGTCAGCTGCGATTTCCCGAAGCCGCTCTCCGTCAGGAGCGCCGCCAGTTCCGCAGGCCCCCGTTCATCCGATGTCAGCGCGATCACGCGCCGGCCTGGATGCAGGAGCGGGCGGATGAGATCCAGCGGACGACCATGAAGCGAGACCGTCTCGATCTCCTGCAGCGGCCAGCCGAGACGGGACGCTGCGAGCGAAAATGCGGACGAGGACGGATAGGAGACGAATTCGTCGGCCGGCACATGGCGTGACAGGGTTGCACCCACGCCGAAGCAGAAGGGATCGCCGGAGGCGAGTACGCAGACCCTCTTTCCACGCAGAGCGACGACATCGCGCATCGCTGGATCGAAGGGCGTCGACCATGGCCGTGATTCGCCTGTGATGAGGGATGAGGCGAGCTCCAGATGCCGCTTTCCGCCGAACACAAATGCGGCGGCGGCGATCGCGTCGCGGGCATTGCCGCCGAGACCCTTCACGCCATCCTCGCCGATGCCGACGATGGACAGCCAGCGGCTTTGGTTTAAAGCTCTCACTTCTGATTCAGGAGGCAACTTGACTTACTCCATCCTCATTCTGGGCGGGACGACCGAGGCGAAGGCCTTGGCCGGCCGGTTGGCAACCGACCCGGAATACCAGATCCTTGTTTCGCTTGCAGGCCGCACCAAGGCGCCGGCGGAACAGCCAGTGCCCGTGCGGATCGGCGGGTTCGGCGGTGCTGTCGGCCTCGATGCCTTCATCCGTGAGAAGGGCGTGGATCTGCTGATCGACGCGACGCATCCGTTCGCGGCGCAGATTTCCCGCAATGCGGCCGAGGCCGCGGCGTCCTCGGGTGTAGAGATCCTGGCTTTGCGACGGCCCGCCTGGTTGCGTCAGGACGGCGATCGGTGGCAGGAGGTCGGCAGTATCGAGGCCGCGGTTGCCGCGCTTGATATCGCCCCGCGCAAGGTTTTCCTGACGCTCGGCCGGCAGGAACTTCTGCCTTTCGAAGTGAGAAAACAGCATCGATACCTGGTGCGCAGCGTCGATCCGGTCGATCCGCCGCTGGACCTGCCGGATGTGACCTATATCACTGCCCGTGGGCCGTTTTCCGAGGGTGACGAGATCCGGCTGCTCGAGGAGCACGGCATCGACCTGATCGTCTCGAAGAACAGCGGCGGTCGCGCCAGCGTGGCCAAGATCAGCGCCGCACGGCGGCTTGGCATAGACGTCATCCTGATCGACCGGCCCGAGTTGCCGGATGTGCCGTCTGCCACAAGCGTGGATGCGCTGGTCGACCGGGTCCGTCACTGGGCGCTCTCCCGCAGGAACCGCGGCGAATAGACGATCGGCCGGTTGCCGGTTCTTTCGATCAGCTTGGTCTCGGCCGTGCCGACGATGACGCAGGTCGCCATGTCGGCCATGTCGCCCTTCGCGTCTGCCAAAGGCACGATCCGGATCGCCTCATCAGGTCTGCCGGCGGCGCGACCGAAGATGACCGGCAACGTGCCCGGCAGGTTGGCGCGCAGGATATCGAAGGCTTCGTCCAGCTGATGCGGCCGCGCCTTGCTGATTGGATTGTAGAAGGCCATGACGAAGCCGGCCGTTGCCGCGGCGACGAGACGCTTTTCGATGATGGCCCAGGGTTTCAGGTTGTTCGACAGCGAAATGGCGCAGAAATCATGGCCGAGAGGCGCACCCGCCTTGGCGGCAACCGCTAGCATGGCGGTGACCCCCGGTACGATGGACAGATCGATATCGCGCCATTCTGCAGGACCCTCGTCGATCGCTTCACAGACGGCTGCCGCCATCGCGAAGACGCCGGGATCTCCACCCGAGACGACGCAGACCTTGCCGCCTCTCGCTGCCATGTCGATTGCCGCCTTGGCGCGTGCCAGTTCCTCGCGATTGTCGGAGGCATGGCGGCGTTGGTCCGGTCGCAGGTTCAGCCTGTCGATATAGGGGAAGTAGCCGAAGAAATCGGTCGCCGACGCAACCGCCGAAAGCGCTTCCGGGGTGATCTGGTCCGGATTGCCGGGCCCAAGGCCGACGACCGTCAGCGAGCCCGTCATTCTGCCGCTCCATGATCGGGGCCTGGACGATTGGTCCATCCGGGAACGAGCACGAGGGAGAAATAGGGCGCCGGGCTTTCGTCACGCGTTTCCAGCCGCTCCGAGGCGCCGTTGGCCATGGTGCCGCGTTCGACATAGAGCGCGCCTGAAAGCTTGCCGACTGCGGCCAGCGCCCGGCGGATCTTCGGCAGGTTGCGCCCGACCTTCATGATCACGGCGCCATCGGTATCGGAGAGACGCTCGATTAGTTTTTCTTCAGACAGCGTGCCGGGAAGCACGCTCAGGATATCGTCTCCCTGCACCAGTGGCAGGCCCGTCATCGACCAGCAGCCGGACATTGCGGTGACGCCGGCAATCACGTCCACCTCGTAGCGATCCTTCAGCCGGACATGCAGATGCATGTAGGACCCGTAAAACAGCGGGTCTCCTTCGCTCAGAACGGCAACGGTCTTTCCGGCATCGAGATAAGCTGCGACGTCCTCGGCCGAACGATCGAAGAAATCGTTGATCGGTGTCTTGTAGTCCGCCTCGTCCTTGTGGGTCTCGACCGTGACCGGATAGACCAGCGGCAGCTCGATCGTGCCCGGCCGGATATGCGCGTCGACAATGGTGCGGCCGTTACCGGAGGATCCCTTCTTGCAGAAGAACGCCAGCACATCCGCTTCATTGATGGCACGCACGGCCTTCAGCGTCATCAGTTCCGGATCACCGGGCCCGGTGCCGACGCCGATCAGTCTACCCTTTATACTTTTGGGGTTCAAAGGCCTGTCCTCGCCAGCGCGTTGACGGCGGCCGCCGTCATGGCCGAGCCGCCCATGCGGCCGCGCACCACGGCATAGGGAATGCCATGCGTCGATTCCATCAGGGCTTCCTTGGATTCGGCTGCACCGACGAAGCCGACCGGCATGCCGATGATCGCGGCGGGGCGTGGTGCACCGGCATCCAGCAGTTCCAGCAGGTGAAACAGGGCCGTCGGCGCATTGCCGATGGCGACCACCGAACCTTCCATCGCGTCCCACAGATCCAGTGCCGCTGCCGATCTCGTGTTGCCGATCGTTTTGGCGAGTTCAATCGTGCGGCTGTCGCGCAACGTGCAGATCACCTCGTTGTCGGCCGGAAGCCTTGCCCGGGTTACCCCCTGTGCCACCATGAATGCGTCGCAATAGATCGGCTTGCCGGCCAGCAGCGCATTGCGGGCTGCAGAAACGAAGTCGTCGGAGAAGCGGAAATGTTCGGCCGCCTCGACCAGGCCGCAGGCGTGGATCATGCGGACTGCGACATCCGCCTGCTCTTCCGAAAATGCGGAAAGGTCGGCTTCCTCGCGTATGATCGCAAAGGACTTCAGATAGATCGCATCGCCTTCGTGGATATAGTCGTAACTGGTCATGGTCATCCTGGTATGGCCGCCTGGCAAAGCCGGTCCGGACCGATCCGGGCAAGGCAGGCAGCGGAATTTTCCCCCGAGCGCCGTTCCGATCGAACGAGAGCGGCAAGGCGGCGAAGCGTGGCGTTGGTATCGGCAAACGCGATGGAAGCAAAGGGTTGGCCGCTCGCTTTCGCCGAGGCAAGCAGCGAAACGTGATCCGGCATACCGCACAGCGTCAGTGCCGTTGCTTGCGGATGGGCGCAGCCCTTAGGGCAGCCGCTCACATGCAGCTTGAACGAGCCGTCCAGCAGATCGGCGCATTCTGTGGCAGCGCGCGTGGCGATCTCGTGGGTGGCAATGGTGCCGGAACGGCAGGCCGGGCGTCCGGTGCAGGCAGCGATATGACCGCGCGGATCGGCAGCCGACGTCACGAAACCGGTGTCTGCGGCAAATGCCGTCAATGTGCGGCACGCGGTCTCGCTGCCGAAGAACAGGAGCGAATGATCGAGCGCCGGTTTGACGGTGCGGATGTCCAGGCGTGTGGCTTCCGTGCAGAGGGCAATCATGTTTCCGGCATGGGTCTGGCCGAATGCCGGGCCTAGGCCGGTCGCGAACGTGCCGTTTGAAAGGGCATGCAGCGTGAAAGGGGAGATGGTTGCGGCAGTAAAATCGTTGGCAGGTAGACCTGAAGCGAGGTCACGACCGCGGGCATCGCTTCCAAGCGAAGCGAGCTTTTCGAGAAGAGAGACGGTCGCCTCGATGGCCTCTGTTTCACGTAAAACGTTGAAAACACGCCCGGAAGCTTCGGTGCCGCCGAGCAGGATCTTCCAGAGGATTTCGCTATCCGCCTCCACGGCGACCAGCCTTATATCAGCGATCAGCCCGGACAGTGTCAGGCGACCCGTACCATCGACGATGACAGATGTCTTTGGCGCAAGGCCTTGGATGTCGCGGGCGCGGTCTCTGATTGCGTCTGCCAGCGGGCGCGGATCGGCGATCTCGGTGGCGTCCTCACCGGCAAGCGGCGGCACTTCGACGGCAAGGCCATCGCGCAGCGGCAGGTCCAGCGATCGCACCTCGGCCTCGAGCTGTGGCGCAGAGGCTTCGCTCAGGCCCCGGATCTGCAGGTTACCGCGGGCTGAAATGTCGATCATGCCGTTGCCGTGACGCATTGCCAGACGGCAGAGATCGGCCAGTTGTTCCGGCGCAATTGCAGCGGTCAGCGGCACGCGCGCAAGCAGGCCGTCGCCGGTCATCATCGGCGCAGACAGGGCAGGGCAGGCGCCGCGTCTCAGATCCGGATCGGCTCGGTCGCGTGCAAATGCCTTCATGCGACCAGCCTTTCGCAGTCGTCTGCCAGCATTTCCAACTCGGCATCCACCGCATTGCGGCGCGGGTGCCAGAGGCCGCGATCGAGTGCCGCGCGGAACCGCAGGCCCATGTAGCGAGCGCCTTCGGGGTTCTGCGACAGCAGGAAGTCGCGGACTTTCTCGTCACCCAGATAGGCGTCATAGGTCGCGTCGATCAGCGATTGCGGAACTGCGTGGGTGGTCTCGGCAAAGCCGATCAGCCGGTCGACGGTTTCGACCAGTTCGGCTGCACCGCGGGGACCGTGGCGCATCTGGCCGGCGATGAAGCGCGGGTTGACGGCGCGCGCGCGCACGACGCGGGTCACGGCCTCGGAAATGGAGCGTGCTTTCGGCTTTTGCGGATCGGTCGTATCGAGCGCGATCACATCCGCCTTGCCGCCAAGTGCCGCCACAGCTGCTGAAAAGCCGCCGATGAAGGCAACGTCGGCGGACCCGTCGAGAAGATCGCGGCCGGGATCGTCGCCGGTATGGACAAGCAGGTCGGCGCTGCCGATCCGCTCGGCGAACCCGCCGGGAACGTGGACGCCATCGCCATCGGCACCGCCGAATGCGTGGCTGGTGGCGTCGAGATAGAGACGGCCGAGTTCCTCGCGTTCGCCCCAGCTGCCGTCGGCAAGCTTTTCCTCGATGCCGGAACCGTAGGTACCGGGGGCCGAGCCGAAGATGCGCGGGGGCACATGGCCGAGCGTCTGCGCATCCTCTGCCAGCGGATTGTCGCC
The DNA here is from genome assembly GCF_001423215.1 of Rhizobium sp. Leaf321. Taxonomy (NCBI): domain Bacteria; kingdom Pseudomonadati; phylum Pseudomonadota; class Alphaproteobacteria; order Hyphomicrobiales; family Rhizobiaceae; genus Rhizobium; species Rhizobium sp. Leaf321. The sequence continues at coordinate 28,910 of NZ_LMOF01000003.1, read as the reverse complement.
CGGTGCTTCCTCGCGCGCGGCAATCGCCCGCATGGCGGCATCAAGAAGCGCGATCAGTGCCGGAAACATGTCGCGGAACAGGCCTGAAATCCGAAGGCTCACGTCGATGCGCGGGCGTCCAAGCGTGGCCGGCGCCAGAACCTCGATGCCGGTGACACGGCCGGTCGCTGCGTCCTGCACGGGTCTGGCACCCATCAAGGCCAGAACCTGCGCCACTTCCTCGCCGCCGCTTCGAAGCGAAGCGCTGCCCCAGAGGTCGAAGACGAGGCTTTTCGGCCAGTCGCCATGGTCCTGCAGGTATCGGCGCAATATCTCGTCGGCGGCACGCTTGCCGAGTTCGAACGCGGTCGGGGTCGGCAGGGTGCGCGGATCGCTGGCGTAGAGATTGCGGCCGGTTGGCATCACGTCCCGGCGGCCACGTGCCGGCGCGCCCGATGGTCCGGGGCGGATATGCTGGCCATCGAGAGCATCGAGCAGTGCCTGCATTTCGGTGCCGGCACTGGCGATGCGCAGCGGATCGTCATCGCCGGCGGCGATTTCGCCGAACACGTGCTGGCCGTCCTTGATGGCGAAGTCCTTGAGGTCGCAGAGAAACGCGTCGATTCGGCTGAGCGCGGTATCGGGGTCGTCATCCCCTGTGATCCCGGCCTCGGATGCCAATCCGCAGTCGCTCGCGGTCTCGACGATCAGTTTCGCCAGCCGGTCGCGTCGGCGCCGGTCCAGCCCGTCGGCCTGCGCGTATTCGTCAACCAGCAGCTCGAGTTTCGTCTGCTCAACCGAAAGGCCTGCACCGGCCAGAACCGGCGGCAGGTGACCGATGGTGACTGCGGAAATGCGCCGCTTGGCAACCGCCGCCTCGCCGGGATTGGAGACGATGAAGGGATAGATGACCGGCAGGCCGCCGGTCACAAGCTCCGGAAAGCAGTCTTTCGACAGCGCCACTGTCTTTCCCGGCAGCCATTCCAGCGTGCCATGGGCGCCGACATGAACGATCGCATGGGCGCCAACGCCATCACGCATCCATTGACCGAAGGCATTCAGGGCGTGGCGCGGCGGCAGGTCGGGGCTGTGATAGTCAGTGCGCCGGTCGGCATCGCGACCACGTTCCGGGGCAAGCGCCACCGTGACGTTCCCAAATTGCGCGGCACGGAAACGGTAGGCGCCGTCTTCCAGATCCGCGTCCATCGCGGGTTCGCCCCAGGCGGAATCAATGCCAGCTGAAGGGCTGTAGGTTGCCAGCGGATATTGCGCCGTCCTGGCGGCAAGGAGATCCAGTAGCGCGCGCGGGGTTTGCGGGATATCCGAAATAGAATAGCCGGCTGTCAATAGCGTGCTGAGGATCGTCAGAACGCTTTGCGGCACATCGAGACCGACGGCATAACCGGTGCGGCCCGGCGCACTCGGATAATCCGGCATCAGGATCACGAGCTTTCGCTCGGCCCGGGACACGGTCTTCATCGCCAGGAAGGCGGCGATCCGGTCTGCGACGTGTTCGATACGGTCCGGTTCGGGCTGGTTGATGAGATCGGCCGTCTTGTCGCCGGCCTTGAACGAGATCGCGCCGGCAAGAATGCGGCCGTCCAGTTCCGGCAGCACGACATGCATGGCGAGATCGGAAGGGTTGAGGCCGCGGCGGCCTTCCACCCATCCGTCGCGCCGTGTCGTTGCAGTCACCAGCTGGAAGACGGGAATCCCTGAGCGGTCGAAAATCGTCTCGCCGTTGGCGTCGGTCGCACTTGCAAAGGCTGTCGTGGTGAGAATGGCCGCCGGATCGAGCTCTGCGATCGCTTGTTCGACAAAGCCGATGGTGTCGGCATCTTTCAAGCCGCCGACAAACATCGGCATCGGTGCGAACCCGCGGGCGGCCAGCGCCTCGTACATCGCGTCGATCGGTGCTGCATCATTGGCAAGCAAGGTGGAGCGATAGAACAGAATCGGCAGCCGCTGCGCATCGGGCGGGAAACCAGCAGTAAGCTCATCGGCGGTCGAGATGCCGTGGCCGGGCTTGTAGAAGCCGCGCTTCGGCATCGGCGTCGCGGTCGGCAGGCTTTGCGTGTCCCCGCTTGCGAGCGCATCCAGGCGGCGCCCCAGAAGCTGCATATTGTCCGGGCCGCCTTCGCGGAAGAAGGCGAGAACGTCCATCAGCATCGCATCGGGCACGGTCGAGGCAGCGGCCAGGCGGTCGTCGCTGATGCTGCATTCCCCCGGCAGCATCGCGAGCGGGATCTTCTTGCGCTTCGCCAGCCGCGACAGCTGATCGGCGCCATAGGCCCAGCGATCATAGCCGCCTAGAATGCGCACGAGGATGAAGCGCGCATGGGCAGCGGTCTTTTCGAGCCACAGGTCGACGGACATCGGATGGCGCAGGTCGGAAATATTGGTGAGGCAGAGGCTCGCCTTGCCATCGCTCCAACCCGCTGCAATGCCGTTCAAGTCGCTGCCGGAAAAAGACAGCACCACCACATCTGCCGGCGACTGGTTGAGGTCGACCGGCTCGATCAGGTCGTCAAGCGACGACGAAGTGGTGGCGAGAATATGCATCCTTTTCCTTCTACAGACCTCTTATGCCGCCAGCATCTTTTCGATCGCCGCACGGTCCATGCCCTTTTCGCCGATCACGACGAGGCGGCTCTGTCGGGTCTCGCCTGCACCCCAGGCGCGGTCGAAATAGTGGTTCACGCGTGAACCGACCGCCTGCACCTGAAGGCGCATCGGCTTGTTGGCAACGTCGACAAAACCCTTGATGCGCAGCACGTTTTCCGCTTCCGCCGTGGCGGAAATGCGGGCAGCGAGTTCGTCCGCATCGGCAACGGCTGGAATATCTATGACGAAACTGTCGAAATCGTCGTGATCGTGATCCAGCTGGTCATCGTGATGCGTCTTGCGGTTTTCGATATCGTCCTCGACGGCAAGACCGAGACCGATCAGCACGCTCGGATCGACGGCGCCGTTTGCGGCCGGCACGATCTTGACCGCGCGCGGCAGATGCGCCTGGACGCGGCCCTTAGCGGCGGCAAGCGAAGCCTGGTCGAGAAGGTCCGTCTTGGTCAGTACGATCATGTCGGCGCAGGCGATCTGGTCTTCGAACACTTCCTCGACCGGGTCGTCGTGGTCGATCGAGCTATCCTGGCTGCGCTGCGCTTCCAGTGCCTCGTGATCGTCGGCAACGCGGCCTTGGGCGAGCGCCAGACCATCCACCACGGCAATGACGGCATCGACGGTGACGCGGGCCTTCACATCCGGCCACTGGAAGGCCTGGACGAGCGGCTTCGGCAGGGCAAGGCCCGAGGTTTCGATCAGGATTTGATCGACGCGGGGCTCGCGGGCCAGGATCTGGTCGATCGCCGGAACGAAGTCGTCGGCGACGGTGCAGCAGATGCAGCCGTTGGCAAGTTCGATAATGTTGTCATCAGGGCAGCTTTCGATGCCGCAGCTCTTCAACACGTCGCCATCGATGCCGACATCGCCGAACTCGTTGACGATGATCGCGAGCCGCTTGCCCTTGAGGTTTTCGATCAGGTGACGGATCAGCGTTGTCTTGCCGGCACCGAGAAACCCGGTGATCACGGTGCAGGGAACGCGGTCGAATGAAACGCTCATGAAGGCAGGTCCTCGTGGTGCTGGAATGGGGGAATGCGGGCCGTCATGCCCTTGCCGCGAAGGCACATGGGGCGGCCGCGAAGGGGAAGTAAACCGCGCTCGTCATCAGCCAGCATCATCGCGCCGGTCACGATGTCCTCGACATTGTCGAGCGACAGATGACCAAAGACATAGGACCAGCCGGAGCGATGTCTGAAGGCAGCACTTGGGCTTTTCTCGCAGTTGGCGAGACAGGTCACGGGTTTAACCGAAAGCGGCTTGCCGGCAGCTGCCTCGCGAAGTGCTGCCATCAGGCCGATGCCCGGGCGCGCTTCGCTGTCGGATGCCTCGCGACAATTGGTGCAGACGAAAATCGTCACATCCGGCTCGCCGGCAAGGCCGTCTGCGGACGCATCGCGCTCGTCTTTTCGTTCGTCAATCACCATCGTGTCGCACTACCGCCCAAGCCAATAACATCGGGGTGCACGACAGGAAGGCAAGCCAATCCTGCAGAGTGAAAGAAGCTTTACCGGAGCACCCCGCCCGGAAAGGCACGTTTTCGAACGGCAGGTCTCCTGGCTCGCGGGTCGTCACCATCCGCCTGCCTTCCCGGATTTCTCCAGTGGCCATAGTGGCAGGATGGCTCGCCGCTTACAGTTGCGGGGGCAGCCGCGGCATTGAACCATGGAATCTTAAAGACGATCCCGGGTTCGCACCGCATTCTCTCTTAGCCCCTACCGTTGCCGGCAAGGGACCGTATCGCAGTCACCTAAGCCTTGTCGCAGGGCAGTGTCAATGTCGCAAAGGCGATTGCCCGTCTGGGGAAACCGTCTATAGTGACCCTGTCTTTGGTGCCCGAGAGGGCTCATCGAAGGGAATGCGGTGCGACGACATCTTGGCGTCAAACCCGCGGCTGCCCCCGCAACTGTAAGCGGAAAGTCTCTGCTCAACATGCCACTGGAGGAATCCGGGAAGGCGGGTCAGAGGCGTTCGATCCGCGAGCCAGGAGACCTGCCGGAGACGATAGGCACAGTGAAAGCCCTCGGGTGGAGGGCAGAAAGACGACGTCCATGGTTACGAACTCTGCTGCCGGTGCAGCCAGCGTTTCCGCATCGAAAATCATTCCTCTTGGCATGACGGCCATACTCGGCCTGTTCATCGTCGGTTTTGTCGGCTTCTCGCATATCGAGGCCGTGCACAACGCAGCCCACGATACGCGCCACTCGCTGGCCTTCCCCTGCCACTAAGAGGAATTTCCCCAATGTCGCTGTTTCGTAACATCGTCCTCACGGCGGTGATCGCAGGGCTTTTGTCCGGGCTCCTGATGACCGTGATGCAAAGCTTTTCCGTCGTGCCGCTTATCCTTGCGGCAGAGACGTATGAACACGCCGGCGGCAACGGCGAAGGGCATAGCCATGCTGCTGCTCCTGATACTGCCGGGCATGATTATGCCGAAGAGGCATGGTCGCCTGCCGACGGGATCGAGCGCTTTACCTACACGGCTGCGGCCAATGCGCTTTCTGCAATCGGTTTTGCGCTGGTTGCTATCGCAATCGCCGAAGCACTCGGCGGGTTCGGCGGATGGCGCGGCGGGTTGATGTTCGGCATTGCCGGCTTCCTCACCGTCAGCCTTGCACCCGGCCTCGGCCTGCCGCCGGAACTTCCCGGCATGCCCGTCGCCGAACTCGGACCGAGGCAGATTTGGTGGATCGCGACGGCAGTCTGCACCGCCCTGGCCCTCGGGCTGCTTGCCTATACCCGTTCCGCCCTTCTTGCGGCTCTGGCGGTCGTCCTGCTGGTTGCTCCGCACATCATCGGCGCACCACTGCCGCCGACCCATGAAACCGCGGTGCCGATCGAACTGCATGCGCGGTTCGTCAATGCCGTCTACGCGACGAACCTCGTCTTCTGGGCCATTCTCGGAGCGCTTTCCGGCGTCATTCGCGAGCGTTTTCGTGCTGGTGAGGACATTTCGACCACGTCCAAGGAGCTTGCAGTCCGTTGAAGGAAATCGATCAGACCACCGAGCAGCGCCACCGCGCCAAAATGGAGAACCGCAAGGCGGTTCAGGATGCCGAAGTCGCGGAAAAGACCGTCGAGAAGGGTCTCCTCATGGTCCATACCGGTTCCGGCAAGGGCAAGTCGACGGCGGCCTTCGGGCTGGCACTGCGCACGCTTGGCCACAACCGCCGCGTCGGCATCGTGCAGTTCATCAAAGGCGCATGGTCGACCGGCGAGCAGCCGGCGCTTGCTGTGTTCGGCGACCGCATTGCCTGGCACACGATGGGCGAGGGCTTTACCTGGGAAACCCAGGATCTCAAGCGCGACATCGCCGCTGCCGAGAAGGCCTGGGGGATGGCACTCGAACTGATGGCGGACGAAACGATCGGCCTCGTCATTCTCGACGAACTCAATATCGCGCTGCGTTACGATTATCTCGATCTCGACAAGGTCGTCGCCCAGTTACAGGCGCGCCGGGAGGATCTGCACGTGGTCGTCACCGGACGTAACGCGAAGCCGGCTCTGATCGAGGCGGCGGATCTGGTGACCGAGATGACGCTCGTCAAGCATCACTTCAAGGCCGGCGTCAAAGCCCAGGCCGGCATCGAGTTCTGACGCGTGGTGGCTCGCGCTCTCATGTTTCAGGGGACCGGCTCGGATGTGGGCAAGTCGCTGGTCGTTGCCGGGCTTGCCCGGGTCTTCACGCTGCGTGGCTTAAGTGTTCTCCCCTTCAAGCCGCAGAACATGTCCAACAATGCAGCGGTCACCGCCGATGGCGGAGAAATCGGCCGGGCGCAGGCCTTGCAGGCACGGGCTGCCGGCGTGCCGCTCAGCGTCCATATGAACCCGGTTCTGTTGAAGCCCCAGAGCGAAGTCGGGGCCCAGGTGGTGGTGCAGGGCAGGGTCGAGGGCAATGCCAAGGCTGCAGAATACCAGCTTCTGAAGCCGAGGCTGCTTTCGCGGGTGCTTGAGAGCTTCGAGATCCTGAAAGCCAGGGCAGACCTCGTTCTGGTCGAAGGCGCGGGTAGCGCGTCCGAAATCAACCTTCGTCAGAACGACATCGCCAATATGGGTTTTTCCCGCGCTGCCGATGTGCCGGTGGTTCTGATCGGCGATATCGACCGGGGCGGTGTGATCGCGAGCCTCGCCGGCACCAAACTCGTCATCGATGCCTCTGACGCGGCCATGATCCACGGCTTTATCGTCAACCGCTTTCGCGGCGATCCGGCCTTGTTTGCCGAGGGCATGCGGATGATCGGTTCATTTACCGGTTGGCAGTCGATCGGCCTCTTGCCGCATTTCGCCGATGCCGCTCTCCTGCCGGCAGAAGATGCGCTCGGCCTGACCCAGTCGTTTGCGCGCAAGCCCGGTGCAAAGGTGCGCATCGCAGTGCCGATCCTGCCGCATATTTCCAATTTCGACGATCTCGATCCACTGGAAGCGGAGCCGGAGGTCGAACTTATCAGGGTTCGCCGCGGCGAGGCCATTCCCGGGGACTGCGATCTCGTGCTTCTGGTCGGCTCGAAGGCCACGATCTCGGATCTGGCGGCGCTTAGGGAGGCCGGCTTCGATACCGATATCGCAGCTCATCACAGGCGCGGCGGGCGTGTTCTCGGCCTCTGCGGCGGGTATCAGATGCTCGGCAGACGGATATCGGATCCGGAGGGATCGGAAGGTCCTCCCGGTTCGGCGGAAGGGCTGGGGCTTCTCGATGTCGAAACCGTGCTGTCGGTGTCGAAGCGGCTGGAGGCGGTGACGGGCGTCAGCTCCGACGGAATATCTTTCGCCGGCTATGAAATGCATACGGGTCATACCACTGGAGGCGACTGTTCACGGCCGTTTTCGAGCATTGCCGGCCATGCGGAAGGTGCGTCGTCTAGGGATGGCCGGGTGGTCGGCACCTATGTGCACGGGCTGTTCTGCGACGACCGGCAGCGTTCGGCCTGGCTGTCGCGTCTCGGCGGCACGGTGTCGGGCTTGAATTACGAAGCGAATGTCGATGCCATTCTCGACCGCCTTGCCGCGCATATGGAGCAGCATCTCGATATCGACGGACTGCTCAAAATTGCCAGATGAGCAGCGCCAGGAGGCCAAACAGGCCGATCAGCAGCGCATCCGCCACGCGGGCAAGCTTGAGGGCGCGGGTGATATCGTCGAAATTCAGGTTGGTCCGGTTACCCTCTCCCATATAGCGGGCTTCGATCATCTGGCCGCCGTAACTGCGGGGACCCGCCAGCGCAATGCCAAGCGCACCCGCCATCGCCGCTTCCGGCCAGCCGGCGTTCGGCGAACTGTGATGCTTGGCGTCACGGCGGATTGCACTTATGGCATCGCGGGGCGAGGCGTCCTTGACGAACACAGCGGCCATGACGAACAGCGCTGCCGTCAGCCGCGAGGCCGGCAGATTGATCAGGTCATCGAACCGGGCCGCGGCCCAGCCGAATGCTTCATGACGCGGCGACCGATGGCCAATCATGCTGTCGGCGGTATTGGCAGCCTTGTAGGCCGCGCCGCCGGCGAGGCCCCCGATGCCGAGCCAGAAGGCAGGGGCGACAACGCCGTCCGAAAAATTCTCGGCCAGGCTCTCGATCGCGGCACGGCACACCGCGGCGTCATCGAGCTTTTCCGGATCGCGGCCGACAATCATCGAGACGGCCTTGCGTCCGGCGTCGAGCCCGTTGTAGCGCAACGCGGTTGCCACGGCTTCAACATGGGTTTCGAGGCTTTTCTGGGCGGGCAGGCTGGCTGCGGCAAGAACGAGAAGGATCGGCCCGAAGGGCACAAGCATGAGAACGGCCGCAATCGCCAGCGCGGCGGCGACGGTGCAGCTGATGAGGACGATGAGGGCGAGAATACCCATGCGTTTGCGGCTGGCGAAATCATCGCCCTCGCGGTTCCATCGACCGTCGAGTGCCGATATCAGCGCGCCGATCCAGGTGACAGGATGGCCGATGCGTTTGAACAGCCAGTCCGGATAGCCGACGATGCGCTCGGTGATCAGGGCGAAGAATGCGAGAAGGAACATGACGTTGGCGATCTCTGAGTTGGGCAGTCCGATACAACATGGCGGCAACCTTGCCATGGCGCGCGCGCTGTTTCCTCACGCGCCCGAGCCGTGGATCGATCTGTCGACCGGCATCAACCCGCATTCCTATCCGCATACGCCGATCCCCGGCAATGTTTTTGCGCGTCTGCCGGAGCCTTCATCGCTCGAGAGGCTGAAGACGCTTGCGGCTGCGGCGTATAGGGCTCCGTCAGCCGCTCATATCGTGGCCGGGCCGGGGACGCAGATCCTGCTGCCAATCATCGCCGGCCTTGTCGGAGGGAACGGAAAGGCTGCCATTCTGTCGCCCACCTATGCGGAACATGCGCGTGCCGCGACAATGGCGGGCTTTGAGGTTCTCGAGACGGATGATCTCGACCATCTCGCGACCGCCAGTCTCGCCGTCATCGTCAACCCGAACAATCCGACCGGCCGGATCGTGTCGAGGAGTGACACTCTGGCGCTGGCCGAAATCATGCGCGCGAAAGGCGGCCTGCTCGTCGTCGACGAAGCCTTCATGGATGTGTCGGAGGCGCAGAGCGTTGCCGGCGATGTCGGCGAGGGCGGGCTGATAGTGCTGCGCTCCTTCGGCAAGTTCTACGGCATGGCCGGCCTGCGGCTGGGATTTGCGATCGGCCATCCCGATATCACCGTGAAGATCGAGGAGAGGCTCGGGCCCTGGGCGGTCTCCGGTCCGGCTTTGCATGTGGCATCCGAAGCGCTGGCCGATGCCGATTGGCAGGCCGCTATGCGAACCAGGCTCGGCGCAGATGCTGGGAGGCTGGACGCAGCTCTGTCCGCTGCCGGCATTCCGGTCTTCGGCGGCACGTCATTGTTTCGTTTTATACGTGACAGGCGTGCTCAAGGTCTCTTCCAGCATCTCGGCGAACACGGGATCATCACTCGCCGCTTTAGCGAGCGTCCGGACGATCTACGGCTGGGGATGCCTGAAGAGAAGGACTGGTCTCGGCTGGAAGCGGCACTCGGAGACTTTTAGCCGCCGAACCGGTCTCGCCAGGATGGTTGGGCGTTAGCGTTTGGCAGCGCGGTCGCCTCGAATACACCCCTAGCAACGGCTCTTGCCGTGACCAGGGTTGCGAGATGGCAGAGTTCGGCGAAGGCCCCCATGTCTTCCATCGGGATTTTTCCGGTGGCTGCCGAAAAGATCGTGTCGCCATCTCCCGGCAGATGTGCTGGCAAGACGGCGCGTGCCAGTCCGTCATGCGCCATGATCGACAGCCTGTGCGCCTGCGCCTTGGTCAGAACTGCATCGGTGACGACCACGCCGATCGTCGTTGCCTTCAACGCCACGCCCTTCATCCGCAGGGCCATGTGGTCGGCTGTGAATGTCGCGGGAAGGCCAAGGCCACCGAACTCGTCATCCTGCTCGAACGGCGCCGACCAGAAGTGCTTGGTATCACCGACCGTTGCGGCGCCCATGGCATTGACGGCCATGAGGACGGCAATCGTGTGCCCGGACGACGTCTTTGCGCTTGCCGAACCGATGCCGCCCTTGACGGTGGCGGTCGTGGCGCCGGTTCCGGCCCCGACTGTGCCGAGCGCGAACGCGCCTTTCTGGGCGGCGCAGAAGGCGTCGTAGCCCATGTCACGATAGGGAGAATGGAGGCCCCAGTCCTTGTCGCCGCCGTTCAAAAGATCCATCAGAATCGCCTGCGGCACGATCGGCACCTTGGCAGACCCGACGGGAAAGCCGCGTCCGATCTGGCGCAGGCCCGCCTGCACGCCGCCTGCTGCATCCAGCCCGAAGGCCGAGCCGCCCGAGAGAACAAAGGCATCGACTGTCTGCACCGTCATGGACGGTTCGAGAAGGGCGGTCTCGCGCCCACCCGGTGCACCGCCGAGAACCGAGCCGGAAGCGACCGCCGGCTCGTCGAAGATGATCGCGGTGACGCCCGAGCCAAGCTGCAGATCGGTCGCGTGGCCAACGGCCACGCCTTCGATATCGGTGAGAAGGTTCAATTGCGCCACCATGCGAGCATCAGTCGATATCGAACTTGACGCCCTGCGCGAGCGGCAGGGTGCGGCCATAGTTCACGGTGTTGGTGGCGCGGCGCATGTAGGCGCGCCATGCGTCGGAGCCCGATTCGCGGCCGCCGCCGGTTTCCTTCTCGCCGCCGAAAGCGCCGCCGATTTCCGCGCCCGAGGGACCGATATTCACATTGGCAATGCCGCAATCGGAACCGCGCGCCGATACGAATGCTTCGGCTTCCCTGATGTCGTTGGTGAAGATCGAGGACGACAGGCCCTGCGGCACGTCGTTATGCAGGGCAATCGCTTCGTCGAAGTCCTGATATCGGATGACGTAGAGGATTGGCGCGAAGGTTTCGTCTCTGACCGGGCCGGTCTGATCAGGCATTTCAACGATCGCCGGGCGCACGTAATAGGCATCAGCCGCTTCGCCATCCAGCACGCGCTCACCGCCAACGACCGTGCCGCCGGCGGACTTGGCAGCCTCAAGTGCCGCCTGCATCTTGTCGAAAGCGGCCTGATCGATCAGCGGGCCGACCAGATTGCCGTCCTGCAGCGGAGAACCGATGGTGACCGACTGGTAGGCCTTGGCAAGGCGCGGAACGAGCGCATCATAGACGCTGTCATGGACGAAGAGGCGGCGCAGCGTCGTGCAGCGCTGTCCGGCGGTGCCCATGGCGGAGAAGGCGACACCGCGCAGGGTCAGATCGAGATCGGCCGTCGGGCTGACGATCGCGGCGTTGTTGCCGCCGAGTTCGAGAATGGAGCGGGCAAAGCGCTGCGCCAGCCGCGGACCGACTTCGCGTCCCATGCGGGTCGAGCCTGTCGCAGAAACCAGCGGTACCTTGTCGTGATCGACGAGGATTTCGCCGATGTCGCGGCCGCCGATCAGCAGGGTCGAGAGGTTTTGTGGGGCTTTTCCACCGTCGGCGACATAGCGCGACAGTGCCTTTTCGAAGATCGCGTGGGTGGCGAGCGCGGTCAGCGGGGTCTTTTCAGAAGGCTTCCAGATGGTGGAATTGCCGCAGACGAGGGCAAGCGCTGCATTCCACGACCAGACGGCGACAGGGAAGTTGAAGGCGGAGATGATACCGACGGGACCGAGCGGATGCCAGGTTTCCATCATCCGGTGCTCGGAGCGCTCGGTTGCGATCGTCAGGCCGTAGAGCTGGCGCGACAGGCCGACTGCGAAATCGCAGATGTCGATCATTTCCTGGACTTCGCCAAGGCCTTCGGATGTGACCTTGCCGACTTCGATCGACACGAGGCGACCGAGGGAAGACTTGGCGGCACGCAGTTCCTCGCCCAGCAGCCGGATCAGTTCGCCACGCTTGGGTGCCGGCACGAGGCGCCATTCGAGGAAGGCCTGATGCGCGGCGTCGATCGCCTTCGTGGCATCGTCCGCTGTCACTTCCGGCAGCTTAACGATTTCCGTGCCCGTGATCGGCGAGCGGACGGTGAGCGTCCCGCCCTTGTACTGGTCGGCTGTGACGCCGAGATCAGCAAAGATCTTGTCCACTTCGGCGACGAGGTCGAGTTTGGCGAGCGTCATGTCGGTCTCCGGATATCGAAATTTGGGGTCAATCTACAAATCGGGGCCGGTTTGACAACAGGTCCGCCGATATTCGTTCTGGTCAGAAGCGTTCGCCCGTGAAATGTGCGATCTGGGCGCCGGCCTCGTAATAGGCTTCCTTGAAGGTGCGAAAGCCCGGTTCCGTGATGCCGGTCAGCGGCAGCGGCAGGTCGTCCTCGGTGATCTCGCCAAGGATATGGCGGGCAAGAACCTTGCCGAAATTGGTGCCCGGCGAGATGCCGCGACCATTATAGCCGGAAAATCCGATGACGTTGCGGCCAAACTTGTGGAAACGCGGCAGGGCGTTGTCGGTCATGCCGATCTTGCCGTGCCATTCGGCCTCGAATTCGACATCGCCAAGCTGCGGGAAAAGCCGCTTCAGCGACCGCCGTGCCCAGGACGTGTGAATGTCGATGCCCGTGCCCCGCAATGCGCCGACGGAACCGAAGACGAGGCGGCCGGCCTTGTCCATCCGGAAGGAAGACAGGACTTCCTTCGTATCCCAGCAGCCTTCGCAGTTCGGCAGCACCGATCCGCGCAGGTTGGCGGACAGCGGCTTTGTTGCCAGGTTGAAATAGGGCAGGTGCACCTGTTCGCGCCGTATCTGCGCCCATGGGCCGGTGCTGTAGGCATCCGTCGATACGATGATCCAGTCGGCGTGAACCTCGCCTTCAGCAGTCTTGACGATTTTCTTGCCATCTGCCTCGGACGTTTCGATGACGGCGCTGCCGGTGTGGATTTTCGCGCCGGCCTTGATCGCCGCATGGGCAAGGCCGCGGGCATAGGCGAGCGGCTGAAGCGTGCCGGCGCGCATGTCGAGAAGCGCGCCTGAATAGGCGCTTGTGCCGATCCGGCGTTCGGTCTCTGCCGCATCCAGCAGGGTAACCGGGGCGCCGCGCTTTTGCCACTGGCGCGCGCGTTCCTCCAGTTCCCGCAGTCCCTTGTCGCCGACAGCGCAGTGAAGCGTGCCATTGGTTTCGAGCTCGCAGGCAATGTCATGCTTCTCGATCAGTTCGCGAACGAGATAAGGGCCGTTGCCGAGCAGGTCGAGCGCCCGCTCGCCGTAGTGATCGCCGAGTTCCTTCGGAAAGTCGTCGGGCATGACCCACATGCCGGCGTTGATCAGCCCGACATTGCGGCCGGCACCGCCAAAGCCGATCTCGGCGGCTTCCAACAGGACGACGTCGACACCGCGTTCCGCCAGATGCAGCGCCGCGGACAGGCCGGTATAGCCGCCGCCGACGATCACCACGTCCGACGACGTTGATCCTCTCAGAGGAAGAGTGGAAGGAGCCGCAGGAGCAGTTCTTTCCCAGAGGCCGTGGGAGCGCTGGTCGTCGAGCATCGAAAGTTCTCGCACTTTATGTTTTGCAGACTTTACAGAACCCGTTTCCCGATGAATATCGACATAATCTCAACAGGTCATTCGCGGGAGGAATGACAATGCTCCCGCCAAGACGGTTTCTTCCATCGTTTTCGCTTCTCGCCGCCTTCGAGGCGGCTGCTCGCAGTGGCAGCGTCACCGCGGCGGCAAACGAACTCGGCCTGACGCAGAGCGCCGTCAGCCGCCAGATCTCCGCGCTGGAGAAACAACTGGGCGTGGCGCTGTTCCTGCGCGAGCGGCAAACGATTCGGCTGACGCTTGCCGGCGACGCCTATGCGCGCGAGGTGCGTGAAGCGCTGCGGCGGATTTCCAATGCATCGCTGAACCTTCGGGCCAATCCGTCCGGTGGAACCCTCAATCTCGGCATCCTGCCGTTTTTTGGAGCGCGCTGGCTCACTCCAAGGATCGGCAGGTTTCTCGATCTTCACCCCGGCGTCGTCGTCAACCTGACCACCCGGCTGGAGCCGTTCGACTTCCGGTTCGATACGCTGGATGCGGCGATCCATTTCGGCTCGGCGCGCTGGCCGGGTGCTGCCCTGACATTCCTGATGGACGAGGAGGTGATCCCGGCCTGCAGCCCGGCTTTCCTAAGGAAGCATGCCATCCAGGCACCGGGTGATCTGGTGCATGCGCCGCTGCTTCACCTCAACAGCCGGCCGGATGCCTGGGAGACGTGGTTCCGCACAGCGGCAACCGAGTTCGACGCACTGCATGGCATGTTGTTTGATCAGTTCGCGACCATGGTCGAGGCGGCCGTGGCGGGCCTTGGCACGGCGCTGCTTCCGCGCTTTCTGATCGAGCGCGAACTGCAACAGGGGCTGCTGGTGGAGGCGGTTGCCGGGGGATCGATGGGGACGGGACAATATTATCTCGCCTATCCACCCGACCGCGCAACCTACCCGCCGCTTGCCGTCTTTCGCGACTGGATCTCGCGGGAGATCGAAGCGGATGGCGACCGGTCACTTGCGATCATGGGCGCTATCGGCCAATAGTCCGTGAGACTTGTTATTGTTTTGACCGACCGACGGGAAGACCCTGATGAAACCGATATTCGTCCAGCTTCGCTGCAAGCCCGGCAAGACCTACGAGGTCGCCGATGCGATCTATAAGACCGAGCTGGCTTCCGAACTCTATTCCACCAGCGGTGACTGGGACCTGCTTCTGAAAGTCTATATCAGCGGCGACGATGAAATCGGCCGCTTCGTCAACGAGAAGATTGCCTCGATCCCCGGTATCGAGCGGTCGCTGACGACGATGACGTTCACGGCGTTCTGATCCGTGATGCCTTCAATAGAAAAGCCGCCTCAAGGGCGGCTTTTCTGTCTCGACGATCAGGTTTGATCAGGCAAGCGCCGTCGGTGCCTGGGCGCGTGCACGCACCAGGTCACGGATGGCCAGTTTCACTTCGTCGGGCGAATTGAAACGCTGCTCATCGAGATCGATGACGTGAAACTTCACGGCAATGAATTTCAACCGGTCTTCATCCGGGATAACGATACCGACGGGCTCGCCGCCGAATTCTATGACTTGCTTTTGCATAGCATGCTCCCGCATTTGCTGCCTAAAGCGCAGCATTGGCGAATGGATTTTCAGGAACGAAAGAACTGAAAGGTCTACATTCGACAGCACGGAAGGGAGCTACGCTCCGTGCCTAGCATCTTATACGCGAACCGACCGTAGGCGGCGACGTAAGCAGGTTTAATCATGTCACTCTCCCTCATGGCGTTGCGTAAAATGCCGACGGATAACGTCCGTCGATCGAAAGTGGACTTTAGGTGACTCGCAGAATGCGATCAACGAAAATCCTTTTAAAGGAAATATTTTTCTGTCTGATGACAGTATCGCGGCGGAAATGTGAAATTTCATTCGCGATGGCCTGTCCTTTGACAAGCCAGGAAATAGGTGCGGGCCTCGTCTGCGACAAGATGAGACCGGCTAAAGTTATTGTGACACGTTGTTATCCGGCGCTGCGCCGACCGTCGGTAAACCGACAGTCGGATCAAAGCATTAGATGACTCGGATGGATTACCCCATACGCTCGGAGGCGTAGGAGCCGGGGCTCGGCGGGAAGACCACCGTGCGATTGCCGTTGATGAAGGTGCGGTGGTGAATATGCGCATGGATCGCGCGGGCCAGAACCTGGCTTTCCACATCACGGCCAAGCGAGACATAATCGTCGGGCGATTGCGCGTGGGTAATGCGCACCGTGTCCTGCTCGATGATCGGGCCTTCGTCGAGATCGGCAGTGACGTAATGGGCTGTCGCCCCAATCAGCTTCACGCCGCGCTGATACGCCTGCTTGTAAGGGTTTGCACCCTTGAAACTCGGCAGGAAGGAGTGGTGGATGTTGATGATCTTGCCCGACATTTTCTGGCACAGCTGATCCGACAGGACCTGCATGTAGCGTGCGAGCACCACCAGTTCGGCCCCGCTTGCCTCGACGACATCAAGCAACTGGGCCTCGGCCTGCGGCTTGTTTTCCTTCGTCACCTTGATGTGGTGGAAGGGGATATCGTTGTTGACCACCTGCTTCTGGTATTCGAAGTGGTTGGAGACGACGCCGACGATATCGATCGGCAGCGCGCCGATCTTCCAGCGGTAGAGAAGGTCGTTGAGGCAATGGCCGAATCGCGACACCATCAAAAGCACCTTCATGCGTTCTTCGGTATCGAAGATGTCCCATTCCATCTCGAACTTTTCGGCGATCGGCTCGAGGCCTTCGGCAATTGCCGGGCGACCGACGCCTTCTTCGGAAATGAACGAGACGCGCATGAAGAAGCGTCCGGTATCCAGATCGTCGAACTGCGAGCTGTCGATGATGTTGCAGCCCTGTTCCGCCAGAAAGCCGGAAAGCGCAGCAACAATGCCGCGCGTGGAACGGCAGGTGACGGTCAGTACATAGCTTTTCATCGATAACCCCTTGGTCTGCACTTGGCGGAAATCCTTGTAGACATAACCACGCCGGCGGACCATATCCGATGGCGTAGGAAACAACAGAAATACGGAGGCGTTTTTCCGTTCCGGCTCAAAGCAATGGAACGTTCCACCCTTACAAACAGCAGCTTAGGCAAGGACGTCAAAAATTCCGGTCCTTTTGCGCCTTTCACGCGTTGATCACCGTCGCGGTGCTTGGTCCGCCGCGCATTTGTCATTCAATATTTTCGAATATTTATTTCGTCGGATTTTGTAAGATACGGGAGGAATGCTGGTGGCTAGATATGCGGGGCGGTCTCAGGGTAAGGCCTGGTTGGGTAGAAACCTCAGAAGCATTGCCTTGAGGGGAATCGCCTTGATCGGTGCGGCCAGTCTCGCGACGCAGCCGGTTTCCGCTGCCACGACCTGTATGCGGGGCATCAATCTCGCCGGTGCCGAATTCGGCAAGGTTGGCGATGCCTACGGTAAAGGCTACACTTACCCTTCCGCCGAAACGATCCGCTATTTTGCAAGCAAGGGGTTCACGGCCGTTCGGCTGCCATTTCTATGGGAAAGGCTGCAGCCCAAGCTCTATGCGTCGTTCGATCGGGCTGAGGCAAAGCGGCTTGCGGCTACTGTCGAGCTTGTACGCAAAGCCGGGATGGTCGTTATTCTCGATCCGCACAACTACGCTCGCTACAAGGGTGATCTGATCGGGACGGACAACGTTCCGCAAAGCGCGTTCGCCGACTTTTGGCGCAGGCTTTCGGTACGGTTTGGCACAGAGGCAGACATTGCGTTCGGTCTGATGAACGAACCGCATGGTATTGCAGCCGAAGACTGGGTGTCCGCCGCCAACGGTGCGATCGCGGCCATCCGGCAGGCCGGGTCCGCCAGTCTGATCCTTGTTCCCGGCACGGCCTGGACCGGCGCCCATAGCTGGTCTGCCGGCGATTACGGCACCACCAACGCTGCCGCGATGTCGGCGATCGTCGACCCGCAGAACAATTACGTTTTCGAGGTGCACCAGTATCTTGATGAGGATTTCTCCGGCAAGAATGACGAATGCTCGCGTGCCGCCGATGCGGTCAAGGCGCTCTCCGACGTCGGCACCTGGTTGAAGCAGAACAACCGGCGCGGCCTGCTGGGTGAATTTGCCGTTCCGCGCCAGCCGGAATGCCAGTCGGCATTGGTCGATATGGTCAAGGTCGTCGAGAGCAACCCGGATGCGTGGCTGGGCTGGGCCTATTGGGCAGCCGGTGACTGGTGGCCGGAAGACGAGATCCTCAACATCCAGCCGGTTCGCACGGTCGACAGGCCGCAGATGACAACGCTTCTGAAAGCGATGTCGGAGAATGCTTCCTGCGGGCGTTAAGCCGCCGGTATTTCACGTGAATCATCGAAACCGGACGAAATTCACGCCGGCGGATAGGTGTGTTCGTTACCTCGAAAATCGCTCACCGAATAGCAGCCACCTTCAGCACGCGCAGCGCTTTCGCCGATCACCGCCTTGCCGTGGCCGCCTGGAATATCAAGCACGTAAGTCGGCTGGCAAAGTCCGGAAATGGTGCCGCGCAGAGCCGAAACGATTCGCTGGCCCTCGGCGATATCGAGCCGGAAATGGCCTGTGCCTGGCGCCAGGTCCGGATGGTGCAGGTAATAGGGTTTAATGCGCGTTTCGACGAAAGCCTTCATCAGGTCGCCGAGCACTTTCGGGTCGTCGTTGATGCCTTTGAGCAGGACCGTCTGGCTGACCATCGCAAAGCCGGCGTCAATCAGCCTTGCGCAGGCAGCCCGCGCGTCCTCAGTCATTTCGCGGGGATGGTTGGCGTGGAGCGCCACATAGATTGTCTTGCCGCTTTCCTTCAGCGCCGCAATCATCGGCGCATCCACCCGCTCGGGCTCGACCGCCGGCACGCGCGTATGAAAGCGCACGATTTTGACATGCTCGATTTCAGCCAATCCAGCCATGATCACGGAAAGCCGTCGCGGAGACAGGACAAGCGGATCGCCGCCGGTCAGGATGACTTCCCAGATTTCCTCATGAGTGCGGATGTAGTCGAGCGCGGCCGTTAGTTCGTCCGGCGAAAGCGTTCCATCGCCCTGCGGGCCAACCATTTCACGGCGAAAGCAGAAACGGCAATAAACAGGACAGATGTGCACGGCCTTCAGAAGGACGCGGTCCGGGTAGCGGTGGACGATGCCTTTGACCGGACTATGCGCCGCGTCGCCGATCGGATCGGCCCGTTCGTCCGGTGTGCTGACAAGCTCGGCTGCGTCGGGCACGAACTGTCGTGCAATCGGATCGGCGTCATCGGTCGGGTCGATCAGCGAGAGGACCGTCGGCGTCAGCGCGATCGCGTAACTGCCGGCGACGGCACGGATGCCGTCGAGACGGTCTTGCGCAATCAGACCTGCATCGGCCAGTTCCTCGGGCGTTTTCAAGGTACGCGCCACGCTCACGGCAGAACCTCGGCGACGGGCGCCCACAGGACCTGGTCGATACGGGTCGCGCCGGTTGCGAGCATCGCCAGGCGATCAAAGCCCAGCGCTGCGCCGCTTGCCTGCGGCATGATCGAAAGCGCTGACAGGAAATCCTCGTCGATCGGATAGGTCTCGCCGTAGATGCGCGCTTTCTCCGCCATGTCGTGCTCGAACCGGCGGCGCTGTTCGGCCGCATCAGTCAGTTCGCCGAAAGCGTTCGCCAGTTCCACGCCGCATGCGTAGAGCTCGAAGCGTTCGGCAACGCGGGGATCGCGGGCCGAGGGTCGGGCAAGGGCCGCTTCGGAGATCGGATATTCGCAGAGGATCGTCGCGCGGCCCTGACCGAGATGCGGTTCGATCTTTTCGACGAGAACCTTGCTGAACAGATCCGCCCAGGTATCGTCCTCCGAAACCCGAAGGCCGGTGCGGGTCAGTTCAGCGGCCAGCGCTTCGCGATCTGTCGTGCCATCGGTTTCGACGGAGGAAAGCAGATCGATCCCGGCGTAGCGGAGGAAGGCTTCCGCCAGCGTCACGATTTCAGGTTCGGCAAAGGGGTCGGTTTGCATGCCGCGAAACGCGAACCGTTTCGTTCCCGTGGTCTCGGCGGCGAGTTTCAGCATGTTGGCGCAATCGGCCATCAGCTGCTCGTAGGTTTCGTCAACCCGGTACCATTCCAGCATGGTGAATTCCGGGTGGTGCAGCGGTCCGCGCTCCCGGTTGCGATAGACATGCGCGAAGGTGAATATGCGCTTCTCGCCGGCCGCAAGCAGCTTCTTTGCAGCAAATTCCGGCGAAGTGTGCAGGTAGAGTGGCGTTGCGCGGCCGTCGATCGTCAGCGCTTGCGTCGCGAAAGCATGAAGGTGGGTTTCGTTGCCGGGCGATACCTGCAAGGTCGCTGTGTCGACCTCGATAAAATCCGCTTTGCCGAAGAAACCCCGCAGCGCCGTTTGAAGCGCGTTGCGGCCCATCAGGAAAGGACGCCGGTCGGCGTGACTTTCCGGTGTCCACCACGGGGCAGATCGGGCTTCGGAGTGAAACAGGCTCATTTCGGCTTTCTTCGCGGGTTCTTGCCCGCAAGGCTTCCACTTTGCGCGTTTTTGCGGTAGTTGCCCGGAAAACAGATCATCCGTCCTTCAGGCCGGTTATCGCCCGGTCCTCTACGACGCATTCCCGGCAGTTACAAGCCGGCACGCCAACAAGGAATTCAAATGGTCAAGGTCATCGCATCTTCCGTCCGCAAGGGTAACGTCATCGACGTCGACGGCAAGCTCTATGTGGTTCTCACCGCCGAGAACTTCCACCCCGGCAAGGGCACTCCGGTGACCCAGGTCAACATGCGTCGCATCGTTGACGGCGTGAAGGTGTCGGAACGCTGGCGCACCACGGAACAGGTCGAGCGCGCCTTCGTCGAAGACGTCAACTTCCAGTTCCTCTATGAAGACGGCGAAGGCTTCCACTTCATGAACCCGGAAAACTACGATCAGATCGTCGTGGACGTGGATACGATGGGCGACCAGAAGGCGTATCTGCAGGAAGGCATGACCTGCGTCCTGTCTATGCATGAAGGCATCGCGCTCGCGCTGCAGCTGCCGCGTCACGTCACGCTTGAGATCGTCGAGACAGAGCCGGTCACGAAGGGACAGACAGCATCGTCCTCCTACAAGCCGGCGATCCTGTCGAACGGCATCCGCACGGCCGTTCCGCCGCATGTTGATACCGGCACCCGCGTCGTCATTGCCACGGAAGACAATTCCTACGTCGAGCGCGCCAAGAACTGATCGAAGCATCAGGCTTCATTCGAGCATAAAAAAAACCTCCGAGCCGCAGGCTTCGGAGGTTTTTTGTTGTCTGGCGATCCCGCGAGAAGAAAAGGGCCGGCGAACCGGCCGGTCCATCCTGTTTCGCTGTTTAGTTTTTCAGAACCAGCTTGGCAGAGGCCACCTGCGCCGTCGGTGATCCGAAGGCATAACCGCCACCGAGTGCGACGTTGAGCGAGACATAGTCCTGCGCCATCTGCTGTACGGCCTGGGCCAGGCTTGCCTGGGCGGTGGAAACTTCGCGCTGTGCGTCGAGAACGTCGAGCAGCGAGGAGGCGCCATCACGATAGCTGGCGGTCGCGAGCTGCAGAGCTTCCTCGTAGGATTTCACGGTCGCACGGAGCGCTGCCACGGTGCGGCCATCGCGGGCAACGGCGGCAAGCGCGTTCTCGACTTCCTCGACGGCATCGAGAACCGTCTGCTTCCACGACAGATAGGCTTCGCGGGCTGACGATTCGGACGACTTGACGTTGGCACGCAGGGCGCCGCCGTCGAAGATCGGAAGAGACAAGGCCGGACCGAAGGACCAGGACAGGATGCCACTTTCGCCGCTTCCGGCAACGCGGGTGTAGGATGGCGAAATGGAGCCACCGAGCGTAATCGCCGGATAGAGCTGTGCTTCGGCAACGCCGATCTGCGCAACGGCTGCGGCAAGCTGCCGTTCGGACGCACGAATGTCAGGTCGATTGCGGATCAGGTCGGCGGGAATGCCGGTCTTGGTGCTGTAGCGGGCGACCGGCTGGCGGGCACCGCGCTGCAGTTCAGGAAGCAGTGTGGACGCTGGCATGCCGAGAAGCGTCGCGATGCGATGCGCCGCGGTGCGATACTGGGTCTCGAGACCTGGCAGCTCTGACAGTGTCGAGTTTACAAGACCTTCGGCCTGAACAACATCCAGTCTGGAGGCAGCACCGGCTTCCAGCTGAAGCTTGGTGAGATCAAGCGTTTCACGGCGAGAACCGAGGTTCTTTTTGGTGATCGCGATACGCTCCTGATAGTAGCGCACATCGATATAGGCTGCGGCAACCTGCGAAAGCAGGCTCAGGCGCGCAACGTCGACGCTTGCATAGGCGGCGTCGAGACTGGCAAGAGCCGATTCCTTGCTGCGGCGGTAGAGACCGAACAGATCCAGGAACCAGGACGCGCTGGCTCCACCGACGGCGGATGATTGCGGTGCGGTCGATGTTGGACCGAGCCGCCCGCCGATGTCCTTCGTGCCGCTGCGCTCACCCTGCGCATCGATATCGAGCGACGGAAGACCGCCGGCGCCGGCACTGACGACGGACGCCTGGGCCTGATTGATGCGTTCCAGGGCCTGAAGAACGCTGAGGTTCTGCGACAGGCCCGTCTGCATGTAGCCGTTCAGGCGCGTGTCGGAAAACGCCGTCCACCAAGCCTTCATGGAAACGTCGCCATTGCTCGTCTGCGCACCCTCGGCAAACTTCGAAGGAAGGGACACTTCCGGCGCCTGATGGTTCGGTCCGACCACGCAGCCGGAAAGGAGGAGCATGACGAGAGGGGCGGCTACGCGAATGGATGTCATATCTTTGTCCCGAAACGCTTAAGAAAGGGGCCCCGCGAACAGCGGAGCAAATCACTGCACAGCCTCCCGCTCAGACGAGCGGCGATTCGATGCTGGCAATCCGTTAACAGATTCACACTGTCTTCACTTGTTTTTCACGCTTTGATAACCGGCGCACAACAACAAAGAAGGACGGAACGAAGAAAATTCCGAGCAGTGTTGCAGAAAGCATACCACCCAGCACGCCGATGCCGATGGCGTTCTGAGCGGCAGAGCCGGCACCCGTTGCGATCGCAAGTGGTACCACGCCGAGAATGAATGCGAGCGACGTCATGATGATCGGACGAAGGCGCAATCTTGCGGCCTCGAGGGTCGCTTCGAGCACGCCCATACCTGTCTCCTGACGATCCTTGGCGAATTCGACGATCAGGATGGCGTTCTTCGCCGCCAATCCGATCGTCGTCAAAAGTCCGACCTTGAAGTAGACGTCGTTCGACTGGCCAAGGAGATAGGCTGCAGCCAATGCGCCAAGGACACCGATCGGAACCGCGAGAATGACCGAGAACGGAATCGACCAGCTTTCATAAAGTGCCGCAAGGCAGAGGAATACGATCAGAACGGACAGGCCGTAAAGCATGGGAGCCTGGGAGCCAGACAACCGTTCCTGATAGGAGATGCCCTGCCAGGCCACGGAGTAGCCACCCGGCAATGCCGCAGTCAGCTTCTCCATCTCGTCCATGGACTGACCGGTGCTGACGCCGGCGCCGGTCGCGCCGTCAAGCGATATGGCACTGACGCCGTTGAACCGCGCAAGCTGCGGCGTGCCCGTGTTCCACTGGACGGTGCTGAAGGACGAAAACGGGACCATCTCGCCGCCGGTGTTGCGGGCAAACCAGTATTTGAGGTCTTCCGGCTGCATGCGGTAAGGCGCATCACCCTGCACATAGACGGGCTTCAGCTTGTTCTCGAGCGTGAAGTCATTGACGTCGCGACCGGCAAAGATGGTGGTGAGCATCGAATTGACCGAAGCGAGGTCGACACCCATCGCACCCAGCTTCTCCTGGTCGAGCAGGATCTGCAGCTGCGTTTCGGTTCTCTGCGAGTTGCTGCGCAGCGAGCCGATATTGCGGTTGCTGCCCGCGATCTGCATCAGCTGCTGCGATGCGCTCGTCAAAGCGGGATTGCCGTTGTTGCCGCTGTCGACAAGGTACATCGAAAAGCCGCTGGAATTGCCGAGGCCCTGGATTGCTGGTGGCAGAAGCGCGAACACCTGCGCGTCACGCAGTCCGAAGAAATGGCGCTGAGCCCGCTGCACAACGGCGGCCGCTTCCTGCTGCGGCTCGGTGCGAACGTCGAAATCCTTGAGCTTGGCAAAGATCATCGCATTGTTCTGGCCGGTGCCGTTGAAGCTGAAGCCCATCGCACCGAACACCGAAGCGACGCTGTCCTTCTCGTCGTTGAGGAAGAAGGACTCGATCTGCTTGACCACTTCCTCGGTTCTGGCGGTCGTCGAACCGTTGGGAGTCTGGACAAGCACCATCAGAACGCCCTGGTCTTCCTGCGGAAGGAAGGAACTGGGGAGCCTTGAAAACAACAGACCGCAACCGCCGACAATCAGTGCGAAAAGAAGCATGACGCGCAGCGGCCGCTTCAGAAGATAACCGATCGATCCGACATAGCCGTTTGTCGTCTTGTCGAAGCCGCGGTTGAACCAGGCGCCGATACCCTTGTTCTTCTTCTCGTGATTGACCGGCTTCAGGATCGTCGCGCAGAGCGCCGGCGTCAGCACGATCGCAACCACGGCCGAAAGCAGCATCGCGGAAACGATCGTGATCGAGAACTGGCGATAAATGATGCCTGTCGACCCACCGAAGAAGGCCATCGGGATAAACACGGCCGTCAGAACCAGCGCGATGCCGATGATGGCACCGGTAATTTCGTGCATGGACTTTTCGGTCGCCTCGAGAGGAGACAAACCTTCCTCGTCCATGATGCGCTCGACGTTCTCGACGACGACGATCGCGTCATCCACGAGAAGGCCGATCGCCAGCACCATGGCGAACATGGTGAGAGTGTTGATCGAATAGCCCGTCAGCGCCAGGATGCCGAATGTCCCGAGCAACACCACCGGAACGGCGACCATGGGGATCAGCGTTGCCCGCAGGTTCTGAAGGAAGACCAGAAGCACCACGAACACCAGAACGATCGCTTCGATCAGCGTGTGAATGACCTTTTCGATCGACAGCTCGACGAACGGCGTCGTGTCGTAGGGGTAGGTGATGCTGACATTTTCGGGAAGCGTCGGCTCGACCCGGTTGAGGGCAGTTTTTACCCTTTCGGCGGTATCAAGCGCATTGGCGCCCGTCGCGAGGTTGACCGCAAAGCCCGCCGCCGGCTTGCCGTTAAAGCGGGAGCTGCCACCATAGCTTTCCTGGCCGATCTCGACCCGGCCAATATCCGATATCCTGACCGTGGCGCCGTCCTGGCCGACTTTGAGGATGATCCGCTCGAAGTCGTCGACGGTGGTCAGCTGGCTCTGGGCGGTCATGGTGACGGTCAGCTGCTGGCCTTCCGACACGGGCTGCGCCCCGAGCGAACCAACGGACACCTGGGTATTTTGCGCTTCGATCGCGGATGTGACATCGGCCGACGTCAACTGGTATTTCTGCAGCTTGAAGGGATCGAGCCAGACGCGCATTGCATAGCCTGAGCCGAAGATATTGATGCTGCCGACGCCTTCCAGGCGCTTCACCTGATCTTCGATCTGGGTCGAGAACACGTCGCCAAGATCGACCGAACTGCGCTTGCCGTCCGATGACACAAGCGCGCCGACCATCAGGATACTGGAGGTGGAGCGGGAGACTTCGATGCCGGACTGCTGCACGACGTCAGGCAGCTGCGACTGTACCAGCTGCAACTTGTTCTGCACCTGAACCTGGGCGATATCAGGCATGATCGAGTTGCCGAATGTCAGCGTGACGGTCGCGCGTCCCGTTGACGACGACGAGTTCATGTAGGTGAGATCGTCGAGTCCGGTCATGCCGTCTTCGATGATCGTTGTGACCGATTTCTCGACGGTTTCGGCGCTGGCGCCGTTATAGCTGGCAGAAATGCGCACCGTGGTCGGGGCGATATCCGGATATTGCGAGATCGACAGCGTGGTGATGGCAAGCGCACCACCGAGCATGATCACGATCGCAATAACCCAGGCGAAGACGGGCCGCCGGATGAAGTAATGGGCCATTCACTTGTTCCTTGCCGTATTCGGGGCGGCGTTCTTCGCGTTGTTGCGGGATGCGGACCTCAACCTCTACGGCTTCGGCGCATCAACCTTCGGCTTCTCGACTGTAAATCCCTGCTCGTTGACCGTGACTTCGACAGGCTGGACGGCGGCGGCGTCGGCAATCCACTGGAACCCGTCGACGATCAGGCGATCGCCGTCCGCGATGCCGTCGGTGACCAGCCAGTTGTTGCCGGATGTGGTGCTGACCGTGAAGGTCCGCGTTTCCACCTTGTTGTCCGCGCCAACGAATTTCGCCGTCAGTTCACCACGGGCATTGCGGGTCGCGGCACGCTGCGGGATCAGATAGCCGTTTTCGTTGCCAAGCGTCACCGTCGCACGCACATACATGCCGGGCAGAACGATATTGTCCGGGTTGGGGAACACGGCACGGATCTGAAACGTGCCGGTGGTTTCGCTGACAGCCATTTCCGACATGTCGAGCTTGCCGGCAGGTTCGTAAGCCTTGCCGTCCTCCAACCGCAATCGGATCTCGGCGTTGCGCGGATCGCCGGTGACCCGGCCGGACGCAAAGGCTGCACGAAGCTCCAGGAGATTGGTGCTGGAATCGATGAGATCGATATAGATCGGATCGAGCTTGCGCAGTGTCGACAGCGCGTCGGTCTGGTTGGCGGTGACGATATTGCCGAGGCTGACATTGGAGATGGTCGTGACGCCATCGAAGGGCGCCCTGATCTTGGTCAGGTCGAGATCGATCTCGGCCGATTGCAGAGCGGCCTGCGCCTGCGCCACATCGGCCTGGGCCTGCAGCAGGGTGACCTTCGCATTTTCATATTCGATCTGCGTCGCGCCGCTGTTGACCAGCCGCTCGTAGCGGGTGAGGTTTGCCTGCGCGGCCGGGATGCTGACCTCGGCCTTGGAAAGGCTCGCTCTCGCCTGCGCGACGGTCGCCTCGTAAAGATTGTCCTCGATCTGATAGAGGATGTCGCCCGCCTTGACTTCGCTTCCTTCCTTGAAGCTGATCTCACGAATGGCGCCGGTCACACGCGGCCTGATCTGGGTCGTCTGGAATGCAACGGCGCGGCCCGGCAAAATCGAGGTAATCGGCCGCTCGGCCTTTTGCATGACGACGACACTGACGGCCTGCGGCGGCTTCTGAGGTGCGCCGCCGGCTGGAGCGTTTGCGGTCTGCTGATCGGAATCGCTGCAGGAGGCGAGCAAGACCGTGAAAAGGAGGGGGAGAAGCAGTTTGCGACGGGTCATCGTTGGATCCAGGGCCGGTCGTTGCGCATTCCGAAGAACCGGATTTCCTCGGGAGGGACAGGTTAACCCACAAGAAGCGGGAGGAAGCATGGCAAGGAGCGGAACCGCCACAGCCCAGCCTCGAAGTGACGTAATTCACTTATCGTCACTTTGCAAGCGGGCTTTGCAGTGCAGCATTCACGAGTTCGACAAGTCCGTCGCAGCGGGCATGCAGCTCCGCCTCGTCGGCATGTATAAGAAAGACATGGTGGAGGACCCCTGCAAAGCAAGGGGCAACGCTCCGCCCGATGGTACTTTCCGGTGCGGACTTGTAGACCCCGGTTTCGAAGCCGTGGCGAACGACGCTTTCGAAGAGATCCTCGATGAGCTTTCGATAATGCCGGCCGCTGGGCAGGTCGGTACTTGCCATCATGGCCAGCATTTCGAAAAACAGCGGATTATCCCTGATATCGGCAAGATGCGCGTCCATCAGGCGGCGCGCAACAAGTCCCAGCCGCGCCGGCGCCGGGACGGAATCGTCCTTCGCGTCGAAGCGACCGATCATCCGGGTGGTGTGCCGGTCGCAGATTGCATCCGCAAGCACCGTCTTAGATTGAAAGTGCTTGAAGACATTGGCGGGCGACATCTGCAATTCGGCGGCAAGGTCGGCGATCGAAAAGCCGGCAAAACCCTTCTTCCTGAGCAGCGCTTCGGCGGCCGTCAGGATATCCGCTTTTGTCTCTTCCGCCTTGCGCCTTGGTCTTCGCACGATGTCCTCAAGTGTGTGCCGCCGATACCGCCCGGAGACTGCTGCTGATCAAGTACCGAAATACGGCTCGAGGTTCTTGCGAATGCGCGCCAGCACCGTCTCGCCGCTCTCATCGGGCACGAAACGCGCGCCCGTGATCGTTTCATACGCGGTTCGGTAAACCTTGGCCGTTTCCTCGATCAGATCGGCCGGGATTTCCGGAATATCGTCCTTGTAGGGATCGCAGCGTTCGACCACCCAAGAGCGGATGAAATCCTTGTCGAAGCTTTTTGGACGGCCGCCGGTTGAAAAGGCGTCGTCATAGCTGTCGGCAATCCAGTAACGACTGCTGTCGGGCGTGTGGATTTCGTCGGCGAGAATGATTGTACCATCCGTGTCGGTGCCGAACTCGTATTTCGTATCAACCAGTATGAGGCCGCGTTTTGCCGCAAGCTCCTGGCCGCGGGCAAACAATGCCAGCGCATAGCGCGACAGCGTTTCCCACTGTTGGGCCGTCAGCAGTCCCTGCGCAATGATATCATCCGGCGTCAGCGGTTCGTCATGACCGCCGTCGAATGCCTTGCTGGTGGGGGTGATCACCGGATACGGCAGGACCTGGTTGTCCCTCAGCCCGTCGGGCAGCTCGAGACCATACATGCGGCGCTGACCCTTCTTATAGAGTGTCAGAAGCGATGTGCCGGTCGTGCCGGCGAGGTAGCCGCGCACGACGATCTCGACGGGCAGGATATCCAGCCGCTTGCCGATGACGACATTCGGGTCCGGATAGGAGATGACGTGGTTGGGGCAGATATCGGCCGTTGCATCGAACCAGTAGCGGGCAGTCTGCGTCAGCACGTGCCCCTTATCCGGGATTGCCGTCAGGATCCGATCGAAAGCACTGATCCGGTCGGTCGAGATGATGATGCGCGAACCGTCAGGCAGATCGTAATTATCGCGCACCTTGCCGCGATAGTAGTTTGGCAGTTCCGCAATGAAGGCTTCGTCTAATACGCGCACGGTCATGGCTCTCTCTATATAGAGGCGGCTTGCAAGGCCTCGATGATATCAATCCGAGCTGTGGCTATGCCATGTTTTTCCGCGTCGGCACAAGGCGATTGCCGGGATGGAGATGAGTCGCAGGAGGTGAGGAAGCCGGAACCAGCGATCCGTGGTCCGCAAGGGGAGCGACAGACGGATTGGAGTTCGGGAAACCGGGCCCTGAAAGCCTCCTTACGCTTTAAAAGGCGAATTATTGCGTTAATTCAACGGCTTGCATTTTTCTTGAAGTTTTTGCGACTAGGCCTGTTGACTTGTTCTGGGCCTCGGATCTATAACCCGCTCACTGAACGAGGGCGGCGGCGCTGCTAGCGACGGACT
>NZ_LMOF01000002.1:0-21485 GCF_001423215.1 Rhizobium sp. Leaf321 | reverse complement strand
TGGTGGGCCCGGAGAGACTCGAACTCCCAACCAAGCGGTTATGAGCCGCCGGCTCTAACCATTGAGCTACAGGCCCTGCCCTTTGAAGGCATGACGACTGGCGCAATGGTTCGCCGGTCGCAAGGGTCCGTCTAGCTCAAATTGTGAAAGCTCACAAGGCCTCGCCGCAATAGGTTCACAATCACACGTCACCTAGAGGGTGTTCGGCTTTCAACTCAGGCATTTGGCCGGGATCCTCGAGGTCGAACAACCAGTATCAAAGGAGACACAATGCGCCGTTTGCCCACCGCCCCTTCTCTCGCGCCGGCTTTCCTAGCCCTTGCCCTCGGCACGGCCTTCCTCCCGCTGTCGCCGTTTTCGGCAACGGTCGCGTCTGCGCAGGAAGCCCGCACGCCGCGCGAACCGATCATCAGCGTGTCCGGTGAGGGCAAGGCCGCGGTCGCGCCCGATATGGCGATCCTGTCGCTTGCCGTCGTGAGGCAGGCAAAGACCGCCGATGCGGCCGTCTCCGCCAACAACACGGCAATGAGCGAAGTGCTCGCCGCCATCAAGGCTGAAGGCATTGCCGATCGCGACGTCCAGACCAGCAGCTTTGCGATCTACCCGCAATATCGCCAGGTAGCCCCGAAGGACGGCATCGAGCCGCCGCAGGAAATTATCGGTTACGAAGTGTCCAACACGCTGACGCTGAAGGTGCGCGATCTCGAAAAGCTCGGCGGTCTGATCGACAAGACGGTCAAGCTCGGTGTCAACCAGGGCGGACAGATCGAGTTCACCAATACCAATACCGACGAAGTGATGACGCAGGCGCGCAAGGCAGCCGTTGCCGAAGCGCTCGCCAAGGCAAAGACGCTGACGGAAGCTGCCGGCGTCAAGCTTGGCCGCATCATGGAGATCAGCGAGAATTCGGCACCGCCCATGGCCCCGCCGATGATGCGCATGACAATGGCAAAGGATTCCGGCAACGGCGTCCCGGTGGCGGCCGGCGAGACCAGCTACACGGTCAACGTCAACGTCGTGTTCTCCATCGATCCCTGATCGGATCGCTTCAACGACAAAACCCCGCCCGGCGAATGCCGGACGGGGCTGAAGATACACTCGGACGCTTGAGATCCCTTAGCGACGGATGAGCGGGCAGCCGCGCACGTTGGCAAACACGACCCGGTCGCGTCCGCGGCGATCGACGCCGACGACGGTCACGCTGCGGCGGGAGATGTCGACGACGCGGGTACGGCGCAGACCCATCGCTTCGGCGCGACGTTCAGCCAGGCGCGGCGAGCAGCCGACGGGACGCATGTGGCGCGGGCGCTCATAGCGCGGCGGGTGATGCGGACGCCAGTCGCGCTCACGGTACTGTACGAATTCAGGGCCGGCGGCGGCGGCGATTGGCGCGGACGCCGAAATCCCTGTCATGGCGATCAAGGCTGCAAGGCCGGCCTTCGCCATCAGGCGTGTGATTGTAGTCATCTTTTGCTTCTCCTGAACCTGTCACCGGTTGTCCGGCTGTCTCGCGCCGGCCTTTCGGGCCAACGGTCGATGCAACTCTATCCAACCCAGCTGAATGCCTGCAAAACCGATCATTCAGTATTTGTTCATTTGGAAAACAACGATCATCACGACGAAAGGTGCAGCACGATCTCGCGCCTGTGCGGGCTGTCGCGGTGCTCGAAGAGATAGATCCCTTGCCAGGTGCCGAGCGCCAGCCTGCCGCCGGTTATCGGAATGCCGATCGAGACTGCCGTCAGTGCCGCCTTGATATGTGCCGGCATGTCATCTGGTCCTTCCATCGTATGGCTGACCCAGCCCATCGAAGGATCGTCCGAGGGGGGAACGAGGCGGGAAAAGAACGCATTCAGATCGCGCTTCACGTCCGGATCGGCATTTTCCTGAATGATCAGCGAACAGGACGTGTGGCGAACAAAGACAGTCAGCAGGCCCTCGTCGCGCCCGGCCTGGCGCACGAAGCGTTCGGCTTCATCCGTGAACTCGTATAGCCCTTGGCCTCTGGTCGAAATCTGGATCGCGGTCTGCGGCATCGAAATTCTCTTGTCTGCTTGAAGATCAAAACTCGGGAAAACCGCGCTTGCGCCATTCCGAGCGCGGCACGAGGCCACCCACATTCATCGAAAACGAAATTATTTTCGTGGCATCGGCATCGACTTCGCAGCGGAAGCTGACATCATGCCACTGGCCTTTGGCGCGAAAGCCGATATTGCGCGCCTCGAGAACCGTCCCATTGGGCAGCTTCGGTGCGGGCAAGACATCGGGATTGTAGGCGGGCGAGCCGTTCTGAAGTTGCGCACTGAGTTCCGACGAGCACAGCTGCCCTGCGCGAACGCCGCGCGGAATGCCGGACATCGCGACGGTCGCCAGCGTCTCGCCGGTATCGCGCGCGGAAAACAGCGTTCTCACGGGCTTGAGATCGCCGGCCGTATCGGATGGTTTCGGCGGCGCCGGCTTTTGCGTCGGCACGGGTGCGGAGGAAGGCGGCCCTGTAAAGAGCCCGGCCGACATAGCGTCTGGAGACGGGCCAGCGGCAGGTCCCGGCATTCCCGACGGATCGGAGCCTGGAACACTGAGCTGCGGTGGCGTCATATGGGTCGGAACCGGCGCTTCTTGTGGCGCGCCCTCGCCCTGCACGTCGGGACCCGCCGTCTGTGCAGGCTCCTCCGGCGCTGGCGGATCGGCATCGGTCGCAGCGGGCGCCGGCGCATCCTCCGCAGCATTGCCGTCAAGCGCCTGGCGCGGACCGCTATCCTTTTCGCCAAACTGGAACACAGGCCGCAGTGCGGACATCGGCGGCGCTGACGCCTGCTTGTCCTCCTCGGCCGGTGTCGGGCTTGCATGCGGCGGCGGCGGTGCCGGCTGCTCGGCCTTCTGCGGTGCCTCGGGCTCTTTCGCTCCTTCCGGCGCCTTTTCTTCGGGCGGCTTTTCTTGAGGCTGCGGCTCTTCGGGCTTTGGTTCTTCAGGCTTGGGAGGCTGAGGTTCCAGCGGTTTCTGCTCCTCCGGCTTTTCGTCCTGCGCAGGGGAAGGCGGCGGAGCAGCTTCCGGTGCAGAAGCCTTGCTCGCCGAAATCACGGGGTCCTCGAGCGGATCTTCCTGAGGCTTCTGCTCGGGCGGCTTTTCCGGTGGCGGCTCTTCGGTCTTCGCCTCTTCCTTGAGGTTCAGCTCGTTAGGCTTCTTCGCTTCTTCGACCGGCTCCTGCTTTTCCTGTTCCGGCGGCGGCACGATTTCCACCTGAACGGTCTCCTCCTCGGGAACCGCGTCGGTCGGCAGCGGCAATTGGACGAGAAGCGCGCCGGCAATGATCAGATGCAGAGCCACGGACGCACCCAGCGCCGTTGCGATCACCTTCTTATGCGGGGCGGGAGACATATCCGGCATGGCTCCCATGTAGGATGGTTCGCGGGTATGATCGAGCCCGGCCCGATCACAACATCAATAAAAAAGCCCGGCACGTCATAACGGCCGGGCTTTTAATGGGTCTGGTCCAGCGATCAGCTGTCGAGGAACGAGCGCAGCTTGCGGCTCCGGCTCGGGTGCTTCAGCTTGCGCAGCGCCTTCGCTTCGATCTGGCGGATACGTTCGCGGGTAACCGAGAACTGCTGGCCGACTTCTTCGAGCGTGTGGTCGGTGTTCATGCCGATGCCGAAGCGCATGCGAAGAACACGTTCTTCACGCGGCGTCAGCGATGCGAGAACCCGCGTCGTCGTTTCACGAAGGTTCGCCTGGATGGCGGCATCGATCGGCAACAGCGCATTCTTGTCCTCGATGAAGTCACCCAGATGCGAATCCTCTTCGTCAC
The DNA here is from genome assembly GCF_001423215.1 of Rhizobium sp. Leaf321. NCBI lineage: Bacteria > Pseudomonadati > Pseudomonadota > Alphaproteobacteria > Hyphomicrobiales > Rhizobiaceae > Rhizobium > Rhizobium sp. Leaf321. The sequence goes on along the minus strand of NZ_LMOF01000002.1, from coordinate 17,680 downwards.
CCACAGGGGTTTCGAGCGAGATCGGCTCCTTGGCGATCTTCAGGACCTTGCGGACCTTTTCGAGCGGCATGGCCAGCTTTTCGGCCAGCTCTTCCGGGGTCGGCTCGCGGCCGATCTCGTGCAGCATCTGGCGCGATGTGCGGACGATCTTGTTGATCGTCTCGATCATGTGCACCGGAATACGGATCGTGCGGGCCTGGTCGGCGATCGAGCGGGTGATCGCCTGCCTGATCCACCAGGTCGCATAAGTCGAGAACTTGTAGCCGCGACGGTATTCGAACTTATCGACGGCCTTCATCAGGCCGATATTGCCTTCCTGAATAAGATCCAGGAACTGCAGGCCGCGGTTGGTGTATTTCTTGGCGATGGAAATCACGAGACGAAGGTTCGCCTCGACCATTTCCTTCTTGGCGATCCGCGCTTCGCGCTCGCCCTTCTGCACCATCGACACGATCCGGCGGAATTCGGTGATCGAAATCCCGGTTTCGGTCGCGAGACTCTGGATCTCCTGACGGATATCCCGGATGGCGTTGAACTCCGCCTTGGCGAAATCCTTCCAGCCACGAGCCGACAGATTGGCAATCGACTTCATCCAGTTCGGATCAAGCTCGGCACCCTGATACTGTTCCAGGAACGAGTCGCGCTTGACGCCGTAGGATTCAGCCAGACGAAGAAGACGACCTTCGTTCTGCATCAGACGCTTGGAGATGTCGTAGAGCTGTTCGACAAGGCTTTCGACGCGGTTCTGGTTCAGTGACAGCGACTTCACTGCCGTGATCAGCTCGTCCTTCAGTTCCTTGTAGCGGCGCTCCTGAGCGGAAGACAGCGTGCCGGAGGCGGCAAGCCGCTGCTCGACCTGCTGGTCCTGAAGCTTGCGCAGCTTCTTGTAGGTATCCGCGATCGTGTCGAGCGTTTCCATGACCTGCGGGCGCAGTTCCGCTTCCATGGCGGCAAGCGAAAGGTTCGACTCGTCGTCGTCCTCTTCCTCTTCTTCCAAGCCCTGGTCACCGCCAACAGCGGTGATGTCGTCATCGTTGGCAGCAGAGAAACGAGCCTTGCGGGTCTTTTCCTTTTCCTCGGCAGCCTTGCGGTCCGCCTCGATCTTTTCCGGGCTCTGGAACTGTGGCGCAGCCTTCGCCTCGGGACCCGAATAGGTCGTCTCAAGATCGATGATCTCGCGCAGCAGCGTCGTGCCTTCGTTCAGTTCGTCGCGCCAGATGATCAGCGCCTGGAACGTCAGCGGGCTTTCGCACAGACCGGCGATCATCGTCTCGCGGCCAGCCTCGATGCGCTTGGCGATCGCAATTTCGCCTTCACGCGACAGAAGCTCGACCGAGCCCATTTCGCGCAGATACATGCGCACCGGATCGTCCGTACGATCGGTGGGTTCTTTCTTCTTCGCCGTGGCAAGAGCGGTGCTGGACGTCGGGGCAAGTTCGCCGCCTTCGCTCTCTTCGCTCTCGTTGGAGTCCTCCTCCTCGGTGGTGGCCTCCTCGGCTTCTTCATCTTCAACGACGTTGATGCCCATGTCGGACAACATCGCCATCGTGTCTTCGATCTGTTCGGAAGTGACCTCTTCGGAAGGAAGGACCGAGTTGAGCTCGTCCATCGTCACGTAGCCGCGCTTCTTCGCGGCTTTGATCATCTTCTTGACCGCGTCGTCAGAAAGATCGAGAAGCGGACCGTCGACCGAGCCTTCGCGCTCGGTATCGGCTTCTTCGTTTTCTTTGACTTTAGTTGCCATGTATGTCGTCGCTTTCCCTGAACGCCACTGCGCAGCGCTTCGTGGCCTGCGGCGGAGGGCAAAAGCCACACCAGCCGCGAATCAATATCCAACTCGTAACGGAATGACCTTTAACTCCCGATTACCATCGGCGACCGCTACTCGCGGGGACCGCCAGAACGAAGATGCCGAACATCGCCGCGGCGCTAGACCCACTCCACCAATATTGCCCGAAATGGTGATTCCCACAAAATAACGCTTCGTCAAGTTCTTCCAAAGCTTGTGCCCAGGAAAAGTGGAAATTACCTTACGACCATGTCCCCGTTGGCGGTACTCCCGTCATATTGAAGCCATATGTAAGCGGTGCACAATGAAAGACAAGAGCCCGCCGCCCGGTAATAACCCCTGGCTCTACCCGAAATGCGCGGGATTGACGCCATTTTCCGATGCGTTGCAACAATACAGTGATCAATCAAGAGCTGTATAGACCACTCCACTCGCGCTGTTAATCCATCAGGCGACCAATTCAACACGGTTTAGTATCTGCGCAGCTCTCCTTTATCCGTGACTGACGGCAGCGCCCTTGACGCGTCCTGACAGAACACCGAAGCCGTCGATGATCGCTTCCTGGTTTTCAAGCCTGGAAATTTCATTCTGTACCTCCAGAAGTGCACGCAGCAGGATCTCGGCACGCTCGGCCTCGTCCTCGGTCATCTCCGCGAGTTCACGCTCCAGCTCGATCTTCTGCCAGCGGAGCTCCTTGTTTCTGGAATGCAGTGCCCGGGTCTGACGGTAGGCTTGCAGCGAATCCTGCGGATCGGCCTCTTCCGTCGCCGTCCACAGTCGCGCATTGCGGATCTGCTGGTTCATCGACTTCAACAGTTCCTCAAAGCCATTCTCGCCGAGTTCCCGTTTCAGGTCCTGCACCGTCAAACCGGCACCGGCCTGCCCGACAATGGTCAGCACGCAAGACCACATCCGCTTCAGATCGCGGTTCTCGAATTCGATCGAGGCGATCTCGTCATACTCGTTGAGCAGAAGCTGCGGATGATGGACGATGGTCAGCGCCAGCACGCTTTCTCGCAGGGCCGGAAGGTCGAGATGTCCCCGCACCAGCCCCGATCGCGTCAGGCGGTCGGAAACACCCATTCCGCGCCCCTGCTGCTGGAACGACGATCCACCCCGTCCGCCGGCCGCACCGCCTCTGCCGGACCCGCCGCCTTCGCGCTGCTGGTAGCTTTGACGACGATCGCCACCGCCGCCATTGCGCTGCGGCTGGAACAAGCCGTTGAGACGATCGCGCACATTCTGCTGGTAGTGACGGCGCACACTTTCGTCGGCAATCACGGAAACGATCTGCTTGAGCCTTGCCTCGAGCTCCGCCCGCTTTTCCGGGGTCTCGAAGGCGGCACCATTGGTTTCCCGCTGCCAGACCATCTCCGCCAGCGGACGCGCCTGCGCGATCACGCCATCGAACGGCGCTCTTCCCTCGTGCTTGACGAGATCGTCCGGATCCTTGCCGTCTGGAAGCAACGCGAACCGCACCGAGCGGCCGGGCTTGATGGAGGGAAGCGCGAGATCCGCAGCACGGTTTGCAGCACGGATACCGGCACCATCGCCATCGAAACACAGGATCGGTTCCGGCGTCATCCGCCAAAGCAGCTCCAGCTGGTTTTCGGTCAAGGCCGTACCGAGCGGCGCAACGGCATTCTCGACGCCCACCTGGCTGAGCGCGATCACATCCATATAGCCTTCCACGGCAATGATCGTGCCCGGCTCCTTGGATCCCGGCCCCGGCTGAGCCGCCCGCCTGGCGCGGGTAAAATTGTAGAGCACCTGGCCCTTGTGGAAGAGTTCGGTATCCGGCGAGTTCATGTATTTGGCCGGCGCATCCGGCGCCATCGCGCGTCCACCAAAGGCAATCACCTTGTCGCGCGACGACAGGATCGGGAACATGATGCGGTCGCGGAAATAGTCGTAGGAAACGGCAATCCCCTCGCCGTGACGCACCAGGCCGCAGGCCTCGATCTGTTCCTTCGCGACACCTTTGCCGGCAAGGAACTCCTTGAGCGCATTGCGGCTGTCCAGCGCATAGCCGAGGCGGAAATTCTCGATCGTGCGCGCCGTCAGTCCGCGGTCGCGAAGATAGGCGCGTGCCTTGGCGCCGGTCGGGCTCTGCAACTGGTCCTGAAAGAAGCGCGTCGCCATTTCCATGACGTCGAGAAGCGACATCCGCTCCCGTTCGCGCTTTTCCGCCTGCGGATCGGGTTGCGGCATGGCGATACCAGCCATATCGGCAACCTGCTGGACGGCTTCTGGAAAGTTCAGCCCTTCCAGATCCGTCATGAAGCGGAAATGATCGCCCGATACGCCACAGCCGAAGCAGTGATAGCGACCCTTGCGGTCCTCGCAGTGAAAGCTCGGGCTTTTCTCGCCATGGAACGGGCAGCAGGCCCAGAAATCGCCGCGCGCAGCATTGGTCTTCCTGCGATCCCAGGTGACACGACGGCCGATCACCGTCGAAATCGGCACCCGATCCCGGATCTCATCAAGAAAACTGTTTGAAAAGCGCATGTCTACCTCGCGGGCCAGAGACCATATTAATGCTCAGTGCGCAGGAATGCCAGCCCGGCCGCAAATCATGCCCGCTATTCACAGGCCGCCGCTCCCGTGACCACCGACCCGATCAACCCACAGAAATTAACGAATTGTAACTTGCGATACGCAGGTTCCCTGCATAGCGTTGAATCCGACAAGACGTGCCGTCAGTCGCCTCGACAGGAGGGCTACGGCATCTGAGATTGCTCTTCAGGACGGCTGCCTGCAATGACTGCGGTCGATCGTTCTCTCCCACCGGTGGCATGTCCGCGGTCGGCCGATGGGAGGCGTAGAAGAGCAAAAGGCGGGAACTCCATGAAGGACTTCCCGCCTTTCTCGTTTTATGCGTAGCGGCTAGACCTCAGCTCAGCTGCGCCTTGATCGTGCCGGACGCCTTGGCGAAATCCATCTGGCCGGCATAGCGTTCGCGCAGAATGGCCATCACCTTGCCCATGTCCTTCATTCCAGCAGCACCGATCTCGGCGATGACGGAAGCGACGATCTCGCTCGCCTTCTCGTCGGAAATCTGTTCCGGCATGAAGGATTTGATGACGGCGATCTCTTCGCGTTCCTGTGCTGCAAGTTCCGGGCGGGCGTTGTCTTCGTAGATCTTCGCCGACTCCTCGCGCTGCTTCACCATCTTCTGCAGGATCTGCAGGATTTCGTCGTCAGTGGCAGCGTCCTTGCCGGTGCCGCGATTGGCGATGTCACGGTCCTTGATGGCGGTCTGGATCAGCCGCACGGTCGAAAGCCTGCGGGTTTCCTTCGCCTTCATCGCTTCCTTCATCGCTTCGGAAAGCTTCTCGCGCAACATGGCCTGTCTCCTTGAACGTCACTCGATCCGCAGCGGACCGATCTTTTGCGACGTCATAGAACAAGCGTGAACGGCGATCAAACGTTTTGCCGACACGGCCAAACTCACCGATTGCCGGCCTTTGCGCCCAGCTTTCTCATAAACGGCAATTGACCCGCTGTTCTGCCTTGTTTATGTCGAGGACCTGCACAACAATTGGATAGTGGGCCGCAAGCGGGTTTCCGCGCGCCCTTTTCTGCGACGAGAGATGACCTCGACACCCTGTTTTCCGTTTCGGGAAACGGGCCGCTGGGGCAGAAGGATGGATATGACCGCGACCACCCCTTGGACCACGAAAAAACCCACCGCCGTTCTCGTGCTTGCCGACGGAACCGTGATTGAAGGAACAGGCATTGGCGCGACCGGCAAGGTCACCGCCGAAGTGGTGTTCAACACCGCCCTCACCGGCTACCAGGAAATTTTGACCGATCCGTCCTATCTCAGCCAGATCGTCACCTTCACCTTCCCGCATATCGGCAATATCGGCACCAATGACGAGGACATCGAGGACCTGACGCCCGCTGCCCGCCGCGGCGCCGTTGGCACGATCTTCAAGGCCGATATCACCGAACCATCGAACTACCGCTCGGCAAAGGATCTGGACTCCTGGCTGAAGAGCCGCGGCGTCATCGGCCTGTCGGGCATCGACACACGCGCGCTGACCGCCTGGATCCGCCAGAACGGTGCCCCGAACGCGGTGATCGCCCATGACCCGAACGGCAATTTCGACATCGAAGCGCTAAAGGCCGAAGCCAAGGCTTGGAGCGGTCTCGAAGGTCTCGACCTTGCCAAGGAAGCAACCTCCGGCCAGTCGTCGCAGTGGACGGAAAAGCCCTGGGTCTGGAACGAAGGTTCCGAAGAGCTGAAGGCCGAAGACGCCAAGTATCACATCGTCTGCATCGACTACGGCGTGAAGCGCAACATCCTGCGCCTGTTCACCGGCCTCGACTGCAAGGTCACGGTCGTGCCGGCACAGACCTCGTCGGAAGACATTCTGGCGCTGAAGCCGGATGGCATCTTCCTGTCGAACGGCCCGGGCGATCCGGCAGCCACCGGCGCTTACGCTGTCCCCGTCATCCAAGACATCGTCAAGACCGACATCCCGACCTTCGGCATCTGCCTCGGTCACCAGATCCTCGGCCTCGCACTTGGTGCCACGACCGAGAAGATGCACCAGGGTCATCACGGCGCGAACCACCCGGTCAAGGATCACACGACCGGCAAGGTGGAGATCGTGTCCATGAACCACGGCTTCGCGGTCGACTCGAAGTCGCTACCGCAGGGTGTTGAGGAGACGCACATTTCCCTGTTTGACGGCACCAATTGCGGTCTGCGTCTGTCCGGCAAGCCGGTCTTCTCCGTCCAGCATCACCCGGAAGCATCGCCCGGTCCGCAGGACAGCCACTACCTGTTCCGCCGCTTCATCAACATGGTGCGCGAGAACAAGGGAGAGGCAGCGCTCGCAGAGCGCTAAAACCTTCTCAAGTCACGGTTTCAATCAGATGGCTCGCTGCTCTCAGCGGGCCATTTGCTTATGGCGCTGCAAAAGAATCCAGAACCGTCCGCACAGGAAGAGAGCTGCGGCGGCAAGGCCGATCACGAAACCGAACCAGACACCCTCGCCGCGATAGCCGAGCGGAAATGCAAACACCCAGGCGCAGACGAAGCCGATCGGCCAGTAGGCGATCAGCGCCAGCAGCATCGGCACCTGCGTGTCCTTCAATCCGCGTAGCAACCCTGCCCCGACAGCCTGCAGACCGTCGACCAGCTGGAAGATGCCGGCAATGACAATCAGCGGTGTGGCGAGCGCGAGCACCGCAGCGGCGTCCGGCTGGCTGGTGTCGAGGAAAAGCCCCGCCAGCGCGCCCGGCATCACGGCGTAAAGGACACCGCCGATCGCCGTGAAGATGATGCTGACGATCAGCACGGCCCCGCCGGCCCTTCGAACACCGACCATGTCGCCACGACCGTTGGCAAGACCGACCCGAACCGTTGCGACCTGCGCCAGACCCAGCGGCACCATAAAGGCGATCGAGGCAAGCTGCAGCGCGATTCCGTGGGCCGCAAGCTCGAGCTTGCCGATACTGCCCATCATCAGCGAAGCCGCCGCAAACAGGCTCGTTTCGGCAAGGATCGTGAAGCTGATCGGCAGTCCGAGCAGGAAGACTTCCCGAACCATCGACCAGTCAGGCTTCCAGAAGCGCACGAAGAGTTCGTAGGCGCGCATGGAGGGCTGCGCCTGCACATAGGCGATCGCGATCAGGAAGCCTACCAGGTTGGCGGACACGGCAGCGATCGCCGCACCATGAAGACCCAGCTGCGGCGCTCCGTAATGGCCGAAGATCAACAGATAGGCGACGATCGCGTTCATGATGAACATGCCGATCGTGATGTAGAGAACGATCCCGCCCTTCTCCAATCCTGTCACGAAGCTGCGCAGCGCCATCAGGCCAAGCGCCGGGAACATGCCCCATTGCGCAATGCGAAGATAGCTCTGCGCATTGGCCGCGACATCGGGCGCCTGACCGAGGCCGAGCAGCATCGGTTCGCTAAACCAGAGCAGCGGTGCCACAAGCGTGCAATAGGCAATCACCACCCACAGCCCCATGCGCACCGACCGGCGCACGCCAATCCGGTCGCCATGACCGAGCGCTTGCGCAACCAGCGGCACGACGGCGCTGGTGAACCCGGTGCCAAAGATGAACACGACGAAAAACAGCTGCGTCGCAATGACCACGGAGGCAAGTTCGGTCGTCCCAAGCCAGCCGACCAGAATGACGTCGGTCGTATGGATCGCCATCTGCGCAAGCTGGGCTCCCACCAGCGGGATGCCGAGCGCAAACGTGCCGCGCAGATGCGACGACCAGGAACGATCCGTAATGACGGCGTCATGCGGCGCAGATGCACCGGCAGTGTTCGGCAAGCCCGACATCGATAAATCCTACAAATGGAAAAAGCCGCTTCCAGAAACGGTCAGCGGCACGGTACCCTGCCTATAAAGAAGGCATCGGGGTTCATCAAGGCTCGGCACCGATCCAGCAAAAATTGTAGGGCGAAGTTCACCAACGTTGATGGGTGACGTGACAGGTCTGACGGACCGATCGATAGGAGGATGGTGCGGCCAGGAACTTGGCCTTGTCCATCGCCGCCGGCTGGTGCCGAATGCAGCCCGGCATAGGTCCCGGCTTTGCGGAGCCGAGCATGCCGAAATCGGGAGGGTGCGGGCGATCGGTTTCGCCGCCCACACGATATTTCGAAGATTGATCTCTCAGTCACGGCTCTGCTGCTCGGCGGAGCAGCAGAGATCACTGCTCAGACATTGCCCGAGAACGTGTCGCAGGCCTTCATGTCGCCGGTGTCGAAGCCCTGCTTGAACCAGCGCATACGCTGCTGCGAGGTGCCGTGGTTGAAGCTTTCCGGGACGACATAACCCTGACTGCGCTTCTGCAGCGTGTCGTCGCCGATCTGCTGGGCGGCGTTCAAAGCCTCCTCCAGATCGCCGCTTTCGAGAAAGCCCTTCTGCTGGGTCCGCTTGCCCCACACGCCGGCAAAGCAGTCCGCCTGAAGCTCGACGCGAACCGACATGCGGTTGGCCTCGGTCTCGCTCATATTCTGCCGCGCCTGGTTGAATTTCGGCAATACGCCGAGCAGGTTCTGGACGTGATGCCCGACTTCATGCGCGACCACATAGGCCTCGGCAAAATCGCCTCCGGCCCCAAGCCGCTGGCTGAGTTCCTTGAAGAACTCCGTATCCAGATAAACCTTGCGGTCACCCGGGCAGTAGAACGGGCCGCTTGCCGACGACGCAAAACCGCAGGCAGACCGAACCTGACCGCCGAAGAGAACCAGCGTCGGCTCCTCATAACGAGCGCCGTTGCTCTGGAAGATTTCGTTCCAGGTGTCTTCGGTATCAGCAAGGACGGTGCGGACGAAACCGGTCATCTCGTCTTCAGCGGGCGTACGCGGCGCCTGCTGCGTGGTGCTGGTGCCCGTATCCATGCCGGTATCGCCGCCCGAAAGAAGCGTCAGCGGATTGATGCCCGTGACCCAGCAGATGATCAGCACGACGACGATGCCGCCGATGCTCAATCCACCACCGCCACGTCCGCCGCCACCGATCGGGATGCGGAAACCGCCACCGCGGCCACCCATCGAGGCACCCCGTTGATCCTCGACATTGTCGGATTGCCGACGCCCTTTCCATTCCATATCGCACCCCAGGTTCTAATAAGTTCGGTCGGAAATGATCCTTGACGACGATATAGAACAGGCCCGCCAAATATCCATGTCGGGATGTCAGGCTGTTGGCTCAGGCGACCCTCAGCTGCGTCTTGCTGGGCAGGAACACGGTGAGAAGGCCAAGCGCCGGCAGGAAGGCGCAGATGGAATAGACAAAACTGATGCCCCTGTGGTCGGCGATGATCCCGAGCACGGCGGCGGCAATGCCACCCATGCCGAATGCGAGCCCGAAGAAGATGCCGGCGATCATCCCGACCCGGCCAGGCACCAGCTCCTGCGCCATGACGATAATGGCCGGAAACGACGACGCCATCAGCAGCCCAACGATACCCGACAGCACGATCGTCATCGGCAAATTGGCGAACGGCATCGCCAGCGTGAACGGCAGCACACCGAGAATGGAGATCCAGATCACCACCTTGGAGCCGAACCGGTCACCGATCGGACCGCCGATCAGCGTGCCGAGCGCCGTTGCGCCCAGAAACACGAACAGCATGACCTGCGACGACTGCACGGTGACGCCAAAGCGCTCGATAACGAAGAACGTGTAATAGCTGCCGATCGCCGCCATGTAGATGTTCTTCGAAAACGTCAGGATCGCCAGCACGACCAGCGCCACCATCACCGTGCGACGCGGCAGGCTGTGGATGCCAAGGCTCTTCTTGCGCCCCTTGTTGGCCAGCATGTGCGCCTTGTACCAGCGCGCGACCCAGGAGAGGATCACGATGCCGAGGAGCGCGATTGCCGAAAACCAGGCAACACTGCCCTGCCCCATCGGCACGATAATGAAGGCCGCCAGCAGCGGCCCGATCGCCTGTCCGAAATTGCCGCCCACCTGAAAGGTCGCCTGCGCAAAACCATAGCGCCCGCCGGACGCAAGCCGCGCCACCCGCGACGATTCCGGATGAAACACCGCCGACCCAATGCCGATCAGCGCAGCCGCCACCACAAGCATCAGATAGACATGCGAACCGGCGAGCAGAAACAGCCCCACAAACGTCGCCCCCATGCCGATCGGCAGCGAGTACGGGAATGGCTTCTTGTCGGTGATGATGCCGATCACCGGCTGCAGCAGCGATGCGGTGCACTGGAAGGCCAGCGTCAGAATGCCGATCTGCCAGAAGTCGAGATTGTAGTCGGCCTTGAGCATCGGATAGATCGCCGAGATCATCGACTGCATGATGTCGTTGAGCATATGGCAGAAGCTGACCGCAAAAATGATCGGCATCACCGTCTTGTCCGCCTGGACGGCGGAAGCCGAATTTTCCGGCTGCACGGTTGCAGCTGCATCAACGGGTCTGGACGTGGCATCCGCCATTGGGGCTCCTCCGCGCGGGTGTTCGTCCATCAAGGATCGTTGCCGCTGCAAATATTGACGTATGCCAAGGATTAGAGCGGCAAATCAGGCCTGTCCATGTCAGGACGGGAGCAAACGGTACGATCGTGGTTCGTAAACGGGTCTCGTCGAGGCTGTGACAGAGCCTGGTTTTCCATTACCGGCGATCTGTTTGGTCCCCGTGTCAGCCGTTTGACGGCAACGATGGAAACGCCGGCGACGACCCCGCCTGCCAGCACATCGACAAAATAATGACTGGCATGCGAAACAGCCGCAACAGCCATCAGGATGTTGATCACCATCATCGGATAGCGCGCAAATCTAAGATCCCATGCGGCCCAGGCGCAAAGTGCAGCGACCGCGGCGTGCACGGATGGGAATGTCAAAATGCCGGCGACCTCCTCCATTCTGAAAATGAAATCAGGATCTGTCCTCAAGGCATTGAACTGATCGAGAAAGAAAAAGCTGAAATACGCGTTGATGCTTGTCAGTTGCTCTGGCTCGACACCGTAGACGACATAGGCTCCAAGTGCTGGAAACCAGATCGATATCACGCTCGAGATGTAGCATAGCACCGCGTATGCAATCGCCATCTGATAGGCACGCAGAGGACGACCCGTCGCGATGAGGACGACCGGAATCAGGAGCAACTGGAACGAAAACGACAGGTACGCGAGGCCGAGGATCTCAGCCAGCAACGGCCTTGCATCAACAAATGCTATGAACCCTCGCCATGACAGGCCAAGTGCCGCATCCCACGACATAAGAACCGCGTCCGCAGTCGGCATGCCGACCCGGATGCTGAGATAGGTAGAGACGAGTACCGGCACGATGAGAAGCAGAGTACAGGTGACCGTTTCGAGAACGAACGTCATCGCATTCAGCTTGCGGACGTGACAGTAAAACCCGACGACGACGAGCAATGCGACAAAGTAACCGGCGGACCTGCCGACGCCGGCATAATCCACTTTCAGTCCGGTAATCTGCGCCAATCCGAAAGCCACCACATAGGAGGCGACGGTGAGCGACAGCAACCCGTACCGCGCCCTGATCAGTTCCAAATCCATGACGTCAGACTACCTTGCACAAACAGCACGAGTGTATCCGTCGAAAGTTAAAACCAGCCTGACACCGAATGTTGCGTGTGCAACGTCCAATCCGGACAATTCCTGTCGATATGCTCAATTATGGGGTTCCGTTCCCCGGCACATTTCCCTATAAGCCGCGTCTAGCCAGAAAAAACATGCGCACGCCACCCGACCGGAGCTTCACGCCCCGTGCCGGTTTTTCGCGCAGAAAAAAGTGGATAGAGATCATGCCGAAGCGCCAAGACATCAAATCGATCCTCATCATCGGGGCGGGCCCGATCGTCATCGGCCAGGCATGCGAATTCGACTATTCCGGCACCCAGGCCTGCAAGGCGCTGCGCGAAGAAGGTTACCGGGTCATTCTGGTCAACTCCAACCCGGCAACGATCATGACCGATCCGGGCCTGGCCGACGCCACCTACATCGAGCCGATCACCCCGGAAGTGGTCGCCAAGATCATCGCCAAGGAACGCCCTGACGCGCTTCTGCCGACCATGGGCGGCCAGACGGCCTTGAACACGGCGCTTTCGCTCAAGAGAATGGGCGTGCTCGACCGCTACAATGTCGAGATGATCGGCGCCAAGCCCGCCGCCATCGACATGGCCGAAGATCGCGCCCTCTTCCGGGAAGCCATGAGCCGCATCGGCCTTGAGACGCCGAAGTCGATGCTGGCCAATGCCACCGATATCAAGGATGCCGACCGCAAGACGCACGAAGCCGAGCGCAACAAGGTCAAGGCCGAACTGTCCGGCGCCGAGCTCGACAAGGCGCTCGACGCGCTCGAAAACCAGTGGAACCTCGGCGAAACCGACCGCAAGCAGCGCTATATCAGCCACGCGATGGCGATTGCGGCACAGGCTATCGACGTCGTCGGCCTACCCGCCATCATCCGCCCGTCCTTTACCATGGGCGGCACCGGCGGCGGCATTGCCTACAATCGCTCGGAATTCTTCGAGATCATCGGCGGCGGCCTCGATGCCTCGCCGACCACCGAAGTGCTGATCGAGGAATCGGTTCTCGGCTGGAAGGAATACGAGATGGAAGTGGTCCGCGACACCGCGGATAACTGCATCATCATCTGCTCGATCGAAAACATCGACCCGATGGGCGTCCACACCGGCGACTCGATCACCGTCGCACCGGCCCTGACGCTGACCGACAAGGAATACCAGATCATGCGCAACGCATCGATCGCGGTCCTGCGCGAGATCGGTGTCGAGACCGGCGGTTCCAACGTCCAGTTCGCGGTCAACCCGGCCGATGGTCGTCTTGTCGTCATCGAAATGAACCCGCGCGTATCGCGGTCTTCGGCGCTCGCCTCCAAGGCGACAGGCTTCCCGATCGCCAAGGTCGCGGCAAAGCTTGCGGTCGGCTACACGCTCGACGAACTCGACAACGACATCACCGGCGGCGCGACCCCTGCCTCGTTCGAACCGTCGATCGACTACGTCGTCACCAAGATCCCGCGCTTTGCCTTTGAGAAATTCCCGGGCGCCTCGCCGGTCCTGACCACTGCCATGAAGTCGGTTGGTGAAGTCATGGCGATCGGCCGTACCTTTGCCGAATCGCTGCAGAAGGCTCTCCGCGGTCTCGAAACCGGCCTGACCGGTCTCGACGAGATCGAGATCCCCGGCATGGAAGAGGGAGAAGGCTCCAAGAACGCCATCCGCGCCGCAATCGGCACGCCGACGCCGGACCGTCTGCGCCAGGTCGCCCAGGCTCTCCGTCTCGGTCTCTCCGAAGCCGAAGTGCATGAAGCCTGCAAGATCGACCCGTGGTTCATCGCCCAGTTCAAGGCGATCGTCGACATGGAAGCCCGCGTTCGCGAACACGGCCTGCCTGCTGACGCCGAGAACCTGCGCATGCTGAAGGCCATGGGCTTCTCAGACGCCCGCCTCGCCAGCCTGACCAAGAAACGCCCGAAGGAAGTCGCGGAACTGCGCAACGCGCTCAACGTGCGGCCGGTCTTCAAGCGCATCGATACCTGCGCTGCCGAATTCGCGTCGCCGACCGCCTATATGTACTCGACCTACGAGACGCCGTTCGTCGGCGAACTGCGCTCGGAAGCCGAAGTCTCGACCGCCAAGAAGGTCGTCATCCTCGGCGGCGGTCCGAACCGCATCGGCCAGGGCATCGAGTTCGACTATTGCTGCTGCCACGCCGCCTTCGCCCTGAAGGATGCCGGCTACGAAGCGATCATGATCAACTGCAACCCCGAGACCGTATCGACCGACTACGACACGTCCGACCGCCTCTATTTCGAGCCGCTGACGGCCGAAGACGTGATCGAGATCCTCCGTGCGGAACAGGAAAAGGGTGAAGTGGTCGGCGTCATCGTGCAGTTCGGCGGCCAGACACCGCTGAAACTCGCAGAAGCGCTCGAAAAGAACGGCATACCGATCCTCGGAACGGCGCCCGACATGATCGACTTGGCCGAAGACCGCGACCGCTTCCAGAAGCTTCTTATGAAGCTTGACCTGACGCAGCCGAACAACGGCATTGCCTACTCGGTCGAACAGGCCCGCCTCGTGGCGTCGGAAATCGGCTTCCCGCTGGTCGTTCGCCCATCCTACGTTCTCGGCGGCCGCGCCATGCAGATCCTGCATTCGGAAAGCCAGCTGCAGAGCTACCTGCTCGATACGGTGCCGGAACTGGTGCCTGAAGACATCAAGCAGCGCTATCCGAACGACAAGACCGGCCAGATCAACACCCTGCTCGGCAAGAACCCGCTTCTGTTCGACAGCTACCTGTCCAACGCCATCGAAGTCGATGTCGACTGCCTCTGCGACGGCACCGACGTCTATGTCGCCGGTATCATGGAGCATATCGAGGAAGCCGGTATCCATTCGGGTGACAGCGCCTGCTCGCTGCCACCGCGCACGCTCTCAAACGAGATGATCGACGAACTGGAACGCCAGGCAACGTCGATGGCCAAGGCGCTCAACGTCGTCGGCCTGATGAACGTCCAGTTCGCCATCAAGGACGGCACCGTCTACGTGCTCGAAGTCAACCCGCGTGCCTCGCGCACCGTGCCCTTCGTGGCCAAGACCATCGGCGCGCCGATCGCGAAGATCGCCGCCCGTGCCATGGCCGGCGAAAAGCTCGACGCGATCTTTGCGGCCTACGGCACCAAGCCCGATCCGCGCAACCTGAAGCATATCGCGGTCAAGGAAGCGGTCTTCCCGTTTGCCCGCTTCCCCGGCGTCGACATCCTGCTCGGACCGGAAATGCGTTCGACCGGCGAAGTGATGGGTCTCGATACGGACTTCGCGCTCGCCTTTGCCAAGAGCCAGCTCGGTGCAAGCGTCGAACTGCCCCGCGACGGTGCGGTCTTCGTGTCGGTCCGCGACGACGACAAGCCACGCGTGCTGCCGGCCATCCGCATGCTGAAGGAAATAGGCTTCAAGGTCATCGCCACCGGCGGTACCGCCCGCTTCCTCGCCGAAAACGGCATCGAGTCGACCAAGATCAACAAGGTCCTGGAAGGACGCCCGCATATCGAGGATGCCATCCGCAACCGCCAGGTCCAGCTCGTCATCAACACGACGGATTCAAACAAGGCGATCTCGGACTCGAAATCGCTGCGCCGTGCAACGTTGATGCAGAAGGTGCCGTATTACACGACGATATCAGGTGCCGAATCCGCTGCGATGGCGATCAAGGCGCTGAAGGCCGGCAATCTCGAAGTGCGTACGCTGCAAAGCTACTTCGCGTAACACTCTCCAACGGGCGCCTCTGGCGCCCGTTTTCTTTGCTGGCCCCGCGGTTGCCCGATCCTGAGACGTGCGGTAAATCCGCAAGCCGATATCTGGGAGAGGAACGATGCAGACGCCGTCGCAACATCCGGGCCACGAGCCTGCCGGTCGCCGGGAATGGATCGGTGCCTGCGTCCTGTCGATCGCCTGCCTGATCTACTCGATGGACTTGTCCATCCTGTTTCTCGCCGTCCCCGCGATCGTTGTGGATCTCGATCCGTCGGCGTCCGAACTGCTCTGGATCAACGATATCTACGGCTTCATGGTCGCCGGTTTTCTCGTCACCATGGGCACGCTCGGAGACCGGATCGGCCGCCGCCGCGTGCTGCTGATCGGCGCATTCGCCTTCGGGATCGCCTCGGCACTTGCCGCCTTCTCATCGACAGCGCAGCAACTCATCGCCGCCCGTGCGCTTCTCGGCATTGCCGGCGCGACGATCGCGCCCTCGACCCTGTCGCTGATCGTCAACCTCTTCAAGAACGAAGCCGAGCGAAACCGGGCGATCGGCATCTGGGGAACAGCTTTCGCACTGGGCGGACTAATTGGCCCGCTCCTCGGCGGCTTTCTCCTGCAGTATTTTCACTGGGGCTCGGTGTTTCTCATCAACATTCCGATCATGCTGGTGCTTCTGGTCGTCGCCCCGTTCCTATTGCCGGAATACAAGAGCCCGGAAAGTGCCAAGCTCGATCTCGTCAGCGTCGTCCTGTCGCTCGCGACCGTGCTGCCGGTGATCTACGGCTTCAAGCACATGGCGGCCGACGGCTTTCAGAGCCGGCATCTGATCCCGATCGCGATCGGGCTTGCGTTCGGCTACCTGTTCATCCGCCGTCAGAAGCGCCTGACGCAGCCTCTGATCGACCTCAAGCTGTTTGCCATCCCCGCGTTCACCGCCTCGCTTCTCGTCAATCTCGCGGGCATGTTCTTCGTCTTCGGGGTGTTTCTCTACCAGAACCTCTTCCTGCAGTTCGTGCTCGGCCTGTCGCCGCTCGAAGCCGCCCTCTGGTCGATCCCGTCATCGATCGTCTTTACCGTGATGTCGCTGCAGGCCTACCGTTTCACCAACCGGTTCGGCCCGGTCAACACCGTCCTCATCGGTCTCGTCATCAACGCGGCCGGCATGTTGTCCATGTCGATCGCCGCCTATTCCGAGAGCCTCTACGGCGTCCTCGGCTCGACCATGTTCATCGCCATCGGCTTTGTGCCCGTCGTTTTGACGACGACTGGCCTGATCGTTGGCACGGCGCCGCCGGAACGCTCCGGCTCGGCCTCGGCGATTTCCGAAACCAGCGCCGAATTCGGCGGCGCCCTCGGTGTCGCCCTTCTCGGCAGCTTCGGGACACTGGTCTATCGCATTCTAATGGATGGCGCGGATGTGACCGGGCTCGACCCGGCCCAGGCAGCAACGGTCAGGGCGACCATTGGCGGCGCCGTCGAGACGGCACGCGGGCTCAGTGGCACCGCTCTGCAGGCAGGCGAAGGTCCGGTCTGGCTGGAGGCCGCCCGGCAATCCTTCTCGACGGGTTTTGCCTGCTGCTGCCTCCTCGCCTCACTGCTCCTGCTTATCCTCGCAGCGACCGCCCGCACGATCTACGCCCGCGCCCATATCGACGAAAGCGCGATCGGCTTGGGACACTGAGCGCGCTCAGATATAGACGAGCCTCGTTTTGTTGAAGCAGAGGCGCAGCGTGCGGAAGACGTAGAACACGAGACCGATCCCAAGCGTCACGATGGAGATCAGGATCCAGATCAGGATGTGACCGATCATCTCCGCCAGATTGAGTTCGCACTCGAGCCGCGCGATCCGCTGGCCGTCCCGGCCGATCAGGTAGGTCTTGTTGATGATGCTCTTGTAGAAGTAGTAAACGGCGAAGAACGCACCGATCCCAAGTGTCAACACACTGATGATCACCCAGAGAATGATATACCCGACCGCCTCCATCAGCGAATATTCGCACCGAAGCGTGGATCCGAAAGGTTGCGTCTTGAATGGCGGTGTAACCGCAACGTCTGTATTCGACATATTCCCCAGCTATAGTCTTGAGAGACCCCGCCGAATACAGCTTTCATTTCAAGACGAAGTCAATTGAA
>NZ_LMOF01000001.1:343804-352404 GCF_001423215.1 Rhizobium sp. Leaf321 | reverse complement strand
CGAGAACAGAGCGGGTTCGCCGGTCGGGTCCTGAGCTGGGCCGCCGCTCAGGCGTGAGCGCCAGCGAAGTTGTCCGGCATAGAACCAGAACGTCGCCTCGTCGCCCCTCCCCGCCTGCATCAGGGGTGCCGCGCGTAGTATGATTTGGCTGGGCAGCGCGTTACCCGCGGTCTCGGCACCTGGCGGCAGGGTCGGCTCCTCTGCGAAGGCTGTTGATGGACCAAGAAGAAACAGTGCTGCCACAGCAAGGTGCGGGAAGATGGTGCGATTTGACATGTGGCGCGATGGCTCCCTACGGCTTCTGCCTATACGCGAGGTATGGTAGGAAATCCGAACTCGGCGGCTTTGCGCCAACTGCGGACTTTCGCCACGAGCGCACATTTACACTGCAATGATTGTTAATCCTCAATGCCCCGACCTCGGGTCATGAACACTTCCAGCGCATTTTGTGCAAACGGCTGAATACGGCTGGGCCAGCCCGTTGCAATAAGCTCATCTTCAGTCACCAGCAGCGGAGTGGCATCGCACGCGTCGCGCATCAAGACCAGGACCGCTGTAGCGACCTCTACTTCATCTTGGGACATTACCGACGGAGGATTGTAAACGCCCTCATCGGGAAACCAATCGAAAAAACAGTTGAAGTACTCTGCGGAACCAAACCGCCGGACGGTCTCGTTGCCGTCTGCAAGAAGTTCCAACACGTCGATGCAGCGATTTCGCAACCGCTGAGATAGTAGGCATTCTGGAATGGGGTTGCTGGTCATGAGCTGTTTGAACAAATTATGGCGATTTGCGCCATACCAGATTGCTGCCTGATGGCAGCTTAGGGCCGATACCGGACCTGCTGCCAATATCCACTTGTCGCCGACTACGAGCGAACTGCTGCCGAGCATGCCCTAACCGAATCCACCTTTGTAGTTGGAGCTATGGGTAATTTATCACTTAGATTCTTGTGATCATCCTCCGGTTGCATTACCTTCTTTTGTGAAGAGAGGGTCTATGAAAGAACGTTTCGAGGGAGATCAGGGGCGACGATTGAGGGTGGAAGCGCTTTTAGCGCAGAAGATGGTCCAGGGCCAGGAAACCGTTGCGCACGAAATCGCTGATACGTGCACTATTGAGGAATTTCCCGCCGACTTCGAGTTGATCCGTCAGGACGACGATTCGAACGATGTTTTTTTCATAATATCGGGTATAGTCCAGATCATCATTAACGGTCGACCGGTTGCGACACGGGGGCCGGGAGATCACATCGGAGAAATGGCCGCAGTGCAGCCGATGCAGAAGCGCTCAGCTACGGTGGTCGTCCGGGAAGCGGTGGTGCTGGCAAAGCTTACGGAGCCGCAGTTTTCGGATATCGCTAGCCGACACCCGGCCCTCTACCGCTCGATTGCGCAGGAACTTGCCCGTCGTTTGCTCGAACGCAACAAGCTGGTGCAGACGCATCGTGACAAGATCCGGGTGTTCATCATTTCGTCAGTGGAAGGTCTGGTGATCGCCCGAGCGATTCAGGACGCCTTCGAACACGACCCATTCACCTGCACGATCTGGACGGATGGAGTGTTCAAGGTCACCAATTACACGATGGATGCATTAGAGGCTGCCGTCGATGACTCTGATTTTGCAATAGCCGTTGCTCATGCTGACGATATCACAGCCTACCGAGGTCAGGATTGGCCAACGCCTCGTGATAACGTCATCCTAGAACTCGGCTTATTCATGGGGCGCCTCGGTCGCGCTCGGGCGATCCTGATGGAGCCACGCGATGATAAGGTAAGGTTGCCTAGCGATCTAACCGGCATCACGACAATACCTTACCGTTTCGAAGCCAGTGGCAAAGACACGGCCGCCTTAATAGGGGCCGCCTGCAACAAGCTCCGCGAGCACATTAAAACCATGGGACCAAACAACGGATAGCGTATGAGCTTGTTGGAAGATCTTAAGAACCATGCCGCCACCACCTTCCGAGAGAACTGGACCACACGCAACGGCCGGGTGGTGCCGGCATCTTCAGACCTGAAGCTGACCAATGACGCGGTAGTATTTGATCGGGCCACTATCCTTTATGCCGATCTCACCGGTTCGACATCGATGGTCGATACGGTAGGCTGGCAGAAGGCTGCCGAAATCTACAAAACGTTTCTCTTCTGCGCAGGGAGAATCATCCGAAATGAAGGTGGCACGATAACCTCTTACGATGGCGATCGCGTTATGGGTGTTTTTGTCGGCGACACGCAGGCAACTCCAGCTGTGAAGTGTGCTCTGAAGATCAACTGGGCCGTCAAGAATATTATCAACCCAGCCCTGAATAAGCAGTATCCGGATAACAACGTGACGGTTTCACAGGTCATCGGGATCGATAGCAGCCAGGTTCGGACTGCCCGCACGGGCGTACGGGGTGACAACGACATTGTTTGGGTGGGAAAGGCTGCGAACTACGCCGCCAAGCTCACCGAGATCAAGCAGAGCCAGCGGACCTGGATTACTAAGGCAGTCTACGAGCGTCTCCGTGACGATGCTAAACTTGGCGGGAACCCCAAAACTAATATGTGGACCAAGCATTCCTGGACTGAGCATGATGGATCAGAAATCTACGGCTCGACCTATTGGTGGTCTTTCACTTGACCCCTCAATGAGCTAGCAACGCAAGATAAGCAGTTCAGTGGCAGGTCACCGACTAGGAACCATTGCTACAGTGACGATCGGCACGGCGACGACTGCCTGGACGAAGACGATATTAGATTGCGGACCAGATGCCATTGACTTGGGGCGATAAGGGAAGGGCCGCGCTCCGCGGGCCTTCCCTTCGTTTTCTTTAACGATCCGTTGCTTACCGTAGCCGGATCTAAGAAAAATAAGCCGTGCTTTGGAGCTTGTGGGTTGATGCTGTAGCAACTTCGCTGGCCGTCGATCAGTCACCTCCATGAGATCAGGCAAAGATAAAGTCACTGGCCTGAAGGCTGGAGACCGATACACCGTCAACCCGGATATAGTTGTTTGCATCAGCATACAGCCAGGTCGTCCCACTGATCCATTCCTGAGAATTGGCAAGCACGTCGGAAAAGTCGCTCAAGCTTGCGATCTTGCTCACATCGATCTTGTCTATACCGACTTCAAAATCATCAACCCAGTCTTGGCCGGTCGCGTTGAAAGCGAAAGTGTCGCTTCCATCTCCACCGACGAGGAAGTCATCTCCGTCGCCCCCGACAAGAGTGTCATTGCCATCATTGCCGAAGATCGTGTCGTTGCCTGCATCACCGTGAAGTATATCATCGTTGCCTTGGCCGTATATAGTGTCATCGCCGGCCAGCCCACTGATCGTGTCCAATCCAAAGCCACCGTTTAGAGTATCGGCTCCCGTCGTTCCCACTAGCGTTTGCGACGAGTTCTCTGATATAAACTGGGCAACATTGACGCTGACATCCGTGCCGCTTCCGACAGCATCAAACACAATCCACTCTGCATTACGAACGACATTCATAAGGTTTTCACCTACAACGACGACGTCTGAATCGTTAACGAGCTGAAGCATGAAGTTTCCGTAGTTACCTTCAACGATGACCGTATCCGAGCCGTTGCCACCATCGACAATATTGGTGCCAAGGCCGGCAAAAACCACGTCGTCTCCACTGCCGCCGTCAATGACATCGTCCCCTCTTAGGCCGAAAATCGTATCGTTACCCCCAAAGCCGGATATAGTATCTTGGCCAGCAGTCCCCGTAAGGCTATCTGCGGAAGCCGTGCCGTTGACCGTAGTTGAGGAATTTGCCTCCAAGAGATCGCTTACGCTTAGTTCGGTGTCATTCTGGCCGGCAGGAGCATCAAAGACGACCCACTCGGCGCCGTTTATCGTATGCATCGCGCCCGCCCCATTGACGAGGATGGAGTTATCATCACGAACATTGATAACGAAATCAGCGTAGGCACCCTCGATAACGACCGTATCCGAGCCGTCTCCGCCTTCGATCCTGTTCGTGCCAGTTTCCACGAAGATGACGTCATCGCCGGCCCCGGCATCGATTATATCGTCGCCTTCAAGACCGAAAATCGTGTCGCTTCCGCCAAAGCCGTGGATCGTATCTTGGCCTGCAGTGCCTGTCAGGGTATCGTCTGAGCTTGTGCCTGTTATCGTTGTTGCGGAATTTGCTTCGATAAAATAAGCAATGTCGAGGCTCGTATCCTCTTGCCCCTCCGGTGCGTCAAAGGTGATCCACTCTACGTCAGCAATTCGGTTTGTGATGCCAGACCCGGTCATCAAAACTGAGTTGTCGTCCTGGATCGTAATGACGAAGTCGGACTGAGCACCGCTGACGATGACGGTATCGCTTCCATCGCCGCCATTGATATTATTGGTGCCATCTCCTGCAAAAATCACGTCGTTGCCGTTCTCGGCATAAATCAGGTCATCGCCCGCCAGCCCAAAAATCGTGTCGTCGCCCGCACCGGCGAAAATCGCGTCTTGATCACCTGATCCGGACAGAGTGTCAGTTCCAGACGTTCCGTAGTTCGCAGCTGTGGCGGCCGCTACAATTGCGGTGTAGAGGAAATCCACGCCGGCGAAGGAGAAAGTTTCGACATTAATGACTGCATCACTGTAGGCGTAATCCCATATTTGCAGATAGCCGCCCGTACCTGCAATAACCGTATAGGACGCTATGGTATTAAAGTAGGAGACGACGTCAGAACCGCTACTGCCGTCGATCTGGTCGCTTCCATTTTGACCATCGATAACGTTGTCGGCATTGTCACCCGTGAGGATGTCATTTCCCTGGCTGCCGATTATGTTCTGGATCTGCGTAAAGGTATCCTCTCCACTTTGGGCGCCTGACGCAGTTCCCTGACCAGCTGTAGAAAACTGGACCGTTACGGAAGAGGTATGCAACGAGAAGTCGATCGTGTTCACACCCGCACCGCCGGCTATGACATCGTTTCCGCCGCCACCACCAAAGGTTTCGTTTGCATCACCTCCTGTTATCGTATCATTGCCAGCTCCGCCGACAACGCGCTCAATGTCTAGAAGATAATCGGATTCTCCTTCTGACCGTGAGACTAAAAAAGCGCCCCAAAGGCTGTCGTAAGAAATTGTTAGATCCTGTGTCGCGGTGGCGTAACTGACGGTGTCATAGCCATCTCCCCCATAGTACCAGTCGGATCCCCCTCCATATGTTGAAGCGTCGATCGTGTCGTTTCCGCCCCGTGCAACAACGGTGTCATCGCCATTCGAACCAGTTAGATCGGCGTTGTTGTTATTATCGCCTTCGATCCGCCATCCGGCGGCATCGCTGTCAGCAAGCCGCCAATTACCGCCGCCCTCACCCCCCGCTGAGGGATCGAAAACCAGATAGTTTTTAATCCCGAACAACAAGACGTTGGTGTAGGAATTCACTGTCGACTCGACGTAGAGGATCGCCTCTTTAGAGACAGCATCATAGACCTTCTGGCCAAATAGACTGGAGCCGTACTTTTCATCAGATTCCGGGTAGAAGGCTGTTGAGAGAGCGGTATCGAAAGACAGAAGATCTCCAAAGCCCGTGGCTGCGGCCAGATCGCTGCTCGTCAACATTGCAGTAAGGGTGATCTGTGTCTGACCTGGGTCATCCAGTACCCACTGAGCATAGATAGTAAAGCTGCTGTCGGTGCCATCGATAAGGTCAAGTTTGGCGCGATCCGCCACCTGCTGCGAGGTCAGCTCCACCTTCAGAGCGTTGACACCACCACCGACTATAAAGATGTCGTTGCCGTCACCGCCGACGAGGACATCCTTCTCTCCGTCATCCCATTCGCTATGAGAGGATGTTTCTAACGCGGCATAGCTGATCGATGACGGGTCAAAACCAGGGGAAAGGTTGCCGCCTACGATGACATCGTCACCTGCGCCGCCATAATCTATCAGAGCCGCTTTCACCGGTGAGCGTGTCCCCGCCATCAAAGCCCATCAGCACGTCGGGATACTGAGTGCCAGCTTTAATATCGTCGTTTTGTGTGCCGCCGATGGATACCCCGCCGCCGTTGATAGAAACGGAATAGTCGCCGAACTCATTTGACGAAGAAGCAAGGCCTAACGCCCCGGCTGCCAGCAACTTCCCCATATAGGCGACAACGTTTGCATCTTCATTTGCCAAGCCGCCGGAGAGTGCGGCGAAAATCGCCCATGCAGAACCTGCAGGACCTGAGTTGTTCAGTGTGTTCCATAACGCCTGCTTTTCCTCAACGGTCCCGAGATAATCCAAAGGGAAATTAGCAGTCCAGGCGCTGGGCGTCAGGCCATTTGAAGCAAAGACCTGCTGGTGATATGACTGGACCGCTTGGTATCCTAATTCGGCGCCATTCGCCTGAACCCGAGCCGCATAATCAGCCTGCATCAGTTGCAGGCTTACGTTCGCTAAAGCATCATTTGTGAGCGGATTGCCCTCGATTTGGGCCTGTGTAGTGATGAAATAACTCGCCGTAGCTCCGCTGCCAGGATCATTATTGACAACGGCAAGAGCAAGTTTCCCGTAGATGTCGCCGTAGTCTGCTAGCAGCGAGTAATACTCAATACGATCACCGGCGTTAACCGCGTCTTGGAGCGTCGCAAGCTGTTCACTCGACAGTTCCACACTCATATTTCGCTCCTTTTTGAAATATTAATCGCTCATGCATTCCAGGAAATATTGAATATTCTGTCTGATCTTCTTCCAACTCTTCAGCTGATCGAGGGGGTAGAGAATTTTTACATCATATTCATCGACGCGAGTACTTTGCTCGCAATGCGGGTAAAAGTCGGGAAGAGGAATGTTGCAGGAAATGACGTCGGTGATCTTCCCCGCATCACGAGCGAAATAAAGAGTCTTTTTTTGCCAACCGGGCTGCTGTCGTTCCGGCAACTCGATTTGCATCAAATCGTACGCCGCCGCTTTTTCCGGGAAGGCTGGCAGATCGGAGAGAAGCGAGCGCTGTGAGTAGAAGTTCATCAAGTTGCGTGCGACCACGTCGATCTCGACAAGGTTCGTCACCAGGAAACTGATCCACTCCTCTTTCCCGGCAATAATTTTTCCGAACATCTCCTGTCGGGGATAGGGCTTCAGCGTGTCGCGGTGAAAGCTGAAGTTTGCCTCTCCGGCATTCTTCGTTGTGAAGGATAATCCAGCCTCCGGAAACAGAAGATACGTCACCGGAATACGGACTTTCACCTTTCCTCCCCCATGCTGCACAAAATAGCCGTCCGTCACCTTTCCAGAAAAATCGAAACCCTGGCAGACACCCTGCTCGCGTTGCTGCTCAATAGTTTGATCTCTGTCCTTCGCTTCAACCCTGCCTTGTTCCCCGCTCGCTTGCGCTCCCGCTTCTGTCAGAGATACGAAGGTGGCGAAAAGTAAGATCGTTCCAGATAGCCCACGTGTTGGCCGCCAAGCTTGGAAGCAAACCATCTCACAACGCACCTTTTCTCACACGTTCTGCAATTTAGACGTTTATCTTGCAGACGGATTCGCTTTTTTAGAAGCTAATCATGATCCACAGAAAGATGCTTTGCAATTATATCGCGAGGCAATTCACCTCTAATTGAGTCACTCACAGATACAAGTTTGCTTTCAAGCTCAATCAGGCGTTAAATTGACCTGTATAATTCGCGTCATTTAATCAAAAGTTGTGTCTATCGGATTCGAGAATGATACAGCGAGCATCGGTCGAGAACTGAATTGCTGTAAACTTACGCTAAGGTCGAATGCGCCACGCCGCCACGGCTGTTGATAGCCAACTGGCTACAGAACGTCGACCACATCCCTGATGTGAAGTTGTGTAGTCAGGTCAGCAGCGCTCGCCTACCAACACTCGCTAATCATACGGTCGATATCCGACGTCGGACGTCAGCAATGGTCCAAGAAGCGTCTTCCGCTTTGCGCCAATTGCGGTCATCAGCTTCGACATTTATAACCCGGTTTCGTGCGCAGGCTCCGGAGCGATCTTCATGCCCTTCAGTGTTAGGTTGGTATCTGGAAGTCTATGTTTATTGGTCGCCTTGGTAGCAGTCGTTTATCTTGCGCGGCCCATATGGAGCACATACCTGTGGTGGACTTTTCCCGTTGCAGATATTAAGTACTTCAAGAGCTTCCAACAGAAGAGCGGGCTTAGGGATGAATGCGCTCGGACATTTTTGACTGAGCGCGAGGTCGCTGAAGACGAGGTCCGAGCTTGTTTCCGTGGAGGAACATACACTAAAACCGTGGTGTATAATGCCAAACTAGCCGGACACGAGATGGCGGTCACGAGCTTTTACTGCAGTCGAAACGACTTCAAAGCGACGGTTCATTACGTCACTTCGGCGGAAGCGACACAATCGGATGTGAATACACCGTAGCGCCGTTGGCCGCTGAAATACCGCCATTTGAATTGGGCGGCGACCGTGCCTATTATCCCTTCGACGGATCGCCTGACGGGTCGGCATCAGTTCTCATAAATATCCTGCAACGCGCCTTTCCGAAGCGATATCCCGTAGACGTCCAGACAGTCGAATAATGAGCCGGGGTCTCTTGTACGCTTCGGGCCAAAAAGGCGACCACGGCAGCTTTGCGCCACAAGCGGTCATTGAAGCGATCTGATCCTCAGGCTACTGAGGCAAA
>NZ_LMOF01000001.1:336470-343740 GCF_001423215.1 Rhizobium sp. Leaf321 | reverse complement strand
CTCACTCGATGCGGGCTATCTCGGAGAGCGGCTGGGCATTTGTTACGAGCAGCTAGGCGACCTACACGCGGCGAAATACTGGTACGGGCGTGCGGTCGAGGAAAATCCAGAGGTAAGGCTTGAAGCAGCGCAAGCCTACGAACGCCTGAGCAATGTCGGCATCGACCATCTGCTGTAAGTCCGCTTCGGGCCAAAAGCTGCACCGGCGGAAATCAATAACCATCGATTAGCTTTAATGATCAGCGGTCACCTGCCAGCCGCTCGGCAGCTTTGCGCCAAAAGCAGTCATCGCAGTGATGTGAAGTGATGCTCGGAACGGTGTCGAGAGACGAAAGAAAGTTTGTAAGGCTATCGAGCCGTCGCTAGATCGAGCAGACGTAACTGGTAGATATGTGAGGATTAAAGATGGCCGAAGATGCCGGCGTAATAGCTGTGGACCACACGGGATTCTCGGTCGCCTCGTTGGAGGAGGCGATTCAGTTCTGGACTGAGGCGATGGGTTTCGACCTTGCTCGCCGAGGAGAGATGGGTGGGGAGTTTCTACGGGAGGCTACGGGGGTTGACGACCTCCGTTGCCGAATGGCGCTGGTGACGGCTCCAAATGGCTACCCTATCGAGCTTCTCGAGTATTCGACAGGCCGTATGCTGGGTCAGACACCTCGTAGCGCAGGTGCGATCGGCGCCGCTCATATCGCCTTCACGGTTAAGGATATCCGCACGGCGATCGCGCGGGTTGAGACCGCGGGGTGGGCAGTGAACGGTTCGCCGCAGCCGATACCAGCCGGCCCCCGATGCGGAATAATGGTCGCGTACATCTCCGGCCCGGATGGTATCACTATAGAACTAATGCAGCCGCCTGCTTAGTGAAGGATTGCTGATACTTTACTCTAGCGGCTGGGGCTCAAGGCTAATCGCATCAGCACCACCTATGCAAACCTGCCGCCTGCAAGCGTATATCGCATCATGAGGACGACAGTCGCATGAACCGGACAGCTTGCACACCCTGACTTGTCCGCTTTGGCCGAAACGAGCTAAGAAATGAGGTCTCCGATGCACCAATTACGGTCATTGCGGCTGCCGCAAAACTCCCTATTCTGCCACGTCGCAGAAGTCAGGAAAATAAGTGTCGTTATAACTAGGAAATTTGCGAGGCTGTGTTCCACGTTCGTGGCGGCAGCCAACCTTATGAAGGACTAGGGCCAGTCAATCGTGACTCTGAATGATAGGAGAGACCTATGACGCAAGGCTTCCGTAAAAGCATATTATTTCCGATCACTCTCATGTTTGCTGGTGTCGCCGCGTTTTTTCTTTTCCTTTTTGTGACAGGGCATGATCCTGACGAAAAGCCGCTGACAATGATCCATTGGATTATCGGCGGAGCGCTGATCGGTCCAGGTTTTGGCTACCTCATCCAATGGAGGCGGGACAGGGACCGATCCAAGTTATAAGCAACTCTTAGCTTTCGCGGCCGTCACAAATTTCCTGTCAACCTCCTGACATCCTTGATCGGGCTTAGGTACGCTGCACTTCTCGGCGGTCTCTGCGTAAGCCGACAGGCGGCATGACGCAGAAGCGCCAACAGCAGACAACTACGCTAGGCCATTCTGATTGCTCTAAATTTTTTGTGATTGCGTTTTGGGGTCATGGCGCTGTTACGGTAATCAACCTTTCGTCGATCGCAGGTCCTTTGAAGTAGGTGTATTTCAGGCTGACGCCTTCGCCCTTGATACTTACGGTGGATGTTCCTCTGAAAGCGGTCAGCACTTCCTGCACCTGCGTCGAAGCATAGCGGGTAGCGAGCGCCGTCACCCATGCTTCGGCCATTGCCTTGTCTGTGTGGACGCCGTAGCCAGTGTCACGGGTCCAGTCATTCCACATGATCTTCACGTTTTCGACGCGGCCGCCGCTGTCGGCCGCGTTGACGAAGACCTTCGTAACTTCGGCACCCGGCAGGATGCATCTCCATAGATCGGGCATGCCAGAGGTTTTTGTGACCTTGGGCCGCGGGCATTTGATCGTGTCGGAGACGGCCTTAGTTTCGGCTTCAAAGCTACTGAACTCGGCGGCAAGAGCGGGTGTCGACGCGAGGATCGCGGCGGTCAGCACGAGGTACTTCATCACATGGATACTCCCAGCGCCGAGGCGCACGACAAGGACTTGAAGGCAATCCTCGACAGTTCGCCGCCAACGCTCGAGAGGACGCTGTCTGCGAGGATGATCGTGGTCTTGGTGCGGATGTGGTAGCCGAAGGGCGTGAAGCCGTTGTAGCCGCCGAAGCCGTTCTTCGCGTTGACCATGCCGCAGACGATGTTCTGCGGGTATTGCTGGTACATCGGATCGGGGCGCGTGAACGACTTGAACTGCGCCGACACCGGGTCCTTGAGCTTGTCCATGACCGCCGCCATGGCGGCCTTGGCGTTCTCTTCTCCGACGTTCGAGATGCTGTCGTCGAGGACTTCTTGCGCGGAAGCCGTCGAGGCCATCAGGCCCATTGCCAGCGCCACGTATGCGTACTTCATGCAAAGCTCCTAGCGCTGGTCAATGCAGCGCAACCTACAGCAGAGTGGGCGAAAGGAAACTACCAATCCGCTCCGGTAATCCGAAATTAACAACGAGTTTCTCTACGGTTCGGACGATCTCGTCGTCCTGTTGCCGCGTCCCATCGTTGTCCCACGACAGATTATGATCCGTAGGGGCGTCCTTACTCATGAAGTCCGCTTCGGGCCGATTAGCGACGAGACGTGCTAAGATGCGACGGCCTAACGGTGGCGACGCGGTGGGAGGAGTGGCGGAGGCTTTGGCATGGACACCGCCGTACCGCCTAATCGACAGCCTTGGAACAAGGGAATCCTTGTCGGCCAGAAGCGCCCACTGCAGCCAAAGAACGTGTGGTCGATCCGCGTTCGGCTTGAATTGAGCGGCGCGATCCGGGAACTGGTGCTTTTCAACCTTGCCATCGACAGCAAGCTTCGCGCTTGTGACGTCGTGAAGCTGAGGGTTGAGGACTTATGGTCTGGTAGTTCAATTCGAGATAAGGCCACCATCATCCAAAAGATGACGAAGCGGCCCGTACAGTTTGAGGTCACAGAGCATACCAAGATTGCACTCGTGGCTTGGCTTCCCTTTGTCCGTCGGAACGGCGGCAGCTACCTGTTTCCAAGTCGCCGGAAGACGTCGCAGCATCTCTCGACAAGGCAGTATGCGCTGATCGTCCACCGATGGGTCGCGTCGATCGGCCTAGACACGAGCGCTTATGGCACTCACTCCATGAGGAGCACCAAGGCAGCGCAGATTTACAAGAAGACAGGCAATCTTCGGGCGGTCCAAATTTTGCTCGGTCACACGAAGCTGGAAAGCACCGTTCGCTACCTCGGCGTAGAGGTGGACGATGCGCTCAGGATTGCGGAGCAGATCGAGCTATAGCCTCTTGACCATCGGCGACTGCCGGTGGTCTCTCTCTCTCGCCAGTAGCGGTCATCTCAACTTTACAATGTGGGTGGCACTTGCGGATTTAGTGCGAGTAAAACCAAGCGTCGCGTATAACGCAGCAGC
Organism: Rhizobium sp. Leaf321; assembly: GCF_001423215.1. Lineage (NCBI taxonomy): Bacteria > Pseudomonadati > Pseudomonadota > Alphaproteobacteria > Hyphomicrobiales > Rhizobiaceae > Rhizobium > Rhizobium sp. Leaf321. The sequence goes on along the minus strand of NZ_LMOF01000001.1, from coordinate 340,188 downwards.
GTCTGCCGTATCAGTAAAAAGTTGCACGGAAGCGAATGATGTTGCCGCTGTGTCTTACCGATAGCGAGCAAGGCGGGAGGCGACCCCTGTCGGCGGATGCGTTTGAGTACGTACAAGTGGCGCAGGCGGGCAATAGTAATGTCTCCTGCGTAAGGTTCGATATTCAATCCTCCGATAGCGACCAACTGTCCATTCTGAAATGCGCCGCCAGCAGCTCTCCTGGCTTATGGAAGCGATTTGTCTGCGTCTCCCATTCCGTGGTCAATTTTTCCATGAAACGAAAACCTGCGCTATAGGCCTCGATGCGAAGCGCTTCTATGCCAGCCGGCAAATCCAGGACGGTCTTGATTTCGACTGAAGGCTTCATAACCGTCTCTTCAACGTAGCTTTTTAGTTTGTCTACCAGGAGGCTCCAATGGCCGCGAAGGGCCGTTGGTGGTCATGCCGATGTAACGTGCTTGCCTGCTCATTGCGCGGCGCACGCTCCCTACTGTGGTTGGAAGTATTGGCTGCAGGCGATAGGTATTTTCACAAGAACTCGCTTACGCCGCGAAACTTGGCGGTGTTCCAGAAGCAGCTTTCTCCAAAAGCTTGCACAACACAGCGAACCGTCGGTCAGCTTTTGCTAAAACGCTCGCGTCTGCAATCGGTAGTTCGATTACGCCGTGGAGCGAACGAGCGAGATTTCGAGCCGCCTTCCGAATCTCCGGAGAAGCCAAAGTTCCGGCCTCCCCGATCTCCATAGCGATTGTATACATCTGCCTATGGCTTTTTGCCTCGATAGCCGCTGCAAGCCATAATCTCGGGTGATCGTTGGTCATAAGCGACTCTACGCCCCACTCCGAAAAATAGTTTCAATCGTCGCATTACGTAGTCAACCTCACGCTAACCACTATATTGAACGCGCATCCACGAGACGCGACTGCTATCAAGGCAGTCACGGCAAGGCTGAGCGCGACGAATGAAAAGGCGACAGGTCCCGCAGCCTGCGGCACTGGCAGTGTGGCCGATAAAGCGTACCAGCGGACAAGCGCCCACTTTTTGATCGTTGACTGCCACCGGGGACGGCGCTGCCCTGTTCCGATGTATCGACTGGACTGACCACGCTATTGCACAGCCGATGAGTTGACTGCAGTACGGAGTCCATCGACTGCCTCTGCGACCCGGACGCGTGCTTCAGGTTGAAGCCCCAGAACTGGACGGGCGGCTCGAAGCTTCCTACCCCAACTATCTCTGCGATTGCGTACATGACACGAAAGCTTCCGAACTCCTTGAACAGAGACCACAACGGTTCGAACGCCCTGTTGACGCGCTCCGCTCCCTCGATGTCGCCGGATTGAGCCGCTCTGGTGAGTGCCAAAGCCTCTGATGGCAGAAGCCCTGCGACAACGCTGTACCAGGCGTCGGCTCCTGCCAGCAGCGCGTCGGCAGCACCCCAGTCTCCACTATAGCCAGTCGCAAAAGTAGACGCCGTGTGATGGCGGATAGTGGCCATCTCGAAAGAGTAATTGCCATCGGCGGGCAGCGGCATCTTGATGGCCACGATGTTTGGAACCTTGGCGAGCCTCTCGATCAGTCTAACGCTGAACGTGAATTTCGTGGTGCTTGGGTTGTTGTAGACGCAAAGAGGAAGCTGTCCGACGTCAGCGACTGCTGCGTAGTGCTCATAAACCTCCTGCTCGGTAAGAGGCGTGTAAGACACGGGCGCAAGCAGCAGGCCATCCGCCCCTGCCTCTCTGGCATCCCTCGCGAAGGCCTGAGCTTCATCCGTCCGAAGAGCACCGACACCGACGATGACGGGTATCTTCCCACCGACCGTTGCCAGCGCGGTTTCCGCGGCGCGACGTCGCTGATCACGAGACAAGAAAGCGTATCCCCCGGTGCTGCCGAGAAGTCCGATGGAATCCGCACCAGCTTCCTTGATACGGTTCAGAATGATCCCCAATGCTGACGTATCGACAACGCCAGCCTGGTCAGTGGGAGTGATGGGGAATGCCGACAGGCCTTGAAACAGGGGCATCAGGTTTCCTTCGTTATCAGCGCGAAAGCAAAAGCTTCATGCCTGCCGCTGCATATACGACTGCGAGGGTACCTTCGATCCAGCAGGGACCGCGACGGTAGACACGGATCACCGGTCCGGTCGGGAAAGGAGTGCGTAGCATAGTCGTTTCCGTTCCACTCATGACGCTCGCCTTGACAGATTGCGGCCTCTCAGGACCTTTTTTCGCTTTCAATCTTGTGTTGTTTGTTGGCTTCGCGCGACATTCTAGCAAGTCGTAGCCGCTCGGTCTTTTGCTCACGTGCGGCGGCCTCCCTGTCCAGGATTTCGTAGGCCGCGCGATCAGTTTCCTCTCGCTTCGCAATTCTATCAGTCTGCTTCATTTTCAACCTCGATTGCCGGTCCACCTAACGTAGCGCGACAACGGCGTCTGCCAACTCGCTGTGGGATTGCATTTTGCAAGAAGTCGCCAAGACACCCTCTCCACAGAGTCACGGGCCATCAGACGTCTGTCGGTATTGAGAGATTGATCATCGCCGTATAGGCGTCAGATCCGGATTAGCGCGACAACTGTTCCGCCCTCTTCCGGCTTGCCGCTCGTCGAGCGGGCCGCAGTTCCTGAATTGTCGGTTGCCACCATTCAGCTCCGTCGGCCACGGGCATCTTCGAGGGCCACGCCTGCACTAGCTCTTCAAACGTAGGTTTGCGCCAAATTCCCCAGACGTGGCCGTCGGTGACACCAGGGTAGAATTCGCCGACGACTTCCGGTTCGACGAGTTCCCCGGTGACCTCTTCGAAGACAACCAGTCCATGCTGGATTGCGACGACACGGCCGAGTGGCGGTAGCTTGTCGATGTTTACCGGATAGCGTCGCCGCTTCCGCTCCGCGGTCCGCGCCTTCGACTTCGCTTCCTGTTCGGTACCCTTCCTCTCTTCGGCGCGGCGTCGCCTTTCTTCTGGTTCGTTCCGGCGCGCTGCTTCCTCGATTTCTGGCCATCGCTTCTTGAGCTCTCGGTACGACCGAAAGGGAACGTGCCATAACTTGAGGTCGCTATCCCACCGCGAGTAGGGAATCTCGCGAAGCCTCTCGACGACTGTCCTCGAATAGGGAGTGTTGATCCGCAATCCCGCTCTTCCAAGCTCAAGATAGACGCTCGCGATCGGATCGAACTCAAATGCGTCCCTGCCTTTCGCGTCGGCGAATGCATCGGCTTCCGCCTCCAGCTCCGCGAGCCACCGCGTGAAACGACGAGAGGCAGTGGGACCTGGGACGAACCATGCTTGGCGGGCGTCACTCCACCGTGCACGGGGGAAGCGTTTCCGGAACTGCTCCACGGTCATTCTGTCGAACGGAAAGCTGACATCAGCACCGAGCCTAGTGTCGGCTTCAGTGGTCGGTTCGACGTCGTCTGGTTTAGACTTGGCGCTCATCGAGTTGTTAACGCCCATCGGCCTGGTCAGGTTTCAGTCGGGACTATGCCGCCGCCCGAAAGCGCAGGGCGAAAAGTTCAACCGAGAGGTTCGGATCGACAGACAGGTCAGAACGTATCAGGCCGTGGCTCCAGCGGTCACCAGAGAATGGTCGATGCCAAGGAGGGCAGTCGACGATGGGATACCAGCACACCCCGGCTATGACAGCACCATGGAACACCGTGATATCAACCTGCTCCAGCACGTGCCGGAGCCAGCCGCCCTTGTTGAGGNCCGGGATATCGGCGG
>NZ_LMOF01000001.1:221-336429 GCF_001423215.1 Rhizobium sp. Leaf321 | reverse complement strand
TGGTGGACGGGATGTCCGTCGTGCCAGCTTGTCTCCGACACCATGATCGGCTTGCGGTAACGTTTCCATGTCGCAAGCAAGACCTTCACGAGCGACGTTCGGGCCGTATGCGGGTAATAGTTAACCCCGACGACGTCCACATCCACCGCGGAAACGATTGCGTCTGTCGCCTCGAACTGGCGCTCCCCCACTCCCGTGATAGGGTCGTTCGTTAGAATCCCGACATCGGGATGATGATCCCGAGCGACCTTTGCCATCAGCACTGCCATCTCGACAGCTTCGTGACGCGGCATCCCGGCGATTATTGGATAGAGCGACGGCTCGTTGACAGGACAGAGCCAAAGCTTTTCATTTCCATTCACCGCAAGTACCGCTTCGGACGCGATGCGAGCACAACGCACCGGATCCTGATTGCGGTGATAGTGGGAGAGATCCCAGATCGCTTGAACGCCCGCGTCTCGTGCTGCAACGAGGCGAGAGAGCGCGTGGTGTCCGGGGACGAGGCCGTCGCGGATCGTGAGAAGTCCGTGCTCGCGAGCAATACGGAAATGGTCGGCCAACCGCGCATCAACCGTGTGCCCGGTGGTGACAAGAAGGTCGTGCCGGCCGCGATGAACAAGGCCGCATTCGAAGCCCGCCATTATGCGGCTGCGGAAAAGACGGGCGGGGCGGAGGGGTAGCGGCAGTTGGTTCATTTCGTCGGCTGAGACCGCACAGTCAGCTTGTTTCCGTCCGGGTCACGAAGGTAAGCAACGAACGATCCGTTAGGTCGCTCGGAAGGAGGACTCTCGATCGCGGTACCCCCATGTTCGGTTCCAGCCACATGCCAGGCCGGTACCTGATCGTGGCTTACAGCCGAGATACCGATAGTCCCGCCGTTTGCAGCGGCGGCTGGCCCGCCATCGATTGGCTTCGTGATCGTAAGCCGATCGCCCTCGTGGAGGTAGATCAGTCTCCCTCTTTCATCCACCTCGGCAGGCTTTCCACCTAACGCTGCAAACGTGGCATCATAGAAGCGTCGGGACCTTTCGTGGTCGTTGGTGCCAATCATGACGTGAGTGAACATGCTTCATCTCCAGTTTGGAATGCTCGACTCATTTAACGGTCAACTTCACCATAAGCTTTGGTATGGCGCAGAAATTACGCAGCATCAGCCAGCCGATATGAAAATAATGAGCGTTCCGCTTCCATGGCCAAGTACGCCTTGACGACAAATCGCAACGCGGTGGCCCGATTCATTCAGTCAGGTCTTCGCCGAAACATCAAGTCGCACTACGTTCGTGAGATCGGGCACCGACGACTTAGCAGTCGCCAGCGCATCCAGAAGATCGTCCAACTTGAACGGTTTTGTAAGGACAGGCCGGGATATCGTCCCGCCCGCTTCGAGCTTGTCGCTGTACCCCGTCATCAGAACCACCGGAAGATCAGGGTGACTGCGAGCCAGATGCTCGGCCAGTTCTATGCCGGAAACCTCCGGCATCATGATATCACTCACAACCGCCTGGATATCCGGCTCTCGCTTCAGTATCTCCAGCGCTTCAGCTCCATTCCGCGCTGTCAGGATCGAAGGAACCAGGCCCTCCAACGTCAGGCGCGCCGACTCGAGCAAGGGAGGCGTATCATCGACAAGAAGGATCTTGGCTGGAAGCTCATGTCGCCTATCTTCGCTGTGTACCATTTTTCGAGGTGCGGTCGATTTCGGAAGGAGCAGCGTGAATGCGCTTCCGCGTCCAAGTAGGCTCGCCGCCTTGACCGTACCGCCGCTTGTGGTCGCAAATCCGTGAACCTGCGTCAGTCCAAGCCCCGCCCTCCCGGTTGCGTTCTTAGAAAAGAATGGTTCGAATATCCGGGCCAGGTCTCCGGCTGCGATGCCCGCACCCCTGTCGGAGACGGTCAGCGCCACCATCGGTCCCTGAACCCGGTTGTCCTCCAGCGCACCTTCGGCGATGTTGCGCGCCTCGACTGTGACTTCGCCTCCTCCGTTCATCGCTTCCCTTGCGTTCGTGAGCAGATTGATCAGCGCGATCTCTAGGCCGACCGGGTCGGCGTTTATCGACCAGAGATCGTCCGGAAGCCGGATGTCGAGTGATATCGTGTCGTTGAGGGCCTGCTTAAGCAGGGGTGCAATCTCCTCGAGTTTTTGATCCAGCTCGATATGTTCCGCACCCTGGTTGGAACGTCTCGCGAATGACAGCAGTCGCCTGGTGATACCCTTGCCTCGTGCGATGCCTTCCTTCATGTGGCCGAGCATGCGCGTCACACGTTCCTCGTCGTTCCGCCGTCGTTCGATACCTTCAACACCGGACTGGAAGACCATCAGCAGGTTATTGAAGTCGTGGGCGGCCTGTCCGGTAAGCTTGCCCAGGGCGTCCATCCGCTGCCAGTTCGCAAGACTTTCACGCTCGGCGCTGCGCGTCCGAAGCTCATGATAGAGGAGAACTGCTGCCGTCGCACACAGGGCAATGAGCACGATGCTAGCCACAAGGAGAAGAAGCGTTGCCTGTCTTGCAGGAAGATCGTAGTCGGCCGCCGGAACTCCGACGCTAACGCGCCACGGCGTTCCAGCGAGCGACGCCTCTGATATTTGAAGACTTGTGCCATCGTGCAGTTTGACACGGGAGTCCCCGGCAGGACTGACATATTCCAAGGCTGGCCTGGCCTCGAAACCTGGTGCTGCGGTAGCAGCGACGATCCTATCCTGGTTGTCGACAACCCAAGAGGCCCAGTCGTTCGGAAGTCCGCTTCTCTGGAGAATTTGCGTGATTATTTCCGGACGGATGACTGCTGATAATATAGCTCTGGTGCGCCCGCTCCGGATAATCGGAACCCGGACGGCGAAAGCAGGTTTTCCGCCTGGCCCTATCACCACGTTCCCGATTATGCCAGATCCGGATTTCAGCACACGGTCGTGGCTCTCCTTGTCGACAACCGTCCTTGGGGCGGAGGCTGCAAGAGGGGGGAACGACAGCACGATCTCTCCGTCCCCGTTCGAGACCCGCACCTGCTCCCATGCTGGGACCTGATCGTTGAGACGGCGTGCCGTCTCGTTGAAGCTTGTCCGCGACACCGGGAGGTCGAGCCGTGGGGATTCCGCCACCAGAGAGAGGAGCTGAATCTGCGTTGCGAGTTCGCGCTGGAGCGAGCTTGCCAGAAGCGAAGCACGGTCTCGGACGTCCGCGTCGATCTCGGCCTGACGCTCGCGCATGATGAACCATCCCATCAATGTTGCAAGCACGAGCACCGGGATGATGGCCGCGCTCAGAAGCAGGAATGCAGGCCGTGCCTTGATCAACTTGAAGCCTCTGTTCGTCACGAGCAAACGTAGATCCCTATTCGTGCAGGGCAAGACTGCCGACCAGATCTCCCCCGTATTTCAGCCCGTCAGATGCTGCGACCGGAGCGCACCTCTCGGAATGGGTTGAAGTTCAGTCACATGGCACGATCGCGTGAGATCGACATCCGGAACGTGAAGCACGTCTCGTCGGCGTCGGATCGCACGTCAATGCGTCCGCCTTGAGCCTGCGCGATCTGCGACGCTATATAGAGACCCAGCCCAAGACCCTGAACGCCCGACCTGCCGTCGCCTCGCTTGAAGGGAAGGAACAGTTTGTCGATCTCGGACCTCTCAATGGGCTTGCCGCCGTTTGTCACCGAGATCTCGAGACAACCATCGGCTATTCGACCACTGATCGCGACTGGCTTGTCGTCGGCACCGTGCGTGACGGCGTTGGACAGGAGGTTCGAGACCATCTGCGCCAGTCTGGGGTGATCTACGGCGAGCCTCATTGGGCCATCGAACGCGGCCGTAATCCGTCTCGTCGGGTTTGCGACGGAAACCTCGTCGACCACATGCTGGAGCGTAGTCGAAAGGTCCTTCTCGGACAGCGACAGTGTTATCCCTCCACCCATGCGGGCCCTGGCGAGGTCCATCACGTTGTCAACGAGGCCCGACATTCTGGAAAGGCTGGCTTTCATCAGGTCCAGAAGGACCGGGCTGCGCTCCGTCCATCCTTCTTTCATGAGACGCGACGTTCCCGCATCTATGGCCGCGATCGGATTTCGCAGGTCGTGTCCGAGCACCGCGATAAACTGCTCTCTTAGTTCGGAAAGCTCGCGTTCGCGCTCGAGCGCGACGCTTGTGTTAACCAGCCGGGTCTCGGCATCGAGATGATGTGCTATGAGTTCCGCGAAGAGCTTGAATGCGCCTAGAACCTCGGGGTTATTTACTTTTGCGGGATTGGAATCTATCGCGCAAAGCGTACCCCAGAAGGCACCACTCTCCAGAATGATCGGCTGGGAGATGTAGCTGCGCAAACCATAGGTACGCGGCGTGTGATGATCGCAGTATTGGAGATCTTCCGCAGCGTCGTCGAAGACGATGGTCTGGCGGTGCCCGCGGATCTCGTTGCAGAATGTGCTTTCGATCGGCAGTTCGTCGCCAGGCTTGAGACCGAAACCGACGCGATCCAGAACTTCGCAGGCGATCCAGCGTGTCTCTGTCACGCGCGCGACCGCGGCAAAGCCCATTCCCGTGATGCGCAAGACGACATCGAGCATCGTTGGCACGGCTGCTATGGCACCCACACGCTTGACGTCGCGCGCGAAGTCGTCGTTCCGGGGGGCCAGTGCAACGCCGCTCCGCGGTGATGATCCGGCGGTCAAGGACTCGATCAGAGCGGCGTTGTCGAGCGCAGTGGCGGCGGCCTCCGCAAGCGCCTCGAGCACCTCCACTTCCCAGTCCGCAGGCGTATAGGGCTGCGACCAATATGCACCGATCGCGCCGATGGGAGCATCCGACCGGACAGGTGTCATCGCCATCGCGCGGACGAAGGTCCCGGCATAGAGCTCGTAAGGGATCCGGTCATCCGCCCTGATATCCGGGATCACCGCGGTGGCCTTGTTGCGCATCGACCATCCGCTGACGCACGCAACTGCCGGAAATTTCTGCCCCTTCCAGAGAGGTCCGATGGCGTCCTCTTCGACATAGTGGCAAAGATCCCCATCTTTGAGGATGATGGCAATCCCTTCGCAGCCGATGACATTCCGCGCGGTCTCTCTCAGCGTGGAGACTGCTTCCTCGGTGTTGCGGGCACGAACAATCCTCGCAAGAGCCTTGGACAGAGACGCAATAGGCGTTGAGGTTCTGGTCGCCTGATCCACGGACCACCGCCTTTCTCGGCACTAGCCGTTCAGTCGCTGTAATATCTCAAGAAAAAGGTTGTGTTTCAAGTGGAACTTCCGGTCCAGCCATCTACCCGGACTACTTCGTTAATGACAGCCTCCAAGGCCCTCCAACAGTGATCCAGAATTCGTCAAAATGTAGTCTGATGACGAGAATAATCTCAGGGCGTCATATCGGCTACGCCGTCCCCTGAAAGTGAACTGAACACTTCGCCTCGCCAGTAACGCCTGCGGACCAGGATTGGAGAAAGCCGTGAGAGACCATGACAGGCCAATGAAGTAATCGTCGGAGCGAATTGAGGCGCTACGTGCGGAATGACAGATAAACGACTCATATGGCTGGTAGCGTCTTTGGGGGTTTCCAGCCATCGAAGCATGTACACCTTAGCAACTGAAATCGAAGGTAGTGATAGGTCGTCATCTGAGCTTAAAGCTGCTGCGAATGAGTCAGTAGAAGAAGGTGCTGAGACCGACAAATCTCAGATGAAAAAGAACGATCTCGCCTTTGATGAGCAAGGAAACGTCGTCGATTCTATAACGCGTTTTTCCTACGCTTTGTCCGAGATGACGGGAAGAAAGGGAATTCGTGACGAAATTAGTCGGTACGAAGCTATGACCTTGGTAATGATCGAGCCGCTCGAGGGAAATGGAGCTCGAAAATTTGCTGGATTTCCAGAAGAACGTCTCCAGCTTCAACTGAAAGATTTCTTCAACGATTTGTATCTCCGATACAACGAAAGATTTGTCATCGGCGCACCTGCGCTGACGGCTCAGACTAATCGTCTTTTTTGGAACGAAAAATCGCCCGCATTGCGCGAGTTGACGTCAGTTGTAGGAAACGAGCTAGAATACGAACTTCGCACCCCGTAACGCCTTAAAAGGCTGCGATCGTCCAATGGTCATGAGCATTGTCCCCAACTGGGCCTACTCTGTCCGGATAAGTTCGGGCCGCCAAGATCGGCATTAGCTGGCAGCGTCCATTGCTTCCGGATTAAGTTTTGTAACTAGCACGCCGCTTCCCCTGTCGCGACAGACCTCCGGTCGTAGAAAGTAGTGATTCGAAATAGTTGGGCCTTAATCGTCGACGACTGGCGCCTGCAGCAGCTTTCGACGAACCGGTTTTGATAATTTTTCACGACGAATATTCACATGGTAGAGCTCGGAATCGAGCTCAACGCACACGCTTCCCTCTGCAATAAGTTTGCGAAGGAATTGGGACATTTCCCTGTTTTCGTCTTTTACGACGATAATTTCCTTAGACGTCATTGACCCAATCTACGTGATTCTCGACAAATTCCTTACTACAAATGATGAGGTAGCTATTTTCCCGAAGTGCCGCACAGCAGCTGGAGAGGTCCGGAGCGAGACACTCTGAGTAGGGACGCGATCCGTGTTAACGATATGTAAACCACAGAGACCGACCATCGCTTGCGACCGACAGGACGTAAAGCGATGAGCATCAAATTCATGCTGGACAACAGTGTTCTGAGCGAGACGAGTAAACCTCGGCGAAATGACGCCGTGATGAAGTTCTTGGAAAGCGAAGAGTACATCATCCCGGCCGGAGCGCTGATGGAGGTACAGTTCGGCATCGCCAGCTTGATGGAGAAAGATCCAGTTAAGGCCGGTCGACTGACAGCCTGGTACGCTCATGTAATCGCGTCGGGAGTGCCCATTGCGGAAACCGGTCCAGAGGTAGCGCAGGCATGGGGAGTTCTAGCCACCGACCAGCGGCTCAAGAACCTACGCATCCAACGAGACAACCAAAGGAGGGAGCGCCCGCTCCAGGACTTGCATATTGCCGCTGCTGCGATAGCCCACAATGCGGTAATCGCAACGCTGGACGTTCACGATTTCATGCTGATACATCGATGCCATGCTCTTCCAGGGGTCTACAATCCGGCTGAAGGCAAGTGGTATGCATGCGATCCAGTCAGAGCACTCTTGAGGACTTCAGCGGTAGAAAATCGGCGAGTTCGGCTGACGATGAATGACTTTCTAAAACCGCTGGAACACGACGATGAGGTTCCGCAGATATCGGCCAAACTACGTGTCTAGCCGCATCTGTGCTGTTGGACTGAAGACTAGTCATGACGTCCCGGCAGAATCCTATCGTTAACCATAAGAACGGGAATTGCGACCAGGGTGCTCGACACGGGCGTTCTCTGGTGTCAGTTTTGTACTCGTTGAAATATGGAACTTCGATAAATGACTGCTTTTGACAACGCGCTATCGATATAACCTACAAGAGTTGGTGCTACCAAACTCTACAATGTCACGCGTTACAACTGGTCAAAGCAAAATGTTCCTTCCCCAGCTTCTCAACGTTTTCAACCATTCGGGCGACATATGGGCCAGCGTAATCTGAGACTCTGATCTCAGGTTCCCGTTGCAGATCCCGAAGCCTGGCCGCTTTTGGAGCACGCATGCGTTAGCGCAGCGGAGGCGATATGGTTGACATCCCGTTTGTCATTAACACGATGCATGAACGTCGGTGTGGCATCGACATGATCTTGATGACGTTCAAAGAAGAAACCCATTATGCAAACCCTGACCAGGATCGCGAAGGCACTGGCTGGTCAGGAGATTATGAAATACCAAGCTGGTAGCGACGCCACCGTGGACGAACCTGACTTGGTTTGGGATAGCTCCTATCCGGAGCCCGGCCGTGCAGATCGTAACATCGCGATCCGCAACCGACCGGATCTGATCCCGGCCGAAGAGCGCAAGAGCATCGTTTCCAACCGCGTGATGGACATTGACCCGCACACGGAGACGTCGGTTCGTCTTGAGAGCGGCCTCGAAGGCGGACTGCTTATGCTTCTTAAAACCGAGCCCGGCTGCGTAGCGGTAAGAACCCAGTACAAGGTTCAGATCACGGTGGACGGCGTTCAACGGGATTACTGGTTCGACTTTTGTGCTGATTTTGAGAACGGGTGCCGCATCCTTTATGCGGTCCGCAACAAGGAGAACTCAGGGGAGGTTGAGGACCTTGTCGAACTTTTCCGTAACCAAGAACTCTCAAATCACGCCCATTATGCACTTGTCGTGACTGAAGAGGAGATTTCGAAACCTGCCATTTACCGCGCTGAGCAGATTGTCGAGGCACGTCGTCGGAATAATGAAGCGAACAACATCCACGTACTGGAAGCGCTTAAGAAATCAGGCGGGCGTGAGCGCGTGGCAAAGGTCTTGATGTCTATCCCAGAATTGACGTTCTCCAGTGGGTGGGATGCCGTCTGGTCGCTTATCGACCGCGGCTTGATTGTTCACCACCACCCTTCGCCTGCGACGACAAACCTTGAGCGCCACTCTTGGATCAAGGCAACGAGGCTCGCTTCGTGAAACCATCGTGAGACCATGTCGGGGGCGACAACGCGAAATTGCGTAAAACAAAAAAAGTGCCATGGGGGCAAACTATGAGTTTGATGAGCAGACCGTCACCGACAAAACTCGCCAAATATTATGTTGGTAAGGATGACCTTGTCACAGTGAACAACCGCGACCTCAGATACGCAGAAGAATTTGATGAAGGCATCGTATTCCGTCCCAATGATGACACCGGAAATGTCACTCCGATTGTTTACAAATGGAACACTCTGTCCGAACTCATCGCGAGCGGAGTGGCTACGGTCGATACGGGCTACTTCACCGAGAAGCGTGCCATTGAACGGGCCCGAAACGTCAAGTCTTTTGAACTCGACCCTGAAAAGGTTTTGCGAGCCAAAATGGTTGCTGAGTTCCTTTCACAAGAAGACGTCTATGCGGCCTGGTCACCAGAGAAGTGCCATCGATCAGATCAAGACATCAAACGTTTCTACGCTATCTTCAAAGCCGAGAAAGACAATGAGGCCCTGATCGAAGAGGCCCGGATCAGCATGACAAAGAAGGGTAAGAAGAAGCTCTTCGTTGGCCCTCGTCAGTTCCGTCGTCTGATTAAACGATTTGAAGATAGCGAGCTGCGTCCGTCGTCAATGGCTGACAGGTATCACGGTGGCGGGTCGCCAGGAAGTACACTCGATCAGAGAGATCTAGAATTCGCTTTGGAGTTCGTCAACAAGGCGAGAACGCCCGACGCTCCAACCGTTCTCTCAGCATATATTTTGATGAACTGGGAGAATGAGAAGCTCAAAGCTGCGGGAAAGGCGGGGCATCGTAAGATCTCTCTCTCAACCTTCCAGCGGATGACGTCGGAGGAAAGCGATTTTGTCAATGATGTCGGTAGGAACGACACAAAACATCCGGTCGAAAGGAAGTATCTCTTTAAGAAGCGAGGGCTTCAGGTAACTCGTCCATTGGAGATTGTCGAGATGGACGAACACCAGGTTCATCTTATGACCATGCTGACGAAGAATGGGCTCTGGAACTACATCGATCCGAGCGCTCAGATCAAAATCAAGGCTATGGGACGTGTATGGCTTTCCGTAGCTCTCGACGCGTTCTCACGCTCCGTCGTCGGTATGAAAATCCTGAAAGGCGCACCGGATTCGGACGCAGCGGTAGCCACGCTGGCAATGGTCGCGCAACGAAAAGATAAAATCTCGGCGCTTCTTGGGGCGCAGACGGGCTGGCCACAGTGCGGAACACCTGGAGCTGTACATACAGACGCGGGCGCAGCCTACGTGTCGGCCAAGTTTGAACTTGCAGTTATGATGTTCTCCGGCAAACACCGGATTCCACCTTCGAAACATCCACACCTTCGCGGCCGGATCGAACGCTTCTTCCGCACGATCAACCAAAGTTACATTCACCTATTTTCAGGACAAACCTTCTCTAACCCGCTCATGAAAGGCGAGTACGACCCGAAAAAGTACGCTCACGTTACCGATGAAGAGTTCGCAGATCTCATTGCTCGCCTGATCATCGATTGTTACCACAATACCAAGCACCGTGCACTTCACATGACGCCGCTAGATGCTTGGTACCGTGGGTCACAGCTGCAAAATGGAGCTATCCTTCCGCCGCCAAGCCCCGACAAGTACCGGGAGATCTTCGGGACGACAATCAAACGCTCTATCGGAAACAGCGGCATCGACATTGCGGGGAACATTTACTCCAGTGCCGAGCTCCTGGAGATCCGAAAAAAATGGTACCGTGCCAAGCTTCTCGTTCGGATGAACGAGGACGACATCCACACTATCTCCGTCAAGCACCGCCGCTTGAACAAGTGGATCGAGGTACCTGCGGTTTTCGATGGATTGAAAGGCGTTTCACTCGACGAATGGCGAGAAACCGTCCGCTATATGGACCGCCATCTCGGCACGAAGAAATTGCACGCTCAAGATGCTGTCAGAAGCTGTCTCAAGATCGTCCGTGAAGTCCTCGCACTGTCAAAGCAGCGATCGGGAGTTCTTATTCATGATAGCCTTGAGAAAAAGTTGGATCGGTTCGAGAAGGAGTTCGGTTTCAAGCAACGATACAATCAAGACCAGAATTTTGATTATGCTGCATGGGACGATGGCATCGACTACGAAGATCAGGAAGATGATGACGACGAGGAATTTGCAGCTGGCCGCCTCAGTGCTCGTTTGAAAGCCAGACCTCCTGAAGAAAGGACGATCGAGCGCATCGATACGGCAGGCTCGGCGCTAAATCCCGGAGCAGGTGTGCAGCGCTTTGACCGCTCAGCCTTCGGTGCAAACGAGGATCGGTTGCCCGCTCCAAGGGATCAGTCAACTCGGATCAGTAAATCTTCAAAGGTCACACGGCCGGTTGCTCCGACCCATGATAATAACGACAGAACCCAGCCGGACGCTGCTCAAGAGCAAGCCAAGGCGGCTGTACCGGAAGCTCCTGAAGCGAAAGCCAGACGTCCGATCCGCGTGACCGGCATGCCTAAAAAGGAGGATCGCCAATGACCGTTGTTGATCCAAACGTTCGCGCACGGGAACTGCTGCGGGCCCGGGTCAGACCGAAACTTCTGGGCCGAGCCGAGATACTCAAGGATCTTTCCAACGTCTACTTCGAGTCAGACAGAGATGATCAGCTGGATATGGAGATCGAGCTGATCATCTCCCATATGCTAAACGACCAAGTCACGTCCGGCTATGCGGTGGCCGTGACGGGACCATCAGGCGCGGGTAAGACAACACTGGTGAACCGGAGGTTGAATGCAACCCCCGAGCTTGAGCCTTTTGATGATGGTTACGGAAACTCCGTAAGATACTGCCTGCGGGTAAACACGCCATCAGCGTGCACGGCAAAAAAGCTTGGCGAGGCAATCTTGCTGGCATCTGGCTATCCGATGGCTCGTACACCGAATGAGGATGACATCTGGTTGCTGGTGCGGAAGAGACTTCGTCTCGGGATGCACAAAATCATCTTCTTTGACGAGTTTCAGCATGTCCTGAAAGGTCCGAAGGCAAAGGGCGGCGCCCACCTCACGAACCAGATCAAACTACTCATGCAGGATCCGGAGTGGCCGGTCTGGATTTTGATTGCTGGCGTTCCCCAGATCCAGGAGTTTGTGGAGCGGGACGAATGGATGCAAATGGAACGTCGCCTTCGACCTCTTCCCATCGATGATCTTCAGGATGAAGAAGGCGACATCGAGAACACGAAAGAGATTTTGGAGGCGCTTGCGGCGTCATCCGGGCTGAAAGTCGCGTTTCCTACAACCGATGACTTTATCAGGCGCTTGATGCACGGCGGCATCTGGCGGTTCGGGATGACTGCACAGATCATCAAACTGTCCATTGAGTGCGCACTGTGGGACGACGACGCAGGCGACGAATTACGGTTCAAGCACTTCGTTGATGGATATCGCCGGATTTCTAATTGTACTAAGGCCTCCAACGTTATGACAGCGGAGAACTGGGAACAGATTCGAAGGCAGGTTGTCGCAAGAACAGGGAAGTTGACGCCCGGTTTTTCCACGAGACCGGAGTGATAGCTGTGAGCGGTCTCCGACGTGTCCCATTTTTTGCCGACGAACTTCTGGTGAGTTTTTTCTCTCGAACAGCGCGGGCTAACGGAAGTCCAAAGTTGCGAAGCTTTTGCCGTGATCTTGGCCTAAGCTATCGTGACTTGGTAAGCGGCGACGCAAGCGAGACAGTGAAGTTTGCGGAGCTTATGGGTTACCCGCCGACCTCATTTCTTGAGCGGCGAGTAGTAGTGCGTGGGCCCAGAACTGTGGAGTTTCGCGGCGAACATTTCGTCGGGGGAATGATGTCGCACGTTCCTTCCCGAGTTTGTCTGCAATGCTTGACTGACGATGCCAAGGATCATTCCCGTATGCCCGGGACTGGCCAATATGCTCGCATCCACTGGGCCGTGAGCAGCATTTCCGGATGTGAGAGACACGGAGTGTTGTTGCAACCGTTCAAATGCGTTGGGTCTTCCTTGGACGCAACGGACTTTATGTTTCAGCTGGACCGCGAACTGACCTTTGGTTCTGAGCCTGAGACGTCTTGCTTCGCCACCAAATTTGAGCGTTTTGTCCGAAACCGGTTGTCTGGCCACAAGGTCGAGCGCCACATCTTAGACGGCCTTCCGCTACCAGCCTGCATCGACCTCTGCCATGCCATTGGAGCTGCGGCTACAGACGGAAAACGCTTCTATTATACCTCCGTGGATACGGAAGCCATGCGAGCCATTGCGGAGCGGGGATACGAGGCTCTCTGCAACGAGGTGGCAGGTGTCCAGAGGTCGGTGAATGGCATGGGTCCGACGTGTGGTTCTACGGAGCTTTGCAGCATCCTTCACGCTACTATCGAACAGCATCCTACTGAATACGAGGAGTTTCGAGCGATCCTGAGCAAATCCACTGGTGATCGCACTACCGACGTAGCGCCTTCGCTCAGTACCTTGCAACCGTCTCGCTTGACTGTCCGATCAATCTCGCAAGCGGCCGGAGTCCAGCCAGACTTGGCCTATGGGTATCTCACTCAGCACGGCCTTTTGAAGGGCCGTCAGTCGTTGATGTATGAGGCACCGGTTGACCTGGTGACCGCACGCGTGGCTACCGCTGCTTTGAAAGACGCTGTCGATTTCGAGACCGCGCGTGCAATTCTCGACTGCTCGGTCCGTGAATTCCGGAACCTGACGACATCAGGCTTCGTCCCCGCACTTATTGGAACGCCGGCAGAGACAGGGAAATGCCTTCCGACTGATCGCTACTCGTCATCAGATCTAACTGCTTTGCGGCGGCAACTCATGGCCAAGGCGCTATGCGACCGAATGGACCTTGTACCTATTCGCGAAGCCATCCTTAATACCGGCTGCGAGCTAGCTGAAGCGCTCGCGGCAATCACGGCCGTTCGGCTCCAGTTTGTCTATTACCGGGCTGGCTACCAGCTTTTCGACTGTTTGATGGTCGATTGTACCGAAGTGATGAGAATTCTTACTCCCACTGCAATGGAGAAAGAACCAGCTATGGGGCGCCTTCGACTGTCGGAATCCGCTTTCTCCGGTCTAGTCCGTGCAGGCGTCTTCACTTCTGTAAGGTCGGCCAGACCTTTTCGTGGCAGACGCCAGGCATACGCGGTCGCGGTCGATTCCATCAGACGCTTTGAAAGAGATTTCGTCTCAGTGCGTAAACTCGGGTATGAGCATGGCGTATCTCTCAGTCGGGTTTTGCAATGCGTTAAAACCGCCCGCCTTCAGCGAGCTTTCCCATCTTGCGTGTCAGACACGCCAGTTTATCGACGGGCGGATGTCGAAGGTCTCGACTTCCAGACCTCCTCGGATCATAGCGACGAAATTGACGGCATAGCTACTCGCCAACTGAGCAGTCAGTTGCAATTTGTGTGCCTTTAACGACTGACCCCACGCACCACCCTCCCCCGCCCATTGGATGAGTTCCATGTCAGATTTGTTTCGCGTTCCGATTTTGGATGATGAAATATTGCCTAGCTTTGTCTCCCGATTTGCCCGGGCCAACGGTAACGTGGCTTTTATGTTTTGTCGGGATCTTGGCATAGACCATGACAAAGCGACCCGTGGGGATCCTGAACACATTGGTAAGTTGGCTGAGCTCTGTGGAATAGACATTGCGACGCTTGCCCATCATGCTGTCGGGCTGGGTTCTTCTCTCCAAGTAAGTTTGCTCGGCGTTAAATTTGAAAAACCTTCAGTTGTTAAAGGGACTATGCGCTTCTGCCCAGATTGTTTTCTTGACGATGAAGCGGATGTCTTACGAAAGCCGGGCGTTCGCCGATACATGCGAGCGGCGTGGTTAGCTCGGGATGTTCGCAGTTGTCCCAAGCATGATCGCGAGATCGTCTCACTTGAGCCGACTGTCGGAAGCCGCTACGTGGACTTTTGCGAGACACTTGATCGCCGAGATGTGGAGATCAATAATCTTTCCGCCTCTGCTGCCCGGATGATTGCAGCACCGGTCGAACATTACATTACTAGAAGATTGGATGGGCATCGAGGCTACCAAGAATTCATCGATAAATTGGAGTTGCGGGTCGTTATCCATCTCAGCCGGAGGCTGGGGGTCGCCCTGAAATACGGAACAGTCGAGCGATTGAAAGAGCTTTCAGCTACTGAGAGCGCGACGGCACTTTCCATAGGTTTTGAGCATCTTCTTGGCGGCGAGAACGGCCTCGTTCATGCCCTGGACGAGGTGGTCAAGGCGCAGGGGGTCCCTGAGTTAGGCACCTCTGTTTATGGAAGGCTGTACAAGGCTTTCATGATAAAACGCGAGGATTCCGGATATGATACCATTCGGAAAATTTTGAGGAGACACGCCGAGCAGGCTATCGTTTTCCCTGGACGCACACTTACTAAAGACGACGCCGAGAAATCGCAATGGACTTCAGTGGCCGCCATCGTCAGAGCCACTGGTCTAGATAAACGCTTCATACGAAAACGTATCCAAGAGGACTCAACCTTAGTTAGCGACGACGGGATTGTGTCGTCTAAAGCGCTTCAGATTTTTTCGGAAATTTCCGATTTGCGCGTCAATATTAAAGAGGCAGCAAACATCCTCGGGTCCTCTAAGTCCATAGTTGTTGAACTCGAAGAAATGGGACTACTGACGCGCTGCGATATCGGACCCAACTCACCTAAGATAGCACGTCAACACCGAAAGTTCCTAAGGTCGGATATCGTCGATCTTCATTCCCAGATACTCGGTCGTGTCACAACGGTCGCAACCAGCGGCTTAAAATCCATAGTCAATCTCGGAGCGATGTTCGAATTACAGCACTCATCGATCATTGCGGACGTGCTGAGAGGTGAATTTGAAGTCGTAGCGAACTGCGGGAAGCGCAGCCTTGTCGACGCTCTAATGCTCGACCCCAACCACTATGCACCCAGGTACCGTTTGGAAGGTCACGCGTCACTGGATGAGGCATGCCAATTGCTCGATATGAACCGTTGGACTTTAAGCCTGCTTATGGATGCTGGTGTGATTCCTCACACGCCCCACCCGTTGATGGCTCGAAGGAAAATGATCGCACTCAGCGATATAGAAGACTTCAACGATCGTTATGTACGTCTCTCTCGCATCGGCTCACGGGCAAAGTTATTGTATCGATGCCGGGAACTGGGGATTATACCAGTCTTTCCGCCAGAGGTAGCAGGTCAGTTGTTCTATGTTCACAGGGCAGATGTCGGAAAAATACTTGGTGATGATTAGAGACGACGATGCGTTGCCGCTTGCCTATACGACTGACGTAAAACTGAAGTTCGTACGTTGCCATGTCAGCACTCGGGTTTCCGCGGCTAGCTGCAACGGCTTTAACGGCTTGCACCTGTGATCACCACCCCAACCTCCGGCTCTAAGCCAGACACTCGTTTCTTGGAAATTGAGAACACTGGCATCGGTGAAACTGGAATGGTGTCTGCCCATGCGCGACTGCAGCACCTTGAAAGACTAATCGCAGACTGGCGCATCGACGGAGAGCACGTCCGACGTGTCCTTAGATGCCGCTCCCGATGCAACCTTATTCGGACTTCCCAACGTGCTGCCGATGGTGGTGCCGTATGTTCCGTTCGCAAAGAACCCTGGGCTGCAGCTCCAAGCAATCAAGGGCCTCCGGATTGAAGACCCACCAGACGTATATCCGTGGAGTCGACGTTGCCGTGTCTGACTACGCGGACAGCCGTCGCAAGTGTCATCGAACACATCGACAGGCCCGTTAGGCAGAACATCCCGATATTTGGCAACGTAGGCGAAGGCCTTGCCAAGGGGGCTTGGTTGAGACCCGTGCGCGGTACTTAACAAGCCAGGTATGCGTTTCGGCGACCAGGAGTGCTGATCGCTCCCGCAGTCCATCAAGACGAGCCTGCGGATCAAGGCCGCGCACTTCGGCCTAGATGCGATACTGTTCTCTGATCCGCTCGACGCCGTCCTCGGCCATCGGTGCTGAACAGTTGGGGGTGATATCCACCAGCTTGCGCCGGGTGTGCCCAATGATGCGCCCAAGCCGCGACTTCAAGTTCTCTAAGGACGCTCGGTGCTTGTAGACCAGAGGTGACAACACGCTTTCCTGCGACACGGCGCGTCTCAGTTCCGTATTTTCCGAGACCTCACTTGCTTGGCTTGAGATTCCTAACTCACTGATTCAATTAAGCTTTAAAGTCTGGGTCATTTTGCAGTGAGTTTTGGGACAGAAAAGCATGATTTCCTATCGCTGAAACTCCTTAGAAACATAGGTATCGGAAAAGGTTTAGGACATTTTGGTTGCATTCCTACACGCTCCTCCACAGCAATCGGCCCCAAGCACCAGCATCGAGCGCAGCACCGATGGTCTCTATCACCGGTGCTGCTTTGCGGGTTCAAACAACGCGACCGATCCGGTGGTACAGGTTCGAGTATTTTACCGCCTCCGGCTGCTCCTTGATTTCCTGCAAATAGTGACTGATCGCGACCCGGATCAGTTCGAAGTCCTGGTTTGAGAAGACGGCTCTCGATCGTTCGGGTTGTGACGTCTTGGTCTCAGTATTTGTCGACATTTCAGCTCCTCCGTTGAAAGTGTACCTCGAAGGAGCATCGCTCCTTCGAGGCGTATGATCCTGCAGCTCAAGCTGCAAACTGGTTCATCGTGTTGTGCTCTCCAGCCGCCTTCAGCGCCGCATCGCCACCGAAGTATTCCTTGTGATCGTCGCCCAGATCCGAACCGGCCATATTCTGGTGCTTCACCGCTGCGATCCCCTGGCGAATCTCCTGGCGCTGAACGCCGGCGACGTAGCCAAGCATTCCCTGATCGCCGAAGTAATCCTTCGCAAGATTGTCGGTCGAAAGCGCCGCCGTGTGGTAGGTCGGCAGGGTGATCAGATGATGGAAGATGCCTGCTCGCTTTGCTGCGTCACGCTGAAATGTCCGGATGCGCTCATCAGCTTCTTTGCCGAGTTCCGTACCGTCGTAGTCGACGCTCATGAGCTTCGCACGGTCATACGCCGAAACGTCCCTGCCCTGCTCGACCCACACGTCAAAGACCTGTTGCCGGAAGTTCAGCGTCCAGTTGAAGGAAGGCGAGTTGTTATAGACGAGCTTCGCGTTCGGAACGACGTCGCGGATGCGGTCGACCATCCCGGCGATCTGCTCGATGTGCGGTTTCTCGGTCTCGATCCAGAGAAGGTCCGCGCCGTTCTGGAGCGCATTGATGCAATCGAGCACGCAACGATCGGCACCCGTGCCGGGTCGGAACTGGTAGAGGTTCGAGCGGAGGCGCTTGGGACGAAGAACCTTGTCGCCACGGGTCAGCAGGACGTCACCGTTCGATCGCTGGCCCGCGCCGACCTCTTCGCAATCCAGAAACGAATTGTACTGGTCGCCGATATCGCCTTCGGAGACCGAAAAGGCGATCTGTTTGGTCAGCCCGGCGCCCAAAGAATCCGTGCGAGCCACGATGACGCCGTCGTCCACTCCCATCTCGAGAAAGGCGTAGCGCAACGCACGGATCTTCGCGACGAAATCTTCGTGAGGGACGGTGACTTTACCATCCTGATGACCACACTGCTTCTCGTCGGAGACCTGGTTTTCGATCTGAAGCGCGCAGGCCCCTGCCTCGATCATTTTCTTGGCGAGCAGGTAGGTCGCTTCGGCATTGCCGAACCCGGCATCAATATCAGCTATGACCGGGACGACGTGCGTTTGGAAATCATCGATCGCGGAGGTGAGCTGCCGTTCCTTGACAGCATCGCCTGCCTCCCGGGCTTTGTCGATTTGCCGGAATATGTCGCCCAGTTCACGAGCATCGGCTTGCCGCAGGAACGTGTACAACTCGTTGATCAATGCCGGTACGGTCGTCTTCTCGTGCATCGACTGGTCTGGCAGCGGGCCGAATTCCGAGCGCAATGCGGCGACCATCCAGCCGGAGAGGTAAAGGTATCGCCGCTCCGTGCTTTTAAAATGCTTTTTGATCGATATGATCTTCTGCTGACCGATGAACCCATGCCAGCACCCGAGCGACTGCGTGTACTTGGACGGGTCGTTATCATACGCGTCCATGTCTCGCCGCATGACCTTGGCGGTGTATTTGGCGATGTCGAGGCCGGTCTTGAACCGGTTCTGAAGCCTCATCCTCGCAACGGCCTCGGGTGTCATTCCAGTCCAGCATTCATTCCCACCAATCAGGTGCTCGGCTTCTTCGAGTAGCTTTTGATACGACATGAGACCCTCCAATGTTTCTGTCCATGGGAGGATAACAGCCGGTAAGGCCATGGCGAGCCACGCTGAAGTCAAGCTGTCAAACTTTACAGAAGTTCTTCGTAATGCTGTAATGCTTGTATGGATAATCGTGTTTACCTTGGGCCGCGCTTGCGAAGACTTCGCCGGGACTTGGGCCTGAAGCAGGTAGAGATGGCGAGCGACCTCGACATCTCGCCATCCTATGTCGCGCTGATGGAACGCAATCAGCGCCCGGTGACAGCTGAAATACTGCTGCGACTGGCCAAGGCATATAAGATCGATTTTAGCGAATTTACCGCTGACGCAGGCCAGGATCTTGTCGCGCAGTTACGGCTTGCAGCACGAGACGCGATCTTCACTGACATCGATTTGAATGCGGTCGATATCGCGGATATCGCACACAGCTTTCCCGGGTTTGCTGAAGCGCTGCTGCGACTTTACACGGCATACAAAGAGGAGCAGTTCGCTTTAGCCGACCGGCGCCAACACACGACAAACGATGGACGCCCGTTTGAAGGGGATTCCATCGCCGCCGTCAGAAGCTTTCTAGCCGCCCGAAAGAACTACTTCCCGGTTTTGGACACGCTGTCGGAAAAGCTGGCGGGCCGGGTAAGCCAGGGCGGCGGTTTGCCAGCCTTCCTCCAGAACGAGCACGGGTTTAAAGTCCGAAGGCTTCCCGCAGAGGTGATGTCAGGATCCCTCCGGCGACTTGACTGGCATCGCAAGGAACTGCTGCTCAACGAAGCTCTGGATCATTCAAGCCAGAATTTCCAGATGGCGCAGCAGCTCGCCTACCTCGAGTTTGAGAACGAGATTGCAAGCACCGTTGCCGAAGGGAATTTCGAATCGCAGAATTCGGAGCGGCTTGCTCATCGAGCTATCGCTGCCTATTGCGCGGGGGCAATCCTGATGCCGTATGCTGCCTTTGCCAAAGCTGTGGAGGCTCGCCGATACGATCTAGACTCATTAGCTCGTTTCTTCGGGACGAGCTTCGAGCAGACTGCGCACCGGCTCACGACGCTCCAGAAGCCCGGACACGAGAGAGTTCCCTTCTTCTTCATAAAGGTCGACGTTGCCGGAAACGTCTCCAAGAGACTGAACAGCGGCGCCTTTCCCTTTGCACGACACGGCGGCGGCTGTCCGTTGTGGACGGTCCATCAGGTGTTTACCTCTCCAAGGCGGGTTGTGACACAATGGATGGAGCTGCCTGATGGCCAAAGGTTCTTCTCGATAGCTCGAACCGTGCACTCGGGCGGTGGCAGCCACGGCTTTCCGAGCGTCGACCGAGCGATCGCGATCGTCTGTGAGGCTCGATATGCAGACCGGCTTGTCTACGCCTCTGAGCATCCTCAGACACATAAGCCGACGCCTATCGGCATTGCGTGCCAGCTCTGTCAGCGCACAGAATGCACTTCTCGTGCCGAACCGCCGATTGGACGGCAGGTACTTCCGGACAACTATCGAAGGACGGAGGCTCCGTTTGGGTTCTCCGACGCGTAGCCCGACTTAGGACGCGTACGATGCGCTCGACATGAGTAAGAAGGGTAATTGCGCTTTGCAAACTAACGGATGCTGCGAACGTGTCGGCGAGCCGGGGATCATGACTCGAAGGCTTTCCAACCCTGCTGAACACGGGCTCAGCAGGGCCGTTTTGACAATTGGGTTGGTCCTACAAACCCATTGACAGGCCGGAGCAGCTCTCAGCAGGAACGCCTACTTCTTGGCGAAGGCCAGACCCGGATCGCCCTGTTTCTCGAAGGTCTGGATTTCCTTGTTGAAGTATTTGCCGTCTGCGCCTTTCTCGACGCTGCGCAGATAGATGTTCTGGGTGATGTGCCGGCTGACCGGATCGATCGTGACGGGTCCACGCGGACTGGTCCATGACAGGCCTTTGACGGCCTCGACGGCCTTGGCCGCATCCTGCTTGCCGCCGGTCGCCTCTATCATTTTTGCGATGACATGCATGCCATCGAAAGCGCCAACGGCCGGGAAAGAGAGTTCGGCGGGGTTGCCGATCGCCTTCTGCGCTGCTTCGACGAAAGCCTTGTTTTCCGCAGAGTCATGCGACACCGCATAGTGGAAACTGGTGGTAAGGCCGAGGCCGGCTTCACCGAGGGCGGGAAGATCGGATTCCTGCGTCAGATCGCCCGTCGCGAAGAACTTGATGCCTGCTGCCTTGAGGCCGGTGTCGTTATAGGCCTTCACGAAGGCAAGCGTCGGCGGGCCGGATGGCAGGAAGGTGAACAGCGCCTGCGCGCCGGAATCCTTGATCCGCTGCATCAGGGGTGCGAAATCCGTTGTCGAAAGCGGCATCCGGATGGATTCGACAACCTGCCCGCCCTCTTTCTCGAACGCTGTTTTGAAAGCCGTCTCGGCATCGGCGCCAGGTCCGTAATCGCTCACCAGCGTGATCGTCTTGGTAACGCCGCCGTCCTTGGCGACTTTGGCGAGCGGTGTGGCCGTCTGCCAGGTGGTAAACGAGGTGCGCACCACATAAGGGCTCGCGTTCACGATTGCGGACGTGGCGGCGTTCATGACAACCATCGGCACATTGCCCTGCTGCAGCATGGGGGCCGCCGCCATCGCGTCTGGCGTGAAATAATATCCGGCGAGATACTGGACCTTCTCGCGCACGATCAGCTCCTGCGACATCGCTTTGGACTTGGCGGGATCGGCGGTCGGCACGTCGCGATAGACCACCTCGATCTCGTTATCGCCAACCTTCTTGCCGTTCAGGGCAAAGAAGGCATCGATACCGGCTTTGAAGTTTTTTCCCTGCAGCGCGAATGGGCCCGAGAAGGGACCGACGACGCCGACCTTGATGGTCTCGGCATAGCTGGCTCCCGACATCAAGGTCAGTGCGAAAACAGTTGAAATCAGCGTCTTCATTAGGCTCTCCCGTGCCATGTGTCGCATCGCCTCCCGATGTAACGTTGCGAGAAGATTGCATGCGGTGCTGCAATGTAAAACCGAAATCGGCGTGTCAGCCGATTGCTATCCGTCAAATATCGCGCGGGGCATCGCGGCCGAGCGCGGTGATGTTGAAAGCGAGCTCGCCGGCCAGCCGCAGGCCCGCACCCGCCGCCATCACGATATGCGGCAGGACCAGCCATTCCAGCGTCCAGGCAGCGCCCGAGCGCTCCTGCTCGTGGACCATGGCCAGTTGCATGCCGGAAAGCTGGACCGCGGTGTAACGCGAAAGAGCGACAAGCGCTTCGGCCGCCACCGGGTTCTGCTTGTGCGCCATGGCCGATGAGGCACCACCGCCCGACAGCGTTATCTCGTCCCCCATCTGCGCGAGAAGGGCGATATCCTGACCGAATTTGCCGAGGCTTCCAGAAATTGTCGCAAGGATGCCGGCGAACTCGGCAAGCCTGCCCCGCTGGCTCTGCCATTGCGGAGCATCGGCAAGGCCGAGCTCGGCGGCCACCATGGCGCGCACTTCCGCCGCGTGATCACCCAGTTTTTCCAGCGTGCCGACGGCACCGCCAAACTGCAGCGCAAAGCCATCCTCGGCAAAGGCGGCAAGCAGATGTTTCTGCCGGATCAGCGGATGGCGCCAGGCATCCACGCGGTCCGATACCTTGATCGGCAAAGCCGCCTGCATGCGCGTATGCCCCATCATCGCGCGG
This sequence comes from Rhizobium sp. Leaf321, assembly GCF_001423215.1. Lineage (NCBI taxonomy): Bacteria > Pseudomonadati > Pseudomonadota > Alphaproteobacteria > Hyphomicrobiales > Rhizobiaceae > Rhizobium > Rhizobium sp. Leaf321. The sequence goes on along the minus strand of NZ_LMOF01000001.1, from coordinate 314,031 downwards.
GAACCGTGCGCCCGGTCAACTTCACCGAACCGCTCGGCCAGATCCTGCAGTCGCCCCAACAGAAGCGTGGCGACCGATTTCAGGCGGAGCATCAGGGCGGTGTCGATCACATCCTGGCTGGTTGCGCCGAAATGGACATGCGGGGCTGCCTCATCCCCGATCGTACCGCGCAGCTGTCGGACCAATTCCGGCACGACGACACCGTCTCTGGCTGTCGCCTGCTTCAACTTGGCGATGTCGGGCGAAAACGACGCGCATGCCGCAGCGATCGCCTGCGCGGATGCATCCGGTATCAGACCGCTTTTTGCCTGCGCGGTGGCGAGAGCCGCTTCGAACGCAAGCATCGCCGCGACCTCGGCCTCTGGAGACAGAAGACTTGCGACCTCCTCATCGCCGAGCAGACCGGACAGGAAGGGATGTTCGAATACGGAAACGGTCATGCCGGAATTGTCACCTTGCTGGTCTTTCTCGAAATTGGCCGTCAGATATCGAAGAATATCGTTTCCTTGTCACCCTGGAGGTGGATATCGAAGCGAACCGTATCGCCGTCGCGCTGACCGATCAGGGTCGGCACCCGTACGCGATGCTCGATGCGGGCAAGGACCGGATCCTCCGCATTGGCGGTTTCCTCGTCGGAGAAATACATCCGTGTCTGCAGGCCAAGATTGATGCCACGCGCCACGATCCAGAACGTGACATGCGGCGCCATCAGCCGGCCGTCCCGGAACGGCACGCGCCCGGGCTTGATCGTTTCGAAAGCGAACTCGCCGGTTGCCATATCGCCGGGACAACGGCCCCACCCCAGGAAATTGGGATCGGCCGCACCGCGCGTTTCCGACGGGCTGTTGTAGATCCCGTCCGCGTCGGCCTGCCAGATCTCGATCAGCGCATCCTTCAGCGGTGCGCCGGCACCGTCATAGACGAACCCCCTGATGGTGATTCGTTCGCCCTTGGTCTTGTCGCTGGCCATTGGCCCGGACCCGAGATCCTGGTCGTAGATGCCTTCAAGCCCTGCGAAATTCGGCGTGCAACCGATATGCACGTAGGGTCCGGCCGTCTGGGATGGCGTTTCCTTGAGGTAGTTCAGCGGCTGCGCCATGATCAATTGCCTTCCAGACGATTTTCGAAAAGGGTCGAGCGGCGCCCGCGCAGGATGATATCAAACTTGTAGGCCCGCAGATCGTGCGGGATCGAGGCATTCATGTCGAGCGGTGCGATCAGGCTTTCGATCGCGTGCCTGTCCGGGATCGTCTTGACGATCGGGCAGAGCCAGATCATCGGATCACCCTCGAAATACATCTGCGTGATCAGGCGCTGGGCAAAACCGTGCCCGAATACCGAGAAATGGATATGCGCCGGACGCCAGTCGTTGACGCCGTTCGGCCAAGGGTAGGGACCGGGCTTTATCGTCCGGAAACAGTAATAGCCCTCTGCATCCGCGATCGCCCGGCCGAAACCGCCGAAATTGGGATCGAGCGGCGCCAGATAGCTTTCCTTCTTGTGGCGATAGCGGCCACCGGCATTGGCCTGCCAGAATTCGACGAGAGCCCCGGCAACGCCCCTGCCCCGTTCATCGAGCACACGGCCATAGACCATGATGCGCTCGCCGATCGCGGATTCACCGGGCTTGGCGTAGTTGACGATCAGGTCGTTGTCGAATTCGCCGAGAATGTTATGGCCGAACACCGGCCCGGTGATTTCGCTGCGCGTGCCTTCCAGTGAGATCAGCGCCCGCTGCGGCGAGCGCAAGACCGAGGTCTTGTAGCCGGGCGTGTATGCCGGAGGGTGCCTCTCCCGGTCTCGGGCAAAGAAGGGTGTCGTTTCTGGTGGTGCGTTGCTCATTTCTGCTCCTCCGCAGCAGGCTTAGCCGCATCGATTTCGGCATAGGTGGCCTTGGCGATCTTGAAAGCGTGGTTGGCGGCGGGCACGCCGGCGTAGATCGCCACATGCATCAGCGCCTCGCAGATATCGTCGCGCGTCGCTCCCGTATTGGCCGTGGCGCGGATATGCATCGCCACCTCTTCATCATGGCCGAGTGCGGCCAGAAGCGCGATCGTCACCATCGACCGTTCCCGCTTCGACCATTGGTCCCGCGACCAGACCGAGCCCCAGGCGCCTTCGGTGATCAACTGCTGGAACGGCTGGTCGAACGGCGTCTCGTTGGCAAGAGCACGGTCCACATGCGCCTCGCCGAGAACCGAGCGGCGCGTCGCCAGTCCCTGCTTGTAGCGTTCCGACGGGATTGAAGCTTCTGCCATATCGTTCAGGACTCCAGTTCTTCGAGAAAGCCGCGGATCAGGGCCGCGTAGGCGCCAGGCGCTTCGATACAGGGTATATGCGCCGTGCCTTCGATGACTTCATAGCGTGCACCGGGAATGAGATCCGCAAGCGACCGCACCAGTTCGGGCGGGGTCGATCCATCTTGATCGCCTGCGATGCAGAGCGTCGGCACCGCGATCCGGGCTGCCTGCTCAGTGTAATCCGCCTTGCTGATCGCAGCACATGTGCCGCTGTAGCCGAGGGCGGGTTGGCGCACCAGCATGTTGCAATAGGCCTTGTAGGCGGCATTTCCGGGCTCGCGGAACGACGCTGTAAACCACCGCTGCATGACAGGTTCAAGAATGCTGGCGATGCCGTTTTGCTCGACGGCGCCGATACGGTCAGCCCACATCTGCGGCGTCCCGATCTTGTGCGCCGTGTTGGAAAGGATCAGCGCGCGAACGAGATCCGGCCTCGACGCGTAGAGACCCTGGGCAATCAATCCACCCACGGAAAGGCCGCAGACGATGACATTGGACAGGCCGAGGTGATCGAGCAGGGCTGCAAGTTCGCCGGAGAGGTCCTCTATGGAATAGGGAGGGTTGCCGAGATCCGACAACCCGTGACCACGCTTGTCGTAGGTGAGGACTGTATAGTCACCCGCCAGCTTGGGGATGACGTGATGCCAGATACGGCTATCCGTGCCGAGCGAGTTGACGAGCACCACGACCGGCCGGCCATCTCCCGCCCAGTCGATGTCATAGTGAACTGTGACGCCGTCGAGATCGACAAACTGCATGAACCAAATCCTCCTGGGCACAGTGTTCGCACTGGCATGCGGTTAAGTAAAATGATAATTTTTGGCCATTACTTAACCCATGGGTTATGAATTTGGACAATCTGAAGATCAAGTTCCGCCACCTGCAGACCTTTGTCGAGGTCGCCCGGCAGAAGAGTGTCGTGCAGGCCTCCAAGGTGCTGAATGTCAGCCAGCCGGCGGTTACGAAGACCATTCGCGAAATGGAGGAGGCCCTTGGCGTGACGGTGTTCGAGCGCGAAGGCCGCGGTTTGCGCTTGACGCGATCAGGGGAAGTGTTTCTGCGCCACGCCGGAACCACGCTCGCCTCCTTGAAAAGGGGCATGGATGCCGTCTCCACCACCCGCTTCGGTGACACGATGCCGCTGCGGATCGGCGCACTTCCGACGGTCGCCAGCAACATCATGCCGCGGGCAATGACGCTTTTCCTTGCCGAGAATGCGGGCGGCCAGGTGAAGATCGTGACGGGCGAGAATGCCGTTCTGATGGAACAGCTACGCCTCGGCGACCTCGATCTGGTGGTGGGACGGCTTGCGGCGCCTGAGAAAATGGCGGGGCTGAGCTTCGAGCATCTCTATTCGGAACAGGTCGTGTTTGCGGTCCGCACCGGTCACCCACTGCTTGAGGCGAAACAGTCGCTGTTTGGAACGCTTGGCAATTTTCCGATCCTGATGCCGACGCGCGGATCGATCATTCGGCCTGTTGTCGAGCAGTTTCTGATCACCCACGGCATTACCGATCTCCCGGTCCAGATCGAGACGGTTTCCGATACGTTCGGTCGCGCCTTCGTCCAGACCAGCGACGCTATCTGGATCATCTCCCACGGCGTTGTGGCGGCCGATATCGCCCACGGCCTGCTGGCAACGCTGCCCATCGACACGGCGGAGACGAAGGGTCCGGTGGGGCTGACCCTCAAGGCCGAGGCCGGCGTCCCTGCGCCGCTCGATATTCTGATGCAGACGATCCGCCAGGCGGCGCGCGACATTGAAGGGGCGGCGGGCAAACGCGATTGACGACCGCAGGTCACCGTGATCGAACGGACGAATGAAGGCATGAGGGAGCGTGGAATGCAGGATCGGGAATTGTTGGAGGCGATGTTCCGCGCAGCGGTAAAGGCAGCCGATCCTCTAACCGGCATCAGCCGGCACCTGCCTGAGCCGCCACAGAACGGCCGTACCGTCGTCGTTGGCGCCGGCAAGGGTGCAGCCCAGATGGCAGCAGTGCTGGAAACGATATGGCTCGGCGAGCTCTCAGGCGTCGTCGTCACCCGTTACGGCTACGGGTGCGAAACACGGTTGATCGAGGTTCTGGAGGCGTCTCACCCTGTGCCCGATGCGACCGGTCTCGCCGCTGCGGTGAAGATCATGGAAACGGTCTCTAATCTGACGGAACGGGATCTGTTGATTGCACTGGTCTGCGGCGGCGGGTCTGCCCTTCTGCCGGCGCCACCGGAGGGACTGACGCTCGATGACGAGATCGCGCTCAACGAGACCCTGCTGGCATCGGGCGCGCCGATTTCAGCGATGAACGTTGTCCGCAAGCATCTGTCGACGATCAAGGGTGGCCGTCTTGCGGCAGCAACCCAGGCCAGGGTCGTCAGCCTGATCGTCTCCGACATCCCCGGCGACAATCCGGCCTTTGTCGCGTCCGGCCCGACAATCCCCGACGAAAGCACGCGGCACGATGCCTTGGCCATCGTCGAAAACTACGGACTCAATCTCACGCGGGCCATGATGGCGCATCTGACGTCGCCCGCGGCCGATGCTCCGGATCCTTCAGACCCGGTTTTCGCCCGGAACGAGCATCACGTCATCGCCTCGGCCGGCGTTTCGCTGCAGGCCGCCGCCGAGATAGCGCTGGCACACGGCCTGACGCCGCATATCCTGTCGGATTCCATCGAAGGTGAAGCGCGCGATGTGGCGCTCGTTCATGCAGCGATTGCGCGGGAAATTGCAAAGCACGACCGGCCGTTCGCCAAGCCTGCCGTGCTTCTCTCAGGTGGCGAAACGACTGTGACGCTGCGCTCCGACGGCGGACGTGGCGGACGCAACGGCGAATTCGCACTGGCCCTTGCGCTAGCTATCGACGGCCTCGAGATCACTGCGCTGACAGCCGATACGGATGGGATCGACGGCTCCGAAAACAACGCCGGCGCCTTTTGCGACGGCAGCACGACAAGGCGACTGATCGCGGCCGGACAGGATGGACGCGCGCTTCTGTCACGCAACGACAGCTATACCGGCTTCGAAGCGACCGGTGACCTGTTCGTCACCGGCCCGACGGGCACGAATGTCAACGATTTCAGGGCGATCCTGATCCGGTAATCCGGCTGTCGTTCACTGCAGTTGCGGTTTCAGAAGGAAGTCGTTGCGGTCCGCCGATTTCACGCGAAGCCAGGCTTCGCGGCCGTCACGGAGAACACGCATGGGAATTTCCGCACCGGGCGGACCGCTTTCCCAAACCTTGCGGTAGAAGTCAGCCAACCCGTCGACCTCACCGTCGCGGATTTCCGAGATGACGTCGCCACGCTTGAGCCCTGCCTTTGCGGCCGGGCCATTTTCGGTGACGCTCATGACAACGACGTCGCCATTCGTTTCTGCCGAGAACGCGCCGAGCCAAGGGCGCGGCTGGCGCTTGAATTCGCCGCTGTTGAGCAGGTCATCCAAGATTGGAGCCAGTAGGTTGATCGGGACCACCATATTGATATCGGCGATCTCTCCGCCCTTGCTCATCTGCAGTCGTAGGGAGCCGACACCGATCAACCGGCCTTCGGCATCGACCATCGCGGCGCCTCCCCAGGAGGGATGCGCTGGCGTGATGAATATCGCCTCGTCGAGCAGGTACTCCCAGTATCCGGCGAACTCCTGCTTGGCGACGATATTGCCGCGCACATACTGGCCCTCCCCGTCCGCAAAAACGATCGGATCTCCGACAGCAGCATTGTCGGAATCGCCGATCTCGAGCGCCGGCAGTTCCAAGGGCGCCAAGGCCTGGACGAGACCGAAGCCGCTTTCCTGATCGTAGGCGAGTGCATGGCCCGGGACCTTGCGGCCATCACGGCTCGTGATCCACACGTCATCGGCCTCGGTAATCAGATAGCCGATCGTCAGGATAAGACCGTTTTCCCGGATGACCACACCGCTGCCTTCGCGCCGGACGCCGAGAGCATCGGCCGTGAACGCGTTATCGGGAATGGAGGCGCGTACCGCGACGACGGACGCCAAGATTTTCTCTATATCCATGATGCCGATCCTTATCTTGTCGCGGTAGGGGCGCGGCCGCCTAGCCGAATTGATTGATCGCAAACTGCACGCTGTTTCCAAGCGACAGGGTCAAAATATGATTTTGCGCGGACCGGTTCAAGAGGTTGCTACCAGACATGGAAAGGCCGCCGGAGTTACCCGGCGGCCTTCCAAATGACTTGACGTCTGGCCGATAGATCAGTTGGCTGGGGTCAGCGTAACCGAAGTACCTGTCGCAGCAACGTTCAGGCCGAGCTGACCGGTGATGCTGACGGTCTGGAGATGGATCGAACCGGATGTGCCGCCGACGAGAATGTTGGCGCCGATGCCGGCACCGACAGTCGCTTCAGCCGTTGCGCCCTGGTAGAGGCCGCCGAGCGAACCGTGGTGATAGCCAGCGGTCGGTGCGAAGACTGCCCAGATCAGGCGGCTGCGCGTGGTAAATCCGAGATCGACACCCATCTTGCGAATGACGCCGGTGTACTGATCGATCGGCTCGCTGCCCATCGTGGACGAGAAGGTGCATTCGGCTTCCTTGGCGGAACCGATGACGTAACCGACGCCACCGCCGACCTGGCAATCGAGATAGCCGATACGGACGCCGCCGCGCTGGTCAGCTTCCTGGTATGGTGCATCCCTGCGCGAAATCACGTCTGCAGAAAAGGCGGTCGTTGCGGTGAGAACGATCGGCAGGGCGGCAACAGCCGCGGCGAAAGTCTTATTCATCCCTGTACTCCATTTAATTCTTCTTTTACCGCGACCTCACCTCTTGGTCGGTCGCAGGCAGCGAACATAAACGCACATGACTCCGAATCGATCCCGTCATCGCTACACGAAATGTCACGCCGGATTCCAGAACGTGAGTGGATTGCATTGGCGGCGCCCGTCGAAAAGCCATGATCGGCTGGCGGCGTCCGTTCAGGGATCGGTGAAGCTGATCGTCCGCAACCGGATCTGATCCTGACGCGGCTCACGGGCGAAAAGGATGGCTCCCGAGGCTTTCGATTGCGCGGGAACGTAATCGAAGGTGACATCCGCCTGTTCGATGGCCGCCTCACCATCCATGACCTCGCCGCGCACGACGACCACTGCCGCCGTTCGGTTAGCGCTGTTGGAAACATCGAACCGGATGCGGTAGCCGCCCTCGACGGGCATGCGTTCGGTGATCTCGATACGGAACGCGGGTGAGACTTTCTCCTCACTTACGGCGCGCCAGCCAACCCAGCCAAGGACGGCCGCAACAATCAGCGTCGAAACGATCGCAGTGACCCATTCGATCCAGTGTGCCTCACCCTTTTCGGTGACCTTGCCGATATCGCTCGTGTCTTTCATCAGGGCCTCGCTAAAGGATCAGTCGGGCCGCGGCAGCGCCGATCGCCCCCGGGAATGAGAGGACGATGACCGAGATCAGCACCGGCGTTGCGGCCATGCCATCCAGCCGGCCGAAGATCCACAACACATAGAGACTGACCAGCATCGCGACCATATAACCGGGAAGCGTGTAGCGGAAGAAGATAGGCCAGCGTGAGCTGTCTTCCGGCATTCTGTGCCCGCCGCGAAAAGACACCGCGTAGACGAAACAGTGCATGATGGCGATCGACACCAGGATTGTTACCACCCCGTGCCAGTTCATCATCTTGTAGGAAATCAGGACGACTTCTTCCGTCGGCGCGACATTGAGGTTGAGAAACAGTGCACCGATCGCCATCAGAAACAGCTCGCGCACGTAGTTCGTCGAAAGACTGTCGGGAACGGCATCTGATGACTGGGACGTCTCGTCGTCCTCGTCGTCAGCGTTATCCTCTCCACCCAGCTGGGAGCGCCCGAGCATGGCGCCGATGCTTGCCGGAACCGCCTGGATGGCGATCTTGCCGATGATCGTTGCCATGGGCATATCGGCCTTCAGCACGCCGAGCATCACAAGTGCCGCACCACTCATGACGATCCCGAGCGCGAAGGCCGTCAACGCGTCGCGCACGGCCTGCCAGAAGGTAGAGGTCCGCTCAAACCCGATGAGATGCGCAAGCACGATCAGGAGCGGGATGTTGACGAGGAGCAGGATCAGGAGCCGGGATTGCTCGATATAGAAACCCAGTTCCCACAGCTCCATCGTCATCAGCATGGGAATGCCGAACAGCATCGCGCCCGCGGCACCCCGGCCAAGGCCCACGAGAAAGCGCCGCAATTCGCCATCGGCTTGCGTCTTGCTGTTTTCGATACTGGCAGTTCCGCCCAAACCGGTCGCTTTCGCTTACACGCCTGAATGGCATAGATAGGAACATGGCCCCGATTGGCTAGCTATCCCTCTGCCGATAAAAGGACTTATCCTCAGTTTGCGGAAGGGCTTCTTAACGATGGCGACACAATTTCTGATCGATGGACGACAAGACGCGCCGGTGACCATCCTTCTTGCGCATGGCGCAGGCGCCCCGATGGACTCAAGCGCGATGAAAGCGGTCACTGAGGCTCTCGCTGACGAAGGGTTTCGCGTGGCGCGGTTCGAGTTCGCATACATGGCGGCGCGGCGTGAAAGCGGCAGCAACCGGCCGCCACCGAAAGCCGAACGATTGCAGGAGGAATACCTAAAGGCAATCACCGACCTTGATGTGAAATCCCTTTTGGTGATCGGCGGAAAATCCATGGGCGGACGCGTCGCCAGCATGGTTGCTGACCAGGAGTTTGCCGATGGCAGGATTGCCGGTCTCCTCTGCCTGGGTTATCCGTTCCACCCGCCGGCCAAACCGGACAAGCTCCGCACCGCACATCTGAGCGACCTTAAGACGCCGACGCTGATCTGCCAGGGAACCCGCGACCCGCTCGGCAGCGAAGAGGAGGTCAAAGGCTACGATCTTTCGGACGCGATCGAACTCCTGTGGCTTCCCGATGGCGATCACGATCTGAAGCCGCGAAAAACCGTTTCAGGCTATTCCGCCGACGATCACCTGAAGACGGTTGCGGCCCACGTCAAAAGCTGGTCCGCGCGGCTTTGATGCTCACTGCCCCGTCTTTAGTCTTAGTCTAACGGTCGAAAATGTCCTGCCACTGTTTCTCGCCCATCATGCAATCGCTCTTGGGCGCCGAAGCAATCTTCATGACTTTCTCCGGTGGCGTGATGCCGCTCACCTCCATCACCAGCTTGCGGCGCACCGCGACTGCGAAATCCTCGATGCGGTGAACCGGGAGAACGAAGGAGCCCGGACCACCCGTCACGCAATCCGCGTAATACTTGTCCAGGCCGCCCGGTGCACCAGACGGTCGCAGCATCAGAGCCAGACCGTTGATGACGATTCCGGCCTCGACCGCCTTGTTCCTTGCAGGCTCAACCGGGTTGCCGGAATTGTTGGGCCCATCGCCCGAGATATCGATGACCTGGCGCATGCCCCTCAGCGGGTTGGAGACGATCATCGTCGCCCCTTGCGTGATCGCCGCGGAAATCGACGTCCGCCTTTGTGTCTCGATCGGACGCGCTGCCAGTTTTTGCGTAAAGACGAGCGCATCCTGCGCATTTTCGATCACGTGCCAGTCGATGACCGACCCCGGCACGACCCCGCCAGCCCATTCGAAATAGCTGATCGCAATGCGGCCGGTCATGCCTGACCTGACCGCATCGAGAAATTCCCTGTGCTGGAGAGCTTCGATATAGCCTTCGCGCTGGATGGCGACCTCTTCGAAATCCATGGAACGGGAGGTATCGACGGCGAGGACGAGTTCGACATCGACCTCGCCGGACGGACCGCCCGCAGTGGCAGGCGATTGTACGACGGGCGTTGCAGCCGAAGACAGGCTGATCAGCATCGCGAGTGTTGCAAGCATCTGCACTCCAATCACTGCGTTTGTACTGGTGAAAACAGTAACACAGGATTGAAAAGCTTCGAGGCAGTTGCGCGAACTCGACTTCAACTCTCAGTGATGAGACTCATTCTGCAGGCTTCACCTCCTGCTGGGCGCCTTGTGTGAGCGCTTCGACAAGGCAATCCATGATCGCTTTTCTGAGCGCGTAGGTGCTTGCGCTGGTTCGCTTGCGGTCAAGGCACTGCGCGGCTTCGATCAGGCTCATACCGTGGTGGACGACAATCTGATGGGCCCTGTTCATGGCCCAGTATTCGACTGATGAACTCTGGTCTTCAAACCTGTGGCTTACTGCGTCCAATGTGGCCTCACTAGATAAATGCATCGTGACGGCGAATCATTTGCTGAGCAGAATCTAGCGCAACAGTATAGATTCGTGAATCCGGCACGGATTTGCTTCGCGGCAAAAAACATTCCAAATTCTTAAGCGAAAACAATCACTGTTAGTTTTTATGAATGAGATCTTCCCCGCGATGTGAATATATATCACGTTTCTGGCGCGAGGCTTGTCGGCATGCCGCCGGCATTGGCCAGTTTACCGCGGGACGACCATCGGTTTTCCCGTCACCGGATCGGCAATGATCATTGATTTCAAACCGAAAGCCTCGTCGAGATTGGCTTCCGTCATGACCTGCTCGGGGCTTCCGACATCCACCAGTCCGTTACTGCCGAGCAACACGAGATGATCGGAAAACCGGACGGCTAGATTGAGATCGTGCAGTACGGCCACAACCGTCGTTCCGTGGTTGCGATTGCGCTCGCGCAGCACGGAAAGCACGTCCATCTGGTGGCTGAGGTCAAGCCATGTCGTCGGCTCATCGAGCAAAAGGTAGGGCGTATCCTGTGCGAGCACGAGCGCGATCCAGGCCCGCTGCCTCTGGCCGCCGGACAGTTCGTCGAGCGGCCTGTCGGCGAGATCGGCAAGGCCGACCTGTGACAACGCCCGTTCGCAGGCGATCGCATCGGTCTCGCTCCAGGGCGCGAGCAGTCCGCGCCAGGGTGTGCGGCCTCGCCGCACCAGATCAGACACACTGATGCCTTCCGGGGCCTTGGATGCCTGCGGCAGGATGGCGAGCCTTCGTGCGAGAGCTCTCGTGTCGATCTTCGCAATATCATCCCCCCCCAGCGTCACAGTGCCGTGCAGCGGCGGGATAAGCCGTGCCAACGCTTTCAGAAGCGTCGATTTTCCGCATCCGTTCGGCCCGAGAATGGTCGTGATCTTGCCGTCCGGCAGTGTGAGCGACAGATCCTGGATCACGATCCGGTCGCGATAGCCAAGGGTCAGGAGTTCGGTTTTCAGCGCCTTGCCTGTCACAGGTCTCCAGTCTCCATTTCACGCGAGAGCAGCCACAGTAGATAGGGCGCTCCCAGGATCCCTGTCATCACGCCGACCGGTAGCTGCAGACCCGGCACAAGCGAGCGCGCGACGAGATCCGCGAGTACAGTAATTGTGGCACCTGTGACGGCGGCTGCTGCAAGCCGCGATCCCGGACTGCTGGCCTTAGTCATCCGCGAGCCGAGTGGCCCCGCCATCAGCGCCACGAACGGCACCGGCCCCGCCACGGCGACACCCGCGCCGGCCAGCAGCACACCCGTGGTGATCAGCAGATATTTCGACCGGCGCACACGGGCCCCGAGACCCGTTGCAAGCTCATCGCCCAGTTCGAGCAGGCCGAGTGAGCGCACCTGAAAGGCCAGCAAAGCAAACAGAACGCCGCCGGTGGCGGAAACCTGAAGCGCATGTCCCCAGTTGCGGGCGGCCAGAGAGCCTGCAAGCCAGCGCTGCGCATCCGCAGCCTCCTGGAGCGGCAGGCGGGTCATCAGGAAGCTGCTTGCAGCAGAACAGAAAAAACCCATCCCGAGGCCGACGAGAATAAGCGTCAGCGCCGCCTGCGTACCGTGCCGCCGGTAAGAAAGTCCCGCAACAATGACAGCCGCAATCAATCCGCCGGCGGCGGCCAGAAATGGCAGCGGCAGGGAAAGGCCGAAGGCGACGCCGCAGATCACCGCAAGGCCAGCGCCTTGCATGAAACCCATCACATCCGGCGCCGCCAGCGGATTGCGCAGCAGGATCTGGAAGATCGTGCCGGACGCGCCGAGAACGGCCCCGACACCGACTGCCGTCGCAATTCCCGGGCCTCGCAGGACACGCAGCGTCAGCGCTCCTGGCCCGGTCCCCGTCCATAGACCGGTCCACAGATCCTGCGGTGTCAAAAAGATCTGGCCGAGCATGAGCGATGCGAGAATGGAGGAAAGCAGCAGGCCAACCAGCAGGACGACGCCAGCCCTGCCGCCACCCCTCGCCCGACCATTGCCTCGCGCCGTCACGATGTCGCTCCGGGACGAAGCCGCCGTGCGATGATGACGAAAGCCGGAGCCCCGATCAGCGCTGTCATGATGCCGACGCGAATTTCCGATGGCGCGAGAAGGATACGCCCGAGCGTATCCGCATAGAGCAGGATCGACGCGCCGATGACAGCGGCCGCCATCAGCTCGAACCGCAGGGCGTGTCCGGCGACGCGCCGCGCCAGGGGCGGAACCAGAAGGCCGACGAAAGCGATGGGGCCCGCGACCGCGACCGCAGCACCCGTCGTCAGCGTAATCGCCACGAGAGCTCCGGCCTGCACGCGCGCCGGTTTCGTGCCCAGCCCGCGGGCAAGCGAAGACCCGAGTGAAAGTGCCTCGATGCGCGGCGCAATCAGGAGAGCCACCCCGATACCGATGGCAGCGGCGCTCCCCATGCCGGCGAGCGGACGCGCGCCAGCCTGTGCTAGCGATCCTGTGATCCAGAAACGGAGAATTTCGAGCGTCTCGTTGCGGGCAAGGACGATGGCCGAGACCAGAGACAGAAGCATCGCATTGAGCGCTGTGCCCGCGAGCGCCAGCCGGACGGGGCCTGCATCGCCGCGTAGTCCGCCGCCCAGCATGAACACGGCGGCGGCGGCGAGTGCTGCGCCCGGAAAGGCCATGGCAGACATCAAGCCACTATCGGACCGCCCTGTCAGCAAAGCCGCAATCACCACTGCGAAGGCGGCACCGGAGTTGACGCCCATGATGCCGGGATCCGCCAGCGGATTGCGGGTGAGCGCCTGCATGATCGTGCCGGCGATACCGAGGCCCGCACCGGCGATCAGCGCCGCGACAAGGCGCGGCATTCGGACGGAACCGATGACGATATGGACCGGATTGCTCTCATCATATGCAAAGATTGCCTGGAACACATCGATAGGCGTGACACCGCGCACCCCGACGCCAAGTGTCAGCACCACGGCGAAGAGGAAGATCAGGCCAAGGATGGCAGCTGACTTCACGGGGCAAGCCCGGCGGCAACGCTTGATGGAACCTTTGTCTCGGCTTTTCCGTCCAAAGCCAACCCGATCTCCGCTTCAAGCCGCTCAAGCGCGAACGGCAGGGAAAGAACGCTGCCGAAGGTCAACGCTCCGGCCAGAAGCGCTCCGGCCAGGACCTCACGACCCTCGACATGGGCCTTCAGCGTCTTGCGCATCGGCATTGAGACGATGTCCGGCACGGCATCGGACGTGGAGACCCAGATCAGCAGGTCCGCGTCGAGACTGGAAAGATCCTCCGGGGAAAGCCGGGCGTAAAAACCCTCGTTTGTTTCGAGGTTGGCGAGTGCTGGCGGCGGCCTGAAACCCAATTCCTTCAGGAACGTCGCGCGGGTATCGGTGCCGATGAAGGCACCGGTTTCTCCGCCGAAATTGTAGGCGCAGACAGCGGTCTGTTCCGCCCATTGCGGATGCCGTGTCCTGATGTCCGCAAACCTCGACTTGACGCCTTCGATGAGTTCCTCAGCCTTGCCAGTGTTGCCGACCGCGCGACCGATGACGCGGGTCTGGGCGTCCCAGGTGGTGCCATAGGCGAGATCGCCCTTTTCCTGCATCAGGACAGGCGCAATCTGGGATAGGATATCGTATTCGGCCTGCGAGATACCTGATCCGATGCCGATAATCAGGTCCGGTTGGAGCGAAGCGACGATCTCCATTGACACTTCACCCGAGATGACCTGCGGCTGGGCATCTCCCATCAGCGCCTGGGCCCAAGGCCAGACGTTGTAGGGATAGCCTCCGAACCACTGGCGCGTGGCGACAGGGACGACACCCAGCGCCAGGAGAGGATCATGGGTGGAATACCCGAGCGAGACCACACGCCTGGCCGGCTGCGGCAGTACCGTTTCACCGAAGGCATGGACAAAGCGAAGTTCGTCTTGCGCCATCGCGACACCAGGAAGGCCTCCGGTCGCCGCAGCGGCAAACCCCGACGCGATAGCCGTCAGAACCTGTCGTCTCGTGGGTGCAACGATACCGAAGCCGATCGCTGTCTGGCAGATAGGCATCTGTAAACGGTCCTTTCCACAGTCATGTCTTGGTATAATCAGGTTTCACAGTTCGAGTGCCCCATTGAGGCGAAGCCCGGTTACCAAGTGTATTTCAGCGTTGCGAGAACCGTACGGCGATCGCCGTAATAGGCGGTGTTGCTGAAGCCGTCGATCTGGCTGATATATTCCTTATCGAGCAGGTTCGTGACGTTCGCCGAGAGAGCGACGTTGTCGCGGATCTGATATTTCACGGCTGCGTCGAACAGGACCCTCGACGGAACGGGATCCGTGTTGGCGTTATCGGCATAGGAACTGCCGACCAGGCGTCCGCCAACGCCGAGCGTCAGATCGCCGCGCGCGCCGTTGCCGGGAAGCGTGTAGTCGAACCATGCCGACGCCATGTGCTTGGGAACCAGATACGGCCGGTTGCCGACGAGAGTGGGGTCGACATCCTCCTCGATCTCTGCATCCAGGTAGGAATATCCGGCGGTAAAGTTGATCCGATTGGACAGCGCGACCTTGGCTTCCAGTTCGAGACCGCGAACGTTGATCTTTCCGACCTGGTACTGAGCCGAATAGTCCGGTGCCCATTGTGCGACGTTGGTCTGCGTCAGGTCGAACAGTGCCGCCGTGAAGAGCGCATCGATGCCGGTCGGCTCATACTTGATGCCAATTTCGTACTGCCTGCCTTCCTGCGGTTTAGGGGTGCCGATGAAGTAGCTGCGATTGGCCGCAACCGGAAGGAAGGATTCCGAGTAGTTGGCGTAGACAGAGACTTCGCTCGTGGCCTTGTAGGTCACACCGGCTCGCTTGGAGAAATTCTCGTCGACCGCGTCGTAGTTTGTGCCGTAGGAAGTGCTTTCAGTTTCGGCATGGTCATAACGACCGCCGACGGTAAAGATCAGCCGATCGTCGTAGGTCAGCTCTTCCTGGATATAGAGACCCTTGGTCGTCAGATCGGACTCGGACGCAACGCCGGCACCGAATGACACGCAGCTTCGACCGCAGTAAACCGGATTGCGGATATCGCCGACGCCGAGTGCAGTACCGTCGAACCGCATTTCCTCGTTGCTGTCGCGACCGTAGTCGAAGCCGAACAGCGTCCGGCTGTCGAAGTCACCAAAGCTCGCCTCGTACTGCAACTGGTTGTCGATGTGGAATCGCGTGGATCCGCCGTAGACTGCAAGAGCGTTGCGGCTCGTGGCTGGATCAGCCGAATTGTAGACACTCTCGTAGGTGACATCGAGTTTGGTGTACCTGGCGTTCTGGCGGAACTCGAGACCATTGCCGAAATCGTGGCGGAACTGGTAACCGATATTCTTCTCGATTACGTCCATGTTGTCGAAATCTTGCTCGCCGAGATAGGTCTCGGAATCGATGCCGGAGCCGAGCGGAATGCCGTGAGACGTGCTGCCGTCACGCTTGTTGTAGTCCATCAGAAGCGTGAAGGACGTATCCGCGGTCGGAGACCAGGTCAGCGCCGGCGCGACGTAGATGCGATCGTCCTCGGTCTCGTCGATCCCTGCGTCGGCATTCTGCCACTTGCCGGTCAAACGATAGCTCCAGATACCGTCTGCATCCAGCGGGCCGCCGAAATCGGTTCCGGTCTCGACATGACCGTCGCCGAGTGTCGTGTAGACTTCGCCGAATTTCTCGTCCTGCGGAAGCTTGGTCACCGCATTGACGATACCACCCGGTCCCGACAGTCCGAACAGAGACGAGTTGGAACCCTTCAGCACTTCGATGCGCTGCATCGCGTAGGGTTCGATACGGTTGGTCGTAAAATCGCCACCCGTATACATCGGCAGACCGTCGCGATAGGTGGCGTTGCCGGTCGAGTAGAACCCGCGGATCAGATAGTGATCGTAGCGATTGTCGGAGCCGTAGATGTCGGTCGAAACACCCGGCGTGTAGGCCAGAGCCTCGTCGAGCGTCGTGACGCCGCGCTTTTCCAGTTCTTCTTCCGTCACGACGGAAACCGAAGCGGGCGCGTCGAGCAGAGGGGTATCGGTCTTGCTGCTGGAACGGGAAGCCTTGGCAACGATCGTCGCATCGGGACCCACTCCACTGCCACCGCTTTCGAGCACAATCGGCGCGAGCGTTGTGCCGGTGGCATCAGCTGTCTGTGCAAGAGCCTGCAGCGGCAGCAGGATTGCCACACTGGAAAGAAGCGCTATCCGTTGGGCGCTTACCCGGCGCCCCATCGAAATCCGTGAAAAACCATTGACTTGAAAAGGTCTTGACCGAAACGCCACGCGAAATTCCCCTCGTACTAAAATTTCTGCCACGACGCCCCGCCGCTGCAGACCAAGCGGAAAAGAAATCATGATTATTTTGATCAGGAATTATCGGGAGGGCTTTTGCAAGTCAACGGCTGAACTCTTTTGCTCAAAGCAAGAGTTGCCCGGAACGGAAAAGCGGGTCAAACTGTGGCAGGAATGTCATAGCGAGGGTGCTGGCTCTCCGTGTTTCCTGGATAGGACGGCGCTTTCTAAGCTAGCTCCGTTCAGCCAGCGCGTTCAGTTTCGCACCCTCGAGACGGTAGAAGATGTGGGTTTCCTTCCGCTCGCCGCCAAGGTCGTCGTAGAACTTCAAAAGCCGCTGGTTCGTGCGCGCCGCCGTCCAATCGACGCGGCCAAACTTCCGTTCGACGGCAATCGCTGCAAGCCGCTGCATCAGTTTGATACCAACCTCTTGGCCCCGCTCGGAAGCTGACACGAAAAGCTCTTTGAGGAACAGGCCCGGCACCAGGCCGGGACCGGGAAAGATCGAAGCGAAGGCGGCAAAGCCAATCACGCGGCTGGTTCCGGCGACGATGATCTCGGTATTGAGCGGCCGGTTGAGAATCCCCGCGACGATTGCGTCCCGCGGAGGGCAGAACACGCCGTAATAGTCCTGCATTTCCTCGAGCAGTCCCGCAAGTTCATCGGTGTCCCCGGCGCTAAACGCACGAATCTGCATGATTTTTGCCCTATTAGGATACGTGTGATTGTCCGGCAGAAAAATCAATCAGCTCGGATCCTGATATCCTTCCAGCCAAAGCGCGCGACGGTCAAGATCATCCGTGTAAGGGCAGGTGTCCAGCGTGTTGCCGCTTGCCGCGGATCTCCGGCCTTCTTTCACGATGATCAGCCGTTCCGAATCCGTCAGTGTATCAGGCTGGACTGCGGTGCTGTCGATGGCTACTTCCACCCGCACCCCCTGTCCCCGCAACGCATCGATCGAAGAGACGGCATCCTGCGCCGTTGCGAAACTTTCCCGAATGATCTGATCGCCTCGGACGGCCCTTAACTCGTAGGTCATGGCGCATCTCTCCTTGTTGTCAGAAACAGAGGAGATGCGGTTATTGTTCCGGCCGCCTAACGCTTCCGCTGAGCTAATTTTTCTGCCCGACTGAGCGGCCTGCCCCGTCCGGGAACGTTAGCTTGGCATGCGCCTGCGCAATCGGCGCAAGCTTTGCCATCACTTCCGGAGGAGCGACAACGGATTTGCCGGCGCTTGCATCCACATGCAGCATCAGTTGCTCTGCCGTCGCGATGATGCCGTCAGTCTTCGAGTCGTGAATGGTCGAGAAAAATCGGACGCGCTTTTCGTCGACGGACAGGATCTGCAGTGTGGCGTAGATCGCCTGGCCGAGCTTGGCCTCGCCCAGATGCCGGATATGCGTCTCGACCGTGTAATAGCTGTGGCCCGCCTCGACATACGCGAAGTCGACGCCGATCAGGCGCAGCAGGGCATCGGACGTGTCGCCGAACACCTGGAGGTATCGGTGCTCCGTCATGTGGCCATTGTAATCGACCCAGGCG
This sequence comes from Rhizobium sp. Leaf321, assembly GCF_001423215.1. Taxonomy (NCBI): domain Bacteria; kingdom Pseudomonadati; phylum Pseudomonadota; class Alphaproteobacteria; order Hyphomicrobiales; family Rhizobiaceae; genus Rhizobium; species Rhizobium sp. Leaf321. The sequence continues at coordinate 295,722 of NZ_LMOF01000001.1, read as the reverse complement.
GCATTGACCTTGGTATCGACCAGCCGCAGCGGGGCCGAGGTGTCGACGGACAGGCTTGCGCCGTTGCCGTTTCCGCCGCCTTCAGACCAGAGATGCGTCTCGAACTCGGAGAGGATCTTTCCGGCGCCCCAGCCCTTGCCGCCGTCGCCAGCTTTCAGCGCCTGCATGATGCCTACCAAGTTTTCGTCCCGGATGCGTTCCAGATCGCGGATGCCATAGGCGCCGGACTGGGCATCCGATTGGGCTGCGATCTTGTCGACCAGGGCGTCATCGAGATCGACCACATCGGTCAGCTTGGTCCAGGGCCAGGCGAGGCAGGGGCCAAACTGCGCCAGAAAGTGCCGCATGCCCGCTTCGCCACCCGCAATGCGGTAGGTTTCGAACAGTCCCATCTGCGCCCAGCGCATGCCGAAGGAATAGCGGATCACATCGTCGAGTGTCTCGGTATCGCAGATATCGTCATGGATCAGCCACAGCGCCTCGCGCCAGAAGGCTTCCAGCAGACGGTCGCCGACAAAGGCTTCGATCTCCTTCTTGAGGATCACGCCCTTCATGCCAATCGGCGCCAGCCGCTCGCGGGCGAGAAGCAGGGTCTCCGGGCTTGTGCGTTCGCCGCCGACCAGTTCGGCCAGCGGCAGGAGGTAGACAGGGTTGTAGGGATGCGCGACGAACATACGCTCGGGATGCCGCATGTCGCGCTGCAGTTGCGTCGGCATCAGCCCTGAAGTGGACGATCCGATCAGCGCCTTCGGATCGGCAGCCGCATCGATTTTCGTCAGAACGCCACGCTTCAGGTCCAGCCGTTCCGGGACGCTTTCCTGGATCCAGTCGGCGCCTGCGACCGCCTCCTCCAGCGTGGGGCAAAAGACGAGTTTTCCCCGAGGCGGCAGCGGCGCCATGGTCAGCATGCCATAGGCGCGCTCCGCATTGGCCACCACCTCCGTGACGATGCGCTCGGCATCGGGGTGCGGATCGAAGATGGAAACGTCGATGCCGCCAAGCAGGAAACGCGCGGCCCAGGCGCCACCGATGACACCGCCACCGATACAGGCTGCCTTCTTGATCTTGCTCATGCCGATCGCCGTTTCTGCAGCTTGAGTTTTTCACGCACTTCGGCCGGGCCGATGATCTTTGCGCCCATGCCCTCGATCACGCCAACCGCCTTTTCGACGAGCTGCGCGTTGGTCGCGAGCTGCCCCTTGCCGGCATAGAGATTGTCTTCAAGACCGACCCGGACATTGCCGCCGGCCAGCACCGCTGCCGCCGGATAGGCAAGCGCGTTGCGGCCGATCGAGAAGGCCGAGAACGTCCACGTCTTCGGGACGTTGTTGACCATGGCCATGAACGTATTCAGGTCGTCGGGCGCGCCCCACGGAATTCCCATGCAGAGCTGGATCAGCACCGGATCCTCGATCAGGCCTTCCTCGACGAGTTGCTTGGCAAACCACAGATGACCCGTATCGAAAGCCTCGATCTCGGGACGCACGCCGAGCGCCGTCATCTGCCTTGCCATTTCGCGCAGCATCGACGGCGTGTTGGTCATGACGTAATCGCCGAGCGAGAAATTCATGGTGCCGCAATCGAGCGTGCAGATTTCCGGCAGGCACTCCGCCACATGCGCCACACGCTCCGTGGCGCCGACCATGTCGGTTCCTTCCGGATTGACGGGGAAAGGCGCTTCGACATTGCCGAACACGAGATCGCCGCCCATGCCGGCGGTGAGGTTCAGGACCACATCGACATCGGCCGAGCGGATGCGGTCGGTCACTTCCCTGTAGAGGTCGATATTGCGGGCTGCCGCGCCGGTTTCCGGGTTGCGCACGTGGCAGTGAACAACGGCCGCCCCGGCCTTCGCCGCATCTATGGCAGAATCGGCGATCTGCTTCGGCGTGATCGGCACGTGTGGCGATCGTGATGTCGTATCTCCGGCACCCGTCACGGCGCAGGTTATGAAAACCTCGCGGTTCATCTCAAGCGGCATCATATGCTCCTTCTGATTGAGCGTATTACGACCGAGAGGCGGATGGAATGCTTTGCATTATCGGAGCCATTTCATACACTATCGGCAATCAGCACGGATTACGGTGAATGAGCCAAAAGGCCCCCAGTCAGCACTTCGATATCCTTCTTCTGCCAGAGACCAACCTCATACTTCTGGCGTCTGTGATCGAACCGTTGCGGGCTGCAAATCGCATTGCCGGGGGCGACCTCTATCGCTGGACACTGCATTCTCCTGATGGAACGCCGGTCGACACGACATGCGGAATACCGATCGCGGTGGCTGGCGCGTTTCGACCGGCAAGGGAAACGGACCCGCTGTTCGTCTTGTCGAGTTATGACTGGAAGAAAAGCGTTACGAACGACCTTAAGGCGCAGCTTGCTCGCACAGCGAGACATCGAAGCCTGATCGCGGGTATTGAGACCGGAACCTTCGTGCTGGCCGAGGCTGGCCTGCTGAACGGGTCGCGTGCAACCATCCACTGGGAGGATCTGGAGGCCTTTTCGCTGGTTTATCCGGAGGTCGAGCTTGTTCGAGACCGCTTCGTGATCGACAGCAAGCGCATTACGACAGGCGGACCGGTTCCGACGCTCGACCTGATGCTGGAACTGATCCGCAGGGCCCATGGCCATACGCTGGCGCTCGAAGTGTCCAGGCTGTTTCTCTATGAATACGGTCACCGCCTAGGCCGCGAGCATGGTTCAGCCGTCACTTCCGTCAGACAGGGACGCGACGCCAGAGTTCAGGCGGCGGTGCGATTGATGGAGGAGACTGTCGATGCTCCCTTGGTTCTCACCAGGCTCGCAAAGCGCGTAGGTGTAAGCGCCCGGCATCTTCAAGACATGTTTCAGACAACGATAGGTGTGGGACCACACAATCATTATATTGCCCTGCGTCTGAACGCAGCCCGACGAAAGGTCATCGAGACCTCAGCAGCAATCGCCGACATCGCCGCCGAGACCGGTTTCAACTCGGGTTCCGCCCTATCGCGCAGCTACAGGGCGCAGTATCGCGAAAGTCCGAGTGAGACGCGACGGCGAGTCAAGCGCCGCGATCCTGTTATTTCTTCAGGATGACCCACAGCGCGTGCACGATACCCGGAAGGAAGCCGCACAGGGTGAGGAGGATGTTCAGCCAGAAGTGCAGGCCGAGGCCGACCTGGAGGAACACGCCTAGCGGCGGCAGGAGGAAGGCAAAAAGGATGCGGATGATGTCCAAAATTATCTCTCCGAATGATCAATGGCGCAAGACAACGTGCAGTGCAGCGAAAAGTTCATTTCCCCGCTCTGCGGTCGAGGTGCGTGGCGAGGGGCTTTCGAGCGCCTACCGGGTTAAATTGATGCTGCTGGTTACGACGGTCTTGCCCGTGCTCGGATCCTTGTCGACCGTCTGCAGACGCAGGCTGCCAGCACCGCGCGATTCGATTGTCATATTGGCAGTCCGATCGCCGTTGATGACACGTGCCCAACGGACGGACAGATTGATCCGGTTGCCGGATTGTCTTCCCGAAAGGGTCGAAGGCTGACCGGAAGGGCCGGTATAGGTGCCGCGGTAGCCATTGCCGCTTTCCTGCAGTGTGGCGGATATTTTGCGCTGGACGACCAGCAGGCCGCGGCACGTGCCGTCCATCGAAAACGCCGTGCGCCCACCCGACATATCGAATTTGCACGTCACGTTGATCGGCTTTGCGCCGATGCGCGTCACGACGGTGCCGACGCCGGTCCAGCTGCCCTTGAGCGTGGGAAGAAAGGAAGACTCCTGTGCCGATACGGGCAAGCTGAGAAGGCTGGCGATGCAGGCGATGATCGGGCGGCGAAAGCGCATGGGTTGGCTCCATCTGAGATTGCTACCCAACGTCGCAAACGCGTTTGGAGTTCCCCTCCTCCAAAGCAGGATCCGGCGGAGCCTGAACGAGAACTGTGACGGGCTCGAATGCGGGACGCTGCCCTGATCCTGGCCCCTATCAAGAGACGCCGGCGACCGGGGTCTCTCCATGCGGTCACTTTTGACGTCCGGATTGGGAACCACGATTTACGTTTGCCGTTTGCCCTTCACTGATTTTCGCGTCGCAGCAAGGAATGTGCTCATGGAATTGAAAACGCAGGTCGCCCTGGTCACTGGCGCCGGATCTGGAATTGGCAAGGCGGCAGCGCTCAAGCTGGCCCAATCGGGAGCCAGAATCGGGCTTCTCGGCCATACGCGCAGCGAACTGGAAGAGACGGCTGACGAAATCACGGCCGGAGGCGGCGACGCCCTCGTGCTGGATGCCGACGTTGCGGACGAAGCCGCAATGAGAGCAGCGGTTGATCATCTGGTCGAAGCCTATGGCCAACTGGACATCGTTGTGATCAACGCCGGTATCAATGGCGTCTGGGCTCCGATCGACGACATGAAGCCGGACGAGTGGGACACCACGATCCGCGTCAACCTGCGCGGCACCTACCTATCCTTTCACGTCACCGTGCCGCATCTCAAGAAACAGGGCGGGTCGGTCGTCGTAATCTCCTCGATCAACGGCAACCGCACGTTCACAACGCCGGGCGCTACCGCCTATTCTGCCACCAAGGCTGCCCAGGTTGCGATGGTGCAGCAACTGGCACTCGAACTTGGCAAGCACAGGATCCGCGTGAATGCGATCTGCCCGGGATCGATCGGGACAAGCATCGACGACAATACAAGTCTTCGCGGCAAGGACGAAACGGCTGTCCCTGTCGTTTTTCCGGCAGGGGAAATTCCGATCACCGGAGGCAAGGCAGGCGAAAGTGAGGATGTTGCTGACGTCGTGCTGTTTCTCGCGTCCAATCGCTCCCGTCACATCACTGGAACGCCGATCTTCGTCGACGGCGGGCAAAGCCTTCTTCGCTAAGATATAAAGGCGTGGAACCAGTCGATGACATTCGCGTTACTGTCCGCCATCAAGGAGGGCAGGAAACGTGAAGAATTTTATTATCGCAGCCGCTATTGCTATTACATCGACTGTATCATTTGTACCTTTTGCACAGGCTCAGAGCGTTACGATCGTTACCGACGACCGTCGTGGACCGCCGCCGCCGCGCATGATGCGCGAACGTGACCGTCATCATCAGCGCCGCGGTTGTGTCGTGAAGAAGGTCAAGACGATGCGTCACGGTGCTGTGATCATCAAGGAAACGAAGGTTTGCCGCTAACACCAAGTGCTGGCCGCAGGTTTTCTGCGATACAGCGATAAGTCCTGCCGCGCTTCCCAAGAGCGCGGCATTTTCTATGGAATAGGCACGTCAGTATGGGAGCGGACACTCCGGACCCATGCAGCAGAACGGGGTCCGCAATGCGATAATGGCGTTGCTGAAGCCGGCAGACAGGGCGATCCCGACCTTGAACCGGAATAGTACGCATGCTAACTAATGGTCATCATAAACTTAGCACACTAACCTTTTATGGATCAGGATCTCGCAAGCTCTGATTTTCTGGAATCGCTTACCAAGGTAAGCCGGAAAATCCGCACGGCGTTCAATCAGCAGGTCACCGCCCACGGCCTGACCTATCCGCGCGCCCGTGCGTTGTTTCGGCTGACTAAAAAGCAGAGCATGACACAGACCGAGCTTGCGTTTGAGCTTGAGCTCGAGCAGGCGACACTGGTCCGGCTGCTTGACCGCATGGAACAGAACGGCCTGATCGAGCGCAGGCCCGATCCCGGCGACCGACGCGCGAAACTGATCTCGCTGACGTCCCACGGCAAGGAGCAGGCAGACTTCGTGCGCTCCCTCGCGGACCAGATCCGGAAACAGATTTTTGCAGGCCTCGACCACGACGATATCCGCCGTGCCAACGACCTCCTGGACGCGATCGGCACCAATCTTGCCGATCTGGAGAGCTTCAATGTCATCACGTGACACAACAGTCGTGAAAGACGACGTCGAAAATTCAGATGCGAGCCCCGATGCGGGGCGATCGACCGCCTCAGCTGTGCAGGATGCGGCCCCTGCCGTTGCGCCGCCTGTAGCCCCCCCGGCTTTCGTTCCGAAACCGCTTCCAATTGCGCTCCTCTATGCATTCGCGTCAATTGCCGCGGCGGTCATGCAGGGCCTGGGCACAAGTCTGATTTCGGCCAACCTCCAGCAGATTGCTGGCCCGATGGAAGCGACCCAGACCGAAGCGTCCTGGCTGGTGGCCGCCTATCTGTTTCCCAACGCCAGCCTTGGTCTGTTCCTGTTCAAGGTCCGCACGCAATACGGTATCCGCAACTTCTGCGAAATCGCCATTATCCCTTACGTGATCATCAGCCTGGCACATCTGTGGGTGAACGATCTCAGCGTTGCCATTGCCCTCCGGTTTTTTGCGGGAGCCGCGGCCGCGCCTGTCTCCTCCATCGCAATTCTCTACATGCTGGAGATCTTTCCGCCGGAGAAGAAGCTGAATATCGGTATCTGTCTGGCGCTGATCGGTCTGCTTCTGGCAACGCCGATTGCCGGTCTCGTGTCGCCATCGCTGCTCGACGAGCGCGACCTTCAGGGCCTCTACCTTCTGGAACTGGGCCTCGCACTGATCGTGTTCGGCCTTGTGTTCCTGCTGCCACTCACCTCGCCTCCAAGAGCCAAGGTGATCGCGCCGCTCGACTTTGTCAGTTATGCACTTCTGGCCACCAGCATGGGATGCCTTGCCGTCGTATTCACCATGGGCCGCCTGTATTGGTGGTTGGAAGCGGACTGGCTCGGCTGGCTGCTTGTCGTCGCGATCGTCACCGGCGTTCTGATGACGATCATCGAACTCAACCGCAAGACAAACCTGATCGACGTGCGCTGGATCACCTCGCGCGAGATCATCCATTTTGCAGGCGTTCTCCTGGTCTTCCGCATGCTTTTGACCGAGCAATCCACAGGCGCGATCAACTTCTTCAAACAGCTCGGGCTGTTCAACGAACAGATGGCTGGGCTCTACTGGGCGATCCTGATTGCCAGCGTGATTTCAGGCCTCGTCTGCGCGCTTGTGATGAAGCCCGGCCGTGAAGGCTTCATCCACCTCGTCGCGTTGATCCTGATTGCGGCGGGATGCTACATGGACAGCCAATCCACGGTCCTGACCCGGCCGGAACAGATGTATGTCAGCCAGGCCATGATCGCTTTCGGAAGCGGTCTGTTTCTACCGCCGGCCATGGCGGTGGGTTTTGCCGCCGCGCTGAAGAAGGGCCTGACCTACGTCATCAGCTTTATCGCCGTCTTCCTGTTTACCCAGAAGGTCGGCGCGTTCCTCGGCAGCGGCTTGTTCGGCACCTTTGTCACCTGGCGCGAGCAATATCACTCGTCGATCCTGACATCCCGACTTCTGCCCACCGATCCGATGGTGACGGCGAGAATCCAGCAGTATGTCGGCGCCTACGCGCGGTCGACATCCGATCTGACCCAGCGCACGATCCAGGGCACCACGACCTTCGCCAAGGCCGTTCAGCAACAAGCCTATGTGCTCGCCTATAACGACGCCTTCTACGTGACTTTCCTGATCGCAATCGGCGCGATCGTGATGCTTGTATGCCATCTCGCGTGGACCCACCGCGATCGGCTCATACCGCATGCGTCTGCCTCCACGCAGGCCTGACCGTCAATTCGATACACTTTAGAAAAAGAACAGAGCTATGAACGCTGCCTTCAGATCCATTTCCACATACGTCGCGCTGATCGTCGGGATCGTCGGCGTGTTTATCGTGCTTTACGCCTGGAACCTGCCCCCCTTCCACGGCACGGTCGAGACCACGAACGATGCCTATGTCCGCGGACAGGTGACGTTGCTCAGTCCGCAACTGGCGGGAGTCATCGTCGACGTGCCGGTGCAGGACTACCAGAAGGTCAAGAAGGGCGATCTGATCGTCAAGATCGATGACCGCATCTATGCCCAGAAGCTCGAACAGGCAGAGGCGCAACTCGCCACCGCTGAAGCTTCGCTCGACAATTCCGAGCAAAGCCGCAAATCGGCGGAGGCCAATATCGTCTCGGCAAAGGCCGGCATCGAAAGTGCGCAGGCAGCACTGAACGCGGCCAAGCTGACCTATGAGCGCACCGAGACTTTGCTCAAAAACAACGTCACCACCCAAAGCGAGTCGGAGAAGAACCGCGCCGCCTATGACCAGGCGCAGGCGAGCCTCCACCAGGCACAGGCGACCGAACTGGTGGCCGAACAGGACCTCAACACGATCGTCGTCAGTCGTCGTTCGCTGGAAGCGAGCGTCGGAAGCGCCAAGGCCGCGGTCGAACTAACGCGGATCGACCTGCAAAACACCAGGATCATCGCACCGCAGGACGGAACCCTTGGAGAGGTGACCGGCCGCATCGGTCAATATGTTTCCGTTGGCACACAGGTCGCTTCGCTCGTGCCCAATCACGTCTGGGTGGTCGCAAACTTCAAGGAAACCCAGCTGGAGAACATGACCGTCGGCCAGCGCGTGACATTCACGGTCGATGCTCTGGGTCATCAGGCGTTCACGGGAACGATCGAGCGTTTCGCCCCGGCGACAGGCTCGGAATTCTCCGTGATCAAATCCGACAACGCGACCGGCAACTTCACCAAGGTCGCTCAGCGTATTCCGGTGCGCATTGCCATCGATACCGAACAGGCCCTGACGGACCGTCTTGTGCCCGGCATGTCCGTCGTGGCCAAGATCGATATCGCTCAGGAGAGTGCAGCAGCTGCGGAGGTAGAGACGCGCTAAGCCGAAGTGGCGATGGCGTCAGCGGAACCTGCATATCCCGGATAGCAAAACGCCCCGCATCAGACGCTGACGCGGGGCGCTCGCCGATTATCGTCTGAAGTCGATCCCCTCAGTTGCGGGCGACCCAGTCATGCCAATCACCCTCGCCGCCGCGGAAGACGTTGAGATCGATCTTACCCTCGACGCCCTGCGAGAGGCCGGATCCGGAATACTGCCAGAACACCCATCTGCGATCGGGATAGACCACCGACGGATGCTGAGCGACCGCGCGCAGCCAGAATGGGTAGTTGAGGAATTCGCCGCGCAGGTTGTCCTTGTAGAAATCCGGCGCCGTGTAGATCACCGGCCGCTTGCCGTAATGACGCTCCAGCATGTCCATGAAGACCTGCATCTTTTCGAGCACCTTGGCGCGCGATAGACGCATTTTGCAGCTCGACTCGCCGTTATATTCGACGTCGATCACAGGCGGCAGCGCGTCGGGATCTTTCGGAACATTGCGGATGAACCATTCGGCCTGGTCGCTCGCAACGCGGCACCAGTAGAAGAAGTGGTAGGCGCCACGCTTGACGCCGGCCTCCTTGGCCTTGCGCCAGTTGGTCTTGAACATCGGATCCAGATGATCGCCGCCGTCGGTCGCCTTGATATAGGCAAAGTTGGCGCCCTGCGTCCGCAGCTTTGCCCAATCGATATCGCCCTGCCAGCGAGAAACGTCGACGCCGTGAACGGACATCTTTCGTGGCGAGACCTTGCCGAAATTGATCGGTTTGGCATCGCGGAAGCTGTGGCTGTAGATCCGCGAGCGGCCACCCGGCGAAACCCCGAGGCCTGGCCTCATGTCGGGCAGGGAAACCGGAGTGAGCGCCGATACGGGCCGCTGAGCCGGCATCGGCATGCCGACGGTGGTGACCATCGGATTGCCTGGCGCTTCGACCGAAGGACCCGGCGCGATGTTGCGGAACGCCGGCGACTGCGGCACAGGCCCGCCCCACGCCAATGGCTTTTGCGGTGGTGACGGAATGCCGGCCGTCGTCCCGACGTCGACAGCGGGAACCAGCGGAGCCGTTCTTGCAGCCAGACGGGACGTCTTTGCAGACCCGGATGAAGCGGGCACAGCGGATTCCAGATCGCTGCTGGAGGTACATCCAGTCGCAGCGAGGGCCAGAACGAGCAGTGATACAGCCGTAAGACGCATAAGGAACCCGTACTCGATACAAAACGGAATCCGTGCAGCAGACGATCAGCGCCGCACGTTTACTAACGGGACCTTACCGGGAAATACTGAATGCAATCTTTACGGAGGTGCTCCAAGCCCTGAAGGATGACGTCTAGAGAGGCGAAATCGATAACACTTCAGTCACGAGGTCGTCAGGTGAGGGCAATGAGCCCGCGAGGGGCGCCACACGATCGTCCAGGCAGTCTTGATTTGATCCGGAAGACGCTCGTTTGGAACTCTCCATGCGGCGTTGGCGTTCGGTTGTCGAATATATCTCAAGGAGACATGGATGGACCAGTTACGGGATCAGCTCGAGGATCAGCTGGCAGCACTTGTCCAGGAAGCGGCGCCACCCCTCGAACGGCAGTGGTGGCATAGCTCGACCGTCTACCAGATCTATCCGCGCAGCTTCTGCGATCTGAACGGTGACGGCATCGGCGATATTCCGGGCATTATCTCGAAACTGGATTATATCGCGTCTCTCGGCATCGACGTCATATGGCTCTCCCCGATCTTCAAATCGCCGATGGATGACAACGGTTACGACATCTCGGACTATCGCGATATCGCGCCCGAATTTGGAACGCTTGCCGATTTCGATCTGCTGGTTGCCGAGGCTCGGCGCCGGGGCATCGGCATCTTGCTCGATCTGGTTGTCAATCACACGTCCGACGAACACCCGTGGTTTCAGAACTCACGAGCCTCTCTCGACAATCCGTTTCGTGACTTCTACGTCTGGCGCAAGCCGGGTCCTGACGGCGGACCGCCCAACGATCTCCAGTCGACATTCGGCGGCCCCGCCTGGACGCTCGACGAGACGACCGGCGAATACTACCTGCATCTCTTCTCGCGCCGCCAGCCCGATCTGAACTGGGAAAACCCGAAGGTCCGTGCCGAAGTTCATGACATGATGAACTGGTGGCTGGAACGCGGCATTTCCGGTTTCCGGATGGATGTCATCGATTATATCGGCAAACAGGTGGACCAGGGCGTGGTGACCGATGGTGCGCACCTGCACGAATATCTGCAGGCGATGAACCGCGAGACCTTCGGTGGCCGCAACGTCCTGACCGTCGGCGAGGCGTGGAGTGCCACACCTGCATCGGCACTTCTCTATTCCGGTCGCGAGCGGCAGGAACTCTCGATGGTGTTCCAGTTCGAACACGTGACCCGCCAATGGGATGAAACCTACGGCAAATGGCAGCCGAAAACCTTCAACCTCGTCGAACTGAAGTCGGTGCTGAGCAAATGGCAGAACGCGCTGGCCGACGATGGCTGGAATTCCCTGTTCTGGGGCAATCATGACCTGCCGCGTGCCGTTTCGAAATATGGTGACGCTACAGGCTATCCCGTCGAATCCGCCAAGATGCTGGCGACGGTCCTGCATCTGCTGAAAGGCACGCCGTTCATCTATCAGGGCGAGGAAATCGGCATGACCAACATGCCGTTTAGCGCGATCGAGCAGTACCGTGATATCGAGACGCTCAACATGTATCAGCTGCATGTGGATGCCGGCCGTTCGCCGGAGGATTTCATCATGGGCGCCAACGCGAACGGCCGAGACAACGCCCGCACGCCGATGCAGTGGAACAGCGCAGCTTATGGCGGTTTTTCCACCGTAGAACCCTGGATCGGCGTCAATCCGAACTATGCATCGATCAATGCGGACGTGGCGATGAGCGACGAGCGTTCGGTCTGGAACCATTATCGCCAGCTGATTGCCTTGCGGAAATCCCATCCGGTCATCGTCTACGGCAAATACCAGTCGTGGCTCGACGACAATCCCGACGTCTTTGTCTACACCCGCAAACTGGACAGGGACCTGCTGGTCGTCATCGGCAGTTTTTCAGCCCGCGAGGTAAGTCTGGATCTGCCGGAAGAGCTGCGCGTATCCGGCAGTTGCCTCATCTCCAACGAACAGCCGATCGAAGCGCTCTCGGAGACGATCGTTCTCAAGCCGTATGAAGCCTTCGCCATCCTGCACCGGATGCCATGACGAAAAGTTTTCAGTCTTAGAGAGCCCTGCGCCCGGAGGCGTAGGGCTCTCATCTACTTCCGCAACAGCCTCAGCGCATTGATCGTGACCAGCACGGTTGCGCCGGTGTCGGCGAGGATCGCCGGCCAGAGCCCGGTTATGCCGATCACCGTCGTCACCAGAAACACCGCCTTCAGACCGAGCGCGATGGTGATGTTCTGATGGATGTTGCGCATCGTCTTCTTCGACAGGGCAATCATTGCTGCGATATCGGCCACCCGGCCATGCAGCACAGCGGCGTCGGCGGTTTCGAGCGCAACATCCGTGCCGCCGCCCATGGCGATGCCGACATCCGCCTCAGCCAGCGCCGGCGCGTCGTTGATCCCGTCCCCGACTTTGCCGACGACGAAACCGTCACGCTTCAGTTCGCCAACGATCCGGCTCTTGTCTTCCGGGAGCAGGTCAGCGCGGACCTCGATCCCCAGCTCCTGCCCGATTGCAACTGCCGTGCGCGCATTGTCGCCGGTCAGCATGACCGTTTTCACGCCCGCTTCGGTGAGAGCCAGAAGCCCAGCCTTGGCATCGGCGCGCGGCTCGTCGCGCATGGCGATCGCACCGGCGAGCACGCTGCCGACGATCAGCACGGAGACGGTTTTGCCCTCGTCGTTGAACGCTGCGACCCGGCGGCTGTGCGCCATCGACATCGACACCCGCTCGGCGGCAGCCTTGGGAGAGCCGAAGAAGACGTCCTGTCCCTCGACCTCTGCTGTCAAACCTTTTCCGCCGAGCGCCTTGCCATCACTCGACTGCGGAATGACAACTTCGTCTTCTTCAGCTTTCGCGAGGATGGCCTTTGCAAGTGGATGGCTGGAGCCGATTTCCAGCGCGGCCGCAAACCGCAGCACTGAATCGGCACTGTGGCCGAAAGCAATGACATCGGTGACCTGCGGCCGTCCCTCGGTCAGCGTGCCGGTCTTGTCGAGGGCAACAACGGTCAGCTTTCCGAGTGTCTCGAGCACCGCACCGCCCTTGATCAGGAGGCCACGGCGGGCACCGGATGAAAGCGACGCAGCGATCGCCGCAGGCGTCGAGATGACAAGTGCGCAGGGGCAACCGATCAGCAGAATGGCAAGCCCTTTGTAGATCCACTCGTTCCAGTTACCACCGGCAATGAGCGGCGGCAGGATGGCGACCAGAGCGGCAACCGCAACGACGCCGGGCGTATAGTACCGCGAAAAGCGGTCGATGAAGCGTTCGGTCGGCGCCTTCTTTTCCTGCGCCTCCTCAACGAGGCGAACGACGCGGGCAATCGTGTTGTCTTGCGCAGCGGCGGTGACACGCACCCGAAGCGCGCCATCGGTGTTGATGGTGCCGGCAAACACGACATCGTCGACGCCCTTGGCAACCGGCGTGCTTTCGCCCGTCACGGGCGCCTGGTCCACCGCGCTCTGGCCTGACATGATGACGCCATCGGCGGATATCCGGTCGCCCGGCCTGACGAGGATGATCGAACCGATCGCAAGGCTTTCAGCCGGCACGGTTCGCGTCTGGCCGCCTTCCTCCAGAAGTGCTTCCTTCGGCACCAGAGCGGAGAGGCTTCTGATGCTGTCGCGTGCCTTTCCGGCGGCAACGCCTTCCAGCAATTCGCCGACGAGAAACAGGAAGACGACGGCCGCCGCTTCTTCCGACGCATCGATAACAACGGCGCCGACAGCGGCGATCGTCATCAGCATTTCGATCGAGAACGGCGTGCCGGCAAGCGCTGCCATGATCGCGCGCCGCGCGATCGGCACCAGACCGATCAGCATCGCGGCTGTGAAAATATAGGCCTCGTAAGCGGGAAACAGGTGGCCGAGCCCATAGGCAACTGCAAATGCCAGGCCGGCAAAAATGGTCAGTCGGCCCTTGGCAGATTTCCACCATGGGCCCTCCATCGGGCCATGGTCATGGCCATGCAGGCCTTCAGTGGCGGCTGTGTCCCGCTCATGATGGGAATGGTCATGACTGCTTCCATGATCGTGATCATGATGGTCGGCGTGATCAGCAACGGGAATGACCGGCTCAGCCGAACGATTCCGCTGCGAAAGCTGTCTCAGCGGATAACCGAGACCGGAAACACGCTTTTCGACGGCGCTAAGATCGACGCTGTCATTGTGGCTGACCGTCATCGTGCCCGCGGCAACCGATACCGAAACATCCTCGACGCCGGGCATGCGGCGGACAGCCGTGTCGATCTTGGTGGCGCAGCTGGCGCAGTCCATACCGCCGACCTTGTATCGCGCCTGATTTACTGCCGTCATCGTGCTGGTTCCCTGCCGTTCGTCTCAGATCACCTCTCGTGTCTACAACCTCTAGCCACTAGAGCTGCAAGAGGGAAAACGCCCACACGTGCGTTCCTATTGCAGTGCATATCCACATGGATATTGCGCGTGCACAATTATTGAGCTTGCGGGGAAAGCGATGAAAAAATACTGTCGTTCTACGCTCGGCGCTGTCCGAGCAGCCAATTCAACACCGATTGTTCGACAAAGGATCACCTCATGAAGGCTCATCGCCTTACCAAGTTTGCAGCGCTTGCAATTCTTGCCACGTTTTCCGGCGTCGCCTCGGCCAGTGCCCAGACGAAGACCTTCACCATTTCCTGGTGGGGCTATAACGGCGACAAGATGAAAGCCAACATCATCGAGCCATTCAAGAAGATCTGCGGCTGCGACATTGTGTTTGAAACCGGCAACAATGCCGACCGCTTGAACAAGCTGAAGCTGCGCGACGGCAAGGGCGTGGACGTGATCTACCTCTCGGACAGCTTCTCCCAGCTCGGCGTCGCACAGGGCCTGTTTCAGGAAGTCGACGCATCCAAGATCCCGAACCTTTCGGAAATCTACGAACTCGGTCGCAATCCGCAGGGCAAGTATGGTCCGGCCTACACGATCGGCCGCGTCGGTCTCGTCTATGACAGCGCCAAGGTGGATCCGGCGATTACATCCTGGGCCGATCTGTGGCGCGCCGACATGAAGAGCTCGGTCTCGCTGCCGGGGATTACCACCACGGCCGGCCCGATGGTCGTGTTGCAGGCCGGCAAGCATGCGGGCGTTGATGCCTACGAGGATTCCGAAAAGGCTTTCGAGGCGATCAGCGAGTTGAAGCCGAATGTGGTCAAGAACTACAATACCGGCTCCGAACTGGTGAACCTGATCTCGACCGGCGAAGTGCGCGTGGCCCTGGCGCAGGATTTCACGCTTGCTTCGATGCAGGCAGCCGTCAAGACCATGACCTGGGCGACACTGAAGGAAGGCGATATCGCCACCCTGAACATGGTGAATATTCCGAAAGGCTCCGAGAACGTCGAACTGGCGCACCAGTTCATCAACTTCGTTCTGTCGAAGGAAGTTCAGCAGAAGGAAGCCGAACAGGGCGTCGATGCGCCGATCAACAGCAAGGTCGAACTTTCGCCGGAACAGGCCAAGATGTGGACCTATGGCGCTGACCAGGTCTCGAAGCTGGGCCGCATCGATTACGCCAAGCTGAACGACGCCAAGACCGACTGGATCGACCAGTGGAACGAGGTTTTCGGCCAGTAATCCCAGTCACAGACGACGAGCCCTCTCCTCGATCCAAGGAGAGGGCTTTTCCTGATCCGGGCAGGGATTGCGGAGCACATCCGCTGCGGGAACGCCGGTGCCGGAAAGTCGCGGGGCAGCCCGGAATTTGAAAGAACAGACATGAAGCGTTTTGCCAAATGGGGGCTGACGATGCCGGCGACGATTGCTGTCGTCGTCGCTCTCGTTATTCCGGTTCTCTTGACCATCGCCACCACGTTCGGTGAGCCGAAAGGCGCCTTTTCGACCTACACCGCCTTCTTCAACAGCGGCTTCCGCACCAATATCCTCTACCGCACGCTGCGTATCGCCCTGATCACCACCGCGATCTCGCTGGTCATCGGCTTTCTGACGGCTTATGTGATCGCCCGCATGCCGGGGCGACTGAAGTCTGTCGCCATCATCGCTGCGGTTTTCCCGCTTCTGACCGGCGTGGTGGTTCGCTCATTTGCCTGGCTGATCATTCTGGGCAAGAACGGTATCGTCAACGACACGCTGATCTCGCTCGGCATCATCTCCGAGCCGCTGTCCATGCTCTACACCGAGGGTTCGGTGATCGTTGCGATGGTCTATCTGTTCGTGCCGCTGATGATCCTCACCCTGACCGGTGTGCTCGAGGGCATTCCGCGCGAAGTGGTCGAAGCCTCAACCTCTCTGGGTGCGACGCCGATTGCCACATTCTTCCAGGTCATCCTGCCGCTTGCCGTGCCGGGCCTCATCGTCGGCGCGGTCCTCGTCTTTACCGGCAGCTTCACCTCCTACGCGACGCCGCAGCTGCTGGGCGGCGAGCAGATGATGATGATGGGAACGCTGCTCTATCAGCGCGCTATGGTCACCTTCGACTGGGTGGGCGCGTCCACCATCGCAGCGATCATGGTGGTCATCACCATTGCCGTGGTGACGATCATGAGCCGCATGGCGCGGCGCCTCAATCCGATGGCGGTATGACAAGATGACCACACGCATCCATCCCCTCCTCGGCGCGTTCGCCGCCCTCGTCTTCCTTTTCCTGCTCGCGCCGCTCGTCATCATCGTCGGCGCGTCGCTTTCCGACACGTCCTACCTGACGTTTCCGCCGCAGGGCCTGACACTGCGGTGGTTTGCCAATATCTTTGAGATCTCCGCCTTCCGGAACACGGCGATTACAAGCTTCCAGGTGGCGATCCTCGGAACGGCGCTGTCGCTGCTGATGGGTATTCCTGCAGCCTATGCGCTGAACCGATACCGCGTCGAACTGCCGAAATGGCTTTCCACGCTGTTCGTCCTGCCGATCCTAGTCCCGGAAATCGTGTTCGGCTTCTCGCTGCTGAAGTCGATCACCATCGGCTTCGGCCTCCCGGTCTATCCGAGCCTAATCCTCGGCCACGCGCTTCTGGTTCTGCCCTATTCCGTGCGCGTCGTCGGTGCGAGCCTTGCCGCCTTCGATTTCTCCGTGGAGGAAGCGGCAATCAGCCTTGGTTGCCCGCCGCTCAAGACCTTCATGACTGTGGTGCTGCCGAACATTCGCGCCGGCGTCATCGCCGCCTTCATCCTCGCGTTCATCACCTCGATCAACGACGTGTCCATCTCGGTGTTTCTGACCGGTCCCGGCATTTCCACGCTGCCGATCCAAATTCTGGCCCATATGGAGCAGTTTTTCGACCCCACCATCGCCTCCGTCTCCGTGCTTTTGATGCTGGTGACGGTTGGCGTGATGGCCATCGTCGAAGCCACGCTCGGCCTCACCTTCCTGACCAAGTAAGACGAGTAGAACCCTTTTGACCGTATCGCTCACCATCGAAAACCTTTCCGCCCATTACGGATCGACACAGGTCCTCAAGGACCTGTCGATCTCGGTCGCGGCCGGCGAACTCGTGTCGCTGCTTGGCTCATCCGGCTGCGGCAAGACGACGACGCTGCGGATCGTCGCAGGCTTTCTGGAGCCGACCAGCGGCCGCGTGCGGCTTGGGGATCGCGATCTCACCACGCTTCCGGCGCATGCCCGCGATATCGGGCTCGTGTTCCAGAACTACGCACTCTTTCCTCACCTGACGGTGATGGAAAACGTCGCCTTCGGTCTGAAGCAGCGCGGCATTGCCAAACCCGATCGGGCCAAGCGCGCGGGAAGCATGCTCGACCGCGTCGGCCTTTCGCATCTTTCCGACCGCCTGCCGTCGGCGCTGTCCGGTGGCCAGAAGCAACGGGTGGCGCTTGCCCGCGCGCTCGTCATCGAGCCCCCGCTCCTGATGTTCGACGAGCCGCTTTCAAACCTCGATGCCAAGCTGCGCGTGGACATGCGCGTCGAGATCCGCCAGTTGCAGAAGGCGAATGGTACGACGTCGCTTTATGTCACCCATGACCAGGAAGAAGCCTTCTCGATCTCCGACCGCGTGGCGATCATGAATGCGGGCCGCATCATGCAGCTCGACACGCCGGAAGTGCTCTACCGCAAACCGGCCAACGCCTTCGTCGCCAGTTTTGTCGGGTTCGAAAACCTCATTCCGATGAAGGTGTTCTCCCGCGATGGCGTAACCGTCACAGCCGAGGCTGCCGGTGGTGCGAGACTGTCGTTCTCGCAGGATGTCTTCGGTGCGATCAAGGACGATTTCGTTCTGGCGACCCGCGCCGACGGCCTTATTGCCCGGGAGTCCGGCGAAGGCATTCCCGCGACCCTTGGCACCCGCACCTATCTCGGCCGCGCCTACCAGTACAAATGCGAGACCGTCGCCGGCGAGATCACGGCCAATGGAGCACTGTCCGAACCCTTCAACCCTGGTACAAGTGCCGTTCTGGTGCCTGTACCGGAACAGTGCTGCATCCTCGATCCCGAAGCCTAAGACTCGATTTACAAACCTCAAGCCCCTCCTCAAAAGTATGACTTTTCGCAGCACTTACTCTCGACAAGGCGGGCCTGCCCGCGCTATCGAAGGCCAAAATGTTCGGGGAGGAAACCGAGAGATGCCAGAGCCTAAGTCGATCATCCTAGATTGGGGCACGAGTTCGCTCCGTGCCGCGCTCGTATCTGAAACGGGCGAAACGCTCGATACCCGGGATACGACAAGCGGCGGCATCCAGTTCGTTAAGGATGGGGCTTTCGAGGCCGCCCTGATGGAAACGGTCGGGGCATGGTTCGACGCGCACGGCGCAATCCCAGTCCTCGCGAGCGGCATGATCACCAGCCGCAATGGCTGGATCGAGGTGCCTTACGTCGATGCGCCCGCGGGTCTTGCCGAACTGGCAGCCGGCACGCGGCAGATCACGCTTGCCAACGGCGCCATCGTCACCTTCCTGCCCGGCATGCGCGATCCCGCGGCACAGCCGTTTCCGGACGTGATGCGCGGCGAGGAAACGCAGATCGTCGGCTTCGGGCTGGACAAGAACCGGACCCTCGTCCTGCCAGGCACCCACAGCAAGTGGGCGCGCGTCGAGAACGGCCGGATCGCCGGTTTCCAGACCTATGCGACGGGTGAAATCTTCGCATTGCTGACCAAGCATTCCTTCATCGCCAAGGCATCGGAACCGGCACCGGGCACGGACCCGCGCTGGGAGGCATTCGACCGAGGCGCCGAATTTGCCGCAAGCGATGCGCGTGCCGCCGACGCATTTCTCTCTGCCGTCTTCAGCGCCCGCACCGGCGTGCTTGCCTGCGTTCTCACGCCCGAAGATATCGGCGACTACGTTTCCGGTCTCGTCATCGGTTCGGAGTTCCGTCAGGCCCGCGCGGCAGGCTGGCTGAAACCCGACGAAGCTATCGGCATCGTCGGCAACAACGTGCTGAACAGCCGTTACAGCCGCGTCGCGCCGCTGTTTGATCTTGATATAGAGCCGGGCCCAACAGAAGCTGCCAAGCGCGGTGTCCAATTGATCGCCGGACAGTTGCAACTGACGAATAAAGGATAGTTCGATGACGTTCCAAGACGCGCTGCAAGCCTGCAATCTGGTTGCCATCCTGCGCGGCATCACGCCTGACGAGGCCGAGCCGATCGGCGAGGCGCTGATCGAAGCCGGCTGGCGCATCATCGAAGTTCCGCTCAATTCGCCGGACCCGCTGAAGAGCATCGAAAAACTGCAGAAGCGGTTCGGTGACCAGGCGCTGATCGGTGCGGGAACGGTGCTGACGACCACTCAGGTCGCAGACGTCGCCTCGACGGGCGCAACCGTCATCATCTCGCCGAACGCGAACCTCTCGGTCATCGAAGCGAGCGTCTCGCGCGGCATGATCAGCCTGCCGGGCGTCGCGACGCCGTCGGAAGCCTTTGCGGCAATCGGCGCCGGTGCGACCGGCATCAAGGCCTTTCCGGCGGAAGCGATCCCGCCCATGGTCATCAAGGCCTGGCGGGCGGTTCTGCCGAAGGATATGCCGGTTCTGGCCGTTGGCGGGATTACGCCTGACAACATGAAATCCTTTATCGACGCCGGCACGAACGGCTTCGGCATCGGCGGATCGCTTTACAAGCCGGGTGACGATGTTGCGTCGGTGGCGGCCAAGGCCAAGCTATTTATCGAGGCGATGCGCCGCATCTGATACCGAATCAACGCCATGCGCCAATCCGCGCATGGCCTTTTTCGACCAATCGGCGTAAAGCAGCGGTTCTTGAATCAGCAATGCACCGCATCCTTATGAAAATCCTTCCTGAAGAGCAGTTTTCCGAAGACGAACCGCAGTTCGAGGATGACATGGGCGAAGACGAACTTGTCCAATCTGCGTATTTCCTGATCGAGGCGCTGACCTTCGCCCCGGTGGCGAAACCGGGCACGCCCGAAGAGCCGTCGAAACCATCGCCAAATCAACGCTTTCGGACCGAAGGTTCCGTGTCCGATGCGGCCTGCAACCGGTTGACCGTACGTCGGAACTTGGCCTAGGCATAGTTCCCCGCCATACTCAGCCGAGATTCGCATGACGATCATCCGACCCGACATCAGCGCCCGCGCTGCGGCCGCTCCGCGTAGCGGTATTGGCGAAATCGTCACCTATGCACGCGGTCGTGACAACCTCATGCCGCTGTGGATCGGCGAAGGCGACCTTGCGACGCCCGACTTCATCACCCGGGCGGCCAGCGACGCGCTTCTCGCAGGCGAGACATTCTATACGTGGACGCAAGGGATCCCCGAGCTTCGTCAGGCGATCCTGCGCTACTACCAGCGGCACTACTCAGCCGATCTGTCGGTCGACAACATCTATGTCACCGGGTCCGGCATGCAGTCGATCGTGCTGGCGATCCAGACGGTCGCATCGGCCGGCGACGAGGTGATCTATCTGTCACCGGCATGGCCGAACGCTGCCCATGCCGCAAGCGTCTCCGAAGCGAAGGCAGTGCCTGTCGCCCTCGATTTCATCGATGGCCGATGGGTACTCGATGCGGGCCGACTGGAAGCTGCGATCACGCCGAAAACCCGGGCGCTGTTCATCAATACGCCATCCAACCCGACCGGATGGACGGCAACGAAGGACGATCTCGAGGCAATCCTCGGTCTTGCGCGCAAGCATGGTCTCTGGATCATCGCCGACGAAATCTACGGTCTCTACTATTTCGAGGGCACGCGGGCGCCGTCGTTCATGGATGTCATGGATGCGGAAGACCGCATCATCTTTGCCAACTCGTTCTCGAAGAACTGGTGCATGACCGGCTGGCGTATCGGCTGGGTGGTGGCGCCCGCCGAGATCGGGCAGACGCTCACCAATCTCATACAGTATTCCACGTCAGGCGTTGCGCAGTTCATGCAGAAGGGGGCGATCGCGGCACTCGACCTTGGCGACGAGTTCATTCGCTCCAATGTCGAGCGTGCCCGAACCTCGCGCGACATTCTGTGTGACGCGCTGGTCGCCACCAACCGTGTCGAAACGCGAAAGCCCGAAGGCGCGCTCTACGCGTTCCTGAAGATCGACGGCGTAACAGACAGCCGCGCCGAAGCCTTCAGGATTGTCGATGAAACCGGCGTCGGCATGGCGCCGGGCACCGCATTCGGCCCCGGCGGCGCCCCCTTCATGAGAGCATGTTTTCTGCGCGACCCGAAGCAGATCGAAGACGCGGCCGAGCGGCTCTTCGCCTATATCCGCCGACGCTGACCGGACGAGCTCGTAAAGATCGGCGATGGGCGAATGCCGGTTTCGCACTCCACCCATCAGCGATCTTGAGATCGACGTCAGTTGCACTGACCGGCCTGGTTGAGGGCTGCGGTCACGCCGCTGAGCGAGAACGTGTAGGATGTGCGGGTGCCTCTCCCCGAGACGGCCTGAAGCGTCATATTGCTTCCCGTACGCATGGCGTCGATCATCGCGGAATCATTGCTTTCCTGCTGCGTCCAGCCGGAGTTGCCCCGCGGCGTCATGGCAAAAGATTTGCCATCGATCGTGACCGTTATCTGTGAGCTGTTTTGAAGATCATATCCCATGATGGCCTGCGGATAATATCCGCTGCCCGAAGGCTTGGGCGCCACGAGGAAGAAGTTATCGCCGTGGTTGACGCTTGCGGGCGTCGCCTGTTTCGGAATGGTCAGGACGTAGCAGCTTTTCGAAGCTCCCGCCTGATAGGAATAGACGTTCCAGTCGCCGAACTGCCTCAGCATCGTCGGGCTCGGCTGGGCAAATGCCGGCAGGGCAATCACGGCTGCAAAGAGAGGCGCAAGGGCGAAAGGTTTGAAGGACATCTCGTCTCCTGTTGGGAATGGCAAGGGAAATACGGGTACGAATGCATCCGTAAGTGATCCCATAGGGGGAGGAGGCGGTTACCGGAAAGTTAAAACTTTCAGCTTCTGCGCCGTCGCCTCCGCCAAACCCGGTCTGGAACCGGGCAGATGTGATCACCCGAAAGAGACGAAATATCGCGTTTCCGGTTCTTTAGCGCGATCGCTGCGGCCAGCCTCACGGCATCTTCACAAATGCGTCAAACCTGTAACGAAACCGAGGCTTTTTGCCGTGAGGCGATGCGGACAAGAAAAGTCCGGCTTGATGGCGCCTGACTAAGTTCGATCTCCGAATCGCCCGGATGCAGCAGGATCGCATCATACGCGCCAAGCAATGTGCCGTCTTTCAGCACCAAATCCGACGTCGGCAGAACCAGGGTCACGTCCGAACCGTTCGACGTAATGACGCGTTCACTGGCGGGGAGCATCGTCACGCCGTGAATAAACTTTCCGCGCCGGGTCATGACATTGAGATCGGTGATCGGGCCAGAGAGCAGCCTTGCGCTGGTCACTGCATCGGCCGGAAACGCGTGGGGCGGCGTGTCGGGGCGCAGAACACGATCGGGCTCGCCCTCGACCGAAAGCTCGATCCCGTCGCCCGTCAAAACGCTGAGGGTCCGGTCTATGTCCGCGAACACAGAGAACGGACCGTCCTCGGCCACCGTCGCCATGCTGATACGCCAGTCGAAATCGTCGACCGACGCAGCCTCGGGAAAGACGGCGATCTCCACCGTCTCGCCCTTGCCGTTCTTCCAGGGCATCCGCTTATGGTCCGATGCACGCAGGATGCGCATGCGCGTCAGTTCCCGAGGATGCCGGGCAGGCGAAGGCCCTTGTCTTCGGCGCAATCGATCGCGATCTCGTATCCCGCATCCGCATGACGCATGACGCCGGTCGCAGGGTCGTTCCACAGGACACGTTCGATCCGGCGTGCGGCATCGTCGGTTCCGTCGGCGCAGATGACCATGCCCGAATGCTGCGAATATCCCATGCCGACGCCGCCGCCATGGTGCAGCGACACCCAGGTGGCGCCTGATGCGGTGTTGAGCAGCGCGTTGAGGAGCGGCCAGTCGGACACGGCATCCGAGCCATCCTTCATCGCTTCCGTCTCGCGGTTCGGCGAGGCGACGGAGCCGCTGTCGAGATGGTCGCGGCCGATGACAACAGGCGCGGACAATTCACCGCTTCTCACCATCTCGTTGAAGGCGAGGCCGAGCTTGTGGCGATCCCCCAGACCCACCCAGCAGATCCGCGCCGGAAGTCCCTGGAAGGCGATGCGTTCTCGCGCCATGTCCAGCCAGTTGTGCAGGTGGGTGTTGTCGGGCAGCAGTTCCTTCACCTTCGCATCGGTCTTGTAGATGTCCTCAGGATCGCCTGACAGGGCCGCCCAGCGGAACGGGCCGATGCCGCGGCAAAACAGCGGACGGATATAGGCCGGAACGAAGCCCGGAAAGGCAAAGGCATTTTCCAGGCCTTCATCCTTGGCGACCTGGCGGATGTTATTGCCGTAGTCGAGCGTCGGCACGCCGGCATCCCAGAACGCCACCATCGCTTCGACATGCGCCTTCATCGATGCGCGGGCGGCGACCTCCACCGATTTCGGATCGCTTTCGCGCTTGGCCTTGGCTTCCTCGACGGTCCAGCCGATCGGCAGGTAGCCGTTGCGCGGGTCATGGGCGGATGTCTGATCGGTGACGATATCCGGGCGAGCGCCGCCGGCCTTCATGCGGGAGACCAGTTCGGGGAAGATTTCGGCGGCATTGCCGAGCAGGCCGACCGATTTCGCTTCGCCCGCCTTGGTCCATTGGTCGATCAGCCCCAGCGCTTCGTCCAGCGTCTTTGCCTTGGCATCGACGTAGCGGGTGCGCAAACGAAAATCGATGCGGGTCTCGTCGCATTCGACCGCAAGGCAACAGGCGCCTGCCATGACCGCGGCAAGCGGCTGTGCGCCGCCCATGCCGCCGAGGCCGCCGGTCAGGATCCACTTGCCATTGAGGCTGCCGCCATAATGCTGGCGGCCAGCTTCCACGAAGGTCTCGTAGGTACCCTGAACGATGCCCTGTGTGCCGATATAGATCCACGATCCGGCGGTCATCTGGCCGTACATGGCCAGGCCCTTCTTATCCAATTCGTTGAAATGGTCCCAGGTTGCCCAGTGCGGCACGAGGTTCGAGTTGGCAATCAGCACGCGCGGCGCATCCTTGTGGGTGCGGAACACGCCGACCGGCTTGCCGGACTGCACGAGAAGCGTCTCCTCCTGCGTTAGCGTCTTCAACGTCGCGACGATCTTGTCGAAGTCGTCCCAGGTGCGGGCGGCCCGGCCGATGCCGCCATAGACCACGAGTTCATGCGGGTTTTCCGCCACATCGGGATCGAGGTTGTTCATCAGCATCCGAAGCGGCGCTTCGGTCATCCAGCTTTTGGCATTGAGCTCGGTGCCCCTGGGCGAGCGGACATCGCGGATGTTGTGGCGTGGATTGGTCATGACGTAGCTCCCCAATTTTTTCTGATGATCAAACTTCAAGGACCGGCAGGATGCCCGGCGAGATGGCACGGGCGAAGGCGCCGGAGGCCACCAGTTCACTTGCGGCCTTTAAATCCGGCGCCATGTAGCGGTCATCCTCGAGCGCCGGCACCGCTGCGCGCAACACGGCAACGGCCTTCTCGAGTTCAGGGCTGGTCTTGAGCGGCCCACGCAGTTCGACGCCCTGGACGGCTGTCAGCGCTTCGATCCCGAGAATGCCGAACAGGTTTTCGGTCATGCCCAGCAGGCGGCGAGCGCCGTGGCAAGCCATCGACACGTGGTCCTCCTGATTGGCGGAGGTCGGCGTCGAATCTACCGAGGCGGGATGCGACATCTGCTTGTTCTCGCTCATCAACGCAGCCGACGTGACTTCCGCGATCATAAGCCCTGAGTTGAGACCGGGCTTCTTCGAGAGAAATGCCGGCAGGCCGTAGGAGAGAGCAGGATCGACCAGAAGCGCGATACGGCGCTGGGCGATCGCACCGATCTCGCAGATCGCGAGCGCCGTCTGATCCGCGGCAAAGGCGACCGGCTCCGCATGAAAATTGCCGCCGGAGACGACGGAATTGTCTGACAGAACCAGCGGATTGTCAGTGACGGCATTTGCTTCGACTTCCAGCGTCCTTGCGACGGACCGCAACAGATCGAGGCAGGCGCCGTCGACCTGCGGCTGGCAACGGATGCAATAGGGATCCTGAACCCGCTCGTCGCCTTCGATATGGCTTGCGCGGATTTCTGAGCCCTCAAGCAGGTTGCGAAGTGCGGCGCCGGCATCGATCTGGCCCTTGTGGCCGCGCAGGGTGTGAATGTCAGGGTGGAACGGAGCGGACGACCCCATCGCCGCGTCGGTCGACAGGGCGCCTGTAACAAGTGCCGTCTGGGCGGCGCGATGCGTACGAAACAGGCCCGCAAGCGCCAGTGCGGTGGAGGTCTGGGTACCGTTGATCAGCGCCAGTCCTTCCTTGGCGGCAAGCACGACGGGTGTCAGCCCCACCTTGGCGAGCGCATCGGCCGATGCCAGCCGCTCTCCCTGCAGGAAGGCCTCGCCTTCGCCCATCATGGTGGCAGCCATATGCGCAAGCGGTGCCAGATCGCCGGATGCGCCGACCGAGCCCTTTTCCGGAATGACCGGGATGACGCCCTTTTCCAGCATGCCCTCGATCAGGCGGATCAACTCAATCCGGACACCGGAGGCGCCGCGGCCGAGCGAGATGAGCTTCAGCGCCATGATGAGACGTACCACATTCTCCGGTAGCGGCGCCCCGATGCCGCAGCAATGCGAGAGGATGAGATTGCGCTGCAGGGTGGCGAGATCGGCACTGTCGATCTTGATCGAGGCAAGTTTGCCGAAGCCGGTGTTGATGCCGTAGACCGGAGCATTTCCGGCAGCGATCTCCGCGATCCGTCTCGCCGCCTTTTCGATACCGGCATCGAAGGAGCGATCGAGAACTGCTGAACCAGTGTTCCAGTAGAGATCGGAAAGCTCGGCTAGAGTAACGCTGCCGGGGTGAAGCGTGATCGTCATAGCTGTTGACCTCTAAAGACGTTCGAATGAAGCGGGTTGAAGCCGATGCGGTAGACCAGCTCGGCCGGTCGCTGGATATTCCAGATGGCGAAGTCTGCCGATTTGCCGGACTCCAGCGTGCCGGTCTCGGAGAGAAGACCGAGTGCCCTCGCCGCCTCGCGCGTTGCACCTGCGATGCATTCCTCGACGGTCAGCCGGAACAGTGTCGCCGACATGTTCATCGTCAGCAACAGCGAGGTGAGCGGCGACGTGCCGGGATTGCTATCGGTCGCAATCGCGATCCGGACGCCGGCATCGCGCAGCAGCTGGACCGGCGGCTTCTGCGTTTCGTTGATCGCATAAAACGCGCCCGGCAGCAGAACCGCAACCGTGCCCGACGCCGCCATCGCGGCCGCACCTTCGGCATCGAGGTATTCGAGATGATCGGCGGACAAGGCATCGTAGGATGCAGCCATCGCGGCACCACCGAGATTGGAAAGCTGTTCGGCATGCAGCTTGACGGGCAGACCGAGCGACGTTGCGTGATCGAACACCCGCCGCATGTCCGCAACCGAAAACGCGATGCCTTCGCAGAACCCGTCGACTGCATCCACAAGGCCTTCCGCATGGGCAAGGTCCATAGCGGGCAGCACCACGTCGGTAATGTAGTCGCCGTTGCGTCCACGGTATTCGACGGGCGTTGCATGGGCGCCAAGGAACGACGTGACGACGCGGACCGGGCGGATCTTTTCGAGCGCCCGGGCGGCGCGCAGCATGTTGAGCTCGCCTTCGACCGACAGGCCGTAACCGGATTTGATCTCGAGCGTCGAAACACCTTCCGCGAGCAGCGTATCGACCCTTGGAAGCGCGGCCTTCACAAGCCCGTCGACGGAAAGGGCATTGGTCGCCTTGACGGAGGAGACGATGCCACCGCCTGCGCGCGCGACTTCCTCATAGGTCGCCCCTTCGAGCCGCATTTCGAATTCCATGGCGCGATCGCCGCCGAAGATCAGATGCGTATGGCAGTCGATCAGACCGGGCGTGATCACCCTGCCCTCCACGTCGATGATCTCGTCGGCTTCCAGAAAGGTTGACGGCAGATCGGACTCTGCGCCCGCGAAGACGATCCTGCCCCCTTCGACCGCAATGGCACCCTGCTCGATGAGAACAAGACCTCGCGCCTCGTCCGCAAGTGTCAGCAGACGGGCGTTGCGCCATAGGCTTCTGGTTGGCGCCACCGGTGAATTATCGCTATTCTCGACCACGAAGCCTTCCTCTTTTTGTTTTAATGTATATACATAAAAAACCAAGGCAAGAAGAATTTGCAAGCGCCTGCTGACCGCAGACGGGACCGACAAATGGAGTTGGCAATGAACACCATTTTTGCAGAAAACGCACTCATCGGCGGGGAATGGGCGAGCAGCACTCGCCTGACGATAGAGCATGGCACCGTGCAGTCGATCGAGCGTAGCGCCATGCCCGCGGCCTCCGACGAGCGGCACCGGCTGATCGTGCCCGGCATGGCCAATCTCCACAGCCATGCTTTCCAGCGCGCCATGGCGGGACTGACGGAGGTTCGCGGATCGACAAGCGACAGCTTCTGGAGCTGGCGCACGCTGATGTACAAATTCGCCCTGTCCATGACACCTGACGATATCGAGGCGGTCGCAGCGCAGCTCTATATGGAAATGCTGGAGGCGGGCTTTACCCGCGTCGGCGAGTTTCATTACCTTCACCACGACCGCGATGGGCGCCACTACGCCAATATCGCCGAGCACGCGGCGCGGATTGGTGCGGCAAGTGCTGCGACCGGGATCGGCCTCACCCTGCTGCCAGTCTTCTACGCCCGCTCCGGTTTCGGGGGAATGGCACCGACGGAGGGCCAGCGACGCTTCATCAACTCGGTCGAAAGCTTTTCCACGCTGATGGAGGAATGCCGGAAGATCACGTCTGCGCTTCCCGGCGGCCAACTCGGCATCGCGCCGCACAGTCTGCGGGCCGCGACGCCGGAAGAACTGCGGGACGTTCTGCCGATGGCAGGTGGAGGCCCGATCCACATCCATATCGCCGAGCAAACGAAAGAGGTCGAGGACTGTATCGCGTGGTCGGGCGCACGTCCCGTCGAATGGCTGCTCGCCAACATGCCGGTCGATGAGCGCTGGTGCCTGATCCACGCTACCCATATGACCGACGCAGAAACGCGCGACATGGCACGCCGAGGGGCAATCGCCGGTCTCTGCCCCGTCACGGAAGCCAATCTCGGCGACGGCATATTTCCGGCACCGGCGTTTCTCGAGGACGGCGGCCATTTCGGCGTCGGCTCGGACTCGAACATCTCGATTTCCGTCGCCCATGAGCTTCGGCAGCTCGAATATTCGCAGCGTCTGGGACTACGCTCGCGAAACGTCGTGGCCCTGCCGCAGCAATCGACGGGGACGCGCCTGTTCCAGGAAGCGCTGAAAGGCGGCGCCCGCGCGCTGCAGTCGCAGGACGACATCGTATCAGGTGCATCGGCGGATTTCGTCTCGCTCGACCTTGAGGCCGCCCCCTACCTTTCGGCAGATCAGGTTCTCGATCAGTGGATCTTCGCTGATACGATCAAGGTGGATTGCGTCTGGGCGGCGGGCAAGAGGCTGGTGACGGGCGGTCGGCATGTGAGCCGAGAGACGATCCTGCCGAGGTTCCAGGCCGTGATGGCCGCTCTGCTTGACGCCGGCTGACCGGATATGGTGGAGAAGCCGTTTGATGCAGAAAGCCGAAGGACTTCGCCTTGACCGGAGAAAAAGACATCAAGGCGATGCGTGCGGTGGGCACACTGCACCAGAAGATCCTGGGCAACATCGAGAACAATATCGTCAGCGGCGAATGGCCCCCGGGCTACAGGATCCCTTTCGAGGTGGAGCTCGCCAAGCACTACAATGTCTCGCGGATGACCGCGAACAAGGTTCTGACCCAGCTTGCCAATGCCGGACTGATCGAGCGGCGCAAGAAATCGGGCTCCTTTGTTGCCCAGCCGCGCAACCAGGCTGCCATTCTTGAGATCTACGACATCGAAGTTGAAGTCCGCGCGCTGAACAAGGACTACCATTTCCGGATGGAGGAATGCCGGGAGCGGAAGACTGTGGCAACGGACCGGCTGCGCCTGAGCGTCGCCGGCAAGGAAAAATCCATCTACGTCGTCTGCCTGCATTTCGCCGACGGGAAGCCGTTCTGTCTCGAGGAACGACTGATCAATCTGAAGACCGTGCCGCAGGCAAAGGACATGGATTTCTCGACGGTTTCACCGGGCAAGTGGCTGATCGCGCAGATACCATGGACCGCTGCGGAACATCGGATCTCGGCCCAGCTTGCGGACGAAGAGCTGGCAAGGCGGCTGGAAATCACGCCGCAGTCTGCCTGCCTCGTGGTAGAACGCAAGACCTGGGACGTTTCCGGCCCGGTGACGTCGGTGCGGTTCAGCTACCCTTCCGACAGCCATGCGATCACTGCGCGCTTTGCTCCGGCCTCGAGCTGAGACCGGCTTGCCCACCCCAAGCATCCCTTGCCAATTCAGGCTTAAAATGCGGTCTGTCGCAGCAGGCTCGCCATTTCGCGTTGGACTTCGGGGGCTCAACGTGACCTAGTCATATGGTTCGTCGGCATAGGATGCCATCGATCCGGCGTTTGGAAAATTGGCGGCGCTGCCTCAATACGGACTGCGGGACCAAAAAGCCGGTTACCTGCGAAACGTCACTGGGCTTGTTATCATCGACTAAGCGGATGGCAGCAAGATACCCGACATGCAAACGTGGTAGTCCGACATTCGGAGCCATGCTGACGACAGAGGCTGCCATGACACTTTCTTTCCCAAATCCCGCGCGCAGTTACGATGAATCGAAAAGACGCGTCCGCTTTCTGGGTCATGACGGCATGTTCGAGGTTCGGTTCTTCGTCGCTGCTGAAGTTCTCAGCAGCAACCTTGTTGAAAGAACTGCCGTCAGCGATGATTATCTTGCCTCTTTCGATGCGCTACGACCGAAGATCCTGAAGGCGGCCCAGGCTGCCTACAAGGCGAAAAACGCACAATCCATCATGCTAGATCTCGAGAATTTCAAATGAACAGACTTCTGCTGAGCGCCATCGCTCATCGTCCCGACATGATGTACTTTTCCGATCTGACCCAATGTCAGTCGAACTCGGCTCGGTGATCGCATGACGATCTTTTCGGTTCGTCACCTTACGTCCTACCAGTATCATAAGCCGGTCGAGTTCGGCGAACACAGGCTGCTGTTCCGACCAAGGGACAGTTTCGACCAGACGCTGCTCGTGTCGCGCCTCGAGGTCTTTCCAAAGCCTGCCTATGTCCGCTGGATCCATGACGTGTTTGGGAACTGCGTGGCGCTGGTCGGTTTTGAGGGTGCGTCTCAGAAGCTCCAGTTCGAAACGACCATCAGGCTCGATCATACGCCGCAGCTCGCGATGGATTTTCAAATCGACGAGGAAGCCCTCACCTATCCCTTCACCTATGACCCGGTGGAAGCGTTCGATCTGGAATGCACCATCCGTCGCCATTACCCGGATGCCAACGACGAGGTTGGCAAATGGGCGCGGCAGTTCGTCAAACCCGGCCAGCCGACCGAGACCGGCCGATTGCTGATGACACTCTGCTACGCGATCCGTGAAAGCTTCGTCTATGCCCGTCGCCACGAACACGGCACCCAGGCACCGCTCGAGACGCTGCAGCTGCGTCGCGGGACCTGCCGCGACTTTGCGCTTTTGATGATGGAAGCCGCACGGGCCCTCGGCCTCGCTGCACGTTTCGTCACCGGCTATATCTACGTTCCCGATCGCGACGGATCGACGACGCTTGGAGGCGGGTCTACCCACGCGTGGTGCCAGGTCTACCTGCCGGGAGCCGGATGGGTGGAATTTGATCCGACCAACGGCATTGTCGGCAACCGCGACCTCATTCGCGTCGGCGTCGCCCGCGACCCGAAACAGGCTATCCCGCTTCGTGGCAGCTATGACGGTGAGGCGGAAGATTTCAAAAGCATGTCAGTGCAGGTCAACGTCACGACCGACGAGTTCCAGGCCAAACTTCATGGCTAAACGGAACCGTATCAACGCCCGGGCATTGCCGCATTGCTGCCATCTCGTCAACGGTATTTAGGAGACATCGCTTCATGAGGATACGCGCCGGTTTTCATCTGGGCTATGAATGCCAACAGCCGACTGCCATGCTTCTGGCGTTGAATATCCACCCCTCCCGTCGCGTAGATCTACTGACCGAACAGGTGCTGACTTTCGACAGACCGATCGAAGCCTGGGGTTATCAGGATGTCTTCGGGAACGCCTGCAGCCGCATCGTTGCACCGCCCGGCCTGACGACGATCTCGACGGAGTTCGAGATCTATGACACCGGGCTCCCGGACCCGATCCCGGAAGATGCGCAGCAGCACCTCATCCAGGATCTACCCGACGACGTTCTGGTGTTCCTGCTGGGCAGCCGTTATTGCGATACGGACCGTCTGTCAGACTTCGCCTGGAACACGTTTTCCTCGACTGATCTGGGCTGGCCGCGCGTCAAAGCCATTCTTGATTTCGCGCACAACCGCATTGCGTTCAACTATCAGAACGCCGATTCGCTGCGGACCGCGTTCGGCGGCTTCAACGACCAGACGGGCGTGTGCCGGGACTACGCGCATCTGGCGATCACCCTTTGCCGGTGCATGAACATTCCCGCACGCTACTGCACGGGTTATCTCGGCGACATCGGTGTTCCCAAGGATCACAATCCGATGGACTTCAGTGCATGGTTCGAAGTCTATCTCGGCGGACGCTGGCACACTGTCGATGCCCGTCACAACAAACCTCGTATCGGCCGGATCCTGATGGCGACCGGTCGCGATGCGACCGATGTCGCGTTGTCGACGGCCTTCGGCCCGGCGATCCTGGCAAGGTTCGAAGTGATCACGGATGAAGTGCCGCTGGGTGGCGACGGGCAGGCGTAATAGCCGCGCCGAGTTTCTGACCCTTTGAGCTTTATGACGTCGCGCCCGGTTGCGAGAGCAACTAGCGCGGCGACGTAAGCTTGCCGATCTGTTCCGCCAGCTGTGCCTGCGTATACGGCTTTCCGAGCCGCGCAACCTCAAGATCAACGCCAGGCGGAAGATCCGCGTAGCCGGAGGCGATCAGGATTGGCAATTCGGGCAGCAAGGCTCGTGCAGCCTTCGAGAGTTCGCCCCCGGTCATGCCAGGCATGGAATAGTCGGTGATCATCAGATCGAACTTTGGTCCCTTACCCAGATGCTCCAGCGCCTCCTTGCCGGAATGGGCTTCGACTACGTCGTGTCCGAGATCCAGCAGCATGTCGGCGGAACTCATGGCGATAAGGACGTCGTCGTCGACAAGCAGAATACGCATGGGTCCGCCCTGATATTCTGCCGGAGGCAATGGTGCCTCGGCCTGCCTCGGCTGCTCGGCAGCGGAAGAGACCGGAATCCACAATTCGGCGGTAGTGCCGGAACCGATCCTGCTCGACAACTTCAACTCTCCCTTTAACTGGGACGCCAGGCCGTGGATCATCGACAATCCGAGGCCCGTTCCCTTGCCCAGTTCCTTCGTTGAGAAAAACGGTTCGATGGCTTTCTGCAGCGTCGCCTCGTCCATGCCTTGGCCTTCGTCCTTGACCGAGAGCACGACATAACGCCCGGCTGCAAGCGTATCGTTTGAGAACCTCTGCTCTTCCTGGCTGAGGCTGATCCGCAGCGTGCCACCGTCGGGCATGGCGTCACGCGAGTTGACGGCAAGGTTGAGAAGCGCGAGCTCGATCTGGTTGGCATCTGCCGAAACCTTCGGCAGATGATCCGGTATCGAGGTTTCGACGAGGATGGTCGACCCGACCGAGCGTTCGAGAAGGTCGCGCATGCCACCGATCAGGGCGCCGAGGTCAACGGGGCCGATCTGCAGATCTTGGCGGCGGGCAAAGGCGAGCAGCCGCTGCGTCAACGACGCCCCGCGTCTTGCACCCTGGAGGGCGCCATCGATCAGGCGTTCGGCTTTCGGATCGCCCGCAACGAGCTTGCGGAGCAGTTCGAGATTGCCGAGCACTGCCATCAACAGGTTGTTGAAATCGTGGGCGACGCCGCCGGTCAGTTGGCCGATCGCCTCCATCTTCTGCGCCTGGCGCAGTTGATCTTCCGCCCGCTCACGTTGCGACACCTCGTCCATAACGACCGAATGGGCCTGTTCAAGTTCACGCGTCCGCTCGGCGACACGCTCTTCAAGCAGTTCGTTGATCTGCCGCTGCTGCTTCTCGTTGATGACCCGGTCGGTAATGTCGGCGGATACGCCGACCAGCTTGACCGCCTTGCCCGAGTGGTCGCGGTAGAGCTGTGCCCGCACCTCTGCCCAGCGCACGGTGCCGTCGCGCCAGACGGTGCGGTATTCGACAGAATAATCCTCGCCGCTCTCGGCTGTTGCCGTATGAGCATCCTGCACGCGTTGTCGGTCATCGGGATGGATACTGGCAAAAAGGTCCTGATAGGTGAACGCCTCTTCCGGACCGCGTCCGAAAATGCTCTTGCAGGTCGCAGACGTGCTCAGGACATCAGTTGCAAGATCCAGTTCCCAAGCGCCGAGGCGACCGGCTTCGAGTGCTGTCTGCAGGCGGCGCTCTCCTTCGTCGAGAGCTTCCATCCGCAGACGTGCATCGTATTGGCGCCGACGCCCGCGTGCGGCAGAACGGGCAACGCTGATGAATGTCGTTGCGTGGAAAGGGCGCTCGATGAAGCTGACATTGCCAAGGACTTCCGACAGCCGCGCAGCTGCGGGATTACGCTCCGGACCACCGCCGCGGTTTGTCAGAATGACGAACGGTAGATCCGACCAGCTCGGCTGGTTCTCGATCCACTGGGAGATGGCGCGCAGGTCGGCGGAGCGTAGAGCTTCCTCGGTGATGACAGCGAGCGCGATGTTGTCGTCAAGGCTGTCGACGAAACCGGACAGGTCCAGGGCCGCCTTCGAAGCGATACCGGCTTCCTTCAGGAGGGATGCCGCAATCTGCGCATCGCGACCGTGTGGGGCGTGAATGAGGCCGACGGCATCTCTGTTAGGAATGGCTTTCGTCCTCGTTTGAAAGCTCCAGCAGTTGCTGCTTTTCGCCGACAAGCGTCGGTACACCGCGCAACACGCCCTGGAAACCGGAAAGCGGATCGCCCAGTGTCAGCCCCGCATCGGTGATGCGAAACTCGCGGATGGTTTCTTCGTGCCGACCGGTTCGCTTCTTGATGACCGAGACTGCACGCCGAACCCTGCCCAGTGCCTCGAAATAGCGCAGCAGGATAACTGTATCGGCGAGGTAGGTGACATCGACCGGGGATTTCATGTCTCCGACGAGCCCGTGCTGGGCAACTGTCAGAAACGTATTGGCGCCTTGCCGATTGAGGTATTGCAGCAGTTCATGCACGTGCAGGATCAGCGCGTTTTCCTCGGGCATCGACGCCTGGTAGCCGTTCACGCTATCGATCACGACTGTCCCGGCCTTGAAGGTCGCCACGCGATCCCGCACACGTTGCGAGAATTCCCCCGGCGACAGCTCGGCCGCATCCAGCTGCTCGATGTGAATAGCGCCGTCGTCGCGCATCTTCTCAAGGTCGATCCCCATTGCTTTCGTACGCGAGAACAACAGGCCGAGCTCCTCGTCGAATATGAAGACGGCTGCTTTCTCACCGCGCTTCACGGCAGCTGCGACAAACTGGAGCGCGAACAGGCTTTTGCCGGTACCGGCAGGTCCGATGAGCAGCGTGCTCGACCCGCGCTCTATACCACCGCCAAGAAGATCGTCGAATTCGGCAATGCCGCTTTTCAAAATAGCTCGGTCGAATGCCGTCTTGTGCTCGATCGCACGCAGCCGCGGAAAGACCGAGACGCCTCCGGTCTTGATGACGAAATCATGATAGCCGCCGCGGAACGCCTGGCCGCGATATTTGATCACCCGCAGGCGGCGGCGTTCCGAACCATAGTCGGGAGCCAGCTGCTCGAGATGAAGAACGCCGTGAACGACGCTGTGGACGGTCTTGTCGAGATTGTCCGACGTCATGTCGTCGAGCAAAAGGACTGTGGCGTCGGATCGAGAAAAGAAATGCTTCATGGCCAGGATCTGGCGGCGGTAGCGGAGAGAACTCTGTGCCAACAGACGGATTTCAGACAGGCTGTCGATCACCACACGCTGCGGTTTCAGACGCTCGAAAGCCTCGAAGATCAGCTTGGTCGTCTCGCCGAGTTCCAGATCTGAGGAGTAAAGCAGGCTTTGCTGCTGGTCTGCGTCAAGCAGGCTTTCCGGGGGGACGAGCTCGAAGATTTCGATCGAATCCCCGAATTCGATACCGTGCGAAAGCGCGCTTTCCCGCAGTTCTTCTTCGCTCTCCGACAGGCTGATATAAAGACAGCGCTCCTTGAGTGTCGCGCCTTCCAAAAGAAATTGCAGGGCGATCGTAGTTTTGCCCGTGCCCGGCGTCCCTTCGAGCAGGAAAACATGGCGGCGAGTCAAACCGCCCGATAATACATCGTCCAGTCCCCGAACGCCTGTCCTCGCCTTTGTACTCAAGCCGTCGATCATGTTTTTTCCTTTTGCGACTTTTGACTTAGCGCAAACTGGCGTGGAAACAAGAGATGGACGGGTTGGGTACGGTAACTGTGACGAACGAGATGTTTCCGGCTGTCCTTCGATTCTAGCAGTTGCGCAGGGAAGCGGCGGCGCGAAGACCTGAAATGCGTCCGAGCGCCACTGCAGTCAGGAGACCGTTCCCGGACAGGTAGCCGCTCGCTTTGCTGCCCGATACGCCACAGGCGGCGCCTCCGGCGGCAAAAAGGTTTGCGATGGTCGAACCGTCGCGTCGAACCACACGTGCCTCGCCGTCAACAACAAGCCCGCCCTGGGTGTGGAAGAGTGCGCCGGTGACCCTTACCGCTTTGAAGGGCGCTCGAAGTGGCGGCACGTCTGCCAGAGAACGGCCGAACGGGTCCGCCCCACCCTCGGCTTTGCAATTCTCGAAAGCACGGAAGCTTGCCGTCAGTTTCTCCGGCGAGACCTGCATCCGCTCCGCAAGCGCCTCGATCGTATCGGCCTCGATGATCGCATGCATACGCTCGGCGCTTCTGAAATCCTCGAACTGGCCGGCGATCTCGGCGATCCGCGTGTCGAACACGGTCCATGCGATCCCTTCCGGCTGGGCAAGCACGTTGGACGCCTGCTCGGAATACCCCTTCGCCTCGTTGGAAAAGCGTTCGCCTGCGACATTCACCTGGAAGCCGCCTTCCATCACGGTCGCCCAGGTGATCAGGATCCCGGCAGGATGGGCGACCGATCCATGGCCCTGATGACCACTCAGATGCCGCGTCGCAGCACCCAGCGCCTCACCCCACACGATCGCATCGCCCTGGTTGCCCGGGTGGCCGAAATAAAGAGCATCCCGCATCTCCGGAATGTGGTGGGCGACCAGTGCCGGATTGCCGCCATAACCGTTACAGGCAAGGATCAACGCCTCACAGCCGATGTCTTCCCGGGACCCATCCGGTCGTGACAGGGTCATGCCGCGCGGTTTGCCGTCGGAACCGACGACAAGTGTGTCCACATGCGCTTCCGTCAGGATATCGATGCCGGCTTCTTCCGCGGCGTCGCGCAGACGATCGATCAGTTCCTCGCCGGACCGGGAGGGAAGACCATGCATTCGAAGGTGCGAGTGACCGGGATACCGGAAGTTGTCGACCAGCGAAAACGCCAGGCCGTGGTCCTCGGCCAGCCATTCCAGCGCTGGGCCGACCGTTTCGGTGACCAGCCGCACGAGATCCACATCCGGCTCGTCATCCGCCTTGTGCAGGATATCTGCCCCGAAGGCCTCCGGCGTGTCCTCGACGCCGATCTCGCGCTGCCAGCGGGTGCCTGCTGCCGGGATGAGGCCGGCTGACAGCGCCGTCGAACCGCGCGGCAGCGGATCGCGCTCCAGCACAAGCACATCGACGCCTTCTGCCTTGGCCGACAATGCTGCAATCATGCCGGCGGCACCGGCGCCGATCACGACCAGCGG
This sequence comes from Rhizobium sp. Leaf321, assembly GCF_001423215.1. Lineage (NCBI taxonomy): Bacteria > Pseudomonadati > Pseudomonadota > Alphaproteobacteria > Hyphomicrobiales > Rhizobiaceae > Rhizobium > Rhizobium sp. Leaf321. The sequence goes on along the minus strand of NZ_LMOF01000001.1, from coordinate 258,500 downwards.
CACCGTCACCTCGAATTCCCGGTCTGAGACTTCGACCTTGCTCATTGGGCGTCGAACTCGGCGATCATGTCTGCGATCGTCGCGATACGGCTGACCGGTTTCAATGCTGCGATCGCGGTCTCGTGCGTTTCCTGCGAGAAAGCTGCCGAACCATCCGACAGGGTGATCGTCTCGAAATCGCGGACATGGGCGTCACGAACGGTAGAGGCGACACCGCCATTGGTGACGATGCCGCCGATCACCAGCTTCTCGATGCCGCATTTGCGCAGGACCCATTCGAGCCGGGTCATGTAGAACGCCGAATAGGCGACTTTCTCGACAATGAGATCGGCCGGTGAAAGATCGTCGATCAGGCTGTTGCCCCAGGTGCCTGGCGCAAAATCGCCCTTGCCGAGAAAGGGCCGGAGTTCCTTCAGATGCGGCGAGATGATTGGCTCGCCACCCTTGCCCGGCACCAACGTGAACTGCGCCGAGATGATGTAGCCGCCTTTTGCGCGCATCACGTCCACAAGTGGCTTGATGCGTTCCGGCAATGCCGCGATCTCTGGCGCCCCTTGCCCGGCCCGGCCATAGGCGCCGTCGGGGGCCAGAAAATCATTGGTCAGATCGACGATGATCAGACCCGTCTTCTCGATGGGGATCGAATGTCCGCTCATGATTTCCGCTCCACGATGATATTTCCGTAGAGATCGACACGCGCCTTGAATTCCAGCGAGACGACTGTCGTTGCATCCGGCTGTTCGAGGATCGCCGGGCCCTGGATTTCCGAACTCTCCGGCAGTTGCAGGCGATCGTAGATCGTCGTTTCATGCCAGGCACCGTCGAACCAGACCTGTCGCGAGCCCGTCTTTGCGGAGGCAACCGTCGTATCGGTTGGTGCGGCCAGCGCCTTCAGATCGAAGCTCGGACGAATGCCGATCGCGCTGGTGCGAAGGTTGACGATCCGCATCGGAACACCCGGCAGAAGCCGGCTGAAACTTGCCTGATAGGCATCCTCGAAAGCCTGCTGGATCATCGCCTGGCTGACATCGGTGTTACCCCCGCTGATCGTTGCCGGCAGTGTGACGCGAACCGTATGGGTCTGACCGACATAGTGCATGTCGAGCTCGAACAGCGTATCGATCCGCTCCACCGTAAGATGAGCATCCTCGACGACGGCGCGCGCCTTGCCCGCCTCCTCGACCATGCGTGCGTCGATCGCCGCAACGTCGATGCCCTCGAGCGAGAGGTTCAAGGTCTGGACCTGGTCGTGGCGGATGTCGGCGATGACGCAACCCAGCGCAGATGTCACACCCGGATAACGCGGCACAAGCGCCGCCTTCAGCCCGACTTCGCGGATCAGCGCCGAGACATGCAATGCCCCGCCGCCACCGAAGGGAACGGCCGCGAACTTCTGCGGATCGTGACCGCGCTCGATCGACATCAGCCGGATCGCGCCGGCCATGCGGCTGTCGGCAATCTTCACGATCGCTTCGGCCGCTTCCATCACACCGAGGCCGAGCGGCTTTGCCACATGCTGGTCGATAGCAGCCTTGGCGGCCTCCACATCGAGACGGGCAAGCTTGCCGCCGATCGGCCGGTCGGCATTGATGCGGCCGAGCACGACATTGGCATCCGTCAGCGTCGGACGGCTATTGCCCTGACCGTAGCAGACCGGGCCCGGCCGTGAACCGGCACTTTCCGGGCCCACCTGCAGCAGGCCGCCGGCATCCACATGCGCAATCGAACCGCCGCCGGCACCGATCGTGGTGATCTCGATCATCGGCGTGCGGATGACGAGGCCGAAATCAATCGTCGTCTGGGCCGCAAGCGCTGCCTTGCCGTCGGCAATCAGCGAGACATCGAAGGACGTACCGCCGAGATCGCCGGTGATGACGTTGGGGAAGCCTGCCGCCTTTGCGATCGCGGCTGCGGCGATGACGCCTGCCGCCGGACCGGACAGCGCTGTACGGGCCGGAAGCCTGCGCGCTGTCTCCGTCGACATGACGCCGCCGTTCGACTGGACGATATGGAAGCGGCCGGCGAAGTCCTCGCTTGCCAGTGCCGTTTCCAGCTTGCCGAGATAGGAGCCGACGACCGGCTGCAGGTACGCATTGAGAACCGTTGTCGACGTGCGCTCGAACTCGCGGATTTCGGGCAGGATCTGCGTCGAGCAGGCGAGGTTTTCGTTGTCCCAGACCGCACGGGCGGCTTCCACCGCACGCTCTTCATTTTCGGGATTGGCATAGGCGTTGACGAAAACGATCGCGAGCGCCTCCGCACCCATCGCCTTCAGCTTTTCGGCAGCGACGCGGACGGCATCGACATCGACGCCCAGACGGATCGTTCCGTCGGCGAGCGTGCGTTCCGCCACTTCCAGACGCATGTCGCGTTCGACGACGGGGATGAAATCGCCCCACAGGCCCCAGGTATTGGGCCGGTCCCGGCGTCGCATTTCCAGTACGTCACGAAAGCCTTCGGTGGTGATCAGACCGACCCTGGCGCCCTTGCGCTCAAGAAGAGCGTTGGTGCCGACGGTCGTGCCGTGCACGATCGAGGAGAGGTCAGCGATGGCGCCGAAACCCTTCAGACCATCGAGGAAGCCCACAGCTTCATCGCCGCGGTTGGAGGGGACCTTGTTGGTGCGGAATTTCGCCGAAGCTTCATCGAAATAGAAGAGATCGGTGAAGGTACCGCCGACATCGACGCCAACGATCCTGCCCAATCCCGACTGGCCCAGTTTTTCATTTTGTTGTTTTGTTGTTCCCAGATCGCTCACGCGGCCACTCCCTTGCGCAGCTTGTCGGTTGCTTCGTGATCGATCTCGCCATCTGCGCCGATCACCACGCCGTACAGGGCTTCCGCCTGACTGGTGCTGACGAAGCCGAGGCGCACGTCATGCAGAACCTTGTCCGGGTCGCGCCCATGCGGATCGCCCCAGCCGCCACCTCCCGGCGTTTCCAACCGGATCCGCTTGCCGGGCTTCAGCCTCAGATCGGTGATCTTCGACGCCATCGGCGGAACGGCTTCGCCGCCGTCTTCCGTCTGCCAGGAGAACCGGTTCAATGCCGCTGACTCTCCGCCGACGACGCCGAACGGCGCGCGTCTGCCGCGTTCGCCGAGCAGCGCCACGTCGCCGCCGGTGAGAAGCTCCAGTTCATAGATAGAACCGACGCCGCCACGATGGGTGCCGGCACCGGCCGAATCCGGCCGCAGTGCCCATTGCGTGAACATGACGGGATAGGCCGCTTCCAGGATCTCCACCGGCGGAATGGTCGCGGTCGAAATAGGGTTGTTGGCGTGGTTCAAGCCATCCGACATCGGATTGCCGCCGAGACCGCCACCGAAGAACGAGAACATCACCCATCGCTTGTGGTCTGCCCTGTAGCCGGCGAGCGACAATGCGTTGATCGTGCCGAACGGGGCAGCAGTAGCACGCGCCGGATCAGCCTGGGCGATTGCGCCAAGAACGACGCCGATCAGCCGCAGGATGGTTTCCGTATAGCCGGCAACCGGCTTTGGAGCATTTGCGCCGAGCAGCGAATTGTCGACGATGGTGAAGGAGATCGGGCGAAGGCAACCCGCATTCGCCGGAACTTCGGTAAAGATATGCTTCAGCGCCACGTAGCAGGCGGCGATCGTCGTCGAGCGCGAGATATTGATCGGACCCTGGGCCGACTGGGTGGAACGCGAAAAATCAAGCGCCATCGTGTCGCCGGCAATCGTCAGGTCGAGCGCCACCGTCAGCATCTCGTCGATGATGCCGTCATTGTCGAGTACGTCCTCGAACGAATAGGTGCCATCCGGGATCGAAGCGATCGCCGAACGCATCAGCGCTTCGGCGCGGTTCGAGAATGCCTCGAACGCCGCATCGACTGTCGCTGGACCATATTCACCGAGAAGAGCGCCAAGCCGTTTCTCGCCGAGATCGAGCGCGTTGAGCTGGCCGTTGAGATCGCCCCAGTTCGACATCGGAACACGGGAATTGGCGGAAAGGATCTCGATGATGTCGTTGTTCATCGTGCCTGCGGAGATCAGCTTGACGACCGGGATCCGCACGCCTTCCTGAAAGCTTTCGACCGCCTTCGGATTGTAGCTGCCGGCGACGTTGCCGCCGATGTCGAGCCAGTGACCGACCGAGGCCATCCAGCAGAACAGCTTTCCATCCCGAAAGATCGGCCGCACCAGACGGAAATCGTTGAGATGCGTCCCGCCTTCGTAAGGATCGTTGAAGATGAACGTATCGTTCTCCTGCAAGCCCCCTTCCCGCTCGACCTTGGAGATGACGGCGCGCACGGCAAACGCCATGGCTCCGACGAAGATCGGCAGGCCGGATGTGCCCTGCACCAGCGTATCGCCGGTCGTGGCGTGATAGATGCCGTGGCAGGCATCCTTGGCTTCGGCGATTGTCGGGTTGAACGCAGAGCGATAGAGCGTCGCATCCATTTCGTCTGCAATCTGCTCCAGCCGGCCCTTCAGGACCGCCAAAGTCACGGGATCAAGCGTCACGGCATCGGTCGTGACGGTAGCTTGCGAGCTCATGCCGCATCCTCTCCATGTCTGTCTTTTCCATCGGCATCTTCGTAGGTTCTGCCGAGCGCGAGCATGTCGGGCGTGCCGATCAGCGCATTGAGCCCGTTGAAATCGAACATCCGGTCGGCGAACGGCGCGTTGGATCCGGCAGCGGCCAGCGAGGCGTAATAATCGACCGCGGTCTTCGCCATTGCCCGGACGATACCGCCCGGGAAGATGACGATCTGGAAGCCGAGGTCGGACAATTCAGCCGCGTTGTGGATCGGCGTCGTGCCGCCCTCGACCATGTTGGCGACCAGTGGCCTGACGCCCTTCAGCGCCCCGGCGATGTCGCCCAGCTGCTCGCCGCTCTTTGGTGCCTCGACGAACAGGATGTCGGCACCGGCTTGCGCATAAAGATGCGCGCGTTCCAGCGCCCGATCGATGCCTTCCATCTGCAGCGCATCGGTGCGCGCGATGATCAGCGTCTGCTCGTTGGCGCGGGCGTCGACGGCTGCCTTGATCTTTCCGACCATCTCTGCGGCAGAGACGACCGACTTGTCGTTCAGGTGCCCGCAGCGCTTGGGCGTCGTCTGGTCTTCGAGCTGGATGCCCTGGGCTCCCATCTTCTCGAACAGACGGACGGTACGCTGGACGTTAAGGGCATTGCCGTAGCCGGTATCCGCATCGACGATCACAGGCACATCGATCCGGTCGCAGATCATCGCGATCCGGTCGGCCACTTCCGCCATCGAGACGAGCCCGATATCCGGGCGTCCGAGATGGGTATAGGCGATTGCCGCGCCGCTCAGATACACTGCGCGAAAGCCGGCGCCTGCTGCAATCGACGCCGTCAGCGCGTCAAACACCCCAGGCGCAACAATCGGAATGCCGCTCTTCAAATCCTGGCTGAGACTCATGGTATGTTTCCTTGTTCTTGCCGGCCTCTCTGGGCCGTGTTCTTGTCGCTCAAAGGCCGAGATAAGCCCGTTTCAATTCAGGATTGTCGCGAAGTTCGGCGGCATCGCCTGATAGTGCGACCGAACCGTTCTCCAGGATGTAGGCCCGGCTCGCGAGGTCCAGCGACTGCATGACGTTCTGCTCCACCAGCATGATCGGCAGGCCATCGTCGCTCAGGCGGCGGATGAGCGAGAACATCTCCTCGACCAGAAGCGGCGACAGGCCGAGCGAAGGCTCGTCGAGGATCAGAAGCTTGGGTTCGCTCATCAGGCCGCGGCCGATCGCCAACATCTGCTGCTCGCCGCCCGACAGCGTGCCGGCGAACTGCCGGGTCCGTTCCTTCAGCCGCGGAAAGATTGCGAACACCTTTTCGATATTGCCGGCCCGGACCCGCTTCGGCCGGCAATAGCCACCGAGTTCGAGATTTTCCAGAATGGTCAGGTTGGGAAAGATCTTGCGACCTTCCGGCACGTGGATGAGGCCGGATGCGACGATATCGCGAGCGCTGGTGCCCAGTATCTCGCGGCCGTCAAAACGTACAGAGCCGCTGCGGGCGGGCTGCACTCCTGACAGCACCTTGTTGAGCGTGGTCTTGCCGACGCCGTTCGAGCCGAGCACGGCGACCACCTCGCCCTTCCCGACGGAAAGGCTGAGGCCTCGAAGGACTTCGGTTCCGCCATAGCCGGCGCGCAGGTCTGCGATCTCAAGCATGGGCTGCCCCTTCCGCCTTGATACGCGCTGCAGCGCCGTGGCCGAGATAGGCCTCGATGACAGCCGTATCCGTACACACCAAACGCGGCTCGCCGCTTGCAATCATCTTGCCCTGAGAGAGCACGTAGACGGTGTCGCAGAGGTTCATCACCGCCTGCATGATGTGTTCGATCATCAGGATCGTCACGCCCTCCTCGCGGATCTGCCGGATGATTGGCAAAACGTCACGGATTTCGGATGGATTGAGACCCGCCAGCACCTCGTCGAGCAGCAAAAGCTTCGGCTGCGTCGCCAGTGCCCTTGCAAGTTCGAGCCGCTTGCGGCCGGCGATCGTGAGGCCCGAGGCAAGCTTGTCGAGTTCGTGGCCGAGACCGACTTTCTCGGCCGTCAGGGTTGCAAGACGCCGCGCCTCGGCCGGATCCTTGGTGTGCAGGAAGGCACCGACGGCGATGTTGTCGCGAACGTCGAGACCCGCAAAAGGCTGGACGATCTGGAACGTACGCGCCAATCCGCGGCGCGCTCTCAGATGCGGTTTCTCGCCGGTGATGTCCTCATTCTGAAATGTGACGGTTCCCGCATTGGGGTTGAGGAAGCCGGCGATCATTGCAAACAGGGTCGTCTTGCCGGCCCCGTTCGGACCGATCAGCCCGGTGATCGAACCCTCCGCCACGTCGATCGTTGCATCGTCGACGGCGAGAAGCCCGGAAAATCGCTTGGTGAGATTGTGCGCTTTCAACATGGTCATGCCCCTCACATCGCCTTGCCGCGGCTTTTGCGCCGATACCAGAGATCCGACACGAAGCCTCTGATCCCGTTCGGTGCGAAAGCGACGCAGAGAATGAGAATGATGCCGAAGACGACGAGATCGACGCCGGCGATGCCGCCCGAAAACGACTTGGTGATTTCGCCGAGACCCAAAAGCAGGACCGAGCCGATCAGCGGACCGAGCATCGTGCCTGCGCCACCGACGATCGCCGCAAACAGCGCCTCGATGGAGATCCACGAGCCGTAGGCGACATTGGCATCGATGAAGAGGAAGTTCTGGACGTAGAGGCAGCCGGCAAGCGCGGTGATTGCGGCAGACAGAGTGATCGCCTGCATCTTGATCTTGAAGATATCGACGCCGAGCGCCTGCGCCGCCTGATCGTTTTCACGAAGCGCGATGAGATAGGCGCCAAAGGCGGATCGTTCCAGCCAGCGGGTCAGAAGCAGGCCGCCTGCCACGAAGCCGATGAGGATCAGCAGGAACCAGCGGCGGTCGGAAAATTGCAGATAGGCAAAGCCGTTGTTGATCGAGACCATCATGCCGGCAGCGCCACCGGTGAAATCCCAGCTGTTGGCGAGGATGCGCAGCACTTCCGCGAATGCCAGTGTGATCAGCGCGAAATACGATCCCTTGAGGCCTGCCCGGAAACTCAGAAAGCCGATCAGGGCGCCGACGGCCGCACCGAGAATGACGCCGCAGACAAGGCCGACCCAGGCATTGATGCCGAAGCTGGTCTGCAGGATCGTCGTCGTATAGGCGCCGGTACCGAAAAAGGCCGCGTGTCCGAAGGAGGAGAGCCCGCCATAGCCGCCGAGAACATTCCAGCCCTGCGCCGTCAGCGCGATGATCATCATGAAGATCAGGAGATTGAGAATGTTGCCCGGCAGCCCGGCAATGGCTGCGATGCCGACCACGCCGAGAAAGGCAAGGGCCGCGATGAATTCGAAGTTCTTCTTCATGCGCGTGCTCCAAACAGGCCGGTGGGCTTCACCAGAAGCACGAGAATGAAAATGAGGAAGATGCCGATCTGGCCGAGGCTATCGCCGAGGAAGAGGCTGGAAATGGCTTCGACGATGCCGATCAAAAGGCCGCCGATCAGGGCGCCGGGGATCGATCCCATGCCGCCGAGAACCACGATGGTGAAAGCGACCAGAACGAAGGCCGCCCCTGTCGTGGGGCTGACATAGAAGGAGGGCATCAACAGCCCGCCGGCAATCGCCAGGCAGGCGGTGCCGATCGCAAACGTCATCGCATAGACATGCGCGACATTGATCCCGACAAGGCTGGCGCCGAGTTTTTCCTTGGCAACGGCGCGGATCGCCTTGCCGATATCGGTGCGGTTGAGGATCGCCCACAGAAGGACGGCGGTCACGACCGAGACTCCGAGCCCGATCACCCTCGGCAACGAGAGAAGGAGCGGACCGAGCGGCACGATCTCGAACGCGTAATCTGTCGCAATAGTGCGGGTGTCGGAATTGAACCCGGCGAGAAGCAGGTTCTGGATGACGATCGAAAGACCAAGTGTGGCGAGCAGAATGCCGTTGTCGGAGCCGCGACTGGCCGGACCGATGATGAAGCGCTGCAGACAATAGCCGATCGCGAACATCATAGGCGTGACGACGAGGATGGCCACGTAGGGATCAAGGCCGAACCTGTCTGAGGCCAGCCAGACGAGATACATCGCGACCGTCAGCAAGGCGCCGTGGGCGAAGTTGACGATGTGCAGCACGCCATAGATGAGGGTAAGCCCGAGGGCGATCAGCGCATAGACGGCACCGAGCATCAGGCCGTTCATCAACGCTTCGAAAATGATTGTCGGCGAATACATGATGTTCCTTCGAAGAAGGGCTTGCCGGAATGGCCCGGGACAAAAACGCCGCCCCGGGCCTGCCGCACTCGCTGGGTATGGATTAGCCGTTGGCCGGGAACTTGGGCTTGGCCTGGGCGAACTTGTCCGGATAGATGACCTTGATCTGGCCGCCCTGAACCTGGGTATTGAGCGGAAGCGCGTTGACGTTCTGGCCGGTAGCATCGAACTTCGACTTGCCGTAGGGCATCACACCGCTGTCGAACTCGTTCTTCTGCAAGGCTTCGATGATCGCGCCGCTTTCGGCACTCTTCGCAAATTCCAGCGCCTGCGCTGCGACCTTGACGACCGAGTAATTGATCGGCGCGTTGTAGGCGTAGAACTTGCCGGCGGCCTGAACGGCCTGCATCAGCTTGTCGTTGGTCGGGTTCTTGGGATCGCCCCAGTGGTTGACGTCCATCACGCCTTCAGCCGCTTCCGGGAACTCCTTGACGAACCGGTAGCTGGAAGCCGCACCACCGAAGAGAGCATAGATACCGCCCTTCGGCTTGACCCGCTGCTGTTGCAGGGTCCGGGCGAACAGCACGAATTCGTTGAAGTAATGCGAGGGAATAATGAGGTCGGGCTGCAGCGAACGCAGGCGCAGAACGACGTTCGACATGTCACGCGCCGGTGTCGGGTGCGAGATCGCCTCGACCACTTCGAAGCCGAGGGCAGGCAGGCGAGCCTGCATCAGCTTGGCGAGGCCCGAGCCGAGAAGACCGTCTTCGTGGACGATTGCCACGGTCTTTGCAGCCTTGCCGGAAGCGTCGTTGATGGTCACGAGGTTCTTCAGCGCGACGTCGGCCGCCATCGAGAAGCTCGGGTTGAAACGGAAGACGTTTTTCAGGTTGCGGGTCATCAGCGCGTCGGAGACGGCGCAATCGATGATGAAGGGAAGCTCGTAGCGGGCCGCGGCCTGGGTCGCGGTCATGGAAATGCCGCTGGCAAAACCACCGACGACGATCGCAGCGCCATCCGCCTTCAGCTGTTCGGTCGCCTGGGCGCCGGCTTCGGCATTCGAACGGCTGTCGCCGATCAGAAGTTCGAGCTTGGCGCCGCCGAGCGACGCGATGCCGCCGGCATCGTTGATTTCCTTGATCGCATATTCCGCGCCGATCCGTGCCAGATCGCCGTCTCCGGCAAAGCCACCGGTCATCGGCTGCAGCAGACCGATCTTGACCGTCGGTGCCTGTGCCCGGCTGAGACCGGGTGCCGCAAGGACCATCGCCGAGACACCGCCAACTTTCAGCACCGTGCGCCGGGAGACCGAGTTCGTGAGCTTCTTCATTCCTTCACCACCCTCTTAGGATTGCGGGGGCCGGATGCCCGCTCGTTACGGTAGACCTCGGACGTAGGGCTCCAGTGCCGGCTCCCTTCAGTGCCCTTGCGTACGAGGTTCATTTGCAGGCTGTATCTATCGGGACGGTAGAGCGCTTGGAGATACTCCATGCCGCGCCCTCCCTTGCCGTAGACGACGCGGGTCAGCGCGATGAGGGGCGAGCCCACACCGATACCCAGCGCCTCGGCCACTTCCGGATTGGCAAGAACCGCACCCACTTCCTGCCACGCCGTTTCAGCACGCAGGCCGGCTCTCTCCATCAGCTCAAGGAGAGCCATATGGGCAAGGTCTTCACGCGAATATTCTCGACCGACACGTTCGGGCACGTAGGCTGTCAGGTACGAGAAGGGAAGGTCGTCGAAGGAGCGCACGCGCACCGACTTCTGAACCCGCTCGTCGTCTTCGAGATGCAAGGCCTCGGCAACCTTCTCGGGCGCCTCGATATAGTCAAAAGAGATCAGCTTGACCGCCGTTGTCCGCCCCATTTCAATGAGGTGCGCAAAGGCATTCGACAGGTCGGCCGTGGCCATCTGGGCAAAGTTGGAGCCCCGCACATAGGTGCCGGATCCGACCCGCTTGTCGACCAGGTCTTCGGCGGAAAGTAGATCGAGCGCGAGCCGGACTGTGACCCGCGAAACCCCGTATTGTTCAGCCAACGCAAGTTCGCTCGGCAGGCGCATGCCGGCCTTCAGCTCGCCCGAAACGATCTTGTCCCGCAGCAGAAGATAGACCTTCTGAGTCTTCAAGGGTTCGGTCGCCGGCCTCAACGTGAGCTCCCAATCTATCTTATTTTTAATACAGGTTTTGTATAAAACGGCTGACAGATCTCGTCAATGCCCATATAACACTCAGCAGACGTATTTGCCTATATGCAGTGCAACATGCGAGATTGTGCGATGCAAGAGAGATCTGCCGGAACCGAGTTTTCACGTGCGATGGCGCCGCTTGCCGTGGGCAATCTCACGTTTCGCAACCGCATTCTCGTTCCGGCGCACACGACCAATTTCGGCGAAAACCACCTGCCGAGCGAGCGCCACCTTGCCTATCACCGTGAACGTGCGAGGGGCGGTGTCGGTGCGATCATCTTTGAATCCATCCGCGTTCACGCGAACTCGCTTGGCCGGCCGCAGGCCGTCTGTGGCTTCGACCCTGCCTGTATCGAACCGTTCCGCAGGATTACCGAGGCTGTCAAAGCGGAAGGCGCGCGGATCCTTGGCCAGATCATCCATCTCGGCCGGCAGGTTGAGGGCGATTTTGAGCGAACGGTCTCCTGGGGCCCATCGCCGATTGCGTGGGCGACATCCGCGCTGCCGCCACGCCCGATGGATCGCGCCGACATGGATGCGGTGATCGAAGGGCATGTGCTGACCGCGCGCCATCTCATGGCGGCGGGCTTTGAGGGGATAGAGCTGCAGATGGCGCATGGCCATCTTCTGCAGCAGTTCCTGTCACCGCTTTCCAACACACGCGACGACGCGTACGGCGGCTCGGCGGAAAACCGGATGCGCTTTCCGCTGGAGGTCCTTCAGGCTGTCCGAGCGGAAGTGGGTCGCGATTTCTGTCTGGGCATTCGCCTCAGCGGCGATGAGTATGTCGAGGGCGGGATCACCATCGATCAGGCCGAGAGGACCGCGGTGTCACTTGCGGCGGCCGAAAAGATCGACTTCTTCAATGTCTCGCATTCCGCCTATCACGCCTCCTATTCGCTCGCTTCGCAAATGGCCGACATGGCGATCGATCCGGAACCATTCCGGTCGTTGCCGGCGCGGATCCGCATCGCTTTGCGCGACGAAGGCCACGACATTCCCGTCTTCGCCGTCTGTCGGTTCAACACACTGGCGGAGGCCGACGCGATCATTGCGGCCGGCGGCGCGGATGCGGTTGGTATGGCGCGTGCCCACCTTGCCGAGCCGGCCATCGTCAACAAGACGGTCGAAGGCCGCATGAACGAAATCGGCACCTGCATTGCCTGCAATCAGGGTTGCGGCGGGATGCTGGAAAAGAACCTGCCGATCCGATGTCTTGTCAATCCGCGTGCCGGGCTGGAAGGCGTATGGCCGGAGCTTGCCACGACCGGCACGCGACAACCCAAACGCTTGCTCGTGGTCGGCGGCGGACCGGCAGGACTGGAGGCGGCCCGGACGGCAGCGGAGCGCGGCCATATCGTGACGCTGTGGGAAAAGCAGGACGATCTCGGCGGGCAGTTTCGCGACGCGGTGAAGATGCCGAAGCGCGCTGAGTTCCGAACGCTGATGGAAGAGCAGATTGCCGATCTGGATCGGTTCGGTGTGACGGTGATAACAGGCAAGCATGCCGATGCTGGATCGATTTCCGATTTTGCGGCCGATGCGGTGTTTCTGGCGACCGGTTCGACGCCGGTTCGCACAGAATTTGCCGGTGGCGGAAAGGCCTTCACGATCGTCGAGGCGCTGGACGATCCGGCAGCCCTAGGAAGCGACGTGGCGCTGTTCGACCGCACCGGCGAATGGGCCGCACTGACGCTTGCGGAACATCTCGCCGACCTCGGCAAAAAGGTGACGTTCTTCTCGCCGGCCGGCGGCATCGCCTGGCGCACGACCATCTACTCGACACTCGCAAACCTGAAACGGCTGCGCGAGAAAAAGGTGAGGATCGCAACGCTCCGGAAGGTCACAGCCTTCGACGGCAAGACCCTGGCGGTCGAGGATCTTTCGACCGGCGAGAGCGAGTTGCATATGGGGTTCACCGGTCTCGTGGCAGCCGAGCACAATTTTGCGGACCAGTCCCTGTTCCAGCAGCTCCGTCATCTTGACGTGCCCGTCCGGCAGATCGGCGACAACCTTGCGCCGCGCACGGCCCTTGAAGCCGTCTATCACGGCCATCTCTCGGCTCGAGACCTATGAGATCTGGAAGGAGTAACACTCGATGAGCATTCTGATAACGGGTGCCGCCGGCTTCCTTGGGCTGAACCTGATCGAGGTCTTGAATGCCCAGAGCCAACCAGTCGTTGCCCTCAACGATCGCGCTCTTCCCACAGCCTTTGCCGTGAAGCCGGGTGTCACGGTCGAATTGGCGGACGTGCGGGATCGCGTGGCGATCGCCGACATTCTCTCGCGCCACGACATTAGCTGCATCATCCATGCGGCTGCGATCACCCTTGGGCCAAAGAGTGCCATCGCATCGGCAAGCGACGCCTTCGACGTCAATACGGTCTCGGTCGCGATCCTGCTTGAGGAGGGTCGGAAAGCCGGCATCCGCCGCTTCGTCTACCCGAGCTCCTCCGCCGTCTACGGCGCGGCGCCCTTCGATGGCGCAGCCGTGACCGAAGAGACGAACCCGATGCCCACGACGCTTTACGGCTTTACCAAGCTTGCCAGCGAAAGACTGGTTGTCGAAGCGGGGAAAAGTTTTGGCATATCCACAGTGCGGGCGCGCATCACCGCGGTGTTCGGGCCGCACGAGCATGAGACTGGCGTGCGCGAAACGATGAGCCCGCCCTTCCAGATCGCCGCCAAGGCGATGGCGGGTGAGGATGTTCTCCTGCCCACGGGCGGCGCTCGCGACTGGACGAGCAGCCGAGACATCGCGAAAGCGCTTGCGCTGCTTGCAATGCGCGAAAGCCTGCCTTCGGATCTCTACAATCTCAGCGTTGGCCAAACCTGGCATCTAAGCCGCCTCAGTGCGCATCTGGCGAAAGCCTATCCCGGCTGGCGCTTTGCTGAGGGAAAGGCCGATGGCAGCGACAGCGCGATCGCCTTCAACGACGACCTCTCCCGACGTCGCCATGCGGTCTCGGCCAAGAAATTCGAAACGGATTTCGGCTTCCGCTTCATGGCGCCGGACGAGGCCTGCGCAGACTATGTCCGCTGGCTTGCCGATAAGACCCATGCCTCGTGAACTACCGCGCCGTATAGCCGCCGTCGGCCAGCACGTCGGTGCCGGTGATGAAGCTTGCCTCGTCGGAGACGAGAAAAAGCGCCGTCGCGGCAATCTCCTCCGGTGTTCCGATCCGACCGATCGGATGAAGAGGAGCGAGCATTTCGATGACCGCCGCCTCGCTGCCGGCCTGTCGGGTGACACGGCTCGTCAACACCGCACCCGGCGAAAGACTGACGGCACGAATGCCCTGATCGGCGTGGTCGAGCGCGAGACTGCGGGTGAGCGAATGCAGCCCGGCTTTGCTCGCCGAATAGGCGGCACGCCCGGGCGTCGTCACATGTCCGAGCTGGGACGCGATATTGAGGATGACGCCGCCCTGTTTGCCGAGATGCGGCACGCCGTATTTGCAGATCAGGAAAGCGCCCGTGAGATTGACATCCAGCGTCTTGCGCCAGCTTTCGAACGGGATGTCGCAGACGGTGCCAAGCGGCGTCTCGGTTGCCGCGTTGTTGACGAGGATATCGATACGGCCGAACCGGCTGGCAACCGCGTCGATGCAGGCCTCGACCGAAGCCGGATCGGCAACATCGCATGGCATGGCAAGGCAGCGATCCGGGTCAAAGCCATCTGTTGGAACGGCGTCGAGATCGAGCATAGCGACGCTTGCGCCAGCGGAGGCGAACCTCATAGCGATCGCCCGCCCGATATCGCCGCCCGCGCCGGTGATGATGGCGACGCGGCCTTCGAGGCATTGAGGAGAGAACATGCATCACCCTTCAGGAGAATTCGAACACTTCGGATCGTCTGTCATCATCGCTTGATTTGCAAATCGAATCTGTCTTAATCTCAATACAGGTTTTGAGGGCCTAAGCCGGCCTTGAGGAGTTGATAATGCCGAGGGAACACCGTCCGCAGACACTGTTCGACAGGATCTGGCAGAACCACGTGATCGCATCGCAGACGGATGGTCAGCAGTTGCTCTTCATAGATCGGCATCTGGTTCACGAAGGGTCGTTCCACGGCTTCAACAAGCTGAAGGACAAGAACGCGCGGGTTTCTCGGCCGGACCTCACCTTCGGTATCGTCGACCATTACGCGCCGACGCGGATACGCGACATCACCCGGATCGATGCCGCCATTGCGGGGATGATCACGCAGCTGGAGGAGAACTGTCTTGCCAATGATGTGCGCATCTTCGGGCTGAACGACCCGCGCCAGGGCATCGTCCACGTGGTCGGCCCCGAGCAGGCGATCACGCTGCCAGGCGCCACGATCGTGTGCGGCGACAGCCACACTTCGACGCACGGCGCTTTCGGCGCAATCGCGTTCGGCATCGGCGCATCGGAAGTTGCGCATGTCTTGATGACCCAGACCCTGTGGCAGAAAAAGCCAAAATCGATGCGGGTCCGCTTCGACGGCAAGCTCGGGCCCGGAATCACCGCCAAGGACATGGCACTGGCGATGATCGCCGCGATCGGTGCCGATGGCGCGCAG
Source organism: Rhizobium sp. Leaf321 (assembly GCF_001423215.1). Taxonomy (NCBI): domain Bacteria; kingdom Pseudomonadati; phylum Pseudomonadota; class Alphaproteobacteria; order Hyphomicrobiales; family Rhizobiaceae; genus Rhizobium; species Rhizobium sp. Leaf321. The sequence goes on along the minus strand of NZ_LMOF01000001.1, from coordinate 243,032 downwards.
GGCCATGCGATCGAATATACCGGCTCGGCGGTCGAGGCGCTGTCGATGGAGGGTCGGCTGACACTCTGCAACCTTTCGATCGAGAGCGGCGCGCGCTGCGGCCTTATCGCACCCGACATGACGACGGTGAATTTCCTGCGCGACCGGCCGCTCGCACCAAAAGGCGATCTCTTCGAGCGTGCCGCGGAAGCCTGGCTTTCCCTGCGCGGCGATGACGACGCCCCCTTCGAGCGCGAGTTGGTGATTGAGGGCAGCGAGATTGCACCTGTCGTCACTTGGGGTATCAGCCCCGAGGACGCGTTGCCGATCACGTCCGCGGTACCCATGCCCGATGCTATGACCGACGAGTCACGCGCGGCCCATACGCGTGAAGCGATCGACTATATGGGCCTGAAGCCCGGCATGCCGTTGACGGATATTCCGGTCGACCGCGTCTTCATCGGTTCTTGCACCAACAGTCGCATCGAAGACCTCAGAGCCGCCGCTGCCGTGCTTTCCGGCCGAAAATCTGCCGTTCCGGGCCTGGTATCGCCAGGATCGTCGCTTGTCAAACACCAGGCCGAACAAGAGGGCCTCGACCGGATCTTCGTGGATGCCGGATTGGAATGGGTCGATTCCGGCTGTTCGATGTGTGTCGGCATGAATGGTGATCTCGTTCCACCGGGCGAACGCTGCGCCTCCACCACCAACCGAAATTTCAAAGGCCGACAGGGGCCGAAGTCACGCACGCACCTGATGTCGCCGGCCATGGTCGCCGCGGCAGCGGTGACCGGTCACCTGACCGATGTTCGTGATCTGATGGGAGGCCGCAGTTGAGACCGTTCAAGACCCTCGACGCAAAAGCTGCGCCACTGCCTTTTGCAAGCGTCGATACCGATCAGCTGATCCCGGCGCGCTTCATGAAGCGCTCGCGATCGGAGGGCTACGGCCAGTACCTTCTGTATGACATGCGCTTCGACGGGGAAGGCAATCCGATCCTGGATTTCCCGTTGAACGACCCTGCCCGCGCAGGCGTCGAAATCCTCGTGGGACGCCGGAATTTCGGCGCGGGTTCCTCGCGGGAGGCGGCCGTTTACGCGCTTGTCGACTACGGTTTTCGCTGTGTCATCGCACCGAGCTTCGGCGACATTTTTGCGTCCAACTCCGTCAACAACGGCCTCTTGCCGGCGCGGGTGACCGAAGAGGATGCGGAGACCATTCTTTCCCTGCTGGAAAATGGACAGGACCGTGCCTTTGTCGATCTCGACACCTGCGAAATCCGGCTCGCCAACCATGTCTTCCGCTTCGAGATCGAGCCCGTCTGGCGCACCAAGCTCCTCAACGGCTGGGATGATCTCGACCTGACGGCAAGCTATGCCGATGACATAGCCCGCTACGTGGTCTCGGACAGAGACCGTCACCCGTGGCTTCAGGAGATACCGGCTTCGGTATGAGCGACTAGATTGGTTGCTTTGACCGGAAAGCCTCATGCTCCGTGTCTCTCGCCCGTCAGGCCTGCTCAAACTCAATCAGCGCGCCTTGAAAGTCCTTTGGGTGAACGAAGATCACCGGTTTGCCGTGTGCGCCTATCTTCGGCTGACCGTCGCCCAGAATGCGTGCGCCCGTCTCGACGATCCTTGCGGAGGCGGCTTTGATGTCGTCGACCTCGAAGCACAGGTGGTGGATGCCGCCGGACGGGTTCTTGTCCAGAAAGCTCGTGATCGGTGACGTCTCTCCGAAGGGGTGGAGAAGCTCGATCTTGGTGTTGGGCAGTTCGACGAAGACAACGGTCACGCCGTGCTCGGCCAAATCCTGTGGCGCGGAGACCGAAGCACCGAGGCCGCGATACTGATCGGATGCCGCCGCCAGATCCGGCACCGCGATCGCGACGTGATTGAGCTTCCCGATCATTGTGCCTCACACATTCCGGCGTTTTCCTTCGAGGAGATCGATCACGGCGTTGGCGGCATCGAGGACGTTTGTGCCGGGCCCGAATACGGCAGCGACGCCGTTTTCGAGGAGGTAGTCGTAGTCCTGACGCGGAATGACGCCGCCGACCACGACGATGATGTCGTTTGCGCCCTTGCGCCTGAGCGCATCGACCAGTTGCGGGGCAAGCGTCCTGTGACCGGCTGCCAGCGACGACATGCCGACCACCTGAACCTTCTGCTGGATTGCCAGATCGGCGGCCTCATCCGGCGTCTGGAACAGCGGGCCGGCCAGAACCTTAAAGCCGATATCGCCGAAGGCCGAGGCGATGACCTTGGCGCCACGATCGTGGCCGTCCTGGCCGAGCTTTGCGACCATGATCCTCGGCTTGGCCTTAGCCGATGTGTATTCGGCAAGACGCCTAGTCAGCGTTTCGTATTCCGGGTCGCCCTCGTAGGCAGGGCCGTAGATATCGCTGACCACATCCGGCATGGCCGCATGATCGCCGAATGCCTTGCGCATCGCATCCGACATCTCGCCGACCGTGGCACGCGCGCGCGCCGCCTCGACGGCCGCCGCCAGAAGATTTCCTCGTCCCGACGTCGCCACCTCGCCAAGGGCTGCGAGAGTCGCTGCTACCTCTTGCGGATTGCGCTTGCGGCGCACCTCTTCCAGCCGCTCAATCTGGCCGTTGCGCACGGCCGTATTGTCGATGGCGAGGATGTCGATATCGTCTTCCGTCTCGAGCCTGTATTTGTTGACGCCGACGATGATCTCCTCGCCGCGGTCGACCTTGACCTGGCGCAGCGTCGCCGCCTCCTCGATAAGTCGTTTCGGCAGACCGTCGGCGACAGCCTTGGTCATGCCGCCGAGCGCCTCAATCTCTTCAATCAGGGCCCAGGCTTTTTCCGCAAGCTCGCTGGTCAGGCTTTCGACGTAATAGGAGCCAGCCAAGGGATCGACGACCTTGGTGACGCCGGTTTCGTGGGCGAGAATCAGCTGCGTGTTGCGGGCGATGCGGGCGGAGAAATCGGTCGGCAGCGCCATCGCTTCGTCGAGCGCATTGGTGTGCAGCGACTGGGTGCCGCCGAGCACGGCCGACATCGCCTCGTACGCCGTGCGGATGACGTTGTTGTAGGGATCCTGCTCGGCCAGCGAGACGCCTGACGTTTGGCAATGAGTGCGCAGCATCAGCGAGCCCGGCTTCTTCGGCGCGAACTCCTCCATGATCCTCGACCACAGAAGACGGGCAGCGCGCAGCTTGGACGCCTCCATGAAGAAGTTCATGCCGATAGCGAAGAAGAAGGAAAGGCGTCCGGCAAACTCGTCGACATCGAGGCCCTTAGCGATCGCGGCGCGCACATATTCGCGCCCGTCCGCCAGCGTGAAGGCCAGTTCCTGAACCAGCGTCGCACCCGCCTCCTGCATGTGATAGCCGGAAATGGAGATCGAGTTGAAGCGCGGCATTTCTCTTGCGGTGTATTCGATGATGTCCGCAACGATCCGCATCGAGGGTTCGGGCGGATAGATATAGGTGTTGCGGACCATGAACTCCTTGAGGATGTCGTTCTGGATGGTGCCCGAAAGCTGCGAGCGCTCGCATCCCTGTTCCTCGCCGGCGACGATGAAGGCGGCAAGAATCGGGATCACCGCGCCGTTCATGGTCATCGAGACGGACATGTCTTTCAGCGGAATTCCGTCGAACAGGACTTTCATATCCTCGACCGAGTCGATCGCCACGCCGGCCTTGCCGACATCGCCCTCGACGCGCGGGTGGTCGCTGTCATAGCCGCGGTGGGTGGCAAGGTCGAAGGCGACGGACAGGCCCTTCTGGCCGGCGGCAAGGTTGCGCCGGTAAAAGGCGTTCGAGGCCTGCGCCGTCGAAAAACCGGCATATTGGCGGATCGTCCAGGGTCGACCGGCATACATGGTTGCCCGCGGACCTCGCACGAAAGGCTTGATCCCCGGCATCGTATCGAGGTGCGAGATGCCGTCGAGATCGTCTGCCGTATAGAGCGGCTTGATGTCGATCCCTTCCGCCGTGTGCCAGACCAGCGTGTCAGGCGAAGCCTTCAGCTCCCGCTCGGCAAGCGCTTTCCAGGCCTGCTTTTTTTCCCCGGTATCTTTTGACAAAAGCATCCCCCCTCAGCGCTTCGCTTCAATCGACAGCCTATCAGGTATCGCCTCAGCCAGCCGGGTCAAGCCTTTCCAAAGAACTACGGGTTCAGCTTTTCGAGATGAAGAAGCAATCCGCTGTGATCGAGCGGCCCGCCGCCGTCCTCGACGAAATCCGTGAACTCTGCCCTCACCCCGCTGGTCAGCGGCAGCGTGAGGGAGAGGGCGTCGGCAACGTCCATGACCGCGTTGAGATCCTTCAACTGGTTCTTTGCCGTGCCACCGGGGTCGAACGCCCGCTCCACCATACGGCGACCATGGATTTCGAGGATGCGACTGTCGGCGAAACCGCCGCGGATTGCGTTGCGGAAGGCTTCGCGGGAAGCGCCACCGGCTTCGACAAGGATCATGGCCTCGGCGACCGCACCGATCGTGACCGCAACGATCTGCTGGTTGGCGAGCTTGCAGATTTGTCCCGCGCCGCTCGGGCCCACATGGGTTACCCGACCCATTGCCGAAAACATGTCTTGGAGGCTTGCGACCACATCCGCATCACCGCCCGCCATGATCGCAAGCGTGCCAGCCTCCGCTCCGACCACACCGCCGGACACCGGCGCGTCCACATGGGCGATGCCCAATTCTCCAAGCTTTGCTGTATGCTCCTTGGCAATGGCCGGCGCAATCGAACTCATGTCGATCACCTTGGCGCCCTTGGCCAGACGATCGGCACAACCGCTCCCGAACAGGACGTCGCCAACGGCCTTGCCGTCCGTCAGCATGGTGATGACGATATCTGCGCCATCGACGGCCTCAGCAGGTGATGCTGCGACGGTAGCGCCATCGCTCTCCAGCGCTTTCGCCTTATCCGGATTGCGGTTCCAGACAAGAAGCGAATACCCGGCCTGAAGCAATCGGCGCGCCATGGGTGCACCCATCAGGCCTGTTCCGAGGAAGGCGATCTTTTCCGAGGGGTTTGCGGTAGTCATTGCAGCTTCCCTCCGAGTTCATCCTCGATATGGACCTGGATGATCTCGTCGAAGTTCTTCTCGGCCGTGAACCCAAGTTCGGTCGCGCGTTTTGCCTCGAAACCCGGTGCCCAGCCTGCGACCATCTTCATGATCATCTCGTTCGGCTCGCGCCGGATGAGATTGACCGCCTTGTCGCCGGCGATGCGCCGCAGCGCGTCGATCTGCTCGCCGACCGTGGCGCTGACGCCTGGCATGGAAAGGCTTCTCTGCGCGCCAAGCTGCGCCAGATCGAGATCCGCCGCATGGACAAGATACCCGACCGCCGAGCGCGGCGACGTGTGCCAGTGGCGGGTGCTTTCCGGCACCGGCAGAATGGCTTCCTCACCGATCAGCGGTTCGCGCAGGATGTTCGAGAAGAAGCCGGATGCGGCCTTGTTCGGCTTGCCCGGGCGAATGCAAACGGTCGGCAGGCGAATGCCGATGCCGTCGAAAAATCCCCGACGCGAATAGTCTGCCAGAAGCAGTTCAGACATCGCCTTCTGGGTGCCGTAGCTGGTGAGCGGCGTCAGGTGGAAATCGTCAGGGATCAACAGCGGCAAGGGCGCGCCGACCACGGCGATGGAAGACGTGAAGACCACACGCGGCTTGTAGCCGTCAGCTTGGTGGGCCAGGCGGATCGCATCGAACAGATAGCGCGTGCCGTCGAGATTGATCCGGTAACCCTTGTCGAAATCGAGTTCGGCTTCGGCCGAGACGATGGCTGCGAGATGATAGATCAGATCCGGGCGACCTTCGACCAGGGTTTCGGCGACGCCCGGCGTCGACAGATCCACCGCGAAACTGTCGATCGCCACGGTGGTTTCGGGTTTTTCCGGACTGACCACGTCGACCAGCGTCAATTTTTCGATCGCGGCGCCACCGACCGCTCCCTCCCGAAGCAGCCGCGTCGTCAGTTTGCGCCCGACCATTCCGGCCGCGCCGATAATCAAGATATGCATGGAACCTCCCTTTTCCGAGAGTTCGCAGAGCGTTGCGAACCCGGCATGATTTTTCTTGTACGGTTGTCTGATAACCTTATATGGTTTGTCCAGCCTTACCGGGTGAAAAAGAGGTTATCAAGAAGCCGCGCCTTTCCAAAGAGCGGACGGATGAGCCCAAGGGAGAGACACCATGGCATTGGATCTTGAGGATAGCCCGGCCATGTCGCTGACCGCCTCGTTGGGCAGCGACATCGTGATCCGCGACGAGACCGAAATTGCGCGCTACTGCCGCGACTGGCACGGCGACGTTTCCAGCAGCGCCGTTGCAGTTCTCCGGCCGCGCTCGACGCAGGACGTCGCCGCCTGTGTGAAGGCCTGTCACGCGTTGAACCTGGCGATCGTTCCGCAGGGCGGCAATACCGGGCTCGTGCTCGGCGGCATACCGGACGATCCGGTACGCCAGGTCGTCATCAGTCTCGAGCGGATGAACGCGATCCGCAATATCGACGCGGACGATTTTTCCGCCGTGGTCGAGGCCGGGTGCATCCTCTCCGAACTCAAGGACGCGATCGCCGACAAGGCGATGTTCTTTCCGCTTGCGCTTGGCGCGCAGGGCAGCTGCCGGATTGGCGGCAACGTCTCGACCAATGCCGGCGGCATCAACGTGCTGCGCTACGGCATGACCCGCGAGCTTGTGCTCGGGCTTGAGGTGGTGCTGCCCGACGGCTCGATCCTCAACGGGCTTTCGACCCTGCGCAAGGACAACCGCGGCATTGACCTCAAGCAACTGTTCATCGGCGCCGAGGGCACGCTCGGGATCATCACCGCCGTTTCGGTCAAGCTTTCCCCCTACCCCGATCAGGTTGCGACTGCGCTGCTCGGCCTCGCCTCACTCGAAGACGTGATTACCCTTTTCCGGCGGGCGCGCCGCGATTGCTGCGACCTGATGTCGGCCTTCGAATTCATGCCGCCGCTTGCCCTGACGCTCGCGAGAGAAGCGATCCCCGACCTGCCTTTGCCGATACCGGGCGACTATCCGGCCTATGTCCTGATGGAGATATCGGGATCGGGCCTCGTCGATATCCAGAACCTGATGGAGCGTTTCCTGGAGGGCGTGATGGAGGATGTTCTCGTCCTCGACGGGACACTCGCATCGTCTCAGGCGCAGGCGAAGAACCTCTGGCTGATCCGCGAGGGCATGAACGAGGGGCAGGCAAAGCGCGGCGCGCATATGCGAAGCGATGTCTCCGTGCCACTTTCGAAGCTGCCGGACTTCGTCCGTGATGCGGAACAGGCGATCCATGCCGCCCTTCCCGATTGCATCTGCGTTTCCTACGGCCATGTGGGCGATGGCAATGTGCATCTCAACTGTCTGCCGCCTTCGGATCTTTCCGCAGCGGACAAGGCTGAACGGATCTATCGGTCGAAGACCGTGCTCAACGAGGTGGTCGATCAATATGCTGGCAGCATGAGCGCCGAACACGGCATCGGCCGCTTGAAGCAGATGGATTTCGATGTCAGGCTTCCCGAGACAAAGCGCAAGTTGCTGACTGCGATCAAGCGGGCGATCGATCCCGACCTCGTGATGAACCCGGGATGCCAGTTGAATTTGTCGCCGAAGTCGTAGAAACCATCCGTAACAGGAAGGCGGCTTTGGCTTTGACGGATTTCAACCAGATCAGGCGCAACGCGCATCTACCGGCCCGGATCGCCGCGGAAATCGGACGCGAGATCGTCGAGGGACGGATCGCGTCCGGAGAAAAGCTGCCGACCGAACATCTGCTTGCCCAGACATTCGGCGTCAGCAGATCGGTCGTGCGCGAAGCCATTGCACAGTTGCGCAATGAAGGACTGGTGGAGACACGCCAGGGCGTCGGTGCCTTTGCAACGGAAAAGGATCGTCGACAGATGATCCGCGTCGAGCCCGCCGACCTCTCCGATCCCGAGAATTTCCGCGACCTGTTCCAGCTGCGTCTGGCGCTTGAAGTCGAGGCGGCGGCGCTTGCGGCCGTCAGCCATACGCCCGAAGATCTGAAGCGCCTCGACGAGGTTCTGGCGCAGATGACCGGTGCCGCCAAATGGACCGAGGAAGGCATCGCTGCCGATCTCGCCTTCCATCGCGCTGTCGCGGCTGCGACCCGCAACGATTATTTCATCCAGTTCATCGGCTTCATCGCCGAGCGTATCCAGCTCACCATCAACGCCGCGAGGGCCAAGGCCGTGCTGGAGGAGATCGTTGAAGTCACGATCGCCGAACATGTGGCAATCCGCGACGCAATTGCGGCTCGCGACGCATCCCGGGCCAGAAGCGCCATGCGCGATCATCTCGATGGCGCGTCCGGCCGTCTCAATCTGGAACTCACCGTTCCCTGAGGGCAGACATCAGAAGGCCAGAGCGGGGAAGTGTCCCTCCCCCGCTCTGCCCGACGTTATTCTGCCGCGATAGCTGCGGTGCGGTCGTTCAGGGCCATAAGGCCTTTCGCGCGTTCCAGACTTGCAGGCTGTTCGGCATGGTAGCGGCGTCCGATTTCCATCATCAGCACGGTGCCGGGCAGGAAGGTGAGTTCCGAGAAGATATCTTCCCAGTCGATATCGCCCCAGCCGAGCGGCATGTGCAGATCGCCGATGCCGAGCGCGGTATTTTCCTGCACGTGGAAACCCTTGTAGAAAGCCTGCGGGCGGCCGAAGCTGTCATGAACATGCAGATGGCCGGCGACAGGCGCCATGGCACGCAGTTCCTCGCGGAAGTTCAGGCCGCGATAGGTCGATTCGATATAGGCGTGGCTGAAGTCGATCAGCGCCACGAGGTTTGGATGCCCGACCGTCTTCACCGTTTCGGCGATCTGGGTGGGCGTCTGGCGATACTGGCCGGGCTCCGTGGTGAAGATGTTTTCAAAGGCGACCCGAACACCGTAAGGCTTGCAGAATTCGGCGAGTTCGAACAGCGCTTCGCGTTCGCGGGCGTCGGCCTCGGCACGCTCCATGATCTGTTCGGCGCGGAGATTGCCGCCGTGCTGCACCAGGATGCCGGCACCGATCCGATCGCAGATCTGCGCAAGCGCCTTGGCGGCGTCGAGCTGGTAGCGGCAGGTTTCCGGCTCCATGAAGTTCGAGGAGACAAGGCCATGAACCGTGTAGCGGAAGTCGAACTGCTTCGTCAGCGCCACGAGCCGCTCGGCGCGTTCTTCGATGATCCGGCCGCCCGAGATCAGATCGAGGCTGGTCAGACCGAGTTCGACGGTATCGACGCCGATCTCGCTCAGGATGCGAAGTTCCTTTTCTAGGCTTTCAAGTTCTCCATTGGTGGAGCCGGCATTGAAGCCTGTGCCGATGATGTTGCTCATTGTCGTATTCCCTTTCAGGCAGGTTCGGATTGGAACTGGGTTTCGCGTCGCAGATCGAGCGCGAGGTCCGGGCTGTCGGAGGTCAGGTGACCGATGCCGCGGTCAAGCCAGCGCCGGATCAATGCTTCGTCGTTCAGTGTCCAGACACAAAGGTTTTCGAGCGGAAGTTTGCCGGTGATAAGCGCCCATTCGGCATCCATCAGCTCGTGGTGGATGGCAACGATATCGGCGAGGCCGTCGGCCTTCTCGAGGAAGCGTTCGAGACCGCCCTCTTTGTCAGCCCATTCCGCATTGACGGACACGAGGCGCGCAATATGCGGAGCAATGCGCTGGCATTCGTCGAGAACGGAGAGGTCGAAGGAGGTCAGATGGCAGCGCTCGGCCAGACCGAACCGCTCGATTTCCGCGACGACTTTTTCCGCAATGCCAGGATAGGGTTGCTTTGCTTCGTCGGACTTGATTTCGACATGCAGTTGCTTGCCCTCGGATGTCGCCAGGACGGCGAGGACGTCGGCCAGCGTCGGCACCGTGTCATCAGAACCGTCGAGATGCGTTTCGCCGCGCATGTCCGGCGTCAGCGAGCGGACCGGGCCGGTCTTGTCCGTCGTGCGATCGAGCGTCGCGTCGTGGATGACGACCAGTTCGCCGGTATCGGTCAGGTGCACGTCGAATTCGATCGCATCCACACCCAGATCCAGCACGTTGCGAAAGCCGGTCATGGAGTTTTCAGGCCAGAGATTGCGGGCTCCCCGGTGGCCGGTGATCTTCGTCATTGTCGTCTCCTGAAGTGTGATCAGCGAAGGGTCGGATCGAGCTTGTCGCGCAGCCAGTCGCCGACGAGCGAGATGGAAAGCGTCGTCACCATGATGACGAAGGCCGGCGCCAGCATGATCCACGGCGCCCGTGTCAGGTATTCGCGGCCGAAGCCCACCATGTTGCCAAGGCTGGTTTCCGGCGGCTGCACACCGAGGCCCAAAAACGAGAGCCCGCTTTCCATCAGGATGATTTCCGGAAAGGTCAGCGTCATCGAGACGATCAGGGTCGAGGCAACGTTCGGCAGGATGTGGTGAAGATAGACGCGGCCAGGCGTGGCGCCGAGCTGCACAACGGCAGACGCATAGCCTTGCGCGCTGGCCGAGATCGCGAGGCCGCGGGCGATGCGGGCATAGCGCTCCCAGCCGTAAAACCCCATCAAACCGATCAAAAGCGGCATCGACGAACCGAAGAAGGCAAGCACGGCGAGCGACATGATCAGGAACGGAAGGGCCGCCTGGAAATCGGCGAGAACGAGGACAAGATGCTCGACCGCGCCCCGAAACTTTGCCGCGGCAAAGCCGAGCACGGTACCGAACACGGCGGAGATGATCGTTGCACCAAAGGCGATCGCCAGCGACACGCGGATCGACTGAAGCAGGCGCGAAAGGACATCGCGGCCGAGTTCGTCAGTGCCCAGCAGATGCGCGGGATTGCCCGGCAGCGACAGACGGGCGCGCAGATCCATGGCGGTAATGCCATAGGGGCGGATGACGTCTGCAAACACGGCAACCACCACCATCCCGACCAGCCAGACGATGCCGAAGGTAACGGAGAACGGGACCTTGCGGACCTGCTTGATGAAGCGGGTGAAGAGAGACAGGTTGGGCGATTGTGGGCGGGCGATATCAGTAACAGTCATGACCGGCCTCCTCTCTAGTGAGCGCTCTGGGCGCGAAGCCGTGGATCGAGAAAGCCGTAGAGCAGGTCGACGATGAGGTTCGACACGACCATGGTGGCGGCGACCAGGAGCAGGATGCACTGGACGACAGCGAGATCCCGGTTGCTGACAGAGACGACGAGCAGGCGTCCGATGCCTGGCCAGGAGAAGATCGATTCCACCACCACGGCGCCGGCGATCAGCGTGCCGACCATGAACCCGACGATGGTGACGATCGGAACAGCGGCATTCGGCAGCGCATGCTTCCAGACGACATCCTGCCACTTCATCCCCTTGGCAGAAGCCGTGCGGATATAGGGCTGGCCCATCACCTCGATCATCGCACTTCTCGAAAAGCGCGCGAGAATGCCGATACCGCCGATGCTCATCGTCAGCGTCGGCAGGATGCCGTGCTGCCACGTGTCCTGCCCACCGGATGGAAGCAGCCCGAGCGTGATCGAAAAGATCAGCACCAGAAGCAGGCCCATGACGAAGGACGGAATGGTGAAGCCGAAAATGGCAGCCAGAATAACGCCGCGATCGATCGCGCTCTGGCGATGCAGGGCCGCATAGACGCCGGCCGGGATGCCGATCACGACCTTTAGGAACAGCGCCGGGATCGTCAGCTGCAGGGTCGCCGGAATGCGCTCGATCACCAGCTGCATGGCGGAGGCCTTGTCACGCATGGAAACGCCGAAATCGCCCGTGAAAATCGCCCGGATGTAGGACAGGTACTGGATCCACAGCGGCTGATCGAGGCCCCAGGCCTTGCGGAAGGCATCAACGGATTCTTGCGGAACATCGGGACCAAGCATGACCTGGGCCGGATCACCAGACAGCCGCAACACGACGAAGGCAAAGGTGATGACGGCAAGGATGGTGATGAGCGCGCGAAGAAGGCGAATGGAAGCGAAACGAAACATCGGGAATTCCTTTAGGCCGCGACCGACGCCTCGGCGCGGGTCACCATATGACAGGCCGCGGTTCGGCCGTCGGCAACCGACAGAAGCTTCGGCACGCTGGTACGGCAGATATCGGCGGCAAGCGGGCAGCGGGGATGGAAGGCACAGCCGGATGGGCGGTTGGCAGGGTTCGGCGGCTCTCCCTGCAGGATGACGCGGCCTTGAAGCAGCTTGCCCGGCACCGGCACACTGGAAACCAGCGCCTTGGTATAGGGATGCAGCGGCGTCTTGAAGATGACGTCCGAGGATGCTTCTTCGACGATGCGACCGAGATACATGACGGCGACGCGATCAGCGATATTGCGGACCACTTTCAGATCATGGCTGATGAACACCATGGCGATGTGGTTTTTCTCCTGCAGGTCGCGCAGCATGTTGACCACTTGCGCCTGGATCGACACGTCGAGCGCCGAAACTGGTTCGTCGCAAACCAGAAGCTTCGGCCGCGACGCAAGCGCCCTCGCAATGACGGCGCGCTGACGCTGACCGCCCGAAAGCTCATGCGGATAGCGACCCGCCTGATCGGGTCTCAGACCCACAGCCGACATCAACTCGGCGACGCGCGTTTCCCGATGGGGCTTCGGCACGAGATTGTGGATGGCGAGCGGCTCGCCGATCTGCTCGGCAATCGTCAGACGGCGATCGAGCGCAGCCAGCGGATCCTGATAGACGAACTGCATTTTTGCGCGCAATGCACGCCATTCCGGCGTTGCGAGCTTCGGCATCGGTTTGCCTTCGAAGAGAGCCTGCCCTTCCTGCGGAGGATCGATGCCGAGCAGCATGCGGCCGAGCGTCGACTTGCCGGATCCGGACTCGCCCACGATGCCGAGCGTCTCTCTCGGCATGACCTTCAGATCAATGCCATCGACGGCGCGCACCGGTGTCGCGCGTCCGAACATGCCCTGGCGAACCTCGTAGGTCCGGACCAGACCTTTCGCTTCGATGAGCGGCGTTTTGAAACGGTCGTTCATGACAGCGGCTCCAGAACGCGTGCCTCGACGGGATGCGTGACGCCGATCGGAGGATGGGAACCGACGGGATGGTGACAGGACAGAAGCCGCCCATCATCCGTGGACTGAAGAGCCGGCATGCGGGTCCGACAGTCGATTGCGGCATGCGAACAGCGCGGCGAGAAAGCGCAGCCTTCCGGCAGGTCGCGTGGATTGGGAACCGTGCCGGGAATGGGGATCAATCGGTCGCGCGGACCATCCAGACGCGGAATGGCATCGAAGAGACCGCGCGTGTAAGGATGGCGCGGGTTGTCGAACAGGGCCTGGATTGTCCCCTGCTCCACGATACGGCCGGCATACATGACGCAGGCGCGCTCGCAGACCTGCGAGACAGCGCCCAGATCATGGCTGATAAAGATGGTCGCCATGCCGGTTTCGGCGCGCAATGCGATGAGAAGATCAAGGATCTGAGCCTGAATCGTCGCGTCGAGAGCCGTTGTCGGCTCGTCGGCAACGAGCAGATCCGGCTCGCCGGCAAGCGCCATGGCGATCATCACGCGCTGACACTGGCCGCCCGAGAATTCGTGCGGAAAGAGATCGATGCGCCGCCCTGCATCCGGAATGCCGACCATATCGAGCAGCCGCAGCGCTTCCGCCTTTGCAGCCTCCCCGTGAAGGCCGCGATGGATCGCCAACGCCTCGGTGATCTGGCGACCGACGCGCAGAACCGGATTGAGCGAGCTGGACGGATCCTGAAAGATCATTGCGATCCGCTTGCCGCGCACGCCTTCGAGCACGTGTCGTGGCTGTGCGAGGATTTCCTGTCCGTCGACGCGGACTGATCCGCTAACCGTTGCTTTTCCGGGCAAAAGCCCGAGTGCTGCAAGCCAAGTGACGGACTTGCCGCATCCGGATTCACCCACAAGGCCGATCGCCTCTCCGCGGGCGATATCGAGATCGATACCATGCAGTACCTGAACGCCGTCGAAAGCGACCTTCAGGCCGCGCAGTTCCACAAGGTTTTTCACCATGGAACGCACCTCCATTTTATAAGCAGATGCGCCGGCCGCGAATTCCGCGGCCGGCGTGAGACATCAGAACGATCAGGCGTTCCAGTTGGCTGTGCGGAAGTCCATGGCGAAGGCAGGTGCTGCCTTCCACTTCAGAGACTTCTTCATGCCGGTAAAGACGGCGTTCTGGTGCAGGACCTGATAGGCGGGGTCTTCGCGTTCGCAGATTTCCAGCATGCGGGCAAAAGCCTTGTGGCGCTGGGCGCGGTCGGTCGAGGTTTCCATGATGACGGAAAGCTTGTTGACCTCCTCGTTCGTCCAGTCCTTCTTCTGCTGCGCTTCGCCGTTTGGTCCGAACTGGACGACGAGTGGCGTGATCGGATCGTTGATCGAGTTGGAAGCCGACCAGTCGCGCACACCCTTGACGCCTGCCGGATCGTGGATCTGCGCCCAGTTTTCCTTCATCTGGATCTCGACGTTGAGGCCGACCTGCTTCCACATCTCAACCATGATCTGCGCGTTCGCAGTCTGGTTGGTGTAGTAGTTGTTGAGAAGGCGATACGGGATCGCGTCGCCCTTGTAGTTGGCTTCCTTGAGAAGCTTGCGAGCAAGCTCCGGGTTGAATTCCGGAGCAGCCCAGCCTTCGACATACATGTTGGATGTCTTGAAGGAGTCGAACTGAAGGCCTACTGGAACAACAGTCTGGCCTGCCCACAGAGCTTCCACGATCCCCTGACGGTCGATCGAGTGCGTCATCGCACGACGGACCAGCGGGTTGGCAAGAACCGGGTTCTGCGTGTTGAATGTGGAAATGCGGTGGTTCCAGATGGTCGAGCTCTGCACTTCGAGGCCCGGAGCGTTCTTGATTGCGGAGATCTGATCCGGCGGCAGGTCGCAGGCGAAGTCGTATTCACCGGAGAGCAGGCCGTTGACGCGGGAAGCGACTTCCGGAACCTCGACGAAGCGGATCTGCTGCAGCGGCGGACGGCCACCCCAGTATTCGTCGAAAGCGACGAGCGTCAGCGACACGTCTGGCTTGAATTCCGAGACCATGTAAGGACCGGTCGTGACCGGCTTGCGGGCCCAATCCGTATAGCTCTTGGCTTCGTCCCAGGCGCGGCGGTTGGTGATCTGGCTGCCGAAGGAATAAAGGCGGCCTTCGAGCGTGATGTCAGGCGTTGCATTGTGGAAACGCACGGTGTGCTTGTCGACGACTTCGACACCGGCCAGTGCCGGCCAGAGGCGACGAGCGACACCGGGAACGATCGCCGGCAGTTCCTTGACCGTGGTCGGCTTGTTGTCGGCTTCGAAGACGGTCTTGCCGCCCTTTGGCTCGGTATTGCCGAACAGGCGTTCCTTGGAGAAGGAGAACGCAACATCTTCAGCCGTCAATTCGTCGCCGTTGTGGAATTTCACGCCCTGACGCAGCTTCAATTCTAGCGTCTTGTCGTCGATGCGCTTCCATTCGGTGGCGAGACTGGCAACAGGACCCTGATTGCCCATCCAGTCGCGGCCGATCAGGCCTTCCCAGAGGTTCGGGAAAAACACGCGTTCGCCGACGTTCGACTGCTCGTTCCAGACGTCCAACGTGTTGTTGTTGGTGATCTTCTGAACGGCAATCGTCACCGATGGGCGTGTCGACTGGCTAAAGGACATGCGTGGAAGGACAATGGTGCCTGCTGCGGCTGACATCAGCCACAAGGCGTGGCGACGGTTGATAGAAAGCATTGGATCTCTCCTGTGGGCGAGTGAATGCATTCGCGGAAAACACAAGGGTTTCCGCGTCAGATGCCACTCGAAATCGACAAACAAATTTGAGCCTGCTGGCCGCGTGTTTCGGAAGGACCCTCAACCGCGCCGCTGACTTGGCGTAGCTCTAGGGGACCAATGTTACGCGGATGTGACGTTTGTCTGTGTGTTCGATTTCCACTCGTTGACGCGATCTCCAGACGCGCTGGCCGTCAGGAAGGAGAGGTTTCTCTTTGTTTCACAAACTCCGAACGATGGTTCCGCGGACCTTTTTGTCGACGGGGATCGAGCGAAAATTCCCCGATGTCATCATCAGCAAACCCAAGCGGTTTTGGTCGGGCCTTGTCGGGGTGAGGTCGTGCCTGGGTATGTTTCAGGCTTCGATCGACTGCCTCTGATCAGAGCCATCAGCATCGGCGCGGTCGCGAATTCACCCTTCTCTGCCCGGCGGGTCAGGTCTCTCAGATAGCCTCCAGCAGATGTGATATGCTCAGCGCGTTCGAGCATGCAGGCAAGCACTGTTGCGGCGTTCTCAGGCCCCATCACGATTGCTGCGCGTTCATAGACAGCTGGCGTGATGTCGAGAGTGGAACGAACAACATAGGCTGCCGTAATCAGATCCCTCCAGGACGCGATCCCACCTCTTGGCCCATAATCGTTGATCTGGGTGCAGGCTTGCAGGACGAATGGGAGTGGTAGAGCTTTGTGTGTGGTGATCGAGCTCAAACGAGGGCGCTTTTGTCGAGTATCGCGTTGATCGTCAATCTCTTCGATTGCTGTCCCGTTCGCCAAAGTGTGTTCCGGTGCTTGTTCGGTTGAAAGCCCTTTCGACACCGGTTCAGATTCAGAAATGATATTTGTTTTTGAATCCTGTATGTGGCGCTCACTTTGAGATTCATTGGCGCTCATCTCTGGTGATTTCATATTTAATTTCAATTGGTTGACGACTTCTTCACGAAGTACCGAGAGTTTTGTGAGGAGCGGCTCTGCGATATCGAGAGTGAGGACGCGCGGAATTGCCTGTAGGACGCATTGCAGATTTGTCTGTGCCTGCTCCCAGTCACCGGAAATCTTTTCATCCACGGCAAAAGTAATCAGCTTTGCGAGATCTCTTCGGCAAAGAGTAATTCTTTCTTTTGCAGCCTTGAGTTGTTCACGGCTAAGAGCGATCTCCGCGGCCATCGTTTCGATCTCTCGTGCGCGTGCCAGAAGTGGTGCGAGACTGAAGCCGAATGCATCATCGAGTTTGCCACCTGAACTGCGGCGCGCATAGCGTTTGCCGTTCGGGCTGTCCTTGCGCAGGATTAGTCCGGTTTCCACCAGCACCGAGAGATGGCGCCGAAGTGTTGCCGGTGCCATTCCACGCGCTCGAAGCGACAACTGGGCATTGGACGGGAAGACGATGAGATTGCCATCCTCGCAAAGTTCATCGCCCGGATAGAAGGTCAAAAGTGCGTCGAGCACAGTCAGTGCCCGGTCACTGATCCCGAGGGATGACCGTGATTCGCAGATCGATCGAAACAGTTTCCACTTCGATCTCTTGATTCCGGATGTGATTTCGCTCGCTTTTTGGTGGTTTGCCAAAAGCCCATACGACATCGCCCGCCGCCCAAAGGGCGTCGTTACAGTTCCACTCTCCATTTTCTCTCACCTTTTTTCAGGCAAAAGAAAGCCGCTCACCGAAACGGTGCCAAAGACTCTTGACTGTGATTCATGGAAGTGCGATTCTCGATCTTGCTAGAAATCGGAGAGAGGCTTCCACGACCTTGGTCGTTCGGGGGCCTTTTTCTTTTGCTGATCAAACTCCCTTGTTGCGTTTAAATTCTGCGAAAAGCTCTGTGAGCCGTTCGCTGACGAAGTCGTCAAAACCCGGCGCGCTTCTCGCATCGAACACGAATGTCGACCGGTTTCCCGATTTGCGCATGACAACCGGCAGACCGCTCAGCTGTGCTTGAGCCGGCTTGCCACTATCCTCAGGTTTCACGGACAACTGTGTAAACGCGAGCTGGAAACGCTCGTCGCTTGTCTTTCCCTCTGCCCTGCCCTTCTGAAGGGACGAGAGCAGCTTTGGAATGTTCCCGGCATTGAGCTTTTCCGACAGCTCCGTCCACCGCCTGCGGCCAACCTCAGGTGCTGGACCGATCGCATCGATGATTTCCATCGGAATCGCCCGGACCAGGCTGATCATTTTTGACAAGGCTGCCTTGTCGACGCCAAGCGCTGCCATGATGATATCGCGCGTAAACGAACGATCCTCAAGACGGGAGGCGAACAAGGCGCGTTCGATATGCGAGAGGTTCGTGCGGGCGTTGTTTTCCTGGCCCTGGCTGACGACCAGCTGGTCATCGGTCAGAACGCGGACAACCGCCTTGACCTTGAGGCCCAGCTGTCTGACGGCTGCAAGTCGGCGGTGACCGTAGGCGACCTGGAACCGGCCCGACTGGTCGGGATGAGGCCGCACGAGGATCGGCACCTGCTGTCCATGCTCGCGAACCTGCTCGACCAGTTGGGAGAGCGCTTCGCCATCGATCAGCATACGGTCGGAAACAAAGGAACTGTCGATCAGCGATGGATCCAGTTCGACGACGGAAAGCCCTTCCGAAAGCTGCCGCTCGAGATCCTGCGCCCGTTCCATCTTCTGCGTGATGCTGCCAAGCGTTCTCGTGATGCCACCAACGGGGACACCGCTGCGCACGGCCGGTGCCATTCCGGCTAATGGACGTGACGATTGAGCAGCCGGGGGTGCGGCAGGTGTTGGCGCTGGTGCTGAACTGTTGTCCGGCGCCGGAGGCTCGAAGATGCCGATCAGGTTTTTACGTGCCATCTGTTAGCGCCTCCCCCACACGGACCGGATCAATTCTTCAATCTCGAGGTTCACGGCATTGAGCGAGTCCATCGCCCGGTCATAGGTGCCGCGGGTGAACTGGTTGCGCTCGACCTCATACAGTGTTTGTTTCGTGACGCCGGCATCGGAGATTGCTGTCGACTTCAACATGGCGTTGTGAAGCATACGATTGCCGAAGATGGCGCGCATAAAGCCCGTCATCTGGCTCTGTGGGCCGTCATTGGGTTCAAACCGCGTCACAAGATAACGCATCCAGTCATAGCTTGTCCGCCCCCCTGCCCGCTCAACAACCGACATCAGTTCGCTGGTCATCGAGAGAAACTGCGACATCGACATGACGTCGAGCATCTGCGGGTGAACGGTAATCAAGGTCGATGTCGAGGCGCAAAGCGCCGACATGGTCAGGAAGCCGAGCTGCGGCGGGCAATCGATGACGACGACATCGTAAAGGTCTTCGATATCGGCAAGAACTTCGCCGATGCGGGCAAAGAACATCGTCGCAACCTGTCCCGACGCCATGGCTTTTGGTGTTTCGTGCTCGAACTCCATCAGCTCGAGGTTGCCCGGCAGGATATGCAGGTTCGGTGTGTAGGTGGACCGGACAATTTCCGAAATAGGGCGCGGATCCTCATAGCGGATCGCACCATAGAGCGTCTCGCCCTCGCCCACATCGAGCTCGGGTTGATGCCCGAACAACGCCGACAGAGACGCCTGGGGATCGAGATCGATCGCGAGCGTCTTATAACCACGAAGGGCAAGATATTGAGACAGATGCGCGGACGTCGTCGTCTTGCCGCTTCCGCCCTTGAAGTTCATGACGGAAATGACTTGCAGCTTTTCGCCAGGACGGCGGGCCGGTACGTATTTCGCCACGCCGTTCTTTTCGTCGAGAACCTGACGAATACGATCCATGTCGGTCGGCAGATAAACACGCCGACCGTTCGCCAGCGGCTCGGGTCCGTATCCTTCTGCGGCAACCTGACGGAGATAGCCTTCTCCGATGCCGATGAAGCTCGCGGCTTCGGCTGGCTGGAAGGGCCGGATCGTCTTTTGAGATGTCGGTGCGAAGATTTTCGCTTGATGCATCTGAAGTTGATGCGCAAGCTCCTGGGCATCTGTTGCCAGAGTCGTTGGCAAGTGCTCCTGAGGTTCGTCGACTTTAAAGCTTGGCTGCGGCATCTTTCTCTCCAACTGCGCAATTGGCGAAGTTCTTCGGAAAACTGCGCAGTTGAATATGCCCCGATTCGCACGAGTTGTACAAATGATTCAATGCAAATGAATTTTGCGCCTGTGGAGAGCAAAAGTCGCGCTCGTTGTCCGCGGACAACGAGACGTGGGGCGGGGGTAAGGAATCAGATTTTGCTCAGTGGATCGCTAAACGTTTGCCATCTTTAACCTGTCAATAAGTGTTTATGGTGCTTGCTTATCACCATACAGATGCTAGCTTGATCCATCGCGCCATAAGCTAAACGGTTCCGTCAAACGGACGCATTCACCTTGTGTCCGGTAGCGAAACCGAACGTCACGCTAGCTTTCACAACGGCATTGAACTATAACGCTTTCAATGCGTTACGATCTCTCAAAAATAGACTCTGGTGAGTTGTTCGGACCGATCTCCGCAGCGACAGCCGGCGTTGTACGACTCGATGAGCGGATCGCTAGTTCCCCCGTACGGCAAGGCTGGATCGATCGCGTCCAATTCTCGGAAGCCTGCTCGTCCCTGTGGATCGACGGGGAACTTGTCCATATCGAAGACCTTGTTCTTCATGACGCAGGGATGGCAGTTCGAGCCTCCACTCACGAATTGACAGTTGCCCATGACGTACTGCGAACGCGCCGGCGAATTGCGGCGAGCGAACCGGAATGGGCATTGAGCGCTGCTGGTCTTGCCGCGCTGCGGTCCGGTCGTCATGACGAGGCTCAAGACATTGAGATCAAAGCGGCACCGAGAGGGCTCGCAACGATCTCGCGTGACGATGATTTCGAGGATCCCTTGGCAGCTATCGATGCTGTTCTCGCGCGAAGCCAGGCGTTGCTTGCGGACGCCGTAAGCGTTCGTGCGATGAAGATACCAGGCCGGGACGCTCTCATCTATGACGAGGACTGGGACGAGGACGCTCGTCTGTCGGAATGGCGCGTGGTGCTGGACGAAACGCAGTCCATGCCGCCCCTCCTCAGGGCCGCCGTTGCGTGGGACGCTTGGTTTCACCTGCAGGTGTCGAAGCATGCGCCATGGCTTGGACGTTTGCTGGCGAGCGCGGTGTTGCGCGAAGCCGGGTTAACCGAAACGCAGTTGTCCGCGGCCAACTTCGGTCTCCGGCAGGTGTCGCGGGAGCGCAGAATGAGCAGGAACCGCATGGTGAGGCTTCTCGCGTTCACGGAAGCAATTGCGCTCGCGTCCGAGCATGGCATGAAAGAGCACCAGCGGTTGTTGCTCGCCAAGCAGCAGCTCGAGCGCCGTCTGGTGGGTCGGCGACAGTCGTCGCGGCTTCCCCAGCTAATCGAACTTGTCTTGTCGCGCCCGCTTGTTTCGAGCGGGATGATTGCCGACGCACTGGAGATAACCCCGCAGGGCGCGCTGAAAATTGCTGCCGAACTCAATCTTCGTGAATTTACCGGGCGAGGGCGCTTTCGCGCCTGGGGAATACTTTGATCTGACGGGTTAACGCGTTGCAAATAAAGACAAAAGCGAACTGAAACGAGTGTTCCCGGCCTTTCTATCGTCCAAACGATCCCTTAATGATGAGGGTATGTCGTGGAGGACATTAAGGGAGGCATCAATGAAGATCACGAAACTCGAAACCGTGCGAGTTGCAGAGCGCGCAAACCTGATCTGGGTTCTGGTTCATACGGATGAAGGGCTGACCGGTCTCGGCGAAACGTTCTTCGGGGCAGAGACGGTCGAAAGCTACATTCACGAATATGTTGCACCGCGGGTGCTCGACCGCGATCCGCTTGCCATCGATCTTCTCGCACAGGACCTCGTGGGCTATGTCGGGTTCCGATCCTCGGGTGCCGAGGTGCGTGGCAACTCGGCTTTCGACATCGCGTTGTGGGATCTGTTCGGGAAGGTCACGGGCCAGCCGATCGCGCAGTTGTTGGGCGGCTTCAGCCGCAAGGAAATCCGCACCTACAATACCTGCGCCGGCACCGAGTATATCAAGAAATCCACTGGCCAGACCACGGGCAACTATGGCCTGTCGACCGGCTCGGACTACGACGATCTCAACGGGTTTCTCAACCGGGCGGACGAATTGGCACATTCGCTGCTGGAGGAGGGGATCACGGCGATGAAGATCTGGCCCTTCGATGCCGCCGCCGAAAAGACGAGGGGACAGTATATTTCACCTTCCGATCTCAACGCAGCGCTTCAGCCATTCGAAAAGATCCGCAACGCTGTCGGCGACAAGATCGACATCATGGTGGAGTTTCACTCCATGTGGCAGCTCCTGCCAGCGATGCAGATTGCCAAGGCGCTGACGCCCTACAGCACGTTCTGGCATGAAGACCCGATCAAGATGGATAGCCTGTCGAGCCTGCGTCGTTATGCCGACGTATCGCCCGCACCAATCTCGGCATCTGAGACCTTGGCAACGCGCTGGGGTTTCCGGGATTATCTCGAAACGGGCGTCGCCGGCATCGTCATGCTGGACATCTCCTGGTGCGGCGGGCTGTCGGAAGCACGCAAGATCGCATCGATGGCGGAGGCTTGGCATTTGCCGATCGCTCCGCACGATTGCACCGGACCGGTTGTCCTCGGCGCATCGACGCACCTGTCGCTTAACGCACCCAATGCGCTGGTGCAGGAAAGTGTGCGCGCGTTCTACAAGACGTGGTACCGCGATCTCGTCACCGCACTGCCTGAAGTGAAGAACGGCATGATCACGGTTCCGCCTGGTCCTGGCCTCGGAATGGACCTCAATCCAGACCTGGACAAGGTCTTCACCGTAACACGGCGTTTCTCAAACCTCGCAGACATGTAGGGCATCGCGGCATGATCGCATCCATCTCCAAGCAAATCGTCTCGGCGCGCATGGCCGGGCCCCTCATCATGCTGCTCGGCATGGTCATGTTTGCGCTTAACGACGCCATGGGGAAGTGGCTCGTTTCGAGCTACGGCCTTGGACAGGTCGTGCTTCTGCGCAGCCTCGCCGCGCTTGTCATCTTGCTGCCTTTCCTGTTCTTTCAGGGATTCGGCTCGCTGCTGAAGGTCGAACGACCAGGCATGCAGGCGCTTCGGGTGTTCTGCTCCACCGCCGAGGTTTTCTGCTTCTACTATGCCGTGATGTATCTTCCGCTCGCAGACGTCATGACCTACTGGCTCGCAGCACCGATCTATGTCGCCGCGGCCTCGCCACTGCTACTGGGTGAAAAAGTCGGCTGGCGTCGGTGGACTGCAATCGGCATCGGCTTTATCGGTGTCGTCATCACGCTCGAACCGTCGAGCGCGATGATCAGTCCGCCAGCGATCGTATCCATCTTCGGCAGTGCCGCCTTCGCGTTCATGATGATTTCAGGTCGTTTCCTGAGGGCCACCCCAGACCGGACGCTGGTCTTTTTCCAGATCGTCGGTGCGGCACTTGCAGGCCTTGCTTTCGCGCCTTTCGACTGGTCGCCGATCGCTTCTACCCGCGATTTTGGCCTGCTCGCATTGCTCGGTATAGTGGCAATGACGGCTCACGTTCTCGTAAACAGAGCATTGAAGATCTCGGATGCGGCAACGGTCGCTCCCTTACAGTACACGCTTTTGCTCTGGGCGGTTCTGTTCGGCTGGCTGTTCTTTGGCGATATGCCGAGATTCGGAATGCTGATCGGTGCAGCACTGATCGTCGGTTCCGGCGTCTTCATCTTCCTGCGCGAGCAGACGCTGAAGAAGCGCCAAAGGGTGCAGCCGATCGCGCTCGAATAGCCATGAAAAAAGCCCGCGACGGTAACGTCGCGGGCTCGTCTGCCTAAGCCTGATGCTTACTTACGGACTTCCTTAAGTTCCGCCAGGATGCCATCAACCACATCGGCACCAATCTGGTCCTTGTGCTTTTCATAGACAGCAAGCGACTTTTCACGGATGCGAGCCTGCTCCTCAGGCGACAGCGTGTTCACTTCCAGGCCGGCGGCCTTGATCTTTTCCAGAGACTTCTTGTTGAGATCGCCGATCACCTGGCGCTCCACATCGCGACCGACCACTGCGCATTCACGCAGTGCAGTCTGTTCTTCCGGTGAATAGGTGTTGAAGATAGCCTTGGAGAAGAGGAAGAGGAAAGGCGTATATGCGTGGTTGGTCTCGGTGACGTATTTCTGCACTTCGAAGAACTTCGAGGTGTCGATCGTCACATAGGGGTTTTCCTGCGCGTCGATCGCGTTGGTCTCGAGCGCCGAATAGACTTCGCCGAAGGCCATCGGGGTCGCGTTTGCACCAAGGTTCTGGAAGGTGTCGAGGAAGATGTTGTTCTGCATGACGCGAACCTTCATCCCCGAGAAATCTTCCCACTTGGTGACGGCGCGCTTGGAATTCGACAGGTTGCGGAAGCCGTTTTCCCAGTAAGCCAGATTGACCAGACCGGCGCCATCGAGCTTCTTGTTCATCTCGTCGCCAAATTTGCCGTCGAGCACCTTGTAGGCCTCCGGCGCATCGCGGAACAGGAACGGCAGGTCGAACACGCCGAGTGCCGGAATGATGCCGACGAGCGGAGACGAGGATGTGACGACGGCTTCCTGAACGCCCGAGCGCAGGGCCTGGGTTGCCTGAAGGTCGCCGCCGAGAGCGCCGCCCCAGAAAGCGGTCAGCTTCAGCTTGCCGCCGGACTTCTGGTCCAGGCATTCCTGCATGGCCTTGATGCCGTTACCGACGGGATGGTCGGCATTGATGCCGTTAGAAACGCGAATGTTGCGGCTCTTGAATTCGGCGAAGGCCGGTGCCGCTGTGGAGCAGGCAAGCGCGATCGCGGTGGTGGCAAGAAGCAGTCTCTTCATAGTAGTCCTCCCAGTTGGACGTTGATGTGAACAGGTTGAATGGCAGGCCGTCAATGCAACCAACGTGCGGGCACGATCACAAGATCGGGAAACAGCACGAGCAGGAAAAGCACGAGCGACTGCGCCAGAAGGAACGGCCACACCCCGGCCGTCACCTTGCCAAGCGGTATTCTCCCGACACCGCTGACGACGTTGAGCACAACACCGACCGGCGGCGTGATGAGGCCGATCGAGTTGTTGATGATAAAGAGCACGCCGAAATAGACCGGATCGATCCCCGCCTGCTTGATGATCGGCATGAGAACCGGCGTCAGGATCAGGATGGTCGGCGTCAGATCGAGTGCCGTACCGACAACCAGAACCAGGATCATGATGACGAACATCAACAGCGTCGGGCGATCAATCAGCGGTTCGATATAGCCGGCGATTTCTGCCGGAATATTCGCAGCCGTGATGAGCCATGCCGATACGAGTGCCGCGCAGACGAGGAACATGATGACCGAAGTCGTCTTGGCGGCCTGCAGAATGACGTGCGGAAGGTCTCTCGGCTTCAGTTCCTTGTAGATTACCATGCCGACGAACATCGCATAGACGGCGGCAACGACGGCAGCTTCGGTCGGCGTCACGATGCCAATCTTGATGCCGCCGAGGATGATCACAGGCATGCCGAGCGCCCAGGCAGCGCGTCCGGTTGCGTGCAGGCGTTCCTTGTAGGTAGTCTTCGGAAGCGCCTGGACGTTATCTTTGCGCACCACGATCAGCCAGGTAATGATCAGTGAGACGGCCATCAGGATGCCGGGAAAAATGCCAGCCATGAAGAGCTGGGTGATCGACACGTTCGCGGCAACGCCGAATACAATAAACGCCATCGACGGCGGAATGACCGGGGCGATGATACCGCCGGCAGCGATCAGACCACCGGAGCGGGGAATATTATAGCCGGCCTTGGCCATCATCGGGATGAGGATGGCGGCAAGGGCGGCCGTATCGGCAGCGGCCGAACCCGAAATGCTGGCCATGATGAGCGCTGCGAAAATCGCGACGATCCCGAGGCCACCCCTGATGTGACCGACGCAGGCGATCGCGAAATCGATGATACGCTTCGACAAACCGCCGGAATTCATCAATTCGCCGGCGAGAATGAAGAAGGGAATGGCGAGCAGGGTGAATGTATCTGCGCCGGCAATCATGTTCTGCGCGATGATCTGGCTGTTGAACATGTCCATGTACCACATGAGCACGACGCCGCAGAAAATCAGCGAGAACGCGACGGGGACGCCAACGGCCATCGCCCCAAGCAGCGATCCAACAAAGACGAAAAGAGTCATTTAGGTCCGCTCCGCCAGTTGTTCGATCGTCATGTTTTCACCCGTGAACGCTGCTATTTCCGCGTCGGTGACACGACCCGTGATCAGGCGGAACAGCCGTTCAAGCGCGATCAGCACGCATCCTCCACCGGTGAAGAAGCCGATGCCGTAGACCCACGCCATGGAAAGCCCGGTCACAGGCGCGACCATGCTGGCGTTGATCGGCAACTGGACCCATGTGCCCCAGAAGAAAATCGCCGAACACAGGATGATCAGCAGGTTCGAAATGATCATGCAGGCGATACGGCCCGAGCGGCCGAGCATGGCGACCAGCGACTCCACACCAAGGTGGGAATGTTCGCGAAACGCCACGACTGCACCGATAAAGGTCAGCCAGACGAAGAAGTAGCGCGATAGCTCTTCCGATATGTTGAGGCCGGAGTTGAAACCGTAGCGCAGCACCACGTTGAGGAACACCATGATTGCCATGCCTGCCAAAAGCAGGATCAGCAGCAGTTCCAGAAAGCGGTAAAAGAGATCGTTTATTCGTTGCATCGGGTTCCTCCTCCCATCAACCGCGGCGGCTACAAGAGCTTGCGCTTCGCGAGGTTCTTCATCAAAGCCGTCAGCCCGAAGTCCCAAGGCGGGCAGGCTTCACTATTTTCCACCCAATTCACCAGGCGCCCGAGCCTTGGCGACGATATCTCGACGCGGTCGCCGATCTCGTGGGTAAAGCCCAGACCCTTGCCGCGCCGATCCTTGACCGGCGCAAACATGGTGCCGAGAAACAATACGGCGCCATCAGGGTATTGATGGTTGCGGTTGAGAAGCTGCGAGACGAGATCTTCCGGCGTGCGGCTAATTGCCTGCATCGGGCTGACGCCCGTCATCTCGAAACCTTCAGGGCCCTCGACTACAAGCGAGATCTCCGACTTCTTGACGTCTTCGAGCGAAAATTCGCCGTCGAACAGTCGGATGAAGGGACCGAGAGAACAGGATGCGTTGTTGTCTTTTGCCTTGCTGAGAAGGAGGGCGGACCGTCCTTCGAAATCGCGAAGATTGACGTCATTGCCAAGCGTCGCACCGACAATCGCACCCGTGGATGTGACAGCAAGCACCACTTCCGGTTCGGGATTGTTCCAATCCGACTTCGGGTGAATGCCGACCAGCGACCCGCAGCCGACGGCCGACATGGGTTGAGCCTTGGTGAAGATTTCCGCATCCGGACCGATCCCGACTTCGAGATACTGCGACCAGAGCCCCATATCCTGCAACAGCGCCTTCACGCTTGCTGCCTTTTCCGAGCCGGCCACAAGCCCCTTGAGGCTGTCGCCCAGTACCGGCGCCAAGCGACCACGGATCTCCTGGGCCCGAAGCGGATCGCCCTTGGCCTGTTCCTCGATGACCCGTTCCAGCATGCTGTCTGCGAAAGTTACGCCTGCGGCTTTGATCGCCTGCAGGTCAACAGGCGCCAGCAGCGTTCCGGCAGTGCCGTCTAGGAAGTCATTGAGAGAGCCGAGATCCGTCCAATCGGTAGCGGCCGTCAGGCGCTCCACCAGGCCGTCGATCTCAAGCAGTGCTGACAGCGTCGCAGCGAGCGACGAAAGATCCAGAAGCCTGCCATTCCGGTAAAGGACAGGGCAGGGGCCGTCCGCAGCCTTCGACCAGACACGACCAACCAGAGTGGCGGTCTCGGAATCCTGCGGCAAAATCAGTTCGGGCGTCAGCCCGCCATGTATAGTCATTATGATCCTCCAAGCGGCCGATCGATCAGGCCTCCACCCGTCAATCTGTTGTCCGATGTCTGACAACGTCGCTTGAGCTTTCTACTGAGTGTTTTTCTTTGTGTCCAGTACTGCAACCCTGTCAATTCTGGGGATCATCTATACAATATACGCGGGCAAAGAACGCCGACGCACGGTGTCGTTCCGGTGCGCCTCAATGAAGTCGATGCAAGCTGACCAGGCGACGGATGAAGGATCGTCCTACCTCGAGCGGTGACGGACGATCCAAAAGGATCTCGATAAAACCTGCGGCTGTTTGCGCACTGGCGCGGATATGGAGCGGGGCAACGGCGTCGGTAAACTTCATTTGAAATCGCTCGGCGCTTGCTAGGACGGAGGTTCAGCCTAAGTGTTGCGCATGGGCAATTTAAAAGAAGGCGTTCTCAACGCGATGGCTGCCGACCAAAGTGCAACGGGCTGGCAGTCGGATCCCGAACGAAGTCCCGACTTCCAATATTCCGGACTTCCAGTCCGGTGGCGCCGTCGTATTGTTCTGGCGCTCAACCTCGCAACGATCGCGGGGCTTGGGTATGTCGTCTACCGACTTCTTTCCCCAGATGGCATTGATGGTGCGGAAGCCGTCATGCTGATCGGGTTCATGCTGGCAACGCCGTGGACGGTGCTTGGGTTCTGGAACGCCGTGATCGGGATCGTCCTCCAGCATGGCCCCGGCGACCCCTCCAAAAGCATCTACCCCTTCTATCCTCAGGGTCAGGGAAGCCAGCCGATCGCTTTGTCGTCGCGGACAGCGCTGACGATATTCCTGCGCAACGAAGATCCGCGACCCGTCTTTGCCCGGATAGAGGCGATGCAGAAGAGCCTTCAGGCGACCGGCCTTCAACGCCACTTTCGGTTCTTCGTCCTCAGCGACACGTCCGAGCCCGACATCATCCAGTTGGAAGAAGCGGGCTTCGATCTCGTTGCCGCTCATGTCGTGGCGGATGGCGGTAACCGGCCGGTCTATCGTCGTCGTGCTGACAATGCCGGTTACAAGGCGGGCAATATTCAGGACTTCCTGAAGGAACACGGAAGCCGCTACGACTTTTTCCTGCCGCTGGATTCCGACAGCGTCATGTCCGGCGACGTGATGATACGGCTGGTCGCCGCCATGGAGGCACGACCGGAGCTCGGCATTCTTCAAACCCTCGTCGTCGGAGTGCCCGCCGAAAGCGGCTTTGCCCGGATGTTCCAGTTCGGTATGCGTCACGGAATGCGGTCTTTCACGCTCGGCTCCGCATGGTGGAGCGCTGATTGCGGGCCTTACTGGGGGCACAACGCACTGATCCGCGCCGCGGCATTTGAGGCCCACTGCAATCTGCCCGTTCTCCCGGGATCGCCGCCATTGGGCGGCCATGTGCTGAGCCACGACCAGCTGGAAGCGACCTATATGCGTCGGGGCGGCTACGAAGTTCGTGTGCTGCCGATCGAGACACAGAGCTTCGAAGCCAACCCACCGACATTGCTGGAGTTTGCCAAGCGAGATCTGCGATGGTGCCAAGGCAACATGCAGTATTGGCGTTTCCTTTTTGAGCCGGGCCTCAAGCCGCTCAGCAGGTTTCAGCTTTTTCAGGCCGTCCTGATGTATGTGGCACCGCCGGCCTGGATCGTCGCGACGTTTGCCGCCGCATGGAAGGGTGTGACCGGCGGCTTTGATGCGACCTATATCGAACTCGGCTTCTGGTCGTTCATCACCATCTTTCTTCTGTCGGTCACCCCCAAGATCGCCGGCGTCGTCGATGTGCTGCTTACCCCCGGCGCGATCCGCTCCTATGGCGGACCATTGCGCTTCGGTCTGTCGGCGGTGATCGAACTCCTGGCCTCGATGATCATGGCGCCCATCGTTGCCGTCTATGTCTCGGTGTTCCTGATCGGTCTTCTGTTCGGACGTTCGGTCACCTGGAGCGGTCAGAACCGCGACCGGCTCGGCGTTACGCTCGGCACCGCCGTCAAGGCGATGGGCCTCCAGACATTGATCGGCGTTGTCCTCGCTACGATCATCACTGGCCTGATCGGTGGGTACGCGATCTTCTGGGCTCTGCCTGTGGTCGCCGGTCTCTGTCTGGCGATCCCGTTCACGGTCTTCACGGCCTCGCAGCGGTTCGGTTACTGGACGACCCGTCTCGGACTGTTCGCAATTCCCGAGGAAGGCTGTCTTCCGCGGGTCCTCACCCGCCTCGTTCCGCATGAAGCCCGTCTCTGGCGTCGTCCGTCCGTCAGAGTCGAAGGCAAGTTTCCCAAGCCGGCACGCGATGGCCAGGCATGACGATAGCGCAAGCCTTGTGGCTGGTGCGAGAAAACCAGCCTGAATTGCGGGAGACGCCGCTTGGTCCGCTCGGGCACGGCGATGTCCTGGTGGAAAGCCTGTTCGGCGCCATCAGCCGCGGTACCGAATCGCTGGTGGCAGCCGGTTCGGTCCCCAAAAGCGAATACGACAGCATGCGGGCGCCGTTGCAGGATGGAGAATTCCCGTTTCCGATCAAGTACGGCTACGCGGTGGTCGGAACCGCAAAGGACGGCCCGGAAGCGCTTGTCGGCCGGACAGTATTCTGCCTCTATCCGCATCAGGATGCCTTCCACGCCCCCGCTGAGATGGTCGTGCCGGTTCCAGCAGGCGTGCCCGCCTCGCGCGCCGTCCTTGCAGCCAATATGGAGACGGCCCTCAACGGCGTTTGGGATGCCGGCATTCTTCCCGGAGACAAGGTCGCGGTCGTCGGTGCAGGGCTCGTCGGGCTTCTGATTGCCTATCTCGCCGCAAGGATCCCGGGCACCGAAGTCACCGTCGTGGACGTCAATGGCGATCGCCGTGGTCTTGCCGACGATTTCGGATGCCGGTTTGCATCACCCGAACAGGCGAACGACGGTGACGGCGGATGCGATGTGGTGATCCACACGTCGGCCACGGCCGCAGGTCTTGCCACATCCATTGCGCTCGCCGGCTTCGAGGCGCGGATCGTCGAGATGTCGTGGTATGGCGAAGGCAGCGTGAAGATTCCGCTGGGCGGTCGTTTCCACAGTCAACGCCTGTCGATCGTCGCTTCGCAGGTCGGCAACGTACCGGTTCAAAGGCGCGCAAGGTGGCCGTTTTCGCGACGTCTGGCCGCGGCACTTGCATTGCTTGCGGATGACCGCCTCGACAAACTCTTCTCCGGCGAGACGGACTTTCCCGATCTTGCCCAAGACTATTGCCAAATTCTCGCCGATCCCGGCACCCTTTGCCACCGTATCCGATACCGTTAGTCTGAAAGGACATTCCCCGCATGTTTGCAGTTGAAGTTCGCGACCACATGATGATTGCCCATAGCTTGCCACGGGAGGTATTCGGCCCGGCCCAGGCGATGCATGGCGCGACCTTTATTGTCGATGCCGCCTTCATGACCGAAGATCTCGACGAAAACGGGCTCGGCGTCGATATCGGCCTTGCAACGACGGTGCTGAAAGCAATCGTTGCGCCGCTCAACTACCAGAACCTCGACGAACTCGAAATCTTTCGCGGCAAGGTCACCACGACGGAGGTGCTCGCCAAGCACGTCTTCGATCAGCTGAAAGCCGGTATCGCTGCCGGCGATCTTGGTCCGGGTGGCGTGCGCATCCGCCGCCTCAAGGTAACCCTGCATGAAAGCCATGTGGCCCGAGCCTGGTACGAGGCTGCGATTTGAACGCCGCATCAAGGGAGCGACGGCTGGTATTCGCCATCCCCGGCGATATCGACACCCGCAGCGGCGGGTATGGCTATGACCGGCGGATGATCGAGGAGCTTAGGGCAATCGGCTGGACAGTCGAGCACCTGCAGCTTCCCGGCGGCTTTCCGGAACCGAGCGAAAGCGAGCTTGCCGAAACAGCTGAAAAACTCGCAGCCCTCGCCGACGATAGTCTCGTTCTGATCGATGGCCTTGCATTTGGGGCAATGCCGGCAATTGCCATGGAGGAGGCGACCCGCCTCCGCATGATTGCGCTCGTCCATCATCCGTTGGCACTCGAAAGCGGCATTCCGGCCGGGGTTGCCGAGCGGTTGCGAAAAAGCGAGATGACAGCGCTAGGTGCAGCTAAAGGTGTCGTCGTCACAAGCCCCAGCACGGCGCGAACTCTGGTATCGCAATTCCGCGTGGCGCCGGATCTCGTGCGTGTCGCCGTGCCTGGAACGGAGCAGGCAAAGCCTGCATCGGGCAGCACGGCCGGGGACGGGGTGATAATCCTGTCGGTCGGATCGCTGACGCAGCGCAAGGATCATGCGGCGTTGATTTCAGCGCTCGAGCGCATCTCCGATCGCCCATGGCAGTGCCGGATAGCAGGCAGCGATGACATGGATCGTCAATGCGCTGCCGATCTGCGACGACAGATCGAGGCGTGCGGGCTCAGTGATCGCGTCACGTTGACGGGCGCGCTTGATGATGTGGCAGTCGAGTATGATCGGGCGGATATCTTTGCTCTCGCCAGCCGCTACGAAGGCTACGGCATGGCCTTTGCGGAAGCCATGGTGCGCGGCCTGCCGATCGTCGGCTGTCGCGGCGGGGCGATACCGGATCTGGTGACTGACGAGGCCGGGATCCTCGTGGAACCGGGCGACATCGCCGGGCTCGCCGAAGCTCTGGCGCTGCTGATCGACCAGCCGGAGACGCGACAAGCTTATTCTGCGGGCGCGCTTGCCGTTGGCCAGCAGCTGCCCGATTGGCCGGCAACGGCAAAGGTCCTTTCCGATTTTCTGGAGGAGATGCGATGAGTGGCTTCGACACAGTCTGGCTCGATCTGCGCGAGCCCGCGGACAATGCTGCGCGTGAACCCGACCTCCGGCGGTCTGCCATCGAAAGTGTGACCGCAGACGGGAACGGCGCGACGGTCGTCGATCTCGGCTGCGGAACCGGCTCCACTGTCCGCGCACTTGCGCCCAAGAGCTCGTCCTGGCACTGGCGGCTTGTCGACAACGATCCGCAACTGCTCGAAGAAGCGGCAAACAGGCTCGGTATGCCCGACCAGGTGCAATGCCTGCAGGCCGACCTTAGCCGTTTGGCGCCTGAGCCCTTCACGGATGCGAGTCTGGTGACAGCGTCGGCGCTTTTCGACCTCGTCTCAGCCGAATTTCTGGAGCGTCTTCTGCATCTCCTCGCGAAGCGTGACATCGGTCTCTATACGGCGCTCAACTACGATGGCGTCTGCAGCTGGGAAATCGCGCACGAAGCGGATGGCTTGGTTGTCGAAGCGTTCAACGCCCACCAACGCCGCGACAAGGGCTTTGGACCGGCGCTTGGTCCAACGGCGGAACCGGTCTTGTCCCGGTTGGCAGAGCAGGCGGGCTTCAAGGTTCTCACCGGTCAGAGCCCCTGGCGCCTCGGCGGCGATCAAGCCGAATTGCAGCGGCAGTTCATTTCAGGCTTGGCAAACGCTGCGGCTGAAACAGACCGGTTGGACGAAAGCGTTCTGGAAGACTGGCGACGGATGCGTCTCGAGATGGCATCGCGTTCGGCCTGCGAAGTCGGGCACTGGGATATGCTTCTCCTCCGCTGATTGGTTGCCACCCCGATCATCCCGCTGTCGGGGTGGAAAGAAGCCAGAGGCCGAAGACGGTATAGCCTATCATCGCAAGGGCCAGAAAAGCCTCACTGATGGTGGCGCTTGCCGGTTTCACGAAGTGCTTGAGCGCAATCATGTGGGCGATCAGAATGCCGATGCAGTGCCCGGCCACGATGATCGCGGTCTGTGCGATCCAGAGCTTTTCGACACTGTTGATGTCGATCAGCATCGATGCCGTGACGTGGCGATCGGCGGTGCCGAACAGATCCCAGCCAAGCGCAAAGGGATCCGAGATCGCAGAGTAGAGATATTGCCCGTTGATCAGAAGCAGGCTGAGATAGTGGGCTGCATGGAAGGCAACCGCTATCGGAATGATCGAATAGACCAAATGCGTGATCAGCCCTCGATCAGCGACTAATCGTGCCTCTCCGGCAAGCCGGGCTCCTGATATGACAGCCGTAAAATAGATCACTGCGAGCACCGCCGGAGCGGCGATCAAGCCGAACGTATTCGGCAGGGTCACAGCGCTGCGGCCGGGAAATTCCAGCGGGTTCACCCCGATCATCCAGAGCCAGGTAAAGGTCTCTGCAAAGCCATCGAAGGACGCCGTTCCGAGCGTCAGCAGCAGGAATACGGCCGCGCTGATCGGCGGCGGCTCCGCCGCGACGCAGTCTTGCCCCGGCCAGCGGAACCGGACACTCGCCCATATTCCGGATTTCGGCGGCGTGATTTCAAAGGGCGCGATCATGCCGATCATGCGGAAATACACCGAGAAGGGTTCGCCCCGCTCTGTCCAATCTCGCTCTCCGAAAACCAGCATGGCGATGAAATTGAGAATCCAGTAGACCGAGACGGCGATGGCGAGACGGGGAGGGTCCTCCGGGGCGAGCGAAACCAGCTCGTACCAGGTAAACATCAGAAACAGGAGGATCGCGGGGATGTAACCGACGGCCTCCGGCAGCTTCAACAGGGGAGCTTCGCCAAGCCTGCCGCCCGTCGCTCGCCGCAGGAGGCGAAGAGGACCCGTCCAGGGATTGAGCCATGGCCACAGGTTTCCAACCAAGGCCTGCACCAAGGTCAGGCCGACCCAGAACAGCGTCCAGACGACAAGCGGCAGCGGATTTTCGAGCGGATCGCCTGTCGAATAGCGGCCGGCGGCGATCAGTACCAGCAGAAGCACGAAGCTCAGAGTGCTGACCATCACGATCGGCGGCACCGGCCGGCGATCGAGCGTGATGGAGGCACTGCCAGCATGTGTGAACCAGCGCGACGGAACCAGCAGCAATGCGACGAAGGTAACTGCGACGACGATCGCGCCGCCTGTCAGGTAATATTCGGTCGGCAGCAGCATCACCAGCCCGCGTTCCGTCCCGTGCGCGCTGGCCGTGCAGGGCATGAGCGTCCACAAGAGAGCTGCCGTCGCCGATGGACAGGCCGGCAACCGGTGTTTTCGGGGAAATGACGGCAACGGGTTCATCCTGCGTCTGGTGGCGTGATCGGCTGAAACATCATGCCGGGATGGAGAAGCGTATTCCATACCACGACATCTTCGCTCAGACTGGGCCTCGTGCCGCTCCTGTCAGGTCTCCTGATCAGCGGAATTCTTTGCTATAGGACATGGTAGGGCTCTTATTGTCGGTGGCACCTGGTAGACCATCGACTATCGCATCAGCATGATGGGCGTCAGTACCGTTGAGAGGAAAATTTCGAATGACCGACAAGACTTCAGCACCGAAAGCGTCGGTGACCCGCCGGACGACCCTTCTTGGAATGGGCGCGGCAACGGGTGCGGGCATTCTTTCTTCCGTCTCGCCGGGCTTCGTCCGATACTCGCACGCCCAGACCTCCGCCCCGATCAAGCTCGGCTTTGAATGCCACCGCACCGGTATCGGCGCATCCTATGGTCGCTGGTACGAGCGCGTCGCACGCGCTGCCGTCAAGATCATCAACGATGAGGGCGGCATCAACGGTCGTCCCGTGGAACTGATCGTTGAAGACGATGGCACGGATCCGAAACGAGGCGCCGAAGTCGTTGAGAAATTCGCGACCCAGCATAAGGTCGATGCTGTGTTCGGGACGCTGTTTTCACACGTCGTCGTCGCCGCCGCGCCGCGGGCGGGCGAATTGAAAATGCCCTATCTCGTGGTATCGGAAGGCACCCACGTATCCTCGGGCAGCCTCAACCGCTATTGCTTCCAGCCCGGCATCACCGACGTCCGCAGCCAGGTCACATCAGTGGCACCCTGGATTACGCAAAACCTCGGCAAGAAGGTCACGATGATCTTCCCTGACTACGCTTTCGGCTATGACCACCGCGATAATCTTCCGCCCGCCATCAAGGCGCAGGGTGGTGAGGTCGTGGAGATGATCGCCGTTCCCCCGACGGAAACATCGTTCACGCGCTACCTGCCGCGTATTCCCGCAGATACCGACGTGCTCTACCACATCATGGTCGGTCCGGCGGTTCTCACCTTCGTCACCGAGCTCGGTCAGTTCTACGGCTCGCAGCGACCCCAGATCTTCGGCTTCATCGATAGCGTCGAGGCCGTCGATCTCTCCACGCCGCAACTGAGCTTCCTCAATGGTACCTACTTCTGGGAGGGCATGCCCCGTTATGCCCAGAAGGACCAGAGCGAATGGGACAAGTTTTATCGCACGGCCGTGGGCGTCAATGAAAACGGTGCAAGCACCGTCGATCCGAAGGACATCGCCACCTACTCCCACATGTACGGTGTGTGGGAAACGCTGTTCACCATCAAGCAGGCGATGCAGACATCGGGATACAACGGTCCGCAGGACAAGGCCAAGTT
This sequence comes from Rhizobium sp. Leaf321, assembly GCF_001423215.1. Classification (NCBI taxonomy): domain Bacteria; kingdom Pseudomonadati; phylum Pseudomonadota; class Alphaproteobacteria; order Hyphomicrobiales; family Rhizobiaceae; genus Rhizobium; species Rhizobium sp. Leaf321. The sequence continues at coordinate 207,132 of NZ_LMOF01000001.1, read as the reverse complement.
CATCGAAGCGCTCGAAGCGATCGAGACCTTCGAGGAAGGCCGAGACCATCCGCAGGGCAACAAGATCTTCAACGGCAAGAACCATCAGGTCTATGGCCACCAGAACATCTCCAAGGTCGAAGGCGGCCGCATGGATGTCGTGCACCGGACCTCGATCGAAGACGGGATGTACGAGGTGACGGCGGACTACACGAAGATGTCCCTCTGACCCCTGCTTTCGGAAGGGATCGGTTGATCGGTCCCTTCGCTCTTCACCCCGCGTCGTTTTTCCTGTCTAACCGCAGCAAATCAGGCGAGGGGACAGTCGTGTCCGTGCATAGGAGCTAGGGTTTGGCGTTCGGTCCGTTTCTGCTGTTGGCGACACTGGAAGGACTGCTCCAGGCCGCGGTCCTCACATTGACGGCGCTTGGCCTGTCTCTGGTGTTCGGCGTCATGCGCGTCGTTAATGTCGCCCATGGCGAATTCTACATGCTCGGTGCGGTCGTTGCGTGGTGGGTGGCATCGATGTTTTCGCTGCATCCAGCCGTCGGCTTCTTCGCGGCGCTCGTCATCAGCCCGCTGATTGTCGGGGCGATCGCGTTCGCCAGCGAGCGGCTGATCCTGAAGCGCCTGAACTACGATCCGGAATCGACCATCGTCGCCACGATCGGCATGCTCTATATCATCCAGCAGACGGTCCTTTTGACCTATGGTCCGGATGCGCGTCCGGTGTCGGCTCCATTCTATTACCGTATCCAGCTGCCGTGGTTCGGCTATTCCGGTTACAACCTCTTCGTCATTGCAGCGGCGATCGTGTTGCTGCTGGCGGTCTGGTTCGTGCTCAGCCGTACACGGCTCGGCCTCATCATGCGCGCCACGCAGTTCGACCGCGAGATGGCGCAGGCCTTCGGCATACCGATCGAACGCGTCTATGCCTTCGTCTTTGCCGCCGGCGCCATGCTGGCGGCGATCGCTGCGGTGCTGATCGTGCCCATCCGTCAGGCTCATTACCTGATGGGGCTCGATCCGCTGCTTCTCTCCTTCATCGTCGTCATCCTTGGCGGCCTCGGCAGTCTGCGCGGCACCGTCATCGCAGCCCTTCTGATCGGATTGAGCGACGGCATCATTTCGGTGTTCTTCTCACCGACGCTAGCGAAGATCATCTCGACCCTGCTTGTCACCCTTGTGCTGGTGTTCAAGCCGGAAGGTCTGTTCGGGGCAAAGGCGCGATGAGAAGCGAAAACACCATCCGCGTCATCGCGCTTCACGTGGGCGTGCTGGCAGCTCTCTTTCTTGTCCAGTTCGTGCTGCCCGATTATCACCACCTCGCCCTGACCCGCGTCATGCTGTTGGCGATCTATGCCATGGGCTACAACATGCTGTTCGGCTATACGGGCCTGCTGAGCCTCGGACATGCGATGTTCTTTGCCGCCGGTCTCTACGGCGCCGGCATGACGGCCTATTACACCGATCTCGGCGTGCCACTCGCGTTTCTCATCGGAATTGTCTGTGGAGCAGCCCTGTCGCTCGTCATCGGCGTGATCGCGCTGCGAACGACCGGCGTCGCCTTCATGATTGTCACGATGATGTTCGGCCAGGTTGCCTATCTCACGATCACCTACTTCACCGACTATACCCGCGGCGAAGAAGGCCTCACGATGCCGACCGCCGCCCGCAGTTTCGATCTCCTCGGTCTCCACGTCGACCTGACGAATGCCGTCCAGCGCTACAACCTGGCGCTCGGACTGTTGGCTCTGACACTGCTCGTCATTTTCGTCGTCGTCCGTGGACCAATCGGCAGGGTGTTGATCGCGATCCGCGAAAACGAGACGCGCACGCTGATGCTGGGCTTTGATACATTCCGGCTGAAACTCGGTGCACTCGTCCTGTCGGGGACGATATCCGCCATGGCCGGTGCCGCCTACGGGCTGATGTTCGCCTATGTCGGCGCAACCTTTGCCACCATCCAGTATTCGATCGAGGCGCTGCTTTTCACCTTGCTCGGCGGTGCCGGCACGATCCTTGGTCCGCTGCTCGGCTCGATCCTGATGTTCTACATGATCGACATCACCAGCAAATACACGCAGGCCTATCTGCTGGTGACCGGCGTGGCGCTGGTGGTTCTGGTCCTCTTCTTTCCGAAAGGCATTCTCGGGACGATCCGCGAAAGGTGGCTGCCATGGCTTCCGTGAGCCTGCTTTCGACCAAAGGTCTCAGCCGCCATTTTGGAGGGCTGAAAGCCGTCGACAATGTCGATTTTACCATCAGGGAAGGCGAGATCCGTGCGCTGATCGGCCCGAACGGTGCCGGAAAGACGACTTTTGTCTCGCTGCTCGCCGGCCGTATCGCGCCGAGTGCCGGATCGATCGAGTTCCTGGGCAAGGATATCACCGACCGGCCGGCGCATCAGCGCGTGCGCGACGGCATCGCCTATACATTCCAGATCACCAGCATCTATCCGACGCTGACCGTGTTCGACAACGTGGCGCTGTCTGCACAAAGCGCGCTGAGGCGTCACCCCGGCTCGACACGATCTGATATTGCCGACAAGGCGCGTGAAGCCTTGCAGCGCGTTGGCCTTGCGGATCGAATGGGAGAAAAGGCCGGGACCATGGCCTATGGGCATCAGCGGCTTCTTGAGGTCGGGATGGGCCTGGCGCTGGAGCCGAAACTCCTGATCCTGGATGAGCCGACGCAAGGATTGTCGGATAGCGAGATCGAAGGTTTCTGTCGGCTGGTGAAGGAAATCGCCACGTCTGCAACGGTGCTTCTGATCGAGCACAACATGCCCGTCGTCATGCAGCTCGCCGACACGATCACGGTTCTCAACCACGGTCAAATCCTCGCCGAGGGGGCGCCCGACGAGATCCGTGCAAACGCAGCCGTGCAGGCCGCCTACCTGGGAACAGGTTGATATGCTCGAAGTCTCCAATCTCGATGTCTACCACGGCAGCAGCAAGACGCTGCAGGGTATGTCGCTGACGCTGCAAACGGGCGAGGTTCTCTGCCTGCTCGGCCGCAATGGTGCGGGCAAGACGACGACCCTGCGTGCCATCATGGGGCTCGCAAAAACCGGTGCCGGAAGCATCCGGCTCGATGGCACCGAGATTTCGGCGCTGCCGGCGCATGAGCGACCACGCCTCGGCATCGGCTATGTGCCGCAGGGCCGCCGGTTGTTCTCCGAGCTGACCGTGCGGGAAAATCTCGAAATCGGCATGATGACGCGGCGCAGTCCGCCGCGCGTGCTCGACGAAACGCTTTCGCTGTTTCCGCGGCTGCAGGAGCGGCTCGGCCAAGTCTCGGGAACGCTGTCCGGCGGCGAGCAGCAGATGCTGGCGACCGCGCGCGCCTTATGTCTCGATCCCAAGGTCATCCTGCTCGACGAACCGACCGAGGGGCTGATGCCCTCAATGATCGCGACGATCCGCGATGTCGTGGTGACGCTGCGCAACCAGGGGAAAGCAATCCTGCTGGTCGAACAGCGGGTTGAAGCTGTATTGTCGATTGCCGACCGCGTCTGTTTCGTCGAGAACGGCAAGGCGCAGGCAGTTATGCCGGTAGAGGCGCTGAGGGCCGATCCGTCTCTTCTATCCCGCTATGTCGGTGTCGGCTGAAGTCGGGCGATCTCGAGCGGCTCGATCGTAATCACCGATCAGACCATGCCGACCTGGCCGGAATGCAGCCGGTTATACGCGCCCCGGCGTTCGATCAGGTCCTGATGCGTACCCTGTTCGGCAATACCAGACTCATCAATGACGACGATGCGATCGGCGCCCTGGATCGTTGCAAGGCGATGCGCGATGATCAGCGTCGTCCGCCCCTGCGAAAGTTCGGCAAGCGAACGCTGGATCGCACGCTCGGTTTCCGTATCAAGCGCGGAGGTCGCTTCGTCGAGGATCAGGATCGGTGGGTTTTTGAGGAACATACGGGCAATCGCGACCCGCTGCTTCTGGCCGCCGGACAATTTCACACCACGCTCACCGATGACGGTATCGAGACCGTCCGGCAGGTTTGCCAGCATGTCCTCCAGACGTGCGCGGTGCGCGGCTTCGACAATGTCGGCTTCTGATGCACCCAGTCTTCCATAGGCGATATTCTCCCGCAGCGTGCCACCGAACAGGAACACATCCTGCTGCACGATGCCGATCTGCTGGCGAAGGGATTCCTTCGTCATCTGGCGGATGTCGATCCCGTCGATCGTGATGCTGCCCGACACGACTTCGTAAAACCGCGGCAGAAGCGAGCATATGGTCGTCTTGCCGGCGCCAGAGGGGCCGACGAACGCAATCGTCTCGCCAGCGCGGATATCGAGGTTGATCTCTTCGAAGACAGTCTTTGCCGCGGTGTATCCGAAGGTCACGGACCGGTACGCGATCTCGCCTTTCAGGTGATCAACGGCGACCGCATCCGGTGCATCGGCAATATCCGGCTCCGTGTCGATCAGTTCGGTAAACCGCCGGAAGCCGGCGATCCCCTTCGGATAGGTCTCGATCACCGAATTGATCTTTTCCACCGGCCGAAAGAAGATGCCGACGAGAAGCAGGAAACCGATAAACCCACCCGCCGTCAGTTCGCCCGCCAGCACGAAATAGGCGCCGGTCACCATCACCACCATCTGGGTCAGACGCATGCTGAGGTAACTCATGGAGCTGGTGGCGGCCATCAGCTTGTAGGCTTCCAACTTTACACGGCGATAGCTTTGATTGTCCTTTTCGAACAGTGCGCGCTCGTGACCCTCGTTCGCGAAAGCCTGTACGACACGCATACCACCGACATTTTCCTCGATGCGTGCGTTAAACTCGCCGATCCTGCTGAAAAGCCGATGGAAATTCTCGGTCATGCGGCCGCCGAAATGGCTTGTTGCCCAGGCGGTCACAGGAACGATGGTCGCAGTGATGACCGCCATCTGCCAATTGACCGAAAACATCAGCAGAAGAGCGCCGATAAAGGTCATCAGCGCAATGAACAGGTCTTCAGGACCGTGATGCGCGACTTCGCCGATTTCCTCCAGGTCCTTGGTCAGGCGCCCGACGATATGTCCGGTTTTCTGATTGTCGAAATAGCCGAACGACAGCTTCTGCAGGTGGTTGAACGCCGCCCGCCGCATGTCTGTCTCGATATTGATGCCGAGCATATGGCCCCAATAAGTGACCACGGCCATCAACCCTGTGTTGAGGACATAGATGACGAGAAGGCCAGCGGACGCGAGGATGATCAGCAGCCATTCCTGGCTCAGCAGAAGCCTGTCCACAAACAGCTTCACCGCCATGGGAAATCCAAGCTCGAGGAGGCCGGACACGATGGCGCAGCCGAAGTCGAGGAGGAATAGGCCTTTATAGGGCTGATAATAGGAGAAGAAGCGGCGAAGCATGCTGACCTGCAGACGATGTCACATCTGGCCTGCAGCGATGCAGGCCAGATGTGAGAACATGAGTAGCCTTCTCATATTCGAAAAGCCGCCGGAAAGGATAGTGCCGTTATGCCACGGCACGCCATTCACTTCGTTCAGGCGGTCTGCATAGTTGTGATCAGCCGCGCCCGAACTCGTCGACGATACGGATGATGTCGTCTTCGCCGAGATAAGATCCCGTCTGAATTTCGATCATTTCAAGCATAATCTTGCCGGGGTTGGCCAGGCGATGGACTTCACCTTGTGGAATGTAGACGCTCTCGTTCTCGCGAACCGTCTGTACGGTGTCGCCAATCGTCACCTCGGCCGTGCCCTTGACGCAGATCCAGTGTTCGGAGCGGTGGTGATGCTTCTGAAGGGAAAGCTTCTTGCCGGGCGTTACGAACAGCCGTTTTACCTGGAAACGATCGCCGTTGAGTATTGAAGTATAACCACCCCACGGGCGATAAGAGGTTGGATGTGTCTCCGTGAGAGCGGAAGTCGCCTTGGCGGCGGCGAGTTGCTTGACGATGTTGCCGACGTTCTGACTGTCGTCGAGGCGGCCGACATAGACGGCATCCTCGCTGGCGATAACGGCAATTCCATCCAGACCCTGTACCGCCATGTGACCATGGCGCGAGAGGACGAGCGAGTTCTTCGTGTTGATCAGCGTCGCGTTGCCGAGCGCGACATTGCCATCGGTATCCTGCTCGCCCAGCTTCCAGATTGCATCCCAGCTGCCCATGTCGGACCATGTGAAGGACGCCGGCACGACGGCCGCATTTGCCGTCTTTTCCATGATCGCATAGTCGACCGAAATATTCGGGCTGGCCGAAAACGCGGCCTCGTCGAGGCGCAGGAAATCCAGGTCACCGGATGCCTTTGCAACGGCAGCGCTTGCCGCTTCCGCAACGGCTGGCGCAAAGCGGTTGAGTTCTGACAGAACCGTGCCGGCCTTGAACATGAAGATGCCGGAGTTCCAGACAAAGCCGCCAGACGCCAACATCTTTTCGGCTTCGGGCAGGGCAGGCTTTTCGACGAAGCGCTTTACTGTGTTCGCACCGCTTGAGAGCTGGTCACCGATCTCGATATAGCCATAGCCGGTCGAAGGCTCGGTCGGTGTAATGCCGAAGGTGACGAGCTTGCCGCTTGCTGCCGTCTTGCGTGCGGTCTGAATGGCATCGAAATAGGCCTTGCCCGCTTCGATTTCGTGATCGGAGGCCAGCACCTGCAAGATCGCATCATCGCCGAACTTCTCGGCGACGAAGGCAGCGGCTGCGGCAACGGCCGGTGCCGTGTTGCGTGCGGACGGCTCCAGCATGATCGCCGTAAGTGGCAGGCCAAGCTCGCGTGCCTGTTCGGCGGCAAGGAAGCGGAAATCTTCGTTGGTGATGACGATTGCAGGCTCATAGAGCGTCTCGTCGGCAACACGCGCAAGCGTGGACTGGAACAGCGTCTGGTCGCCGACGAACTGTATAAACTGCTTGGGTGCAGAAGACCGTGACAACGGCCACAGCCGCGTGCCCTTGCCGCCTGCCATGATTACGGGAATGATCTTGCCAACCATAGTCTCGTCTCCACTGACGCTTTTGCTTTTTCGATTTTTCATGAGTTGCGTTCTGCCGCCCAGCGCCGAATGAGATCGAGACCTTGAGCCAACAATTTCGAGGCTTCCTGTTCGTCTTGGGCTTCGACGTAGCAGCGCATTTCCGGAGCATTTCCGGAAGGGCGAAGATGGATGATACGCCCGTCTTCGAGTGTCGCGCGAAGCCCGTCGATGTCGCTTTTCGAAACGACCGAGCCGATCGGTGCAAGGAAAGCCGCGAGGTTTTCGTCGGATGCCCGCAGATGGGCCATCAATGCCGCACTCGTTTCCACCGGGAAGTTTTCCAAGCGGTCTGCCGCTGCAAACGCAAGCGGATGATCGGCAACGACACGCGATAGCGGTTGCTTGGCTTTCGCGAGAAGCGAAAGCGTCGCGATTGCCGGAAGAAAGCTGTCTCGGGTCGGCAACGCCTTCAATGTGCCGCCAGCGACTGTGAAATCGGAGCCGGTCAGTGTTCCGCCATTTGCCTCAAACCCAACGATCTCCGTATCACCGGCGTCCGCGGCCGACTGCATTGCCGCGATCACGAAGGGAGAGCCGACTTTCGTTCTCAAAACTCTGTAGTCGCCGGCGGCTTCTATCTGAGAGTTGGACGTGACCGGCGTGGCGACGACCTTGGCATGAAGAAAGTTCGCCGTGATCAGGCCCAACAGGTCGCCTCTGAGTGGTTGCCCTTTTTCGTCAGAGACAAGCGGACGGTCGCCGTCCCCGTCCGCTGACACGATCGCGTCAAGACGGTGCTGCGGGGCCCAGCTGCGAAGGAAATCAATCGTTTCGGCGGAAACGGCTTCCGTATCGACCGGAATAAAACGCTCAGAGCGTCCAAGCGGTACGACACGCGCCCCCAGCTTTTCTAGGATCTGGACGAAGAGATCGCGTGCGACCGTCGAATGCTGATAAACGCCGATAGTCAATCCGGCCAATGCGTTCGGAGCAAGCAGCATGGCATTGCGTTCCACGAAAAGCGCTTCGGCCTCCGCCCGCTGATCTGCAGCTTCGCCCGCCGTGTCGTCGATCTCTTCGCCAACCATAGAGCCGGCGATCGCCGTGATTCGGATCTCGTCCTGTTTGTCGATCTCACCATCGGCACGGTAGAATTTGATGCCGTTGCGATCATCCGGGATATGCGATCCTGTGATCATCAGGCAGGCAGCCGAGAGCTTCATACCGTATAGTGCAAGCGCGGGTGTGGGAACGGCACCGCAGTCGATCGCGCAGAGTCCTGCTCGCTGCAGGGCGCCGATACATGTTGCCGATATACCGGGGCTCGAAGCGCGAAAGTCACGACCAACCAAGACCGGATCACCCGGTTTCGCAAGCCCGGCCTCAAGAAGATGGCGCGCAAACGCCGTCGCATAGAGCGCCGAGGCTCTCCCCTCGAGGTCAACGACAAGACCGCGAAGGCCGCTTGTTCCAAATTTCATGATGCGTCTGTTTCGATTGGATGGGTCAATGGTTGCGGGAGCCAATACCATAAAAATATGGGAGGTAGCTATAGACGCCTGCTTGTTAAAAGCCAGAGTATATATTCACATATAGTTAACCGCAATGAGGCGCCGATCTCCGCTGTCCATGCAATTTTGCTCAATTTCTAAAGTATAGTTCGAGGGATGTATCGTATGCGTATCAGTGCTATCGAGTATCGCGAGGTTAGAGCTGGGAGCACTCATGCAAGATCGTCAGAAAATTTCGTCGCAGAGGGATTTAAGCTATCAATCGATCGTCGTTTTGCACTGGTCAGCACTCGCCTTAGCGCTTTTGAATTTTGGCGCCGTGCAGATTTCCACTGTCGCTATCTACGGATTGGCAAGTGCTCTCCTGCTTTGTATCGCCGTCTTCGTCCGAGGGATCCCCAAGGCAGGGGAGCCGGCAGTGAAAGCGGCTATCGTATTGGCTCTGGTCGCCTTCGCATGGGTAATGTTCCAGACTACTCCGCTGCCTGAAGCAATCTTTAGTCAACCGTCGTGGAGAGACCTGGCCAAGTTTCAGCTCGATGCTTCCCCGGTGATATCCTTGACGCCTGCGGATGACTGGGCATCTTTGCTTCGTTTCCTCGTGCCGGTTGAGGTCTTTCTGCTCGGGATTATCTTGTGCGACAGCGACGAACGAGCTATCGCCACCCTCAAAGGCCTGGCGATAGCAGGAGCCGTTGTCGCTCTTCTCTCCATCGCCCAATTCCTGATCGCACCCAAGACACTCCTCTTCATCGCAAAGACGGCTTACCTCGACAGCCTAACCGGCTTCTTTGTCAATCGGAACACCGCCGCAACCTATTTCGGGATTGTCGCCATCCTGAACTATGGAATCCTTTCGTCTCACCTGCGGTGTGTTGGGGTCCGGCGAATTCTCACGTCGCTGGATCAAGGCAGGGGTCTTCCATTCGATCAACGAAAGGCAATTCGAGGAGCACTAAGCTTTGCGATACTGTTTATGGTATCGGTCACGGCTCTTGTGCTGACGAAGTCCCGGGCCGGGGTTGCGGCGAGTTTTGCCGCGCTTCTGTTGATGACCCTGTTGTTCGTGTTCAGATCTTCGCAGAACAAGCATCCTGTCCCTGCGCTTCGAGGTACCGGCCTTAGATCCATTCGCGTTGGCGCATTTCTGATAGCGATTGCTTTAACCGGCCTATTCGCAGCAGGCTTCCTGTCGTTTTCTGGCAGAGCTTTGCTCCGAGCAGAAGTGCAGGGCGCAAGCGACGGCCGCTTTTGCATCATGCCGGGATTGGGCTCGGGGGTATCCGATCATTTTCCGTTCGGGACCGGACTGGCAAGTTTCGAAACCGCTTTTACAGCGTATCGCGATCCGGACTGCGGCGTCTATACGGTTTGGAATCGTGCCCACGATGTCTATCTCGAAGCAGTCTTCGCGTTGGGCGTCGCCGGCATATTCATTATCGCGTTTGGACTGGCCTTTGTCTTATCGTGCCTCGTCAGAGGAATGGCAGCGAGGCGTCGCCTTCGTTATGTCCCGGAATCCGGCTTCGCGGTGGTGTTGCTGCTTCTCGTTCACTCCGCCTTCGACTTCTCAATCCAGATCTCCGGCCTCGCCATTTTCGTGGCTGCGACTTTGGCGCCGATCGTCGTTGTCTGCGTTGCCGATCTAAAAGTCGGGTCGAAAAACAGGCGAAATCGAACGATCCAAACAAGTGTGGCGGGGCAATTGCCGTCGGCGGCCAGCCTGCGAGATAAACAGTTGCCTGCTGCTTGAGATATGCAGTTTATCCAAAGCATCTACATTAGTAAGATAGATTATATTGTACTATTTTATAGCTTAGGCACAAATAATATATATAATTATAAGTTAAATCTGTGATTTATCAGCAACAAATCTTTGTTTCGTTCCAGATTCATTTGTTACGTTCCAATCTAAACTAGAAATAAATAATCTCGTGTGCAAGTTTCGCTTGGGGCTTCTAAGGGGACACACGTGAAAATCAAAACCGCATCGACTTTTGTTCTTGTGGCGACGTCATTCCTGTCGGGATGCACGGCGCTGCCAAACTCTGGACCGGATTCTCGGCAGGTGGAGGCGCAGGCAACTGCAAAGGTTACATCAGCCAAAAAGGCACAGGCCGTCGGGATCGACTATGCTCTGGTCGACATTAGTAAATCTGTGCTTGCTTATGTAGAGGATACTAAGGCGACATCCCTTAAAGGGGGGTTCGGCGGCGGTCGTGGCGGAGCCCCGAGCTTGCCGCTCGGCGTTGGTGACGTCGTTCAGGTCTCCGTCTTTGAATCTCAGTCCGGCGGCCTGTTTATTCCCAACGACGCCGGGAGTCGTCCTGGTAACTACGTGTCGCTACCGAACCAGACAATCGATCGGGAGGGTACGATCAGCGTCCCTTACGCCGGTCGTATCCCGGCCGCCGGGCGTCCGGTGGAGGACGTCCAGCGACAAGTAGAGGATGCACTCGCCAACCGCGCGATTGAGCCGCAGGTGTTGATCACGAAGGTCAGCAGCCGATCTGCTCAGGTCGCGGTTCTGGGCGACGTACGCTCGCCTGCGAAGATAGAGTTGACGGAAGCTGGTGAGCGCGTGCTTGACGTCGTTTCCGAAGCCGGCGGCCTGAGCTCGCCCGGCATCGAAACCTACATTACGCTGCAAAGACGCGGAAAATCGGCGACTGTCCTTTACGATTATCTGGTCGCCACGCCGTCTGAAAACATCTATGTCGCACCTGGCGACACCATTCTGGTCGATCGTGAACGTCGAACCTACCTTGCATTTGGCGCCTCGGGTCTCAATGGCAGGTTTGACTTCGAGGAATCGAAGCTGACCCTCGGTGAAGCACTGGGGAAGGCGGGCGGATTGCTGGACTCGCGTGCAAATCCGGCGCAGGTCATGCTCTACCGTACAGTCAAGAAAGACTTCCTGTCTAAGCTGGGCGTGGATACCAGTCGGTTCAGCGGCGAAATGGTTCCCGTCATCTTCAGAGCCAATATGAGAGATCCTTCGGCTCTCTTCGCTGTCCAGAAGTTCCCGATGCAGGATAAGGACACGATCTATGTGTCCAACTCCGACTCTGTCGAAACGCTGAAGTTCCTCAACATCCTGAATTCTGTGACTTCGACTGTCGCTGGTGTTCCGTCGGATGCCATCGCCACCCGCGATGCTGTTCGAGAACTCGCCCCGTGAGTTTTGGCCTCAAATTCACAAGTTAACAGTGATTTAATCTCTCTATTGATGATTTTTTACTTCTGTGCGATGGATTGATTAGTTTAGTAATCTTCGGGAGACAGTCATGCCTAAGTTTTTTATAAGTAATATTGCAGGTATCGCGCTTGCCACTGCTCTAGTTTCAGGTATTGCTGACCTTTCTTCGGCTCATGCACAGTCGGCTTTGCCAACGGCGGGATGCTTCGTCGCGCCGGCCCGGATGTCTGATGCCGAGATCAGCGCGTTTCTCGCAGCTCCAGAAAGTCTGTTGTCGCAGTTCTCGTCTGGCGGACTTCCACTGTCCAATCAGGCTCGTTCGCTCGCCGGATCCAGCGCCGACGCACTGTCCCCGCTGATTGCCATCGCTGCAAAGGCTAGTGCCGGTCAGGCTGCCGCGATCGGCGCGGGGCTTGCTCGTGCCGCAAGGGCCTGCGCTACCGTCAATCCCGAATATGCCTCCCGTATCCAGGACGCTATCGCGGACAGCGGCAATCGCGCCCTCGAGACAGCGTTTCTCGCGGCCAACAGCGAAACGCAGACTGCGTCTCTTGGCGGCGGCCTCAGCGGTGGCGGCTCGGCAACCGGTGGCGCTGGCGCGATTGGCGGCGGCGGCACGCCAGGTGGCGGCAGCAATGGTGGCGCTGGAACGACTGCGTCGACCGGCTCGGGCTCGTCCAGCTTCTCTTCCGGCGGCGGTAGCGGATATTACGCGAGCGAAGACGGCGGCTCGACGACGATCGTCGAAGGCAGTTCGACCACGGCGTCGTTCTGAGGCGGCTACTGTCTGGCATTTCATTCAGCGAGGTTTTTCTTGCAGATTCATAACAAGAGTTTCTCTGGTGGCCTGCAAGGCGACGATGTCGATCTAGAGCGCTCCGTTCAAGGAATTGATTTCGATGCTGTTTTAGCGATCGCCAGACGACAATGGATGATCGTAGCGGCCGCAGTGGCGGCCGCTATTGTCCTAGGATTGGCGTATATATTCACGGCAGTTCCTCTTTATACGTCCAACGTCAGCGTCTTGATCGACCAAGGCAATAGAGAAGTCGTTCAGCAGCTTTCGACAATTGGTGGCGTGGTCGACGACGAGGGTTCCGTTCTCAGTCAAGTTGAACTCCTGAAATCGGACACGATTGCCATGTCCGTCGTGGATAAGCTCGACCTTACGAATGATGCGGCGTTTGCGAGTGCCGGAGGGTCTGTCATTGGAACGATGGTCGGAACGCTCCGGTCGCTGGCAAATGTCTCTTCTTGGTTCGTCGTTGAACCCGAAACTAGCGATCAGGTGGAGGCGAAACGCCGCGCCGCTGCGAACACGCTCCTTTGGAACATGGAGATCAGCCGCGTTGGTCGCACTTATGTTTTGAGCATCAGCTACACCTCTCCATCGTCTTCTCTCGCTGCGAAGATCGCCAACGCGATCGGAGAGGCCTATCTGGTTGACAAGCTTAATTCGAAATATGAGGCAACCAGGCGCGCAAGCGGCTGGCTGCAGGATCGCATAGCCGAACTGCGCCAGAAGGCTTTGGACTCGGATCTTGCCGTCCAGAAGTTCCGCAGTTCCAACGGCCTCGTTGCTGCCGGCTCGGTTCTGGTTGCTGACCAGCAGTTGTCCGAACTCAACAGCGCATTGATCGTCGCGCAGTCCGATACCGCGAAAGCTGAGGCGCGCCTGCAGCGGATCGCGCAGATCATCGCTTCGGGCCAAGGAGACGCGATCGTTACGGATGTTCTCGACAGTTCCATTTCCAACGAACTGCGCCAGAAATATCTTGATGCCTCCAAGCGGGAAGCGCAGATATCCGATCGTCTCGGAGTCAATCATATTCAAGCGATCAGGCTGCGCAGCGAAATGACGGAATACAACCGTCTGATGTTCGAAGAGGTCAATCGTATCGCCGAAAGCTACAAGAGCGATCTCAACGTTGCCAAGGCCCGGGAAAAGAGCCTGACGGATTCGGTCGCGCAGGCCACAGGCATCAGCGCCACCGCGAGCGAGACCCAGGTACAGCTGAGAGAACTCGAGCGGGAAGCTGACACCTACAAGAACATGTACCAGACCTTCCTGCAGCGGTATCAGGAAGCCATACAGCAACAGTCCTTCCCGGTCACAGAAGCACGTATCATCACGCGAGCAGCTGCACCCGACAGTCCGAGCCATCCCCGCAAGCCATTGGTGCTGGCGCTGTTCGTGATTATCGGTGCCGCGGTCGGGAGTGGCCTTGGCGCGTTTCGCGAGTTCCGGGACCGTTTCTTTAGAACCGGCGAACAGGTTCGCGACGTTCTCAATCTGGAATTTCTGGGCATCGCGCCAATAGTGGCTCCGGCAAAGGCCGTCGATGCTCCGGATAGCTCTGACGGTCGTGGCATTGGCCAGGTTCGAAAGACCCATGCCGTTTCGAATTACGTCATCGATCACCCACTCTCCGCCTTCGCGGAAACGCTTCGAAGCGCCAAGATTGCTGCAGACCTCGCGCTTACCGGCAAGAGTTGCAAGATCATCGGCGTCGTTTCGTCATTGCCTGGAGAAGGCAAGTCAACGATTGCGGTGAATTTTGCCGAGTTGCTGGCGGGGCAAGGAAACAGAACCGTCCTGATCGACGGCGATTTGCGCAACCCGGGCGCGACGCGGGCGATCGGGAGACATGCGGAATCCGGCCTTCTCGAAGTGCTCATCGACAACAAGGATCCGCAGTCGCTTTTCCTCCGAAACGATCGGACTAAACTTGCGTTCTTGCCTGCAGTTGTCCGTCACCGCATTCCGCATTCGTCCGAACTGCTATCGTCCGCGCGCATGCGCCAGGTACTCGCAGACATCAGCAATACCGCAGACTATATCATTATCGATCTGCCGCCTCTTGGCCCGGTCGTCGATGCCCGCGCCATTGCAGGCCGAATTGACGGGTTCATCTTCGTCACCGAATGGGGCAAGACAGCACGCCGGGTCGTTCGTCAGGTTCTCGCTTCCGATCCCTATGTCCGCGACAAGTGTCTTGGTGTCGTGCTGAACAAGGTCGACCAGGAACGGATGAAGCTCTACCGAGCCTATGGCTCCAGCGAATATTATTACTCGCGATACTCCCAGTACTACCAGGAAGGCTGAGAATGACGCGGCGTGGTCGCAGACCGCTTCTCATCGGAGCGGTCGTCCTGCTCTGCATGGGAAGCCTGGCGATCTCGGTGACACAGATCTCACGCTACGCCCGGTTCGGGACCATGCGACACATCGCGGCCCAGATTGAACGCGACAAACCGGTCTCGCGGGAGTTGCTCGAAGGAACTCTACCGCAGATGAGACTGCTTCTCAGAGACGATGTTTGCCAAAGCGAGTTCGTCAAAGCAGCTGTAACGGTTACGCTCTTCCGGCTGGATACACAAAGCCCGGATGTCGATTACGACAACTGGTCGAGCGCGCTTGGGGAGGCAGAGACCGTGGTTCGCTTTGCGCTTCACTGCCTCCCGAGTGATGGAAACTTCTGGGTCCGGTATGCGATGGTCAGGCAAGCGGTCGGGGAACAGCCAGAGGAAATCGCAAAGCTCGTCACGCTGTCGCAGCTTTACGCCCCCGCAGAAGAAAACACGATTGCGGCGCGGTTCCGCTTGTACAACCGCCTGACGAAGCCGAGCCTTACCCTCGCGGCAGTACCGCTGAAAGCGGATCTTGCGGTGGTATGCTCCTTGAAAGGCGCTGCGCTGCGGCGGCGTTTGCCTTTGGCGAACCCAGTCCTTGCCCGTGAGGTCCTATCTTACGCGCAAGATTGTCATCTCGGTCGATCGTTGCGCGACAAAATGGGGAGATAGGTTCGTCCATCCGGACCGGGCGTCAGATCGTTCGAGGAAGGCGGTCGCGACCAGTTCTCGAAGGAACAAGTGAACCCGGTTCGCCTCTGCCCTGTTTTTCCTTCCGAGAGCGGAGGACCATTCCGCATGATCCCGGCTCACTCTTGCGGGTAGAGACACGGAACCCGTCGGCGATCGGATCCATTCATTCTGCGAGGGCGCTCCTCAGATGCTCCGTCGCCGGCCTATTGCCACACGGTCAAACACGGCTTCCGTCATCCAGTTTCCCGAGAAATGCAGAAGCGCTGTTGCGATAGGCCTGCTGCGTTCCTGCCGACATCCGTCGCCATGACGCATACATCTGCGCCAAACGGTGGTTGCCCGACAGTGACTCGGCATTACGGGCGAGGAAATCCCAGTACAAGGCATTGAAGGGACAGGCTTTCTCGCCAGTTTTCCGCGACACGTCATACCGGCAGCTTTCGCAGTAATTGGACATACGAGAAATATACGCGCCGCCTGCGGCGTATGGCTTGGAGGCCATAAACCCACCGTCGGCAAACTGACTCATTCCGATCACATTGGGCAGTTCAACCCATTCGTAGGCGTCGGCATAGACTTCCAGATACCAGCGATGAACCGCGTAGGGATCAAGGCCTGCCAGCATTGAGAAATTTCCGACCACCATCAGACGCTGGATATGATGCGCGTAGGCATGGGTAATCGTCTGTTTGATCACTGTGGACATACAGGCCATGTCCGTTTCACCGCTCCAGAAAAAGTCCGGCAGGGGACGGGATGCGGCGAAGAAATTGCTTGTCTCGTATCCCGGCATTTTCAGCCAATAGATGCCGCGGGTATATTCGCGCCAGCCGATGATTTGGCGGATGAAAGCCTCGACCGCATTCAGCGGCGCGTGTCCTTCGAAATACGCGCGCTCCGCAGCCCGGCATAGTGCAAGCGGATCGAGCAGTCCAACATTGATGTAGAAGGAGAGAAGCGCGTGGTTCAGGAACGGCTCTTCAGCCAGCATCGCGTCCTGCGTTTCGCCAAAATTCGGTAGGAAATCGCGGATGAATCCATCGGCTGCCTTCTCCGCATCGGTGCGGGTCACTGCAAACGAGAAATTCTCCGTCGAACCCATATTGTTCGGGAACGTGCGCTCGACGAGCGCAAGAACCTCCTGCGTTGCTGCGTCGGGCGGAAAGACATGATGCTTCGGGCGAAACAGGTCGGGTTTGGCAGGTTTGCGATTTTCACTGTCGAAATTCCACCGGCCACCTTCGGGGTGGTCACCGTTCATCAACAGGCCGGTCTTGCGCCGCATGTCCCGATAGAAATACTCCATCGTCAGAGCCTTGCGGTCCTTGGCCCAGGCTTTGAACTCCGTCGTCGAACAGATAAACCGCGTGTCCTGCCGCACCTCTACCGGCAGATTTACCAGAGCTTGCCAGTCTTCCATGGCCGAAAGAACGCGCCACTCGGCAGCTTCGGTGACGATGATCGATCGGGGTGACGTCTCTGCAATCGCGCGCAAAAGCTCGGTCGTGAAGGAGCCTGAATTGTCGCGATCATCAAGCCGCACGTACCGGACGCAGAAGCCTTTCGCACGCAGCTGATCGGCAAAATGGCGCATTGCGGAAAAGATGAAGGCGAGTTTCAGTTTGTGATGCTCGACATAGGTCGCCTCCACCACCACCTCGCACATCAGGATCATATCCTGCGTGGGATCGGCACCCTTAAGGCTCGATAGCGACAAGGATAGCTGATCGCCAAGAATGAAAATGAGGTTGCGGGTTGGCTTCACAGCTTGCTTTGACCCTCTTCTATAATGACGGATACCGTGCCTTTCCGCCAAACCCCTGCAAGAGCGGAGGTCGGGATCGAAGAGGGAGCATGTCGATCTTGTCTATCCGGTGAATGCCGACGGGGTCGAAGCGTTGCATTGCTATACGCGAAAATCACAGGCCAATGATGACGGCGCGAGTGTACGCGCCGCCGCCTCCCATTTCGCTCGTCGATTGTCCAATCTCTGATCGGACCGCAGCTGTGCGCAGGCAGGCTTGCCCGTCGGTCCAGCCCCCGAGTTCGAACGCTCCTCACGCCGCCCCCGCTTCATTCGCGAAGGCTACTGGTCCAGCACCTTCCGTATTTTATCAGCAAGCTGATCGAGGCTGAAGGGTTTTTGCAAGAGGTGCGTTCCACCCTCCAGCACGCCGTTATGGACAACGGCGTTGCGGGTGTAGCCAGTCGTATAGAGAATACTCAATTCCGGCATCAGAACCTTGGCGGCGTCGGCCAATTCGCGGCCTGTTATCCCCGGCATCACGACATCTGTAAACAACAAGGTCGGCTTGAGACCTGCCCTGATCAAGGTGAGCGCCTGCTCGCCCGATGCGGCTTCGACGACGGTATATCCCAGTTCCCGAAGCGCCTCGGTGGAGAAAACGCGCACGCGCTGGTCGTCCTCTACGACAAGGATCGTCTCGGAAACGCTGCCCCGGCCCGGCTGCTTGACGACGCCCTGGATGTTTACGGGAGCTTCAACCTCACCGTGATGCCGCGGCAGGTAGATCTTGATAGATGACCCGACGCCCTCTTCCGAATAAATTTTGACGTGCCCGCTCGACTGCCTGACGAAGCCGAAGATCTGGCTTAGTCCCAGACCCGATCCCTTGCCGACCTCCTTGGTGGTGAAAAACGGATCGAAAGCCTTCGCCATAACCTCGGGCGTCATCCCCGTTCCGGTATCCGATACGGCAATCATGACATATTGCCCGGCTGCCACTGCATTGTCCTGCGCGTATTCGTCGGAAAGATACGAGTTTGCGGTTTCGACCGTCAGGTTGCCGCCGCGGGGCATGGCATCGCGGCCATTGACGGCGAGGTTGAGAATGGCGTTTTCCAGCTGACTGCTGTCGGCATAGACTTTCCACAGTCCGGCCGCCAAGACGGTTTCCACGGAAACATGCTCTCCGAGCGTGCGGGTCAGCAATTCCGACATTCCGGCAATCATGCGATTGGGGTCGATCACCTCCGGCTGAAGCGGTTGCCGTCGCGAGAAAGCGAGCAGGCGGTGCGTCAGCGACGCAGCTCTCGTTGCGCCATCCTTTGCGGCCTCGATGTAGCGGCCGACATCGACCTCACCGCGCGCCAACCGCTTTTCGAGCAGGCTGATCGAACCCAGTATGACGGCCAGCATATTGTTGAAGTCATGCGCGATGCCGCCCGTGAGCTGACCAACGGCTTCCATTTTCTGCGCCTGGCGCAACTGGTCCTGCGCGTCGACCAGCTTCGCGGTTCTTTCTTCCACTTCACGCGCCAGTTGCTCGCGGGACTTCGACAGAATATCGCGTGCATCGACGATGTCCTGGATATCGGTGCATGTCCCGAACCAGCGGCTGATTTCGCCATCCTCCTTCCGCACAGGCTGCGCGCGGCCGAGAACCCATCGATAGTTACCGCTACGATGTCGGAGGCGGTACTCGATGTGGTAGGGCTCTCCTGTGACGAGGCTGCGACGCCAGGTGGACCAGGCGCGATCCTGATCGTCAGGGTGGAATACGCCGTTCCATTCCTCGCCGTCTGTCGAGCCTTGCGGGACGCCCGTGAAGTCGTACCAACGCTGGTTGTAATAATCGTGGTGGCCGTCGGGTTGCGTGGCCCAGATCATCTGGTCGATCGAATTGGTGATCGCACGGAAGCGTTCCTCGCTCTCCCGCAGCGCGATTTCGACAACGCGGCGATCGGTGATGTCAAATGACACACCCGGAAACCGCAATGGTGTACCGTCCGGCGCAAGCGTGACGCGGCCTTGGGCAGTCACCCACCGGACGGAACCATCCGCGTCGACGAGCCGGTATTCCTGCGAAAATATAGTGCCCGTCTTCAGCGCTTCGTCGATCGCGGATTGAAGGGCCGGCAGATCATCGGGATGAACCAGACGGAAAAAAGCACCGATCGGAGCGCCGCTGGCGGCAACGCTCCGCTCAACGCCGTAGATCTTGGCAAATCGCGCGTCGGCCACCACGCTGTCGTTCGGGATGTCCCAGTCCCACGTCCCGACAGTTTCTGAGGCGCCGAGTGCGTATTCCAGTCGCTCTTCGCTCGCCCGCAACGCCCGTTGCGCAGAGAGGCGGGCGGTCGTCTCGGTACCTTGGTTGAAAACCCCGACGACACGACCTTCCGCCGAAAAGATCGGTGCGAAGCTGTAGTCCCAATGCGTATGCTGAACGCGTCCGCCGCGAAGCATCGGCAGCATTTGATCGGCCACACGAAAACCCTTGCCCGTCTCGACGACGGCCATGAGTTGCGGTTTTATGATATCCCAGATGTCCGCCCAGACGGTCGACGCGGGGCGACCCAATGCCCACGGGTGTTTCTCTCCAGCGATCGGCGACCACGCATCGTTATAAAGGAGACGCATTTCGTCTCCCCAGTAGATGGCAGTTGGCAGGTCGGTATTGAGGCACAAGGCCAGCGTGGTCTGCAGCTCTATCGGCCAGTCCTCGATAGGTCCTAAGCTGGTTGTGTTCCAATCGACCGCGCGAATCCGCGAAGCCATTTCGCCTTCTATCTCTGAAAGGATCTGCATCACGTCAGAGGCTCACTGGCTGTTCGGCACATGAAGGCTACGCTCATTTCAGTTTAATGGCTTCAGTCTGGAGATCGGGTCTAACAGAAAACGGGAGGGGTGGGGAGACGGTGTTTGACGCGTGGAGGATGGTGGCCACAGTCTGTGTTCAACCTCTAAGGCGAAGAGTTGTTTCCGCAGAATATTCCCGAGAAGCCGGTCTTCTCGCGCAACTGCTGTCGCCGGCAAAACCAGAGGCGGCGTCTTGGCGGACCGGTATGAGTCAGCGAGCCCTCGGTACGGCGCAAGAGGTCACCGAATTAACCACACCGCCAAAAGACCAACAGCGACGACTGTTGTTGCGGCACCGTAGCCGTAAAACGATTCAAGCAATTTGCGGTGCATGGGTTTCGTATCTCCATCCCGTGCGTCGGACGGGGCCCCGGTCATTGTCATTTATGCAAAGGTCTCAGTCGAATTCGTCGCCTCAAGCAATCCCTCGCGTCGTAACGGTAAACGCGGAGTCATCCCTTGGTCGCTCTGCATAACGCCGTTTGCGCAAAATGGTTCCATAAGAGCATGTCAAAGCATACACTCTCTGATGGTCTGGAGAAGTACGCCCGGCCCATGGGGTTTGGGGATAAAGCGTTCTGCAAACGTAAGCTCGGATTGTTGAAGCGTCCAGTTTCCCGACGTGAGGATGATCCGGATCGGGGGCCACCTATCGCGCACCATCCGAGCGAGTTCCACGCCTTCACCCTCGGCAAACAGGTCGATATCCGTCAGGAGAAGTTGGATATCGAAGTTGCTCTCCAGGATGTCTATGGCTTGGGCTGCATCGACCGCGGCGAACACCTCGTACCCGGCATCCTGCAACTCCTCCACCAATATAAATCGGAGGACGGGCTCATCTTCAACGACGAGAATAACTCCGGCTTGGCTCATTTCGGACCTCGGCATCACATTCTCTGTACGTTACCGTACAATTGAACATTTTGGCGAGGCATCAGTTCCGACTTTTACACAGGCGTTGCCTGAATCTGAGCCGAACTCTCATTCACATCCTCTACGGCTTGATGATCGGGCGAACGAGAAGTCGCGACAAGACGTTTCGGCCGCGTGTGTAAGGCGCGAGATCGACGTCGCTAACCAGCCTTGCCCCGCCCTCCCGGCGCTCGAGCGTGATCTTCCGGCTGTGAAACTGTTCGAGCTCTACGCGGTGTGCCACGCTCAGGATTGTGGCATTGGGCAGCTCGTCGATCATCATCTCCATGATTTTGTCCTGCGTCTTTTCGTCGAGAGCGGAGGTCGCTTCATCAAGGACAATGATGTCAGGGTCGTTGAGGAGAAGCCGGGCAAACGCCAACCTCTGCTTCTCTCCACCTGACAGCGTGTGGTCCCATGGCGCTTCGTCCTCGATCCTGTCGCGCAGGTGCCCGAGCCCGACTTTGTCGAGGGCAACATGAATTTCTTCTGCCGACCATGTGTCTGCCGGTTTCGGGTAGGCGACGGCGCGACGCAGGGTGCCCGACGGGATGTATGGTTTCTGGGGCAGCATGAAAAGTTCCTGGCCCTTGCGGAAGTTGACACTTCCTTCTCCCCAGGGCCAAAGCCCCGCAATGGCTCGCACCAGCGTACTCTTGCCGGAACCGGATTCACCCGCCACGAGGACGCGTTCGCCGGGCCCGATCTCCACCTGCGTTTCCTTGACAACGGCAGTGCCGTCGCCAAGCGAGACGGAGACCTCGTTCAGGCTGAGCATGGTGTCGCCCTCAGTTTCGCCATGCTTGATCCGTCCCACAGTTTCGTTCTGTTCGGCCTGTTCCAGACCATCAAGCGAAACCATCAGCGAGGCTACGCGACGGGCGCAGGCATTCCAGTCGGCGAGACGGGGATAGTTGTCGACCAGCCATCCAAACGCACCTTGAACGATTGTGAATGCCGATGCCGCCTGCATGACCTGACCCAGTGACATGCTGCCATCGAGGAACTTTGGGGCACAGAGCAGGACCGGAACGACCGGTGCAATGAGCATCGATCCGTGCGAGACCAAGGACGTGCGCATATATTGCCACGCAAGCAGCCGCCACTGCTGACGGACATTTGCGAAGGTCCGATCGAGATCGTTGCGCTCTTCCTCTTCGCCGCCCAGCAGCGCAATGCTCTCGCCGTTTTCCCGCACGCGCGTCAGCGTATAGCGGAACTCCGCTTCGACCTGGTTCTTATTCTCGGACACTTTCACAAAGTTCCGGCCGATGACCGCGATCGAACTCGATGTGATGATGGCATAGACGACCGCCGCAATCACGAGGAAGCCAGGTATGGTGACGTAATTTCCGGCGATCGGAATCGTCAGCGCGCCACCGATCGTCCACAGGACGACGATGAAGGTCGACGCCGACACGAAAGCCGAAATCACCCCTGACGTGAAATCCACGGGCGATTCCGTCGCGATCCGCATATCCTCGGAAATGCGGGCTTCCGGGTTCTGGTGATCGCCGCCGATCAGGTTCAGCTGGTAGTAGCGTCCATTCGTAAGCCACCGAGAGATCAATGATTTCGTGAGCCACGAGCGCCAGCGGCGCTGCATCAGCATGCGCAGATAGACCTGCGAACTGACGAGCGCGACGCTTCCAAGCACGAGCGGCGGAAACAGAAGGCCTAGCGAATAGACCTGATCGGCATTCCGCTGCTCGATCGCATCGAACAGTCCGCGGTTCCAGACGTTGATACCATACTGGAAAGCGACGTTGACACCGATGAGCGCGAGAAGCGTTATCGAGCATACCCAGGCGATCTTGTCGCCATCGCGACCCCAGTAGCCGCGAGCGCTGACCCAGAAACGTTTGAGAAGATAGGCGCGCCGTGCCTGTTCTGCCTGTTCCGGGGTAAGGGTGGCGGCTGTTGCGCCTGGCTTGGTCGAGGTGGTTTCTGACATTGACACTCCGGTCGAGATCGTCCGCTGGGCAGCGCACTTAGAAACTGTAGAAAGATTGACGGAAACGGAAAGCAGGTGGGGTAGGTGTGGCCTATGCCTGCGGATCGAATGGCGCGGCTAAAGCGACAAGCTGCGCTGCGGCCATCGCTCTCGTGTCAAACATGATTTGCTTTGCTGGAGTGCCAAAGTGGCGTTGTGCGAAAACGCTATGTTCAATCATCGTTTCTCCTCCCCTGATACCCGCAGGTGGCGCAGAAACGTAGTTTGGAACATTAAGGTTCCTACCGCCGGAAAGACGATAGACACTAGGATTTTTGAGGGGTGTGGGGACTAGGTTTCCAGTCGCCCGTAGGCCTGCCCGTTGAGCGAGCTTCGACGGGGTATGGCCGCGGAAAAGGACACGTGAATCTTGTGTCGACATCTGTCAGTCGGGGAGGAGGGCGTGACCGGACATTGTCCGGTCACGGAAAAGGTTCAGCGGGCGTTGTACTTCCCGTCTACCTCGTTGATCGCCTGGACATTTCCGGCCGAGCGACCGTTCTCGTCAAAAGTCTGCGCCAGAAAGGCGTCCGCAATCGCCTTGGCCAGTTCGGTGCCGATCACGCGGGCGCCCATGGTAATGATCTGGGCGTTGTTGGAGAGGGCGGCGCGTTCAGCCGAATAGGTATCATGTGTCAGTGCGGCGCGGATGCCGGGGACCTTGTTGGCCGAGATGCAGACACCGATGCCGGTTCCGCAAACCAGGATGGCCTTGTCATAGGTGCCGTCGATGACACCGGAGGCGACCCGGTCGGAAAGCGTCGCGTAGAACGCATCGGGACCGGCATCGGTACGCGATACTTCGTGCACGTCGAAACGGTCCTTCAGATGATCAGCGAGAACCTTTGCCAAGCCTTCGCCGGCGCTGTCTCCTGCAATTGCAAGCTTCATGGTCATGTCTCCTCAGAGTTTGGCGGCACATTTTGCCAGGATGTCGAGATAGCCCTCGGCATTCCAGGCGGAACGGCCAATGAAGAGCCCGTCGATATGAGGGCTCGAAATCAGTTCTTCGCAATTGCCGGGATTGACCGACCCGCCATAGAGGCAGGGGATGCGGCGTCCAAGGATGGACTGCGCCACATCAATGATCTCGGCATGGCGGGCGGATGCGTAATCTGCGGTGGCAGGAATGCCATTCTCGCCGATCGCCCAGACCGGTTCGTAGGCGAGCAGGATCTCGGCATTCTTCTGGTCGCCCGACAGTTTGGAAAGGGCACCGCGAACCTCATCCGCAAGGACCTGCTGTGCGTTGCCGCTATCGCGATCAGCGAGCGTCTCTCCGATGCAGATCAGCGGGATGAGCCCGTGGCGAACCGCTGCTTCGGTTTTCAGCCCGACTGTTTCATTCGTCTCGCCGAAATGCTCGCGCCGCTCGGAATGGCCGAGCTCGACGATGTCGAGCTTGCAGTCCTTCAGCATCAGCGGCGAGATCTCGCCGGTCCAGGCACCCTGATCAGCCCAGTGCATGTTCTGCGCGCCGACCTTGACGGAGGTTCCGGCAAGGGCAGCCTTGACCTCGCGCGTGGCGGTAAATGGCGGAATGACAAATCGCTGGATGCGCGAATCCCTGTCTTCATCAGCTGCCTTCACGGCAGCCGCGAATTCCAGAGCTTCGGCAAGCGTCTTGTTCATCTTCCAGCTGGTGCCGATCCAGAAGCTTGGCGATGTGGTCATGGATGTGATCCTCCCGACGATGCGATGGTCAGTGTGACGCCCGTGTCTTCGATGTCTCGAAGCAGTTGGGCCTCAGGCTGATGGTTGGTGATGACGGCGTCGAATTGATCGAGACCGGCGAGGACATGTAGCGCCGTTTGGCCAATCCGCTCGTGGTTGACGAGCAGGTAAGCGCGCGCCGACGATGCCATCATCGCCCGTTTAACCCGGATCACGGCGTCGTCCATGTGATAGGCCTGCCCCGATGCGACGGCCGGGGTTGAGATGAACGCAACGTCAGCTCGCAGCCGCGATAAAGCCTCTTCCGTGACCACGCCGAAGAATGCGTTGAACTTGGGCGAATAGACGCCGCCGAGGGCGATCAGCGTGATGCCGGTCTCGGTTTTCAGCCGCTCCATGACGGCCGCGTTGTTGGTGATAACCGTCAGCGGACGTTTGTCGGCCAGTGCCTCGCCGAGCACGGCCGCCATCGATCCGTCATTGACCATGACGGTCATGCCGGGTTCGACCAGATCGACAGCTGCCTTGCTGATGGCGTGCTTGGCGGCATGATCCTGACGTTCGCGGATCCGAAAATCGCTCTCGAACTGGGTACCTGCGTCGATCGTTGCGCCGCCGCGCACTTTGCGAAGCACCCCTGCCTGCTCAAGCTCGTCCAGATCACGGTGAACGGTCATCTTGGAGATGGCAAAAAGCTCCGCCAGATCGTCGAGATCGACTGTTCGCTTTTCGATCAGCAGATTGATGATCCGTTGGTGTCGTTCTTCGCGCTTCATCCGAGACCGTCCGCGTGGGATGAAACGGATATAACACCTATATTGTTATAATCAACATTATGGATGTGATTTTGCGGCAGCCATGTTGGCTCTGGAGATTTCGACTTGCGCTATATCGCGTCTTTGACGCGCTGCCACGCATTGAGCAAATGAAGCCCCAATACCTTTGACAAGGTTTTCCCGTCCCGCGCTTCGAGCGCGACGATCATCTCCTCATGCTCAGCCATGGCCGCCGACCACTTGTCCGGACCCTCGTGGCCGATGAACCGGATTCTCTTCAAGCGCGACTGCAGTTGCGCTTGAACGCTGCTAAGTGCCTGGTTGTCCGCGATCCGACAGATTTCGGTATGGATGGCCTGGTTGAGCTTGTAGTAGCGCAGACGATCCTTCACGTCGTAGCAGGCCCGCATCTCGTCATGCAGTTGCCTGACCCGTGCGATATCGTCATCCGTCGCGGTCTCGCAGGCAAGGCTTCCGGCAAGCTCCTCCAGGTTCTTCAGAACGATGAGCATGTCGTGCACATCCTTGCCGCTGAACCTTTTGACGATCGCGCCGCGGCTTGGAATGAGTTCGACGAGCCCTTCGCTGGCAAGGTACTTGATCGCTTCCCGCAGCGGCGTGCGCGAAACGCCCAGCTGTTCGCCGAGCTGGCTTTCGTGCATCCGCGAACCGGGGGCAAGCTCGCCCTCGATGATCATGTCGCGCAACCGAGTGACGAGCGTGTCGTGCAAGGCCGTCCGCCGGATGGGGCCGGATGGCGAGACAGGCAATTCGGGCAGTGTATCACTCATTTTGAAAGCTCGATTTCTGGACCGCCGTGATGATCAAAGCGTCTCGCCAGGATTATACCAGAACCCGAACGGCACCAAACGTAAAAATGCTGCATACAAAATGCAAAAGACTTGTCCTGCGATTCCGGATGGCTTAGAAACGTCCTCACCGAGGTAGGAGAATTGACCCATGGATATCACCCAGCATCACGATAGCCGTCCCACCATTGCGCTTGCGATGGGAGACCCGGCCGGTATCAGCCCCGAACTGACCGCACAGCTTCTGGCTTTGGATGACATCAGAGAGCAAGCCTATATCGTTGTGATCGGCGATCGGCGCATTCTCGATAAGGGCGCGCAGGAAGCAGGCGTTCAGCCAGATCTGATCTCGGCTTCGCTCGATGATCTTTCGGGTCTCGATCGCTCGAAGCACGCATTTGTCGATTTGGGCCATCTCGCTCCGGAAGAGGTGGAGCGCGGCGAAGCGACGCTGGCCGGCGGCACGTTCGCCACGCGCAACTTCCGCACCGCCCTTGAGCTCGCCCATGCCGGAAAGGCCGATGCGGTCTGCTTCACGCCGTTCAACAAGAAGGCGATGCGCTTTGCCTATCCGGGCTACGATGACGAAATCCGTTTCGTCTCGGACGTCCTGTCGTTCACGGGCAAGATCCGCGAGTTCAACGTTCTCGAAAAGATCTGGAACGCACGTGTCAGCTCGCACATCCCGCTCAAGGAGGTGGCTGCCAACCTGTCCGTGGACCGGCTTCTGTCGGAACTCGAACTGACTGTTTCTTGCCTGAAGGCCGCCGGTATCGATGAGCCGCGCGTCGCGGTCGCCGGTCTCAACCCGCATGCGGGCGATGGCGGCAGCTTCGGAATGGAAGAAATCGAGATTATCGAACCCGCCGTTGCCGAAGCGAAAGCGCGCGGTTACGGCGTGGAGGGTCCGTTCCCGGCCGATACCGTGTTTCTTCGCGCCATGAAGGAAGGCTATCACGCCGTCCTCACCATGTATCATGACCAGGGTCAGATCGCCATGAAGCTGATTGGCTTCGACAAGGGCGTGACGATGATGGGTGGCCTGCCATTCCCGCTTTGCACGCCGGCTCATGGCACGGCCTATGACATCGCAGGCAAGGGCATTGCCGATATCGGCGCGACCCGTGAAGCGATCCTGCTTGCGACCCGTATGGCAAAGCGCCAGCGCCTGGCAGCACAGGCCGCGTGATCACTTGATCATAAATGACCGGCCGTGAATGGCCGGTCATCTCAGCCCGAGAGGACGCGGGCTTGGCGCATGTCGGTCGGCTTGAACGCCGGCTGCCAACTGTCAGAGTGTGCGGCTTCCCTGCGCCATCAAGAGCGCGGTGGCGTCGCGGTTGGAGGACGACAATGACAAGTTCAGCTCCCAAGTGGACGCGTGAGACCTGGCCGATCGCGGCCGCAATGATTCAATACCCCAATATGTTGCCGGACGGTCGTTCGGTTCAGGATCAGACCGTCGAGGAATGGGCCAAGACTGTCGGCGAAGTCGCAGATGCAGGCTTTACCGAACTCGATCCCACGGACAGCTGGCTCCGCGTCGCCGATCTTTCGGCTGATCGCCGTCGTGCGTTCTGCGAGGTCGTGAATGATGCAGGCATGACCATCCCGGCAATCTCGACATCGCGGCGCAGCGTCATCGACGATAAATACGGCGACGATTACCTTGCCTACAGCCACCGCGTCATCGAGACTGCCGCCGAGATCGGCGCGCAGAGCGTTTCCTTCGGCTTTTTCGAGCCGCTGACGGACAAGCAGAAAAGCGCGTTGTGGTTCTGGACCGAACAAGGTGCCAAAAACCGCGATGATCCCGCGACGTGGAACAAGGCGGTGGCCCGCGTTGCCGAACTCGGCAGGCACGCCGCAGAGGTCGGCATCGAGGTTTCCCTCGAAATGTACGAGGACACCTATCTCGGAACGGCGGACAGTTCTGTCCGCTTCGTCGAGGAAGTCGGTCTGGCCAACGTAGGCATCAACGCCGATCTCGGCAATCTCATCCGTCTCCATCGGCCGGTCGAGCACTGGCTGCAGATGATGACGAAAGTCGCGCCTTTCGCCAAATACTGGCACGTCAAGAACTACATGCGGATCGAGGACGAGCAGGCGGGCTTGATCGCCAGCCATCCGGTTCCGCTCGAATCCGGCTTGATCAACTATCGCACAGCAATCAAGCTTGCGTTGGAACACGGCTTCAACAGCCCGTTCCTGTGCGAGCATTATGGTGGCGACGGCCTTTCCGTCAGCGCGACCAACCGCGACTATCTCCGGCGCATCCTGCCGCGTAATTGAGGACCGCTTACATGACGACGATCTTTGACGCTCCAGACGAATTCGCCTCGACTGCGCTTGCCGGCTTTTGCCAGATCTATCCCAACCACGTGCGTCTCATCACCAACGGTGTCGTGCGCGCTACGAAAGTGCCTGATGGCAAAGTGTCGGTGGTTGTCGGCGGCGGCTCGGGTCATTATCCGGCTTTCGCGGGCTATGTCGGCCAGGGTATGGCCGATGCAGCGGTTGCAGGTGACGTGTTTGCGTCTCCATCGACGGCAGCGGTTGCACGTGTCTGCCGCCATGCCGACAATGGCGGCGGCATCATTCTCGGCTTCGGCAATTATGCAGGCGACGTGCTGAATTTCGGGGTCGCTGCAGAGCGTCTTCGTGCCGAAGGCATCGATGTGCGCATCATTGCCGTGACCGATGACGTTGCGAGTGCGTCGGCTGACGAACACGCCAAGCGCCGCGGCATCGCCGGCGACCTCATGGTCTTCAAGATAGCGGGAGCGGCGGCGGAAGCGGGGCTTTCGCTTGACGAGGTGGAGCGTATCGCCCGGCATGCCAATGAACGCACGGTTTCGTTCGGCGTCGCCTTTGCAGGCTGCACCCTTCCAGGTGCAAAGCAGCCGTTGTTCACGGTCCCGAAAGGCCGGATGGCTCTCGGCCTCGGCATTCACGGCGAACCTGGCATTAGCGAGCAGGATATCGCGAGCGCGACGGACCTCGCGGATGTTCTCACGGACAAACTGCTGGCCGAAAGGCCGCAGGGCTGCACGCGCGTCGCGGCCATTCTCAACGGTCTCGGTTCGACGAAATACGAAGAACTCTTCGTGCTGTGGACCGCCGTCCAGAAGAAACTCACCGGGTCCGACCTTCAGATCGTCCTGCCGGAAGCCGGGGAATTCGTCACCAGCCTCGACATGCAGGGTTGCTCGCTGACGCTGACTTGGCTCGATGAAGAGCTTGAGCGCTATTGGGCGGCACCCTGCGATGCGCCGGCATTTCGTCGCGGACGGCCTGAAGTCGCTGAATTGCGCACCGATGTCATCACCGATGAGGAAGCTGCTCCGGTCATCCCGGCGGCATCCGAAGCGTCGCGAAAGTCGGCCGCCTGCATCTCGGATCTGTTTGCCAGGATTGCCGCCATGCTCACGGACAAGGAATCCGAGCTTGGACGCATCGATGCGATTGCCGGCGACGGCGACCATGGGCAGGGAATGCAGCGTGGTTCCGATGCCGCTGCTAAGGCGATGGCCGCTGCCGTATCGGCTGGCGCCGGCGCGCAGACGACGCTTGCGCTGGGCGGCGATGCCTGGGCTGACCGTGCCGGCGGCACATCAGGCGCGATCTGGGGATTGTTGCTGCGGTCGTGGAGCAGCGCACTGAGCGACAACGACGTGCCTGATGAAGCGGCGATTGCCGAAGGCGCGCGCAGGGCGCTCGATGCCGTCACCAGTCTCGGCCGCGCCCGTATCGGCGACAAGACGCTCGTGGATTCGCTTATTCCGTTCGTCGAGACGCTGACGGAGAAGACCGCGGCCGGCAAGTCCCTGCCGGAAGCCTTCAAGGCTGCAGCCGACGCTTCGAGCGCGGCCGCCGAAGCAACAGCCGCACTCACGCCGCGGCTCGGGCGTGCGCGTCCGCTTGCGGAAAAGAGCATCGGCCATCCGGATGCCGGCGCTGTATCGCTGTCCATGGTGGCGCAGCTTGCTGCCGGCTTTATCGCCAGCCGCCGCTGACCCTGAAAAGGTCTGTTCGGTTTCAGCCGAACAGACCGACACAGGTGAGCCACAGGCCGGATGCCAGGGTAATGCCATCCATCACCAGACCGAACGTGCGCTCCGACATGCTGAGGACATACCGTTTGGCAAAGAACGTTCCGGCCATCAGTGACGAACCAATCACGAGACCGCTGATCACGAGATCATGGGTCAGCGCACCTGCCTGATAGAACGTGAAAACCTTTGCGGCCTGGACGAAAATCGATGCCGCCGCTTCAGTCGACAGGAAGGCGCCCTTGGTCAGCCCGAAGGCCAGGAAGGCTGGAATGCTGAGTGGGCCGGTGGACAGAAACATCCCCGTCAGAAACCCGATACCGGCACCGGCGATCGACATTCCACCCAGCCCGATGGTCATGTTATGGTGGCGGATGTATCGCCGAAACGGGACAAGCAACATGATGAAGAGGCCGAGCAGGGTGCCGCTGACCGCTGCCGGCAAATGGACCAGGCTGACAGCGCCCAGCGACGCTGCCGGCATGCCAGGCAGCGCATAAGCGAGAACGGCGCGCCAATTGACATGCCTATGCCAAGCCATCACACGCGCGGCATTCGCCATCAGCCCGGCGATCGCCATGACGGGAATGGCGCGAGCGGGATCAAACATCGGAACAAGAACGGGCAGGAGAATGAGGCTGGCGCCGGTGCCGATCACCCCGCTCAGGCAACCGGCGACGAAACCTATGGCGCAGACGAGGATATAGGAGAGCAAGGCTTATCCTCGACGCAAGTTCGGCCACAGGGCCTTTGAGAGCGCGCGGCCAGCGTTCGCGCCGGCCGCGCATTGCCTTGGGAGGCTTAGAAGAATGCCTTGTCCTGCTCGCGCCGCAGTTCGAGCAATGCCGAGGTCTCATCGAGTTCGACATCGCCGCAAAGGATCGGCTGGCCCGCCCTGACCGCTCTCTTTAGGGTGCGATTGGCTGCCAGGTAGAAGGGAACGGCCCTGTCATCCGAGAGCGGGCCGGCCGGGATCATCCGCGCAGAAACGTTGACGATCGAGTGATGGTGGCCGCTTGCCGTCAGAATTGTTCCGGCTTCGATATCTGCATCCGCATGCGCGACGAGGTCGATCACCGGCCGCGGCTCGGCAGCACCACTGGAGACGCCGCGCAGGCCGACTTCCAGAATGCTCGTTGCAGCCTCGACGCCCAGAAGATGGCGTGGAATGTAGAGCATGGCGACATCCCCCTTGCGGCTCACGACATGGCCTTTTTCCGCCAGCATCTGCCAGGTCTCCGCGTCGTCGCAACGCACCGTCACGAAGACGCCGCCGGCAAAGCTCAATTCGCCGGGAAGCCGCAGGCAGTGGAAGACGTCGAGCACCTTTGGCGCGCCGAGCAACCCGCCGCTCGAACGCTCTGAAAAGAAATCGGCAACTTCGGTGATCCGCGCGATCGGAACATGCAGGTCGGCTCGGTCGACCAGGAAGCCCGTGGCATTGGCAACCAGCGTCATTTCACACAAGTCCGGAACTGCCCGCTGCGGAAACTCCGCTGCGATTTCCGATCGTCTTGCCGCGATGGTCGCCAGGTCAAGCGAAGCCGGTTCGATCCAGTCGCCGAAATCAGGTGCAGACGCGGTCTTGCCGTTCGAGCTCAATGTCTTCTGTTTTGGGTCATAGACGAAATCGTATTCGCTGGCCTTGCCGGCGGCGATGATATCCAGGCCGAGCACTTCGGCCCAGGTGACCAGACCCATCAACAGGCTCGGCTGATCGCCATCGACCGGCGTCACGATGACATTGTTGTTGCGGGCGCGCAGCGCAAGGCCGGGACCGACGACGCTATCGACTTCCTTGGAGACGAGCGCGACATGCTTGCCCGCATCGATCGCAAGCCGGCAGTGTTTCGCCCCGGCTTCCGGATGACCGGTGGCTTCGACAACCACGGAGATCGGAAGGTCGAGGACGACGCAAAGGTCACCCGCCGCAATATAATGGCCGTTCTCCCAGGCCGTCTTCGCCTCGCTCGCGGTTGCGCATTGGGCAATCCTGGACGGATCGATCCCAAGGCCCCGCAGAACGTCTGTCGCGGTTTGCGCCTTCAGATCGACCGCAACGCGGGTGCTGATCAGCGGCGTCTTCAGGCTTTGCGCGATGAAGCTGCGGCCGAAGCCGCCGGTGCCGACGATGCAGCATTCCACCGGGGCGGACTCTCTGCCGAAATAGGTGTGATAGTTCATGGTGTTCCCCTCCTAAACCGAAACGAAAAAGGCGTGGGCGCGGCTTATACCGCCGCGTCCACGTTCTTGTGGCTTCTGAGGTACTTGATGAACTTCAGGCTCTGCGGAATGATGAGAAGAGCGAGTGCCACGGTCATGATCGAGCCGACCAGATAGTTCGAGAAGAAGATCCCGAGCGATCCGTCGGAGGCAATCATCGACTGGTGGAACGAGCTTTCCGCCTTGCTGCCGAGAACCATGGCGAGAACCAATGGTGCCAGCGGAAATTCCAGCTTGTTGAAGACGAAACCGACGACGCCGAAGATCAGTACGAGCCAGAGGTCGGAGGTCGAATTCGCCACCGTATAGGCGCCAACGAAGCAGATCGCCACGATCATCGGTCCGATGATTGCAAACGGGATGCGAAGCAGCGCTGCGAAGAACGGAACGGTCAACAGGACCAGGATGACACCGACGAAGTTGGAGATATACATGCTGGCGATCAGGCCCCAGACGAAGTCCGGCTGCGTGGTGAACAGCATCGGTCCCGGCGTCAGGCCCCAGATCATCAGGCCGCCCATCATAACGGCTGCGGTTGCAGAGCTTGGAACGCCAAGGGCAAGCATCGGCAGCATGGCGCAGGTGCCGGCCGAGTGGTCGGCGGTTTCCGGTGCAACGATACCTTCGGGACGGCCGGTGCCAAACTTTTCGCCTGGCTTCGACCACTGACGTGCAAGACCATAGCTCATGAACGATGCTGCGGTCGGGCCACCGGGCGTGATGCCCATCCAGATCCCGACGGCAGACGAACGCACGATCGTGGTGAAGTATTTCGGCAGCTCCAGCATGGTCTTGAAGACGTCGCGCGGATCGATACGGGACGCGACTCCGCGGAATTTCAGCCCGTCCTGGACGGTTGCCAGAAGTTCGCCGATCCCGAACAGACCGATGACGACCACCAGGAAGCTGACGCCGCTGAGGAGAGCTTCGATGCCGAATGTCAGGCGAAGCGATCCGGTGACGGTATCCATGCCGACAGTGGATAGAAGAAGGCCGAGGCTGAGCGAGACGGCCGTCTTGATCGGCGAAGCGCTGCCCATCCCCACAAAGGCGCAGAAAGCGAGGAAATAGACGGCAAAATATTCAGCCGCGCCGAAACGAAGCGCGAAGCGCGCTGCCCAAGTGGACAGAAGCGTGATGACGACGATACCGACGAAGGCGCCGATGCCGGCCGACATGAAGGCAAGCGTGAGTGCGCGGGTCGATTGCCCCGATCGCGCCATCGGATAGCCATCGAAAGTGGTCGCCACCGAACTCGGCTCGCCGGGAATGTTGAAGAGGATCGAGGTCGTCGAGCCGCCGAACAGCGCGCCCCAATACATCGACGCCAGAAGGATGATCGCCGAGACCGGGTCCATTGTGAAGGTCAGCGGAATGAGCAGCGATACGCCGTTCGGAGCCCCGAGGCCGGGGAGGACGCCGACGATCAGCCCGAGAAGGACGCCGACGATCATCAGGGTGATGTGCATCGGCGTAAGTGCCGTCGCAAAGCCACCCATAAGCAGTTCAAAATTTTCCATGATCAAGCTCCGGGTGCTTAGTAAATGCCGAGCATTTCTTCGATCGGGCCCTTATGCAGCGGCACCTGGAACGCTTTTTCGAAGACGAAATAAAGCGCGATGGAGAAGACAACACCGATCAGGATCGCGATCCACGGCTTGTAGCCGCCGTTGCGCCAGGCAACGTAGAAGAGATACAGCGCCGTCCCGATATAGGTGCCGAGAAAGACCGTCACGATGACGAAGACGATCATCGGCAGAAGGAAGGAAAGAACCCTTCGCGTCTGTTCCGGCTCAAGGAACGTCTCGCGCATCTCCTCGCTGCCCATTTTCAACCTGAAAATGGCCTGGGCCGCGCTGGCAAAAGCCGCAACGATCAGGATGATGCCGACGTAAAACGGAAAGTAGCCCGGCATGGGGCCGGATTCACTCCAGCTGACGCCGAGTTCCAGGGCACCTGTTGCACCCAGCGCGCCGACGGCGGCAAGCGTGATGGCGGTGACGATCTCGACATGGAGTCGCTTGATACGCATGATTGATTTCCCTCGATCGAAAGATCCGGCACGAACATGCCGGACCTAAAATCGTATTGGCGTCAGGATTTTACTTAACCAGCCAACCTTCGGCTTCGAAGACGCCGACGGCGTTCTTCTCGCTGGTAACAATGAAGTCCTGCAGCTTCTGGCCAGACATGAAATCGCCGGTCTGCGAGGTCTTGCGGATATAGTCGGCCCATTCCGGGGTCTCGCTGACCTTTTTCAGAACGTCGCTGTAGTAGGCGACCGCATCATCAGGCGTTCCTGCCGCGGTCCAGACCGTGCGGGGCATCTTGTAGGACGGAATGTTGACGCCGCTCGAGGCGCAGGTCGGGATGTCGCCCCAGCCCTTGCCGTCATGGACCGGATCGCTCTTGGCCATCGGCTTGTCGGAGAAGACGCAAAGGGGCTTGATCGCGCCTGCTTGCCACTGGCCGACATTCTCGTTCGGATTGTTGACGTTGGCAGCGACATGGCCGCCGGCCAGCTGAACGCCGACTTCGCCACCGCCATTAAAGGGCAGATACTTGAAATTGGTGCCCGTCGTCTGCTCGATCAGAGCGACCAGGGTTTCATCCGTGTCCTTCGACTGGCTGCCTGCAAAGGAAAGCTTGTTCGGCGCAGCTTTCGCGGCTTCGATGAGATCCGTCGGCGTCGCGTATTCGGAATCGCCCTTCACCCAGATCAAAAATTCGTCGAATGCGAGCGCTGCGACGGGACGCAGGTCCTCCATCGAATAGGCGAGCTTTGCGACATGCGGCAGGAGATAGGCGTTGTTGGTTCCGAAGTAGAGCTTGTTCGGATCGCCTTCATTCTTGCGAGCATAGAGAAACGCTTCCGCGCCGCTGCCGCCGCCCTTGTTGAGGACCACCATCGATTTTTCCATCAGCTTGTGCTTGGCGATGATCGACTGGATGGTACGGGCAAAGTTGTCGGTACCGCCGCCCGGGCCGGATGCGACGACAAACTCGACGGGGCGTGTCGGTTCGAAGGCAAGCGCCTGTCCCGCCAGCACGACCGCGGCCGCAAATGTCAATCCTACGGATAGCTTCTTCATCTTATTCCTCCTTTAGATGAAATGGCTGCAGGTTTGCCTACAGCCGATCGGTCCTCGTGTTCACGAAGCGGCAGCGAACTGCGTCCTCGGCGCACCTCGTGATATCGACCCGGCAATGAGCGGCCAGGCAGACGCCGGCTGCGATCTCGTGATGTCGGGCAGTTCTTTGAATTCGAATGAGAAAGAAACGAGCGCGCTGAAGCCACTCTGATCGTGGCGGCTGGGCCTCGCCGAGACGGCCTTTGCGGGCGCAAGTCCGACTGATTTTGGGCTTCGTCCTGACGCCATAATCTCCTCCATCCGAGGAAAATCATAGGCCATCTATTAGCACACATCAAGTCTTCAGAATTTTGTATACAAAATTTTGCGGACAGGGGAGCGCAGGCGGCGATACGATCGATCAGCGCGATCTAATCGATTTGCTCTTGCTTTACGCGATAGCCCGACTGTTCAAACTCGCGTTTGCGAACGCGAGTTTGAACGGATCGCGAGATTTTTTTTAGAGAACTTAGGCTGATCGGCACCGGGAACCGTCATGCGGATAGCACAACAGCAACCTTAGATTCAGGTCCCGATCGGCGATTCGCAATCGCAGCTAGGTCTATTCAGCCTTCGACTGCGTGCTACCCAAAGAGAGCCGTCCGGGCGACCTCAGGCGCGGTGCCGGTCAGGCCGGCTTCGTTCGCCATCGGCAGCCGGTAGTATTTGCGTGCAGTCCCCGCAAAGAGTTTTGCCTGATCTCTCAGGGAATAGCGTGCCGCCACGTGCTTGAAGCCCGAATAGATCGTGTCAAATGAACCGCATAGACTATCGACCGGGAAATTGCTGGCAAACATCGTCCGCTCGGCTGAGAACATAGCAATGGTTTCGGTGATGATGGCGCTGTTGTCCTCGATTGACCAGGGCCGCCCTTTCTGGCCGATCCCAGAAATCTTGACGCAGACATTGGGCATATCTGCAAACTTGCCCATCGCCGCGTGCCATCCCTTCATCCCTTCGCTGGATCGATCCGATGGCAGACCCGTGTGGTTGAGGATGATGGTCGTGGAAGGAAAATCCCGTGCCAGCAGCATGGCCTCGTCGAGATGCCACCAGTTCGTCTGGAGATCGAAGCTCAGTCCATGCGTCTCGAGAAGGGCGTAGCCTTTGCGCCAGGTCTCGTCGGTCATGAGAGTTCGGTGATCGGCAGCAACAGCGGCGCTTTCGGCGCCACCCGGCTTGTGACGCACGCTGCGCACGAGTTTGAACTTTGCCTGCTCGGCGAGCACGTCGCCGACATCGGCTCTGTTGAGCCATGCCTGAGCCACGATGGCGTTGGGGAGCCCGAATTCATCCGCGACCTTGGTTGCGTATCGGCTTTCACCAATGGAATCTGTCGGATCCCACTCGGTCTCGACATACACTGTCTGCACGACGTTGTGACCTTGCGCGTCCTTCAGGTAGTCGGGCGGAAGATAGCGCCGCTTGATCGAGCTGTAATCGCCATACCGGAAAGGAATGTTTGCCTCCGGCTTCAGCCAGGGGTGGTCGTTGACGACGGGGTCCCAGAAGTGCTGATGCGCATCGACGATCGGCCCGTCCCAAAGAGGAAATTGTTCCAATTAGCTGCCCTTCCGTTCACGATTGCCTTCGTTGAAGTCGATGGTGAGAGTGGCGATGACATAGACGACGGCGCAGCCCGCAAAGAAGCCGAGCACGGTGCCATAGGAGCCATCAGTCCATTGAAGGATGAAGCCTGTCAGGATCGGGACGATGATGCCGCTGACACTGCCGGCAAAGTTCATTGTGCCGCCGATGACGCCGACCCGGCTCTTCGGCGCGAGGATCGAGGGGAGGCTCCAGTAAAGGCTGCCGAAGTAGAGCAGGAATAGTGTGGCGGAGAGAAGCGCGACCGCGGCAACCGGGCTGCTCACATGCGGCAGAGCAATGAATGTGGCGGCGACGCCGAGGCCAGTGATGCCCAGAAGAAGCTTGTAGACGACGGATCGTTTAAACCCTGCGGCCACCATCTTGTCGGCGACAAAGCCGCTCGCGAGCGAACCCAGCATGCCGGCGAGGAAGATGACGAAAGTCGCTCCGCCCATTTCCTTCAGGTTGAAGTTGCGCGCCTGCGCAAGATAGCTCGGGCCCCAGGTCAGCAAACCGAAATTGATCATCGCCCATCCTGCGCGACCTGCCACGAGGCTGACGATCGACCGGCGAAGGATTTCGGTCGGTTCGCTTTCCGTAGCCTCGAACTTCGGTTGCCCCACTTCGTTGATGATATCCATTTCCGCGGCGTTGATGCCCGGATGCGTGGACGGATTGTCACGGAGGTAACGCCATGCGAGCCAGCCCAAAAGGATGGTCACGAGCCCGGCGACGATGAAGGCAAGCCGCCAGCTTCCGAGCGTAAGGATGAGCCAGCTGATCAGGACGCCGCCGATGGCAGCCCCGAGCGGCGCACCGCTGTCCATGAAAACGGCACCGCGTGCCCGTTCCCGTTTCGAAAGCCAGATCGAATTGAGTTTTGCTCCGGCCGGGAACAGAGGCGCTTCCGCCGCGCCGAGACCGATGCGCGTCAACAGAAGCGAGATGCCGCCGGTCGTGAAGCCCGCAATGGTCTGGAAGATACCCCAACCGAGTGTGGACACCGTGATGACCGAGCGTGC
Source organism: Rhizobium sp. Leaf321 (assembly GCF_001423215.1). NCBI lineage: Bacteria > Pseudomonadati > Pseudomonadota > Alphaproteobacteria > Hyphomicrobiales > Rhizobiaceae > Rhizobium > Rhizobium sp. Leaf321. Next base: position 168,895 of record NZ_LMOF01000001.1, on the reverse strand, counting down.
GCCAAAGCGGTCGATCAGCATGCCTCCGGGGATCTGCATCAATGCATAGCTCCAGAAGAACGAGCTCAGGATAAGACCCTGCATGGCGGGGCCGAGCGAGAATTCGGCGGCAATGCTGGGCATGGCGATCGACAGAGCCGTACGGTCGACCATGTTGATGACAACGAGCAGGAAAACGACGACGAAGATGTACCATCGTACATTCGTTGCCGCTTTACCCTTTAGCTCCACGCGGCCAGCGGCAACGGGTTGCTGTTCAATTTCGGACATAGATACAAATCCTCCCTGACTTGTCGGCGCAGGCCTCATCAGGCTTGCATCCACCCGGTTGTCACCGACCTCCTTGATCGGCGTTCCTCTCCACCGTGCATCCCGGGAATATAGTTGACTGGCTATGCCGAAATAATGAAATATACAGATCATGTGATCGGCTTTTCCGATCACGGCATCCGCCGGCTGAAATGGATTGCGCCAATGGCATCAGAGCGTTTCGACCGCGGGCTGTCGCTCCTGCGCCACCTGAAAAGCACGCAGCTGCTGCTTCTCATCGAGCTTGGAAAGGTCGCGAGCCTGCGAAAAGCCGCGTCGGCTCTCAACATGACGCAGCCGACGGCGACGAAACTGATTCAGGATCTGGAAGCGGCCGTCGGCCATCCGCTGTTCGAGCGCAGTTCCAGGGGCATGCGCGCAACGCCCTATGGCGAGGTGATGATTAGACATGCGCGGCTCATGCAGATGGAGATCGTCCGGACGAGGGAGGATCTCGATTCGCTGTCGTCGGGCGCATCCGGCACGTTGCGGATCGGGGCTGTCATCAGCGCCGTTCCGTTTCTCCTGGCAAAGGCTGTCGCTGCGCTCAAGCGCGAGCATCCCGGCCTGCAGGTCTCAATCGATGCCGGGACAAGCGATGCGCTCGTTGGCTCCCTGTTGAACGGTCACCTCGATGTGCTGCTGGCACGACCGATCGTGCTCGGCGATCGCAACGACTTCGATTACGTCGATCTCATCGACGAACCGCTGAAAGTCGTCGGCCGGCGGGACCATCCGCTCGCGAGCAGGTCGTCCGTCACGGTGCGCGAGCTCGGCGAATGGCCCTGGACGCTTCTGCCGGCCGGAAGCCCGATGCGAAAGGTTCTGGCGCCCGTCTTTGCCGAAATGCGACTGTCCGGTCCCCAAAACATCGTCGAAACTTCGTCAATGATGACGATGGTGGCGCTGATGCACGAGAGCGACATGCTGGCCGTGATGCCCGGCGACGTATCGGACTTCTACATCCGCCATAACCTGCTGGTCGAGATCCCGGTCACGCTGCCTGCGGTGATGGGATCATACGGGATCGTCACGCGTCGAGATCGCCCGATGACGCCCGGCGTCGAGGCGTTCTTGACGCAACTCCAGACGGCGCTGCAAGAACAGCGACGGATCAGGGCGGAACTGACGAGCGACGGATGATGCAAGCCGGATGCATACTTCGGTAAAGGGGTGAGCCGGGTTCAGATCGAACTCATCCAGCCCAGTCCGTCCTCGGTTACTCCCGCAGGCCGGTATTCGCAGCCGACATAACCCTGATAGCCGAGGGCGTCGATCTCTTCGAAGATCATGCGGTCGTTGAGTTCGCCTGTCATGGGTTCATGCCGGGTAGGAACCGCCGCAATCTGGATATGCCCGATGCGCGGCGCCATCTGCCTCAAGGCTGTGATGACATCTCCATGCATGATCTGGCGGTGATAGATGTCGAACTGCAGACTGACATTGGGGCGATCGAGATCGGCGACGAGATCGAATGCGCGATTGAAGTCGTTGAGAAAATATCCCGGCATATCGCGTTTGTTGATAGGCTCGATGACGAGACCGATACCGGCTTCGGCCGTTGCATCGGCCGCCTTTTTCAGATTGTCCACATAGCAGGATGCAGCGGTGGGATCATCCGCTGGCGCGATCCCGGCCATCATGTGAAGAAGCGGCGTTCCGAGCGCCTTGCCATAGGCAATTGCCTTGACCAGCGACGACTCGAACTCCTCGCGCCGGTCGGAAAGGCTCGCAAGACCCCGATCGCCGCCTGTCCAATTCCCGGGTGGCATGTTGAACAGGGCCTGGTTTAGCCCGGCATCACGAAGCTTCTCGGCGACGACCTCGGCTGGATAGTCGTAAGGGAAGAGATACTCGACGGCGCTAAAGCCAGCCGTGGCCGCAGCCGCGAACCGCTCCAGGAACGGTCGCTCGTTGAACATCATCGACAGGTTTGCGGCAAACTTCGGCATGGGCCTATTCTTTCTCTGGCATGCCGGGCAGGTGAAGCCCGGTGATCTGGGCGAGCAGCCGCGCAACCGAACTGTCGTCATCGCGACCCATCCCGGCGGCCTCGGTCATGATGAAGAGTTGCAATGCGGCCGCGGTGATCGGAAGCGGAAACTTCTGCTGGCGGCCTATGTCGGAGACAATGCCGAGATCCTTGGTGAAGATCGAGACCGCACTGTGAGGGCTGTAATCGCCATCGAGCACATGCGGTATGCGGTTTTCGAACATCCAGCTATTGCCAGCCGATTTGGTGATGACGTCAAAGACCCTGGCAATGTCGAGATCGAGGCTTTTCGCGAATGCGATCGCTTCGCAGGCGGCCGCTATATGGACACCTGCCAGCAACTGATTGACGATCTTGAAGGAGGAGCCGACACCCGGCTGGTCGCCAAGCTCGTAGACGGTGGCCGCCATCGCATCGAGCGCCGGCCGCGCCGCCTTGAATGCTTCAGGCGAGCCCGATGCCATGAAGGTCAGTTCTCCCGAATGCGCCTTTTTCGAGCCCCCGCTGATCGGGCCGTCGAGATAAAGCAGCCCGGCTGCCTCGGTCCGTGCGGCGAAGGATTTCGCATCGCTGGGCGAGACGGTGGCACAGCAGACGATGACGCCGCCGGAATGCATCGCGCTGACGATCCCGGCCTCGCCGAAAAGGACTGTTTCCGTCTGTGCCGCATTGACGACCACGACGACCGCGATGTCAGCGCCTTCAACAGCATCGCCCGGCGAGGAGGCAGCAACGCCACCCTCATTTTCGAGGGTCGAGAGCGCGTCCCGGTTGACGTCGAAGCCGCGAACCTTGTGACCGGCGCTCAGCACAGAGCGTGCCATGCCTAGTCCCATTGAGCCGAGGCCGATGATGGCGATAGTGGTTGGGCTGGACATGAGCGGCACCTCCATGAAGCGCTGTGTAGTCAGAATCTCAGCGCTAACATGTTTTCAACCACATCCTCTTGCCCTGTTCAAGCGACATATGTTAGCGCTGAGATAAATGGAGGAGAGAACGACTTGGACGGGGAGGGAAGGTCCATTGCAGACGATAGCGTGCCCTCGGCCGCTGAGACGCCGACGCTTGCGCATGTCGCTCGGCTGGCAAAAGTCAGCGAGAACACCGTCTCGCGCGTGATCCGCAACAAGGGACCGATCGCACCGGAGACAAGGCTCCGCGTCAATGCGGCAATCGACGCACTCGGCTATGTCCCTAACAGGGCTGCCGGTTCGCTTGCGTCCTCGTCTTCGCCGATCATCGGCGTCATCTTGCCGTCGTTGTCGAACATCGTATTTCCCGAAGTGCTCAGGGGTATCAATGCCGGGCTGATCGGCACGTCCTATCGCCCGATGATCGGTGTGACCGATTACAGTCTCGAGACCGAGCAGGATATTATTTCGTCGCTTCTGGCCTGGCATCCGGCGGCGATCATCACCACAGGTTTCGAGCATACCACGGCCGCAAGACGCATGCTTGAAGGCAGCCGGGTGCGGATCGCCGAACTGATGGATATCGATGACCGGCCCATCGACCTTGCGGTCGGCCTGTCGCATCGCGACGCCGGCCGCGCGATGGCACGCCATCTCGTTCAGCGCGGCTATTCGAGGATCGGCTATGTGGGCCATGACTGGACTGCGGATCGGCGCGCGCGTTTAAGGTATGAGGGGCTTTGCGAAGGTTTGTCTGAGACGGGCTTGTCACTGGTCTCGGAGTATCGGACAGAGGCGCCAAGTTCGACGCTCGAAGGACGTCGAGCTCTGGCCAGTCTTCTTGCCGACGGTGCCGCCATCGATGCGGCGGCGTTTTCCAACGACGACATGGCGGTGGGCGGTTTCATGCACTGCATGGCGGCCGGAATGCCGGTGCCGGACGGTCTCGCGCTGATGGGCTTCAACGGGCTCGAGATCGGACAGGTTCTGCCAAAGCCGCTGACGACGGTGCTTTCCAATCGCTTTGCCATCGGCAAGACGGCAATCGAAGCCTTGCTGGAGACGCCTCAGCGTCCGCAGGAGGCAAGGATCATCGACACGGGTTTTTCAATTATAGAGGGGGCAACCGCCTGAAGGCGGAGCCCATCCTCAAGACGGGAGAATGATATGCTGCTTGGCGCAATCGCCGATGATCTGACCGGCGCAACGGACCTTGCCCTGATGCTGTCGAGGGAGGGCATGCGCACGATCCAGACGGTGGGCGTTCCGCCCGCCGATTTCGATCTGAGCGATGTCGACGCGGTCGTCGTCGCCCTGAAATCCCGTACCAATCCCGCTGACGTGGCGGTCGCGATGTCGCTCGAGGCACTGCGTTGGCTGAAGACGGCCGGTGCCCGCCAGATCATCTTCAAATACTGCTCAACCTTCGATTCGACGCCGAAGGGCAATATCGGGCCGGTTACCGATGCGCTCGCACGCGAGCTTGGGACGGATCTGACGATCGTCTGCCCCGCTTTCCCTGCCAACCGCCGGACGATCTACAAGGGTCATCTCTTCGTGGCAGATCAACTGCTGTCGGATAGCCCCATGCGCCATCACCCCCTGACGCCGATGACGGATTCGTCGCTGGTGCGTCTGATGGCGGCACAATCCAAACTTCAGGTCGGCCTTGTCTCACATGAGAACGTCGCAAAGGGTGCCGAGAGCGTTCGTGCGGCCTTCGACGAGGCGCGTCGGCGTGGTGACGGCGTCGTGGTCGTCGACGCGATTACCGACCAGGATCTGCGCGTGATCGGTGAAGCAGTCGCGGAGTTCCCGCTGATCACCGGCGGTTCCGGCATCGCAATCGGTCTGCCCGAGAACTTTCGGCGCGCGGGGCTTTTGCGACGAGACATCACGGCAGGACAGTTTGAACCGCCGGACGGGAGAGCCGCCATTCTTGCCGGTTCCTGTTCAGAGGCGACACGGGGCCAGATCAAGGCCGCTATCGAGGCCGGCATGTCAACGCTCAAGCTCGATCCGGTCGATATCGCACAAGGGCGTATGGACGTTGACGAAGTGATCAGATGGGCTCTGGCGCAGGAAGGCGTTCCACTGATCTACTCGAGCGCCGATCCCAAGGATGTTCTGGCAGCCCAAGACAGCCTTGGACAGGAAAAGGCTGGCGAGATCGTCGAGCAGTTCCTCGCAAAAACCGCCATCGGACTGCGCGAAAACGGGGTCCGGAGGCTGATCGTTGCCGGCGGAGAAACGTCAGGCGCCGTCGTTGGAGCACTGGCGCCGTCCGCCTTGTTTATCGGCCGCGAGATCGACCCGGGTGTGCCCTGGACACTGACGATGGGTGATGGCGCACCAATGGCGCTTGCACTCAAATCCGGCAATTTCGGCACCGCCGACTTCTTCCTCAAGGCGTGGGAGCTTTTGAAATGACGGCAGTTCTTTCCGAGGAAACAAAGCTTCGCGACGAGATCGTCACGGTTGGCAAGTCGCTTTTCGACCGGTGCTTCACGTTCGGATCGACCGGCAACATCAGTGCGCGGCTATCGAATGGCGATATGCTGATGACGCCGACAAACGCATCGCTTGGCGCGCTCGATCCGGCGCGCCTTTCGAAATTCTCGGCTGAGGGCGTGCATGTCTCCGGCGACAAACCGACCAAGGAAGCGTTTCTGCACCAGTGCATGTATTGCGAACGCAGCACGGCTTCAGCGGTCGTTCACCTTCACTCGACGAATGCCGTCGCGATCAGCCTCATCGAAGGACTGAACCCGGAGGATCTTCTTCCGCCACTGACGGCTTATTACGTCATGCGGGTGGGAAAACTGCCGATGGCTCCGTATTTCCCGCCAGGCGATGCCGCTTTGGCGGAGGCGGTGCGGGAGCGTGCTCGCGACAGTCACGCCGTCCTGCTCGCCAATCACGGGCCGGTAGTTGCCGGGAAATCGCTTCGCGAGGCGCAATACGCGACCGAAGAGCTCGAGGAAACGGCGAAACTGTTCCTGATGCTGCGTGGCGAGAAAATCAGGCCACTGACGCAGGAGCAGCGTGACGATCTTATGGAGCGCCACGGCTGATCCTGCTGGCGTAGGTGACCGCGTGCTGTGCTTCAGCCGCGGAAACTGCCTTCGTTCATGTCCTTGGGGTCATAGTTGAGATCGAAATCTTTGTCGGATTTCTTTCCCGGCGCATCGCGGTGAACGGTCGCGTCTTCAGAGCCCGTCACGACTGTCGGCTTTGCGCTGTGAACCCCTGTCGCCTTGCGATCGGCCTGGGACGGGGCGTACTGACCCTTTGCATCGTCTTCCGGTTTACTCATTTCAGTGCTCCTTTTCTGTCCTATCCAACAGGTAGCAAGAGCAGGAGTTCCGTGAGGCTCAGCCTGATACTCGCAAAAGGGGAACGAAGATTGTGCTCTCGCTCCGTCCGGTTCGAGCAAACACGCGTGCCGGAGGACGAACGGTTCAGATATAAGCGACACCGGCCTTCCGGGCTTCCGCTGTCGCATAAAGGTTGGACCGATGGCAGCGTTCGTAAAATGCTGCCGTCTCGCCCGGCATATCCTCTGGCAGGCTCACGAAGTCCCGCAGGCGCAAGCCGTCTTTCTGGTCGAGATCAGCGTTGGCCAACGCGGAGCCGTCAAGAGCGGCGACGCGGTCGTGCAGTCGTGAAAAGTAAGCAAGGTTCGCTTCGACGATCGACGGTGCGGAGGTCTGGCCGTGAGCTAGAACGACGTGGCGGGCATCAAGATCACGGATTGTTTTCAACGAGCAGCAAAGCGCCTTGAGATCGTGAGGATCCTTGCTCCAGACCTCGGGGATCGGCCACTCGACGGCATCGACCGCAAGACAGGTTTGGATGGAAGGGATCCAGACCGCGACATGATCGGGCGTATGTCCGGGCGTGTGAAGCAATTCGAGGACCAGATCGCCGCCATCCAGGATCATGCTCTCGCCAGCGAAGCATAGATTGGGGGCAACAATCTCGACATCCCGAAATCGTGCGTCGCGCTGTTTTTCGACAAGCTTATCTCGTGCAGCGGGATCGTTCAGCCGCTCCAGCGCCCTGGCGTGCGCGATGATCGGTATGCGATCGCCAAGCCCGGAATTGCCCCAAAAGTGGTCCCAGTCCATATGGGAGTTGATAACCAACAGAGGCCGATCGCCCATCTGGTCGTCGAGCAGTGCCAGCGCCTCCCGACACAGGGATGGGGTGCCAAGCGTATCGACAAGGACATTGAACCGATCGGTCCGCACGAAGACGGCATCGACCTCGTCGCCAGCCCTCACGATGACAATCCGATCATCGAGGCCAGGGTAAGTCGTGAGCCGAACCGAAATATCCATCGCCAATCCCTTGCGATGCATCACTTGAAAAGGCGATGGCCCGCCGTCAGCGGAACGAGGGCAACCCATGACTAGGTTTCGGCATATCCAGCTTCGGCAAAGAATTCGCGAGAGCCGCAGCCTCGCCGGAATAAGGGAAGTCATCGCCCAGCTGGCGATCGCCTTCGTACACCTTGAAGGATGGCCCATCGACCTCGACGATCTTGTAACCGTTCACGTATTCGACCTTTGGCGTTTTCCAACCCATATCGATCTCTCTTTCTTGAAAGCTGACACGACGGTCAGCGCGATGTCATGACGGTCGATCCGTTGGCAAAGGTCTAACAGGTACACGCTCAAACGCCTAATCATGACCGAGCGGCAGCCGAGTGCTTGATCGGCGCAGGAAATCGATAAGGCCACCACGCCATGCGTATCCTGTCGTGCCACAATCGGCGCGGCTTAGCCTCAGGATCGAAGGGAACAAATCGAGGTCAAATGCATTCGAGGTCGCAGTCAATGCCGACTTTTCTTGGGGGCCCTTATGAAACGACTTTCCGTGACCGCCTTTGCCGCTCTTTGCCTCACCGCCGGAGCAACCTACGCGCAGACGAACAACGACGAGGCAGCCCAGGCATGCCAGTCGACCGGCTTGCTGGCGCTGCAGGAAAAATCGTCCGCCATCACCGACCTGGTGCTCGACATGGAAACCCTGGCCGTGAGCTCCGCGGATACCAAAGTCGAGAATGTCGCGGTGAAGACCGTCGTCATGGGCGATGCCTATATCGCACGCGGCGGCGAAACCGGTAAGCCTGATCGTTTCGTCTGCCTTCTGGGCGAAAAAGGAAAAGTGCTTCTGACGTTTTTTACCGCGCAGTAGCCGACGGAGCCGCGTCGCAGCCGGTGCCGGATTTGCGACAGTTCGGCGAGGTACGGCGGGTGTCAGGGATCAGCTAACTCAGCGCTATCCACGTCATTTGCTCGGAACCGATCCGCCGCTGCGGGATTACTGTAGGCCTCGAAACATGCACCGGCTGGTTCCTCGAAGGAAGCAGGCGGTGCTGACTATGGAGACCCTTATGCAGCTACCACAGAACACGATCGTTGCCGTTGCCGATGGCGAAAAGCTCAGCCTTTTCAAGAATGAAGGTGACGCAGCAAACGTCAAGCTGAGAGCGATGCCGGCCACGGACATCGACAGCTCGAAAATCGCTTCCGGTGCGCGCCATTCCAGCAGCTCCGCAAACCCGGATGACAGCCAGCAGGACGAAGACGGTTTCAGCAACGGCATTGCCGACATGCTGAACAAGCATGTGCTGGATGGAAAGATCAAAAATCTTGTTGTCGTGGCGGCTCCCCGCACACTCGGCGAAATGCGCAAGAGCTACCACAAGTCGCTGTCTGACGTTCTGATTGGCGAACTCGACAAGGACCTTACGGGCCATTCGATCCAGGATATCGAAAAGGCGCTGGCTGCAGCCTGATCGCTACACCGGCACCGGAAGTGGAGGCCCTGCAGCAGCGGGGCCCTACTTTCGAGAAGTGAAGGCCATCAGTATCCGATGTCTGCGGATAGATGGACACTGTTAGACAGGGCGGCGCCCATGCTTCTAAACAGTCAGGCGACCTCGGAGGCCAGGATTAGGCCAGGAGGGGGGCTCGGTACTTCCCCACCTTCGACCCGTAGCGCTAGATAATCCAAAGCGTTCTGCAGTCCGTTCATCGTGTACGGCTTCTCGATTGCGCCGAGCGCGCCTGCAAAATCGTCCGGGATCCGCTTCAAATTTCCTGAAACAAATATGTAAGGGACGTTTTTCGAAGCAAGGAATTTTCCGACGTCGATCCCTGTCGGACCATCAAGAAGTTGGATGTCGACGAAAGCGAAGTCAGGCGCAGTCTTTTCAGCAAGTTCGTATGCGGTCGAGCTTGAAGCCGCCTGGCCGACAACATCGTGACCCGCAGCCTCGACCTCAGTTTCAAGTTCGAGCGCCAGCAGCGCCTCGTCTTCCACGATCATCACGCGCAAAATTCTGTTCCTTACTCATTGACCATCAGGGTAACGCTCACTTCTGTGCGCTTGCCATCCGTTTTCCGTTCGATTTCAGCGCCCAGCTGCCTGGCACAGGTCTCCAGCATCAGTCTGCCGAAGTCGTGTTCGCGCTGGTCAAAGACAACGGGGGTGACCGTGTCGACGACCCTTACCAAGAAGTGTCCGTTCAGGCGTCTCACTTCCAGGTGAATTTCGCCGCCGCCATCGCTCAAGCCGCGTCGAACGACATCACCGATCAGCTCGTTCAAGATAAGAGCGAGAGGTGATGCCTTGTCAGCCGGGACGATGACTTCGTGCAGGTCGGTTGTCATCACAATGTCAGATCGTCTAAGCGCACCGACCACATCGACGATCAGGTCGCCTGCGAACTCTGCAACATCGAAATGGCCGACATCATCGTCATTCAGAAGCTTACGGTGAACAGTGCTCAGCGCTTCGACGCGGCTGAGGACGGAAAACAGGGTCCTCTTTGCCACCTCGTCCTCCGCCATCCGCGCCTGGAGCTTGACGATAGAGGCGATGGTCAGGAGATTGTTTTTGACGCGGTGGTCGACTTCGTGAACGAGCGCGGTCTTTGTTGTCAGCGCGTCCGTCAGGTCCGCTGTCCGCCTTGCGACTTCCTCTTCCGCGATATGCCGAGCCGCCGCTAGTTCTGCCTCTTTGCTCTTGATGTTGGTAAAGTCCAACTGAGACGCGAAGAAGTAGATGACTTGCCCATCTTCGTTCCGAACCGGGCTGACGAAGAGAGCATTCCAGAAGGTCGTGCCGTCGCGCCGGTAGTTGAGAATGTCGATCGCAAGATCCCGCTCTTGCGACACCGCTTCCCGAATTTTGGCAACAGCCGCAGGATCAGTTTGCGGCCCCTGTAAGAGCCGGCAGTTGCGCCCAACAAGTTCCTGCGCCGAGTACCCGGTTAACTTCGAGAATGCCCGATTGGAAAAGATGATCGGGTTATCGACCTGGCGTGGATCGGTGATGATCATCGGCATGCGTGTTGCTTTGAAAGCTGCTGCGAACGGATCTCCCGATGCGTGGGCGGCGATTAGCCGGTCGCCTGCGTCTTGTGCGCCGCGAACATCTTTTTCCACAGCCATAAAGTCCGTCGCCCCTCATAAGCGTTGCGAAAAATAATGCTTTAACCGCGGACAGGTTCCGACATCCTGTTAAAATTGACGGTCGTCAGCAATCCGCTCCATTCTCTGGGAAAAACCTGAAATTTCCGTGTTTCGAGATGTTGCGGAGATTAGGCACTGTGCAGTCGCGGGATCACCAAAGGTTATTGGCGCTCACGTCTCGTCTCAAGACCGGCATAACGTATGGCGATAAAGGCCATCAGGCATGCGACCGAGAAGATGTTGAGCCTGAGCAGGATGGCAAGGTCAGGATCGCTCCAGACCCGCAATGGTGGACCGAGAAGATACTGCGAGAATAGAAACACAGCGAAGACAAAGGCCGCCATGCTGCGCTGCCACCACTTCTCCTGGGCAAAAAAGGACAGTGCGGAAAGCATGAAGCAGGCACCAAAGAAAAGCGCCGTCCCCGAACCATGCCCGAACAGTTTTGTCTCGAACAACGTGTCGAGCGTGCCGACGATTGGCAACGCCAACCGCGCCATCAAAGGTGATTGGCGAGCAATGAAAGGGATCGCGAGAAACAGGGGGGCGGCAAGCAAGGTAGCGCATGACGCAGCCACGCCATTGCCGACGAGATACCAGACATAGACGGGATAGAATGGCTTGTTGAATACGATCACCCAGGCGATCGTGACCGTCGCCTGGGTGAGGGGATCGAGTGGCGGTCGTGTCTGTGTCATCGCTCGGCAACCCCAGTCTTTGAATATGCAAACAACGGCCGCACGCGGTTTCAGCAGTGGCGTGCAGCACCGGAATGGCTACGCCGAGAAGGTCTGCGCGGCGTTGATCGACGACACGAACTGACGTGTGCGTTCGTGGACAGGGTTGCGAAAGACCTGTTCGGCGCTGCCGATCTCGACGACCTGCCCCGCCTCGAGAAAGACAACGAGATTGGCAACCTGCGAGGCAAGTCGCAAATCGTGCGTCGCCATCACCATGGTCGTGCCCTCTTTGGCAAGGGTGCCGAGCACGTCGACGACCTCGGCGGAAAGCTCCGGGTCAAGCGCCGAAGTCGGTTCGTCGCACAAAAGAACCTTCGGCGAGGGCGCGAGCGCCCGCGCAATTGCCACACGCTGCTGCTGGCCGCCTGAGAGATTGGCGGGCCAGGCATCGGCCTTGTGTTCCATGCCGACTTTCGTCAGCAATTCCATGGCGCGCGCCCTGGCTTTTTCGCGGGACCATTTCTGGACGACAAGCAGCCCTTCCATAACGTTTTCGATGGCCGTGCGATGTGGGAAAAGCTGGAAGTTCTGAAACACCATTCCCGTCTGGCTGCGCACTTTCTGAATGGATTGCCACGGCGCCTTGCGGCCGGGTGCAAAGTCGACGCTCTCAGCGCCGATGCGGACGCTTCCGGCGGTCGGTTGCTCCAGGAGGTTGATGCAGCGGAGCAAGGTACTCTTGCCGCCGCCCGACGGTCCGACCAGAGCCGAAACGCTGCCCTCCGGAAAGCTGAGAGAGATATCCTTCAGAATTACGGCATCGCCGAAACGCTTTTCGATATGCGACAGTTCGATCATCGGTTGGCCTCCAGCATGCCGCCGTATCGGGCAAAGCGAAATTCGAGCCGGGACTGCAGGTGAGACAGGATGGAGCTCAAAGCGAGATAGATGATGGCGGCCTCGATATAGAGGATGAGCGGCTCATACGTCGTGGCAACGATACGCTGCGCGGACTGGAAAAGTTCGGGCACGGTGATTGCCGCGGCAAGCGAGGTATCCTTGACCAGCGATATGAACGTGTTTGACAGAGGCGGCACGGATACCCGGCTTGCCTGCGGCAGGATCGTGCGCCGCATCGCCTGGCGCCAGTTCATGCCGGTGGAATAGGCGGCTTCCCACTGACCCTTGGGGACGGAGGAGATGGCTGCACGGATGATTTCCGACGTGTAGGCACCGACATTAAGCGTGAAGCCGATCAGGGCCGCCGTAAAGGCATCAAGCAGAATTCCCACACTCGGCAGGCCGTAGAAGATCACGAAGAGCTGCACAAGGAGTGGCGTACCGCGAATGATCCATACATAGAAGCGAGCGATTGCTGAAACCGGCCACGGCCCGAACAACCGTGCGACCGCGGTGACAAGCCCCAGCGATAGGCCCAGCACAAAGGAAAGGAGTGTCAGCGGGATCGTAAATTTCACGCCGGCCCACAGAAGTGTCGGCAACGAATCGATCATCAATTGAAGCCAGTGCGGCACGGCGAACCTCAAAACATATGACGCCCGGCGATGGTCGCCGAGCGCTCTGATCTCAATACATATGGCGCAGTTTCAAGAACGGAACAGTCCGTTCTTACTTCGAGACGTCCTGACCGAAATACTTGTCAGAAATCGTCTTGTAGGTTCCGTCCGCCTTGATGTCGGCGAGCGCCTTGTTGATGGCTGAAACCAGCTCGTCGTCGCCCTTGCGAACGATGATGCCAGAGAAATCCGCATCCGCCTTTTCGGCAACGATCTTCACGGGAGCCTGAGGCTGCTTCTTCTTGAAATCGAGGAAGGAGAGACTGTCGTTGATCGTCGCATCGGCGCGGCGGGTCAGAACCAGCTGGATCGACTGGTCAAAGCCGTCGGTGCCGACGAGCTCTGCTCCAGACGCCTCGGCCAGCTTGCCGAAGTTACTGGTCAGCGACTGTGCCGACTTCTTGCCCTTGAGGCTCTCGAACCCTTTGATCTCCTCATCATTGCTGCGAACGATCAGCACGGCCTTGGACGCGATATAGGGGTCGGAGAAGGCATATTTCTGCTTGCGGGCTTCGGTGATGCCGACCTGATTGATGACGGCATCATAGCGTTTGGCATCGATGCCAGCGATGAGGCCATCCCACTTGCCTTCGATGAATTCTGCCTTCACGCCAAGCTTGTTGGCGACAGCCTCGCCGATCTCGACGTCGAAGCCGGTCAGCTTGTTGGCGCTGTCGTGGAAAGTGAAGGGCGCATAGGTGCCTTCCGTCCCGATCTTGATCACGCCGGCGGCCTTGATCTGGTCGAGGTTTCCGCCAGCGACAGATGGGGTGATGGCAACGGCCTGCAGCAGGGCGGCAGCAGCGATGGATTTCAGCCAGTTCATGGTCATTCCTTTCGGGCATCAGGCCTGATGGCCTTTCGATGCGGTGTTATCTAGGAAAACCTGTGCTGTTGGAGGAGAGGATCGAGCAAATAAAACAGGCAAATGAGATTATTTTGCTCATTTTTGTTCGCGCATGACCCGACGCAACCATGACACAGCCTTTGCGCAGGATCTCCGGCAAGACGCCATTGTGCCGCAATCTGTTGTCCCGGAAGACCCGGGCGGAACCCTTGCGTTCTCTAGCTGTTGTTTCGCCGAACAGGAGCAACATCATGACCGACGAAAAACGCGACGAAACCGGCAATGAGGAGCCACAGGCGGAAGAGAGCACGCAGGGTGAGCATAGCCAGGAGCGGGAGCAAACCGCCGGCGATTCAAAGCCTCATAACAGCTCGCCGCAGACGTGGTCGGCCGATCACGGCGGAGGTGTTTCGCCGCCAACCAGCAAGCCGGTGAGTTCAGACGATAAGGCGGACTAGGCGTCTGAACATCTGGAGCCTTCGAACCGTATCAAAGCCCTTGCCAACGGATTTTGGCCGGAGGCTGTGATGGCCCACGTCTAGGCTCGAATCATTCTTCGTTTAGTAGCAGCTGAATAATAAAACGCCTCTAGCGTGCACTGCGGTAGCGAGATATTATGCTTTCCGTTAGTGCATGCGCTCGGGTCAGTGCCAACGTATTATTGGAATAATAAAACGATCGATATTGCCATTTTTGTAAATAAGAAAGTCGGGTTCGCGCATTTCTAATGCATGCCAGATTGTTCTCAGTTTTTATTTCCTAAAGTACCTTTCCTGTTTTTTGCAGAGCTCACGAGGTTTTCTTGGCTTGAGCAGATATTACAACGATAGGCGGTTTGCGGAAGGGGGAAGGCATCGGGGGCCGGGAGGTCTCGTCGTCTTCATGCTCCTGTTCGCCGCTTTCTCAAGCGCAATCGGTGCAAGCCTTCTCCTGTCCAATGATCACACCCGCCTCAAGCTTTTGTTGCTGCGGCTGGGTTTCCAGCAAAGCAGCGTTGCGAACCTGAGCGTGCCCTTTGTCAATGCACAGTCTGCCGCGCAGGAAGGCATGGGGGTGTCGGTGGTCTTTGCAAAGAAAGCCCGCCTCTTGAAGGGCCGCGCCCCGATACGTGCTGACGAGCAGTGCGCTACTCTTTCAGCCCTTGCCGAGGTGGAGCCTGTGTTTACCCGCGAAGACGGTGGCGCCAAATGGGAATGCAGCTATCTCGTGACGGGAGCGGATTTGGGACGTCAGTCATCGATATTCGTCCAGATCCGGGGTAGGGAGGCTGCAGGGAACGCGACATTCCGGCTGAAAATAAGCTTCGGAACTTTGTCCGAACGGAAAGCGCTCGCCTATCAGGCGTCCGCAATTGCAGCACGCTTGCTCGATCTCGATGCGTATCTGTCCATTTCGCTCGGAGACGCCTTGGCGCGAGGGCAGGATTTTCGCAGAGAGATTGCGGCGGCAACCATTTCATATAAGCGGGAAATGCTGGATGAAAGTCGATACAATCTCGTTGGAACGTATCCGCTTCCGAAAGCCCCTGCTCAGCAAGTCACAAACTGAGTTGCGTTTCATATCTACTTGATACTTGCCGTGACAGTCGTGTCGTGAGGCGTGCCGATGTGCTCGGCAATCTGGCTGATACCCTGGATGATGACAGCCCAGAGAGCAATGGAGACACCGAAAGCAAATGACAGATTTCTGAAACGACGCGACATTTTTCCCTCACAAGATGAGGAATATGTACCGCACAATAGTTCGAATACAGTTAGTGTGATCGGTCAAATTGAAGCGAACTGTAGCGCCCGCCGATCGACCATGAAAACGCTCGCCGAGAAACTTCGCGCTCAGAAAATCGGCGGGTAACAGACCCTGACGATTTCGATCTGGCGCGGTTCTCGGTAGGTGATCTCAAGCAGTTCGCATTCCTCTGTGACGTAGCTCGAGCGGACAAGATGTGTGTTCGTTTGCGTCTCGTTATACCTCGACCGCTGAATGATGTCCGCCGCGTATGCCGACGCCCCGAGCGAAGCTGCGAGGAGTAATGTCGCAATAGTTAGCTTCGAAATTACGTGTAAAGCGGCCATCTCAACCTCTCTAATCACCCGTACTTTGCGTCTATATCTAGTATATTTTTCAGGTTAAAACGCAAGACGCAAATAACATCACGCCGAATGGATCGTCGCTATTGGCGAGTGATGTGACCCTAGTTCTGGAGTGCTGCGGCAAGAGCCTGATCGGAGGTCGGAGCGATCACCTTTTCTGGTGATCATTTCAGTGCGCTTGCCGTCAGTTTCGACGCTTACGCAATCTTTCTGTCCGTTCGGAAATCGCAGGCAGATCTTGCCGTTGTCGATCTTGGACCCGATCGTCTTACCCGTTTGGTAAGTATACCCGTTCCCTTTTTTTACAGCGTTCCCCGAACCGTCGCTCATGCGCCCGGGGATTTCTGCTTGGACGCAACGCACATCTCGGTATGTGCATACTGTGCGGGAAACGAAATTATTGCGGCAATGATAGCTAAAACTGTGCAGCGCATAATTTGATCGATCTCTCAAGTCGTCGACCGCAAAATATCACGGTTCTCTCGAACGAACCGGAGGGTTTCGCCGCGCGTTGCTGCGAATCTACGTATAAAATCTAATTTCATATGTAATAATAAAGCAATATTGCTTGTTTTATATTTAACCATTTATTAAGTTCCGGGCTGACTCGTGTTTAGAATCGAGATATGGAGTATTGATAAGACGATCATATATTAACTCTCGTATATTGGATGGTTCCCTTGAGTGCTGTGGAGCTGGTGGTACAATTGGATGCTAGTGAGTACCTCGCCGGTAGTTCGGTGAATGATAATTATAAGCTTACATATAGTGATCAGCCTGCGGCTTGGGAATTTGCGGCCAAGCGCGCAGTCGACGTGCTGATATCCCTGATTGCCCTGGTTACGCTTCTTCCCCTGTTCGTCCTGATATGCGCGATCATCCGTGCGGAGAGCAGAGGGTCACCGCTGTTTTCCCAGATCCGATGGGGGAAGGACGGTCGCAAGATTAAAATCTATAAGTTCAGATCGATGTTTACCGACCGGGGAGATGTGTCTGGCGTCGCACAGACAACTCGGAACGATCCCCGGATTACACGGGTCGGCCAATTCATTCGCAAATCCAATATCGACGAACTTCCGCAACTCATCAACGTGCTCAAAGGGGACATGTCTCTTGTCGGTCCGAGATGCCACGCCGTCGGCATGCTTGCGGCCGGCGTTACCTATGAGGAACTCGTTCCGGATTATCACCAGCGACACAGCATGCGGCCTGGTCTTACCGGGCTGGCGCAAATGCGCGGCCTGCGGGGGCCAACGGATCGTGCTTCGAAAGCCCGGGCTCGCATCGCCTGCGATCTCTATTATGTTGCAAATTTCTCGATCTGGCTTGACGTCTACATCATCCTCCAAACCATCAGGATGGAACTGACGAATGGCAAGGGCTTCTAAGCCAACCGTTCTTCGAACCGATCCAATAGCAAACGGCGGCACACTGGTGCCGCCGTCGCTTGTTTGATATTTCGGCGGTTGGGTCTCAACCAACGCTGCCTTGGATCGCCGACGACAGTCCGGGATCTACCGCTCGCCCACCGACAGACACGCTGCTTGCTAGCAATCCGTTTTGACAAGCCCGTCCGTCGTCCCATCCCGGATGATTGGCGATCGGGTAAAGGCAAATCCCCTCGAACGGGACACCGGACTGCATGGCACGTTTTGCCTGATCCGAGACATAACGGTACCAAGGCCCACGCCGCTCGTCCTCGATGCCGGTTTCTGCAATCAAAATCGGCTTGCCATAACGCGCGTAGGTTTCGGCAAGGATCCTGCTCAGCGGCTTGTAGCTGGGATGACCGATGTCGATCGGCGGCCCGCCATGGATCCATTGGTTGTTGAAATAGTAGTTGACGCCAATGATATCGAGAAACCGCTCCTGACCGCCGATCTGCGGCCACATGCGGCCGGCGATGAGGTCCCATCCCTGGAACTGCGACTGCCTGTGACCTTCAGCAACGCCTGACTCGAAAGGTCTCGATTGGTCCGCCACGACATTGATAACCGGATCGCAGTGAACGAAGCGCGCGCGGGGGTCGACCGAGAGGATTTCCTCCATGGCAGCGATTGCGGCCCGGGCAAGCTGAACCTTGAGCTCGAATCCTCGACCACGCGCGAACGGGTTGAGATAGGCGGCATCTCCGCCGCCCCACGAGAAGAATGAGATTTCGTTGACGGGGCAGTAGAACGGCACTTCGCTTGTGTTGTCGCGAACCAACCGTGCGCAGGCGCCGGCGAAGGCTGCAAACCGATCGACGAATTGCGGCGACCAGATATCGAGATCGTCAGGCCATCCGTAGTGTAAGAGGTCCCAGATGACCTGCGTGCCGGTTTTCTGCGCGGCTTCGATCATCGGCAATACGCTCGACCAGTCATAGGTCCCGGACTTTTCGATCAGATGCCAGCGAAAACCATCGCGGACCGTACGGATTCCAAGTCCTGCAAGCTGACGATAATCCTGCTCCGCAAAGCGATCGTGCTCGATTGCCGCAATCATATCCAGGCGTCGACCGGTTGTTTCGCCGTCAGCGGGACGTAGTCGATGCGTCGAGCATTCGAAACCGCCCATCAGAAACGATTTGAAGATGCCGGTCGGCCCCTGCGGCGATTTCTCCGCAAGGACGTCGCTGAAAAGCTGTGTCCACTGCGGCAACACGGCCTCGATCGAGTAGCTCGCCTCGACCTTGCGCCGCAACGCTTGTCCGAGAGAACGGCGGAAACCTTCGTCGCCCGCAAGTAAGCGGATCTTGTCAGCGACGGCGGCCGGATCGTTATAGGGCACGAAGAGGCCGGAGACCTGGTCGTCGATCTGCTGCTGGGCGCCGTTGTCAGGTGTTGCGATGACGGGCAGGGCGGCGGCACCTGCCTCGGCAATGACATGCGGCATGCCTTCGCCGCGCGACAGCCAGACAAATATATCGAACGCCGACAGAAGCTCGGCCACATCCTTGCGATCGCCTAAAAACCTGACCCTGTCTGCCAAGCCCAGCCGGCGGGTGAGATCCTTCAAGTGATCGGCATAGTCCGGCATGAAAGCATCGGGTCCGCCGACAATGACGAACTGCGCATGCGCATTGTCTCTGACGACCAGTGCGGCGGCATGGATGAAGTCTTCGACATTCTTTTTCGGATCCAGCCGACCGACCCAGCCGATGACAACCTGCTCGTCCCGGAACCCAAGCTTTGACCGCATGACCGAGCGGTTCGCCGAATTGAACTCGGAGAGATCGACCATCGAGGGTATCTCGAGCGCGTGCTGCTCGCGGCCGGGCATTCTTGACGCAGCCGCGTCGCGGATGGAGCGGCAGACGCCGACATACCGGCTCGTGAGGTGTTTCGGGCCAGCTTCCGCCTCCGAAACAAGACCGCCATGCTCGATCAGCGGGGGGCGGAGATGAAGCCGTTCGAGTGCCGGATAGATGTCGGCAACGTTCTGGCTGGAAACGACGATGTCGTATCCAGGAACCTTGCCGGCCAGATAGCCAACCGTGTCCTCGAAGGACAGATCGTAAGGCGTCGTATCGACATCGACCCCGAGCGCCCGCAGTTGCTCGTGGGTCTGCTCCGGCATTCCGGGCTTGCGGAAGCAGGCAACAACGTCGATCCGGTAAAGCTTTGGGTCGAGGTTTGCCGCGAGGAGCCGCACTTCGGTCTCCTCGCCGCCGACCACCAACCACGCGAAGACGAACAGAATCCGTACAGGCTGAGGTTCAGGTGTCATTCGCCCACCTTGAAGACAACCTGCAGGAATTCCGGACGGTTTTCGATCAGGTCCGTCAGGAAGGCCGGCGCGTCGTCCATCGGAATGACGTGGGTGATCATCTGCTCGCGGATGATGTCGCCATGCGTCCGGAGAAGATCGACCGTTGCGCGGGCGAGCCGGCCGCGGTTCCAGAGCGCACCAAGTCCACGCGGAACCCGGTTGATCTGCGCGCAACGGATGTTGAGGCCGTTGTGGTGGAACTCTTCGCCCAACCGCAACTGATCAGCGCCGCCCTGGTAGAAGGCAAGGTCGATTACCGTGCCCTGCGGCCGCAAGGCTTTCAGCGCCGTGTTGAGGCTGCCTGAATACGCACGTGTCTGGAACACCAGATCTGCACCGCGTCCCATCGCGCCATCATGCCAGCGGGCCTTGGCATGCTGCCACGCGTGCTCCTCGGTCATGGCCTGAAGGCCCATCGCTTCCGCTTTTTGACGGCGGAACTCTGATGGGTCAGTCACGATAACCTCGGATGCACCCAGGGATTTCGCAAACAGGGCAGTCATCAGCCCCACTGTGCCGGCGCCGATCACGATAACCGGGCGATCCTTCACGCCCGCACCGAGGAAGGGCACGTGAGCCCCATAGGCTTCGGCATCGGCATGCAGAATGCCGTTTGCGGCAATCGGCCCCATCTGGGCGACGAGGACGCCGAGCACGGGATCTATTTCGGCCGGCAACGGCACCAGCAGATCGTGGAACGGGTTGGCCGTGTGGCCCGATTTATGGCCGTAGGCGGATGAGACCACCTCGCCTTGCGCAAAACCGCCTGTGCGCGACTCTGAGACCCTGGCAACTTCCATGTAGCCAAGGAACGGGACCGGATAGTGCAGGTCCGGTTCGTTCTCAATAAACACCCCGCGCTCGCCATCAAAGCGCGAGCGGAAATAGGGGTTGGTGTTTTTGAGGAACGTCAGTTCGGTCCCTGCGGAAAGACCGGTGTAGATCGTGTCGAGCCGAACCTGGCCATCGCCGGGAGGGCCTTCCTCGTATTCGAAGAAATAGGACCGCCCGGGGGCCTCGACGCCAAGTGAGCGGATGATCCGGTGCCCCGGTGCCAATCCCGGCTGAGGAGCTTCCGGCCGAGGCTGGAATTGCAGGGGCAAAGGCTCGGGCTGGCGCATCTCTGGCGGCGCGATCGAAACCGGCTTGCCTTCCTGCACAGAGGCAACGACAGCCAGCGCCAGCCGGTGCGTTGCAAGGGCTTCAGAATAGGGGCAGCGGATCCGGTTTTCCCCGCCGCGAACGGCATCGATGAAGTCGCGGTCTTCGCGCCACACGGGATCGCCGTCTGCGCCACGGACCGGCCGGCCTCGGCCGACATCCACCATGATGTCGCGGTCGGTAAGCTCGATCGCGAGACGGTCTGCGAAGATGTGAAGCCCGACGCGATGGCTCCAGCCGAGAAGGCAGGTGGAGGCAACGTTTGCGACGACGCCGGTTTCGAATGTCAGAGTGGCCGTCGTCACGGTCGGCACGTCGAGGCCCGGAAATTCGGGCCTGTCCGTGTGACCGGCACGTCCGTAAACCTCGGTCACCTCACCAACAAGAAAACGCGCAAGGTCGAGAAGATGGGTCGCCTGCTCCACCATCTGTCCGCCGGACTTGTCCTGCTTCCACCACCACTGCGGCGGAGGCGTGCTATCCAGCCAGTAGCCGGACAGAAGCTGGGCGGGATTGTCCTTGAGGAGATTGCGGGCCTCATCGACGATGTCGAGGTAGCGCCAGTGGTAGCCGACGCCGGTCACGAGACCCTTCGCCGTCACGGCAGCCGAGATCTCTTCGGCCGTCTCGATGTCAAGCGAAACCGGCTTTTCGACGAAGAAAGGAATGCCGCGCTCGATTAGGTCCCGCTCCGGTTCCCCGTGCGCAAACGGCGGCACGCAGACATAGACGGCATCGGGGCGGACGGCGTCCAGCATGTCGCGGTGGTGGGCGAAGGATTTCGCTCCGAAGCGCGCTGCGGCCTGATCGGCGCGGCCAATATCCGGATCCGCGAACCCGACGAGTTCCACATCGTCGAAGCCGGAGATGACATCGAGATGGCGGTGCGCGATACCTCCAACGCCGATAAAGGCGAGGCGTGTCTTCTGCATGGATAGGTCCTTTTGCATGAGATTGGCAGGCTGGGAAATGAACCGGTCGTAGACCGCTCTCGTTTCCCTCGCCATGCGATGTGCGGAAAAGTGATTGTCGAAGCGGACGCGCGCAGCCTCGATGACATGCGCAAGTCTCTGCCGATCCGAAAGCGCCGCGATGACGACAGAGGCCATTGAAGCGGAACTGCCGGGTGTGGAGAAAAGTGGGTGGTCCTCCCCGAGCGCCTCGACGGTGCCGCCGATCCGGGTGGCAACGACCGGGCAGCCGAGCGACATCGCCTCGAGCACCGCAAGCGGCAGGCCTTCGAACAGCGATGGCAGAACGAAGAGGTCGCCAAGAGCGATGATGTTGGCGACATCCGGGCGATGTCCGGTGAATCGAATGCGGTCGGAGATGCCGAGCGCATCCGCTAAAGCCCCGAGCCTCACGCGTTCCTCGCCGGATCCGACCAGAAGAAGGCACAAGGAGGGGTGCGCCTCCAGAATCTGCGGCATGGCTTCGAGGAGGGTCTTGTGATCCTTCTGCGCGGTCAACCGTGCAATGGTCACGAGCACGATCTCGTCACGCACATCGAGGTCGCGACGAAGTGCGTCGCCTGTTGCCGTCTGCTGCGGCACGAAGATACCGTTGCGGATAACCGTCAGTCGGTCGGGCGCAATGTGCCCGCGAAAACTGTCCCGGGAGGCTTCCGAAACCACGACGTGATGGGCGACATCCCGCGTGCGTCGCTGATACTCGTCCTGCTGGTCGCGGTCGGTGAGGAGATAAGGAAGATGCTCCGTGCGAATGACCGGGATACCGGCTCGGTTCGCGGCCTCGACCAGCGCGTGCCCCTCCCATCCGATCCCCGCATGGACATGGAGGAGGTCGACATTGCTGCTGGACAGCCATTGAGCAAAGTCATCGACGCCATCCGCAAGTTTGATGCCGAGGCCGAGACGGGCAGCGCGCGGGAGCAATCCTGCCCGGTCTTCCGACAACAGCGCAATGAACACATCAGCCTGCCCGCACAGCCCGCGCGCCAGGGCAAGCATATGCTCGCCCATGCCCGATGGGTCCAGGCTATCCGTCGCAAGGACTATCCGCGGCATCCTAGTCACGCTCGGAATGCACCAGAATGTCGTTTTTGCCGAGCAGCGCAGATGGCAATGGAGGAT
The DNA here is from genome assembly GCF_001423215.1 of Rhizobium sp. Leaf321. Classification (NCBI taxonomy): domain Bacteria; kingdom Pseudomonadati; phylum Pseudomonadota; class Alphaproteobacteria; order Hyphomicrobiales; family Rhizobiaceae; genus Rhizobium; species Rhizobium sp. Leaf321. Next base: position 145,994 of record NZ_LMOF01000001.1, on the reverse strand, counting down.
CTACAGCCGTCTGGTCGACGATCATCGCCATGCTCTTGAACGTGGCATCCCAGGACGAGCGCGCGAGCATCTTGTCAACCGCTTCGAGCCAGGACGTATCGGCGCGGGCAATGGCAAGCGCGGCATCGCATCCGCTGACAAAGCTGTCGGCATCGTCGGCAAAAAACACGCCCGGCGTATCACCGTAGGTACGAACGACGTCTGCAATCTTCGTGCTGACGACCGGTCGCCCTGCCGCCAGATATTCAGGCGTCTTGGTGGGGCTGATGAAACGGGTTGCCTCGTTGAGCGCAAACGGCATGAGCGCCGCATCCCAACCCGCCAGATAGGACGGCAGGTCGGCATAGGACTTGTGCCCGAGGTAGTGAATATTGGCCGCGCGAGGCAGATCGGACGGCGATATCTTGGCGATCGGACCGAGAAAAACGAAGGAGTAGTCCGGTCGCGCTGCAGCCGCTGCGCGGATCAGGTCGAGATCGAGGCGTTCGTCGATGACGCCGTAGAAGCCTAACCGTGGGTGAGAGATCTTTGCCTGATCGCTTGGATCGGCAACCGAGTTTCGTGCTGCGCGGAAATGGTGCGAATCGACACTGGATGGGAAGGCATGGATGTTGTCATGCAGATCGCGCTTTGCCTCGTAGAGGCTCACCCCGCCGGTAAAGACCGCGTCCGCGCGCGCCATCAGCGCGTTTTCCATATCCTTCAGCTGGGGCGGCGCAAACTTGAAGTTGGCCAGCTCGTCCATGCAGTCGTAGACAACCGCCGCCGCGTCCACATGCTGCGCGAAAGAATACATCATCGGCGTGTAGAACCAGAGTATCGGCCGCCGCCCACCGTGAAGCAGGATGAGATCGTCGAGCAGGCGGCTAAGCGCCCGATCCCGCTCGGCTTCGCTCCACCAATGCGGAACTCTTGGCCGGATCGCCTTGACGGACGTATCGGCGAATGGGTGAATTTCCAGGTAGGCAAGATGATGATCGGTTGGAATGAATTCCTCGAAAAAGAAGACCTGACGATCCTGAGAGAAGCGCTGCATTAGGTGCTGCGGCCGCTGCAGGACAAAGTCCCAGCGCAGATGCGAGAAGCAGATGAGCGGCGTATCGATAGGCAGGGAGGCATCAGGCGTTTGCGGGAAGGAATTCAGAACGTTCATCAAGCACCTCGAAACAGATGCCGCCAAACAAAGCCTGGACAGCAAAGTTCCGGACGCTCATCATATTTCTGTTACCTGTCGTTCATCAAATCTCGCAGGCGGCTGATGCTATGCTGCCACGTCCAGTTTTCCAGCACTGTCTCGCGTGGTTTCATCCCGTCGGCGAGCCCGAGCAGATCCCGGATACCGTCGTGAAAGTCCTGCTCCGAAGCCATTCGGCCCGTCTCCGGCATAATGTATTGTAATCCGCACCGAAGCGCGCTGTTGGCGAGGACGGGAATGCCGGCCAGCATATATTCGGTGAGAATGGCAGGTGCTCCGTCGTCGACGCCGCAGACGACGCCGATCCGTGACTGGTTCATCAACCGGTTGACGTCGTCGAAGGGTATTCCCGGCGGCTCAATGAAATCGACATTGATGCCCAGCGCGTCCGCATGGCGCCTCAACTCCGGTACGAGTTCTCCGTAACCAAAGACGCAAAGGGTCCGGAGCGACCGCGGTAGCTTACCCAGCGCTTCGAAAAGGATGTCGTGGCGCTTGTAGGGCTGGGCGGCGGCCACATAGATCACGTCATAGACCTTCGGCAAGTTCATCGGCCGGAAGGTCATATCGGATGCGAATTCCGGTCCGATCGGCATCACGACTGTGCGCATGTCAGGATGACGGGCGCGAACAACCTCCGACTGCCACTCCGCTCCCGTGATCACGAGATCGAAATGACGGCTGACCTCGAACGGCACGCGAAGTGCCGGGGCGTCGATGGAGTTGTAGATCTTAAAGCTGTCGCGGCAGGCAAGCATGATCTCCTCGCTCACCCCAAGTCCCCAGACACACAGTATGTCGGGAGCGCCGAACGCCTCGATATGCCCGAGCATGTCGTTCGAGGCAAAGGGAGCCTCCGGACCGTTCATCCGGAATGAACGGCGCACCAGCGACGGATTGCCGGAACGCCACTCTGGCGGAGGATCACCGCCGCGCCAATGCGTCCAGATTTCCGAGCAATCGACCAGCCCGTCCTTGAGGGCTGCGAGTGGAAGCCGCTCGATATAGCCGCCGTCGACAACCACGTCGTTCGTATCCGGAATGGACAGGGGAGGAGATCCGCGTGAACCTGATGACCATAGCGTTTCAAAGCTTCGATGGGACGGGAGATCCTCGTCGCTCCAGCTTCCATCCTGAAAATCACTGATGACGACAATACGCCGTGGTCTCATACACGTCTCTAATCATTGACACTGAAGAACGGGATGGCGATGTTCGACGTCACCAACTTCCGGAAATGGGAACGGTTCCACTGTCAGGCAGACATACAGCCGCACCTTAATTCTGACGTGGAGCGGCGATCATTGCGTCGTGACGGAACCTCGAGGCATCAGACTTGTTGGCGCAGTCTCCAGACTTTCTGGTTCCTGCAAGGATAGATCGGGCATATGGCTTTGAGAGTTGCAATCATCGGATCCGGTCCGACCGGCATCTACACGCTGAAGGGCCTCATCGGGAAGTCTGAACCGCTTGAGATCACCATCTTCGAAAGCGACGCGGAACCCGGCAAGGGAACCCCCTATCGCCCCGATCTCAACGATGCGGCGATGCTCTCCAACATTGCCAGCATCGAGCTGCCGCCAATCTGCGAAACGTTGACCGAGTGGCTTCGCCGTCAGACGGATATGGAGTTGCAGCATCTCGGCGTCGAACGCGATGCCATCAGCGAGCGGGAGTTTTATCCGCGCGTGGTTCTAGGAGAGTTCCTGCACGCGCAGTTTCAGCAGCTTCTGAATGCCGCCACCGCCAACGGCCACGCCATCCACCTCAAGGCGCGGCATCGTGTCGTCGATATCGAGCTGCGCGCAGACGATATCCGGTTGAGCGTAAAAGCCTTGGACGACGAACCGGCGGAATTCGGTTTCGATCACGTGGTGATGGCAACGGGCCACGACTGGCCGGAGACCACCGAGGTGCGGCCCGGATACTTCATCTCGCCCTGGCCGGCACCGCTTCTCAAAACCATCCCTCCATGCAATCTCGGCATTCTGGGCACGTCGCTGAGCGGCATCGATGCGCTGATCACCGTCTCGACTGCGCATGGTGCCTTCATGCTCGATGGGCAGGGTGATCTTCAATACGAGCCCCTGCCGGGAACCGAAGTCTTCCGCGCAACGATGATGTCGCGCAAGGGGGTGCTGCCAGAAGCCGACTTCTACTGCGAGATCCCGTACCGCCCGCTGACATTCTGTACCGAAGCGGCGATCGAAAACGCGATCGCCACGCGGAAGCTCGATCCTCTGGATGCGATCTTCGACCTGTTCAAGCAGGAGCTGGTGGCCTGCGATCCGGATTATGCAGCAAGCATCGGCCTGTCGCTTCTGACCGTTGAGACGATCGCGCCTGCCTATTTCCGCGCTCGGGAAACCAACGACCCGTTTGCCTGGGCTGCTCGCAACCTCGCCGAAGCGGATCTGAACAAGAAGCTGAAGCAGACGGTGGAATGGCGCTATGCCATCCTGCGGATGCATGAGGTGATTGCGAAGGCGATACCGCATCTGGACGCTGATGACCTCACGCGGTTCCACAAGCACTTCAAGACCGTCTTCATCGATGACTACGCGACGGTTCCGCATGAATCGATCCGCCGATTGCTCGCTCTCCATCGCACCGGCAAGCTTGAGATCGTGGCACTCGGAAATAACAGCGAGATCGACAACAAGAGCGTGGAGCGGGGCGCTGTAGTTCGCACGGAAGGACGGGAGCTTCGGTTTGAGGCTTTCATCGACGCCACAGGACAGCACGAGCTGTCGGCCCGCGACATTCCGTTCCCGACGCTCGTTGGCCAGGGTGTCGTTCGAAAAGCGGCAACAAAGGCTGCGTTTTCTCTTGATGGCGCCGAGCAGGAGATCGTCCGGACAGGAGGGATAGATCTCGACGACGATTTCCGGCTGGTGTTCGAAGACAATCTCTCGAACAACCTCTACTGCGGTTCGATCGCTTTTCTGCTGCACAAACTTCCGTTCGTGCAGGGAATCACCAGCGCACGCGATATCGGCGAGGTGATTTCGAAAGCGATCCTGAAATCGAACGCGCCGCCTCTGATCATCGCGCAAGCTTAAGGCGTCAGCCCGTCACGATCTCGACCGGGTCACCCAATGTCAGCTTCCCGGATATCTCGACATCGCCGTAGATGCCGAAGTTTCGCTTGTTTTGTCGCAACAGCGAGCGAAGCACGTCGGGGTTTTCGGGAAGCCCGGGTTGCGCGATCAGCGTCATTCCGCACCGCTTGGCTTCTTCGCAGATGTGGATGGTCGCTCCTCCCATCTGCAACCTGCATCCAAGCCATGACTTCTCCTCAAAGCCCTCGGCCGCAGGCGTTCGCAGCACGACGTTGGGGCGAAACCGGCGGCTGTCGATATCGTCGGTTCCGACGATCGTGGACAAGTGTCGAAGGGAGTTGGTCGTCACGAGATGGACCGGGCTCACTTCATAACGGTTGACGGCCGTCTGTGCATCGCCGGTCGCGGCATAGGGACGCGTTTCGACCTCGAAGCCGAAATAGAGGGTCAGCTTCGCATCGGTATCTCTCTCTCCGACACGCAGCCACTCCCCATCCGGAAATCCGATTTCAGGCCGGTCTCGACCTGATCTCGAGTGGAGGAAAAGTGCCGGTTTCCAGCGAGATTCTTTCTCGGGCGCCGCCGGATGGCCGGACTGCGCATCAGCAACGCACCATGAACGATCGCCCTCAATTCCGTCCGTTCCCAGCTCGACGGAGGTCAAACGCTCGCCACCAAGCGAGCTTACCGGGTAGCGCCAGATCTCTTCGATAGTTCCAAATTGCGGCGGTGCCATTCATTCCCTCGTCAATGCGTCTCAAGGGCAGGGAACTGAATTTGCCACAGGTGGTTCCCTCAATGCCTGCGAACGCTTCGACAGGACAGAGGAGAAACAATGGCAAAGATCGTATGCGCAGGTTTTGTCGAAAATGGAAAGATCCTGCTTGTCCGGCGCGCATTGCACCGAAAGTGGTCGGCAAATTTGTGGGATCTGGTCGGCGGTCATGTCGAAAAAGGCGAGGGCCTGGACGAGGCTCTGGTGCGGGAATGCGAGGAAGAGGTGGGGCTCACGCCACTTGCCTTCAACAAGGTCGCGACATTGTACGAGAGCCGTGACGAAAAGCAGAAATCGCCCTTCCACACCTATGCGGTACCGCTCTGGAAAGGCGGACAGGCTTCCCTGCTCGGCACCGAGCATTCCGAATTGGGCTGGTTTGGACGGGAAGACCTCGAGGCAATGGAACTGGCCATGCCGGAGTATCGCTCGGTCATCCTGCAAATTCTGGAGGACTCTTAGCGCAATTTCGTCCGCTGCAGCGTGATGCGTCTCGCAGAGCAGAAACTCTTTCCTAGTCCCGGCATTGCGCCGGGGAACTTCCTCAACCCGCAGACGGTTTGGGCTCAGAAATCGACGTTGGAGGAAAGCTGCATGCTTTGCCTGCCGACCGTATAATATTGACGAGGTGGGCTAATGAAGCAGAATATTGACGACGCCATGCTCGATCGGGGCCAGAGCTCCGAGGCCTACGATATCGAAAACAAAAGACCCTCACCCCAGGGCAATGACGTGCCCGTTTCGACAGCCGGCCGTGCGAAAATCCTCGCGTCGCTGGAGCGGTACCCGCAAAACAACGACCAGGATCAGACCGCCTCGGTCGAAGCTTCCGGTCAACCCCAGTGCTTTCTTCCTGATCTGCAGGGCGAGCGGGTCTGGGGCGTGGCGCTGCAGCTTTACGAACTGAGATCGCGCCGAAACTGGGGGATCGGCGATTTTGACGACCTGTCCACTTTCATCGATCTCGCCGCAGGCTGGGGTGCCGATTTCGTCGGTCTCAATCCGCTCCATGCGCCGTTCATGGCCGCTGCCGAACGGTGCAGTCCTTACGAACCCTCCAACCGGCGTTTTCTCAATCCCCTCTACATTGCTGTCGATCGGATCGACGGCTTCGCAAGCTCGCCTGAGCTGGAGGAAGATATTGCCCGGTTGCAACGAACGGAACTGGTCGACTACGGGAATGTCGCGCGGATCAAGCGCGAGGTGCTCTACAGAATCTGGACGACAGAAAAACGCCGAGAGGACCCCGCGTTTCAGGATTTCTGCCGGGAAGGCGGCGCTGAACTGAGGTTGCACGCCCTGTTCGAGGCGATCTCGGAGACCCTTGTCGCATCTGGGGGCAGCGTCGGTTGGAAGGCGTGGCCGCAAGAATATCAGGATCCGCAGTCGGAGACGGTAAAGCTGTTTGCGGAAACGCACGGCGATCGCGTCGATTTCCACCTGTGGCTCCAGTATCTGGCGCATGGGCAGCTCACCGAGGTTTCAGCTCGTGCAAAGGCTGCAGGCATGCGCGTCGGCCTCTATCTCGACGTCGCCGTCGGCGAGGCACTGGACGGATCGGCCACCTGGAGCAGTCGTCAAGCCTATGTCGAAGGTGCCAGCATCGGCAGTCCGCCAGATCCCATGGCGGTTTATGGTCAGGACTGGCAGCTTGCAGCGTTTCACCCTTCGGCGATCGCTTCGGGAAATCCGTCCCCATTTGAGACCACGATGGAAGGTGTCATGCGCTACGCGGGCGCGGTTCGCATCGATCATGCAGCAGCTCTGCGGCGCCTTTTCCTTGTGCCATCTGGAGAAAGCCCCGAAGAGGGTGCCTATGTCGGCTACCCCCAACAAGCGTTGATCAACACGCTTGCGGACCTCTCCAACAGATATGGCTGCCTCGTCATCGGAGAAGATCTCGGCAATCTGCCGCAAGGGCTGCAGGGAGAATTGGAGGCTGCCAACATTCTCTCCTACAGAATTCTCTCCTACGAGCAGGGAAAGCAGGGCTTCCATCCGCCCGACCAGTATCCGGCGCTGGCCTTGGCATGTGTATCAACCCATGACCACCAGACGTTTTCCGGCTGGTGGCGGGCAGCTGACGTCATGATGCGGGAAAAGAACGATCTCGTGCCCGAAGACGCTGCCCGTCAGCAGAAGAGCGAGAGAAAGAGCGAAAGGCGCGACGTGCTTTCCGCATTCCGGGCGGCCGATCTTATGGGGTCGGAAGCGGTCGATCACTCCAGTCGTAGAAATCTGGCGGCGACTGCCCATGCCTTCGTTGCCAGAACCCCATCCCTCCTGATGGCTGTACGGCTCGCCGATCTCACGGACGAAAAGGAGCCCACCAACGTCCCTGGCACGAGCGACAGTTATCCGAACTGGAAACCGAAACTGTCCGTCATGCTGGAAGAGCTCGACGCACTCCCGGAGCTGCATGACATCCTGGGTGAGGTCGCGGCCGCGCGGCGAAAATAAAAGCTAGGTCTTGGGAGCAATAGAGGCGCGCCGTCACTCGGTGACCGGTGCGCTTCCGATGCGATAATCCTGCGTCCGCTCGTCTGCCGGCTCTAATGTTGGGGCAAAAGGAACAACCGAAACCGCTGCATGTTCTCCCCGTGCAACGAATCGGAGTTTCATTTGTCCATTTCACCGAACGATACGAATTTTGCGGCGCGCGATGCCGCCATAGCGATCAACACCTACACGACCGTCCTTCGTCGTCCAAAAGTGCCGCACGAAACGTTCGCCAATTATTGGCGCGATGTGCATGGCCCGCTCTGTTCCCGAATCCCCGGGCTTGGATGGTATGTACAAAACCACTTCAACCGCGAACAGGACGCGCATCTCTGGCCTGAAATCGACGGGGTTTCGCCATTTGAAAACTATGTCCTGGACGGCGGCGTCGAGATCGGCTTCGAGACGGCGGCCGACCAGGAGGAATTCAATGACGCCTGCTCGATCCTGTTTGCGGACGAGCAGAACATGTTTGCAGCAACCGTTGCCTATGCCCTTCCCAAGGGCTCAACCACACTCATCGATCGCAGCGCCGACCCGGTTCCCAACGGAGACGACGGACTTGATCGCATCCACGTCCATCTCGGCTCCAGGACAGGCGATGCGTTTGCCTTTGCAACGTTCATGACGAACCTTGCCGAGAAGATTTCCTCAGACCCTGCCGCTATGAAAGTGCGTCTGCACCTGCCCGATGTCTACGACAACGCAAAACCCGCACCGCCTGCTCCCGGCGTCGATCATACTGTTCCAGACGAGCTCCGGCACATTGCGGTGTTGGAGCTCGCATTCGCCAGCCCGCTTGCTCGTCGGCAGTTCTACGGCGGCGATCTGTTCCAGAGCACGCTCTCCGACCAGAAAGCCCAGATCAGCCATGCGACTGCCTTCGCAGTGAGCGGCATCTATACCTATGTCCGCGACAAGCAGCTGACGACCGCGGGATTGAGAGGAAGCCGACAGGCGCAACTGATCGAGACGCTGGGAGCCGCCAACCAGGTCTCCGACGATGTTCGCACCCTTCTTCATAAGGGCGAATTGTAAGACTGGCTGTCGGTGCTTTCCTCCGCTGTATGGCTCAGGCGGGAGACGCCGACGATGTGAACTGTCGTCTCACCGCCAGCTTCGAGATCGGGTCGCCTATGGCGGCTCGACGGGAGGCCGATCTTGTGCCACACGATTTCCACGATCCTCTTTGAATAGGGATTGCAGATAGTGCTAAAATTCCCCAGTTGAGCTGGTTCGTGCCACCACGTTGGGACCGATATGGCGAAAGACCAGTTGATGAAGATCGAGATACCCACAGACAAAATTTCCTCAAGAGAGCGGTATCTCGAAGCCATCGTCCAGAGCGCGATCGACTACGCGATCATTTCGATGGATCTCGATGGTCTCGTGACCAGTTGGAACGAGGGTGCTCGGCGTGTTCTCGGCTGGGATGCAGACGAGATGGTGGGCAGGCCGGCCACAGCTTTCTTCACGCTCGAGGATCGCGAGCAGGGCATTCCGCAACGGGAGATGACTGCCGCCCTGAGCCAGGGACGTGGTAGCGACGAGCGATGGCATCTGCGCGAGGACGGTTCAACCTTCTGGGCGTCCGGCGAGATGATGGCGTTGCGATCCGATGACGATACCGTCATAGGCTTCATCAAAATCCTTCGCGACAGAACGCAGGAAAGAGAACAGGCCGACCAGCAACGCCTGCTCATGCTTGAGCTCGGTCACCGGATGAAAAACACCATCTCGGTGGTGCAGTCGATTGCAACGCAGTCGATCCGCAATGCGGCCTCGCTCGAAGACGCCGGTGAGAAGCTCCAGTCGCGCATGTCGGCCTATGCCTCGGCACACGATATTTTGCTTCAGAAGAACTGGGTGAGCGCAACGCTTGGCCAGATCGTGAACGCCGCAACGATCAACATTGGTCTTGAGGGTTCCGACCGCGTCCGGATCGAGGGACCGGAGATCGAGCTTGATCCCCAGGCTGCCCTGTCGTTCTCGCTGGTGCTGCACGAGCTTTTCACGAATGCCTCCAAGTACGGCGCACTCTCCGAGAGCAATGGCCACATCGAGATTGCATGGACAATCGAAGCCCGGGAGGGAGAGGATTTTCTAATCTCGTCTTGGCGGGAAGTCGGCGGGCCACCCGTCGCTATCCCGACCAGAAAGGGATTTGGCTCTCGGCTCATCGCGTCCAGTCTGAACTCTTACGGAACCGCCACGACCGATTACGAGCCGGACGGTGTCGTCGTGACAACTGCGATGCCCTTGTCCAGGATCCAGTTCGAAAAAACCTGACCGCGGTTGATACAACAAGGTTCTCTGATTGTCAGTTATCGCGTGATACAACTGGAACAAGGACTTGATTTTGGAGCCTTTACCAGACGATAGCAGCAACGAGCTTGCTGAAAAACCCGTATCGGATATCCCGACGACGCGTATGCTGTCATGGGCGCGGAACTCCGCTATCTATCGTCTGTCCAAAAGGATGCACACGGAAAAGCAGCTCCGGCAAGCGATCACGCGCAAGGCGCGGGAAAAGTTCGAAGACATCGGCGATGCGCAGGTCGAGGCGCTTGCGGCGTTTGCCGTGAAGTTCGGATATGACAACAGCGCTCTCGATGATCAGGCTTACGCAGAAGTCGCGACCCGTTCTGCGCAACGAAGCGGCCGGTCGAAACGCGCGATTTCGCAGCGGCTCGTGATCAAGGGAATAGACCGGGAAACCGCCTCCGAGGCAGTCGCTGACGTGAACGATCTGCGTGCCGCGGTCGTGCTCGCGCGAAAGCGGGCATTTGGCCCGTTCAGGAGAGTGGAGCTCGATCAGAAACGCAAGGCCAAGGAGCTCGCATCGTTTGCACGCGCAGGCTTCAGCTCGGAAATCGGGAGGCAGGTTTTCGAGATGCATCGCGACGATGCTGAGGTAGTCCTGAGCGAAGACGTGGTGTGAAGGAGCGCCGAACAGCTCTCCGGTCATTGGGGCGATGCTGGCTAGATGTTGCAGCGTATTCCTAAGTCGTAGAAATGCGTGTCGATAGTACACTTTTGCATTTTTTGCGCTTTTAAAGCGTATCTCATCAGTACCAGCTAAGTAAATTACCAATATACTTATAATTTATAAAATCTCTGATGCGTGAAGAATTTGATTTTGTTGCGGTTGGTGGCTGATTTTATTTAAAAATTGAAATCCGTAGGACATAACCCTATATCAGGTATGCCTGCGCAAAGCCTGACAGGCTGCCGGCGCGAATGGCCCGGCGGGTTCCGATATCCCAGGGCGCGTTTCAAAACCTGACATCGTTGCGATAGCGACCGTTCCACCCTGATTTGCTGGCGCAGCTACCGACCTCAGATCGAACTGATCTTAGCGGCATACCCACGAGGTATCATGACGGTAGAACATCTAGGCGTGCAGCCCGCAGCAAAGCCGTGGGGCCGTCGTGAACTGAAGCCGTGGAGCCAGTCGGACGGCACGACTGTCATTGGCGAGCTGCGCTACGCGCGCAACGGTCCAGACCGTGACGCTTCTGCACTGCTGCTCAAGTTGCTGTTCACGTCTCAGGCGCTGTCGATCCAGGTTCATCCGGATGACGCGGCCGCGCAGGGAGTCGGCATGAGGAACGGCAAGACGGAAGCCTGGTACGTCCTTTCTGCTGACGACGGCGCCGAAGTGGGGATCGGGTTGAAAACGCCCGTGTCCACGGAGGAGTTGCGCGACGCCATTTCCGACGGTTCGATCGGTAGCCTGCTCAACTGGCAAAAAGCCTATGCGGGCGATGCGTTCTTCGTCCCTGCCGGAACCATCCACGCGATCGGTGCGGGGCTCGTCATTGCCGAAATTCAGCAGGCGAGTGACACGACATACCGTCTTTTCGACTATGGAAGCGCGCGTGAACTCCATATCGAACAGGCAGTTTCAGTGGCGCAGCTGGGACCGGCACCGCGCCAGGAACCGATGCGTCATCTGACGAAAGAGAGAACGCTACTCGTCTCCTGCGACTTCTTAGTGCTCGAGCGGGTGACACTTGCTGCAAACACGCTGTGGCAACTCAAGGCCGAAAGCGAATGCTGGCTGCTTCTCCTTGCGGGCGAAGCGTCGATAGGATCGATGCAGCTGAAGCTTGGTGATGCCGTTTTCCTGGAAGCGGAAGACGCATCTATACAAGCCGGTGCTGCTCCGATCACAGCTTTGCTCGCCTATGCCGGCAAAGACGCCCGGGAAAACCTGCTGCAGTACGTCGGTCCGCTCCGGGACATGCCGGATCTCAGGAAGACGACCATTGTTCAACCCTTAGCGGACGTTCCAGCGTTCCCTTCAACGGAGACGCTGTCATGACCCAGACCAGGAAAATTGCTTTCGTCGGCAACTCACTGCCGCGCCGCTGCGGCATCGCGACCTTCACGACGGATCTTGAGCAAGCGGTATCGAAAACCTCGGCAAACGTCGAAACGGCGATTGTCGCCATGACGGATCATGGCCAGGTGTATGACTATCCGCACAGCGTCCATCTGCAGATCGCGGACGACGACCTTGCGGAATATGTCGCAGCCGCGAAATACCTGAACGCTGAGAAATTCGATATCGTCTGCCTCCAGCACGAGTTCGGCATCTTCGGAGGCAATGACGGAAGTCATATCCTGGCGCTGTTGTCACGGCTGACGATGCCTGTCGTAACGACGTTGCATACGGTCCTTGCCGAACCGACACCATCTCAGCGCCGGGTCTTCAACAATATCGTCGATATCTCGTCGAAGGTGGTGGTGATGGCCGCGCGGGGGCGCGAGCTGCTGCAGGAAGTCTATGATGTGCCGGCGGAGAAAATCGAGTTCGTCCCGCACGGAATCCCGGAAATCGCCTTCAGCGAGCCGGACGAGGCGAAGACGAAACTCGGTTTTGAGGGGCGATCCGTTATCCTGACGTTCGGCCTGTTGTCACCCAACAAGGGCATCGAGGTCATGATCGACGCGATGCCGGTGATCCTGCAGAGCAGGCCGGACGCAGTCTACGTCGTGCTTGGCGCGACCCACCCGAATCTTGTGCGGACCGAGGGCGAGACGTATCGACAGTCGCTCGTAGCGCGTGCAAAGGATCTCGGCATCGAAGACCATGTGGTCTTCCTCGACCGTTTCGTCGACCTGCCGACCCTCCTCGACTTCATTTCGATGTGCGACGTCTACGCGACGCCTTATCTCAACGAAGCCCAGATGACCTCAGGCACGCTTGCTTATAGTTTCGGGCTCGGCAAAGCCGTTGTATCGACCCCGTACTGGCACGCGAGCGAGCTCCTTGCGGATGGCTCCGGCGTTCTCGTACCGTTCGGCGATTCCGAGGCGATCGGTCAGGAAATCGCAGCATTGCTGACCGACGATGACAGTCGCAACGCGATACGCCGTCGCGCCTATGCCGCCAGTCGGTCTATGACCTGGCAGCGCACGGGCCAGCGATACCTCTCGCTGTTTGAGGCGGTCATCCAGCCAAAAATCCGGCCCGGTGCTGTCCCGCCAGTTGGCCGCAAGCCGTCGGCCCTCGGCTCGCCCGGTGTGCCCGAGCTCCAGTTCGCATACCTCTTGTCGATGTGTGACGACACCGGACTATTCCAGCATGCCGTCCATTCTGTCCCGGACCGGTCGCATGGTTACTGCGTCGACGACAATGCCAGGGCGCTGCTGCTTTCAGTCACTCTCATGGCCTCCGGCGAAACCCAGTTGCCCGATATCCTGACCACGCGGTTTGCGTCCTTTCTCCAGCATGCGTGGAACCCGGATCAAAAGCACTTTCGCAATTTCATCGGTTTTGACCGGCGATGGCTGGAAGACAAGGGCTCGGAAGACAGCCATGGCCGCACCCTCTGGGCGCTTGGACAATGCGCACTCAACGACACCAGTTCGGCGAGACGCAACTGGGCTGCCGATCTGTTTGCCGAAGCCCTTCCGACAGCAGTCGATTTCACCTCACCTCGCGCCTGGGCATTCACGTTGCTGGGATTGGACGGATATTGCGCGGCCCGGCGACACGACATCAATGCCCGACGGGTTCGGTCCACTCTTGCAGATCGGCTGATGGCGCTTTTCTCGCGTGTGGCCACACCGGATCGGCCGTGGTTTGAAGAGGGGTTGTCCTATGACAACGCCCGTCTTCCGCAAGCTCTGATCCTTGCGGGTCTGGCCGCTGAGAAGCCAACCCATATCTCCGCTGGCCTGCAGAGCCTGCGCTGGCTGATGACGATGCAGACTGCACGGACAGGGCATTTCCGCCCGGTCGGTTCGGATGGTTTCGGTGATGTCGGCTTGCCGCCACAGCATTTCGACCAGCAGCCGGTCGAGGCGGCCGCAACCATCTCTGCCTGCCTGACGGCCTGGCATGCCGAGAAACGCCCTGAATGGCAAAGCAATGCACGGATGGCGTTGGACTGGTTTACGGGTGCCAATGACCTTTCCGTCCCGCTCGTGGACATTGACACCGGAAGTTGTCGCGATGGGCTGCATCGCGCACGCCCCAACGAGAACAGGGGGGCCGAGTCCGTGCTCGCTTACCTCTTAGGCCTCGTCGAATACCGCAGGATCGTGCGGAGCGGCAGTCAATCGGCAACCTCCTCCCAATTGCACGCCCTGAGTGCCTGATCCCGAATTCCGTTCAAATGAAATGAGATCGCCTTGTCAAAAGCCGTTGTTGTCAACCGCCAATCGCTCTTCCTACGACCCGATTCCTCCCGCGTGGTCGTGCGTCCGTTCAAGCCCGCTACCGAACCCCGGGATCTGAATCCGACGGATAAAACCCGGGCGAACCTTATTGTCGATCGGGTGCTGGCGCTGGAAAGGCAGGCCGCCGATCTTCTTCTTGCGGACGTGCTCGAGAATTTTGAGGGCCGCCACCGTAACCTCCTGGCGACGTTCGAAGCACGCGCGAAGGAGATGGAAGAAGCCTTTGCGCCGCACACGGTTTTCAGCCCGACGCAGCGACAGCTGATCGGGGCCTACTTCCTCAACGAATATTCGTTTGAAGCCTCGGCACTGTTCAACCCCAGTATCGTCGCTCATCCGGATCAATCGGGCGTGCCGGAGGGTAGCCGCCGGTTTGTCTTGAGCCTGCGAGCCGTCGGCGAGGGGCATGTCTCCTCGTTGACGTTCCGCACGGGACTGATCGCGCCCGATGGCGGCGTGGAGATAGAACCGACTGCACGGCTTGCATCCACCCCAACGATCCAAACGCCACTGTCAGGCTCACCGGATGAGAGCGTCGAACTCAGTTTCAGCGCCGACCAGCATATCAGCGAACGCGTCATCTTTCCGGTGACACCAGCTCAGTCGAACGGCATCGAAGATGCACGCTTCGTCGAATTCGAGACGGAGGAGAATGAGGAAAAGACGTTCTATGCGACCTATACCGCTTACAGCGGCAAGGCCATCCGGTCGGAATTGCTCCAGACCAGCGACTTCATCTCGTTCAAGATGACGCCGTTGACCGGCACCGCGGCGATGAACAAAGGGATGGCGCTGTTTCCGCGGAAGATTGATGGTCGCTACGCGATGATCGGTCGGCAGGACAACGAAAATCTCTACCTGATCTATTCCGACGACCTGCACGAATGGAACGGCGGCCAAGCGATCCTGCGTCCCAAATTTCCCTGGGAGTTCGTGCAGATGGGAAATTGCGGATCACCCATCGAGCTCGACGAAGGATGGTTGCTTCTCACACACGGTGTGGGCCCGGTCCGTCGGTATGCGATCGGGGCCGCACTTCTCGACAAGAAGGATCCCTCGAAGGTTCTCGCCCGGTCACGCGATCCGCTCGTTCGTCCGGAAAAGTCGGAACGTGAGGGGTACGTCCCGAACGTCGTCTACACATGCGGTGGAATGCGGCACGGCGACCTGATCATATTGCCATACGCAGTCTGCGATACGGTTTCCAACTTCTCGACGATCAGGATTTCGGAGCTGCTGCAGACCCTGGACGGGTGACACGTCCAGTGAAAAACGGCGGGGACCAAAGTCCCCGCCGCCGACTGAATTAACGCGACTTCTTGTAAAGCTTTTCTGCGATCTCGAACATTTCTTCCGGCGCGTAATCCGGCGTGAATGCCGAGGGAACGCCGGTCAACTGGTGGATCTTGCCACCGTCGGGCATTCCATCGACGACTTCGAGCTCGCCCGGAGGATCGTTCGGAAGAGCGACTTCGCCATTCCCCCAGATACCGGCCATTTCCTTGTAGTCGTTCGGGCTGAACGTGTAGAGCCGTCGATGCGAACCCTCATCCAGGTATTTCTGGCATTCCGGGATCTTGGAAAGCGGAATGTTCGGCGTCGGCAGGAACTTTTCGATTTCAACGCCGGTGATTTTCTTCAGCGCCAATGCGTAGGCATGGGCGTGAACCGAACCGCGCACGAGAAGATAGCCGCAGACTTCGCGACCCGTCGGGTCCGTCAGCGTTTCGTAGACGCGCAGCTTGTGCAGTCGGGCACCGCATTCCAGATGGAAATTGTGCAAGAGATCGACGACGACATTGCCCGTGCTGGTGATGAAATCGTTATTCCACGATACGCCGTTGCTGTTGATCGGAGCCGCTCCACCGCCACCGGACAGAAAGGCCGCGGCCAACCGCATATCCTTCATATCCTCGAAGGGTGCGCCCGAAATATCGCCACCGTCGCCTTCGTCGCCCCCTGGAATGTCCGGGCCGTTGTTGAGCATTCCAACGCCATTGCTGACAAGCTCGACATGGCCAAGTTCTTCTGCAGTGATACTGGCAACAAGGCTGTAGAACGGCTTCAGTTTTTCCTTGGACCGAAAGTTGAAGCTCTGAAACATGTAGTTTCCGAGCGTCGACATTTCTCCATATTTCCCGCCAAGCAATTCCTGGAGTGCTGCGGCAGCATTGGGGTCAGCACGTTTCGGTGCCGGCAGATTTGCCTGCAGCTGATCAACTCGCATGAACATTGAGGTATTCCTTTGGTTGTAGGTCTCGTCCCAACCACCGGGCGAGATGCTTGTTCCCCGGAAATATTACTCATGCTCAGAATTAACCGTCGAAGGTGATTATGTTGCTTTTGTTCCAATATTTCGTGATGCCCGACGATTTTGACGGAACTTGAATGAGGCGAAACTGTTAACGGCGCACTCACGCGTCTGTGAGGCGCTTTAAGGATCACCATCATGGTAACACCAGTCACAACCCATCTACCGCACGAAACCACTCATGGCGTCTCAGTCAATGCGACGTCGGCATTGAACAAAGTATCCTGGGGAGCAATCTTTGCAGGCGTCGTTATCGCGCTTGCAGTGCAGTTCCTGCTCAATCTTCTCGGCGTCGGTCTTGGTGCCGCGGTTCTTGATCCGGTCACGTCCGACAACCCGACTGCCAGCACCTTCTCCATCGCCGGCGGCATCTGGTTTGTCATCGCCGGGATCA
Source organism: Rhizobium sp. Leaf321 (assembly GCF_001423215.1). Taxonomy (NCBI): domain Bacteria; kingdom Pseudomonadati; phylum Pseudomonadota; class Alphaproteobacteria; order Hyphomicrobiales; family Rhizobiaceae; genus Rhizobium; species Rhizobium sp. Leaf321. The sequence goes on along the minus strand of NZ_LMOF01000001.1, from coordinate 129,065 downwards.
TTGCGGCCTTCGTCGGCGGCTACGTCTCGAGCCGCCTGTCCGGCCGACCGAGCAACTCGACGGGCGGTTACCATGGTCTGACGACCTGGGCTGTTACAACGCTCGTGGTCCTCTACATGCTGACAACCTCGATCGGCGCTCTCGTCGGCGGCGCATTCAGCGGCCTGTCGAGCGTCATCGGTGGCGTTGGCCAGACGGCAGCAACGGCTGCGTCGACCGCAGCTCCTGCAATTGCCAATTCCGCCAACCCGATGGCCGGTATCGAGCAGCAGATCCGCAGCACAACCGGTAACGATCCGCAGGCTCTCCAGAACGCTGCAGTTGCAGCCGTTCAGGCAGCCGTAACCGGCGACCAGGCAAAGGCAGAAGATGCCCGCAACCGTGCCGCTGAAGCAATCGCTCGCTCGCAGAACATCCCGGTCGAACAGGCTCGCCAGCAGGTTCAGCAGTATGAGGCAACATACCGCGAGAACGTCGAAGCTGCAAAGCAGCAGGCACTTGAAGCCGCAGAAGCCACGGCAACTGCCGTATCTGCTGGTGCAATCCTTGGCTTCATCGCCCTGGCACTCGGCGCAATCGCCGGCTGGGTCGGTGGCAGCTTCGGTACGAAGAAGAACGTGGTCGTAACGGAGACCGTCGGTCGCCGCACGGTCTGATCTGACAAGCAAAACAACGAGCCCGCGCCAACGGTAGATGCCGATGGCGCGGGTTTTTCATGCGAACAATGTCTGCTCGATGTCTTGGCGCAGATCGGTCTCGCCAGCGCATCCGCTGGTGAGGAGTGCAGAAGGCTTGGTCCTCACTGCAGAATCGAGATCTCCTCACCATCGATACGCAGAACTGTCAGTTTTCCGGAATAGACTGCTCCGGTATCGATCCCGATGCGACCGATCCCATAATCAGGATCTTCCTGCGGCGTATGCCCGTGGACGACGATGAGATGTGGAAGTTCAGGCCCTTGCTTGAGGAACGCCCCGCGGATCCACATCATATCCTCATCGCGCTGCTCTTCGATCGGTATGGCCGGTGCCACGCCCGCATGAACGAACAGGACTTGGCCGGCCTTGAGGCTCACAGGCAGATCCATAAGAAATGATCGGTGCGTTTCAGGTACCGCCTCCTGCAAGACATGCCTGAGAGACGCGCCGCTACCTTTGCGGCGGAGGTTCAGATGCTGCAGATCCACGCCGTAAGATGCGAGCGTCTTGTCGCCGCCCATTTCCAGCCAGTGCATATACGCATCGGGACGCTCCAGAAAGCGCAGGAACAGATCGTCGTGGTTGCCGCAAAGCGTCACGCGTTTCAAACCCAGAGCGCTGGGGCTCGAGAGATGTTCGAGCACCTGCGCCGATGCGGGTCCACGATCGACGTAATCGCCGAGAAGAACAATGAGCCCGGGGCGTCCCAATCGCCTCATGTCATCCGCGATGACGGCTTCAGCCCTTTTCAACAGGTCCAGACAGCCGTGAACATCGCCGATCGCGTAAAGCGGGTAGGGTAATGGTTCGCTTCCAAGGTCGAGCCTTCGCCTGCGCTGCTCGCCAAGTTGCGGTGAGGCGCGCAAGGTCAACCAGCGGATCATCTTTCGCATGCGCCGTAATCCCCGTTCGAAATCCGCCAGGGATTACGGTCGCTTTGAAGGTTCTTGCTTGTCCCGCTCAAGGCAACACCGCCATGTGCCGGATCCCGGGTTCAGATGCTTTTGCCCACACCCGTATAGGCAAAGCCGTGTGCTTCAACTTCCTGAGCGCGATAGACATTGCGCAAGTCGACGAGAACCGGCGTTTTCATGATGGACTTCAGGCGGTCGAGGTCGAGGGCTCGGAACGCATTCCACTCGGTCACGAGCACGGCGACATCCGCACCTTCAGCTGCTTCATAGGGTCCCGCTGCGAACTCGATGTCCATCATCTGCCTGGCATTCGCCATGCCTTCGGGGTCATAGCCGGACACGATCGCGCCGGCATCCTGCAGTGCCTGAACGACGGCGATTGCCGGGCTGTCGCGCATGTCGTCGGTATTCGGTTTGAAGGTAAGGCCGAACAGAGCGACTTTCTTGCCGCGCACATCGCCACCGGCAGCGGCGATCACCTTGCGGCCCATGGCACGCTTGCGGCTGTCGTTGACAGCAATCGTGGTCTCGATCAGACGCACGGGTGCGTCAAAGTCCTGTGCAGTCTTGGCAAGCGCCAGCGTGTCCTTTGGAAAGCAGGATCCGCCATAGCCCGGACCTGCGTGCAGGAATTTCGATCCGATGCGACCGTCGAGGCCGATCCCGCGCGAAACGTCCTGAACGTCGGCTCCGACCTTCTCGCAAAGGTCCGCCATCTCGTTGATGAAGGTGATCTTCATGGCGAGAAAACCATTGGCGGCATATTTGATCAGTTCGGATGTGCGGCGTGATGTAAACAGCAGCGGCGACTGGTTTATGAACAGCGGCCGGTAGACCTCGGTCATCACAGCCTTGGCACGGTCATCCGAGAGGCCGACAACGATGCGGTCCGGACGTTTGAAGTCATCGATCGCTGCCCCTTCGCGCAGGAATTCCGGGTTGGAGACAACGGCGACATCCGCATCCGGATTGGCTTCTCGGATGATCCGCTCGACTTCGTCGCCGGTGCCGACAGGCACGGTGGACTTCGTCACGACGACGGTAAAGCCCTTGATCGAAGCTGCGATCTCTTTTGCGGCAGCATAGACGTAACCGAGGTCGGCATGACCATCGCCACGACGCGAGGGGGTGCCAACAGCGATGAAGATGACGTCGGCTTCGCTGACAGCCGGCGCAAGCTCGGTCGTGAAGGAAAGACGGCCGGACCTGGCATTGCTTTCGACCAAGGAATCAAGGCCGGGCTCGAAGATCGGGATGACGCCATTCTTCAGGGCATCGATCTTTTCCGCGGCCTTGTCGACGCAGATCACGTCATGGCCGAAATCTGCAAAACACGCTCCGGACACAAGCCCGACATAGCCCGATCCAACCATTACGATACGCATGAAATCTCCTGAGAATTGGGTCGCTTATATTTGCGCAAGTTAAAATGTAGTAGGTCAGGCTAAAGATTGTCGATGTAAATTGATTCCAAGCATTCCTTACATGCCTCCTTATGTTTTCTTGCAAGCAAAAGGCAAAGGGTTTGCTGCGTTATAGTTACCCCCGATGGCAAGTTTTTTCTCTTCCGCGCAGTGAAGTTCATATTCGCGAAATTGCATCTGCAAATACGAGGCATCAGGGTGTAGCGAGAGCCATCAGCATGTCGTGGTTTTGGGGCGAGAGCGGTATGCCATGTGCGAGGGCAGCCTTTCGAGTGTTATGTCTCCGCTCCCCGGGAAGACGATCTTGACCGGCATCGAGGACAAGGTCGCAGATCTGCGCAACACGGTCGGCAAAAGCGTAATTGCCGCCCCGCTCGGGATCGATAACCACAAAAAACTGGCCAGTGAACGGCGTCTGCGCACCCTTGTGGCCACTCCAGTCGAACTCACCTGAGAAATAGCCGCCGGTCAGGGCCGCACTGAGGATTTCGATCATCAACGCGATCGAATTGCCTTTATGCCCGCCGAATGGCAGCAGAGCACCGCCGTCAAGAATTGCCTTCGGGTCGGTTGTCGGTTCTCCGTTGCGGTCGACACCCATGCCGGGCTTCAGGTCATGCCCGGCGCGTGCCGCGATCTGCACGTCGCCGTGAGCGATCGCTGAAGATGCCTGATCGAAGACGAATGGAGCAGAGCCCGCGCGCGGCGAGGCGAAGGCAATCGGGTTGGTGCCAAACACCGCCTTGTGGCCACCGTACGGTACAACACAGGCCATGCTGTTGACGACGCTCAGGGCGACAAGCCCCTCATCCGCAAACGGTTCGACATCCGGCCAAAGCGCGCTGAAGTGATGCGAGCGACGGATAGCAAGGACCGCAACGCCGTTGGCTTTGACTTTTTCGATCAGGTGGGACCGCGCGGCGAAGAACGCCGGCTGGGTAAATCCGCCCTTGGCATCGACGCGGAGAAAGGCCGGGGCGACGTCCTCCACCTCCGGCACGGCTTTGCCATCGACCCAGCCGCTCTTCAGAGAGGATACATATCCCGGCATGCGGAAAATCCCGTGACTCAAAGAGCCATCCCGCTCACAGCCGGCACAGTTTTCGGCAAGGATCTGGGCATTTGGCTCAGATACGCCGTTGCGAACGAAAATCGTCTTCAGCAAAGCGACCAGATCGTCAAAGCCGATATGGATGGCGGCACTTTCTGTCATGTTCTCTCCTGCGTAGCCGTTCCGCTCGGTATCTAGATGTCGCTTCAGTCGGCGCGAGAATAGCCGCAGACGCCGCGCTTTCAATCCCGGTGATGAGAAGTTCCGCGACGGACCACCATAAATCGGAGCCCCTTATCACGACGATAGATATTTCCTATCAAGCCATGCTGTTCTGCCGCTTGATCAAATCGTCCCCGCGACAAATAGATGCAGCATGGATACAGGATTTATCGGTAAAAAATCGTCGGCCGCAGGCGGCTGGGGCGCATTGAAAAGCTGCGGCAAGCAGCTGCTGAACAGCGGCTCTCCGCTGTCCGGTGCGAGGGCAATGTTGAAGGCCAATCAGCCTGACGGTTTCGACTGTCCCGGCTGCGCCTGGGGCGATCCGGAGCATGGCTCCTCGTTCGAATTTTGCGAGAATGGCGTGAAGGCCGTCTCGTGGGAGGCGACCGAAAAGCGCGCCACACCGGCATTTTTCGCGGCACACACCGTTTCCGAGCTGCGCCGTCAGTCCGACTATGAGCTTGAGCTCAACGGTCGTCTCACCCATCCGATGCGTTACGACGCGGCAAGCGATCGCTATCTCCCGGTCACATGGCAGGACGCGTTCGCCGAGATCGGCGACATCCTCAAGGGATTCGACAGCCCAGACCGCGCTGAATTCTACACGTCCGGCCGCGCCAGCAACGAAGCGGCATTTCTCTACCAGCTGTTCGTGCGCGCCTACGGCACCAACAATTTCCCCGACTGTTCCAACATGTGCCATGAGGCGAGCGGCGTGGCTCTTCGCCAGTCGATCGGCGTCGGCAAGGGAACGGTCCTGCTCGAGGATTTCGAGAAGGCCGACGCGATCTTCGTGATTGGCCAGAACCCGGGTACCAACCATCCGCGCATGCTGGGCGACCTGCGGCGCGCCGCGGTCCGCGGTGCCCAGATCGTCGTCTTCAACCCGGTCAAGGAGCGCGGTCTGGAGCGGTTCTCGGATCCGCAGGACAAGCTGCAGATGCTGCGTGGCGGCGCGACCGATATCGCCAGCGACTATCTTCAGCCGCAACTGGGCGGCGACATGGCCGCCGTGCGCGGGATGTCGAAAGCGGTTCTGGCCGCGGAAGCAGCAGCTGTTGCAGCCGGCCGTCCGTCCGTGCTCGATCACGCGTTTATCGCCGAACACTGCGAAGGCTTCGACGCCTATCTGGCCGCGGTCGAGGCAACCAGCTGGGATGAGATCATCTCGCAGTCTGGCCTGACCCGCGAAGCGATCGAACGCGCTGCAGACGTCTACATGCATGCAGAGCGCGTCATCTGCACCTGGGCCATGGGTATCACCCAGCATCTGCACTCGGTCGCGACCATTCGCGAAATCTCGAACTTCATGTTCCTGCGCGGCAATGTCGGCAAGCCGGGAGCCGGACTGTGCCCTGTGCGCGGTCATTCCAATGTTCAGGGCGACCGGACGGTCGGTATCAACGAAAAGCCTCCGGCTGCCTTCCTCGACGCGCTCGAGAAAGAATTCGGGTTCGCGGTGCCGCGCGCCAATGGTCATAACGTGATCGCCGCAATCGGCGCGATGCTGGATGGTTCCGCACAGGCGTTCATCGGGCTCGGCGGCAATTTTGCCCGCGCCACGCCCGATAGCGCATTGGTCGAGCAGGCGCTTCGCAAGCTCAAACTCACCGTGCATGTCGCAACCAAGCCCAACCATTCTCATCTGATGCCGGGCGATGTCTCGTTCATCCTGCCCTGCCTTGGCCGCACCGAGATCGATCTTAACTCTGCCGGCAATTCGCAGCTCGTCAGCGTCGAGGATTCGATGAGCATGGTGCATGGCTCGGCCGGCATCAACAGGCCTGCCTCGCCGCATCTTCTCTCGGAAGTGGCGATCGTTGCCGGCATGGCCGCGTCCACCGTCGGCTCGGACATGATCAACTGGGCGGCTCTGGCCGACGATTACGACCTGATCCGCGAGCATATCGAGGCGACCATTCCGGGCTTTGAGGATTTCAACGCGCGTCTGCGCAAGCCTCGTGGCTTCCACCTGCGCAACACGGCTGCCCATCGCGAGTGGGTCACGCCGACGGGCAAGGCATCCTTCTCCGATATCGCCCTGCCGTCCGAGACCGTCAATCAGGCCGCCCTCAAGCGCCACGATCACTTTGCGCTGCAGACGTTCCGCTCGCATGACCAGTACAACACGACGGTTTACGGTCTCGACGATCGCTATCGTGGCGTTTACGGCGAAAGACAGGTCATCTTCATGCACCCTGAGGACGTGAAGGCGCTGTCCGCAAAGGCTGGGGAACGTGTCGACGTCGTCTGCGAGTACACTGACGGCATCGCCCGCGTTGCATCTGATTTCCGCCTTGTCCCCTACGACATTCCGCGGGGCAGCATCGCCGGCTATTACCCCGAACTGAATGTTCTCGTGCCGATCGGAAGCGCGGGCGAAGAGAGCGATACGCCCACATCCAAATCGGTCATGGTCTCCGTTCGCCGTCGCGAGGCGGCGTGACGGGCAACCCGCCGGATCCAGACCGGTTTATGGCGCTCACTGCCAGGCTGCAACAGCAGGATCCCCGCCTCAGCGGCATTCAGGCGGGGATGATCATTGCCCTCGAACTCGATGTTGCCAAGGACAGCCGCAGCTTTTCGCGGCTGTTCGGCATCGAGCATTCGATCGTTCTGCGTGAACTGACGGAGATTCCGGGTGCCTGGCTTCAGGTCACCAGCAAGGATGAACGCACGCTCAGGACATTTTACCGCCGGCCTGACGACGGGGCGACTGTTCCCGTCGAATAAAAAGCTTTGGTGGAGGCGGTTGCAACCTCCTTCCCGCGCTGACCTCCGGTGCGGGCATGAGGACGTCATGTCTCACCATGGTCCCATTGCCTATAAGGTGCTGCAATGGAATCCGGGGCGATCGAGCCCGGGCTTCTGTGCGTCGGTGACTGGTATCTATACAGCAAAGTCCGTCGCCTCCATCTCTCGCATCGCTCAATGGCGGGACATTCCCTGCCGTGCACTTGGGGTTCGTTCGTCTTGTATCCGCCGACGTTCGCCAACCTCGTTGATGATGCTTTCCCCAAGTGCTGTGCTAGCTGGCGAGTTGTCTCGACCTTGCGACGATTGTTGTCGCCGCAATGGCACTTTCTGCGTCTTGCTTCGTTTCAGTTGCGATCTTGACTGGGGTTGTGTTCCTGAAAGTCGTGACAGTCAGATCTGTGCATTGCAGCAACGAGTGAAAGGGCTGTCGGCGCTGTCGATGGTGCGTTGCTCGTGACCGCGAGGATTGTGCGTTGCAACTAACTTCTTGCGGTTGCAGAGGTTTTTCCGCAGGGACCTGGAACTTATCTCATTTGTAAGAAAGTGATGACCCGCCTCTTGAAGCTTGCATCGCATCGACCAAATGATGGCCGTCACTGAGAAGTTTGAGTTTGTCATGCCCGCATTTATGGAAAAGACCTTCGGCCCCACGGAACTTGAAGTCCTCGATATCGTACTCGAGAATTGGCGAGCGAAGTATCATCTCGAGAGGAGCGATCCGGACGTCAGTATCGCGGCTGCGGTCATGATCAACCTGTTCCGGGAAGGCAATCACACGATTCCGGAACTGGAAACAGCGCTTGCCGGCCACAAAGCGCTCGCCGATCTCATTTCATGACGCTTGCCGCTTGCATCGGTCGGAGCCTGGCGTGATGATGGACGTAATGTTCCTCTGAGCCGGTAAATCGCCTGATGCCCTACCAGACCACGATCGAGCAGACGGTCTTTCGTTTCCGTGATCTGAAGGATCTCTTGGCCAAGGCGACGCCCGAGCGGTCTGGTGACCAGCTTGCGGGGGTGGCGGCAGAGGGTCCGGTAGAGCGGCTTGCGGCGCAGATCACACTCGCAGACCTGCCGCTTAAGGCATTCCTCGCCGAGGAGCTGATCGCGGCCGAGACCGACGAGGTCTCGCAACTGATTGCCGACCAGCACGACCTTTCGGCATTCGCACCGATCTCGTCGCTGACGGTCGGCGAGTTCCGCGAATGGCTGTTGAAGCCCGAGACGGGGCAGCGTCAACTGGAGGCAATCACTTTCGGTCTGACGCCTGAAATGGTGGCAGCGGTCTCCAAGATCATGCGTGTTCAGGACCTGATCTCGGTTGCGGCCAAACGCGAGGTCGTGACACGCTTCCGCTCGACGATCGGTCTTTCGGGCCGGCTTTCGACCCGCAACCAGCCCAATCATCCAACGGATGACTCGCGCGGCATCGCAGCGTCCGCCGTCGACGGTTTACTGATGGGGTCGGGCGATGCGGTGATCGGCGTCAATCCCGCAACCGATAGCATCGAGGATTACGTCCGGATCGTCTCCCTGCTGGATGAGTTGCGCTCCCGTCTGTCGATCCCTACCCAGACCTGCTGCCTCGGCCATGTCACGACGGCCATCCGGGCAATCGAGCAACAGGCTCCTGTCGATCTGGTATTCCAGTCGATCGCCGGCTCGCAAAAGGCAAACGAAGGTTTCGGTGTCAATCTGGCGATCCTAAAGGAAGCCCATGACGCGGCGCGGGCTCTCAAACGCGGCCCTGTCGATGCGAACCTGATGTATTTCGAAACCGGACAGGGTGCGGCGCTTTCCGCCGATGCGCATTTCGGTGTGGATCAGCAGACGATGGAAGTGCGCGCCTATGCGGTTGCTCGGGCGTTCGATCCGCTTCTTGTCAACACGGTCGTCGGCTTTATCGGCCCCGAATATCTCTTCAACGGCAAGCAGATCATCCGCGCCGGGTTGGAGGACCACTTCTGCGGCAAGCTCATGGGTCTGCCGATGGGGGTCGACGTCTGCTACACAAACCATGCGGATGCTGACCAGGAAGACATGGATACGCTCCTGACGCTTCTCTGTGCCGCCAATGTGAACTTCGTCATCACCGTGCCAGGCGCTGACGATATCATGCTCAATTACCAGTCTCTGTCGCACCACGACGCCGTTTACTGCCGCGAGACTCTAAAACGCCCGCCTGCACCGGAATTCGAAGCATGGTTGAACGAGATGGGGCTCACCGATCCGGCAGGCTATTTGAAGGACGATCCGGTGCGGCTGACCCGGCACCTGTCCGAGCTTGCTCTTCTTGGAGCCTCGGCATGACGGATCGCGATCAGCCTGTCCCGGTGGAAGACACCGAAAAGCGCAGCCTCGATCTCAGGTCGATGACCGCGGCCCGGGTATCGCTCGGACGCTTCGGCGCCGGTCAGCCGACAAAGGTGCAACTCGCGTTCCTGATGGATCACGCACGGGCTCGCGAGGCGGTGTGGAGCGGGATGGATCGCCATGGCCTTTCGCAGCGTCTGAAGTCGATGGGCCTTGGCGCAATCGAGGTCGCAAGCCTTGCGGAAGATCGCGGAACATACGTCCGTCGCCCGGATCTTGGCCGGCAACTTTCCGGACCGTCTGTCGATTTGCTTCGTTCGGTGAGACCCGAAAGCGGCGACATTTTCGATGTGGTCATCGTTGTCGCCGATGGATTGTCGTCCAATGCGGTGGAAATCAACGCAACGCCGCTGATCGAAGCGCTTCAAACACGCTTGAAGGAATTGAATCTTTCCCTGGCGCCGATCGTTCTGGCTGAAAATGCGCGGGTTGCGCTGGCCGACCCGGTCGGCGAGGCACTGGGCGCCAAGCTATCGATCATTCTGATCGGGGAGCGACCGGGGCTTTCGGCAGCCGACAGTCTCGGCGCCTATGTCACCTACGAACCGAGGTCAGGCACGCCCGATTCCCGACGCAACTGCATATCGAACATCCGCGACGGCGGGATGTCGATTGCCAGCGCGGCCGATGCGATCACGGCTCTGGTCAAGGCGATGATGCAGACCGGTATCAGCGGCGTTGCCCTGCGCGACGCAGCAGCGCTCCTGGGTTAGGCCACATATCAAAAGGGCGGCACCTTAGAAAGGTACCGCCCTTTTGACGCTTGGGAGCGTATCTTATTCCGCCGGCTGCAGGACCGGGGCTACCGGATCGCCGGTCAGCTCACCGGCCATCGCCTTGTCCAGCATGTCCTTGTCCAGCTCGTTTTCCCAGCGTGCGACGACAATGGTCGCAACCGCGTTGCCGACGAGGTTGGTCAGGGCGCGGCATTCCGACATAAAGCGGTCGATGCCGAGGATGAGCGCCATGCCGGCGACCGGGACGGAGGGAACAACCGATAGCGTTGCAGCCAGCGTGATGAAGCCTGCACCGGTGATGCCGGCTGCACCCTTGGAACTCAGCATGGCCACGAGCAGAAGCAGGATCTGATCACCAAGTGACAGGTCGATTCCCGTCGCCTGAGCGATGAAGAGTGCTGCCAGCGTCATGTAAATGTTGGTGCCGTCGAGGTTGAACGAATAACCGGTCGGGATGACCAGGCCGACAACCGAGCGCTTGCAGCCCGCACGCTCCATCTTCTGCATCAGGCCGGGAAGGGCTGCTTCCGACGACGAGGTGCCGAGAACGAGCAGCAGTTCCTCTTTGATGTAGCGGATCAGCGAGAAGATCGAGAAGCCGTTATACTTCGCCACGGCGCCCAGCACCACGATCACGAACAGAAGTGCGGTGATGTAGAATGTCAGGATCAGGTAGGCGAGGTTGGCGACCGAGCCGATGCCGTATTTGCCGATGGTAAATGCCATCGCGCCGAAGGCACCGATCGGAGCGGCCTTCATCAGGATCGCAACAAGACGGAAGATCGGGGCGGTGAGCGAGATCAGGAAGTCGGTGACCGGCTTGCCCTTTTCGCCGACCATGCCGAGCGAAATACCGAACAGGACCGAGAAGAACAGGACCTGGAGAATGTCACCCTGGGCAAACGCGCCAACGATGGTTTCCGGGATGATGTTCATCAGGAAGCCGGTGATCGTCGTCTCATGCGCCTTGGTTGCGTAGGTCGCCACGGCCTTGCCGTCCAGCGTGGACGGATCGATGTTCATTCCGGCACCTGGGTGCAGCAGGTTGCCGACAATCAGGCCGACGATCAGTGCGAGCGTCGAGAAGGTCAGGAAGTAGAGCATCGCCTTGCCGGCGACCCGGCCAACCTTCTTCAGGTCGGACATGCCGGCGATGCCGGTTGCCACGGTGAGGAAGATCACGGGAGCGATGATCATCTTGACCAGCCGGATGAAGGCGTCGCCAAGCGGCTTCAGGCTGGCGCCGAATTCAGGCCAGAAGTGGCCGATCAGCATGCCCGCGATGATCGCGACGATAACCTGGAAATACAGGTGGCGATAGAATGGCAGTGCCGCCGGCTTGCCGGCAGCGGGTGTCGAGATATCCATAAAGTCCTCCAGTCGCCCCGCTCAAGGTTCCCACCCGGGGCATGTTCTTAGAATCGAACTTGAGGCGAGCAAGGGACGTGCCAGATCCGCACGGATCGACTAAGTTATTGAATTAACTTGACGGCGCTATCCTAACCCGCTGTCACGAAAAACGGTTTGTGCGGAGTACCGCACTCGTCCTTGATATCTGTGCGAAATTATGCTCATAGGGGCGATGTCCTACACAAACGATCCTCAGCCTGCTGAGCACCTGGTTCGGAAATTTCGGCTGGCCTGGATCGTGTTTGGCTTCGCTGCGATCAGCATCGTGGTCGCTGCAGGGTTTGCGGTCGAGCGCTACGGCCGTGCATCAGCTTTAACGCGACTGGAAGCGCAGGCTCGAACGGATGCGGACTTGAAGGTTGCTCTCCTGCAGGCCGTCCTCGAGCGACCGCGGGCGCTACCGTTGCTTCTGGCCGGTGACCGCGAGGTCCGCGACGCTTTGGTCGACCTGAGCGCCGATGCGGCTATCGCGAAGAGAGAGGCACTGGATGCCAAACTCGAAGACCTGGTCGTTAAGACCAATGCCAGCGTGATCTATGTCGTTGGCCCGGACGGGATTGCGATCTCGTCGAGCAATTGGCGGGAGCCAACAAGCTTCGTCGGCAACGACTATACGTTCCGTGCCTATTTCACGCGGGCGATGCAGGAGGGAGCGGCTGAACATTTCGCACTGGGCAGCGTCAGCAAACGGCCCGGTCTCTACATCTCGCAACGCGTCGGTCCGGCCGAAGCGCCGCTCGGCGTGGTCGTTGCAAAGATGGAGTTCGATCAGCTGGAAGCGGACTGGCGCAACTCGCAGCGCCCTTCGTTTGTTGTTGATTCCAGCAACGTCGTACTGATCACCAGCCTCCCATCCTGGCGGTTCATGACGACCGAGCCGCTGGATCCGGACGATCTCGGCGCCATTCGCCAAAGTCTGCAATTCGGCGATGCGCCGCTTCTCCCCCTGCCATTCATCCGCCAGCAGCCGGTCGGAGACAACGCGCGGACGCTGCAGGCTATTCTTCCGGGAGGCGCGGGAGCAGAAGACTTCCTGGAGATCACGACCCCGATCCCGTCCACCCCCTGGCGCTTCGAATATCTTCTGCCAATTTCCAAGGCGCTGTCCGATGCGCTTCGCGAAACGCGGCTGATGGCGATCCTGGCCGTAACGACACTATTGGCGCTGGCAGCCTTCCTGCTGCGTCGGCGGCAGGTGACTGAGATGGCGATTGCCCAGCAGAGGCTTGCGCGGGAAGATCTTGAAAATCGGGTTGCAGCGCGCACGATCGACCTCAGTCTGGCGCGCGACAGGCTCGAAGCGGAGATCATGGATCACAAGCAGACCGAGAGCCGGCTGCAATCCGTCCAGCAGGATCTGGTACATGCCAACAGGCTTGCCATCCTCGGCCAGGTTGCAGCCGGTGTCGCCCACGAGATCAACCAGCCTGTCGCGACGATCCGCGCCTATGCGGACAATTCCAAGGTACTGCTCGAACGGGGCAGGGCCGAGACTGCGGTCGAAAATCTGGATCACATCGCGTCTCTCACGGAACGGATCGGTGCGATTACGGATGATCTGAAGGCACTTGCGCGCAAAGGTCGACCGGCTCCGGAACCGGTCCTGCTGCAGGAAGTCTTCGACGGTGCGACCATGCTGGTTCGCAGCCGCTTCACCGGACGAATGGATACGCTGAAGATCACGCCGCCGCCAAGCGGGCTGGTCGTGATGGGGAGCCGGTTGCGGCTGGAACAGGTGTTTATCAATCTGTTCCAGAATGCGCTGGAGGCTGTTGAGGGCCGACCGGATGCGCTGATCCAGGTGACGACGGATGTGTCTGCCGATCGGGTGCTGGTGCATGTCTGCGACAACGGTCCCGGCATCGCGCCGCAGATTCTCAAGGCTCTGTTCGAGCCCTTCAACTCGTCGAAGGAAAAAGGGCTGGGGCTCGGCCTCGTCATCTCCAAAGACATCGTCACCGATTACGGCGGGCGCATTGAGGTCGAGAGCCGCGATGGACGGACCTGCTTTACAATATCGCTCGTGAGAGCTGATGAGGAAAACGATCATGACAGAGCCTGACATGGGCGCGGTGCCGGTCATTCTGATAGACGACGACGCCGATCTCCTGCGCGCCACAGGCCAGACGCTGGAGCTTGCCGGTTTCGAGCCGATCGCGTTCACCTCGGCCACGGACGCCCTGTCTAAAATTTCCGCGGACTTCCCGGGCATCGTCGTCTCCGACATTCGAATGCCGGGGCTCGATGGTCTCGAACTTTACGACCGCCTCCGCAGTCTGGACGAAGAGCTGCCGGTCATTCTGATGACCGGCCACGGCGATATTCCAATGGCTGTGAAGGCCATCCAAAGCGGCGTCTACGACTTCCTTGCCAAGCCGTTTGCGACGGAAAGGCTTGTGCAATGCGTCCGGCGCGCTGCTGAAAAGCGACGTCTGACACTGGAAAACCGCCGGCTGCGCGCAGCAGCTCAGAGTTCCAGCCAGGAATCCCCGTTGATCGGCCAGACACCGGTCATGCAGCGGCTACGCAACATGCTTCGCCAGATCGCCGATACCGATATCGATGTCCTTGTCACCGGCGAGACCGGAAGCGGCAAGGAAATCGTTGCCGGTCTTCTGCATGGATGGAGCCGCCGTGCCGCCGGGAACTTCGTGGCGCTCAATTGCGGCGCCTTGCCGCAGCAGGTGATCGAAAGCGAGCTGTTCGGTCACGAACCGGGCGCCTTCACCGGCGCGCAAAAAAAGCGCATCGGACGCATCGAGCACTCGAGCGGCGGCACGCTTTTTCTCGATGAGATCGAAAGCATGCCTATGTCTGCTCAGGTGCAGATGCTGCGCGTGCTGGAGATGCGCGAGGTGATGCCGCTTGGGACAAACGAAGTGCGTCCCGTGGATCTGCGGATCATCGCTGCGTCCAAGGTGGATCTGGGCGATCAGGCTCAGCGCGAGACGTTTCGGGAGGACCTCTATTTCCGGTTGAACGTCGTCACGATCGCCATTCCGCCTCTGCGGGAGCGGCGGGACGATATTCCCCTGTTGTTCAGCTATTTCGCAGATCGTGCCGCAACCCGCTTCGATCGGGAAGCGCCCTCGATCACGCCAACAATCGGCCAGTACCTGCGCGACCATCACTGGCCCGGCAACGTCCGTGAGTTGTCGCATTTTGCCGAGCGTGTGGTTCTGGGGCTTGATCCGACAAGCTCTCCCGCTCGGCAATCAGCCCATCCGGAAACGGGTTCGCTGCCCCAGCGGCTGGAGCGATACGAAGCCGAGATCATTCGTGAAACGCTGAAGGCGTGTGATGGCGATGTGCAGCAGACGATTGCAGCGCTCGGCATTCCCCGCAAGACCTTCTACGACAAGCTGCAGCGCCACGGCATCGTCAGAAGCGAATTCGCGGACAAGCGCCTTTCCTGAACTTGTTCGCGGCTCAGCGTTTGCGGGCGACGCCGATCAGCGGCGCGCGTATCGCGCATAGGCAAGGTCGGTTGCATCGATGTCGGGCGTTTTGCCGCTGACGAGATCGCTGATCACCCGCGCCGAGCCGCAGCTCATCGTCCAGCCCAGCGTTCCGTGCCCGGTATTGAGGTAGAGACCACTGATCTTGGTTGCTCCGATCACCGGCGTTCCATCGGGTGTCATCGGACGAAGGCCCGACCAGAACGACGCCTTGGTGATATCTCCGCCGGGGAAAAGGTCGGTCACGGAATGTTCGAGCGTGCGCCTGCGCGGCGCACCGAGATCGTTCGTATAGCCGGAAATTTCGGCCATGCCGCCCACCCGGATGCGGTCGCCCAGCCGCGTGATGGCGATCTTGTAGGTCTCATCCATGATCGTTGATTCCGGCGCGCGGCTGGCATCCTTGATCGGGATGGTCAGCGAATATCCCTTGACCGGATAGACCGGCAGATCGATGCCGTGGTCTTTCACGACCAGCGGCGAATAGCTGCCGAGCGCGACCACGACCGCATCGCTTCGAAGCGTTTCGCGGTCCGTCACGACACCCCTGACTTTGCCACCTTCGACATCCAGCCGTTTAATGGTCGTACCATAAGCAAACCGGACGCCGAGCGCTTCGGCCTTGGCGGCGAGAAGATTGGTGAACTTGAAGCAGTCGCCGGTCTCGTCCTTGGGTGTCAGAAGTCCGCCGACGATCTTTTCGCGCACATGGGCGAGCGCCGGTTCTACCCGGATACAGCCTTCGGGATCGAGCACTTCATAGGGAATGCCATCGGCCGCGAGCGCCTTGACGTCCTTTGCGGAGGCGTCGAGCTGCTGCTGCGTGCGAAACAGCTGCAGCGTTCCCTGCATGCGCGCGTCGTAATCGATCCCGGTTTCATCCCGGACATCTGCAAGGCAGATCCGGCTGTAATCGGAAAGTCGCAGCATCCGGCTTTTGTTGATCGCGTAGCGCTCCGAGGTGCAGTTCGACAGCATCTTGAACATCCACGACAGCATGGCGCGATCAAGCTTCGGGCGCAGGATCAGCGGCGCGTGCTCCATGAAGATCCATTTGAGCGCCTTCCGGGGTATGCCCGGCGCTGCCCATGGAGAGCAGTAACCGAACGAGACTTCGCCGGCATTGGCGAAACTTGTTTCGAGCGCAGGGCCTGTCTGGCGATCAACAACGACGACCTCGTGGCCGGCCTTGGCCAGTTGATAGGCGGTGGTCGTGCCGATGACGCCGGCGCCGAGTACGATGACTTTCATGGCATTCCCCTAGACGTCTTGCAGCTGAACTTGGCGGTATAGTCTTTGGTAACGGTCCCCGAGGCTCGTGAGTATCTCATAGGATATCGTTCCGGCGGCCTCGGCAATCTCTTCCAGCGTCTGGTGTTCCCCGACCACCTCGACGAGACTGCCGAGTGTCAAAGTATCCTTTGGCAGCGCGCTGACATCGATGATGATGCTGTCCATGGAAACCCGCCCGACGATCGGCAGTCGTACGCCAGCGTGATACACCGCACCCGTGCCGCTGAGGGCACGGGGCAGGCCGTCCGCATAACCGGCTGCGATCGTTGCCAGATGCATCTCTCGGTCAGCAATACGCGATCCGCCATAGCCGATCCGGGTTCCGGTCGGCACGGTACGTGTCTGCACCACGGCTACATCGAGTCTGACGACCGGCTCCATCGGGTTTGGAGCTCCGACGGTCGGGTTGCCGCCGTAAAGCGCAATGCCGGGCCGCGCCAGCGTGTGGTGGAAATCGCCACCCAGGAAGATGCCACCGGAATTGGAGAGGCAAACCGGAACTCCCGGAAACAGACCAGAAAGTCTTTCAAATTCCGCCAGCTGCTCGCCGTTCATAAGGTGTCCGCCTTCGTCGGCGCATGCGAGATGGCTCATGACGAACTGGAATTCCAAGCCGGCATGCTCGTTCATTTCCCGGGACAGGATGCTGCATTCTTCCGGCGACAAACCGAGACGGGACATGCCGCTGTCGACCTGCAGAGCTGCGGGCAGCGACCGGCCAGACTGCCGCGCGAGCTCAGACCAGCGGCGCAACTGAGGCAAAGAGTTCAGGACCGGGATGATGCCATCAGCAGCACAACGCTCCTCATTGCCCGGCTGCAACCCGTTCAAGACATAGAGACGTGCATCGGCAGGGAGAGTATCCTTGAGCCGGATGGCCTCGACGAACTGGGCCACGAAAAAGTCCCGGCATCCGGCATCGCCGAGCGTTCTCGATACGACCGTTGCACCAAGTCCATAGGCATCAGCCTTCACGACCGCTGCGCAGTGTGCCGGTCGAAGCATGTCGGCGAGCGTCTCGTAGTTGCGCCGGAGGGCACCCAGATCGATTGTCAGGTATCCCGATGCACCCTCGGCAACGAACTGTACTTCGGCGTCACCAAACGAGGACGAAATATCCATGCTGCTGCCCTCCCTGTGAGAGCAGATTATTTGAATATTCGGTGAGTTTGGTGCTATTTGATGACAGGATGTGCGACGAATATCGATATTCTGGTGAATTCTGTCGTGTTTTGAAAGAATATGCATGGAAGCGATAGATGCGATCGACCGTAACCTTCTCCGGCTCCTTCGTCTGAACGGGCGGATCAGCAATGCGGCACTGGCCGCGGAAGTCGGGTTGTCTGCCTCCGCGTGTCTCAGGCGCGTCAAGCTCCTGGAAGAAGCCGGCGTCATCCGCGGGTATACGGCGCTGATCGACAATGGCCAGATCGAGAGCGCCATCGCCGTGATTATCAACATCACGCTGGAGCGGCAGACCGAGGATTATCTCAACCGGTTCGAAGCTGCTGTGAGGAAACATCCGGAAATTCAGGAATGCTTCCTGATGACCGGCGGCTCGGATTATATCCTGCGGGTGGAAGTTGCAAACGCCGGCGCGTTCGAGCGCATCCACAAGGAAATCCTGTCGGCGCTTCCCGGGGTTTTGCGGATCCATTCCAGCTTTTCCATCCGAAACGTGCTTGCCTCACGTTCGAAAAACCGTCGTTAGAAGATCACTCCCGACAGTTCACCTTCGCGAATTAATGCCGGTTTCGAGGTTGCATATTCCCGTTGCAAGCTCGATAAAATTGCAATAACGTGATCATCAGTCACAAGCATTTTACGCATAGCATCCAAAAATTCTGACCTTTGAATTTGGCGTCCTCTTAACTCAGCGGGCGAACGATGATGCATGACGATCAGCAGTACACGCACGAAGACAATTCCAGACAGATCTTCCAAGAGCTGAAATTCCGCTCTTTGACGGTAAAAAACCGCCTTTTCCGATCGAATGTCTCGGGGCAGTTCGACGATTACAACGGTCACGGCGGCTCTGCGCGTCTGAATTGGGAGGAGAAATTCGCCCGCGGCGGGGTCGGTTGTATCATCTCGTCTTTCACGCCGGTTTCCGTGCGTGGGCGAATCCTCGTGCGCTACGCGATGATCGACAATGACGACAAAATTCCGTTCTGGAGGGCGGTCGGCGAACGGGCTCACGCCCACGACTGTCGGTTCTTGATGCAGCTCAGTCATTCGGGCCGCCAGCAGGACATGGGCGGTGCTGAAAACCTCTACAAAAGGGGACTGAGCTCAACGAACAAAAGCGATTACTTTCACGGCCTGCTCGCCGAAGCGATGAGCAGGGAGGATATTCGCACTGTCGTCGAGCAGTTTGCCCAGGGCGCGCGCCGGGCCAAAGAGGCCGGTCTCGACGGTGTCGAGCTGCATGGCGCCAACGGCTATCTCATCACGCAGTTTCTCAGCAGCGGCATCAATGACCGCACCGACGAATATGGCGGCGACTGGGAAGGGCGGGCGCGGTTCGTGCTGGAGATCGTTCGCGCCATTCGCCGCGAGGTCGGTCAGGACTTTCACCTGCAGATGAAGATCAACGGGGTCGATCACAACGACTGGCTCTATCCCTGGATCAAGAAGGGCAATACGCTCGACGAGACGGTCAAGATCTGTACCCTCCTGCTGGATGGCGGCAAGGGTGTCGATGCCTTCCATATTTCCAGCGGGTCGACCTTTCCGCACCCCCGCAACCCGCCGGGTGATCTGCCCCTGAACGACCTGCGACGCTGGTATGACGGCATGCTTTCGCAAGGCACAAGGGCGCGTTTCAACTATTCGATCTTTTCGAATCCGGTGCTGGGGCCTGCATTTGTGGCCTGGTGGCGTTTCCGGCGGGGGAAAGTCATCGAAGGCATCAACCTCGATTATGCCCGCGCTGTCACGGAAGCGGTCCGGGGCATCGATCAAAGCGTCAAGGTTCTCTGTACGGGCGGTTTTCAGCATGCCGATGTGATCGGCGAGGCGATCCGCAGCGGCGCCTGCGATGCCGTCAGCATGGCAAGACCGTTGATTGCCAACAATGATTTGCCGAAGATCCTCAAGACCCAGAATGGCCCGGACAAAGGCCGCGAGTGCACCTATTGCAACAAGTGCCTTCTCAATGATCTGGAGAACCCTCTCGGCTGCTACGAGGTAAAACGGTATCCTGGGGCAACGTTTGAGGCCCGGCATCAGCACATGATCGACGAGGTCATGTCGGTGTTTACGCCGCCGGCCTTTCCGGGAAGCGTTGTGGCGACACCACCTCAGGCGGTGGAGGCGGAGCCATGAGTGATCTCAACGATCCGCTGACCCCGGTCGAGATCGTCCTCGGGCGCAAGCGGAAAATCGTCGTGGTGATCGCAGTGCTTGTGCTCGCAGCGATCGTCTACTGGCTCGTTTTCGTCAACCAGTATGTCGTCGCGTTCCGAAACCAGGAAGATCATTTCCTCTACGGCTCGATTGGCAGCGAGGCATCGACCGGGCCACCCTACTGGGTCTTCAAGGCGCTGCCGGTGATGTATGCCGACAAGCTTGGGCCGGCCGGATGGGGTCATTTCGGCATGCTTTACGAGAAGCCGGGCGACGACCTGCCGATCGGCGTCTCCAGGCGCATCGTGTCCGGAGTCGATCGCGTCTGGCTGAACTGCTCGGTTTGTCATGTCGGAACCTACACGCTTCCGAACCAGACGGAGCGGCATCTGGTCTACGGTGCACCTTCAAACAATTTGCGGCTTCAGGAATTCATTCTCTTCTTCATCGACCTCGGGTCGGATCCCGGGTTTACCGCCGACCGGCTGATCGCCGCGATCAACAGTCCAGAAGTCGGCGGTCATCTCAATGCGTTCGAGCAGGTGGTGTATCGCTATGTGATCTTTCCGCGCCTCCAGGCGGCATTCGCAGATCTCGGCAAACGGCTGACATTCGTTGCGCGGCAGGAGAAATGGGGACCCGGGCGGGTGGATACATTCAACCCCTATAAAAGCCTGCAGTTCAACTTTCCGATGGACGCTGCATCGATCAGTGATGCAGCGCTGAACGGAAGCTCCGATTATCCGTCGATCTGGCAGCAACGGCCGCGGGAGGGAATGAACCTTCACTGGGACGGCAATAACAATTCGGTTGCCGAGCGCAACCTGAGCGCAGCACTCGGCGCAGGTGTGACACCGGTAACGGTGGATCGATCGTCGATCCGCCGCATCGAACAATGGATGTGGGATCTTCCCGCGCCACAGTTTCCGGCAAAGGTAGATGTCGACGCTGCCGAGCGCGGCAGGGAGGTGTTCTCGGATACCTGCGCCGGTTGCCATGGCATGAAGACAGGCGGAACCTATTCCTACAATACCGATCATTTCAAGCGGCTCGGCCAGACGGTCGCACTGGCCGATATCGCGACGGATCGCGGCCGCTGGGCCTCCTACACACCGGATTTTGCGGCCGCACAGAACCAGCTCTATGCGGGCTATCCGTGGCGTTTCAAGCGGTTCCACAAGACCAACGGCTATGCGAACCATCCCCTCGACGGGATCTGGGCCCGCTCGCCCTATCTGCACAATGGGTCCGTACCGACGCTGCGGGATCTGCTCGAACCCTCGTCGCAGCGGCCGGCGCGGTGGTATCGCGGCAGCGAGGTGCTCGACCTGGCACGGGTCGGATATCGATCCGACGATGCGGCACCGGGCGATCAGCTG
The DNA here is from genome assembly GCF_001423215.1 of Rhizobium sp. Leaf321. NCBI lineage: Bacteria > Pseudomonadati > Pseudomonadota > Alphaproteobacteria > Hyphomicrobiales > Rhizobiaceae > Rhizobium > Rhizobium sp. Leaf321. The sequence goes on along the minus strand of NZ_LMOF01000001.1, from coordinate 107,998 downwards.
TTTCTCTATGACACCTCAAAAACCGGCAATTCCAACCGCGGACACGAGGGCAAAGCTTACGGCACGGAGCTTTCCGGGGCCGATAAGGACGCCCTCGTCGAATACATGAAGACGCTATGATCAGGACCCGCTCGCTCAGCACCTGGAAGGCCCGTCACGCCATCGTCGTATGGATCGGCGTGATCCTGAACCTATGTTTCGTGCTGCCTCTGATCTTCTGCCCGGAATGGCTGCTTTCCCTGTTCGGCATCGTCGTTAACCAGGTGATCTGGGCGCAGTTCGCGGGCCTCCTGCTTGGTATTCTCTCCATCTTCTATATTCCCGCGTCGATCGATATCGACCGCTACCGGATCTTTGCCTGGCTGCAGGTCTTTCCATCGCGCACAGCCGGCGTCGTGTTCTTCCTCCTTGCCGTGACGGTGTTCGACCAGCCGATCGGCTATATCACCGGTGTCCTTCTCGATGGTTCGGTGGCGATCCCGACGCTGATCTGCCTCCTCAACATCAGTCGCCTTGAACAGGAACTCGCCGACGGGGGCCGCTCATGAGTGTGCGCAAAACCCGGCTGTTCTGGAAAGGGCTTCTGGCGCTGCTGGTCGTCGTCGTGGCGGGTGCGCTTTCCGTTTATCTTCTTCTTTTCCGCCCGGTTGCCGCCCCTCGTACGGAGGATCTCGCCCGGCTTTTCAATCACGGCTCGATCGGCAATGAAGAGGTTCAGGGCCTGCCCTACTGGATCTGGCGCGTGCTGCCGCAGCTCTTTCCGGAGCATGTGCCGAACCGCAAGGATGGCTACGGTGCCTTCGGCATGTACTGGCGTGCCGGAGACAAGGTGCCGATCGGCTTTTCGGTGACGACACTGGGTGTCATCGATCGCGTCTCGCCCAACTGTGCCTTCTGCCACCAGGGCAGCTACCGGCTTAAACCCGATGAGCCTCGCGTGCTGGTCTCGGCCGGTGCCGGAACGCGCGTTGATCCGCAGGCCTATATCCGCTTCCTGATCAAGGTCGGTGCCGATGCCCGCTTCACCGCGGACCGGGTGATGCGGGAAATCACCACGATCTACGACATGCCGCTTTATGAGAGGTTGCTCTACCGTTTCGTTCTGATCCCGGCAACGCGCAAGGCATTTCAGGATCAGGCGCGGCGGTTCGCTTGGCAGGACACTCGACCCGACTGGGGCCCGGGCCGCATCGATCCTTTCAACCCCGTCAAATTCCAGAACCTCGAGCTCCCGGACGACGGCACGATCGGCAATTCCGACATGATGCCGCTGTGGAACATGAGCGAGCTTGCCCCGACGAACATTCGCAACTTCTCGCTTCATTGGGACGGGTTGCAAACGGATGTGCGCGAAACCGCGGTATCGGGCGCCATCGGCGATGGCATGAGTTCCAAAACCTTTCTGCGGACCCAGGAAAACCTCGACCGGATGATCGCCTTCACCTCGGTGCAGCGGCCGCCGCCTTCGCCGTTCAAGAGTAGTCGTGAGACGGACGATCCCCTTCGGCTTGACGCCTCCGCCGTCGATGCGGGGCAGGGGGTCTACCAGGCGCAGTGTGCCGTCTGCCATGACACGAACGGTGCGCGCTACCGATCTCCGATCCCGATTGTCGAACTCGGAACGGATCGGCATCGCATCGACATGTGGAGCCCCGCGGCGAAGTCCCGATATGCCGATTACGAGACTGGCTACCGGTGGGGGTTCACGCATTTCCAGAAGGCGGAAGGCTACGTGGCCGTCGATATGGCGGGCCTGTGGTTGCGCGGGCCATATCTCCACAATGGCAGCGTTCCGACGCTTGCCGATCTCCTCAAATCTCCGGAACAGAGGCCGAAGCAGTTTTATCGCGGCTCCGATCTCGTGGACATGGTGAACGGGGGTTTCGTCAGCGCCGAGCAACCGGAAACGGGCGGGTTTCTCTATGACACGAGCCTGCCGGGCAACGGCAATGGCGGCCATCTCTGGGGCACGGACCTGCCGCAGGCCGAAAAGGACAATTTGCTCGCCTATCTGAAGACACTTTGAAACCGGGGAGGGGGACGCATGCACGGTTGGACCAAGAAAGCGAAGCGTTTCCTCTTCTGGCTGGTCACGACCGCTGCCGCTTTGGTGGTGATCGTTCTGTTCGTGGCCGGCTTCGTCGTCTGGTCGCTCATCCAGCCGCCATCCGATCAGTTCGGCAAGGCCGAGGACGAGGCCAAGTTTGCGCGGCGCGACGTTTCCAGTCTGCCAGCCGCAACCGAGCCCTATTTCGCCGAGATGGACAAGGGTCTCCTCAAGGGGATTGAGGGAGGGGAGTACCCGCAGGAAATCCGCCAGATTGCAGGCGCGACGGGGCTTGACCCCGAGGCGATCCGACAGGCGGCAATCCGCGGTCAGAATGCCTGGATTGTCTGGACCGGCGGCAATGATCGCTTCTGGGATTTTGCCGCGCGCAACACGATCGGAGCATTTGATCTTCTGAAGACGGTTTCCTCGCATCCGAGCCAGGCCTATGGCCGCGACAATCGCTTTCGGTATCTCGGGCTCGTCAATGAGCCGGGCTTCGATGAGGCGACGGGACCGGACCCGAAACACTTCGGACTGTGGCTCGACCAGCGCCGGACTGACACGCCTCCCGATCCGTTCGGCGGCAATCCGGACGCGGACAGGCGATACCCAGGCGTGGAAGTGGGTGCGCGGGGTAAACCGGTTGAGTTTGAAGCCCGGGAGGTGACCCTGCCGGTCGGCTCCTATTACGGGGAACCGACCGGCGTCATGGGGCTGCGCCTGTTTCCCAACCCGGATTTCGACTTGAAGGCCTCGAAAAAGTGGGACCCCGACCGCTACTATAACGACCCTTCCTACTACAACGACAAGGATCTGGTGCGTCCGTACCGCGTCGGCATGTCCTGCGCGTTCTGCCATGTCGGACCGAACCCGATCACGCCGCCGGCGGATGTGGAAAGGCCGCAGTTTTCGCAGATCACCTCGAACCCGGGAGCGCAGTACTTCTGGGTGGACCGGATCTTCTTCTGGAACACGCAACCGCGCGGCGAGGACGATAAGCCGACCTCCAACGAAGGCAATTTCCTTTTCCAGCTGTTCCACACCAATCCGCCGGGCTCGCTGGATACCTCGCTCGTTTCGAGCGATTACATCAACAACCCTCGCACGATGAATGCGGTCTATGAGACAGTAGCGCGCCTTGGAGTTGCATCCGGTACGGGCTGGGAAAATTTGACCGGCGACGAGCTGGCGAACAAGCAGTTTCAGGATTACTCGCAGACCGCGGCACTGCATGCCTTCTTCAACAAGCGGGACGGCAAGTCTGCTTCGATGCGGGTGCTGAAGGATGGGTCTGACTCCGTCGGCACGCTTGGGGCGCTCAACCGTGTTTACTTGAACATCGGGCTGTTCAGCGAAGAGTGGCTTCTGCACTTCCGCCCCTTCCTGGGTGGCCAGAAGATATCGCCAATCCGCGTTCCGGATGCACAGAAGAACTCCGTCTATTGGCAGGCGACCGAGACGATGACGGCCGACATGGCGATCTTTTTTCTCGTCACCGGTCGCTCCGATCTCCTTAAGGACGCGCCGGGCGGAAAGGAGCTGCTGGCCACGCTGGATCAGCAGCAGGTAGCCCGTGGTCGTGATGTCTTCGCTGAAAACTGCGCGGCGTGCCATTCGAGCAAACAACCCAAGGCTCCGGCCGAATTCGGCGTTGGCGAGGGCATCTGCGAGGGCGGCGGCGCGGGGCCGCAGTACCGTGAATGCTGGGACCGCTACTGGGCCTGGGCACAATCGGCGCAGTTCAAACAATTGATGCGTGCGCAGGCCGAGAAACCGGACTTTCTCGTCGACAACTATCTGTCAAATGAACGAAGGGTGCCGATCGATCTGGTGCGCACCAATGCGTGCAGTGCCATCGCCACCAATGGCCTGGCCGGCGATATCTGGGATAACTTCACCTCGTCGACATACAAAACCCTGCCTGCACCGAAGGAAGTGACGGTGCACCATCCGGTTTCGGGTGCAGCAACGCCGATGCAATCACCTGGTAACGGACGCGGCTATTTGCGACCGCCTTCGCTGATCAGCATCTGGTCGACGGCGCCCTATCTCCTCAACAATTCCGTCGGGCACGAGATCCCCTATTCCTATCCGCGTTATGGCAAGGATACGGAAAGCGGGCCGGTTGGGACGTCCGGTACGCAGGCGAACTCCGGCAACGGAAACTACCCACGATCTCCCAGCGCCTGCCCGGCTGCGGATCCCAAAGACCCCTACATGCCCTGTATCGAAAACCGGCTTTCGGCCTTCGACACGTCGATCCGGCAGATGCTTTCACCGGAAACGCGGCGGATGGACAAAGCGACCGAAGAGGCCGTGCCAGGCTATATCTATCGTACCAGCGCTCCTTCCTGCCTGATCATCCCAAAAGGCTTCGTGCCGGATCAGATCCGCCCCTTTAGCGGCTTGCTCAGCCGCATTGCGCCCTGGGCGTTCAAGGATGATGGATCGATTGCACTCGGGCCCTTCCCGTCGGGATTTCCGGTCAATGCGCTGGTCAATACCAAGCTTTTGCCGGATCATGACGAAGATGCCTGGCCCGTTTACAAGCGGCTGATCACCAATGGTCCCGGCCTGGTTTCGGCCTTCGCAGAGCTGGGCGGGCAATGCTCCGCGCAGGAACTGGCCGACCCGGCGGTGCGGAGCCATTCCGAGACGGTCGTGCGCGAGACCGGCCTGATCGATCGGCTCGTGACCCTCAGCAAGTGCCCCGATTACGTCGTCAATGCGGGACATGCCTTCGGCTCGGATCTGTCGCAGGCGGACAAGGACGCTTTGATTTCATTCCTGAAGCAGCTGTGACATGGCAGGGAGCGAAGCGACCCACGACTACATCGTGATTGGCGCCGGTGCGGGTGGGGCGGTCGTGGCTGCGCGGCTTGTGGAGGCGGGGTGCACCGTTCTGGTGATCGAAGCTGGTGGTGATCCGCTCGCCGAACGGCCTTACAGCGATGCGGTTGCAAATGACGACCCCGATATGCCTCTGGCCGATGCTTATAAAGTGCCGGCGTTCCATGCTTTCGCGTCCGAACATGAGGGTTTGGCGCGTGATTACTATGTCAGGCATTATGAGGATACGGCCGTGCAGAAACGCGACTGGCGGTACTGCGATGAAAAGGGCGGAATTCTCTATCCCCGTGCACAGGGGCTGGGTGGCTGCAGTGCCCATCATGCGATGATCATCGTCAAACCGAATGCCTGCGACTGGAACCATATCCGCGACCTCACAGGCGACGAGAGCTGGCGGGCTGCGCATATGCAGACCTATTTCGAACGGATCGAACGCTGCCGCTACCGCATCTTTTTCTGGCGCTGGCTTTCCTTCCTCACTGGTCTCAATCCGACCGGACACGGCTGGTGGGGCTGGATGCAAACGGAACTGGTTTTTCCGCTGAGACCAATCCGCGACCGCCTGCTGTTGAGCTCGCTTCTGCGCTGTGTGCGCGCGGCAGCTGATGCCTTCGGTCATTCCGGGACGCAATGGGAGACGGCGGAAACCGATCCGAATGCGCACCGGGTCTGGAACCCCTTCGCAAGCGGCATCCGCATCGCGCCCCTTTCCACCCGCAGGCATGTGCGGCATGGGCCGCGCGAACGGTTGCTCGACGTCAAGGCGAGGTATCCCGACAGGCTCGATATCCGGCTGAGAACAGCGGTGGCGCGTATTGCGATTGAGGATAGGCGCGCCGTGGGCGTCCACGCGATCGATGCGAACGGCAACGAACTCTTCGTTGAGGCGCGGCGAGAGGTCATCCTCGCAGCCGGCGCTTTCGCATCGCCGAAGATCCTGATGCTGTCGGGAATTGGCGATGCCGCTCATCTCGCTCGACACGAGATCGCCGTCGTCGAAGATCTGCCGGGCGTTGGCCGCAATCTGCAGGACCGATATGAGATCGGCGTCGTCAGCCGCATGAACAAGCCCTGGGCGACGCTTAAAAACGCAGCCTATTCGATCCATGACGCAGAATACCGCAAGTGGCGGCGCTTTCGTCTTGGCAACTACACAAGCAACGGCCTGTTGTTTTCCATGGCGCTCAAATCGCGCGACAGCCTGAACGAGCCTGATCTCCACTGCTTTTCGCTGCTGGGTGATTTCCGCGGCTACTACAAAGGCTATTCGCAGCGGATCAGAAAGAAAGACTATCTGAGCTGGGTCGTGCTGAAGGCCTATACGGAAAACCGAGCCGGTACGGTGAGGCTGCGATCTTCGGACTGGAGGACAGACCCGGACATCCAGTTCCATTCGTTTGCCGAAGGCAGCGGCGATTACCGTCGCGATCTCGATGCGATGGTAAAGGGCGTCCGTTTCGTGCGCAAAGTGGCCGAAGGGATGGACGACCTCGTTGCCGAAGAGGAAGAGCCCGGCCGCTGGCGCGACAGCGACGAAGCACTGCGCAACTACGTGGCCGAAAACGCATGGGGTCACCACGCCTGCGGGACCTGCGCCATCGGGCCGCGTGACAGCGGCGGCGTGACGGACAGCCGGTTCAAGGTGCATGGCGTCGATGGGTTGCGGATCGTGGATGCGTCGGTCTTTCCCCGCATTCCCGGCTATTTCCTCGCCTGCGCGGTCTACATGATCGCCGAGAAGGCGGCCGACGTTTTGCTTTCGCCACCACAGGGGGAGATGGCGTGATGACGCAGGTTCAAGCACGCGGCCGGTCTCTCGTTCGGCAAGCCTATCCTTGGCTGAACGACAGGGTTGCGGATTTCGTTCGCGGCTGGCGACGTCTGGATGCGTGGGCCAACCGGCCGCTTCCGACGAGGCGACGAGCCTACTGGAAACTGCTCGCCCCGGACCGTTATCCCTGGTACGCGCCGGCGCTGTTTCTGGTGCTGACCGTGATGCTGGCACTTGGCCCCACCATGGAAACCGATTGGCCGAACCTCATTCTGCTGGTGATCGGACTTGTGCTTTTTCTAGGTCTCAACGCTCTTGCCGAGCGTCGCCAAGTCGCCAACAACTATCTGCTGACCGGGCAACTAACATGTCTGGTTGCGATGCTGGCATTGCTGTTGTGGAGTTCTCTGCCCGAGGTCTACGGGGAGATGGTCGCCGCACCCCGACTGCACGTGGGCGTGGCCGTCGTTCTTGCGATGACCGTCGCGCTTGCTGCTGCATTCGGTTTTGCCGCAGCGCTATTCAGGTCGACAGCCGATGGAGGATTGGCCGATGCCCTGCCAGAGGTGGAGCTGTTTCTTCCGAAGGATCGCTACAGTTTCGTGGGGGGCGGGGCGAAAGCTGCCTTCTTTTCCGCCTTGGCAATCGCTCCGGTTCGCTATCCGGTAGAACTCCTTCTGCCCGGGTCGCTGCTGACCCTGTTCGTACCCGACCATCTTCTTGCCCTGACTTTCCTTTTCGTCGGCGGGATCATGTGGATCTTGCTCTTCCTCGGCATTCTCTTCGAGCGGCTGATGGAAATCCTGAAGACGCTGGGCCGGATGTTTTTCATCGGTCCGCAGCGCGTGATTTCCATTCTCGTCATTGCCGTCGCCGGGGCACGGCTCGCGGAAATACATTTCATCACGTACCTCTTCAATGGCGGCAGCACGGGTTATGGCAACCCGGTCCTGATGCTTTACATCCTGCTTTCTTATGCGTGCGCTTGGTATTACGGATTTTGGACCGACCAGTTCGTGGCCCGCAGGCTGATGCGCATGCTCACACTCAAGCCCGACTGGCGCACTGCCATATCGGTCGCTTATCCCTACCACGGTGATCCGACACTCAGCCGCGTCGAAAGCGAAGGTCGCACGATCAGCCTGCATGGCGCCGGCCGCTTGAAGCTGCGGGGTCACTACGAAGACGGGTATGCCGGCGGCGGCACGGCGCTCCAGTTCATGACGCCCGCGGAGCTGATCGGTCAGTTCCGGCGCCAGATCGAGCTTCGCTCCCGCGACATGATAAAGGCAGACGATCTGCTGGCGAGCCTGCGCAATTTCGAGCGGGCGGCGGTGATCTATCCGGTCATCGTCGGAACGTTGGCCTTCGGCCTGATTGTCGGGCCGATTGTCCTGACGTTCTATTACGCGGTGCAACCGCCGGAGCTCACAGTCCATGCCGAGGGTGGGGGCGGTCGCGATGCTCTCGCGTTCATGAAGAACCAGGATTATGAAAATGGCGACTGCTCACCTCTGAAAGCGGGCATGCCTCGCATCGCCATCGCGGCTTCCGGAGGTGGTACACGCGCTGCGATCTATACCGCCTCGTTGCTGAGGGGCTTGGCGGAGGCGGGACATGTCTGCGACGTGGTGATGGCGAGCGGCGTTTCCGGCGGGAGCGCTGCGCTTGCGTATTTTGGCTTGCACGAGGCGGAACTGCGCTCCCGCGGTGGCGTCGGCTTCATGGCTTGGGAGCGCTATTCGCGGGAAATGGCGCATCCTTATATTGAAGATGTCATCAATCGCGCCAGCGACCTGCGGATCACATTCGGTCGCTTTCACTGGAGACGTTTTACATGCGGCGAGCCGGCGGTGCCGGATGGTTCTGTGAGCGGCGTTGCACCAGCCCGCTCCAAACTCGGCCATATCCTGGCGGAATCCTTCGTCTGCCGAATGGGGGCGGGAAAGATGGGCGACGTCTCGTTTGGATTGATGCTGAATTCGTCGATCGTCGGATCCTATCCTGATCCTGGAAATCCGTGCCGCCGAGGCGACGGGTATTCGCTGCCGGAACAGGCCAGCCGGTGCCAGGGGTTGCTGGATGGCGCGGGCGCGGGCGGGCGGCTTGTGCTGACCAACATCGGATCGACCCAGACGATGCAGGCAAATACGTCGCCCGGGATGGAAATCGTCACCATCGACGAACCTGACGTCTCCGTGTCACGGGCCGCAGCATTGAGCGCCAATTTCCCCCCTGTGTTTCCGGATGCCGCCGTGGATATCATGCCGAGCAGCGGCACGGCCAAACGCTATTGGGTGACGGACGGCGGGACGGTCGAGAATCGCGGTACAGTGACCATGTATCGTGCCTTGCGCGATGCGGCGAGACGAGAACCCAAATCTTGCGGGTGCGGCAATTCGCCAAGGTTCGCCCCGCTCCACGTCATCGTCGCGGATGTTTCCGCTCTCGCGGGGCCCTATAGCGAAAGTTTCGGTTTCGACTCTGTGCTTGGAGCCGGTGGACAGCTCGGGCTCGGCATGGAAGCGGAACTGCGCGCCGACCTCAAAACGCTCTACGAAACGACCCACTGCAGCAAGATCTACTTTCATGACATCGTGATACCGCCGGTTTTTTCGAGCAATGGAGGCATCGGAACGCACTGGCTGCTGCCGGGCTCGATGACGTTTCGCGATCCTAACCATTCGGGCGAACAGGTTACGCTCCATGCCGAGGACGTCGAAAAACTCGTGTTGTCTCTGCACAGCAGCCGGGCCTTCAGCTATCAGGACAACGCGGGCGTCAAGAGGGTCTTGGGTTGGGCGCAGGATGGTCCCGGTAACCGGCATCGTGCCAATTGGGTCAGGCTGCTCGACATGTTGAACGGAAAGCTGCCGCCTCAACTCTGACCAGTGGTCTTGGACCTATCGTTCCTTCACCGCCTCCATGGCAACCGAGGTTGAGGTGCTTGCCACAAATGGCAGACTGGAGATTTTTTCGCCAAGCACTTCGCGATAGCGGCGGATGTTGGGTGTGCGAATCTTCAGGAGGTAATCGAAACGTCCGGCTATCATGTGGCACTCCTCGACCTCGGGAATTCGCCATACTGCTGCGTTAAACGCGTTGAGTGCCGTTTCGCGCGTATCGGACAGTTTCACCTCTGCGAAAGCCACATGGTCGAGGCCGAGTTTCTTCGGGTTGAGAACGGCGCGGAAGCCGAGAATGAAGCCATCCTGCATCAGCCTTTTCAGGCGCGCATTCACCGGAGTCTTGGACAAGCCGACTTTGTCGGCAAGATCCGTCACCGAGACCCGGCCATCGCCGACAAGGACATCCATGATCTTCCGGTCGAAGTGGTCGATATCCCCAGGTGTATCACTCTTCCTCTCCATTTTCTCTGTCCTCCTCCCGAAACGTGGTGAATTTCTCCAAATTCTACCCATTTTCAGAGAAGCTATATAGAGCAGATTCGATTATTTTTCTCGCATCGCGGGATCGTCGCTGATCCGCTAGATTGGCTTGATATTCGGGAGGCGGAACAATGGCATCTGCGATGGAACACAACACATTCTTGCCTGGCTCTTTGGAGACCATGCCCTTTGAAGATTTCGCCCCGCCGATCCGGCCGCAGTCCGATTTGCGCAAGGCCATTACAGCCGCCTATCGCAGACCTGAAATCGACAGTGTGCTGCCACTTCTCGAGCAGGCAACACTGCCCGCCGACCTCGCAGACAAAGTCCGTTCGACAGCGCGCGATCTGATTGTCGCGCTGCGCCGCAAGGCCAAGGGCTCGGGCGTCGAAGCACTGGTGCAGGAATACTCGCTCTCCAGCCAGGAAGGCATCGCCTTGATGTGTTTGGCCGAAGCGCTGCTTCGCATTCCGGATATGGCGACGCGCGATGCGCTGATCCGCGACAAGATTTCCGGCGGAAACTGGAAGTCGCATGTGGGCGAGGGCCGTTCGCTCTTCGTCAACGCGGCGACCTGGGGACTTGTCGTCACCGGCAAACTGACCTCGACCGTCAGCGATCGCAGCCTTTCGGCGGCGCTGACGCGCCTGATCGCCCGGTGCGGCGAACCGGTCATCCGCCGCGGCGTGGATATGGCGATGCGGATGATGGGCGAGCAGTTCGTCACCGGTGAGACGATCGAGGAAGCACTGCGCCGCTCGCGGACCATGGAGCAGAAGGGCTTTCGCTATTCCTACGACATGCTTGGCGAGGCAGCGACGACAGGAGAGGACGCGGAGCGCTATTACAAGGATTACGAGAAGGCGATCCATGCGATCGGCAAGGCCTCTGCCGGACGCGGGATCTACAACGGCCCTGGCATTTCCATCAAGCTCTCGGCACTTCATCCGCGCTATACCCGCGCCCAGGCTGGCCGCGTCATGGAAGAACTTCTGCCGCGCGTGAAGGCGCTGGCCGCCATCGCCAAGTCCTACAATATTGGTCTGAACATCGATGCGGAGGAGGCCGATCGCCTCGAACTGTCGCTCGATCTTCTGGAGGACCTCTGCTTCGACCCTGCTCTTTCCGGCTGGGACGGCATCGGCTTCGTGGTGCAGGCCTATGGCAAGCGATGCCCGTTCGTGCTTGATTTCATCATCGACCTCGCACGCCGTTCCAACCGCCGCATCATGCTGCGTCTGGTCAAGGGCGCCTATTGGGATGCGGAAATCAAGAAGGCGCAGATCGAAGGCCTCGAAGACTTCCCGGTCTTTACCCGCAAGGTGCACACGGATGTCTCCTACATCGCCTGCGCCCGGAAACTGCTCGACGCACGCGACGCCGTCTTTCCGCAATTTGCATCACACAACGCCCAGACGCTTGCCACGATCTATCAGCTGGCCGGACCTGATTTCAAGGTTGGCGATTACGAGTTCCAGTGCCTGCACGGCATGGGCGAGCCGCTCTATGAAGAGGTCGTCGGTCAGGCAAAGCTCAACCGGCCGGCCCGCATCTATGCGCCTGTTGGAACCCACGAAACGCTTCTCGCCTATCTCGTCCGCCGTCTCCTGGAAAACGGCGCCAATTCATCCTTCGTGAACCGGATCGGCGATGACCAGGTGTCCGTCGACGAGCTGATTGCCGATCCGACCGCCGTCGTTCGCGGCATGTCCGTTTCCGGCGGAAAACACGATCAGATCGCTCTGCCTGCCGACCTGTTCGGCAAGGACCGACAGAACTCCCTGGGGTTCGATCTCGCCAACGAAACGACGCTTGCCTCCCTCGCGTCCGTGTTTCAGGAAGGCGCCCGGGCTCCCTTCACAGCCGCTCCAGAACTTGGCGATGGAACTTCATCAGGTGAAACGCGGCCGGTGCTCAATCCGGCTGACCATTCGGATGTGGTCGGCTCAGTCACCGAAGCAAGCGTGGAGGATGCGCAAAAGGCAGCGTCTCTCGCACAGGAAGCCTTTGCCGAGTGGCAGTCCGTTGCGCCGCAGGAACGGGCTGCCTGCCTCGAAAGGGCTGCCGATGCCATGCAGGAAAGCATGCCGTCCCTTCTCGGCCTGATCATGCGCGAGGCCGGGAAATCCCTGCCGAACGCGATTGCCGAAGTGCGCGAGGCGATCGATTTCCTGCGCTATTATGCGGAACAGGCCAAGCGCACGCTGGGGCCGGGGCACAAGGCGCTCGGGCCGGTGGTCTGCATCAGCCCGTGGAACTTCCCGCTGGCAATCTTTACCGGACAGATCGCGGCCGCTCTCGTTGCCGGCAATAGCGTGCTGGCAAAGCCCGCTGAGGAAACGCCGTTGATCGCAGCGGCAGGCGTGAAACTTCTCTATCAGGCCGGCGTACCACGCGGCGCGCTTCAGCTTTTGCCGGGTGATGGAAAGATCGGCGCAGCACTCGTGGCCGCCCCCGAAACACAAGGAGTGATGTTTACCGGTTCAACCGACGTCGCTCGCCTGATCCAGGCCGAGCTTGCCGGCCGGCTGTCGAACGCCGGAAAGCCGATCCCGCTGATTGCCGAAACGGGCGGCCAGAACGCAATGATCGTCGATTCCTCGGCTCTGGCCGAACAGGTGGTCGGCGATGTCATCGCGTCCGCCTTCGACAGCGCCGGTCAGCGTTGCTCGGCCCTCCGTGTCCTGTGCCTGCAGAAAGACATAGCGGACCGCGTGATGACCATGCTCCGCGGCGCCCTGGCCGAACTGACCGTCGGGCGCACCGACCAGCTGAAGATCGATATCGGGCCGGTCATCACAGCCGAAGCGAAGGATGTTATCGACGGCCACATCGATGCGATGCGCGCCAAGGGCCGGCGCATTGAGCAGGTCGCCATCCCCGCTGCAACGGCTGCCGGAACCTTCGTCGCGCCGACGATCATCGAACTGAACAACCTCTCGGACCTCGAGAGGGAAGTGTTCGGACCTGTCCTCCACGTCATCCGCTATCGTCGTGAGGATCTCGACAGGCTGATCGACGATATCAACGCCACCGGCTACGGTCTCACATTCGGCCTCCACACGCGTCTCGACGAAACGATTGCGCATGTGACGAGCCGTGTCCGGGCCGGCAATATATACGTCAACCGCAACGTCATCGGTGCCGTCGTCGGCGTGCAGCCGTTCGGCGGGCGAGGTCTCTCAGGCACGGGGCCTAAGGCCGGCGGTCCGCTCTATCTCGGTCGCCTGCTGCAGCAGCCGCCGGTGCCGCCGCGCCACAGTTCCGTTCATGTCGATCCGGCGATCTCGTTGCTGGCCGAATGGCTGCGCGCCAAGGGCAAAACCGAGGACGCCGAAGCGATCCGCGAACTGGGTGGCGAATCCGCTCTCGGCATGTCGCAGGAACTTCCGGGGCCCGTCGGTGAGCGCAACACCTATAGTCTGCATCCGCGCGGTCGCATCCTGCTCGTACCGCAGACAGAGGCGGGTCTCGTTTCCCAACTGGGTGCCGCGCTCGCAACCGGCAACAGCGTCACCATCGACACGGGCTCCGGCCTTCAGAGTAAGTTCTCCGATCTGCCGGCCGAAATCGCTGCCCGGATCATCTGGTCTTCCGATTGGGCAAGCCATGGACCCTATGCCGGTGCCTTGGTGGAAGGCGACGGCAATAGCCTGATCTCCGTCTCGCGCCGTATTGCCAGCCTTCCCGGCCCGCTGGTGCTGACGCAGGCGGCTTCCTCAGCTGACATCGCCGGCATGGATGAGCCCTATTGCCTGAACTGGCTGCTTGAAGAAGTGTCGCTCTCCGTGAATACGGCGGCCGCTGGCGGCAACGCGAGCCTGATGGCGATAGGGTGAGGACAGCATGGACGATCTTCAGACGGCGCGCGTCATCATAGGCAGCTACACGGAATCGATGCCGCATGTGGAGGGCAAGGGAAAAGGCGTCAGCCTGCTTTCCCTTGATCTAAAAACAGCGCGATTCGAAGAGGTAGCGGCGTTTGAAGCGATTCGCAACCCCACCTATCTGGCGCAAGGGCAGGATGGACGCGTCCTCTACGCCGTCGAGGAAGTCGACGACGAGGCGCAGGCGGGCGTGGTTGTGCTGCAGATCGACGGGGACGGCGGTCTAAAATTGGCGAAGCGAGTTTCGGCAAGAGGTTCTGCGCCCTGTCATGTCTCGCTCGACAGTTCAGGGAAACGGCTATTCGTTGCCAATTACGGCAGCGGAAGTGCGGTCGCTTACGGTCTTGATCATCAGGGGTTACCGAAAGCCGACGACGTCAGGGTGATCCAGCGGACAGGATCCGGCCCCGTCACCGACAGGCAGGAAGGCCCGCATGTGCACCAGGTTTTGGTCATGCCTGACGATCGGCATGTTCTCGTTTGCGATCTCGGGACCGACGAGATCGCCAGATATGCATTCGGCGATCAGGGAATAGGCTCAGAGCCGGATGTCGTGCTGCACGTGCCCGGCGGTTCGCTTCCACGCCATATCGTCTGCTCGCAGGATGGCCGCCGGCTCTACGTCGCGCATGAGGCCGCCTGCACCGTCGGTGCCTATGCCATCGAGGGAGACAATTTCACGCTCCTGTCAGAAACCAGCACAGTGCCGGCCGATTTTGCCGGCACGTCGTCCTGCGCGGCGATCAAAATTCATCCGAATGGCAGGTTTCTTTATGTCTCCAACCGCGGCCATGACACGATCGTCGCCTGTGAAATTCTGGCCGATGGCGGGTTGAGAACCCTCGGCTGGTATCCCACCATGGGTAGAACCCCGCGGGATTTCGCCATCGATCCCACCGGTCGCTGTCTCATCGTCGCCAACCAGGACAGCCACTCGCTGGTCTGCTTTGAGCTCAATGGGGAACACGGGACGCTGACGACCATCGGCGAGCCGTTCGAGATCGGCAGTCCCGTCTGCGTCCTGTTCGCCTGACGTCTAGACCGGCTGCAAACGACCGAAATAGGCGACGAGGGCGAGCACTCCGAGGCTAAGCCCGATTTCCGTGACCGTCGCGCAGACGAGGCTTCGATACATCAGCGGGCTGCGGTCGAGCAGCCGCACGAAGACGTAACGGTTGACGATCGCCAGCGCGACCATGGTTGCAACGATCAAGATCTTGGCCGAAAGCAGCAGCTGATAGGGCAAGGACCAGTTAAGCGGCAGGCCGCCGACGATGAGCCATGTGCTGAACAGCCCTGTCACGATCACAAGTGCCACGGCAACATGACCTGCCCGGGAAAAGCCGATCAAAGCGGTCGTGGCATCGTGTCGCGTCGACTGGTCCCTGAGCGCGGGGAGAAGCAGAGCGACCGGTAACAGCGCCCCGAACCAGAACCCGCCCGAGAGAAGGTGCAGCAGATCGTTTGCCCGGTGCAGCAGGTTCAACGGTCCATCGTGGATAGCGGCGTGTCCGGAGATCGGAAGGCTGGCGAGAGCGACCAAAGCCGCCAGCGCCGTCGGTAGGATTTTCGAGCGCGAGGAGGGCGTAAGGGCCGCAAACAACAGGCCCGCAGCAATCGCCTGCACTATCCAGACGGTGCCGATACTGGTCTGGGTTATGACCGTCCACAGCATGCCGAGATCCGCCGCATCCTGCCAGCCGTCGCCGAGAAGGGCGGCGTTGAGCGGCAGAGATGCAACCGTCGCACCCGCTATCATAAGCACCGACAGGCCGCGGATCGGTGTGAGCTTCGCCCACACCGATTGCCGTAGACCGTCCGGCACAAAACCGGCGATATAGGTTGCGGCGCCCCAGAGGAACAGGGCGCCTGCGTAGAAGCCGAAACGGCAGACTACAATGAGGGTCTCAGCCGTTGTCACGGCTTCACGGTGAACGTGTAAGTGCCGTTGGTCTTGTGGCCATCGACCGAAAGCACATTCCATCTGACCGTATATGTGCCGGGCTTGAGCGGCCCGGTGACCGGCGCAGTCAGCGTCTTGTCAGCGTCTTTCAGCACGCCTTTGCCGATCTCGATCTCCTTGCCGTCGGGGCCGAGAAGGTGAAGCTTGCTGAACGGCAGGTTCAGGGCTTCGGAAAATGTCAGGTCCAGTTCTTCCGGCGATGCAACGGATGCCTTGTCGGTTGGGGTCGTCGATTTGACGCTGGCATGGGCAGCAGCCTGGCCAGCGGCGGCAACAAAAGCCGCGAGTGCAAGCGAAGCGATGAGTGTGTTACGCATGTGTTTTCCTTTAAGCGAAGGCGCGTTTGAGCGGCGGAACGAAGCGGACGACGATCTGGTCGAAGGCGATCATCGCGACGATCGCAATCCCGCTCATCGGAAACGCGATGGCAAAAACCAGCGTGATCAGCCACAGACCGAAATAGACGGAACGGCTCGGCGGCATCGGCGGGACGCCAAGGCGGCCGGATGGACGGCGTTTCCACCACATGACGACAGCGGTGACGCAGGTAAAGACGATCGCAAGGCAGGTGGCGAGCATCAGCATCTGGTTAAACCGACCCCATTCCTGGCCCATATGAACATTGACACCCCACGCGACGGCCTTTCCAGGCGCCGGATAGAGCGGATAACCCATGTCGACCAGCGGTGTTCCGGAATACTGATCAATATGGACCGTCCTTTCCTTCGAAAGGTCGTCAGGAAAGATGGAGGCGGTATAGACGCCCGTTTCCGTGCGGGGGATCGCCGTATCAAAACCGGAGGCCATACCGAGATCCTTTGCGATCGAGACGGCCTTTTCGAGCCCGATCGGTTCGCCGCTGATCGTACCCGACATCGGCACCGGCGCTTTCTCGACGCTCCAGCCGCTATTGGGCGCGACATCGCCCGTCACCTTCTTCGACACCGGCACGTTGTCCCAAAGCTCTGCGGGATAGCCGAGGCCCTTGTTGGTGAGCCAGGCCTGGACATTGCTGCCCCAGGTGTTCGACCAGAACATGCCTGTGGCGGCGAGAAAGAAGATCAGCAACCCTGCGAAAGCGCCGGTGACCGCGTGCATGTCGCGCCAGAACACCCGCCGCGAAGGATTTCCGCGCACCGTCACCACACCGCCGGTCTGCCGCCGCGGCCACCAGAGATAGATCCCGGTCGCGACCAGAACCATGGCAAAGCCGCCGGCGATCTCTGTCAGGATGTTGGGAAATGTACCGAAATAGGCGAGGCTGTGGATGCTTCTGACCACCTGATTGAACTCTTCGGCGGACGCGACCGTATCCAGCACGTCGCCATCGTAGGGATTGACGAAGACGAGCGTGGAGCCGGCTTTGGACGACACGGTGACTATGGCGCTCCGTGTTGCCGAAGCAGGGTCCTTGTAAGAGCGCGCCACCGAACCCGGGACGGCGGATGCGGCGACTTCGACGATCCGGTCCGGCGAAAGCGGCGAACCGGCGGCTTCCACCTGGTAGCGATATGCAAAAAACGTATCGTTGATTTCGTCCTTGAACAGGTAGAGCCCACCGGTGATGGCTAGGTTGAGCATGAAGGGAATGGCGAGAAGACCCGCAAAGAAATGCCAGCGCCATAGGGCGCGGTAAAGCGAAACGCTCGAGGCGTCGCTTTCCGCGGGTGAGGCGGAAGTTAAGATGGTCATTCGGTATTATCCTGATGGCAGGCGGGGCTGTGCCGATCTGCAACATTGAACAAGCCGCGGGCAAAAGCCGCAGCGGAGGCTCAAATGATCATCAGGCGAAGGGGGGTGCTCGGGGACCGGTATTCGGCGGATATAACTGGCGGGTGATCTCGCCCACCGGGAACGGATACCTGGCCAGTTCTTGGGCGAGGAATACCCGTTCTGCGTGGATCGGCGCGGGTGGCACCATGGCCGCGGCGCTAATGCGGCAGGCTTCGCAGTCGGTCTTGGCGCCTTGGCTATGGTGGTGTTGTCCGTCCCGGTCAGGCCGATCGCTGTTTGACGTGACGCAGAGCGTCGGTAGCGCGCCGTCCGGCAGCACATACTCGGCATAGTCAGCCGGATCGAAACCGGTGGCTGCAAGAGCAGGCGGCTGATGCGAGAGGCCGAGAACAACAAGCGCGATGGCGCATAGAATGCGCACCGCCCATTGTTCCGATTTGCCGACCAGCCTTCCCATCGCGTCCTCGTGCACGGGGTTCGATCTTTCGATAGCACACCCCGGCGCAAGTACAATGCGGCATACTGTACGCGTGATGGCGAACGGGATCAGGTCAGATCGCTACCTGCTCTCCCAGTTCCACGACACGGTTGGGTGGGAGCTTGAAATAGGCGGATGGGTCGATCGCGAAATCGGCCAGCGCCATGTAGATCTGCTCCTGCCAGGCCGGCAACCCGGTATTGGGTGTGCTGACCAGGTTGCGCCGTCCCAGATAGAACGAGGTCTGCATGATCTCGAACTTGAAGCCCGCCTTCCGACAGAGCGTCAGCGCTCTGGTGACATTTGGCTCGTCCATGTAGCCGAAGGTGATGTCGAGGCGGATAAAACGCTTGGAGATGCGTTTCATTTCCACCCGCTCGCGATCGGGAACGTAGGGTTTGTCCTGCGTCCAGATTGTCAGGATGACGTTTTGCTCGTGCAGGACATGATTGTGCTTGATGTTGTGCAGGAGGACTGCCGGCGTCCGGTTGGGAACGCTGGTGAGAAAGATTGCAGTGCCGGGAACCACGACCGGCGAATGATCGGATTCCTTTTCGATCATCGGAATGAAGACTTCCAGCGGGATGTCGTTCCTGGCGGTCTTGTCCTTGATGTATTTCGAACCCTTCGTCCACGTCCACATCAGGATCATGATGAAGAAGGCAAGCGCCACGGGCACCCAGCCGCCGTCGTGGATTTTGAGAAGGTTTGCGGCAAGGAACACTGCTTCGATCAAGAGCAGCGGCAGCAGAAGTGCGCCGGCGATGAGGGCCGAGTATCCGCGCACCGCCCGCAGAAACTGGAACGACATCAGCGTTGTCACGACCATCGCGCCGGTGACCGAGATACCGTAGGCGGTTGCCAGCGATTCCGAATCGCCGAAGGAGAAGATCAGCACCAGGACGCCGATGAACAGAATCATGTTCACGGCCGGAACATAGATCTGCCCGGTATTGGTTTCCGAGGTGAACTTGATCATCAGCCGCGGCAGGAAGCCGAGATGCACAGCCTGGCGCGCAAGCGAAAACGCGCCCGTAATGACAGCCTGGCTGGCGATGACGGTTGCCATCGTCGCCAGAATGACCATCGGCAGCAACGCCCAGTCAGGATAGAGCAGATAGAACGGGTTCTCGATGGCGGCCGGGTTGCTCAGGACCAACGCGCCCTGCCCAAGGTAATTCAATGCCAGCGCGGGAAATACGAGGATGAACCAGGCGACACTGATTGGCTTGCGACCGAAATGGCCGAGATCGGCGTAAAGGGCTTCCGCGCCCGTCACGGTCAGAAATACCGCGCCGAGCACGATGAGACCCGCCCAGCCGGCGTGGGTGATAAACCAGAGCGCATTAATGGGGTTGAGGGCCTCGAGGATGGTCCAATCGTCGCCGATATGGATCATGCCACCCCATGCCATCGCCAGAAACCAGACGACCGTGATCGGGCCGAAGAATTTGGCAACTGCTTCCGTCCCCTTGGACTGGATTGCAAACAGGCCGACCATGATTGCGGCTGAGAGCGGCAAGACATAGTCGGAAAAGGCGGGCGTCACGAGCTTCATACCTTCGAGCGCTGACATGACCGACAGTGCGGGTGTGATCATCGCATCGCCGATGAACAAAGCCGAACCGATCAGGCCTGCGAAGAACAGGACAGGCATGTAGCCGCCTGTCTTCTTCATCAACAGGGCAAGCAGCGACAGCGTGCCGCCTTCGCCGTCATTATCGGCGCGAAGCAGGAACAGGACGTATTTGAACGTGACGATGATCGTCAGGGTCCAGACCATCAGCGAGATGAGACCGATGACGTGTTCGGGCTGGACGCCATTCTCTGAAAATGGTCGCAGCGCCTCCCTGAACGCGTAGAGCGGACTGGTGCCAATATCACCGTAGACGACGCCGATCGAGCCCAAGAGCAGGACAAGAAATTTCCGGTGGCCTGCGGCTTTGTCGGCCGAACCGGCGGTCGAGGATGTCATGCGGACTCCAGTCTGAGGGTTTTCCAACCGAACAAGCTTGAACGGTTTACTGCCGGAATAGACGCGTAAACACGTGTTGAACGAATTCGATCCACGCATTCCTATTTCATCTGAAGTCGCAGGTCGATATCCTTCAGCAGGCCGTCATTCGCGTGGTCACAGAAAAGCAGGGCGGAGTGATCCGCCCTGCTGGTAGAGGTCCGAAAGGTGTCTCGGAACCGGTTGTTCTTGTCGTCTATTCTTCGCGCTGGCCGGTGAAATTGAGCAGCAGCTGGAAGATGTTGACGAAGTTCAGGTAGAGCGACAGCGCGCCCATCACGGCCATTTTCTGCTGGCTTTCCTGATCGTAGTTTTCTGCATACTGCTGCTTGATGTTCTGGGTATCCCAAGCGGTCAGGCCGACGAATACGACGATACCGATCACCGATACGGCAAACTGCAGGGCGCTGGAGCCGAGGAAGATGTTGACGATCGAAGCGATCATCACACCGATCAGACCCATGATCATGAACGAGCCGAACTTGGCGAGGTCACGCTTGGTGACGTAGCCGTAAAGGCTGGTCGCGCCGAACATGGTGGCGGCGATAAAGAAGGTGCGGGCGATGCTTGCGCCGGTAAATACAAGGAATACCGAAGCAAGGGACAGACCCATGACGGCGCAGAACGCCCAGAAGGTCATCTGCGCAGAGGCGGCCGACATGGACTGAATCTTGAACGAGAAGAAGAACACGAAGGCGAGCGGCGCCAGCATCACCACCCACTTCAGCGGGCTGGAGAAGATCGGCACGTAAAGCGCCGGCGTGGTGCCGACGATGAAAGCGACGATACCGGTGATGACGAGGCCAAGCCCCATGTAATTGTAGATGCGCAGCATGTGCTGGCGAAGGCCTTCATCGAAGACTGCGCCGGATTGTGCTGTCGTGGCGCCCCAGCGCCGGTCGTTTTCATACATTCGGAATCTCCTGTTGATCAGTAAAGGGAATTCTTGAGAAGCTCGGCCTCGTCTGCGAGGCCGATATCGGTCGTGCTCGACACCACGGCGTAGGCCACGTCGCCGATCTGCCACCACGCCGCTTCGGCCTTCGGCATATTCATGTCCTTGATCGGCTCGACCGCGAAATGGCCAGGTCGCACCGCATAGAGCGATACTCTGACGCCATCGGCCGTGCGCATGCTTGCCTCGACGCTCGGGCCGTAATCCGAGGGAAAGATCTGCACGTCGGTCACCTGCCAGCCCTTTGGCAATTCGGGCATGACGATTGCCGTTGCGGCGCGGATGTCCTCCCGGTCGTAGGTCCTTGCTTCCGGCTGGGATGGCATTTTTTCGCGAACGAGCGACGTCTCGTGCGCCCGCACCGCGTTTTCGATCAGTGCTGGCGGCTGGACCGAAGCATTGACTTCGCTTGGACCAAACGGACCGATCGAGGAATTGGCAAACCATCCTGCCGAAACAAGCATGGCAATCGCCGCGACGCGTCTGAGCGCGGTAAAAGTACGCCGGCTTTCAAGACTCGCGGAAAGTCGTCTCGCCGCCTCGCGGGTCTCCGTCCTGCCATGCACGGCGTCATCGGTGAGAGCGAGCTTCAGCGTCGTCCGCATTCCGAGATCGGCCATGACGCGTGCGGCGTCTTCCGGGTGGCTGGACAGATAGTTCTCGACACGCAGGCGTCCCGCCGCGTCGAGCTGGTTGTCCACGTAGGCGTCGAGGTCATTCAGGACGACCGTTCCGGTCTCATTCATCTTTGCCTCCTACGATTTTCAGGTGGCCGCCACGCCCTTTGTCATCTTCCATGCTGCGCAGCCGAGCCCGCGCCCTCGATATCCGCGACATCAGCGTGCCGACTGGAATACCCAACGTGTCGGCGGCTTCCTGATAGGACAGGTCTTCCACCGCAACGAGGTGCAACGCTTCGCGCTGATCCTCCGGCAAGGTCATGAAAGCCTCGCGAACCTGCTGTAGGCGAACCGAATGTTCCTGCGCTGCCGGATAGGACGGCTCGGTTGCGGTCGAGCCATCATCGGCAAACAGGTCGTCGCGGCGACGACGGGCGAGGGCGCTGCGGCGACCGTCCAGGTGGGTGTTGTGGACGATGGAAAGCAGCCAGTTCCGCAGATTTCCGCCGGAGTGAAAGGTTGAACGCTTCTCATACGCCTTGACCAACGCGTCATGCACCAGGTCTTCGGCGTCGACAGAGTTGCGCGCAAGCGAGCGTGCGTAGCGTCTCAACGCGGCAAGCTGTGCGATCACGTCGAATGAGCGTTTGTTCCGGTCCATACCTGCTTATACGAACGCCGGCCGGATTTTATTCCATTAGTCAGAAATTATTTTCGTGATTTTTTGCCCTTCAAAGACGCAGGGCAAACCCTCGTTTTGACGGCCAAGGTAGGTATGCGTCCGGTGCATGTCTGCCCTGACAATTCCTGCCTAGAAAATGAGCGGGTTTAGCGTATCTTCCATCTTGTCGAAACGATTTACCTCCTCCCAAATCGTCAGACACGCAGAACCCTCCCTCCTCCTCCCAGAGGTTTCTGCAGCAGAGCACCGGCACTCCTCCTCCCAGCCGTTGCTCTCGTCTTTTGAAGAGCCTGCCGCACCTCCTCCCGCGGCGGGCTCTTTTCGTTTTCACCCTATGGCAACGTCCTTAAGCGACCTCCTTCGTAAAGGCTGTTGCCTGCGCGCGGCTTTTGTCTCAAAGTGAAAGAAAACGAAAGCACGGGGACGAGATGCATCTGACGGACAGGCAGGCAAGGATCGTCGAGGTGGCGAGGATGACCGGGCGGGTCCTGGTGGAGGATCTGGCCACTCAGTTCTCCGTCACGCCGCAGACGATCCGCAAGGACTTGAATGATCTCTGTGAGGCGGACGTCCTCAACCGCATCCATGGTGGAGCCACGTTTCCGCGCAGCATCGAGAACATGCGCTATGAAGCGCGCCGCCAGATCGCTGCCGTCGAGAAGCAGGCGATCGGCGAGGCTGCGGCAGCCCTCATTCCGGACGGAGCGTCCCTGTTCATCAATATCGGGACCACGACGGAGGCTGTGGGTGAAGCGCTGGCAGCCCACAAGGACCTTATGGTCATTACAAATAATATCAACGTTGCCAACAGGTTGAGAGTAGTCGACGATATCGAGGTCGTCATTGCCGGGGGTGTCGTTCGCCAGTCTGATGGCGGCATCGTCGGCGAGGCGGCCGTCGACTTTATCCGGCAGTTCAAGGTTGACTATGCGGTCATCGGTGCATCGGCCATCGACCACGACGGCGCTCTGCTCGACTACGATTTTCGCGAAGTGAAAGTGGCACAGGCGATTATCGCCAACGCGCGGCATGTGATCCTTGTGGCCGACTCGACAAAATTCGAACGAACGGCGCCGGTTCGTATCGCCCAGATCTCCCAGGTTCATACGTTCATCACCGACGCCTGCCAGTCCGAACTGATCCGTGATCTTTGCCATCAGACGAATGTTGCGCTGATCGAAACAGCCACCGCGGATGCTGCAACGCACGCGTCTTCTTTCGTTTGACATTCGAGATATTTTCACTCTAATGGGGTTAACTTTCGATTTGCCGCTGCCGGCATGTCGAGCCGGGCTCTGTGAGGGGACAGGGCTTAGCGAGGGGATAATGAGTCAGGCAATTCACGACGTCTTTGTGATCGGTGGAGGGATCAACGGTTGCGGTATCGCGCGCGATGCTGTGGGTCGCGGCTATTCGGTCGCCTTGGCAGAAATGAACGATTTTGCTTCAGGCACGTCGTCAGGCGCCACCAAGCTTATCCATGGCGGGCTGCGCTATCTCGAACACTATGAATTTCGGCTGGTGCGCGAGTCTCTCATGGAGCGCGAAGTGCTCTGGGCAATGGCACCGCATATCATCTGGCCGATGCGCTTCGTTCTCCCCTATCACAAGGGTGGCGTCCGACCCGCCTGGCTGATCCGGCTGGGGTTGTTTCTCTACGATCACCTGGGTGGCCGCAAGCTCCTGCCGCCGACGGCAACGCTTGATATGCGCAAGGATCCGGCCGGAAAGCCTTTGAAATCGCTGTTTACGAAGGCCTTCGAATACTCCGATGGCTGGGTTGACGACGCGCGGATGGTGGTGCTGAACGCCCGTGACGCTGCCGACAAGGGGGCCCTGATCCTTCCGCGCACGAAAGTCGTTTCGGCGCGGCGCGAAGAGGGCATTTGGACGATTGTTACCCGAAGCACGGTCACCGGCTCCAGTCAGACCCACAAGTCTCGTATGCTGGTCAATGCCGCCGGCCCGTGGGTGGACCAGGTGATCCGCTCCGCCTTCGGCGAAAACGAAGCGCACCATGTCCGGCTGGTTCAGGGCAGCCATATCGTCGTCAAGAAGAAGTTCGACGACCCTCGCGCCTATTTCTTCCAGAACCCGGACAACCGGATCATTTTTGCTATCCCTTACGAAGAGGATTTCACGCTGATCGGCACGACCGATCGCGACTTCAAGGAGGATCCGAAGGACGTTCGGATCTCCGAAGAGGAAACCAACTATCTCTGCAAGGCGGCGAGCGAGTATTTCAAGGAGCCGGTGCGCAAGGAAGATATCGTCTGGACCTATTCGGCCGTGCGGCCGCTGTTCGACGACGGCGCCTCGAAAGCGCAGGAGGCAACCCGCGACTATGTACTGAAGCTGGATACGGTCGGCCTCGGGGAGGGCGGAGCGCCACTTCTCAATGTGTTCGGTGGCAAGCTCACCACTTATCGTCGTCTTTCGGAACATGCGCTCGAAAAGATCGGCGAAGCCATCGGCGTCAAAGGCAAGCCCTGGACCGCTGACAGCCACCTCCCGGGTGGCGATTTCCCTGCCCGCGGCTACGAAAGCGAAGTCGCTGGGCTGAAGGCGCGATATCCCTTCCTGACCGATCGCCATGCGCGTAGGCTGGTCCGGCGTTACGGTACGAGGGCTGCTACATTGCTCGGCAACGCTGCTAGAGCAGAGGATCTTGGGCATAATTTCGGCGGCGAACTCTATGAGGTGGAGGTTCGCTATCTTGCCGATCAGGAATGGGCGTTAAGCGCCGAGGACGTCCTTTGGAGGAGAACCAAGGACGGGCTACGGCTCGACGCTGACGAGAAGAGGGTTTTGGAGGAGTACATGGCCGCAATACCGGAAAGGATCGCCGGATAAGCGGCATGTGTTCCCGCTGTGAGGAGGCAGGGGAACAAGCATGTTGGAATTGCGAAAAGCTGCGAAAATGGTGGCGGGCGAATATCATATTCACCCGAGCGACCTTACGCTCGAGCGTGGCAGTCTGAATGTGCTGCTCGGCCCGACGCTTTCGGGCAAGACATCGCTGATGCGGCTGATGGCTGGATTGGACCGGCCGACGGAGGGTGCTGTCTATTTCGATGGAATAGACGTGACCGGCATGCCGGTGCAAAAGCGCAATATCGCGATGGTGTACCAGCAGTTCATCAACTATCCGCTCCTGACCGTCTATGAAAACATTGCCTCGCCGATGCGCATTTCCGGCAAGGACAAGGCGACCGTCGACCGCGAGGTGCGCAAGGCTGCGGAACTCTTGCGGTTGACGCCCTATCTCGATCGCACGCCGCTTCATCTGTCCGGCGGGCAGCAACAACGCACCGCGCTCGCCCGTGCGTTGGTCAAGAATGCCAGCCTCGTGCTGATGGACGAGCCACTCGCCAACCTCGATTACAAGCTGCGTGAAGAACTGCGCGAAGAGCTTCCCAAGATCTTTGCGCAGTCCGGCGCAATCTTTGTCTATGCCACGACCGAACCTTCGGAAGCGCTGATGCTGGGCGGCAATACGGCAACCCTTTCCGAGGGCCGCATCACCCAGTTCGGGCCGACGATCGACATTTATAGAAGGCCGGCCGACCTCACGACCGCAAAGACCTTCGCCGATCCGCCGCTGAATTTCATCGAGGTGGTCAAGTCGGGTGGCGGGCTCCGCCACCGCGAAGGCGACGTTCTCCCCTTGCCTGCGCATCTCGGAACCATACCGGATGGTCCCCTGACGGTTGCGTTTCATCCACATCATCTGGGCTTCACGCAGCAGACCGAGAATTCGGCGCGCCTTGCCGCCCGCACGCAGATCTCGGAAATCACCGGTTCGGAAAGCTTCGTGCATCTCGAATATGACGGCGTGAAATGGGTGATGCTGGCTCCCGGCATTCACAACATTGATCCAGATACCGGCATCGAGGTCTTTCTCGATACGCGACATCTGATGGCGTTCGGCAGCGATGGCCGGGCAATCGCTGCGGCTGCGGCTTAGAGGGAAACATCATGGCACGCATCACCCTCGACCATATCCGCCACGCCTACGGCGCCAACCCTGTCGCCGACAGCGACTATGCGCTTCGCGAAGTTCATCACGAATGGAACGACGGTGGCGCCTACGCGCTGCTTGGCCCCTCAGGCTGCGGCAAGACCACGCTGCTGAACATCATCTCCGGGCTGCTGCAGCCGTCGCACGGGCGTATCCTGTTTGATGGCAACGACGTGACGGAAGTCTCGACACAGGGCCGCAATATCGCGCAGGTGTTCCAGTTCCCGGTCATCTACGACACGATGACGGTCTACGACAATCTGGCCTTCCCGCTGCGCAACCGCAAAGTACCAGAGGCCGAGGTCGACAAGCGCGTTCGCGACATGCTGGGGATCATCGATCTTGCCGATTGGGCAGATCGCAAGGCGCGGGGCCTGACCGCCGACCAGAAGCAGAAGATCTCGCTTGGCCGTGGCCTGGTGCGCAACGACGTCAACGCCATCCTGTTCGATGAACCGCTGACCGTGATCGATCCCCATATGAAATGGGTGCTGCGCTCGCAGTTGAAGCGGATCCACAAGCAGTTTGGCTTTACCATGGTCTATGTCACCCACGACCAGACCGAGGCCCTGACCTTCGCAGACAAGGTCGTCGTGATGTACGAGGGCGAGATTGTGCAGATCGGCACGCCTGCGGAATTGTTCGAGAAGCCCAGCCATACATTCGTCGGCTATTTCATCGGCTCGCCCGGCATGAACGTCCTGCCGGCGCAGCTGAATGAGCGGTCTGTCGTGGTCGGCAGTCAGCGGATGGACCTCAATGTGCCGCCGCAGACGAAACCGGGCGACCGGATCGAACTCGGCATCCGTCCGGAGTTCATCCATCTCGGCCGCGAGGGAATGCCGGTTAAGATCAGCCGGATCGAGGATATTGGCCGCCGCCGCATCGTTCGCGCCGAATTCGAGGGAAAGCCGCTTGCGATCGTTGCCGACGAGAATACGGAAATTCCGGCGGAAGCCCGCGTGAGCTTTGATCCTGCAGGTATCAATATCTACGCCAATTCCTGGCGCGTCGGCGGGGAGGCGTGAACGGCATGGAAAAGACCTATAACAACAAGGCCTGGTTCTTCGTGCTTCCGGTGCTGCTGCTGGTCCTGTTTTCAGCGGCGATACCGTTGATGACCGTTGTGAACTACTCGGTGCAGGACACGTTCGGCAACAACGAATTCTTCTGGGCAGGCACTGGCTGGTTTACCGAAATCCTGAATTCGGATCGGTTCTGGGCGGCGTTGCAGCGCAACCTGCTGTTCTCTGTCATCATTCTTGCGCTGGAAATTCCGCTCGGCATCTTCATCGCGCTGAACATGCCGAAAAAGGGTCTAGGCGTCCCGGTCTGCCTCGTTTTGATGGCGCTGCCGCTGCTGATCCCGTGGAACGTGGTCGGCACCATCTGGCAGGTGTTTGGTCGCGTCGATATCGGCCTTCTCGGCCGCACGCTCGCAATCCTCGGCATCGACTACAACTATGTCCGCGATCCGATCGATGCCTGGGTCACCGTCATCGTGATGGATGTCTGGCACTGGACGAGCCTTGTCGTGCTCCTCTGCTATGCCGGTCTCGTGTCGATCCCGGATGCCTACTATCAGGCTGCGAAAATCGATGGCGCGTCGCGCTGGTCGGTGTTCCGCTTTATCCAGTTGCCGAAGATGAAGCGGGTGCTGCTGATTGCCGTGCTTCTGCGCTTCATGGATAGTTTCATGATTTATACCGAACCCTTCGTCGTCACCGGCGGCGGGCCCGGCAACTCGACAACCTTCCTGTCGATCGATCTCGTCAAGATGGCGGTCGGGCAGTTCGACCTCGGGCCGGCCGCGGCGATGTCGATCATCTACTTCCTCATCATCCTGCTTATGTCGTGGATCTTCTACACGGTCATGACCAGCAGCGACAAAGACGCGTGAGGAGGACGGTTACAATGGCTCAAGTCAACACATTCAAGCCGGCGCGCAGCTACTCCTGGCTCGTCTCGACGATCTACATCATCTTCCTGCTGCTGCCGATCTACTGGCTGGTCAATATGAGCTTCAAGGAGAATGCCGAGATCACCGGCACCTTCTCGCTCTTCCCGCATAACCCGACGCTGCGGAATTACACAGTGATCTTCACCGATCCGTCCTGGTACAACGGCTATATCAACTCGATTATCTATGTGGGTCTGAACACGCTGATCTCGGTGGCGGCGGCACTTCCTGCGGCCTACGCCTTCTCCCGCTACCGGTTTCTCGGCGACAAGCACCTGTTCTTCTGGCTGCTGACCAACCGGATGGCGCCACCGGCGGTCTTTGCGCTGCCATTCTTCCAGCTCTATTCCGCCTTCGGACTGATCGACACGCATATCGCCGTGGCACTCGCCCACTGCCTGTTCAACGTCCCGCTGGCCGTCTGGATTCTCGAAGGCTTCATGTCCGGCGTGCCAAAGGAAATCGACGAAACCGCTTATATCGACGGCTATTCCTTCCCGCGCTTTTTCGTGAAGATCTTCATGCCGTTGATCGCGTCCGGCATCGGCGTCGCGGCCTTCTTCTGCTTCATGTTCTCGTGGGTCGAACTGCTGCTTGCCCGCACGCTGACGACGACTGCCGCCAAGCCGATTTCGGCCATCATGACCCGCACCGTTTCGGCGTCCGGCATGGACTGGGGCGTTCTGGCAGCCGCCGGCGTGCTGACGATCGTGCCGGGCGCGCTCGTGATCTACTTTGTCCGCAACTACATCGCCAAGGGCTTTGCCCTGGGTCGGGTCTAGAGGGAGAACGCACATGAGTTTTTCATGGATGGCCTGGACGCTGCCGACGACGCTTTTCTTCGTGACCATCTTCGCCTTGATTGCAGCGATGGGCATCTGGGAGTATTTTTCTCCGGGGGGAGCGCCACGGGTTGGGATCCTGCGCTTCGAGACAACGCGGGGGGACCGGCTCTTCATTTCGCTGCTTGGTGCAGCATTCATCAATCTCGCATGGTTGGGGCTGATCGGCCCCAATCTGTGGTGGGCTCTTGCCCTCGCTGTGGTCTACGCCGTCGGCGTTTTCCGCTTCGTCTGAAGGCAAGTTTGATACGGCGCGCGGGAGGACTGGCGCCGAAACGAAATCGCAATCGCAACTCTGGGAGGACATTATGCGACGGCATCTTTTGACAACGACAGCAGGCATATTGCTGGCACTGGCAGGCACGGCTCACGCCGGCATGAACGAGGCGAAGCAGTTCCTTGACAAGGAAATCAAGGACCTTTCTTCCCTCTCGCGCGCCGAGCAGGAAAAGGAGCTGCAATGGTTTATCGATGCGGCGAAGCCCTTCTCCGGTCTCGACATCAAGGTCGTCTCGGAAACGCTGACCACGCATGAATACGAGTCAAAAGTGCTGGCGCCAGCTTTCACGGCGATCACCGGCATCAAGATCACCCACGACCTGATCGGCGAAGGCGATGTCGTCGAAAAGCTGCAGACGCAGATGCAGTCGGGCGAGAACATCTATGACGCCTATGTCAACGATAGCGACCTGATCGGCACGCATTGGCGTTACCAGCAGGCCCGTTCCCTGACGGACTTCATGGCGAAGGAAGGTAAGGACGTTACCAATCCGGGCCTCGATCTCGATGACTTCATCGGCCTGAAGTTCACCACCGCGCCCGACAAGAAGCTCTACCAGCTTCCGGACCAGCAGTTCGCCAACCTTTACTGGTTCAGGTACGACTGGTTCAACGACGCCAAGAACAAGACTGATTTCAAGGCCAAATACGGCTACGACCTCGGTGTTCCCGTCAACTGGTCCGCTTACGAAGACATCGCGGAATTCTTCACCGGCCGTGATATCGGCGGAAAGAAGGTCTTCGGCCACATGGACTACGGCAAGAAGGACCCGTCGCTCGGCTGGCGCTTCACCGATGCGTGGCTTTCGATGGCTGGCAACGGCGACAAGGGTCTACCGAACGGTCTGCCGGTCGACGAATGGGGTATCAAGGTCAACGAAAAGTCACAGCCGGTCGGCTCCTGCGTCGCGCGCGGCGGTGACACCAATGGTCCTGCCTCCGTCTATTCGATCCAGAAATATCTCGACTGGATGAAGGCCTATGCACCTCCGGCTGCCCAGGGCATGAACTTCTCCGAGTCCGGCCCGGTCCCTGCAGGCGGCGAGATTGCCCAGCAGATGTTCATGTACACGGCCTTCACCGCCGACATGGTGAAGCCAGGCCTGCCTGTCATGAACGAGGACGGCACGCCGAAATGGCGTTTCGCGCCAAGCCCCCACGGCGTTTACTGGAAAGACGGCATGAAGCTTGGCTATCAGGACGTCGGTTCCTGGACGCTGATGAAGTCCACGCCCGATGACCGCGCAAAGGCGGCCTGGCTCTACGCCCAGTTCGTCACGTCCAAAACCGTCGACCTGAAGAAGAGCCATGTGGGCCTGACGCTGATCCGCGAAAGCTCGATCCGCCATCAGAGCTTTACCGATCGCGCACCGAAACTCGGCGGCCTGATCGAGTTCTACCGCTCGCCGGCGCGTGTTCAGTGGTCGCCGACCGGCACCAACGTTCCCGACTATCCGAAGCTCGCACAGCTTTGGTGGCAGGCCATCGGCGATGCGGCATCGGGTGCCAAAACGCCGCAGCTGGCTATGGACTCGCTTTGCGCCGAGCAGGAAAAGGTGCTCCAGCGTCTGGAACGCGCTGGCGTCCAGAAGGACATGGGCCCCAAGCTCGCCGAAGAGCATGACCTGGCCTACTGGAACAAGGATGCGGTCGCCAAGGGCAATCTGGCTCCGCAGCTGAAGATCGAGAACGAAAAGGAAAAGCCGATCACCGTCAACTACGACGACTTGGTGAAGAGCTGGGCTGACGCAAAGAAGTGATCTGACCGATCAAGGCTCCCGAAGGGGAAGCGGCGGCAAGAGACGACCGCGCCGAACATCATCGGCGCGGTCGTTTCGCGTTCGTCACTGTTGCGGACACACGGCAGAGCCTCCCAACCTGCCTTGATCCGGTCCTATGCCTTGTTCAGCTTGGCATCGACACTGATCGGTCCGGCTCCGGACGTGACGAAATAGAGGAACACGAAGCAGAGCACGGCAGCGGCCATTCCGCCGTTTTCGGGCGGGAAAATGCTTTTGGGAAAGTGGCTGATGAAGTAAGCCGCGGCCATTAGTCCGGACAGGAGGAATGCCGCTATCCGTGTCTGGAAACCGACCAGGAAGAGGAAGCCGCAGACAAGCTCAAAGAGACCCGCGATCCAGGGCAACGAGCCCGTGGGCGGCATGAAGGTACCGGCGTGGAAATGAAAGATTTTCGCCATGCCGAAGGAGAAGATGACGAGGCCGACGGCAATACGCAGGATGCTGAGAAGAACAGGCTGGTAAGCCTGGATTTTGTTGACCATTGGGAAGCTCCGTTAAATGTCGATGCTCTTCTGACATCGACCAAACGAAGGTCAACTGCACGTCTTCGTGAAACAGTTATGGAATGCGCGAGACCTCTAGAGCGCCGAAGCGTCTTCTCAAATGGTGACCGCGTTGACGATCATCAAAACGGGGACACAGCCCAAGGCAATTGCCCCAATCCAGGCCATCAGTATCTTTATGAAATACCGCTGCTGCATAAAGATCTCGTTGTATTCGTGAAGCATTAAGCACCCCTACGCCGTTGAAGGGAATGAACCACCTCTTCAGAAGCGAGTCGAGTGCAGCCTTGCAACAGACTGAATCAGACGTATACGCGGACCACGTCCTCCAACGATAAAGTCAATTCACTGCAGGTTGAGAGGCAGTTGAATCCCCTTGGGAACATGCGGCTTGCGAAGATTGGCAATTTCGATCCGTCCATAGATCTCCTTGCGTTCCTTGTCGTGACGTTCCCTGAGCGCCTTCGACTGGGCCACGAGGGCAAGAGCACGGGCGACGACCTCTTCAGTTCTCTGCATGGCGTTCTCCTCAATGTTCTTCCTTTGTTCTCATTTTCGCTGAAGGTTGTCAACAGTATTTTCTTCCCGTGCCTAGGCTGGCGGTTTCGGCGCATCTGCCGTGCATGTCTGCAGGTGTCAATTTCTGAACGAACTGATATGCCTCATCTCAGTCGGGCCTGATGGTTCGGACCCACAACATGGTTTTTCGGAAGGGAAACGGAATGCAGATCGGAATGATAGGCCTCGGCCGTATGGGCGCCAATATGGTGCGACGGCTCCTGCGTGATGGACATGAATGTGTGGTATTCGATGTCAGCCAGGCCAATGTCGAGGCTCTCGAGCAGGAAGGCGCGATCGGTGCTACCTCGCTCGAAGATCTGGTCGGCAAGCTTGCAAAGCCGGCCACCGTCTGGCTGATGCTGCCTGCAGCGATCACCGACCAGACGATCGAGAAACTCTCCGTCGTCATGGCGGCCGGCGACGTTTTGATCGACGGCGGAAACTCCAACTACCAGGACGATATCGATCGCGCCGGGCGTCTTTCGGGCATCGGCCTCGACTATATCGATGTCGGCACGAGCGGTGGCGTCTGGGGTCTGGAACGCGGCTATTGCCTGATGATCGGCGGACCGGATGAAGCGGTGAAGCGCCTCGATCCGATCTTCCTGTCGCTGTCCCCGGGAGCCGGCAAGGAGGCACAGCGGACCTCGGAACTTGGCTATATCCATTGCGGCCCGGCAGGATCAGGTCACTTCGTGAAGATGGTCCACAACGGCATCGAATACGGCATGATGGCGGCCTATGCCGAAGGCCTCAACCTGATGAAGTCTGCCAATATCGGCAAGGTGGCACGTAGCGCCGATGCGGAAACCAGCCCGCTCGCCAATCCGCACTACTATCACTACGATCTGGACGTGGCTGAAATCACCGAAGTCTGGCGTCACGGCAGCGTCGTTTCGTCGTGGCTGCTCGATCTTCTCGCCGGCTCTCTGCACAACGATCCGACGCTTGACGCCTTCAGTGGTCGAGTTTCGGATTCCGGCGAGGGACGGTGGATGATGAAGGCCGGTATCGATACCGGCGTGCCGCTTCCGGTCCTGTCGTCCGCTCTCTTCCAGCGCTTTTCGTCGCAGGGTCACGAGCAGTATTCGAACCAGGTTCTGTCGGCGCTTCGGGCAGCCTTCGGCGGCCACTCCGAAAAGAAATAGGCTGGGTTAGATCCCATACGAAATCCGGCACCCCTGGGGTGCCGGACTCTTTTGAAAAGCTCGATAGACCGGGCTTATTCCTATTCTACCGTCTTTGTCTCGTAGAACGCTTTCGCATCGCTCAGGAACGCCGCCCTCGACGACGGGTTTGTATAGAACATGTGGCCGCCGCTATAGGTCTTCAGTTCTGCCCGGCCGGCTGCCAACTGTGTCGGCAGATGATCGATCACGTAGCGGCTCACACCATAGGGTGTCAGCGCATCGCTGTGACCATGCGCGACCAGCAGGCGGAAGGATGGGATGACCGACAGCAGGTCGCGGATATCCGTCGACGCGCTGGCGAGCGCGCGAGCATCGCCGCCCCGGCTGCCATTCCATTCCCACCGGCGGTTCACATCCTCGTTCAAAAGCGAGTAGGTCATGTCGCTCGAAAACTTCAGCTCGCCTTTCGCATAGGAGGCAAAGGCAGCACTGTAGGCGCGGGTGTATCCTTCGAGAATGGGATCGTCATTGCGCCCATACGCGTCCTCGGGATAGGCGTCCGGCACGGCGTAGGATGCATCATAGGGGCTGACGACCCGACCCGGTCCAGCCATTTGCTTTGCGTAGACATCGCCGACCAAGCCTCGCGTTCTGGCAACGACCTCTTTGGGGATGCCCGTGAAGCCAGCAACCTTTCCATAAAACGCCTCGGCTTCTTCGCCCACAGGCGCAGCGCCCGCCACGGTCGGAAGATAGTCGCGCAACGCAAAGCGTTCGGCCTCGGCGAGCTTTTCAGGAGTGAAGCTTTTGGTCCGCTCCATCTCGGCTGCCGCAAGCGAGGGCAATTGCAGCGCGGCACTCAGCGGATCGTCGGAATTGGCGAGGAAGCGGCCCTCGATAAACGGCGAGAGCATGATGATGCCGGAGGGGATGATGCCTTGATTGTTCTTCATCGCGATCGCGACTTTCGCCGCGCGAAAACCTCCGTAGCTTTCGCCAACAAGATATTTCGGCGCATTCAGCCGGTCGTTCTTCTGGACGTAGAGCGAGATCACCTTGGCAAGGCTGTCGGCATCCTGCCGGACACCGTAGAAATTCTTGGCGACATCGTCGCTGGCGGCACGGCTCCATCCGGTGCCAACGGGATCGATCATGACGAGATCCGTAAACTCGAGCCAGCTTTCGGGATTGTCCCTTAACTGCGGCGCGGTGCCGTCGTTGCCGTTTCTGCCGAATTCAATGATCCTCGGACCCAGCAGCCCGAGATGCAGATAGGCTGATGCGGCACCCGGGCCGCCGTTGAAGGCGAAGGTGAGCGGACGACCCGGCGTGCGATCTTTGGCGACATAGGCCGTGTAGAAGATCTTCGCCGTTCGGTTGCCGTCCTGGCCGAACAGGTCAAGCGTGCCGGCGGTCGCTGTATAGGGCAGGTCGGCACTGCCCTCGGTCTTCAGAACATGCTCGGTCGTGCTGTCATTGGGGATCAGCGAGAAAATGCCAGGGGGCTGCTGCGCCCCAACCGGGGCGGAAAGTGCAAGAAGCACCAGGATGGATGCAAGGATCCGGTAAAGACGCAAAGCTGTTTCCTCCGTGACGGATATGTCAGTCATGTAGGGCAGCGAGGGCCATCCGGGAAACTCAATTCCGCTTGAACCTCAAGTCAGCCCGCCAATCGTCCGCCCTGCAGAGGCCTTGGCGCACCCGTCGTCGTCGGAAAGCTGATCGGCAGACCGCGCAGCACGCGCACGGCGAGAAAGGCGAACAGTTCCGCCTCCACCGCATCGCCCCGCCAGCCGAACTCGTCGGCAGAGACGGCCTCGACGCCGGCGCGCTGTTGAAGCATCGCCATGATCGTCGGGTTGCGACGCCCGCCACCGGCCACGATCAGCCGCTTCGGACGTCTCGGCAAAAGGTCGAGCGCCTTGCCGACCGCCGATGCGGTGAAGGCCGAAAGTGTAGCCGCGCCGTCTTCGGGTGAAAGCCCGTCGGCCATGGCCGCGGTAAACGAATAGCGGTCGAGGGATTTCGGATAGGGTGCCGTCATGTACGGATGCTGCAGCAGGCGTGCCAGGCGCGCCTCATCGACCTTGCCGGAAGCACCAAGCGCGCCGTCCCGGTCCATCTCGCCCAAACCCAGCGACTTGATGAAATCGTTGAGCGGAGCATTGGCCGGGCCGGTATCGAAGGCGATCACCAGGTCCTCGCCGTCCCGCCAGCTGACATTGCCGACACCGCCGAGATTGAGAACGGCGCTATCGCCCGATCGATCGACCCCGCGCAAAAGGGCTGCGTGATAGACCGCGGCAAGCGGTGCGCCTTGCCCACCGGCTCGAACATCCGCGGTTCTGAAATCATAGGCGACCTTGCAGCCCAAGATCGAGGCCATCAATTCGCCATCGCCAAGTTGGCGTGTGTCGCCGAGGCGTTCAGAGGTCGGTGCACGGTGGAGGACGGTCTGGCCGTGGAAGCCGACGATGCCGATATCGGCCATCGTCAGGCCGGCACTCTCAACAAGGTCCTGCACTGCCCGCGATTGCGCCCGCGTCAATGCCTCCTCGGCCTCGGCGAAGATCGCTGGCTCCGGTCCTTCGAATTCCCAGACGCGCGCTTGGGTGAGCGTTTCCTCGAGAAGAGACCGGATCTCGGGCGGATACGGCGCCAACGTATAGTCGCCAAAGGTCTCCACCGTTTCTCCGTCGGTCTTCAAGAGCGCGACGTCGATATTGCCGTCGAGGACGGTCCCGGTCATCAGGCCGACGGCCCAGATTGGCTCCATTGGAGATCCCTCAAGTTCAAGCGATGCAATCACCCGGGAGTAACAGAGACCGCCGGCGCCCTCAACGTCCGAAGCGGAATTCCTCCAGCGTCCCGGCCTTCATCTCGATCGAGAAGCCCGGCATTTTTGGCGGCATATAGGCGGCGTTTTCGATGACGCAGGGTTCGAGGAAATGTTCGTGCAGGTGATCGACATATTCGATGACGCGGCCGTCCATCGTGCCGGACACCGCAACGTAGTCGATCATCGAGAGATGCTGGACATATTCGCAAAGGCCGACGCCGCCGGCATGCGGCCAGACCGGGAGGCCATACTTGGCGGCGATCAGCAGGACGGAGAGAACCTCGTTCAGCCCGCCCATGCGGCAGCTGTCGATCTGCACGATATCGATCGCACCCTCGGCGATGAACTGCTTGAACATGATACGGTTCTGGCACATCTCGCCGGTCGCAACCTTCACCGACCCGATCGCCTGACGGATCTTGCGGTGACCGGCAATGTCATCGGGGCTGGTCGGCTCCTCGATGAAGAAGGGCTTGGAGAACGCGAGCTTGTTGACCCAGTCGATCGCCTGGTCGACCTCCCAGACCTGGTTGGCATCGATCATCAGGTAACGGTCGGGGCCGATCACCTCGCGCGCGATGGTCAGGCGGCGGATGTCGTCTTCCAGATCGCGGCCGACCTTCATCTTGATATGATCGAAACCGGCATCGATCGCTTCCTGGCAAAGTCTGCGCAGCTTCTCGTCATCATAGCCGAGCCAGCCGGCGGAGGTCGTGTAGCAGGGATAACCCCTGCTTTCCAGAATTGCGATCCGCTCCGGCTTCCCGGCCTCGGCTTTTCTGAGAATGGCGAGAGCCTCGTCGCGTGTGAGAACGTCGGTCAGATAGCGATAGTCGACGATATCGGCGATCTCTTCCGGCGACATGTCCGCCACCAGCCGCCAGACCGGCTTGCCTTCTTCCTTGGCGAGCAGGTCCCAGAAGGCGTTGACGACAGCGCCGGTCGCAAGATGCATGGCGCCCTTGTCGGGGCCGATCCATCGCAACTGGCTGTCGCCGGTCAGGTGCCGCCAGAATTTCCCCGGATTGGCCTTCATCACCTGCGTATCGGCACCGACCACGAGGTGGCGCATCGCCTCGATCGCCATGCAGCAGATGTCGTTGCCGCGGCCGATCGTGAAGGTGAGGCCGTGTCCTTTGAGCGCCGGATTGTCGGTTTCGAGGATCACGTAGGCGGCTGAATAATCCGGATCCGGGTTCATGGCATCGGAACCGTCGAGGCTCTGCGAGGTCGGAAAGCGCAGGTCGACAACCCGCATATCGATAACTTTGGTCATAGCTATTCCTTCCGCTGGTCGGCGGTTCAAGATGATCGGGTGGTGCGCCGTAAAGGACGGCAGAGGATTGAAAGGCTCAGATGGTCCAGCCGCCGTCGATGGCGAAGGCCTGTCCGCTCGTATAGGTGGCCGTGGCAATATAGACGGCGAGATCGGCGATCTCTTCCGGCGATCCAAGACGGCCCATCGGCTGGCGGGCGATGAAGGCGGCACGGGCCGTTTCGTAATCGCCCTGGGCGCGCATGCGGTCCTGAAGCGACGGGCTTTCCACTGTGCCCGGGCAGATCGCATTGCAGCGGATGCCTTGCGTCACGTAATCGGCCGCGACCGATTTGGTCAGTCCGATCACAGCTGCCTTGGTCACACCATAGGCGAAACGGTTCGGCACGCCCTTCACGCTGGAAGCCACCGAGGCCATGTTGATGATCGCGCCATCCCTGCGCTCCAGCATGCCCGGCAGCACGGCACGGATCGTGCGGATCATGGCGCGTACGTTGAGGTCGAAGGCAAAATCGAGATCGCTATCCGGCATCTCCAGCACCGAACCGGCGTGCACAACGCCGGCGCAGTTGAAGAGCACATCGACCTGACCGATATCAGAGACGCAGGCCTTGACCGCGTCCTCGTTCAGCACGTCGAGCTTTGCCGTCGTCAGATTGTCGAGCTTCGGCAACTCGGAAAGAGCCGTCTCGTTGATGTCGGTGGCATGAACCTTGGCGCCTGCCGCGATGAAGGCAAGCGCACTGGCGCGGCCGATCCCCTGACCCGCCGCGGTGATCAGAACTGTCTTGCCATTCAGATTTGCCATCGACTTCAACTCTCCTCTCTGCATGTCAGTCATGATGGAAAACCTCTTCCATCATCGCCCACCATTCGCCCTCGGCCCTCGTTTCCAAAGGCTTCTGGCAGGGAATGGTAAAGGCCCACCATTCCTGGTTCTTCTCGTCGGCCGCCATCAGCGCCATGTCGGCTGCGAAATCGGTGCCGTGATATTCCCATGTGCCGAACAGGAGGTTTTCCGGTTCGCGCAGGAAGATCGTATAGTTCCTGATGTTGCAGCGAGAAATCAAGTCGAGGATTTCGGGCCACACCGCCGCGTGCAGTTCCCGATACTTTGCGAGCATCTCCGGCTGCACGCCGATCATCATTCCCATGCGCTGCATGACTTACTCCTCAGGCGACTTCAATGAGCGCCTTGACCACCGCCTGCGCGGGATCCGTCAGTTTGGAAAACCGGTCCGGCACATCCGAAAGGTGCATGCGGTGCGTAATCAAGGCATCCGGAACATCGCCGGCGCGCATCGCGTCCATCACCCGCTCGAAGTCCGCAATCGTCGCGTTGCGGCTGCCGAGAAGCGTCGTTTCGCGCTTGTGAAACTCGGGATCCGAAAAGCCGATCGTGCTGGAGACGATCGACACCAGGACATAGGTGCCGCCGTGTCCGACAAAGGAGAAGCCGCGCTCCATCGCTTTCGGGTTACCGGTCGCGTCAAACACCGCGTCGAAAAAATCGCCATTGGTGATCGCGGAAAGCTGGTCGGCGTCATCAGCGGAAAGCGCGACCGTGGACGTAATGCCCAACTGGCTCTTGGCGAACTCCAGCCTGTCTTCACGACCGTCGATGACAGTAACCTCGGCACCTTCCAGCTGCGCAAAAATTGCGACCGACAGACCGATCGGGCCGGCCCCGACGACGAGAACCTTCTGACCGTTTTCGACCCGTGCGCGGGCGACGGCATGTGCGCCGATCGCCAGAAACTCGACCATGGCAGCCTGATCAAGCGTCAGTCCGTCTGCCTTCACCGCGAACTGCTCGGGAATGCTCAGATATTCCGTCATGCCGCCATCGCGATGGACGCCGAGCACGCCGATGTTGCGGCAGCAGTTGGTCTTGCCCTTCAGGCAGGCGTTGCAGTGGCCACAGGAAATGTAGGGGATGATCGAGACGATATCGCCCACCTGAAGCGAGCTTCCCTTCGGCGCTTCCTCGACGGTTGCCGCGAGTTCGTGACCCATCACGCGCGGATAGGACAGATAGGGCTGGTTGCCGGTGAAGATATGCAGGTCGGTGCCGCAGACGCCGATACGGCGGACCTTCAGAAGCACCTCGCCTTCGCCACGTGCGGGCTTGTCCCGCTCGATCGCCGAAAGTTTGCCCGGTTCATCGCATATGATAGTCAGCATCCTAGATCTCTTTCAGTCGATAGAAACGTTTGGCATTGCCGCCGAAGACGGACGAATGGTGCTCTTGCGGGACGATATCCAGGCATTGCCGGAGCCACGCACCGTATTCCCCGGCAAGCCTCAGGACCGGCCAGTCGCTGCCCCAGATGACGCGATCCGGTCCGAACAGGTCGAAGATCGTTTCCGCATAGGGGCGCACGGATTGCGGCTTCTGGTCTCCCGCTTCGGTCAGAAGGCCCGATAGCTTGCAATGGACGTTCGGCAGGGCCGCCAGCGCTTTCATGCGGGCATACCAGTCGATAAACCGGCCCTCGGCGATCGGCGGCTTGGCGCCGTGGTCGATGACGATCTGAAGTTTCTGATGGCGCCGCGCGAAGTTGCAAAGCGGTGCCAGATGCCTCGGCAGAACAAGCGCATCGAACACCAGATCATGTTCGATCATCGTCGCGATACCGACGTCCAGCGCGGGATCGTCGATCCACCGGTCATCGCCCATGTCCTGCAGCATCGGGCGGAAACCCTTCAGCTTACTGTGGCTTGCCAGCTGTCGAATATTCTCCTGCACATCCGATGCTTTTAAATCCGTCCAGCCGACCACGCCCAGGATGAAAGGGTGGTTGTCGGCTAGATCCAGCATGAACTGCGTATCGGCTTGCGTCTCCATCGTCTGCACCAGCACGGTGCCATCGACGCCGGCTTCGTCCAACAACGGCCGCAGGTCGTCCGGCAGGAAATCCCGGTGAATGGCCTCAAGCTCCGGCCCTGGCCATTGGCCGGTCCGGTCGGCGATCCGCCAGAAATGCTGGTGGGCATCGATCCGCATCGATCAGGCTCCGATGCCGGGTAGAGGGGTGCCTTCGGCCAGAAGCCCGCTTTCGCTCAGGCGCGACCAGAAGGATGCAGGGATTTCCTCGGCAAACCAGTCCACATTCGAGGTGATCTGTTCGGCATTGCGGGCGCCGGAGACGATCGTCGCGACAGCCGGATGCGCCAGCGGGAACTGAAGTGCGGCCGCCTGAAGCGTCACGCCTTCTTCCTCGCAGACGGCACGCAACTGTTCGACGCGCGCAAGGATCTCAGCCGGGGCTTCGGTATAGTTGAACTTCTTGTTGCCGGCGAGCAGCCCGGAATTGAACGGTCCCGCGGCAACGATCGCGACGCCTTGCTTCGCGCATTCATCCATGAAGCCGAGGCTGTCCTGTTCGAGCAGCGTGTAGCGACCGGCCAGCATCGTGCAGTCGATGTCGAAAACCTTCATCGCGTCGGCGACGACTTCCCATTCGTTGACGCCGAGGCCGACAGCCTTGGTCGACCCTTCATCCCGCAATTTGCCCAGCGCCTTGAAACCGCCGCCATCGGTCAGTTGCTGCCAGTAGTGATCGTGGCGGTCGCCATGCGTCATGCGACCAATATCGTGAATATAGAGGATGTCCGGCTTCAGGATACCAAGCCGCTGCTGGCTTGCCTCGAAGGACCGCAGAATGCCGTCATAGCTGTAGTCGTAGACGGGACGGAAGGGCAGGGGCTCGGCGTAGCCGTCCTCTTCCGGTCCAACCGTCTCATCCGGCGTCATGACGCGGCCGACCTTGGTGCTCAGCACATAGTCTTCGCGAGGCAGGTCGGTCAGCATCGTGCCGAGGCGGCGTTCGGAGCGGGTGAAGCCATAGAAGGGCGCGGTGTCGAAATAGCGGATACCGGCATCCCACGCGGACTTAAAAGCGCCAGCGGATTCCGCATAGGGTGTGACGCGATAAAGGTTGCCCATCTGCGCGCAGCCGAGGCCGATCAGCGTCACATCCAAATCGACACGCGGGAATTTGCGGGTATCACTGGCGTTCATCGGGCAACCTTCATTTTATCACTGCAGAGAAAGACGATACGCGCCATTCGCGACGCGTATCGAGGCGGGGAGGCTTAATAGAGAACGTTTTTGGCTTCCGGCTTGTCGATATTGTCCTTGGTGACGACGACGACACCCGTATCGACAAACTTCTCGACCTTTTCCTTTTTCAGAAGCTTGGAGATCGTCTTGACGCCGAGATCGCCCATCTGGAACGAGCCCTGGACTGCGATCGCCTGGAGCGTGCCGTCCTTGACGAATTCCTGCAGGTCCTGGTTACCGTCGAAACCGATCGCGACAAGCTTGCCCGATTTGCCGGACTGCTTGATGGCGCGGCCCATGCCGATTGCCGTCGGCTCATTGGCGCCGAAGATGGCCTTGAGGTCGGAATTGGCGGCCAGAACGTCCGTGGTCTGGTTCAGCGCCGTCGCCATCTGCGACTGCGAGTAGAACGGGCCGACGATCTGGAGCTTCGAGTTGGCCTTGATATAGTCGGTGAAGCCACCAACACGGCCGATCTCGGAGCCGGCGCCTGCCACATAGGACATGACGGCGATCTTGCCTTCCTTGCCGACCTTCTCGATCAACGCCTTGGCAGCCAGTTCGCCGGCAGTCTTGTTGTCGGTGGCGAGGAACGACTGGTAATACTGTTCCGACCCCTTGCTGAGCATCGAGTCGACAATCACGACCGGGATACGAGCTTCCCAGGCCTTCTTGACGGCAGGGATCAGCGCGTCCGGATCGGACGGCGCAAGAACGATGCCGGCGACACCGCGGTTGACGGCGTTCTCGACCATGTTGACCTGGTCGGCGATGGCGGATTCCGAAGCCGGACCCTGGAAGGTCATCGTATTGCCGGCGCCGACTTCCTTCATGGCGGCATCAGCGCCCTTCTGGACGTTCTGCCAGAAAGTCGAGTTGACGGTCTTGACGATGACGGCGATCTCGGCTGCCTGTGCGGAGGCCGCACCCAAGATCATCGCCGAGGCAAGCAACGCGGTTGCTAGTTTCTTCATGTTCAATCCTCCTCAAATGGACGGCTGTTTTGGCCGTCCCGGGGAACTCCCACCCCCATTGTCGCGGAAAAGGGTCCGCACCCTTCTTCACCGGCGGTTGCGCAGTTGATCGATCCAGACGGTGATCAGGATGACGAGGCCGATGATGATCTGTTGTGTGAAGGCGGAAACGCCGTTCATGTTAAGCCCGTTGCGCAGGATGCCGATGACGAAGGCGCCGATTGCCGTTCCGGAAATCGTGCCGACACCGCCGATCAGCGAGGTGCCGCCGATGACGGCGCTGGCGATGGCATCGAGTTCGTACATCACGCCTTCGTTCGGCTGCGCCGTCACGAGGCGGGACATCAGCACGCAACCGGTCAGGCCAGCGAGCGTGCCCGACAATATGTAGGTGAAATTGGTGACGCGGGCGACATTGACGCCGGAAAGCCGGGCAGCATCTGCATTCGAACCGACGGCGTAGATATGGCGGCCGAGCACGGAGCGGTTCAGCATGAAGGACACGGCAATCGCAATCACGATCATCAGGATGACCGGATAGGGGATGCCCGGGAAGACCACCGTCGGGAAGCCGTCGTCGCCGATGGTGACGACGCGAAACAACGAGCCGTTGCCAAGCACGCCGAAGGATTCGCCAAGGCCGGAAACAGCGCGGGCACCGGTAATCTGAAGCGCCACGCCGCGGGCGATCAGCATCATCCCGAGCGTCGCAATAAAGGGCGGCAGTTTCATCTGGGTCACCAGAATGCCGTTGATCAGGCCGCAGAGGCTGCCGACGAGAATGCCGACGAACATGCCGAGCGGAACCGGCAGGCCGAGCTCCTTGACGCAGAGAGCCGCGACGACGCCTGCCAGCGCCAGCACAGAGCCGACGGACAAATCGATGCCGCCGGTAATGATGACGCAGGTGGCACCGATGCCGAGAAGGGCAATCGAGGTGACCTGCAAGGCGATCGTCATCGCATTGTTGACGGTGAAGAAGGCGTTGCTGCTGAATGAAAACACCAGCACAAGAACAAACAGGCTGCCGAGTGCTGCAAACTTCTGGATGATGTCCTTTTGGCGGTCGCTCAGCGAAACGCTCCGCGACTTCGAGGGTTCGGTAATATCAGCCATGCTTGCTCCTTGCGCCAGCGTCCGCACCTGATGTCCGGCTGTAGCCGGAGGCGTAGCGCATTATCTCTTCCTGGTTGGTCTTTGCCGTTTCCAGCACGCCGGTGATCCGGCCATGGTGAAAGACCGCAACCCGGTCCGTCATGCCCATGATTTCGGGCAGTTCCGAACTGATCAGCACCACGCCGATGCCGTTTGCGGCCAGTTCGTCCATGATCTTGTAGATTGCGAGCTTTGCGCCCACGTCGATGCCGCGGGTCGGCTCATCGAAGAACAGAACCTTCGACTTGCGGAACAGCCATTTGCCGATGATGATCTTTTGCTGGTTACCGCCCGAAAGAAGCCGCACCTGCTGCCGGATCGACGGCGTGCGGATGTTAAGGAGCTCGACATACTCGTTGGCGACCTTGTCCTGCGCCTTGAAATCGATCAGTCCCAAGCGATCGGAGAGCGCTTCCATGTTGGCGAGCGTCATGTTCGCATCAACAGGCATCTTGATCGCCAGCCCTTGTGCCTTGCGGTCTTCCGAGAGGTAGGCGATGCCCGCATCGATCGCATCCCGCGGCGAGGAGATCGACAGTGTCTGGCCATGCAGGGTGATCGTGCCGGCATCGATCGCATCGGCGCCGAAGATCGCGCGCGCGACTTCGGTGCGCCCGGCACCCATCAGGCCTGCAAAACCGAGAATTTCGCCGCGCCGAAGCGTGAACGAGATGTCGCTGAAGACACCGGTGCGATTGAGGCCTTCTACGCCGAGAATGACGTCGTCACTCGGCGTCGAGGTTCTCTCTGGAAACTTTTCTTCCAGCGAGCGGCCGACCATCTTGGCGACGATGTCATCGACGGTCGTCGCGGCAAAATCGTCGGTGGCAATGTAACGACCATCGCGCAGTACTGTGACGCGATCGACGATTTCGGCCATTTCGTCGAGCCGGTGAGAAATGTAGACGACCCCGACGCCTGATGTCTTGAGATCACGGATGACTTTGAACAGAAGCCGCGTTTCCTGCTCGGTCAAGGACGAGGTTGGCTCGTCCATGATCAGGACTTCGGCATCCAGCGACAATGCCTTGGCGATCTCCACCATCTGGCACTGCGCCACGGAAAGCCCACGGACGGAGACATCAGGGCTGATATCGACGCCCAGCCGGTCGAGACAGCGCTTGGCATCTGCCCGGAGTTTCT
Source organism: Rhizobium sp. Leaf321 (assembly GCF_001423215.1). Classification (NCBI taxonomy): domain Bacteria; kingdom Pseudomonadati; phylum Pseudomonadota; class Alphaproteobacteria; order Hyphomicrobiales; family Rhizobiaceae; genus Rhizobium; species Rhizobium sp. Leaf321. Next base: position 63,054 of record NZ_LMOF01000001.1, on the reverse strand, counting down.
TGCGGTCGACGAGAAAGCCGCGGCGAGGCTCGCGGGCGAGATAGATGTTTTCGGCGACTGTCAGATGCGGAACCAGATTGAGTTCCTGGTGGATGATGGCGATGCCGGCGGACTCGGACTGCCGCGTCGACGAGAAATTCCGCTCCTCGCCCTTGTATGTGATGGTGCCCGATGTTGGCTGGTAAACGCCGCTGATGATCTTCATCAGCGTCGATTTTCCCGCACCGTTTTCGCCGCACACGGCATGCACTTCGCCACGACGAAGGTCGAAGCTGACATCGGCCAGAGCTTTGACGCCTGGAAATTCCTTGGAGATGTTGTCGAGCCGCAGAAGTGCTTCATCTGCGGGCACGCCGACGGCCGGGCGCAAACGCGCCTCAAGTACCGACTGATCGGTCTGCATCCTCCACATCCTCCTCTTGTCGCAAGCTTGCGACTGCCGGTCAGCTCCACCCATCCGGTCTGGCCAATAGTGCTAAGCGGCCTTACCAAAATGGTCAAGCCAGTTTTGCTGTTGCGTTCGTATTTTGCTTCTACCTCCGAAGAAGCGGCCTTCCAGCCTCGTCATTGGCCTTGCCAGTTCCATGGTGAGCTAATATGGTAAGGCCAGTTTTGGAGCGCACATGAACGGAATACGGATCCCGGAACGCAGGCTTTACCAACAGATCGCAGACCAGATCCGCGGCTTGGTGCAGAATGGGCAGTTTCGTTTTGGCCAGCGCCTGCCGGCGGAACGGGAGCTTGCGCAGCAGCTTGGCGTGTCGCGCCCGTCGCTAAGGGAAGCGCTGATCGCGCTTGAGCTTGATGGCACGGTCGAGATCCGCATGGGGTCCGGCGTCTATGTCGTTCCGGCGGCCGAGCGGCGACCGGCCTGGTCCGGTTCGATGGGAGAGAGCCCGGCCGAACTGATGCAGGCGCGCGCGACGATCGAAGGGGCCGCCATCGTTCTTGCCTGCGCGCGCATCACGCCCGACGGGCTCGCCTCGCTTCGTCAAACGCTTGAGGCAATGGCGATAGAGATCGAGGAGGGCCGTAAGCCGGTCGACCAGGACCGCCAGTTCCACCTGACGATCGCCACCCAATCTGGAAACAGCGTCATCGGCCGCATCGTCGGCGACCTGTTCGACGAGCGGCACAGCCCTCTTTCTGCCCAGCTTCGGGAGCATTTCGAAACGCCGGAAACATGGAGTTTCGCACTGGCAGAGCATGAGGAAATCCTGACCGCGCTGGAGGCGCGCGACGGGCTGCTCGCCCAGGCGATGATGCGCATGCATCTGGAGGAATCGAAACGCCGCTGGCTCGATCGCTAACAGCTTAAAGCCAAATCCAACCACGACTTTGATACCTCCAGGGAGGAGGTCCATTATGAATGACATGACATCCCCGGTCATCGTGCTCAATACCGCCGATGACGTTGCCGTTGCCCGCCGGTCGATCCAGCAGGGTTCGCCTGTTGGCATCGAGGCCTTGATGGCGCGCGATCTGATCGGCCGAGGCCACAAGGTTGCGCTCAGGGCGATTGCGGCCGGGCAGGAAGTCAAGAAATACGGTCAGGTGATCGGTCTTGCGACACAGGATATCGCTCCCGGCAATCACGTGCACCTGCACAATCTGGCCATGCTTCCCTCCACGCACGAGCACCAGTTCTGCGTCGATGGGGGCGAGCGTGCCCTTCTGCCGCTCGAGCAGCGCCGGACATTCATGGGTTTCGATCGTGGCCTCGGTGGTGCCGGTACGCGCAACTACATCGGCATCATTTCCTCGGTAAACTGTTCCGCCACCGTCTCCCGCTACATTGCCGATTACTTCAACCGCATGGGCGGGCTGGACGGGTTTGGCAATATCGATGGCGTTGTCGCGCTGACGCATAGCAGCGGCTGCGCGATCAACAACAAGTCGGAAGGCTATCGCCTGCTGATCCGCACCATCCAGGGCTATGCCCGTCATCCCAATTTCGGTGGGATCCTGATGATCGGCCTCGGCTGCGAGACCAACCAGATCGCACCAATCCTCGAACATTACCGGATGGAAGAGGGCGAGCGGCTGCGGACAATGACGATCCAGCAGCATGGCGGGACCAAGAAGACGATCGACGCTGCGATCTCCATCATCAAGGAAATGCTGCCCATGGTGAATTCCGCGATGCGCACGCAGCAGCCCTTGTCGAAGCTGAAGCTTGCTCTCGAATGCGGCGGCTCGGATGGCTATTCGGGCATTTCCGCGAACCCGGCGCTCGGCCATGCTTCGGATCTGATCGTCCGCAATGGCGGCACGACCGTTCTTGCCGAAACGCCTGAGATCTACGGCGCCGAACATCTCCTGACGCGCCGCGCTTCGACACCTGAAGTCGCGCAGAAGCTTCTGTCGCGCATCGACTGGTGGCGCGACTATACGGCGCGAAATGGCGACGAGCTGAACAATAACCCATCCTACGGCAACAAGCTCGGCGGTCTTACGACTATCCTGGAAAAGTCGCTCGGTGCCGTCGCCAAGGGGGGCTCCATGCCGCTGAAGGCGGTCTACGAGTTTGCCGAGACGGTGACAGAGCAGGGCTTCGTCTTCATGGATACGCCCGGCTATGATCCGGTCGCCGTGACCGGCCAGGTTGCGGGCGGCTGCAACGTCATCTGCTTCACAACCGGACGCGGCTCGGTGTCCGGTTTCAAGCCGGCGCCTTGCGTCAAGATTGCCACCAATTCCGAAATGTACGAGCACATGAAGGAAGACATGGACATCAACTGTGGAGGGATCGTCACCGGCGACGAGACGATCGAGCAGTCGGGCGAGCGGATTTTCGAGCATGTGATCGCTGTCGCCTCGGGCGAAAAGACCGTGAGCGAGATCTACGACTATGGCGACAACGAATTCGTGCCGTGGCAGGTCGGTGCCGTCACCTGACGGAAAACGCATATTGCCCGTCGTGAAAACCGTGCTTACACCTGAAGGATAAGCCAAGCATGGGGAATCGCAGCGCATGACGACGAGCCGTTACTACTCGAATATGGGTGGCCTGCCGCCACAGACGAACCTTCTCAGTAGCAAGGCGGTGTTCACAACCGCCTATGCGGTCATTCCGCGTACTGTCATGAGCGACATCGTCACCAGCATGCTGCCGCATTGGGAGAATGCGCGCGCCTGGATCATTTCCCGGCCGCTCTCCGGTTTCGCCGAAACCTTTGCGCAATACATCATGGAAGTCGCTCCGCAGGGCGGTAGCGCTCGTCCCGAGCCCGACCCGCGCGCCTCGGCCGCCATCTTCGTCGTGGATGGGGAAATGACGATCGAGATGGACGGCCAGCAAAACCAGTTGCGGACCGGATCGTTTGCCTATCTGCCGGCAGGCTCGGAATGGCAGATCTGGAACCGCAGTGACGCTCCGGTGCGGTTCCACTGGGTTCGCAAGGCGTTCCAGGTGGTCGATGGTCTGGACATGCCGCCGGCGATCTTTACCCATGAAGACGACTGCGTGCTCGACCCTATGCCCGATACGGACGGCAAATGGGCGACGACCCGCTTCATCGATCCCTCAGACATCCGCTATGACATGCACCTCAACATCGTCACCTTCGAGCCGGGTGCGGTGATCCCGTTCATGGAAACCCACATCATGGAACACGGGCTCTATGTTCTGGAAGGCAAGGCCGTCTACCGCCTGAACCAGGATTGGGTCGAGGTGGAAGCCGGCGACTATATGTGGCTGCGCTCCTACTGCCCGCAGGCCTGCTATGCCGGTGGTCCCGGTCGCTTCCGCTACCTGCTCTACAAAGACGTCAACCGGCATCCCGCACTGTAACGGGACCTGCCGAAGCCGTTGCTGCACACGGCTTCGGCAGATCTCCCACCGAAAAATTTATCAAATGGTCAAAAATTTATCAGCCGATAAAATATCTTCGAGGCGCCGTCTGGCAAGTCATTGAAACTTATGAGAGGCTACAACTGGCACGTAGCTTGCGTCCGTTCTGTTTATCGCATTGCCTGGAAATCCAGCATGGAAGGATCGGAATATGGAAGTCGGAGTCTTCATCCCAATCGGCAACAACGGTTGGCTGCTTTCGGAAAACGCACCGCAGTACAAGCCGTCGTTCGAGCTGAACAAGGAAATCACGCTCAAGGCCGAAAAATACGGGTTTGATTTCGCGCTGTCGATGATCAAGCTGCGCGGCTTCGGCGGCAAGACGGAATTCTGGGACTACAATCTGGAATCCTTCACGCTGATGGCAGGCCTTGCCGCCGTCACTTCCAAGATCAAGCTGTTCGGCACGGCCGCAACCCTGATCATGCCACCGGCAATCGTTGCGCGCATGGCAACGACGATCGACAGCATTTCCGGCGGACGCTTCGGCATCAATCTGATCACCGGCTGGCAGCGCCCCGAATACAGCCAGATGGGCCTCTGGCCCGGAGACGACTATTTCGCCGATCGCTATGCCTATCTCGGCGAATACACGACCGTTTTGAAGGAACTGCTGGCCACCGGTCAGTCGGATCTCAAGGGCAAGTATTTCCAGATGGACGACTGCCGCATGAAGCCGATCCCGGAAGGGGATGTGAAGGTGATCTGCGCCGGCTCGTCCAATGCCGGCATGGCCTTCTCGGCCGAATATGCCGACTACAGCTTTTGCTTCGGCGTCGGCGTCAACACGCCGAAGGCCTTCGCCCCGACAAACGAACGCCTGCTGGCCGCCACCGAAAAGACCGGCCGCGACGTGCGCTCGTTCGTGCTGACCATGGTTCTTGCCGAGGAGAAATCCGAGGATGCCTGGGCCAAGTGGGAGCATTACAAGGCCGGTGCCGATCAGGATGCGATCAAGTGGCTTGGCCTTCAGAGCGCGGTCGATACCAAGTCCGGCTCCGATACCAATGTCCGCCACATGGCAAACCCGGTTTCGGCGGTCAACATCAACATGGGAACGATCATCGGCTCCTACGCCGAAGTCGCAGCAATGCTGGACGAAATGGCCGAAGTGCCGGGCACCGGTGGTGTCATGCTGACCTTCGACGATTTTCTCGAAGGGATCGAAAAGTTCGGACAATTCGTGCAGCCGCTGATGAAGAGCCGCCAGCACATCAAGATGGAACTGGAGGCTGCGGAATGACTGCTGTCGCAGGATATCAGGCACCGGCAAGCCGTCTGGAAAGCGTGACGCTTCCGGCGCGCCCGGAACCGATCTCGATGAAGCCATCGGAAACCGCTGTCGTCGTCGTCGACATGCAGAACGCCTATTCGACAGAAGGCGGCTATGTCGATCTTGCCGGCTTCGACATCGCCGGCGCCAAGGGCACGATCGCCAACATCAAGAAGACGCTGGATGCAGCGCGCGAGAACGGCGTGCAGGTCATCTATTTCCAGAACGGCTGGGACAAGGATTATGTGGAAGCCGGCGGTCCCGGTTCTCCTAACTGGCACAAGTCGAATGCGCTGAAGACCATGCGGGCGCGGCCGGAACTGCAGGGCCAGCTTCTTGCCAAGGGCACCTGGGATTACGCGATTGTTGACGAGCTGCAACCGAAGCCGGGCGACATCCTCGTGCCGAAGACCCGCTACTCGGGCTTCTTCAACACGAATATGGACAGCGTGCTGCGCGCACGCGGCATCCGCAATCTCGTCTTTGTCGGCATCGCCACCAATGTCTGTGTCGAAAGCTCGCTGCGGGACGCGTTCCACCTCGAATATTTCGGTGTGATGCTGGAGGATGCGACCCATCATCTGGGGCCGGACTTCATCCAGCAGGCGACCGTCTACAATGTCGAGAAATTCTTCGGCTGGGTCGCGACCGTCAATGATTTCTGTGGCGCCATCAGCCAGGCCGCTCCGACCGATATGTGAATTTGAAAAACAAAGAGGAGAACGGAATGCCAAAGTCGATCATCGTTCCGGAAGGAACCCAGAAGCCGATCGCGCCCTATTCGCCGGGAACGCTGGCAGACGGCATTGTCTACGTCTCGGGGACCTTGCCCTTCGACAAGAACAACGACGTCGTCCATGTGGGTGATGCCGGAGCACAGACCCGTCACGTCCTGGAGGTCATCAAAACCGTCATCGAGACCGCCGGCGGCACGATGGAGGACGTCACGATGAACCATATCTTCATCACCGACTGGGCGAATTATCAGGCCGTGAACAAGGTCTATGCGGAGTATTTCCCGGGCGACAAGCCGGCCAGGTATTGCGTTCAGTGCGGCCTGGTGAAGCCGGACGCTCTCGTTGAGATCGCCACAGTCGCCCACATCGGCAAGTAACGGCATGGTTCATTACGATATTTTTGGCGCGTCGGGAGAGGACGCGCCGACCATCATTCTGTCCTCCGGCCTCGGCGGCAGCGGCACCTACTGGACGCCGCAGATCGAGGCGCTTTCCGAGCATTTCCGGGTGATCACCTACGATCACTTGGGAACTGGCCGTTCCCCTGGCGAGGTGCCCGAGCAAGGCGGCATCGCGGCCATGGCGGATGACGTCATGAAGCTCGCGGAAGAGCTCGGCCTCAAGACATTCAGCTTCATGGGCCATGCGCTTGGTGGTCTAATCGGGCTCGAGATCGCCGCACGCCAGCCGGAGGTGATCGACAGGCTTGTGCTGATCAATGCATGGGACAAGGCCGATCCGCATTCCGGCCGCTGTTTCGACGTGCGGATTGCGCTTCTCAAAAACTCCGGCGTCCCGGCCTTCGTGAAGGCGCAACCGCTGTTTCTCTATCCGGCCGTCTGGATGTCTGAAAACGCCGAACGCATGAATGCCGAGGAGGCGCATGCAGCGGCCCATTTTCAGGGCGAGCAGAACATCATGAGGCGCATTGCAGCTCTGAGAAGCTTCGACATCGGCGACCGGCTTGCCGAAATCACCCATCAGACCTTGCTGGTCGCCACGAAGGATGATCTCCTTGTGCCCTACACCCGCTCGGTACGGCTTTCGAACATGATGCCCAATGCCGAACTCGCTTTGCTGGATTTCGGCGCACATGCGGTGAATATCGTTGATGCACCGAAATTCAACAAACTCGTGGTAGATTTTCTAAGCCGGGTTTGATTTCATCTGTACGCTCGAGCTGAAAGTTTTGAGATAGCCATGTCCGTGAATGCATCTGCCCCTGCGCTCGACGTTAATCCAGAAGTCGTTGACGCACGGATGAACTTCCGAAACGCGATGTCGCGCCTCGGCGCCGCCGTTCATATCGTCACCACGGATGGACCGGGTGGCCGTGCCGGATTTGCCGCCACCGCAGTTTGCAGCGTTTCCGACAGTCCCCCGACGCTTCTCGTTTGCCTCAACCGAACCTCGAGCGCCTATTTGCCGCTTAAGGAAAACGGCGTCCTCTGCGTCAACGTCCTCTCGGCCGACCATGCAGACCTCAGCCAGCTTTTCGGGGGCAAGACGCCCGTCGATGAACGGTTTGCCGGAGCAACGTGGGCGCCACTAACAACGGGCAGCCCGGCACTCGACGACGCTCTCGTCTGTTTCGATTGCCGCGTTGTGTCCGTTGCCGACGGTCACACGCATGACATCCTGATCTGCGAAGTGCTCACCACGGTGCAGCCAAAGGTTGGTCAGTCGCTTATCTATCTCGATCGAAAGTATCACGCGCTTTAGTGGGGAGTGACATTGGGGTTTGTTCAGACGAGCAATGCTCGGATGATCGCCCGAGGTCAAAGCGCATGGTCTGAACGTAAGGGCAGGAGTTCATGGGAAGCACAATGTGGTGCCTGGCAGCTGTCGCGGAAATCGCGATTGTCGTCGCGGCCGTCGTCTATACCGCGCGTGACCGCCGGAAGCAGCAGCGGAAAAGCCGCCGAAACGCGTACAGAAACGGCAACCGTTAAGACGTTTCTTCTGCGGTAGAAAATCGATGTTCACCGGCAGACTTTAAACCGATCCGGTCATCGAGATCTCCTGCGACCGACCGGGTTCCCGAGAATGCCGCGCGAATATGTCTCGGGGCCCCGTATGGTCAGCGTTCAAGCACTCTGATTCTCATGGATCGACGCTTTTCAGGTGAACGGCGAGGTTGTCCCGAATTGGAACGCACACCCACGTGCATGGTCCTTTTTGGTAAGCATCTGAGTGAATATCAACCACCTCATTCGCGTTGTTTTTCAACGAGTTCTGACATTGTTTCAGAATTAACTATCGCACTACATATCAATTGAGTGATGGACGGCGAGGGCTATATCTCATCGTAGAAAGGTCCCCGCAAGCCGTGGTCTGACCTTCCAAACGAGGCAGATATGGGTAAGCCATCACTACATCCTGGCGACGTTTACGCACAGGAAAGCACGATGGGCCAGTGGCCCACGACGCTGCTTGGCGGTCTTCCCGTTGTCCGCTGCAGCATGGATGAGGCGGCGCAGGGTTTCATCGATGAAGCGCTCCTTCACCGGGGCAGCAGTGCCAAGCCGTTCTATTCCACCTCGGCAAACGGACAGGTGATCGCGATGTGCGCGAAGAAGGCCGACTTCCAGGAGTTGATGCTGGAAGCCGACCAGATCCACGCCGATGGCATGCCCATGATCATGTATTCCAGAATGTTTTCGTCGCATCCTGTATCCGAACGGATCGCGACGACCGATCTCGTGCAGTCAGTGGCACTCAAGGCAGAGCGGGCAGGTGTCAGTTTCTATTTTCTCGGCGGAACCGAAGAGGTCAACGCCAAGGCAGTCGCCGCAATGCGGACCAGGTATCCAAACCTAACCTTCGCTGGGCGCAGAAACGGCTACTTCAAGCGTGGCGAAGAGGATGCGGTGATCGCCGACATCCAGGCAAGCAAGCCCGATATTCTATGGATCGGGTTGGGCTTTCCACTTGAGCAGGCCTTTGTCAGCCGGAACATCGACCGGTTGCGATCTGTCGGTGTGATCAAGACCTCAGGCGGTCTGTTCGACTTCGTCTCGGGGAAAAACGCCCGCGCGCCGTTGTGGATGCAGCGGTACGGGTTGGAGTGGGCCTACCGGATGTATAATGAGCCGCGCCGGCTGACGATGCGGTATCTGCTGTCAAACCCGGCTGCCATTCGCGCGCTGTTCACCCACTCGAATTGATCGGGTGCTGCCTTCCGATAAAGGCAGGTCATTGATGCGCTCATTACGAGCCGAGTCACTCGCCAGGTTTGTAGAAATTGTCGACGATGCCGGCCGCGAACGACCATTTTGGGCGGATAATGCTTCCGTCAATCGCTTCCATGTAACCATTGCCATTCAACGTATGCAGCTTTCGGCCGGGCCAGTGCTTGCCGGGGCTCAAGTGCTTTACGATCACCTGATCGAACCGTTCGTCATCCAGGCGCGTCACTTCGGCAAGGCTCAAAGCTGCCCCATAGCCGTTGCGGCAATCCTGCACGGGACGCAGCAGTTTGCCGTCGCGCCATATCATGTTGCCCGCGGGTCTCGCGGATCGGTCGTTGATGACAAGCGGGTTCACGGCGTGCGGTCGCCAGGGGCCGAGAAGCGTTTCCGCCGACCATAAGCACAGCGTATCGGAATAGCCGCCGATACCATCCCTTGTCACAGCGAACATCCAGAACTTTCCCGCGTGCTGGATGATCGTCGCATCGGCGGCCTCGCTGCCGGAAACAAGTGTCGCGTGTTTTTCCCAGCCGAACGGAAAGCGCGTTGCCCTGTAGATGGAAATCTCGCCGCTGAGAGACGCCTCCGGAACCATCCAGATCTCACCATCCGCTTCGATGAGGAACGGATAAGACAGGTGCCAGGTCTCTTCCAGAACAGGGATGGCTGGGCCCGGCCGTCCTTGTTCGTCAAACTCGACGACGCTGATGATGCCCTTTTGGGTCTTCTGATCAAGATCCTCGAAGAAGAGATAGTCCTTGCCCTGCCAACGAAACGGAAACGGGTCTGCGTAAAAATGGTCGATCGGGTCCGCGAGAACCTCCCAGGGTGTCCCGCCGAGGTCGCGTCGTTGCCAAACGTCATTGTCAGAGGCGACCCGACGCCAGCCGATGCGCCAGTGGGGAGCGTGGCAGCATAGCCGATAGGCAGCGCGGGCCGCGGCAGATGCCAGCATCTTGGCGCTACGAACAGTCACCGCTTTGCGGCTGATAGCGCGTGCGTGTGGCTGGGCCGTGTTGTCTGCAATACGCGGCGCACGCGGTTCTTCCGGCAAAGACTTGATGAGAAGGATGGCTGTCCGTGACCAAACGGCTTCCATCGCGCCACCGATACCAGCCGCAGCTTCGAGGGACGCAAAGCCATCGGCAACAATCCAGCGCTCGCCGGAAGGCAGGGTGCACTCAATCTCGATATGCGGTGTTCCCTCGAAAAACAGCGCCGAAGCGAGACTGAATTCACCGGCGTGGCCGTTGAACAACGGCCGATAGATCCGTGTCGATCGGGGGGATGCGCTCCGGTTCGATGTGAGGTCGATGACAATATCCGGAGCTGCGTTGTCCGACCGGGTTCGCCAGTCCGCCAACGCATCCGGCTCAATACGGTCGCAGAGGCACGGCTGGTGGCGTCGAAGCACCATCTTCTCAAGCTGCAAAAGGCTTTCGAGGGCAGGCTGCGCTGCCTGATCAGCCCCTTGGACCAATTGAAGGCGCACCGTGGTACCGGCGGCGCGCTGCTCAAGCCGACGGCAGAGCCACTGTATCCACGCCGATGTGGAGGAGCGCTCCGCCACAATCTCGATGGTCAGCGGAGGGACGGAGTTTGAAACGCTGTCCATCGTCATTTATTTCTGAAGCTGTCCGGACGCGTGCAACCTGTCTTCCGATGTTTTCGGCTGTCGGCGGATCAGGCGACGGTAGCCGTCGACCATTGCATCGAGCGAGTGTTGTTCGCGCAGCCGCTGCCCGCACTCCGATAGCCTTTGCCGCAGAAGGGGATCGGAAAGTACAGCGCGAACTACTTTTGCAAATGACGCCGTATCGGTCGTATCGACGAAAAGGGCACAGGGCTCTCCCCTGACCTGCAAGACTTCTCGCATGACGGACAGGTCGGAACTCACAACCGGAATGCCGGCCTGAGCGGCTTCCACCGGCGCGAGGCCGAACGTCTCTCCAGACGTCGGGAAAACGAAGACGTCGAGGCTTTTCAGGAAGGCGCCGATTTCGCTGGACGGCATCTCGCCTGCGAAATGAAGCCGATCCGAAACGCCGAGTTCTGCGCCGAGAGCTCGCAGTCGTGGCGCTTCCGGTCCCTGACCTGCCAGTGCCAGATGGACATCCGGCATGACCGGCAACAATCTGATGGCGAGATCAATTCGTTTGATGGCGTTGAGACGGGCGACGCTTCCGATGATCGGGACGTCGGCTGGAAGGCCGAATTTTGCCCGCGCTTCCTGCTGCGTCATCGAAACGGTTCTGTCGGCAAAGCCGTGCGGAACATAGGTCAGTCGACGCTTGTAGGATGCCGGGTGTCCTTGGTAGTCCAGCCAGGTGGCCTTCGAATTTACAGTGATCTCGTCGTAGCAGCCGGCAATGCCAAGCACCTTATCGACAAGGGCGACCGGCCGGGAAATCGTCGCCTGCGGTGAGACGTGGTTGGCAATGATCAGTGGTACGCCGAGCAAGCGACCGACCGGAGCTGCGACAACATTGCCGAAATGCTGAAAGGTCAGCATCACGTCGGGCTTTATCGTGCGCACGAGCTGCGACAGACGACGAAGCATGGCAAGGTTCTGCGAAATCCCCTGCGGTCTCGGATCGGCCGCAAAATGCGCATTTTCGAAGTGGTCGCAGCCGCTGGTCTTGCGATAGAGGAACAGGTGATGCGCCTCGAATTCGGGCTGTCCGGAAATCGCTGGTTTCGACAGCTGTTCGGCGAGAAGGCGCGTGATCTCCTGAGCGCCCGCTGCTTCAGCTTGCGTCTGGATAAAGAGAAGACGTGTCGGACGTCGCTGCGCGCTCTCGGCCATAGGTTTTCCGGTTCACTCGTATAGTGACGATAAAGACAGCGAAAGCTCAAGAGAGGCTAAACACGATACTTAGCATTCGAACGATACTGCGTATTACTGGGATTTTCTTGGGAGTCGTGAGGCGCGGACGTTTTGCGCGGCGCATGACCTCAACTCGACGTCTTGAACGCAGAAGAGCGGCGGGGAGCCCCTTTTTCAGCGTTGCTCTTGATGATGATCTTTGTATACTCGCTGACCATCAGATTGAGAGAGTAACGTTCGGCGAGTTCGCGTCCCGATGCGGAGAGCCGGTCGTACAGCGCCTTGTCTGCAAGCAGCAACTCGATGCAGCTGACGAATTTATCAGTGTTTTCGGCATCGACGAAGAGGGCACAGGCGGATCGCTCCACCTGCAGGACTTCGCGCAGCACCGGCAGGTCGTTCGCGATGACAGGCACGCCTGCCTGCGCAGCCTCAACGGCTGCAAGCCCGAATGTCTCTGCGGCCGTCGGAAACGCGAAGACGTCGAGACACGCAAGGAAAGTCCCGATTTGCTCCGGGTTGACCTCTCCTGCGAAATGGACACGGTCTGCAACGCCAAGCGTATGGGCGAGAGCCTCGAGGCATTCTCTGTGTGGGCCTTGGCCGGCAATGGCCAGGTGCAGACTTGGCACATGCGGCAGCGTTGAGATTGCCAGATCAATGCGCTTCAGAGGATGCAACCGGGCGACCGTTCCCATGATCGTCACATCCTTGGGCAGATCGAAACAGTCCCTTGCCTTCTCTTTCGATAACGACGTGGTTTTCTGCGCAAAGCCATGCGGAATATGGACCAGCCGTTTGCGGTAGCTTCGTGCATAGGACTGGAAGTAATTCCAGGTCGCATGGGAGTTGACGGTTATCACGTCATAGAAACCAAGTGTGCCGAGGATGCGATCGGCCAAGCCAACAAAGCGGTTCACGGTTGCGGGCGAGGACACCTGATTTGCGACGATATAGGGAATGCCCATTGCCCGCCCGACAAGTGCACCGAGCACATTGCCGTAGTGCTGAAAGGTCAACATCGTATCCGGCTTGATCTTGCGCACGATGGAGAAAAAATTACGCGCGAAGGCGAGACATTCGCCAAGGCTTTGAGGCCTGCGGGGTGCTGCAAAATGGACATTGGGGAAGTGATCGCAGCCATCGGTCTTCCGGTACAGGAAAAGATGGTGCGTTTCGTATTCCGGCACGCCCGTCAGTTGCCCACGCGAAAGCTCCTGGCCGAGAAGCCGCGAGATCTCCTGCGCGCCCGCCAATTCCGCCTGAGTTTGCAGAAAAAGCACACGCCTCGGCTGCCTGGCTCGGTTGGACAATTTCAACTCCTAATTGGTGGGGCAATAGTAGATTGTTCGTCTAAACAATAGGCTAACAGCATCGTTTCCAACAGTAACGATGATTTGTGCGGGTATCGTAAACGTATTATTTCACTTCTTAAATTGATGCCGGCAAACGACCGCGATGAACTCGGACGCCGCCATGCAGATAGGCTGCGTCTGCTTTCTGAAGTCCTGGATAGTGCTGGTACACTTGTCGCCTGATCGAGAAGACAAGGATGAGAAAGATGAAGATCAGGAGAGACGTCGACCGACCGATTTCGTTCTCGACGAGGTTGTTGACGGTGTACATGTTGACGTAGGCAAACGACAGGCCGATGAACTTGTCTCTGACATTTCCGACCGATACGACGAGCAGAAGATAGGTCGCTGACAGTGCTGCGAGAAACAGCAGGAAGCCGGCGATGCCGCCTTCGATGATGAGCGTGATATAGCCGTTGTGGAAGTTGTCGAGCACCCAGCCATAGACGCTTTTGAAGCTCGTCAGGCGTTCCGGAGTCCAGAAGCTGTCAAGGCCGAAGCCGAAGATCTCGCGTCCCTGCAATTCACGGAAGCCGTAGCTCCAGATCTTCATGCGGCTGTTGGTATCGACAGTGATGCCTGCAACGCCGATCTTGTCGGCATCGACCACGAACGTCGTGGAGACGAGATTGATGATCGGTATCGCGAACAGGAGACCGGTGAGCAGTGCTAGTCTCTGGAGGAGCTTTGGCAGTCTGGAAATCACAATCGATGCGACGCCCAGAACTGAAATAAGCTGGCCGCCGCGCGACCCTGCCATATAGACCGCGAGCAAGGCGATCCCGACCATTGCGATACGACCGACAAGCGCGCCCCATTGCGCGAGCGGCGTGACGCGTTGGCGCAGGGGAAGACCAACGCCCGCGATCAGCGCGTAGGCCGCATATGCTGCGAGCCCGTTCTTTTGCCCGGCAATGCCGCGCCACTTTCCCGCATGCTCCCAGCTGCTGTCGACACCGATCGAAGGGACCAGCAGCGCGACCAGAACGCAGACGACAACGAAGGTGGAGAGCGCCGCGAACATGACCCGTAGCGACTGTTCGAGCGTCAGCGTGTTGGCGATCGCAAGCGACGTCACCAGCGCGTTGAAGATCAGGATTGCCTTGATGTAGCTATCGGCACTTTGCACGCCCCACACCGCGGAAAAACTGACATAGAGTAGGAACGCTGCAAGCAGGGTGCATTCTATGCCGGAGGGGATCCTGAGCCCCACCTTGATAAACGCCACCACGACGATCCAGCCGGAGAGCATCAGGAAGACGAGATAACGGGCCTGCTCCGTCCAGGAGGGCAGCTTCAGCTCTTCGGCCGGCACCCACATGGAAAGAAGCAGAAGCAGGAACATGGCCGGTGCGATATAGCGATGCGCCATTTCAAAATCCGCCTCGTATCCGTTAATCCAAATGCCTCAAAGTCCCTACTCCTGAAACCCTTAAACCGGCATTAAGCGGCGGGTCGTCGGCAAGGTTATCCGTTCGATCGGTCAGGCTTGGCTTAAAACAATCTTAAGCACAGGCTGTGATAAATGCGGTGGAATGAGAGAGCCGGTGCTCTGCCATTAGCCGTGAGACGTGAACCGAATGCAGCCTCCATATCCAGCTCGGTCGAACAGCTCCGCACCTGAAGGGCTGACAAACTACCTTCAGATCGATCTGGGGCGGCTGGCCTATTGGCTGCGCCAAAAATTCCGCTGGATCGTCGCAGCTGCCCTCATCGGATTGGTACTTGCAGTTTCCTACACGGTCATTTCCAAGCCGCGTTATACGGTGACGAGCGAACTCGTCATCGATCCCGCCGGTCTGCAGATCGTGGGCGAAGAGACGGGTTCGCGCAACGACATGCGCGAAACGCTGCTCCTCAACGCCGACAGCAAGCTTCAAACCCTGCTGTCGCGCAACGTGCTTCTCCGGGTGATCGAAAAGCTCGATCTTACCAACGACATCGAATTCGTTCCAGCTGGCGGTTTTAGTCTGTTCAGCTTCGGTGGACCCGCGACGCCGGTCGATCCGAGAATCATCGCGCTGGAATCTCTCAACAAGAGACTTGCAGCCCAGCGGGATGAGAAATCCTTCGTGCTGTTCATGTCGGTCTGGACATGGGATGCCGAGAAATCCATTCGGATTTCGCAAGCGCTGATCGAGGAATTCAAGGCCGAACTCAATGCCGGCGATGTCGACGGCGCGAAGAGAACGACAGACTCGCTTCTTGCACGGCTCACCGAGCTGAAGAAGGGTGTCATCGAGGCCGAAGAGGCCGTCGAAACATTTCGGCGCGAAAGCGGCCTTCGCTCTTCGCAAGGCGAGCTTTCTAGCAGCCGTTCCATGGTCCAGGTCGACACCCAGTTGCGCGAGGCTCGCGAACGTCTGATCGCCGCTGACTCGCGCTACAAGCAGATGCTTGCTGGTGGCAACGATTCCTTGGCGATGCAGTCCGCAACGCTTGCCGCGCTGCGGGCCCAGTATTCGACCCTCAAGCAGGAAGCCGACGAGCAGTTGCTGACGTTCGGTACAAGGCATCCGAGGAGGGCCGCGGTTCAGTCGCGGCTGCAGTCGCTCGACCAGGAAATCGCCCGGGAAATGTCCCGGCTGACGCTTGCTGCCCGCAACGAATACGATCAGGCAAAGGCCGTTGTCGAAAAGCTCGAAGGTGAATCGAAGACCGTTTCTACCAGTGTGTTCTCGGATAACGATGCGCAGGTGCGTCTGAGGGAATTGTCGAGAGAGGCATCTGCGAGAGCCGCAGTCTACGAAGCCTTTCTCGGACGGGCGCGAATGGCAGCCGAACGGCAACAGCTCGATACGACCAATCTCCGTGTAATCTCTGCTCCCATCGCTCCAAGAGAGCGGAGCTGGCCGCCGAGCATCGCGCAGGCGGCCGTTTTCGGCGCCGCAGTCGGACTGACATTGGGTGCACTCGGCGTGCTCGCTTTCGGCATCGCGATGGATGTCAATCATCCGCAACGGGGGCCGGAACACGCCCGCACCGAGACGCTGGACGAAGACTATCCGAAAGAGATCGAGCGCAAGCCTGCACCACGCACCGGTTCGTTGTTGTCGATGCTCCCGGACGAGCCATCGCCTGCGCCGCGCTCGTATCGGTGGAACCCGGACGCCTGATGAGTCGCAGTTCTGCCCGAGAGAATAGGGCGGATTTTAATGGTCGGCCTCACTCCATGTTAACCGATTTAGAAAGAACAAAGCCCGCGTTTACTCATCGCTGGCCGGAGTGCTGTATCTGAGAGCAAGGTCAGCCCTTCGCTTTATCTGTTCCAGCGAAGATATCCTGAAAGTATCAAGACCGATTGTCGACCCTTGGTGACGAACGGATGTTAGGGAGTGGATTTCAATGAATTCTATGCTCATGAACAAGGACATCATTGCCAACTGGGAAGACCGCCACGCGCGTTTGTTCGGCAATGAGATCGTCAAGCTCAATCATCGCCTCCTTGAAACGGGTGTGTTCTCGAGGGAGGCTGTTGGCAAGTTGATCGAACGCTGCCCGGATAGCGAGTTCGGGCTGGAATCCATGTCCGACGACATCACCAACCCATCGCGACTTTATGGCGTCCGCAACGGCATTTCGGGCGCTGAGGCACTCGCTGCAGTCGAAAAGGGCCGCATGTGGATGAACATTCGCCGCGTGATGGACTGGGCGCCGGAATATGGCCGTTTGCTCGACACGATCTTTTCCGAATTCGCAGGCCGCATGCCGGGATTCGAGACGTTCAAGCGCAACCTGGGTGTGCTGGTCTCGTCTCCCAACGCCAACGTCTTTTACCACGCCGATATCCAGGGCCAGTCGCTTTGGCAGATCGAGGGCAGCAAGCGCGTCTATCTTTATCCGCGCTCGGAAGTGTTTCTGCGCCCGATGCAGGTGGAGAAGATCCTGCTGCGCGAGACCGATGAAAAAATGCCCTACGAGACGTGGTTCGACGAATACGCAACGGCTGTCGATCTGCATCCGGGAGAAATGGTGACATGGCCGCTTTATGCACCGCATCGCGTACAGAACCATGATTGCATGAACATCTCCGTGACGATGGAGCATTGGACGAAGCAGATCTGGAATTCCTACGCGGTCCATTATGGCAACGGCGTGTTTCGCCGCACGCTCGGCGTGAAGGGACTGTCGACCGAAAATTCGGGCCTGCATGTCTATCCGAAGGCGGCGGCGGCCTTTGCCTGGAAGAAGGCTGGGAAGCAGAAAAAGGGTGATGTCGTCATCAAGCGCGATTTCAAGCTTGATGCATCGGCCGAAGGCGGTCGGGTCGCACTGAGCTGAGAACAGGACAAACTGCTGAAGACAATTCCCCGCCAGAGTACGATCGAGAAAAGCCCTGAATCCATGAAAGTCACCGTAGAAGAGACGTTCGATTTTTCAGGGCCGGAATATCGCCGCCTCTATTCGGAAGGGAAGGGCACTGCCTTTCAGGAGCCGATGTGGCTCGACATGCTGCACCGGCGCCTCGGTCCTTCCCTGGGCGCGAAGCAGCGGACGGTGACGTTCCGCAACGAAGCCGACGACAGTCTCCTTGCCGTGCTTCCCCTCGTGATGCAGCGCTCATCCGGGGTGATGATAATCCAGCCTGCGGATTTCGGTATCAGCGACTACAACACGATCGTCTGCGACGCGGAGCGTTTCGAGCAGATCGCCGCATCACCGGCCGTTCTAAAGGCGTTGCGCGAAACGCTTCGCGGTGCCGACCTGCTGATGTTCCGCAAGGTTCGTGCCGATGGCTTCGACATCCAGCGTCTGTTCAAGGGGGCTCGCGAAAGCCGGGGAGAGAACTCTGCCTACGCGTTCGATATCGGCGACGATTTCGACCATTGGCGCCTGAAGGTGATGAACCGCAACTTCACCAAGAACCTTGGCAGGTTGCACCGACAGACGGAAGCAGCCTACGGCCCCTACCTGCACAAAGCCATTACGCACGAGCAGGAAATCCGCGCGGTCTTCGACTTCCTTCGGGAGGCGCGACAGGACCGTTATTCGGAGAACCTGCTGGATCGCCATGAATATTTCGATCTCTATCGTGATTATGCCGTCGCAGCGGCGGCTTCAGGAGAAGCTGTGCTCTACGTCAGCTATCTCGCTGGAGAACCTGTCGCTGCCCTGTTCGGGCTGGCAGGCGACGGCGAGTTTCACGCAACGCTGCTTGCATCCGACATCAAGAAGCATCAGAAAATCTCGGCCGGAATGCAGATCCTTTACCGCGTCGCACAGCTGCGCCACCAGGACGGCCACAGAGTAATGGATCTCTGCCTCGGCGATCCCGGGTACAAAACGCATTTTCGCCCGACGGAAACGACGATGCGCAATATCACCGTAGCCCTGTCACTCAAGGGTGCTGCGGTCGCCGCCATTTATCACCATGCGAAACCGCTCAAAAACTTCCTGAGAAAAGGGGTCGCCAATGTCCGGTGATGCATCCGACCACGTGGCGCCCGCTGCCCACCGCACCTTTGCCGGTCGGATCGGCGCGCTTATCCGCCGGCCGGATATCGGCGGGATGGCTGTCGTCGTCGGCGTCAAGATCGGCATGGTGTTGCTCAACTTCACGCTGATCACGCTTGCTGCTCGGCTTCTCGATCCCGAAGCGTTCGGACATTACTCGATCCTCTACTCCGCAGCGGGGCTGCTTTGCATCGTGGCAGCCGCCGGACAGGAGCCGTTCGTGCTGCGGATGTGGAACGAGATGACGGCGGCAGGCAATGCCGCCAAGCTGAAAGGCGCGCTCTACTTCACGCTGCTTCTGTCGCTCAGCGGCACCGTTATCGTCGCGATCGGTCAGTATTTCTGGGCTTCCGCATTGGTCGATGGCCAGACAGCGATAACCTGCGTCATCTATATGATGATCGTCTCCGTGCTGCAGATCTGCATGCATCTTGTGCGAACCGAGATCGGCGTTGCCTCGGGAGACGGCGCGGGCAACGCCATTGTCGGGAGCGTGCCCGTCCTCTATCTGCTCGCCTGTCTCTTCAGCGGGACACGCCCGGATACGGCCCATCTCTTCCTGGCCTTGGCGGTCGGAGCAGGTCTTGCTCTCCTTCTGCAGCTCTATCTCATCCGCGGACGAATCCTGCATCGTTTTCCGGACTTTAACCGTATCCGTGCGGTTGCGGACTACCGGCTATGGCTTCCGCGATCGGTCCGCTTCTGGCTTGCGACGTCTCTCGAAGCTACTAATCAGTACATAGACGTGATCATCATCGGCTATCTGATGGACCCGGTAATCGCAGGGGCCTATTTCGTGACGGTTCGCCTCGCCAATTTGTTCGCGGCCGCTGCGGACTCGGTCAATCTTTTCGGAACGCGCCATCTCCCGGGGCTCTACTATCGCGGAGAACAGCGGGCCCTCAACAAGATGCTCGATAGCCTTGCCTGGATAACCCTTGCCTTCAGCGCGATCGGCCTGATCGGCATTCTGGTCGGCGGCTATTTCGCCCTTCTGCTGATAAACGAGCCCTATGCTGCGTATTTCCCGGAACTGCTGGTCCTCTGCCTCGGCACTGCGGCGCTCGGAACGACGAGGCCCTCTGTGATCATGCTGCTTCTGGCAGGCCACGAAGGACGCTATCTCCAGATCATGGCCGTGTGCGTCGTGGTGCGGATTGCCGGCTTCTTCCTGTTCGTCCCGCATTTCGGGGTGATGGGCGCCGTTGCGACGACCGCTGCCGCTTTCGCGCTTCAGTCGATCGTCTTGCGCATTGCGGACAAAGCCCTGACCGGGTTCGATTCGTCGATGTTCCGGCTTATCCTGAGGCGGGCATGATAAAAGAGCTGCAGCGAATTCTTTCCGCTGTGTCTCGCGGGTGTATTTCGGAGCCGGAGATCCTATCTAGAAGTCTTCCGCATCATGATTCCCCAGGACTTTTCCACAGATGACGAACTCTCCCGTTCCGGTTTTCGACGGTCATAACGACGTGCTTTTGCGTTTGCGCCTCAGCGACGCGAAGGATCCTGTCGGTGACTTTCTGGACGGGCGGAAGGATGGTCATATCGATCTGCCGCGCGCCCGCGAGGGTGGATTGGCCGGCGGTCTCTGCGCCATCTACGTGCCGTCGCCGTCCATGGCAAAGGACCAGAACGGCGATTTTCCGACCCCGGCTCAACCCGAGGCGCTGAACCAGACGATCGCCATGGCCCGGATCCTGTTGGATATCGAGCGCTGTTCCAACGGCGGGGTCACGGTCTGTCGGACTGCGGACGATCTCCGCCGCTCGATGGCAATGGGCAGCTTTGCCGCTGTGATGCATATCGAGGGCGCCGAAGCAATTGCCGGGGATCTCGATGCGCTTTACGTGCTTCACCAAGCGGGCTTGCGAACTCTTGGTCCCGTCTGGAGCCGTCCGAACATCTTTGCCTATGGCATTCCGTTCAAGTTCCCGTCAACGCCGGATATCGGCCCGGGCTTGAGTGACGCCGGACGAGACCTGATTCGTGCGTGCAACGACCTCAGGATTATGGTCGATCTGTCGCATTTGAACGAGGCCGGTTTCTGGGACGTCGCAAAAATCTCGAAGGCGCCGCTTGTCGCATCCCATTCCAATGCGCACGCGCTCTCTGCGCACAGCCGAAACCTCACGGACCGCCAGCTTGACGCGATCCGTGATACAGGCGGGCTCGTCGGCATCAATTTCGGTGTCCTGTTCTTGCGCGACGACGGGCGCAGAGACGAAAGCACGAGCCTCGATGTGCTTGTGCGGCACATTGCCTATATCGCAGAGCGGATCGGAATCAATCACGTCGCGCTAGGCTCGGATTTCGACGGTACGACCGTGCCTTCGGAATTGAAAGATGCAAGCGGCCTTCCGCGCCTGATCGAAGCCCTGCGTAAACACGGCTTCTCTAGCGAAGACATTGCGAAGATCGCATTCGAAAACTGGATCGACGTGCTGGGCCGAAGCTGGGCTGCATGAGCGGCACAAGGCCGCCAGCCAGATGTGCGAAACGTTGAAAGCGACCTGACCCGGCGTCAGACGCCAGCGCGAGCCGCTAGTTTCTCAAACGCCTGAGAGATGCGTTAGCGTGCCATCGCGTATTTGTAGGGTTGGCCGCGTTCCAGGGTGCTGCCCGACGGCAGGACGTAGGAAGCCGCGACGGCTAGGCTCACGACGGCGAACGATGCGGAAAGCAGAGCAATTTTCATGAGATAATCCCTCCCTCACATGTAGGGAGAAAGCTCTTGGCGCGAATTTGGTTCCCGGGGTCAGAAATGGTTTGCGGTGCCGATCGGCAGCCTCAGCATTCTTGCTTCTGTTCGCCGGGACAGATCCCAATTCCATTCTCGGTCACGACGAATGCAAGGCCCGCGCCTTCGAACGCCTGGCGCAGCTGAGCCTCGGTTGATCTGTGAATATCGTGTCGCTGGCCCTCGTAGTCGCGTACGGTGCTGCGCGACACGCCTGAGCGATCGGCAAGGTCCGACTGGGTCCAGTCGAGGAACCCTCGGGCCGCCCGGCAAAGCGCTGGAGACAATATACAAGTTTGCGCGGCTTGACCCATCGCTCTATTCTGCCCATATTGGTCAATACAAATCATATAGGTCAATTTTCGATAGATTGCTAGTGGCGCGTATTGTGCGCTCTCAGGCCATCGAAACGCACGAGGAACAGACACATTGGGATAACGCTGGGCCCATATTTCCTGCTTGTTCTTCTGGTTCTGCCGTTTGTCGGCAGTCTTGCTTCGGCATTTTTTCTGAAGACATCGTCGCGTGTACTCCCCTCCTGGACTGCCGGTGGGGTATCGCTTGCATGCCTTCTAATCGTCATTGCCTCCTACCCTTCGATCACGGAGGGCCAGGTTGTCCGCTTGACGTTCGAGTGGATCCCCCAGCTTGGGCTTGAGTTCAAGTTACGGCTTGATGGCTTTGCGTGGATGTTCGCGCTTCTGATCGCCGGCATCGGACTGCTGGTCGTCATCTATGCGCGATACTACATGTCCGAAGAGGACTCGGTTCCGCGCTTCTTCTCGTTCCTGCTGGCGTTCATGGGGGCCATGATGGGGATCGTGCTTTCCGGCAACGTCATCCTCCTCTCGATCTTCTGGGAACTGACGAGCATCTTCTCGTTCCTGTTGATCAGTTACTGGCACAACAGTTCCGCTGCCCGCGATGGTGCGCGTATGGCCCTGACGGTGACCGGCATCGGTGGGTTCTGCCTTCTCGTCGGCCTCCTGCTTCTCGGCAATATCGTCGGAAGCTACGACCTCGACAAGATCCTGGAGGCAGGCGACGTCATTCGTGCGCATTCCCTCTATGTCCCGGCACTCGTCTTCGTCCTGCTCGGCGCTCTGACAAAAAGCGCGCAGTTTCCGTTCCATTTCTGGCTGCCGAACGCGATGGCAGCGCCGACGCCGGTATCGGCCTATCTCCATTCTGCGACCATGGTAAAGGCCGGGGTCTTTCTCCTGGCGCGCATGTCTCCGGCGCTGTCCGGCAGTTACGAATGGTTCATTCTCGTCGGTGCGGCCGGCATGATCACGCTTCTGCTGGGCGCATACTTCGCGATGTTCCAGCAGGATCTGAAGGGTCTGCTCGCCTATTCCACGATCAGCCATCTCGGCCTGATCACCACGCTGCTCAGCCTCGGGAGCCCGCTGGCAACGGTCGCTGCGATCTTTCACATGCTGAACCATGCGACGTTCAAGGCGTCGCTGTTCATGGCAGCCGGTATCATCGACCACGAGACCGGTACGCGTGATATGCGAAAATTGAGCGGACTGTTCCGGTTCATGCCGATTACCGGCACACTTGCCATGGTCGCCAGTGCGGCGATGGCGGGCGTCCCGCTTTTGAACGGCTTCCTGTCGAAGGAGATGTTCTTCGCAGAAGCGGTCGAGACCCACGCGGACTCGTTCCTGGACCGCATCCTTCCTTACGTCGCCACTCTCGCCGGTGCGTTCAGCGTCGCCTATTCGCTTCGGTTCATCCACACGGTCTTTTTCGGGCCGAAGCCAGTTGGTCTTCCCAAGGAAAAGCCGCACGAGCCGCCGCACTGGATGCTGTTCCCGATCGAACTTCTGGTCGTCGCGTGTCTGGTCGTCGGCGTCATTCCGGCGATCGCCGTTGGACCGATCCTGCAGGCGGCCGCGATGGGCGTACTCGGGCCGGATACGCCTGAATACAGCCTTTCGATCTGGCACGGCTTCAACCTTCCGCTCGTTATGAGCATCGTTGCTCTTGTCGCCGGCGCGCTGATCTACATCCTCCTTCGAAATTATCTTGCGCAGTGCAAAGACGGTGCGCCCGTGTTCAGACGCTTCCGCGGACAGCGCATCTTCGAGCGTATCCTCGTCGAAGTCTCATGGCGCTGGGCAAGGCTCGCGGAGCGGCGGATCGGTACCCGCAAGCTGCAGCCGCAGTTGCGCTGGGTCGTGTTCACCGGCTTTGTCGCAGGTCTCCTGCCGCTCTGGCTCTCCGGGTTCGAGCCGCGGCCGTTCGTGTTCTCCGGGGTCGACAAGGCCTTCGCGGCCATCTGGCTGATTGGTATTTGTCTGGCGCTCGGCACCGCGTTTCTTGCGAAATATCACCGTTTGGCGGCGCTCGTCATGCTTGGCGGCGTCGGGCTGATCGTCTGCGTCACGTTCGTTTGGTTGTCGGCGCCTGATCTCGCGATCACGCAGCTTCTGGTCGAGATCATCACGACGGTACTGATCCTTCTCGGCCTACGCTGGTTGCCGAAGCGGAACGAAATCAATGATGCACCGATTACCGTCCGCGCCCGGCTGAGACGCTTCCGGGATCTTGCGCTCGCCGTTTTCTGCGGTGTCGGCATGACCTTCATATCCTATGCGGTGATGACGATGCCGGTGCCGGACGCTATCGCTACTTACTTCCTGGAAAACGCTTATTCGCAGGGCGGAGGCCGCAACGTCGTCAACGTGATCCTGGTGGACTTCCGCGGCTTCGATACGTTTGGCGAAATCGCAGTTCTCGGCGTGGTGGCGCTCACCGTCTATGCGCTGCTTCGCCGTTTCCGGCCGGCCGACGATACGATGGCGATGCCCGAACAGCAGCGGGCACAGAACCGCTTCGACGAAGAGCGGCCGGATCGGTCTGCGGGCGATACGGCTCGGGACTACATGCTGATCCCGTCGGTCATCATGCAGTGGCTCTTCCCTGTCATCATCATGTTCGCTGTCTATCTGTTCCTGCGTGGTCACGACATGCCGGGCGGCGGGTTCTCGGCAGGCCTGACGCTGTCGCTCGCCTTCCTGCTGCAGTATCTGGCCGGCGGAACACGCTGGGCAGAAGATCGGATCCGAATTCTGCCGCTGCGCTGGATGGGTGCTGGCCTTCTGACTGCGGCCTTAACCGGTATCGGAGCCTGGGCTTTCGGCTACCCGTTCCTCACCTCGCACTTCCAGTATGTCGAGCTTCCGCTTGTCGGGAAAATGCCGGCGGCAACGGCATTGCTGTTTGATCTCGGCGTCTTCTCGCTCGTCGTTGGCTCGACGGTTCTGATCATGGTGGCGTTGGCGCACCAGTCGATCCGCATCAATCGCCTGCGGGCAATCGATGCAGCAAAGACGAAGGAAACCTGATGGAAATCATTCTCTCCATCGCCATCGGCGTCATGACCTTTTGCGGCGTGTGGCTCATCCTGCGCCCACGGACCTATCAGGTCATCGTCGGGCTTTCCCTTCTGGCCTATGCCGTCAACCTGTTCATCTTCAGCGTCGGCGGGGTGAAGACCAATGTGCCGCCGGTTCTCGTGGACGGCACGGCCACCGCAAGCCTTGCGGATCCGGTGCCCCAGGCACTGGTGCTGACGGCAATTGTCATCGGATTTGCCACGACGGCACTGTTTCTGGTCGTGCTTCTCGCCTCCCGCGGCCTGACCGGCTCCGACCATGTTGACGGCAGGAGCGACCCGTCATGAACGGCTGGGCGCATCACCTCATCATAGCACCGATCCTGGTCCCGCTGCTTGCGGCGGCAGTGCTGTTGTTCATCGACGAACGACAGCGCGTTGCCAAGGCGATGGTCAGCCTGACGTCGGTGGTGATCCTCGTCTGCGTTTCGTTCGTGCTGTTTCGTATCGAGAGCGGTCCGAGCGATTTCGAAGGTGTCTACCTGCTCGGTAACTGGGCAGCCCCGTTCGGGATCGTGCTGGTGCTCGACGGCCTGTCGGCGATGATGCTGCTTCTGACGGCGCTGGTGGCGCTTGCGTCGCTCGTCTATTCGATGGCCCGCTGGCATACGGTCGGCGCCCATTTCCACACCATGTTCCAGCTGCTGCTGATGGGGGTGGATGGTGCATTCCTCACCGGCGATCTCTTCAACCTCTTTGTTTTCTTCGAGGTGATGCTGGCTGCATCCTATGGTCTGCTTCTCCACGGCTCGGGTCCGCTGCGGGTAAAGGCCGGCCTCCATTACATCGCCGTCAATCTTGCGGCCGCACTTCTCTTCCTGATCGGTGTCAGCCTGATTTACGGAACAGCCGGCACGCTGAATATGGCCGACCTTGCCGCGCGCATTCCGCAGATCGAGCCGGACCGACGCATGCTGATGGAAGCCGGCGCCGGCGTCCTCGGGATCGCATTTCTCATCAAGGCTGGCATGTGGCCCCTCTGCTTCTGGCTTCCGACAGCCTATAGCGCTGCCTCGGCGCCCGTCGCCGGCGTTTTCGCGATCCTCAGCAAGCTCGGCATCTATGTCATCTTGCGTCTGATCATGCTGCTGTTTGAAACCGGGCCATCGGCCGGGTTCGGATCGACATTCCTGCTCATCGGCGGTATCGCGACAGTGGTGTTTGGAACGATCGGCGTGCTCGCGTCGCAGGCCTTGGGCCGGTTGGCCGGATATTCGGTTCTGGTGTCGTCCGGCACGCTTCTGATGGTGCTCGGCATCAACGATGGTGCGGTCTCGTCCGGCGCACTCCTCTATCTCGTGAGCTCGACCCTGACGATCAGCGCCTTCTTCATGCTGATCGAACTTGTCGAGCGTGGTCAGGATGCGGGCGCTAGCGTCCTCACCGTGACGATGGAAGCTTACGGCGACGCCGACGACGATGAGCCGCAAGAGGGCGACGGGGTCACGATGCCCGGGACGATGGCGATCCTCGGCATATGCTTTGCAGCCTGTGCGATCCTTCTGTCCGGTCTGCCGCCACTGTCTGGCTTTATCGCCAAATTCGCGATGTTGTCCGCGATGATGGGCACCGGCGCCATTGGCGTGCCGCCGACTGCTGCGGTCTGGACGCTCATCGTTCTCGTCATCCTGTCAGGCGTCGCAGCGCTTATCGCGATGACGCGTGTTGGCATCAGGACGTTCTGGAGCTCGATCGAGGGCACCGTGCCGCGGGTGCTGGTCATCGAGATCGTACCAGTCATGTTCCTTCTGAGCCTTACCCTTGTGCTGACGGTTCAGGCTGGACCCGCGATGCAGTACATGGACACGACGATACGGACCCTCGCCAGCCCGGAAAATTACATCAACGCCGTCAGAAACGCGACAGTCCTGAAGGGCGTCGCCGACAGCAACGGACAGGGAGGCGATTGATGTTTCCCTTCCCGATCCTTGCCGTCTTCCTGGTCCTCATGTGGCTGCTGCTGAACGGGTTCACGCTCGGCCACCTGATTATCGGCACAATGGTCGCAGTCTTCGCCTGCTGGGCTATGGCTTCCCTGAGACCGGAAAAGCCGAGACTCGGCAAATGGTACCTTCTCCCGAAGCTATTGGGGATGGTGCTCTACGACGTTGCAAAGTCGAACGCGCAGGTTGCCGCAGTCATCCTGAGGAGCGGTTCGCGGCGGCATAATCCGGCCTTCCTGACGATCCAGCTGCAGACGCACAACCATTTCTCGCTGGCGGTGCTCGCGATCGTTCTGACGAGCACGCCCGGCTCAGCCTGGCTGGAATACGATTCCAACGACAATACCGTGCTGTTGCATGTCCTCGATCTCGACGACGAGGCGAAGTGGCGCGATATGGTCAAGAACCGCTATGAAAAGCTCTTGATGGAGATCTTCGTATGAGTGCCATCATCGTCTTCACAGCTGTGGCTGTCGCACAATTGATGCTGGCTGCGGCCATGGCTATCGCCTCTGTGCGCATGTTCGGCGGCCCGAGGGCGCAGGACAGGATCATTGCCTTGGACACGCTCTACATCAACGCGATGCTGATGCTCGTCACGTTCGGGATCGGCACGGGTCGGGTCATCTATTTCGAAGCGGCGCTGGTGATCGGCATGCTGGGTTTCGTGGCAACCGTTGCGCTCGCCAAATTTCTGATGCGGGGCGAGGTGATCGAATGAGTGAAGCCACAGATCTCCCGCTCTGGGCCGCCATCGCGGTCGCGGTCTTCCTGCTTGTCGGTGCAGCGCTGGCGCTGATCGGCGCGATCGGCTTTCTCCGGCTGCCGACGTTTTACGAGCGCATCCATGCGCCAACCCTCGGCACCAGCTGGGGTGTGGGCGGCGTCATGGTCGCGTCGATGATCTTTTTCTCCGTGACATCAGGCCGACCAATGATGCACGAGATCCTCATCGGGATCTTCGTCACGGTTACGACGCCGGCCACCTTCCTTCTCCTCGCACGCGCCGCGCTGCATCGAGACAGAGTTGAGAAGACGAAAGGCGTGCCGGAGAAACACCGCGCCGATATCGTAAACAACGATTGAGACGGATCTGTCCTGTGGTCCGGTCCGGTTGCGGGATTAGTCCGGCAGAAGGCCGATATGGTCGAGTTTCGCGCTGCGTGCGGCTCGTCCACCGGGAAGTCGTAGCGGCTCTTCCTCAATACCGTACCGAACCGCCATCATCAGGACATGGGTCCCAAGCATGTCCAGTCCTTCGGTGATCCGATTGCTTTCCAGAAGCTCCACGATGGCGATATGTTCAGCACTCGCATTTTTGCGCGTGGGCAGCGTGGAACGGTGCGATCGAAGTGCTGCGACCTTGCTCGACACGAGCTGGTAGGCGTTGAACAGATACGGGTTGCCGCAATTCTCCAGCGATGCATCGTGGAAATGATCATCAGCGCGGGCGGATCGATGGTTGTCGCCCGCCTCGCACGCCGCCATCATGTCTTCGGCAGCTGCCCGCATCGCCTTTAACGTTTCATCGCGACGACGCGACATGGCGAGGCGAACTGCCTCGATCTCGATCGTCTTGCGGAATTCGCACAGGTTTTCCGTGTCTTCGCGGGTCGGCAGGAAGACGAAGCTTCCCCTTTGCGGACGCACATCGATGAGGCCCTGCTGTTCAAGGGTAGCGAAGGCTTCTTTCACGGGGCTCCGACTGACGCCAAGCGTGGTCGCCAGCTTGTCTTCCGACAGTGCGTCACCCAGCTCGAGCTCGCCATCGATGATGGCTCGTCTCAGCCTCTCGGTCACCCTTGCGCCCAGCGAGGATCGTGGTTTTGCATCCATTCCTACGGTCCCTTCCTTCCCGGAGCGGATCATACGCTCCGACGCGGCATAACCGAATTCTGTACGCGCCCTCAGGGAGTGAGGCAACATTCCCTGAGGGCGCTTGTCAGGTGGAGATCTCGTCGAGGAAGCGCCGCGTGGCAGCCATTCCTATTTCGGCGCGCTGCATGAAGCTGAGCGCCGCGTCTCCTTTATGCGGGGTCTCGACGCTGATTACGACATCTGCGGGCAGGGCGGCCATCAGATCCTTCAACCACAGGCCGCCGTCGCCTGGAAACATCCGGGCAGTGCGTGCCTCGGCAATGCAACCGGCGTTGTCTGCCGGTTGCTCGGCTGGCGCGTCGCAAAGCTGGAGATACAGCGCCTGGCCCTTCGGCAGGCGCACGACATCAGCGGGGCTTCCGCCGGAGCGTGACAGGTGCAGCGCGTCTATCAGAAGGCCGACATTGTTCCGGCCCGTCGCACTCGCCAGGCGGCTTGCATCATGGATGTTGGCAGTGGAACGCCAGCGCATGAACTCGATCGCCATCTTGATGCCGTATTGCGAAGCCGCGTCGGCAATGCGGCCAAGATTGTCCACTGCACGGGAAAGATCCGGGTCCTCGCAGGTGATCTGCATGACCGGCATTGCGAATTCACCGGCAGTCTCGATCACCGGAAGCCAGGTTTTGATGTCCGTCTCCGGCAGGAGGGTGAACACCTCGCCGTCGTAGAACGAGATGCCCGTGTCCGACGCCGCGGCGTTGATTTCGCGGATCAGCTTCTGGTTTCCAACGATTGGATGGGCAAGCTCCAGCCCGTGTGGAGCAATCAGCCGCAGGCTGACGAGATCGTAACCGCAGGCGGCTGCGATCCTGACGTTCTCGACCGGAGGACAACCGAACACGGTCAGATAGGCGAGCGAAAGGGGATGTTGCTTATACATTGCGCGACCTCAATACGTCGCGCGCCCGCCGGAAACGTCGAACACGGCGCCGGTCGAGAACGAGCATTCCTCAGACGCCAGCCAGTTGACGAGCGATGCGACTTCCTCCGCT
Organism: Rhizobium sp. Leaf321; assembly: GCF_001423215.1. Lineage (NCBI taxonomy): Bacteria > Pseudomonadati > Pseudomonadota > Alphaproteobacteria > Hyphomicrobiales > Rhizobiaceae > Rhizobium > Rhizobium sp. Leaf321. The sequence goes on along the minus strand of NZ_LMOF01000001.1, from coordinate 33,405 downwards.
TCGCCGAGGCGACCGACAGGGATCTTCGCTGTCACATAGGCTTTGAATTCGGGTGTCAGCTGGTTCATCATTTCCGTCTCGATCGCGGCCGGAGTGACGCAGTTGACGCGGATCTGCGTCGTTGCGAGTTCCTTGCCGATCGATTTCGTCAGGCCGATAACACCCGCCTTCGAAGCGGAGTAGGCGACCGCGTTGGGATTGCCTTCCTTGCCGGCGATCGAGGCGATATTGACGATGCGGCCATAGCCGGTCTTCAGCATTTGCCGAACCGCCGATTGGCAGCAGTAGAATACCGCATCGAGATTGAGCGACATCACAAAACGCCAGCCGTCATGCGGGTAATCGACGAATTTTTCGAGCGGGCCGTTGTGACCGGCGCAGGTCACGAGAATGCCGAGCGGCCCGAGATCCGCGACCGCTTGCACCGTAGCGTCCTCGACGGCTGCGGGGTCCATGACGTTGACCACATAACCCTTGGCGCCCGGAAGTTTGGCAGCAGCCTCTTCGACCCGTTCCTTGTTGATGTCCCATAGCGCGACCTTGTGGCCCTTGGCCGCAAGTCTTGCTGCGATCGGAAATCCGAGCCCGCCGGCCCCCCCTGTGACGATCGCAACGCGAGGTGTTTCCTGGTTCGCCATGTGTATCTCCTCCCTGGCATTACGACCCGTTTCCCAAGAGCCGCTTTCTTTTCGTTCGTTGTCATCACGCATCCGTTTGGTTGGAACCTAGCGCTTGACATTTGTAGCATACTAACATTCTAGTGGCCTACATGGGTCGCAAATGACCGGCTTGTCAAGCGCTGAGGATGCAGGGCGAGTGAATGGGAGGAGAAGACGATGGGAATGAACGGCAACGCCTTTCTGGCGATCTGGCACGACATCGAAGAGGGCGGGCATGCCGAATATATCGAATGGCATACCCGTGAACATATGCCGGAGCGCCTTTCGATCCCGGGTTTCAGGACCGGCAAGCGGCTGCATGCTCCTTCTGCCTCACGCTATGTTTTCGGCACCGTCTATTCCGGCGAGACACTGGAGACATTCCGTTCCCCCGACTACCTCGAGCGTTTGAACAACCCGACACCCTGGACGACGGCTGTTGCGCCGAGTTTCCGTAATTTTCTGCGCGTCGCCTGCGAACGCATTGCTGAGGCAGGCCATGGTGACGGTGGCAGCATGGCGACGATCCGCTTCGATCTTTCGGGCGACGATGGCGAGACCCGGCTGCGGGCAAATGCTCAGGCACTCGCGGACACGATGCTCGCGGTGCGTGGTGTCTCCTGCGTCCACGTCGGTGTTTCCCGCAACGAGGTTTCGAGCGTCCGCACCAAGGAAACCGAGCTGCGGGCTGTAATGAACGAGACTGTCTTCGACGTCGTCGTTCTGGTCGAGGGGTCGTCGAGCGCAGGACTGCGGGCGGCCTTGCCCGAGGTGGAGCGGCTGGCAGTTGAAAGCGGCATCCTTCAAGCGCCGGTCACTGATATCTATGAGACCGCCTTCTCGATTACCTCGGAAGATATGCGGGGCGCGCCATGACCCGGATTCTGATGACCGGCGGCGCCGGCTTTCTGGGCGGCTGGATCCTCAAGGCGTTGAAAGCCGAAGGCCATGACGTGCGGATTTTCGATCGCTCGCCCGACCGCCGCATATTGCGGGACATCGCTGGCGACGAAGCGGATCACGTCGAGTGGTTTGAGGGCGATATTACCGATGGCGCCGCCGTCAAATCCGCCGCCAAAGATTGCGCATCCATTATTCATCTCGCCGCTCTGCTGACCCCAGCCTGCAAGAACGACCCGGTCCTAGGCGCGACGGTGAACCTGATCGGCACGCTGAATGCGTTCGAAGCGGCCAAGGCTAACGGCATTGCGCGGATTGCCTATGCCAGCAGCGCTGCCGTCTTTGGCCCCGATGACGGCTCGACGCCACATCCGGTCACGCATTACGGCGCCTTCAAGCTTGCCTGCGAAGGGAGCGCCCGCGCGTATTGGGCGGATGCTGGTATCTCAAGCATTGGCCTTCGCCCGACGGTGGTCTACGGGCCTGGGCGCGAAAGCGGGCTGACGGCGGGCCCAACGCTTGCCTGCCGCGAAGCGGTTCTCGGCAATGCCTACACGATCGGATATTCCGGCCCGCAGGATCTCGTTTTCGTCGCCGATGTTGCAGCGGCCTTCGCGGCGGCGGCAACAAGACCGTTCGAGGGCGCGCATGCGTTTTCGGTTGGCGGTGCCTGCGAGGACGTCCCGGACGTGATCGCAGCGATCAGGGCCGAGATCCCCGGCGCAAACATTGATTTTGGCGGCCCAGCCGTGCCGATGGCGCCGGATATCAAAGCCACCGACAATCAGGCTCTGCTGGGCCCGATCCCCGTTACGCTGCTCCGGCAGGGAATATCACAGACCATCGCCCATTACCGATCGATCGCGGGGAGGGGCTGATGACCGTCCGCAGCGACATATCGCAGGATCATGTCGGTCATGGTTTCCAGGCGTGCCTCGACCGCGTCTGCAGCCATGAGGTCGCGTCCGAACAGAACCTTCAGCGTGTGGCGATTGGAAACATAGGTAAAGCCGAGGGCGGAAATCGAGATGTAGAGATCGAGAGGGTCCACGCGTCGGAAAAGGCCCTTTGCGACCCCGATATCGAGGATCGTCGAGACCTTCGTCACGACCGAGCTGTTAAGCCCCTTCATGTCGCCGGCCGACTGCAGATGCGCTGCGCCGTGCAGGTTTTCGGTGTTGATCATTCGGACGAAGGCGGGGTTGTCGATATAATACCGGAAGGTAAAGCCGATCAGCGCCTTCATCGCACCGACGGGATCTTCCGGATCGAGCACGAGCGCGTCTTCGGCACTGCGGATGCCGGTGTAAAGATGCTCCATCGCGGCAAGGTAGAGATCCTCCTTGCTGCCGAAGTAGTGGTAGACCATGGCCTTGTTGGAATTCGCGCGCTGAGCGATGCGATCGACCCGTGCGCCACCGATACCGTAGGTCGAAAATTCCGTGATTGCCGATTCCAGCAAAAAGCGTCTGCGCCTTTCCGGCGATCTTTGGCCCGGGTCAAGACTCGTATCAGTGGACATGTTTTCGGTGGTCGTCATCTCAATTCCTCGGCCTCTCGGCCCCGTTACCACAGCAGGCAACAGGGAGCAGCGGCTTAAGTGTAAGCAATCAATCCGCGAGCAGGAATAGCACGTCGATTGACATCAACCAACTGGTTGGTTAATTGAATTACGGGTATTTCCGTTTGGGTTGCGAAGAGGAGTCGCCGCCCAGGCATCAAAAGGCATCAACCCTGAGGAGGACATTTCATGCCAGGCAAATTTTCATTCCGCACACTCGCATTGACGCTGGTTGCGGGCGTCAGCATGGCGCTCGGCGCGTCAGCCGCCCATGCGCAGGCTCTTGAGAAGATCAAGAGCGCCGGCGTCATCCGGGTCGGCGTCATGGGCGAACAGGCACCATGGGGCTCGATCGACGCCAGCGGCCAGAACATCGGCTATGACGTCGATGTGGCCAAGCTGATCGGCGAGGAAATGGGCGTCAAGGTCGAGTTCGTACCGAACGCTGTCTCGGCCCGCATCCCGAACCTTCTGACCGGCAAGGTCGATCTGCAGATGGCCGTCATGGGCATGTATCCGGATCGCGCCAAGGCCGTGCAGTTCAGCAAGCCTTATGCAGGCCTGAAGATCATTCTTCTGTCGAGCGCCAAGAACAAGATCACCGCGATCGAGGACGCAAAGAGCCTGCGCATCGGCGTGCCGCGCGGCGCGGCACAGGACAAGGCGATCACCACCCTTCTGGGTGACGTTCCCAACATCCGCCGCTTCGACGACGACAGCTCCAACATCCAGGCTCTCGTCTCCGGTCAGGTCGATGCGATCGGTGGCAACACGACCTACAAGATCAACCTCGACCGCGCATCGCCAGGCAACGACTACGAACAGAAGCTGGTCTTCAACGAACAGTGGATGGGCGTTACCACCAAGCTTGGCGACAAGGAAATCAACGACTGGCTGAACAAGTTCATCGACAAGATCAAGGCCGATGGCCGTCTCGAAGCGATCAACAAGAAGTGGCTGGCAGCAGACGCGCTTCCTAATTTCCCGGAAAAGCTCGAAGGCATCCCCTTCACCGTACAGTAAATAGTTAGCGTCAATTCCACGACCGCATGACGAAACGGGGCGCGCAGCCGCGATTGGAAAAGCGCGCCCCGATCTGCAGCAAAAGGCATGGACATGCGCACGATCTTTATCCTGAACGGACCCAATCTTAATCTTCTCGGTCAGCGCGAGCCGGATATCTACGGCCGCACGACGCTTGACGAAATCCGTGGCTGGTTGGAAGCGGATGCTGCCGAACTCGGCGTCGCGATCGATTTCCGCCAGTCGAATTTCGAAGGCGAGATCATCGAATCCATTCATGCGGCCCGCCATGATGCCGCCGGTATCATCATCAATCCGGCCGCCTACACGTTCACCTCGATTGCCATCCTCGACGCGCTGAAGACCTTCGACAAGCCGAAGATCGAATTGCACATTTCCAACGTGCATCAGCGTGAGGAAATCTATCACAAGTCGCTCGTCTCCAAGACCGCGACGGCAGTCATGGCGGGCTTCGGTGCCTACGGCTATCGCCTCGCTCTGCGGGCCATGGCGGAGATGACGCAATGACCCGCATCGGTCTGATGGGTGCCGGTCTGATCGGCCGCGAACATGCCGACCTCTTGGTGTCCAACCGCCGCGCCGAAATCGCTGCGATCTGCGATCCTTCTCCCGCTGCAGCCGAACTCGCCGCGCGGCTCTCCGTCCCGTACTTTACCGACTACGACACCATGCTCGATGAGGCCAAGCCCGACGGCGCCATCATCGCGCTGCCGAACAATCTTCATACGCCGGCCGCTCTCGCCTGTATCGAGCGCGGGGTACCCTGCATGATCGAAAAGCCGATCGCCGAAAGCATCGCCTCGGCTGCCCGCATCGTCGAGGCGTCGGAACGAAGCGGCGTGGCCGTCCTTGTCGGTCATCAGCGCCGCCACAGCCCCGACATCCGTTCCGCCAAACGCGCCATCGACGCCGGAGAGCTCGGACCGCTGGTCGCTGTCAGCGGCATGACCCTGTTCGACAAGCCGGACGACTATTTCAACACCGAATGGCGCCGCAAGCGCGGCGGCGGCGTGTTGCTGATCAACCTCATCCACGACATCGACGTCCTGCGCTATCTGGTGGGCGAGATCGAAAGCATCCGCGCCTTCACATCTTCGGCCCGCCGCGGTTTTGAGGTCGAAGACACGGCAAGCATTTCGATCCGCTTCGTCAACGGCGTGCTCGGCACGTTCCTGATCTCGGACGCAGCCGTCAGCCCCTGGGCCTGGGAGTATACGTCCGGGCAGGCGCTCTATCATCCGGCGCAGCCCGGTCCCTGCCTTTTCCTCGCCGGACGAAAGGCAGCACTGTCTGTCTCCGACATGTATCTGTGGCGGCACGCGGAGGAAAACGATCACTGGCAGCATCCGCTGGTTCGCGAATACCGCCCCGGCGATGGCTCGCTGACCTATGTCAACCAGCTCGACCACTTCGTCGATGTGATCCGTGGCGATTCGCAGCCGCTGATCAGCGCGCGAGACGGGATGTCGACGCTTGCCGCGACGCTTGCGGTCGATCTCGCAGGCCGCGAGGATCGCACCGTGACGCTCGCTGAAATGCTTTCACCGGCAAAGGTGGCGGCATGAAACGTAAGTGGTCCCTCTCTTTCTTGACCGGACTCGGCGTCGCGCCCGAAGAGGCCGTGCGTGCGGCAGCTGAGGCCGGATACGACTATCTCGGCCTGCGCCTGATGCCGGCATTTCCCGGCGGTCTTGCCTATCCGCTGATGGATGAACCGGCGCGGGTGAAATCGCTGATCAGCCTGATGGGCGACAGCGGCGTCGCTGTCTTCGATGTCGAGATGATCCGGATTTCGCCGGACTTCGATCCGGAACCGCTGCTGCCGTTTCTCGAATGTGCCGGCCAGCTCGGCGCCCGCGCCATTCTTGTTGCCGGTGACGATGCGGACGAGGGTCGTCTGACAGCCTCCTTTGTCAAACTCTGCGAGGCGGCACGTCCGTTCGGCCTCTCGATGGATCTCGAATTCATGCCGCAATCGGAGCTGCGGGATCTCGCAGCCGCCACCCGCGTCCTGACTGCGGCAGACCAACCGAACCAGGGCGTCATCATCGATACGCTGCATGTCTCGCGGGCCCGCACGACCATCGAAGAGATCACTGCTGTGCCGCGCAAGTGGCTGAACTACGTGCAGATCTGCGACGCTCCGGCCAAGATCCCGGAGACGCGGGAAGAACTGAACTACACCGCCCGCCATGCTCGGCTTCTGCCGGGCGAGGGGGAACTCGACCTTGCCGGCATGTTTGCCGCCATGCTGGCGGATCTGCCTGTCGCCGTGGAGATACCCAACGATGAGCAGTCGGCGGGCCTTTCCGCCGCCGAATGGGCGAAGCGAACGCTGATCGCGTCGCGCAGAATTCTCGAACCCGAATCCGAAGAGGCCCAATGACCGGCTTGCAAATAAAGACCATCCAGGGCGTGGATATCCCGAGCCTCGGGCTCGGCACCTTCGAACTGAAGGGACCGGAAGGCGAGGCGGCGATCCGGACCGCTATCGAACTCGGTTACCGCCAGATCGATACCGCGATACGCTATGGAAACGAAGTCGAAGTCGGCAAAGCCATTCGCGAAAGCGGCGTGGCACGGGGAGAGCTCTTCGTCACCACCAAGATCTGGTTCAACGATCTTGACCCGGAAACGGTCGCCGCCCGCGTTGATGAGAGCTTGGAACGGCTGGGTTTCGACTATGTCGATCTGCTCCTCGTTCACTGGCCGACCAAAGACGTGCCCCTTGGCGAAACGCTCGACGCATTCGCGCAGGCGAAATCCAAGGGTAAGACAAGGCTGATCGGTGTGAGCAACTTCACCGTGGCATTGCTCGACGAGGCGCTCGACGTTCACAAGGCCGAGCTGTTCTGCAATCAGGTCGAATACCATCCCTTCCTGTCGCAGGAAAAACTGCTCGAGCGCATGCGCCGGGCCGACATGCTGCTTAATGCCTATCAGCCGATTGCGCGCGGCAAGGTGTTCAGCTCCAAGCTGCTGACCGAGCTCGGAGCGAAGTACGGCAAATCGGCGGGTCAGATCGCGTTGCGCTGGCATGTCCAGCAAGACCATGTCGGTGCCATTCCGCGCTCCGCGAAGGCCGAAAACATCCGGTCCAACATGGACATTTTCGATTTTGAACTGTCGTCGGAAGACATGGCTGCCATTCATGCGCTGGCGCGTGGCGAGCGCTATTCCCGTTTCGAGTGGGAACCCGACTGGGACTGAGACGCGGCGATGGTGAAGGCAATGAGGGAGGTAGAACATGACACTTGATTTCAGCGTCGTCACCGATGCTTGGCAATCGCTGGTCTATGGCACGTTGGGAACCCTGTTCCTGGCCGTAGCCGGCATGATGATTGCGACTGTTATCGGCGTGCTGGGCGTGGCGATCCTCAGAACGAACATGGTCATCCCGTCCTTTCTCGTCACAGCTTTCGTCGAGGTGATCCGCAACACGCCTTTCCTCGTGCAGATCTACTTCATCTTCTTTGCGCTGCCACTCGCCGGCGTCCGGCTCAACCCCACCATGACCGCGGTTCTGGCACTGGGGTTGAACGGTGGCGCCTATGCGATCGAGATTATTCGCGGTGGTGTGGAAAGCATTCCCAAGGGGCAGACCGAGGCCGGTCTGGCTCTCGGCCTCCACAATCATGAAGTCTTCCGGATGATCGTGCTGAAGCCGGCGCTGCGGGCCATCTATCCGTCGCTGTCGAGCCAGTTCATCCTTTTGACGCTGACGACCGCGATCTGCACCTCGATTTCGGCTTACGAACTGACATCGGTGGGTCAGCGTATCGAGGCTGAAACCTTCCGCAGTTTCGAGACCTACTTCACCCTGACCGGCATCTATCTCGTCATTTCGACGGTGACCATGTGGACGCTTGCCGCCATTGGCCGGCGTGCCTTCAACTATCCGCAGCGCTGAGGAGGACCAGGATATGGGATACCAAGAACTGACCTACCTGCTGCAAGGCCTTGGCTGGACGCTTGTCCTGACCGCGATGGCCTTTGTCGGCGGCATCATCTCGGGCGTCATCGTGGCGCTGATGCGGGTGTCGAGGATCGCCTTGGTCCGTTATATCGCAATCGGCTGGATCGGGCTCTTCCAGGGCACACCGCTTCTGATGCAGCTCTTCGTCGCCTATTTCGGCCTGCCGCTTCTGGGCTTCGATCTACCCGGTTGGGCCGCCGTCGGCATCGCGCTGACCGCACATGCTTCGGCATTTCTGGGCGAAATCTGGCGTGGCGCGATCGAGGCGGTGCCGAAGGGCCAGACTGAAGCTGCCGATGCGCTCGGCCTCCACACCCGCAGCCTGATGTTCGACGTCATCATGCCGCAGGCCTTCAAGCTATCGCTGCCGGCAACCGTCGGCTTCCTGGTCCAGCTTCTGAAAGGCACGTCGCTTGCTGCCATCGTCGGCTTCATCGAGCTGACGCGTGCAGGTTCGATCGTCTCCAACCAGATCTACCAACCGCTTCTCGTGTTCGGCGTCGTCGGCGCCATGTATTTCGCAATGTGTTGGCCGCTGTCCCTGTGGGGACGACGCATCGAGCGGCGTATGTCCGCCGGTTTGGCAAGATAGAGTAGGGAAAATGACCATGGCAATTGTGACCAACACCAACGCCCAGTCGACCGGCAAAGAGCCGATGATCATGATGCGCGACGTGGAAAAGTGGTACGGCGCATTCTACGCCCTCAAGAAAGTCAACCTGACCGTGGCGAAGGGCGAAAAGATCGTTCTCTGCGGTCCGTCGGGATCGGGCAAGTCGACGCTGATCCGCTGCATCAATCGGCTCGAAGCAAGCCAGGGCGGCGAGATCGTCGTATCAGGCCATACCGTGAAGGACGACCAGAAGGCGATCGATGCGGTGCGTCGCGAAGTCGGAATGGTCTTTCAGCAGTTCAACCTGTTCCCGCACAAGACGGTGCTCGAAAACTGCATTCTCGCCCCCATGCGGGTGCGTAAACTGTCGCGTCCCGAGGCGGAAAAGACGGCCCGGAAATATCTGGAACGGGTCCGCATCGGCGATCAGGCGGACAAATACCCGGCCCAGCTTTCCGGCGGCCAGCAGCAGCGCGTTGCGATTGCGCGCGCCCTCTGCATGGAACCCAAGGCGATGCTGTTTGACGAACCAACCTCGGCGCTCGACCCTGAAATGGTCAAGGAAGTGCTCGATACGATGGTGTCGCTCGCCCGTGACGGCATGACGATGATCTGCGTCACGCACGAAATGGGTTTCGCCCGCCAGGTCGCCGACCGCGTTATCTTCATGGCCGATGGCGAGATCGTTGAGGAAAACGATCCCGAAAGTTTCTTCAGCGCGCCCGCCCATCCCCGGAGCCGGGCATTCCTGGGCGAGATCCTGTCGCATCATTGAACCCGCGTACAAGGCGCGTATCTGCATGCGTAAGCGCTTAAGGCACACCGTAAACGAGGCTGAAGCAAACGAGGGCAAGTCATGAAGACGTCCATAGCGACCGTATCGATCAGCGGTGAACTTCCGGAAAAGCTTGCAGCCATTGCGCAGGCGGGGTTCAGCGGTGTCGAGATCTTCGAAAACGACTTCCTGGCCTTCGACGGGACTCCTGCCGATGTCGGGCGCATGGTCCGCGATCACGGGTTGGAGATTACCCTGTTCCAGCCCTTCCGCGATTTCGAGGGCATGCCGGAACCGCACCGCTCGCGGCTGTTCGACCGGGCGGAGCGCAAGTTCGACATCATGCAGGAGCTGGGCACCGATCTGGTACTCGTGTGCTCGAACGTCTCGCCGCTCGCGCTCGGCGGTATCGACCGGGCGGTGGCGGATTTTCACGAACTCGGGGAACGCGCTGCCAAGCGTGGCCTGAAAGTCGGGTACGAGGCGCTTGCCTGGGGCAAGCACATTTCCGACCACCGCGATGCCTGGGAGGTCGTGCGGCGCACCAACCACCCGAATATCGGCATCATCCTCGACAGTTTCCACACGCTGTCGCGACAGATCGACATCAATTCGATCCGCTCTATCCCGAAGGAAAAGATCTTCATCGTCCAGCTGGCCGATGCGCCATTGATCGACATGGATCTGCTTTACTGGAGCCGACACTTCCGCAACATGCCGGGCGAGGGAGATCTGCCGGTCGAAGCATTTACCAGCGCCGTCGCCGAAACCGGCTATGATGGCTATTTCTCGCTGGAGATATTCAATGACCAGTTCCGCGGCGGCTCGGCAAAGGCTATCGCGGCAGATGGTCACCGATCACTGATCACGCTTGGAGATCGGGTGCGTCGCAATCCGAATGCGTCGGGCCTGACGCTCCCGGTCATGCCGGACCGCAGCGCCGTGCAAGGGGTCGGCTTCGTCGAATTTTCGGCAAGCGAGGCCGACGCCGGAGAACTGGCCGGCATCTTGCGCACGCTCGGTTTTTCCAAGACCGCACAACACCGCAGCAAGAAAGTCAGCGTGTTTTCGCAGGGCAATATCAAACTGCTTCTGAATACGGACGAGATGGGCTTTGCGAGTGCATCCTACGCCGTGCACGGCACCTCGGCCTATGCAATGGCTTTGAAGGTGGACGACGCGCGCGATGCGATGGATCGTGCGGTGGCATTGGGCGCCGAAGTGTTCAATCAACCCGTCGAGACGGGCGAGGTGACGATCCCCTCTATCCGCGGTGTCGGCGGAGGTCTGATCTACCTGCTCGATGACAAGACGGATCTTTCCCGCATCTGGGATATCGATTTCGCCCCAGTCGATGATGAGCATAAGAAGCAGGATGCCCACCTCCTGAGCGTCGATCATATCGCCCAGACGGTAGCGTATGAGGAGATGCTCACCTGGGTGCTTTTCTACACCTCGATCTTCGAGATGCAGAAGACGCCGATGGTCGATATCATCGACCCATCGGGCGTGGTGCGCAGCCAGGTTGTCGAAGCGCCGCAAGGCTACCTTCGCATTACCCTCAATGGTGCGGAAAACCGGCGAACGCTTGCTGGGCATTTTATTGCGGAGACATTCGGGTCCGGCATCCAGCATCTGGCATTCGAAACTGCGGATATCTTTGCGACGGCCGCGGCCCTGAAGGCGAACGGCTTCCGGCCCTTGCCGATCTCGCCAAACTATTATGGCGACGTGGAAACCCGCTTCGGTCTCGATCCGGACCTGACGGAGAGGCTAAAGGCGGAGAACATTCTCTACGACCGCGACGAGAACGGCGAATACTTCCAGCTCTATAGCGGCACGTTTGGGGAAGGCTTCTTCTTCGAGATCGTCCAGCGGCGCGATTATCGCGGTTATGGCGCAGCCAATGCGATCTTCCGCATTGCGGCCCTGAAGAAACAGATCAGGCCGGAAGGTGTGCCACGGCTTTAGGCTTCGCGGGAGCCTTTGGTGATGAGGGGCCGGCCGGGTAGGCCGGCCCCTCATGCGTTTTTGGCTTAGCCGAACAGAACCAGGCTGCTTTTCAGCGTGACCCAGATGCCCCAGATCATGGGGATGCCGACGACGGCCCAGGCGAGAGCGGCCTGAGCGGAGAAGCCACCCTTGCCGATGCCGAATGAACCGGTCGGGCCAGCATTTGCAGCGGCAGTCTTTGCCTGCAGCGAGGCAACCTCTGCGTCGGACATAAACCACTTGTCGGCAAGCGGCCGCACCAGCGAGTTGGCGATGAGGCCAAGCACAAGCATGCCCGCAAGAATATACATCGTGCCGGTGTAGAGAGCCGGTCCCGGCGCAACGCCTGCAGCAATCTGCGCTTCACGAATGTAGTTCACCACGACCGGACCGACGATGCCGGCAGTCGCCCAGGCCGTCAGAAGACGACCGTGGATCGCGCCGACGAACTGGGTTCCGAAGATATCGGCAAGATAGGCCGGGATGGTTGCGAAGCCGCCGCCATACATGGACAGGATGATGCCGAATGCCAGAACGAACAGACCCTTGTTGCCGAGGTTGGCAAGTGTCGGTGCGGTTGCATAGAGGATAATGCCGAGGATGAAGAACGTGTAGTAGGTGTTCTTGCGGCCGAGCTTGTCCGAAAGCGAGGCCCAGACAAAGCGTCCGCCGATGTTGAAGAGCGACAGAAGGCCGGTGAAGCCTGCAGCGATTGCTGCGATCTGTGCCTTCTGTCCAGCGTCGAGCTGCGCGAACGCGACGTCAGGCAGACCGATCAGCGAACCGGCGAAGATTTCCTGCAGCATCGGCGATGCCATGCCGATAACGCCGATACCAGCCGAGACGTTGAGGCAAAGCACGGCCCAGATGAGCCAGAACTGCTTTGTCTTGTGCGCGTCACGCAGGTGAACGTGCTTCGTGGTGATCATCGTCGACTTGGAAGCCGGCGGTGTCCAGCCTTCAGGACGCCATCCTGCCGGCGGGATGCGGTAGCCAAAGGCGCCGCCCATCATGAAGCAGAAATAGATCGCCGCCATGGCGATGAAAGTCTGCCACACACCGACAGACACGTCGGTCTTGAAGAAGTTCATCAGGAGGTTGGCAAGCGGAGCGCCGATCATTGCGCCGCCGCCGAAGCCCATGATCGCCATGCCTGTCGCCATGCCGCGACGGTCCGGGAACCACTTGATCAGCGTTGAAACCGGCGAGATATAGCCGAGACCGAGACCGATGCCGCCGATAACGCCGGCGCCGACCCACATCATCCACAGCTGGTGGGTCATGACGCCCATGGCTGCGACGAGAATGCCACCGCACCAGCAGCAGGCGGAGACGAAACCAGCCTTGCGTGGACCGACCTTTTCAAGCCAGCCGCCCCAAATGGCAGCCGAGCAGCCCAGCAACACGAAGAACAGCGTGTAGATCCAGCCGAGATCGGCAACGCGCCAGTTGCAGCTTGTTGTAACCAGGGCCGTCAGCAGGCTCATTCCGGTGCATGACGGGTCGGCTGCACCTGGAATGGCGCGCGAAAGCGGCAGCCAGAAGACGCTGAAGCCGTAGGCCATGCCGATGCAAAGGTGGATAGCGAGGGCTGCCGGCGGCACAAGCCAACGGTTGAAGCCCGGTTTTGCGATAATACGTTCCTTCTCCAGGAGACCGGCGCTTTCGGCGCGGCCTCCTGCTGTTCCTGCAATTGCCATAAAAGAAGATCCCTCTCTGAGTAATGGCTTTCAACGTGAGCTCACCACCGCCCTCCAGCTGAAGGCGAGCTTACGCTTTGCTTTCCGGTGTGATCTCCCGAAAAGCGGTTTCATCTGGCCCCGTTCCCTAACGTCCGGAAACACCCCCGGTCGTTCCCTCTTTGGTTCCCATACCCGTCCCGCTCGGTTCTGCCGGTCGGCGGATCAGTGTCGAAGCCTCGACGACAAGCGGCAGCAATCCTGCGCCGCCGGCATCGAGATGTTCGAATAGGTGCCGGCGCATGCGCGGCTCCCAGAATTTGTTGATATGCGTCGCAACGCCATTGGTTCGCACGCTCTCCGGCTGGGATAAGAAAAACGTGGCGATCTGGTTTGCCATCCGGACCAGCTTTTCGTGGCCGTGGGTTTCATGTGGCACTGTGTCGTCCAACTGATCATGCACCATCGGAAAAAGCTCCGATGGCGATCAGGCGACCCGTCATTGCAGCAGCCGGATACGGTCCGGAGATCCGCGCAGTTGAAGCGCGGCTGCCGTGATAGCTGAAACCTATCGTACGATTGGCTTGTACCGAGATTGAGCGAGTTGCACTGTTTCCGTTACGACGGCTAGTTTCAAGAACTGCACTTGCGACGAACAGTGGCGTCATAGGACTCTGCGACAAATTGGCACTCCCCCTTAATCTGGTTCTTGACCTGTTTGCAAGAGCCCTGCGGCCTCACCGATTGCCTATTTGCAATTGATAATTCCGATTACTCCGCAGCCTCCATTCGACCTGCGATGCGTCGCGATCTGCGCGACAGGTCGCCGTAGTCCTGCTGCCACTCCGTCGGGCCATTCGACGGCGAAACCTGCACCGCCGTGACCTTGTATTCCGGGCAGTTGGTGGCCCAGTCCGAGTAGTCGGTGGTGATCACATTCGCCTGCGTATCGGGATGGTGGAAGGTGGTATAGACGACACCCGGCGCCACGCGGTCGGTGATCAGAGTCCGCAGCGTCGTATCGCCGGCTCGGCTCGCAAGCTTGATCCAGTCGCCGTCCTTGATGCCGCGTTGCTCGGCGTCGTGCGGATGAATCTCCAGACGGTCCTCCGCATGCCAGACGACGTTGTCGGTGCGCCGTGTCTGCGCGCCGACGTTATACTGGCTGAGAATACGGCCGGTGGTGAGCAGAAGCGGGAAACGCGGCCCTGTGCGTTCGTCGGTCGCGACATATTCGGTGCGGATGAACTTGCCCTTGCCGCGCACGAAGCCGTCGACATGCATGATCGGCGAACCGAGCGGATGCGCTTCGTTGCAGGGCCACTGCACCGAGCCCATCTTTTCCAGATAGTCGTAGGAGACCTTGGCAAAGCTCGGCGTCGTCGCGGCGATCTCGTCCATCACCTGCGACGGATGGGTGTAGTTCCAGGCGAGCCCCATTGCCTGCGCCAGTTTCTGCGTCACTTCCCAGTCGGCCAAGCCGTTCTTCGGGCTCATCACCTTGCGAACGCGGTTGATGCGCCGCTCAGCATTGGTGAACGTGCCGTCCTTTTCGAGGAAGGTCGAGCCCGGCAGAAAGACATGCGCGTAGTTGGCGGTTTCGTTGAGGAAGAGGTCGTGCACGACGACGCATTCCATCGCTTCGAGACCGGCGGACACATGCTTGGTATCCGGGTCGGACTGCAGGATATCCTCGCCCTGGATGTAGATGCCCCTGAACGTGCCTTCGACTGCGGCATCCAGCATGTTCGGTATGCGCAGGCCCGGCTCGTTGTTGAGCGTCACGCCCCACAGTTTCTCGAATGTCTCGCGGGTGGCATCGTCGGAGATGTGGCGATAGCCCGGCAGTTCGTGCGGGAAGGAGCCCATGTCGCAGGCGCCCTGGACGTTGTTCTGTCCTCGCAGCGGATTGACGCCGACGCCGGGCCGGCCGAGATTGCCGGTGACCATGGCAAGGTTGGCGATCGCCATCACCGTCGTCGAGCCCTGGCTGTGCTCGGTGACGCCGAGGCCGTAATAGATCGAGCCATTGCCGCCGGTCGCAAACAGCCGGGCTGCACCGCGCAGCAGATCGGCGGGAACGCCGGTATAGGCCTCCGTCGCTTCCGGGCTATGCGCGTCTTCCGAAACAAACGCCGCCCAATCCTCGAATTCCGACCAGTCGCAGCGCTCGCGGATGAACGCTTCGGCAAACAGCCCCTCGGTGACGATGACATGCGCCAGCGCGGTCAGGACAGCCACATTGGTGCCTGGCTTTAAGGGGAGGTGAAACGCTGCCTCGACATGGGGCGAGCGGACGATATCGGTGCGGCGCGGATCGATGACGATGAGTTTCGCACCCTGCCGCAACCGCTTCTTCAGCCGCGACCCGAATACCGGATGACCGTCGGTCGGGTTGGCGCCGATGATCATGACCACGTCGGTGTGCTCGACGCTGTCGAAATTCTGCGTTCCGGCCGAGGTTCCGAAAGCCTGGCCGAGCCCATAACCGGTCGGCGAATGGCAGACGCGGGCACAGGTATCGACATTGTTGTTGCCGAAACCGGCCCGGATCAGCTTCTGGACGAGGAATGTCTCTTCGTTGGTGCAACGCGACGAGGTGATGCCGCCGATCGATTCGCGGCCATACTGATACTGGATGCGCCGGAACTCCGAGGCGACATGGCTGAACGCTTCTTCCCAGCTGACTTCCCGCCACGGATCGGAAATTTTCTCGCGGATCATCGGATTGAGGATGCGGTCCTTGTGGCTCGCATAGCCATAGGCGAACCGTCCCTTGACGCAGGAATGGCCGCGATTGGCCTGGCCGTCCTTCCACGGTACCATCCGTACCAGTTCTTCGCCGCGCATTTCAGCCTTGAACGAACAGCCGACGCCGCAATAGGCGCAGGTCGTCACCGTCGAATGCTCTGGCTGGCCGATTGCGATCACCGACTTCTCGGTCAGTGTCGCGGTCGGGCATGCCTGCACGCAGGCACCGCAGGAAACGCATTCGGACTCGAGAAAATGTTCGTGCGCGCCGGGAGAGACGCGGCTTTCGAAACCGCGGCCTTCGATTGTCAGCGCGAACGTGCCCTGCACTTCCTCGCAGGCGCGGACGCAGCGCGAACAGACGATGCATTTGGAAGGGTCATAGGTGAAGTAAGGGTTCGACTCGTCCTTCGGCATCCACTTGGCATTGATGGCGCCGTCGGTCCGGGCCCTCACATGGTTGTCGCCCTCGTAGCCATAGCGAACGTCGCGAAGGCCGACGGCACCCGCCATGTCCTGCAGCTCGCAGTCGCCATTGGCGGCGCAGGTGAGGCAATCGAGCGGGTGGTCGGAGATATAGAGCTCCATCACACCCTTGCGGATCTGTTTCAGCCGCTCCGTGTGCGTGTGGACGACGATCCCGGGCGCAACCGGCGTGGTGCAGGAGGCCGGCGTGCCGTTGCGACCTTCGACCTCGATGAGACAGAGCCGGCAGGACCCGAAGGCGTCGACCATATCCGTGGCACAGAGCTTGGGCACCTGAATGCCGGCCGCCATCGAGGCGCGCATGATCGAGGTGCCGGCGGGAACGGTGATCTGGCGACCGTCGATGGTCAGCGTCACCGTCTCGGTGGATTTCGAAACTGGTGTGCCGTAGTCGATTTCATGAACGAGGGACATGATGCGTCTCCTGTTTGAACATGGGGGTGCGGACTGGGCGGCGGGGAGAAAGTCCCCCTCTGGCCTGCCGGCCATCTCCCCCACAAGGGGGGCGAACAGATGCCGCGCCGACTTCACCCAATCGGAAAGCAAGCCGCGCGGCAGGTTGAGCCCTCCCACCTGTGGCGAGGGCGGCGAGCAAAGCGAGCGGGAGGGGACTTGCTGCCCGCCCTTCGCTATAGCTGCGGGCATTCGTCATTCGAAAAGCCAAATCGTTGGCTTTTCGTCTGCTAAGCAGAGCACTCCTCATCATTCCGCCGCCTCCACCATCGGTGCCGGCGCAAAATCCTCCGGAAAATGGTTCATCGCGCTCATGACAGGATAGGGCGTGAACCCGCCGAGCGCGCAGAGCGAGCCGAACTTCATCGTGTTGCAGAGATCCTCCAGCAGCACCTTGTTCTTATCAGGCTCGATGCCGGCGCGGATCTTGTCGACGGTTTCGACGCCGCGGGTGGAACCGATCCGGCAGGGGGTGCACTTGCCGCAGCTTTCGATGGCGCAAAATTCCATCGCGAAACGGGCCTGTTTCAGCATGTCGGCGCTATCGTCGAACACCGAGATGCCCGCATGGCCGATCAGCCCGCCTCTTTCGGCAAATGCCTCGTAGTCGAAGGGTGTATCAAACAGTTGCCTAGGGAAGTAGGCGCCGAGCGGACCACCGACCTGTACCGCCTTGACCGGACGCCCGGTCGCCGTGCCGCCACCGATATCATCGATGATCTGGCCGAGGGTCAGCCCGAAAGCCGTCTCGAACAGGCCGCCATGCTTGACGTTGCCGGCGATCTGGATCGGGATCGTGCCGCGCGAGCGGCCCATGCCGAAATCCCGGTAGAATTCTGCGCCGCGCTCCATGATCACAGGCACAGAGGCGAGCGAGATGACGTTGTTGACCACCGTCGGCCGGCCGAGAAATCCCTGCAGAGCCGGTAGCGGCGGTTTTGCCCGCACCGTGCCGCGCTTTCCTTCCAGCGAGTTCAGAAGAGACGTCTCCTCGCCGCAGACATAGGCGCCGGCGCCGGAGCGGATCTCGATGTCGAAGGCATGCGCCGAGCCCATCACTGAACGCCCGAGGATGCCAGCCGCGCGGGCGATCTCGACCGCCTCGCTCATCGTGGCAATGGCATGCGGATATTCCGAGCGGGTATAGACGTAGCCCTTGGTGGCGCCGGTCGCGATGCCTGCGATCGCCATCCCCTCGATCAAAACGAAGGGGTCGCCCTCCATGATCATCCGGTCGGCAAACGTGCCGCTGTCGCCCTCGTCGGCATTGCAGACGATGTATTTCTGGTCGCCCGGCGCGTCCATCACCGCCTTCCACTTGATGCCGGTCGGAAAACCGGCACCGCCGCGGCCGCGAAGACCGCTGTCGGTAATCTTTGCGACGATCTCCGCCTTCGACATCGCGATGGCGTTCCGAAGACCCACAAGTCCGTTGTGCCGCTGGTAATCCTCGAGCGACAGGGGATCGGTGATGCCGCAGCGGGCAAAGGTCAGCCGGGTCTGCTGACGAAGGAAAGGAATTTCCTCCGTCAGCTCGAGACAGAGGTCGTGACCTCCGCCATGCAGCAGCCCGGCATCGAACAACCCGGCCACGTCGCCGGCCTTGACGGGCCCGTAGGCGATGCGCCCGCGCTCCGTCTCCACTTCGACCAGCGGCTCCAGCCAGACCATGCCGCGCGAGCCGTTGCGCACCAGTCTTGCATCCAGCCCGCGCCTGTCGATTTCCTGCGCGATGGCCTTTGCCACCCTGTCTGCGCCAAGCGCCAGAGCTGCGGCATCGCGCGGAACGAAGATCGTAACCGTCATCGCCTTGCCTCCCGTACCATGTCGCCGAGACACTGCTCGTCGACCCGACCATAGAGTTCGCCGTCCATCATTGCGGCCGGTGCGCAGGCGCAGAGACCGAGACAGTAGACCGGCTCCAGCGTCACCGCGCCATCGAGCGTCGTCTCGTGAAAGTCGATCCCGAGAACCTGCCGGGCGCGATCCGCGATATGGTCGCTGCCCATCGACTGGCAGGCCTCGGCCCGACAGAGCTTCAGCACATGACGGCCCGCCGGATGATCGCGGAATTCGTGATAGAAGGTGACGACGCCGTGCACCTCGGCGCGAGACAGGTTGAGTTCGGTCGCGATCACCTGCTTGACCTCATCCGGCACGTAACCGAACTCCGCCTGAATGGCATGCAGGATGGGCAGCATCGGCCCCTCGAGATGCTTCAGGCTTGCGATAATGCTCAGCGACCGCGCGGTGAACTCACCGGCGGAAATATGCATGTTCATATGAGCGGCCTCCCCGCTGATCCCGCAAGCCGCCCTCCACGACAGCCAACGGGGTCAAAACACGTACAAGCTGGGCGAACCCAGCTTCACGATGCAGGAAAGTGTCTCATCTCATGATTTTTGGTCAATAGTGCAGAACGGTTACGCAATAGAACAAAGCTATCGCACAACCTGCCGCCATTCGGACGCGTCCGAGTCTTAACTGCAAGACCCGCAACTATAGCGATGCACGAATTCTCAGCAGAAGCCGTTCAGCTTAAGGATCTTGTGCGCCTCGATCGATGCGCGAAGCTCGTCTTCTGATGTTCGGCTGCCCTGGTTTGCATCGGGATGGTGCATCTTGAGGCGCTCCTTGTAGCGGAGCCTGATCTGCGCGGGCGTTGCGTCTTGCGGAAGTCCGAGTGTCTCGAACGCCTTTGCTTCGAGAACCTTGAGCTTTCTTGCCTGCTGTTCCGCCTTTTGCGCCTTGCGCTGCTCCGCGCTCTTTCGCGCGTTGAGCGCCTTTGCCGACCCGGAGCGGGTCGTCAGCGGCATCGGGATCTCGGTCGGCTGCTTGACGCCGGTGCCCAATGTCGAGCGCTGGCCAGCGACCGCTTCCTTCTGGTAGCGGGCGACCACAGGATCCGACTGGGCCGGGGAAAAGTTGTAGCCCTTGTTGTAGTCCTTGATGTGCTCGAGACAGAATAGAAGATACAGGCCTTCGCCGCCCTGGCCGACCGGCGCGCGGTGAGAACCCTTCTTCTCGCAGCCATCCCACTGGCATCTCGGCCCGGATGTGTCGCTCTGCGGCGCAGGCTTTTTGCGGATGGACTTCAGGCCCACAAATATCTTCGAATCGACTGTCATGGGTGTCTATATGGCGGCAACATGCGATGACAGCAAGCGGGGAACCTGCGTTCCACATTTATCCGTGTTTTTCAGAAAACAACTGTGCTTTTAGCGGCGATATCCGGCCTTGGTTACCGACTGTCGCCGCAGTCATGTCCGGGCGCTTCAAATCAAAAACCGGTGAGACGGGGCAGCCAGGTCGACAGCGCCGGAATGAAGGTGATCACAAGCAGGATCACGACATAGGCGATGAGGAACGGTGTCATTTCCCGCGAGATCTCGCTGACCCTGATCCTGACCGCGGCCGACACGACATAGAGAAGCTGGCCGACGGGCGGAGTAATCAGCCCGATCGTCAGGTTGAGAATAACGATCATCGCAAAGTGGATCGGATCGATACCGAGGCTGAAGGCGATCGGCGCCAGGATCGGCACCAGGATCATGACGCCGGGAAGGGGATCCATGAATGTGCCGAACAGCAGCAAAAGGACGTTGACGGCGAGAAGGAACATGATCGGGCTGAGGTTCCACGATATGATCAGGTCCGCCATATATTGCGGCACGCCTTCAATGATCAGCACCCAGGCAAAGGCTCGTGCGGCAGCGAGGATGAGCAGAATGCCGACGGTGATCATCGCCGAGCGGAAGATGATATCAGGCAGATCCCGCATGTGCAGGGAGCGGTAGATGAACATGCCGCAGAACAGCGAGTAGAATACCGCGATGACGGATGCTTCGGTCGGGGTGAAATACCCGGCGCGGATGCCGCCGACGACGATGACAATCAGGGCAACTGCCGGCATCGCGTAGACCGTCGTCCTTACCATCTCGGCAAGCGTCGGCCGCAGATCCATCGAGCGGTAGTTGCGCTTGCGGGAAATGTAGAAGTTCACCAGGCACATCGCGGCGGAGATCAGGAGACCAGGAATGACGCCCGCAACGAACAGGCCGCCGACCGAAACGCGATTGTCCTGCAGGGCATAGATGATCATGGTGATCGACGGCGGGATGATCGGATCGACGATCGCCACAGCCGCAGCCAAAGCGGATGCGTAGCGCTTCTCGTAACCGCTTTTCTCCATCATCCGGATCGTCATCGCGCCCGGTCCGGCCGCTGCTGCAAGTGCCGAGCCGGAAATGCCGGCAAACAGCGTTGTCGAGATGATGCTGGCATAACCGAGCCCGCCGCGGGCACGGCCGACGAATTGCGCCGCAAGGCGCAGAAGGTGATGGGTAAGCGCACCGCCCGTCATCAGTTCGGCCGCCAGGATAAAGAACGGGACGGCGAGCAGAGGGAAGCTGTCCACCCCTGAGAACATTTCCTTGATCACGACGATCTGCGGATAGCGGCTGCCGAGAATGACGGCGAGCCAGGTCGAAATCGCCAGCGTGAAGGCTATCGGCACGCCGACGGCCATCAGGATGAAAAACGAAACGAAGAGAATGAAAATCATCATGGTCAGGCAGCAACCGGCGGGAGGTCGTCTTCGCCCTGCAGCGCGCTCATGCCGCCGATGACGTAGGTGCGCAGAACCAGGAGAAGATGGATGGTCAAAAGGGTGAAGCCGATCGGGATCGCGAGATAGATATAGCCGAAGGGGATCTGCGTGGACGGCGTCGTCTGCAGCATCGTGCGGCCAACGTAGGTTTTGCCGGCCCAGATCATCACCGCGAAGAACGCGAACATGATGATCGCCGAGATGATGCGAAGGATGCGGGCTTTGCGATCTCTGACCGCGATCTGGACGTTGTCGATCGCCGTCAACGAACCGTGCCTGAGCGTAATGCCGGCTCCGATGAATGTCAGCCAGATCATCAGGTGGCGGGCAACTTCGTCCGACCAGGTGATCGACTGATTGGTGAGAAACCGAAGGCAGACGTTGAGAAACACCAGTATCGCCATCGCAGACAGTATAGCGATCAGCAGCCAGCGATTGAGATCGACGAAAATACGTTCGAATTTCTGCATTGCACCCCCGGCGCTCGAAGCGCCGCCCCTCGGATCGATCCGCTGACGGGCGTCCACCTGAAGAGGGCGCCCGTCGAAGTGTTGACGCGCTTATTTCGTGGCGATGATCTGGTCGACAAGTTCCTTGGTATAGGTCTTGTAGTAACCGTCATAGGCGGACTGGATCGACTTCTGGAACGCGGCCTTCTGCTCGTCACTGAGCACGTTGACCTGCATGCCTGAAGCCTTCGCCTTTTCCACGCCGTTCTTTTCGGAGGCGTCGACAAAGGCGCGCATGGCTTCTTTGCCCTTCAGCGCACCGTCCGCGAAGATCTTCTGTTCGTCCTCGGAAAGGCTTTCCCAGAACGATGGCGCCACGATCAGCATTGCCGGCGAATAGACGTGTCCGGACACCGTCAGATACTTCTGAACTTCCCAGAGCTTGGCGGAGACGATGACCGAAAGCGGGTTTTCCTGTCCGTCGATCGCGCCCTGCTGCAGGGCTGGAATGACTTCCGGCCAGGACATTGGCGTCGGTGCGGCACCAGCCGTCTTGAAGGCCGCGATATGGACCGGATTTTCCATGGTGCGGATCTTCAGCCCGGCCAGATCCTCCGGCTTTTCGATCGGCTGGCGGTTGTTGGTGATGTGGCGAAAGCCCTGCTCGCCCCAGGCAAGGGCGATCAGCTCGCGATCGCGGAACTTTTCAAGGATGCCTTCACCGATCGGTCCGTCCAGTACGGCGCGCGCATGCGTCAGGTCGCGGAACAGGAAAGGGATATCGGTCACGCCGATCTCGGGCACGAAGTTGGAGAGAGCACCGGAGGAAACCACGACGGCCTGGACGCCGGTTCCAAGCTGCAGGCCTTCGATGACTTCGCGCTCGCCACCCTGTGCGGAGGACGGGAAATGGGTGAACTTGAATTTGCCCTGGCTGGTTTCGGTAACGTATTTGTCCCAGCCATCGGCGGCGGCACCGTAATGGGAATCGCGCGCCAGCGCGTAGGCGATCTTCACCTCGGTTGCCTGTGCCAAGGCACCGGTTGCCCAGGTCGCTGCAAGGGTGGCAGCCGCAAAGGCGCCAGCGAACGTCCGTCTGTTCAACGCATGAAACACGTGTTTTCCTCCCGTAGAGCGCGTCGTCCTCATCCGCGCATGTGGACGACCTCCATCCGCGAAAACCTGATAGACGTCAAGTTCATCCAAGGCCGATACAAGAGCCTCGCCGGGGGTATTTCGGTTGCAGTCTGATCGACGGCTGATGTCTGTGGTGGAAAAGACGCATCGCCTGCTTTCAGGCTCTGCAAGACGCAGGCTTTGGTCGAGGCGCACGACTTCGCCTCGACCGTCCCAAATCAAGGGCCTTCGCAGATCGGCGCCTGGCCGGTGATCGTCTCGCCCACTTCCACGGCGTAGGCGCGCAGGCCATGTCCATCGAGGTTGATGATCCGGTAGCAGGGATTGCCTCCCGTCCAGAACGGCTTCGGATTGGCAAGGTCGGTGACGAACCGATGGGCGCAGGCCTGACCCGAGCTATAGGCAATGCCCTCGGCGCTCGTTCCTGACATCGGAACGTGGATATGGCCGAACACGATATGACGGATGCCCGCTTCGTGGCCGGCAAGCCGGCGCATGATCCGCCCGTCGTCATGCATGCCGATGTGATCGAAATGGGCAATGCCGCAGTCGATCGGCGGGTGATGGATAAAGACTGTCACCGGGTGCTGGCCGGCACCTTCAAGCGCCTCGTCCAGAAACGCCATCCGGTCTTCGCCAAAGATACCGCCGATGACACCCGCCTCATGGCTGTCGAGAAAGACAAGCCTTCCGAACTCCGTATCGAGGAAGGACTGGACATATCCGTTTGCATCGAGGGGATGGGCAGGGAAGGCCGCCCTGAAATTCGGCCGGTCGTCATGGTTGCCGAGCATCAGGCGCACTTCGAACGGTACGGGCGCCAGAATATCCTTGAGGATGTCATAGGCTTCGGGATCACCGTGATTGCAGAGGTCGCCGGTCATCACCAACAGGTCCGCATCGGCGTGCTTCTCGAGGACATCAGCCACGGCTGCGCGCAGCTGTTTCTCGGGGTCGACACCGTTCACGGACTGGCCTGACAGCATCAGGTGCGTATCGGTGATCTGCAGAATTTTCATCGTCGTTCTCTCAAGAATGAAGAGGCCGCGGAGAGGCTCCCCGCGGCCGTAGGCATTGGTCAGTGATTACTTCATCAACGCGTTGGTCTGCTCGACGATCTGTTTCAGACCGGCCTCGGGCGTGACTTCGCCGCGCATGACGGTGCCGATGATGTCGCGCTGGGTGCGCCAGATGCGCACGGAATCACCACCCGGATAACCGGCCCATGGCAGTGAGCGCTCAGCCTGGAGCGAAGCGGTTTTGACGTTCGGATGCTCGGCATAGTAAGGCGCCAGGAATTCCGGACCGGTGGCGAGCTTGTTGGTCGGCAGGTAGCCGGTGATGCGAACGATGACGTTCTGCGCTTCCGGGCCTGTCACCCACTTCATATACTTCCAGGCTGCGTCCTGCTTTTCCTTGTCCTGGGTCAGCATCACGGCCGAGTTTCCGCCGGTCGGCACGCCGCCCTTTTCAGGGTTATCCAGCGGGAAGGTCGAGGTCACCAGCTTGAAGCGGTCACCGACCAAGGCTTCGATCGTCTGCACATGGGCAGGCGTCGAGAAGATGAAGCCGGTCAGGCCAGCGCCGAACTGCTGACGCGACTGGTCCCAGTCAAGCAGGTTCTGGCCGCCTTCGGTGACGAAGCGACGAGCGAGCTTCAGAGCATTGAGGCCGATCTCGTTGTCGAAGCCGACGGTCTTGGTGGTCTCGTCGACCAGCTTGCCGCCTTGATTGGTGATGAGCGCCTGCCACAACCAGTCGTCCGGCCACAGGTTGATATCGTAACCCATGCCGGACACCTTGGCGTCCTGCGCATGGATCCTGTTGGCAAGCTGGATCAGGCCGTCGAACGTCTTCGGCATGTTGTCCGGATCGCCGCCGG
Source organism: Rhizobium sp. Leaf321 (assembly GCF_001423215.1). Classification (NCBI taxonomy): domain Bacteria; kingdom Pseudomonadati; phylum Pseudomonadota; class Alphaproteobacteria; order Hyphomicrobiales; family Rhizobiaceae; genus Rhizobium; species Rhizobium sp. Leaf321. Next base: position 8,439 of record NZ_LMOF01000001.1, on the reverse strand, counting down.
CTTTGCGCACCAGTTCGGCGTTGACGTAGATGATCGGCGAAGAGGCGTTGACCGGCAGGCCGTACTGCTTGCCGTCGACCATGCCCAGCGCAGACATCTTCGGCGAATAGTTCTTGTCTAGGAAGGCCTGGCCGCCGTCCTTTTCAATGAACGGAGCGAGATCGGTGATCTGCTTGCGCGGTGCCAGTGTGTGGACCAGTTCTGCCGTCAGATTGTAGCCCGAGAAATAGACGTCCGGCAGGTTGCCGGTAACGGCTGCGCGCAGAACCTGCTGCTGGCCATCGTTATAGCCAGGCGCTGGCGCCAGGAAGTTGATCTTGACGTCCGGATTGTTCTTCATGAACTCATCGGCCAGCGGCTGATGGAATTTGGTGAAGCCCGGCAGGTTGTAGAGGACGTTCAGAGTGACATCCGCTGCAGATGCTTGGGTGGAAAAGCCTGTCAGCGCGAGGCCGAGAGCCAGTCCGCCGAGCGCGGTCCGTCTGGTGATATGCATTTTGGTCTCCGAAGAGTTCGGTTGGGGGAAGGAGAGGAGAGCAGTTACTTCACGCCAGTCATGGTGATGCCGGCGATGAAATGTTTTCTGGCAAGAAGAAAGCAGACAACCATCGGGGCTGTGATGATCGTCGCGCCCGCCATCAGTGCGCCGTAGTTCGCTCCGGATTCGACGTCCGCGAAGAACAGCATGCCGAGCGGCGGCGGCGCCAGATTGGTGTCGGTGACAACGATCATCGGCCAGTAGAGGTCGTTCCAGTGGGCAACCAGCGAGAACACCGAGAAGGCCGCAAGCGAAGGCAGCGAGCCGCGCAGCACCAGCCGGAAGCAGATTTCCAGTTCCGAAAAACCGTCCATGCGTGCGGCTTCGATGATCTCGTCGGGATAGCTGCGGAACGACTGATTGAAGAGGAAAATCGCAAAGACCGAGAGAAGAAACGGCATCATCATCGCGAAATAGGTGTTCAGCAGCTGCGCTTTTGCGAGCCCCACGAAGAGGGGCAATGCCAGCGCCTGGATCGGCACGGTGAGTGCGGCAATGACCAGCGTCAGCAGCAGTTTGCGGCCCGGAAAGCGAAGCTTTGCGAGCGCGTAGGCTGCAGGCACGGCTGTCAGCACCTGCACGAACAGGATGCCGAAGCAGACGATCACACCGTTCAGCATGAAGCGGAGCATCGGTACCTGACTGGCCGCGCGTGAATAGTTGTCGACGGCTGCAAATTTCTCCGGGATCGGCCAAAGCGAGACGCTGAAGATCTCGGCGGGCGAACGGATGGAGGTCAGAAACATCCAGTAGAACGGCAGCAGCATCACGAAGGCCCCGGCGGCCAGAACGACATGCGGCAAATATCTGCGGAGCGCGGCCATCAGTAATGTACCTTCCGGTCCATATGCACCGTCTGGCCGATCGAGAGCACCAGGACGATGGCAAGGAAAATCAGGGTGAGGGCGGCCGCATAGCCGGTGTTGGAATATTCGAAGCCTTCAAGGTAAAGCGCGAACAGCAGCACTTCCGAGCCTGAGCGACCTTTGGTCAGAACCGCGACGGTTTCGAAAACCTTGAATGCGGATATCGACGTGGTGACGATGACGAACATCATGGTCGGTCCCAGCATCGGCAATGTGACCGTCAGGAAACGGTCGATCGGGTTCTTCGCGCCGTCGAGCCGGACGGCCTCGTGCAGATCCTTCGGGATCGCGGTCAGACCGGCCAGGAAGAGCACCATGTTGAAGCCCAGCACCTGCCAGATGCCAATGATCGCCATGGTCGGGATCAGCAGCGACGGGTTGGACAGAAAGCCGACCGGCTCGAAGCCGAACCACTTGATCGCGGCATTGACCGGGCCGAGCGAGGGGTGCAGCAGGAACTGGAACACGGTTGCCATCGCAACGAGCGTCGCCGTCACCGGCAGGAAATAGGCGATCTCCCAGAAGCCGCGGCTGCGCTTGCGGTTATAGACGAGAAGTGCCACCCCGAGCGCCAGGATGACACCCGCCGGAATGACGATGACCGCGTAAAGCACCGTGTTCCACAATGCCCGCAAGAATACCGGATCGCTGAACGCCTTGCGAAAGTTGTCGAGGCCAACGAAGCTGGTGGACATGGCGCCGAGCTGATAGTCCGTGACCGAGAAGACGGCGAGAACAAGCATCGGAATGATGTAGATGGCGAGCATCAGCAGCACAGCCGGAGCAACGAAGAAAAGCCCCCGCCGCGCCATGCGGCGTGCAGTCGACGATTTGCGTGGCCGGGCCTCTGAAATTGCCTCTACCGTTGAAGCCGCCATACTCACGCCGGCACCTGTTCGTGAACGGTGATCTCGCGGCGCTTCTCGTCGGACCCGAAAAGATGGACGCCGGCCTTTGCGAAACCCAGCCGGACATTGCCATCCGCATCCGCGCCGAGCTCGTCGCCGACCCGCTGCCGCATGACGATGGAAATGGATCTGTCGCAGGCCAGAGTGTAGGTGACGAAACGGTCGGCACCCTGCGTTTCAGTCCGTACGAGGCTTGCCTCGATGCCATCAGCTGCGGGAAAAACGTCTTCGGCGCGGATGCCGAGTGTCGCAGGTCCCGGCCATGCGTTGCGCGCGGTGATGCCGAGCTTTTGTCCAAACAGAACGATCTCTCCCGATGCGTCCAGCTCGACGGGCAGAAGATTGATCGATGGCGATCCGATGAAACGTGCAACGGTCAGGGTCGAAGGGCGCCGGTAAAGTTCGTCCGGTGTGCCGAGCTGCTCGATGCGGCCTTCCGACATCAGGGCAATGCGGTCCGACATGGTCATCGCTTCGATCTGGTCATGGGTGACATAGATGAAGGTGGCGCCAAGGCGGCTGTGCAGGTTGGTCAGTTCGCCACGCATATGTGCGCGCAGTTTCGCGTCTAGATTGGACAGCGGCTCATCCATCAGGAAGGCGGAAGGCGAACGGACCAGGGCGCGGGCAAGCGCCACGCGCTGGCGCTGGCCGCCGGAAAGCTGTGCCGGCCTTCGATCGAGCAGATGGCCGATCTGCAGCACGTCGGCTGCTTCCTTTACCGAAGCATCGATCTCGCGGAGCATTTCGGCATTCGCGATCATGCGCCCGATCAGCGGCAACCTCGACCAGACCGAAAGGCGGCGCATGCGCAGCGGCGTCGCGATATTGTCGCGCACGGTCATATGAGGATAGAGCGCGTAGGACTGGAACACCATTGCCAGATTGCGGTCGGACGGATCCACATCGGTGACATCGCGGCTGCCGATCGACACCGTTCCGCGATCCGCGGTCTCAAGGCCTGCGATGATCCGGAGCAACGTGGATTTGCCGCAGCCGGACATGCCCACGAGCGATAGAAACTCGCCAGGACGGATGGATAGGTCGATGCCCTTCAGGACGTCGTCGGCCCCGAAGCCTTTCCCGATGCTGGCAATGTTAAGCGATTGAGGCTGCATTCTGAGCTCCTTTTCGAAGGGGCTATGCAGCCGCGACATGACGGTGTTGCGACAGTTTTGAGAAGGTTATGTAACGGAGGAGGGTGGGACGTGGACTGTTGGGTGCTACGCCTGCCCCTCAGGGTCGACGGCGGTTAGAGACCTCGCCGGTCATTCGTTCAGCTGCCCTCATCCGGAATGTTCAACACCTCTCCACAGGCCTTGCAATGCACCGCGTCTGCGTCATGGCGTTGCAGAGCGCAGCGCGGGCAGGGAAACGTGACCTTGTGCGGCCTGACGATCGCCTGCGCCAGCCGGACGAACAGCGAGATGCCGATGATCATGGTGAAGACGGATGTCAGCTTGCCGACCGTTCCCGGAAGCGTGATATCTCCGAAACCGGTCGTGGTGACCGTTGCCACCGTGAAGTAGAGCGCGTCGATGAAACCTTCGCTTCCGTCACGATTGTAGAAGAACGTGGTGTAAACGAACCCGGTCATCAGAAACAGGAACACCAGGAAGTTCAGCACGGCGCGCACGACGTCCAGATAGGACACGCAGCCCGCACGCCGCAGAACCTCCTTCAGCAAGGGGCTTTGTCCGATGGCCCAAAGGCGCATGACGCGAAGAAAGGCAAAGTTGAACAGCGCGTCGGGGAAAAGCAGCGTCACCAGGAGGACGAGATCGATCCACGTCAACGGCCTTGCGAGCCAATGTCGCAGTGACGGCGCTGCGACGGCGCGGACCATGAGCTCCAAGCCGATCCAGGCTGCGATGATGTAATCGACGATCAGATAGGACGGGCTGGACCGAAGATACGGGCCGAGCAGGAAGAATGCCAAGATCGCCAGATCGACGACCGCAAATGCAGCCTGCATGGCGATGGCGTTCCGACCCGTAGGGCGCTCGAGCAACCGCACGCAGTCCCTGAACTTCATCCGGTCGCTTCTTTTTTCGACAATTTTCATGAGGTCCAGATAGATCGAAAGGAGATGTCATCAAGCGTACGCACAAAAACACGTTGCTGACCGCGCCAGTAGCAAATTGCGGAGGCCTTGCTCAACTGGTTTTCAAGGCAGCGATCAGCGCCCGCAACGCCGGCGGGGATTGTCGCCGGCTCGGGTGATAAAGATGAAAACCTGGGAATCTTGGGCACCACTCGGCGAGGACCTGGATGAGCTTGCCCGACGCAATATCCTCCGCCACGTCATGCTCCATAATGTAACCGAGTCCGGCGCCCGCTCGTACGGCTGCAGCCGGAAGATCGCCGTCGTTGGCGACCAGAGGCCCGCGGGTGCGGATCTTGATTTCCTTGTCACCCCTCTGGAATTCCCAGGGAAGAAGTCCGCCCGATGTCTTCAGCCGATAACCGATGCAGGCATGACGGTCGAGATCATAGGGTGTCAGGGGAGGCGGGTATCTCTCGAAATAGGAGGGCGTGCCGACGACCACCGTCCTCAGGTCCGGGCCGATCTTGACTGCGATCATGTCCTTGTCGACCGTTTCTCCCAGCCGGATGCCCGCATCGAAACCAGCCGCGACGATGTCGGTCAAACCGTCGTCAATGTTGACCTCCACGCGCACATCCGGGTTTGCAAGCAGGAAACCCGGCAGTTTCGGGAGAAGCACGATCCTGGCCGCATAGGCAAAGGTGGTGATCCGCACTGTGCCAGACGGGTTGTCGCGCCATTCAGCCATTGCCTGCAGGCCGTCTTCTATCTCCGTCAGCGCCGGGTTCAGTGATCGAAGCAGCCGCTCGCCCGCTTCCGTCGGAGACACGCTGCGTGTCGTGCGCGCCAGAAGCCGAACGCCCAGCCTTTCTTCCAACCCGCGCATCGCATGGCTGAGTGCCGATGGCGACATGGCGAGGATCGCGGCCGCACGGGTAAAGCTGCACTCTCTTGCGACCGTCGCGAACGCCATGAGATCATTGAGGTGGTTGCGCTCCATTGCTGCAAGCTGCTCACAAGTTCATGCCGCCCGCAACCTCTAATCGGCAGGAGCAGGTGTTGCTAGGTTCTTCGTCATCAACAGCATGGAGAAGACGCATGGATCTCACGCATTACCGCACACTCGGCAAATCCGGACTGATCGTCAGCCCGCTCGCGCTCGGAACGATGACGTTCGGCGCCGGTCGGTGGGGCGCCGGTGAAAAGACGTCGCGTGATTTGTTCGATACCTATACCGACGCCGGCGGCAACTTCGTCGATACCGCCGACATCTATTCGGGTGGCGAAAGCGAAACCATGCTCGGCACGTTCATGAAGGACAAAGGCAACCGGGATCGTCTGGTGATCGCCACCAAGTCCGGTTTTTCCCGCGCGCGGGGCACGCCGCTCTGGGGTGGGAATGGCGCGAAAAACATCCGGCTCGGGATGGAGGGTTCGCTGCGGCGGATGAAAACCGATTATATCGACATGTACTGGATCCATGTCTGGGATCGTACGACGCCCGCCGAGGAGGTGCTGCAGACCCTGGCGGACGCGGTGCACGCCGGAAAGATCCTGCATTACGGCTTTTCCAACACGCCGGCCTGGTATGTCGCCAAGATTGCAACACTTGCGGAAGCGCACGGCCTTCCGAAGCCGATCGGCCTGCAGTACAGTTATTCGCTCATCGACAGAGGCGTCGAGCTCGATGTTATCCCGGCAGGTGCCGAGTTCGGCTTGGGGCTCGTTCCCTGGAGCCCGCTCGCTGCCGGCTTGCTGTCCGGCAAGTATGGTCGCGACAAGATTGCCGATGCGGGGCGCGCCACAGCGATGCCCGATAGCGGTGCACCGACGAGCGAGGGAGACAGCGACGGCCGGTTGAACGGGGACAATCCGTTTGGGGGCATGTTGTTTACCGAGCGCAACTTCGACGTGGTCGATGTGGTGAAGACGGTCGCAGACGAGATCGGCCGTTCCCCGGCGGAAGTTGCGCTTGCCTGGGTTGTCAACCGACCCGGCGTGTCCTCGGTTCTGATCGGTGCGAGCCGAGTCGCCCAACTCACGGAGAACGTCGCGTCGCTCGGGATCACACTGAGTGATGATCATTTGCAACGGCTGGAACAGGCAACGATGCTGCCGCTCCTCAATCCGTATTTCATCTTCCAAATCCCACGGGAAACATTGTTCGGCGGTCAGGCGGTTCAACCCTTCGCACCGTCCTGACGGGCAGGACCCTTGCCGATGTTTTACCGTTGTCGGCCGGGATATCGAGCGGGCTGATCCCCTTGCCCTCAGATTGCGTGCGGTATTTGCGCGAAAACAACCGGTCGGTTCTTGCCGACCGGGAGGCTGCTGCTAAGCTTCGGGCAAGTGTGCGCAGAGCGGATCGATACCGCGCACCGATCGGCATCAATCGGGAGTTCGAAATAACAGCATGGCGCGTCGCGACAAACTCAAGCTTGGCACATTCGTCTATACCTTCGGCTTTCATCCCGCTTCATGGCTGCATCCTGATAGCGATGTGAACGGCGCCAATGATTTCGCTCATCTCCTGAACGTCGCGAAACAGTCCGAGGCGGCCAAGTTCGATTTCATGTTCATGGCGGATTCTCCCGCGGCCGCTGTCGGCGATCCAGCAGCGCTGGCGCGACAGCCGACCAAGATGAACCGTTTCGAGCCGCTTTCGCTTCTCTCGGCGCTCGCGGTTTCCACCGAAAAGCTCGGTCTGGTCGCGACCGTTTCGACCAGTTATTACGAACCCTACAACGTCGCGCGCATCTTTGCCTCGATCGATCATTTGAGCGGCGGCCGCGCCTGCTGGAATGTCGTGACATCAGATCACAACGAGACGGGCTATAACTTCAACCGCGACGGACTCGATCCCCACGCCCTGCGCTACGAGCGGGGTGCGGAATTCGTCGATGTCGTTTTCGGTTTGTGGGACAGTTTCGAGGCGGACGCGCTCAAGCTCGATCGCGAGACCGGGATCTATTATGACAAGGATAAGCTGCATACGCTCAACCATGTGGGCAAGCATTTTCAGGTCCGGGGTCCCCTCAATATCGCCCGGTCGCCCCAGGGCCGCCCGGTGATTGCTCAGGCCGGTGGGTCGGAGCCCGGCATGGATCTTGCCGCGCGCACCTCGGAGATCGTCTTCAGTCTCGCCTCCAACATCGATCGCAACCGGGCCTTCTATAAGAACGTCAAGGATCGCATGCCCGCATACGGTCGGGATCCTGACGATCTCAAGATCATGCCGGGCATTGTCATCAACGTCGGAGAGACCGAAGCCGAAGCGCAGGCCAAGGTCGATTTCATGATCGACAAGCTGCATCCCGATGTCGGTCGGCTGATGCTGTCGGAATTTCTTGAGGCGGATCTCGCAGGCGTTCCTCTCGACCAGCCGTTCCCCATGGACCGTCTGCCCGAGACGCCACGCGGTTCGCGGGCGCTGTTCGACGAGCTTGTGGATTTCGTCAAAAGCGGCCGGACGGTCGGCGAGCTGATCCGTCACTATGCGGAAAAGCACACCGGCAATGGTATCACCGGGACGCCCACCCAGATTGCCGACTTCATGGAGGAATGGTTCGAGACCCGGGCAGCCGACGGCTTTATCCTGATGTTCCCGACCCTGCCGTCCAGCCTCGATGATTTCGTCAAACTGGTGCTCCCGGAACTGCGCCGCCGCGGTCTCTTCCGTGACGAGTACGAAGGAAAGACGCTGCGCGACAACCTTGGTCTCTCCATGCCGGCCAATCGCTTCACCGCCGCGCGTGAATCATGAGCGTGAAACGGTGCTGACAGCCTCCTTGCGCGTGAAACGGCGAATTATCATGTTAATCCAACAACTTAAATTTTTCTTGAAGTTTTTGCGACTAGG
>NZ_LMOF01000001.1:0-138 GCF_001423215.1 Rhizobium sp. Leaf321 | reverse complement strand
GGCGGATGCTGATTGGGGCCGGGTTACGGTTTGGCTCTTGGGTTTTGTGACGTTTTAGCCTTTTGGGGCGGGAGCGTCGGTTCTTTGACAATTGAATATGAGAAGAAAGAGAAACGTGGTCGGCGGTCTCGCAAGGTG